>CAVULJ010000001.1:0-237770 GCA_963742215.1 uncultured Alphaproteobacteria bacterium
TCACGATTTCATCCCCGTGATCGAGATGCTTTGCGAGCGCGGGTCGCGCGTCGGCCAGCGTCCGCTATCCACCTGCGCTAAGAAGCCGCCGACGATGTGGTTAAATTCGTCGGGCTCCTCGATGTTTATGGCATGACCGGAATTGGGGATCACGGATAGGGCGGCGGTAGGAATGTTCTGCTTCATGAGAATGCCTGGGAGAAGGCAGGGCCAGTCTTCGTCTCCCATGATCACGAGGGTCGGTATGGTCAGTTTCTTCATCTCATCGACGAGCTCGTAGAGCGAGGGCCGTTCCTTCTGAACACCAAGCTGCGTATTTGCGGAGCCGAGCGCCGAATTTCGCGCCAGCAAATGCCGGAATTCATCAAAGCCGCGCGGATCCTTGTTCTGAAATTGAACGCGTGTCGGACCAAAGGCATAGCGCACCGCAAAAGCCTCCATGCCCTCTGTCTTGATGGTTGAGGCGATAGCCTCGGCCTCCCCTCGAAATCGCTCCCGTTGATTGGGCTCAGCGCCATAGCCGCATCCCCCGATGCACAGCGAACGGGCTTTGTCGGGATGGCGAAATCCGAAATGTAGCGTTGCAAAACCACCCATCGAGAGCCCGACGATATGTCCTTTGCTCTCGCCGAGATGTTTGATGATTGCGGCAATGTCATCGGCGGCGCGGTGTTGTGAATACGAACTCGGCTGTTCGGGAATATCGGATGGAGGATAGCCACGGGCAGCGAAGGCGACGCAGCGATAGCGCCGACCAAAATGCCGCATTTGGTGTTCCCAACTCTGATAGTTGGCGGCAAATTCGTGCACAAATACGACGAGTTTGCCCGATCCCGTTTCCTCGAAGTACAGCTTGACGCCATCGTCGGCGGTCGCATGGGGCATCACTTATCTCCTTACACCGTCAAACATCAGTGAGATCATGGGCATCGTCTGCGGACCAGACCAACGTTGCCGGATCGCCGGGCCCCACCGGACTTGCATAAAATGTGTTGTCCGCCACCAGGGCTGTCGCACGTTCTCCGTGGTCGGTCTCCAGCATCACCCGTACGAGAGAGCCTTGGTATTCTACCGCTGCGACACGGCCCGAAAGATGCGGCTTGCCATTGGCGGCTTTCGCGAGCCTGCAGCGGTCCGCCCGAACCGCGATGGGCCCATGATCGCCTGACAAGACATTGTGCCCGCCAATGAAGCGGGCGACGAAGGGGCTCTTCGGACGCTCGAACACCTGCCTGGGCGCACCAGCCTGACGAATGTGCCCATCCTCCATCACCACCATGAGATCGGCGAGGGCCATTGCCTCTTCCTGGCTATGGGTGACATGGATGAAGCTGATAGCAAGGTCGCGCTGCAGCTTTTTCAGCTCCTCACGCATCCGGCCGCGCAAGAACGGATCTAGCGCTGACAGCGGCTCATCGAGCAGGAGAACCCGCGGCTTTGTGATAAGCGACCGCGCCAGCGCTACGCGCTGCTGTTGTCCGCCGGAAAGTTGTGACGGCAGCCTTTCGGCGAAAGCCTCCATCCGCACAAGCGCCAGAAACTCGAGCGCTCGCGCCCGCCGCTCAGCTTTCGCAACGCCTCGCATCTTCAAACTGAAAGCGACATTGTCGAGGCAACTCAGATGCGGAAACAGAGCATAGCTTTGGAACATCATGGCCGTCTCCCGCTTTACCGGCGGAAAGTCCGTGACGTTTTTGTTGCCGATCAAAATATCTCCTTCACTGACCGGCTCGTGTCCCGCGATCATCCGCAGGATGCTGGTCTTGCCGCAGCCGCTCGGCCCGAGCAGGCAGCAGTAACTTGCTCGCGCAACACGCAACGAGATTTGATCCACCGCCAGGGTGGTGCCATAGCGCTTTGTGACAGCAACAAGTTCTACATCGTGGCGGGTAACCACATCACCTCCTGTGCGGCAATTCATGAAGTGATGTACGGCCCAGAGTCCCGGCGGCGCGACGGCGCTGGATATGACGAATCCCCAACAGCGTCACGCCAATGATCGCAAAGGAAAGCCCTGTGGTAAGCGTCCCAACGGCGAATAAGACGGGAGAGGTTTGGCTTGAGATGAGCGCGTAAATCTCGAGCGGCAACGTGTTCTCGCTGCCCACCGCAAGAGTCGTGCGCGCGTACTCATCATAAGATAGCGTGAAGGCACCCATGCCGACCCCGAGAATACCGGGGAGCAGGATCGGCAATGTGACGTAGACGAGTCGCTGCGCGGCGCCGGCGCCAAGATCGTTCGCGGCTTCCTCATAAGCGCGATTGAAGCGGTTGACGACGGCAAACATCGCGAAAAGGCCGAACGGCAAGGTCCAGGTCAGCTGCGCGCCGAGCGCCGACGTGAAGAGGCCGGCCTGGATTCCGAGTACCTGGAAACCAAGCCCGATGCCGAAACCCACCAGCAGGCTCGGCATGACGAGGCTGGCGACGGCCAGATAAAACAGCGCCGCGGCGCCGGGAAACCGCCGCCGAAAGCCAAGGCCAGCGGCGACCGAAATCACCACTGTAAGCACACTGACCACTGACGCAAGCGCCAGCGACCGTTCAAAGGATGCCGGAATGTTGGCCATCTGGTCCGGCCGAAAAACATTCTTGAACCAGACAAGCGACGTCCCAACCATCGGAAAGGTGACGCCTCCATTCTCGCCCTGGAATGACAGGATATAGATCACGATCATGGGGCCGTAGAGAAAGAGCAGATAAACGCCGAACAGCGTTGTCAGAGCATAAAAGGTCCAAGGCCGCGCCCTGTCAGAACCCGGAGCGTGCCCTCCCAATGCCGTTGCCACTGCGCGTCTCCTAACTCACGAGTTCTTTGCGGACATCGACGACGCGCATGATGCACGCCACTAAGATGGCGACGAAGACGATGAGCACCATTGCGTTCGCCGACGCCGGCGGGAACTGCATGGCCTGGATCTCGGTCGATAGCGCGGACACAATGGAGGCGCTCTGACCGCCGCTCATCGTCTTCACGACGAAATAATCGCCCATCACCTGGGTGAAGACGAGCAGCGATCCGAGCGCGATCCCAGTCTTGGACAGCGGGATGATCACGTCCACCATCGTGCGCCACCGGCTCGCGCCTGCGTCGCGCGCTGCCTCGATCAGCGCCGGATCGATCTTCGCCATCGCGTTGGCGATCGGCCCCACCATCAGGAGCGTGAACAGGTGTACGTAGGTGACGATGACGGCAAAGTCGGAGAACAGCAGGAAATCCAGAGGATGCGAGATGACGTTGAGCTTGACCAATATCTGATTGAAGGCCCCGTTACGTCCAAGGAATGGAATCCATGCGATGGTGCGAATAATCCCGGAGGTCAAGAACGGAATTGCACAGAGGAGGAACAGCACGGTGCGCATTATGCCGGTGCGAACGTGGAATATGAGGAAATGAGCGATAAAGAAACCGAGCACCAGCGTGATTGCCCAGACGATGACGGCGAAGCGCAGCGAACTCAGATAGACGCGGATCGTCGCCGGCGTGGTCAGCAAGTCGCGATAATTGTCGAAGATGAATGCGGGATAGATTCCGGTCCGGTCATAGTCGAAGAAGCTAACGACGAGAAAAAGAATTGTCGGCAGGGCAAACAGGACGACCAGCACGAGAGCGAGCGGGCCTACCTGAAGCCACGACACCGCGTAGGGCGCCAAGCGGAACGCCGGCAGCTTCAATTGCCGCCGCTCGCTCCCGACCTCAGCAGCGCTATCGGATGTCGTCACGATGTGATGAATTCGTTCCAGCGGCGGGTCAGATAACGGTCCTCGTCCATCACCGAGTTCCACACCGCAATATTGCCCATGCGTTCCCAGAATGCGCCACCATCGCGTGAGCCACCTGCCTTCTCCATTACCTTTCCGAAAGGATCAACTATGTCGGTCGCAGCGGGCTTGCCGCCGTACCAATAGTCCCACTCCGCCGGCGTCAGGAATTTTTTGGCGTTTTCGGGCACGCCCGCGTAATAACCTTCGCGGGCGATGAAAGCCCCAGCGAAACCCGACGCGTACCAATTCATGTATTCGTAGAAGCAATCGAGTTTGAGTCCCGCAAGATGCTTCATCGGCGAGAGCTCATAGCCCCAGCCGCGGTAGCCCTCCTTCAGCGGCTGGAACGTGCACGGAATACCGCGCGTGCGCACCGCAGTAACTGCCGGCGACCACATCGACTGGATCACCACCTCGCCCGACGCCATGAGATTCACCGACTGATCGAAGCTCGCCCAGAATGACCGGAACTGGCCCGATTTCTTGATCTCCATCATCAGCGCGATGGTCTTGTCGATTTCGTCGCGGGTCATGTCGCCTTTGTTGGCGTATTTCAGGTCACCGCGCGCTTCGACGGCCATCGCGACGTCAATGATCCCGATGGTCGGATTGTCCTGCAGGGCGGCCTTACCCTTGAAGTCCGGACTGATCAGATCCGCCCAGCTTGATACCGTGCGGCCAGTCAGGTCAGGCCGGATCCCAAGCGTATCGGCATTGGTGATTGTGGGAATTCCGGTCAGCCATTCGGTTGGACCGTCGGCAAACTTCTGTCCGTCCGGACCCGTCGCGAACAGAACCGAGAATGGAGCCACTCCTTGCAGGGACGCCTTACGGCCATCCGGATATTCGCCCTTGGTGAACAGCGGGATAGTCTGATCCCAGTATTTGTATTTGCTGATGGGGATCGCCTGCAGGATATTGCGGCCGACCAGATACTTCATGTACGGAATGCTGATGTCGCCGACATCCATCGAGCTCGATTGAGACAGAAGGCGGTTGAGCATGTCGGCGCTCTGGGTCATCTGCATCTTGACCGTGAAGCCGAGATCCTTTGTTGCCTGATCGGCGATTTGCTGAAGAGCGGAGACCGGCGGTCCGGCGTGAAGAAGCGTCACGTCCTTGATGTTCTGCGCCCAGACTGTCGGAAAGCCGTTGACGGCCGCAAGGCCGGCCGTAGCTGAAGCGCCCTTGAGCAGGCTGCGGCGCGTGATAGGCCGCTTGCGCCTGCGACCCGTGTCACTTCCTTTGCTGTTCGCTGGCATGGTCTTGATCTCCTCTCGGTGAACGGTGAACGTCAAAGCAGCTCTGCTTTTGTCGGAGTTTCAGCGAAGGATCCTATGCGGCTTTCCCAATCTTGCTGCGGCTTGCCATGAGTGGTTGGATGCGCGTGCCGAACTGTTCCATGCCGATCACGAAGTCGTCGAAAGTCAGCATGACGCCGCGAACCCCGGGAACCTCTGCCACCTGATCGAGCATGCGGGCGACCGACGCATAGGACCCGATGAGAACGCCCTGGTTGGTCGGCAGCTTGGCGCTGAGCTTATAGCGATTGGGCTGGGCCAAAGGATCCTTGTTGGGATCGTCCTCCGCTTGCGCGTCCCGCCAGGCGATCGCTTCCAGATCGGTTCCGGCTTTGTAATGCTCCCACTTCGCCATTGCGGCTTGGTCGGTCTCGTCCGCAATAACCATCATGAGAATTATGGCGCCGACATCGCGGCCGGTCTTCTTGGTCGCCTCCACGAGCCGCGCAACACTGGCTGCGAACTTGGTTGGTTCGTTGATGCCGAAGCTGGCGCAGAAATTGTAGTCGCAATATTCGGCGGCAAATCTGGTGCCATTGTCGCTTTGCGCCGCGCCGATGACCTTGATCGGCGCTTGCGGCAGCGGGCTCACCCGGCAATCTTCCATCTGGAAGAAGTTGCCCTTGAAGTTCGAGTGGCCGGTCGCCCACAGCTCGCGCATGATGGTCACGTACTCGGCGCAATATTCATAGCGCCGCTTGTAGTGTTCCGGGCCCGGCCAAATGCCCATCTGCGTGTACTCAGCCCGCTGCCATCCCGAGACGATGTTCACGCCGAAGCGGCCGTGTGAGATCGAGTCGATCGTCACGGCCATGCGGGCGGTGAGCGGAGGCGGCATGGTCAGCACCGCGACCGAGGCGAACAGCTGGATACGGCTGGTCACCGCAGCGAGACCCGCCATCAGGGTGAAGGATTCCAGATTGTGATCCCAGTATTGCGACGGGCCACCGAAGCCGTGCAGCTTGATCATCGACAAAGCAAATTCGAAACCGAACTGCTCCGCTTTTTCCACGATGGTGCGGTTGAGGTCGAAGGTAGGCATGTATTGCGGAGAGGTCGTGGAAATCAGCCAGCCGTTGTTGCCAATCGGGATGAAGACACCGAGTTGCATGACGAGCCACTCCGCGGAATAAAGATCGGAAGCGCAATACAGATGAGCAAAATGCGTGCCAGCCATTTTCGATAGCAAAACCGGCGGACATAGCTGTTGGGTCGGCCATCCGACAGGCAACCGCCCACGCATCAGGCAGAGAGGAAGACCAAGCAGGAGCTATAGTTGAGGCGTTCTCTGTTCAGCGGAAAAGCCGTGATCGGCTATTCGAAGCTAATCCCGGTGCTTTTGACGATCGGCGACCAGAGACCGGTTTCGGCGCCTATGAAAGCCCAGAACATCAGAAATGTTCGTTATGCCCGCCTGGAACTTCACGAACACGCCTTGTGCCAAGGAGATCCAAAGCCGCGAAACGACGTTCCGCGTCGGGCAACCCGGCATTAATCGCCGCATCTATTAAGCCGGAGATTGCCTTTATGACTTGTCTTAGTGCGAGCACAACCAAGCTGATTGCGGACGCAAAAAGCACTAAAACTTCGGTGAAAGCCAGGATCGAATAAAGCCGATACGTGGTGACTTCGACTATTGGGACGCGCACTCAAACGAAGCTGACCTCAAAGAAATGTTTAAGTAAGGAGTGCTTTTCGCTTGAGCCGTCCCTCCGGATTGGCAGCGCCGACCTGCCGCCGCGGCAGCGCCACTAAGAGACGTCGGTCATCGGAATCAATTCTCGCATCGCACGCGATTTTTCCAGCAACCAGGCTTGCGCCGTGCGCCGGGGATCATTCCGGTAATTCTCAAAGTCCGCATCGGATGCGAAGCTGAGGATGTGGATCTCTATGGTGCCATCCGGATTTCGAAGACGATGTTCCAGGCGCCCGCCAAACTCGGGCAATAGCGGCAACACGGCATCCTCGTAGGCTCGAAAGTCCTCGATACCCTCAATAGGTACTCGAACAATGAGCACAAACGTTACGGGGTTGGCTTGATAGGCGGTCACGGTAATCTTAAAGCCAGAACAGTGGAACATTGAAGACGCTGCATCCTGCGGTCGCTGCCTTACAGCGTCAATGACGGCTCCGGCTGGTGCCCTGGAACAGCACCCGGACCCGTATAATGGGCAGCAAGCGCGACGAAATTGCCCAGCAAAGTCTGTTCGCCACCCGGCTTAAATCGTCTTTTACCAATTAGTAGTAAAGCCGCGAGATCACTCTGGTTTCCGGAGCGTGATCTATTCTTGAGGGTGCCTCGATGTTCGCAAGAAAGCGTGGCGACGACATCATTCCAAACCGAAAGTCGCGGGACCAACGCAAATCGACCCGCAGGTCAATTAATACTCGCGGGTGGATTCGGGTTGATGGCGGCTTCGCCGTCCGGCCATGCAGTGTCCTTGACCTCTCCGATACCGGAGCGCGGCTGTCGATTGAAGGCGATATTCCGAGCTCATTCGCCTTGTTGCTGTCGCGAGACTCCAAAGGGCGCAATGCCCGCATTAAGTGGCGGCGCGGCGACAAGGTCGGCGTTGTATTTGTATAGCCTGTTCCTGCAGGCGGCCGTTCTGCCGACGAGTGTGTATCTGTTCCTGATAACGCCGGCTTTCACGCCACCGCTTTGCTTACAGCGGCCGTTGCCATTTTATGAGCGGAGGAGCGGAGCACGGCCAAGGTCTCTCGCTGTCGGAAAGTCTGGCCGCAATAATCAGCCCTCGCGGCGTCCCCGGTAAAATCCTTTGTTTGTTGTGTTCTGCTTTATATTGGCCGTATCACCCTCTTCGTTGGAGTTGTGACGCTGTTCGGACTTCACCGATTTATCTTCCGCACCTTTTGCGGTCTGGCCATCCGTTTTTGTTCGATTGCTCGGCCCTTTGGTGCTGCGGTTTCCCGGGGGAATTGGCGGCATATTGGACATGATTTGAAACTCTCGGTTATGAAGGCTGATCAAGCTTTGATTGGCTTCGATTTTGTCTGTGCGATTATTTCGAAGCGAAGTAGCTTACATTAGCACAGCCGCCTTACTTTCACTAACCACCTCGTCCATGCGGCACGCTCGAAGCCACGTCTTCGGATTTCTGACGCAGTTCAGCCAGTGTGTCCTGAAATGTCTTGAGTAGTTCCCTGAGTAAAGCACGTTCCGGCCGCACCGGTTGTCCCTGGGCTTCCAAATCCGAAATCAACTTGCGCTGATTTGAAATAATATTCATCTGCTCGGAAATTTGATTTCTGCCAAGCGCAATACGTGCTGATATCAGATCTGACGTCGTCATTAACCCCGCCGCAAATTGAGCAAAGGCCCCTCTCGGGGCCTTTGTCTTCAGTGAAGTGTCTTTTAGTGATGGAAGACCAGAAAAAGAATAATGATAACGGGAATTGGTACGCCCAACAGCCAAAGCAGAATTCCACGTCCCATGATCCGCCTCCTAAGTTACACCCTACTAACCAGTAGACGGAACAATAGTTCCATTCAGGCAAAATGATCTCCGCAGCAAACACTTATGTTCTCCCGGAACAGGATGGGAGTTTGGTGACTTTATATTTTCTGGGTCACTGCAGTTCTGCGCGAGCCTGGTGTAACACCGAGCCTTTCAAGATCGGGAGATCACTCATGAAAATTCCTTCCGCGGCCGCGGTGGCCGTATTGCTCGCGAGCTCAGCCGCCTATTCGGCAGAAATGATGTCCAGCGTGCCATCATCCAGCAAGACAGTGTCGGACTGGTACAAGCAGGACGTCTATGATCCGTCGAGCAGCAAGATCGGCAAGATCGACGATGTTCTGGTCTCGGATTCAGGACAGGTAAACGCTCTTGTTGTCGGTGTCGGCGGATTTCTCGGCGCCGGTGAAAAAGACGTGGCCGTGCCATTCACCGCCGTCAAATGGACGACGAAGGATAACAAGAAGTACCTGACGATGAGCGCCACGAAGGACGACCTGAAGGCCGCGCAGGGTCTCAAGTACGATAGCGACAAGACTGCCTGGGTCCCCGACAAAGCGAAGTAAGCCATTTTGAAATAGAGGCCTCGACCTGGTCGAAGCCTCTATTTAATCCATGAAGTTGTTTTGCCGTCGGTCCTGACGCAACAGTCAATTCACTCCCACATTTGCGCGGCGCGGCGTTTGCGTCCCAGGCGCTTTTCATCAACAACCCGATGGAAATGCCGGAAGCGACAAAAACGCGCGGGCGCAGGAACATATCGCAGTCCGCTGCATTGGTTACTGCGGTACAAAGGTCTGCGTTGGGGCTTATGGAAGCTGACGGGTTAGGCACCCCTATGACGGAAGATGGACGGTACCGCCTCCTGGTCGAGGCGGTCACTGACTATGCCATCTACATGTTGGACCCTAACGGCATCGTCGCCAGCTGGAACCCCGGCGCTCAGCGCTTTAAGGGCTATCGCGCCAGACGAAATTATCGGCCAGCACTTTTCCCGGTTTTATACCGAGGAAGACCGGAAGACGGGTCTGCCTGCACGGGCATTGGCGACCGCCCGGCAAGAAGGCAAGTTCGAGAACGAAGGCTGGCGTGTCCGTAAGGATGGCAGCCGGTTCTGGGCCGCCGTCGTCATTGATCCGATCCGGTCACCGTCGGCCGAGGTTGTCGGCTACGCCAAGATCACGCGCGATCTGACCGAGCGTAAGCAAGCCGAGCAGATGCTCAGGCTCAGCGAAGAGCAATTCCGGTTGCTGGTGCAGGGCGTCACCGACTACGCCATCTACATGCTCGATACCGAGGGCAACGTCACCAACTGGAATCTCGGTGCGCAACGGATCAAGGGCTACGCGCCGGAAGAAATCATCGGCCAGCATTTCTCGCAATTTTATACCGACGAAGATCGGGCCAATGGCGAGCCGCGACCGCGCGTTGGAGACCGCGAAGCGCGAAGGAAAATTCGAGAAAGAAGGCTGGCGCGTCCGCAAGGATGGCAGCCGCTTTTTGGGCCCATGTCGTCATCGATCCGTTGCGCGACGATACCGGAGCGCTTCTGGCTTCGCCAAGATCACCAGGGACATCACCGAGCGCAGGGACGCCCAGCTGAAACTCGACAAGACCCGCGAGGCTCTTACTCAATCGCAGAAAATGGAAGCGATCGGCCATCTGACCGGCGGCATGGCGCACGACTTCAACAATCTTCTGATGGCGATTTCGAGCAGCCTCGAACTCATTCGCAAACGACTGCCGGCAGACCCCAAACTCCAGCGGCTGTTGGATAATGCGATGCAAGGGGCCGAGCGCGGCGCCGTTCTCACCAAGCGCATGCTCGCATTCGCGCGACGGCAAGAACTGAACACCGAGATCATTCAAATTCCGGACCTGGTGCGCGGCATGAGCGACTATGTTGCAGCGGTCGCTGGGACAGTCGATTGCAATCGAGACCCACTTTCCACTTAAGTTGTCGCCCATCACACGCCGACGCCAATCAGCTCGAAATGGCGCTCTTAAATCTTGCCGTGAATGCGCGCGATGCCATGCCGGAGGGTGGTCAGATCATCATCGCGGCGCAGGAAGAAGAGGTAAGCGCCAGGCAACGACAGCAATTTGAAACCGGGGCAATATGTGCGCCTGAGCGTGACCGACACCGGTCAAGGCATGGACGCGGAAACGCTTAGACGCGCGGGTGAGCCGTTCTTCACGACCAAAGGCGTAGGCAAAGGTACCGGACTCGGCGTGCCAATGGTGCATGGTCTCGCCGAACAATTTGGCGGCCGGTTCGAACTGCGCAGCCGTGTGGGCGAAGGTACAACAGCCGAAATCTGGCTACCGGCCGCTGAGAGTACTCCGGTGGCTGCTCCGATACGCTCGATGTCCCTTGCCAAGGAAAGTTTTTATGAGCCGCTCGTCATCTTGTGTGTCGATGACGACCCGCTGGTTCTGACGAATACCATCGCCATGCTCGATGATCTTGGTCACACCGCGATTGCCGCAACTTCGGGCCGACAAGCGCTCAACGTCCTGCGCGAAGAGAACTCCATCGATCTGGTCATAACGGACGAGATCATGCCCGGGATGACCGGGACGGAGCTTGCGAAGGCGATCCGCACCGAGTGGCCGACCCTATCCATAATTCTTGCAACCGGCTTTGCCGAAGCTCCGCTAGAGCGCGTCACGCTGCCACGATTGTCCAAGCCGTTTACGCAAACGGAATTAGCCGAAAGTATCTCTGCTTTGCGCGCGAGGGTCGGCAAAAAAGGCCGCTTGTTGCGGCTCCGATAAAATCAGCAGCCCAAGATCAGCAGCCCAAGATATAATTATCCGCAATTCCACATCGGGCCGATCGGCGTATAGGTCCAGCACGGACCGAAGCCGCCGCCATTCCAGCGGCCGTGGACGAAACGCGGCGCGCCGAAATAGTACCAGCCGCCGCCATCCCAGTAGCGCGGCGTAAAATCCGGCGCGCCCTGGATCGCCCCCTCGAAGCATAAACTGGAACGCTATTGTTGGGCGGCTGATGATAGCCGGGCAGGAAACCGTAACCATGCCAGCGGTGGATGACGAAGGGCTTGCCGTGTGCGGACGCGGCGAAGGCCACTCCAGGGAGCGATAGGGATGCCGCGATCGCGATCCCGAGCTGGAGTTTTCGCCGCATCAGACTGTTCCTCGAAAATAGGCTTGTCATCCTCGCCCCCGGCCGGACTTAATCCGTCTTGATGTTCGCGGCTTTCACAATGACCGAAAACTTTTCGATCTCTTTGCCGAGGAAGGTCGCGAGTTCGGCAGGCGTGCTTCCCACGGCATTGACCAGATAAACATCGGCAAATTGCTTCCTCATCGCCGGCTCTTGCAGGATCTCCGCGGTTGCCCTTGAAACCTTGTCGGCGATGGCAGGATCGACTTTTGCCGGCGCGAACAGTGCATACCAGACCGTCATGTCGACGGTCTTGAGATCGGGAGTCTCGGCGAGGCTCGGCACTTCGGGCGCCAGCGACGAACGCTTTTGCTCGCTCTCGCCGAAGATTTTCAACGAGCCGGCTTTGGCGGCCGGCAGCGCCAGATTCAACGGCAGAATGGCGAGATCCATCTGACCGCCCATCAAATCCGTGACGATCTGCGGCGCGGCGTTATAAGGCACGTGCACCATCTTTACATTGCCGTCGACATTGATCATTTCGCCAAGAACATGCAGCGACGTCCCAAAGCCTGAACTCGCAAAACTGTATTTTCCGGGATTGGCCTTCAGCAACGATATCAACTCGGCGGTGTTGTTCGCCGGAAGACTGTTCTTGCCGACAAGCACCAGCGGCGCGGTGCCGATCAGGCTGATCGGCGTGAAATCCTTTTGCGCGTCATAGTGCACGTTGGCCGGCTGCACGAGCTTGGCGACCGCCATCGTATTCTCGACGGCCAGAAGCAGCGTGTAGCCGTCGGGCGCAGCCTCCACCGCATGTTGGGTGCCGATCAGCCCGCCTGCCCCGGTGATATTGAGGATGATGACTTTTTGGCCAAGCTTGTCGCCGAGCTTGTCACCCAGGACGCGCGCGACAGCATCGACGCCGCCGCCCGCTGCGTAAGGCACGATCAGCGTTATCGGACGACTGGGGTAATCGTCAGCAAAAGCCTGTGGCACTGCCGCCGTGATGGCGGCCATAATAAAGAGCGAGAGAGCGAGCCTACGCATCGCTTCCTCCATGTTGGGCTGAATTCAAAGTCGGGATCAGCTTTTTGACCGCGATCATATTGCTGGTACGATTTTTGGGAGTCCAGTTTTTATTGGTGCGAGCATGATGCAGGAATTGTGGCGGCTCGATATTTCTACCCTGACAGGTCTGATCCGCTCAAAACAGGTCTCCGCCCGCGAGGTCGTGGAAGCCGCCCTTGCACGGCTGGCTGCCGTCAACCCGAAGGTCAATGCCGTCGTCGAAATACGGGCTGACGAAGCGTTGAGCGCGGCTGATCAGGCCGATGCGCACCTGGCCAAGGGCGACGTTTTAGGGCCGTTGCACGGCGTGCCGGTCGTCACAAAGATAAACACCGATCAAAAAGGCTGCGCCACCAGCGGCGGCGTGGTCGCTTATCGCGATTTGATTGCCCAGGAAGACAGTCCCTCCATTGCCAATCTGCGGCGGGCCGGCGCCATCATCATCGGCCGCACCAATGCGCCGGAATTTTCATGGCGCTGGTACACCGACAACGAACTGTTCGGCGAGACCGTCAATCCCTGGAATAAGGCGGTGACGTGTGGCGGTTCGAGCGGCGGCTCTGCAGTGGCGGTCGCTACCGGTATTTGTCCGCTCGCCCACGGCACCGATTTTGGCGGCTCGATCCGGCATCCGGCGTTTTGCTGCGGCATAGCGGGTTTACGTCCCACACTCGGGCGCGTGCCGGCCTACAACGCGAGCACCGGCGACCGTCCGATTACCGCGCAATTCATGGCGGTCCACGGGCCGCTGGCGCGCCGCGTCGGCGATCTGCGCATCGGCCTTGCTGCGATGGCGGCCGGCGACGTGCGCGATCCCTGGTGGGTACCGGCGCCTCTCTTAGGCTCGCCGGTGCAGAATCCGATCCGCATCGCGCTGGTCGATGCCGAGCGGAGACCCCAGCTTAACGATGGTATCGCGGACGCGCTCGAGCAATCGGCCGCGTGGCTGGAAGACGCCGGCTATCGCGTGGAGCGTGTCACCCCGCCGTCGATCGAAGAAGCCGCAGGCTTGTGGTCGCTGCTGGTGCTCAACGAATCCAAATTCAGCATGATCGAGCAAATTGGTAAGGTCGGCGGCGCAGCGATCCGCAAGGCCGGCGAATTGATGATCCGGCAGGCGCCACCCACCGATTTTGGCGGCTATGTGAAGGCGCTGGGCCAGCGCGCAACGCTGCTGCGGCAGTGGCAGCAATTCTTCGAACGCTATCCGCTGATATTGATGCCAACCAGCCGGGAACCGGCTTTTGCGCTGGGCCTCGACACGCTGGGCGATGCGGAGATGAAATGGATTTTCGAGGCGCTCGCGCCAATTCTGGCGCCGGCTTTGCTCGGCCTGCCCTGCCTGGCGGTGCCGACCGGCATACACGGCAACAGTCCAGTCGGCGTGCAACTTGTCGCCGCTCGCTTCCGCGAAGATCTCTGTCTGGATGCCGGCGAGGCTATCGAAGCGCGGGCAACAATTGGGACGCCGATTGATCCTCGATAGCGAAGGCTACAACAAGCGCTCGGCCAAAGCCGGACATGGGCCAGTCGCTACCATCTGCGCATCGCGCACCTTCAAACGCCGGTATAATCCAGTCATTCGCCGATTCGCGCCGCAATCCCGCTTGCGCTCCCCCTCGACGGGACCTGATGAACGCGCCAGACAGAATCAATCTGGATGCCATCGACGGCTTGGCCGTTCTGCCGTCGTCGCTGAAGCGGCCCGACGGCACGCCGCGTTTCAATTTGCATTTTCCGCCTTCGCTCGTCACCGATCTTGGCGCCATCCATCTGATCCGTAGCGAAAACGGCGAAGGCTATGAACCGGCGACCCGGATGCTGCTTGAGCGCGTGTTGCGGCGTGGCGACTTATTCCTGGATGTCGGCGCCCATTGGGGCTTTTTCACTTTGCAGGCGGCGACGCATCCGGCGGGCGGGATTGACGTAGTCGCCTTCGAGCCGGAGCTCGTCAACGCATCGATCCTTGCCGAAAACATCACGCGCAACAAAGCAGCCAACGTCGCGGTGATTTGCGCCGCCTGCGGCGACCGCTTCCGCGTGGCTTCGCTGGTGACGAATTCGACGATGGGTCACAGCATCCGCGGCGCCGACCTGCGCTACGATCAGACGGCGCCGGCAAAATGGGTTCCGCTCGTACCGCTCGACGATGCGCTGGCGAACCTGATGATCGCCCCTAATCGTCGACTCATCCTTAAAATCGACGCCGAGGGCTTCGAGGCCCACATCGTTGCCGGGGCGAAGTCGTTGTTAACGAGCGGCCGTATCGCGCTGATCGTTTGGGAATGCGGCGGCTCCTATAGGGAAGGCCGCAGCCGTGAGATGATGATAAAAATGGCCGCCTTTCTCAACGACTGCGGATTTCGCAACGTCCGCCCGCCCGAGGGTCACCGCGATGGGCCGTTGACGCCGTTCGACCCCGTGAGCGGACACACGGCAATGTCTTTTCGGTCGGCCCGGAACTTCATCGGGAGTTCAATTTGTAATTTCACATACTACTGCGCGTTGATCCGCATTCGCTTTTGAAGCGGCATTTTTACCGCAATGTTTCTCTCATGGGTGACTCGTGTCATTTTCGATGCTTGGTTCTGATGTCCGACGCTCCGAGCCAATAAACAGACATTGAAGCGCGCGATATCCGGCAACTTATCATCGACTATCAGTGCCCCCTCTTCGCGACGGCGGCCGCGCGATTTGTGATAATAGTGGCGTCATTCGGATCGAGCTTGAGGGCTTGGTCGTAATCTGCAATGGCGCGATCGTTGTCACCTTTGCTGTAGTAGGCCCGGCCTCGATTGACCAAGGCTTGTACAATGTTCGGATTGATCTCGATCGCGTGATTGTAGTCTTGAATGGCCCGGTCGTTATCGCTCTTTTCTTGATATGCGGTGCCGCGATTGTTGAAGGCCACGGCGAAGTTTGGATTGAGCCTGATCGCCTGATCGTAATCTTGGATGGCGCGGTCGGTTTGGCCCTTGCTGTTGTTCGCGTTGGCGCGGTTGTTGAAGGCAAAGGCGTCGTTCGGATCGAGTTTGATCGCCTGATCGTAGTCTTGGATGGCGCGATCGTGGTCGCCCTTGGCTTGGTAAGTGTTGCCGCGATTGACGTAGGCGTCTTCGTTCTTGGGATCGAGCTCGATCGCCTGATCGTAGTCCTGGATGGCGCGGTCGGTGTCACCTTTGCCTTTGTAGGCATTGCCGCGAGTGTAGAAGACCACACTCAAACCCTTGCCCTGCCACTTCCCCGACTGAACTGCGGCGGTGCAAGCTTCAATCTGTATATCCCAAGCGATGCCCGGATTTCCCGTGCAACTCTCGTACTGCGCAAATACCGGACCAGCAAAACTTATGATCGCTGCAAGCGCAAGCGCACCCGCGATCAATGGTGCCTTTACCGACATTGGTTCGCCCTCGCGTTCCGGACAACGTCTACGCCGTTATCCTAACGTCCAGCGTGTTGCCGCCGTCACTTCCGCGTCATCATCACGATCAGTCCACCCCCCAGGGCAATCAGCCCGAGAGCCAAGGCGGCGTATTCCAGAATTAGAACGGGCTGCGACTGCGCCTCTCTTCCCGACATGTTGACGATGGCCAGCACGGTCCCGACGACACCGAGCACGGCTATGTAGCGTGGGGTGGAGCGCTTCTTTTCTGTTTCGCTGCTTAGATTATCGCTCATGGATAGCCCCGGAGTGCAGTAACCCAGCTAGGTATATTCGGTAGAAGAAAAGGTTCAATCACCGCAGTTTATTGCGGGATCACGAATGGAGTGCGAAGCAATTTTGGTCGCAATTTCCGCTGCGAGGCTGACCAGGTTAGAGCATGATCCGGAAAAGTGGACTTCCGGTTTTCCGAAAAGATCGTGCTCCAATAATAAATCTAGACCTTGATCCGATTAGTTTGAATCGGGTCAAGGTCTAGTCCAATTTAACGCCGGCGAATTTGATGACGCTGGCCCACTTCTCGCTGTCCTCGCGCAAGAACCTGGCAAAATCATCGGGCGATCCGGGAAGACCGCTGCCGCCGAGCTCGGCCAATCGCGCTTCCAATCCTGCATCGGCGAGGCCGTTATTGACCTCTTTATTGAGCATCGACACGATGTCTTGCGGGCTTCCTTTTGGAGCGCAAAGGCCGCCCCAGGCGCTGGCGTCGTATCCGGGCACGAAGTCGCCGACGGGTGGAACGCCCGGCAAAACATCGGAGCGCTTCGCCGTCGTTACCGCAAGCGCGCGAAGCTTGCCCGCCGCAACATAGGCTTGCGACGACGCAATGACGTCGAACATCACCTGAACCTGTCCCGCCATGAGATCGGCCAATGCAGGCGATGTCCCGCGATACGGCACATGCAGGAGCCTGGTCCCTGTCAGCTTCATGAAGAGCTCGCCGCATAAATGCGACGTGCTGCCAATTCCGGCCGACGCCAGATTGATCTTGCCCGGATTGGCTTTGGCGTAGGCCACGAACTCGGCAACGGTGTGCGCCGGCACGGCAGGATTCACCTCCATGATCAAGGGCACGTCGAGCACGCCTGCGACCGGGGTGAAATCACGGACGAGATTGAAATCGAGATTTTGATAGAGCGTCGCGTTGATGGTGTTTGAATTATTGACGAACAACAGCGTGTAGCCATCCGGCTCCGCTCTTGCGACCGCTTCGGCGGCAAGATTTCCGGTGGCCCCTGCCCTGTTCTCGACGACAAAGGGCTGATGAAGATGGTCCGACAACCATTGCCCGATGAGGCGGGAGAAAATGTCGGAACCGCTTCCAGCGGCTTGCCCGACCAGAAGCCGCACCGGCCGTGCCGGATAATCGGCCGCAACGGCCGACTGCATCAAGCCCGATACACCTGCAAAACCAGCCGCCAAACGGAGGAATGCTCTTCGTGCGATAGGTCTGTCCATGACTCACCTGCTGATTCCGAAGATCATATTGGGATTTAGCCGTGCTGTACCGCCCACGAAGAGCAGAATGAGCGTCGATTCATTATCCGGTTGGGGTCAACCGCCAAAATTTTCTGGTGCTCAGCTGATGTCGGCCCTCACCCCAAGAGCGGACATGGAGCCGAAGTTCTCTGATGTCCGCTAAGGGCGATGAGCCGACATTGGTGCACGCGACTCAGACACCGATCACAGACCCGGCATGCCGCCTTGGCACTTTGGGCAACGTCGTTCGTAGACATCGAAGCCGTTGGCTTTATATTCATGAGCGCAGTGGTCGCAGCGGAGTATCAAGACTAGGGATGTGGGTGCGTTGCCGCGCTCGTCAGTCTTGCGGATAAGACGTTGGCCGTTTGTGTTCACGTCGCCAGGAGTTCTCATTGGTAGCGACCGCTACAACAACTCCATTTCGAGCTTGCGGACTTTCGTCTCGATGTTCCGGAGCTGATGTTCCATCAGCTCGATATAATCGGCGAATTCGTCGATGGCGTCGGCGATCGCGTTCAATTTCGCTTCGGCGCCGGTCGCGGACCGAGCGCGCATCGTACATTCCTGGATTTTAATCCGTGACGTCATGGCCGAACCTCCACAAAAGCCGGTTCGCGCCAGTGTAACCGAAGATCATTCCAATCTCGTGAGGCCAGGCAGTCTTAATACGTACTCTGATGCCCCCAAGAGGAGCTTGGTGCAAATTCGACAAATACCTGTAACACAAGCTTAAGCATCGCGCGCAGTATCGGCGCCGCCACCGCCTATTTTGACATCGATCAAAGCCTAAAGTCACCGTTCGCATATTGTTCGTGCAAGGGACGATCGGCACGATCGCGAACGAGCAGAAGCGATGCAGTTTCTCAAAACCACCGGTAGCGAGCTGCGGCGATTATTGCCGTGCATTCTGGCGGCCACCATCGGCATTGCCGCAAGCCTAACAGCTGCCGGCGTGATCGTTCAGCGAGACAATACTGATGCCGAACGACAATTTCACGTGCTCGCCGAGAACCATTTCATGGTTCTGCAAACTGGCCTCAATGAATATGTGAACCGCTTGCACGCCGTGCGCGCGCTGTTCGAAAGCTCGGCAGAACCCGTGACGCGCGACGAATTCGAAGCATTCACTCAGCCAATTCTTGCCGACAATTCCGCCATCGCAACCCTGTCATGGGTACCGCGGCTGCTCAATTCCGAACGTGCGGAGCATGAGCGTTCGGCAGTTTTGCAGGGGCTTGCGGGCTATCGCATCAAAGCCATGAATGCCGATGGCAAGATGGCGCTGTCTCCCGAACATCGCGAGTACTATCCGATTTACTACGCCACCTTGCCGAAGACCTCTCCGCTTTATGGCCTTGATCTGCGCTCCGAGCCGCCGACGCTGGCGGAGATGGACCATGCGCGGGACTCCGATCGATTGGGCTTTTCCCCGGTTCGTACGCTGGTGAGTACGGGCGGCACCCAAAGCGGCTATCTCTTCTCGATGCCGGTTTACAAACATGGATCGCTTCACGACACGATAGAGGATCGCCGCCGCAATCTCATTGGGTTCGTTCATGGGTCGCTGATTACTGGCAAGATGGTCGATACGATCATCGCCGCGAACAAAACGCCGAAAGGGCTCGACTTGTTCTTCTTCCTGCGCTGGCGGCGGCCGGGACGATTTGCCGGCCTACGTCCATAGCTCACGGTTGCGCACGACGCCAACTGAACCGATGAGCGAAGCTTCGCTAGCCGCCGGCCCGCATTGGTCCCGAGATCTCATAGCTGACCGACAGCCCTGGATGACGATGGACGTGGTGCCGATGCCCGGCGGTCCACTGATCGCTCAGCATGGTCGCTCATGGGTCGTATTGGCCTTCGGGCTTATCCTCACCGGCGCCGTCGTGATTTATATCCGAACTTCACGGCGCCATGCCTTTCGCATTTCCAAGCTTGCGCGAATAGACGCACTCACCTCGCTCGCCAACCGCCGTGCCTTTATAGAACGGCTTGGCGCTGCGTTTGCCGCGTGCCGCCGTGGCGCGAATCCGTTTGCCATCCTCTATTTCGATCTCGATCACTTCAAGGACGTCAACGACACGCTTGGCCATCCCATCGGCGATGAACTGCTGCGGCAGGTTGCAAGTCGCGTCACTGCCGCGACCCGCGAGAACGACATCGTGGCGCGTTTCGGCGGCGATGAATTTGCAATATTGCAGAGCGATGCCGACGATATTGCAGCAGCCGGTGCGCTCGCCGCCAAGATCGGACAAATTCTTGCCGAGCCCTATTTCATCGAGGGCAACGAAGTGCATATCTCGGGGAGTATCGGGATATCACGTTATGCGCCGGACGTTCCCGGGCCCGATGCCATGATCATCCAGGCCGACCTTGCGCTCTATCGGGCAAAAGAAGACGGACGCAATTGCTACCGCTTTCACAGCACCAACCTCGACCGCGAGATGCAGAACCGCGTGGTCATCGGCGAAGAGCTTCGCAGGGCGCTCGACCGCAACGAGCTCGAGCTTCACTACCAGCCGCAAGTCGAGCTCCGTTCTGGCCGTATTGTCGGGCTGGAAGCGTTGCTGCGCTGGAACCATCCCAAGCATGGTTGGATCCCACCGGCCACATTCATCCCCATTGCGGAGCGCACCGGCCAGATCCAGATACTCGACCAATGGGTGCTCGATGCCGCCTGCCGGCAATTGCGATCCTGGCAGGACCAGGGTGTCGCGCCCGCGCTTGTCGGGGTGAACTTTTCGGCGCTTCACTTCAAAGGCTCGGCCGATCTCGACCGCGATGTTGCGGAATGTCTCGGCAAGTGGGGCATTGCGCCCGCCATGATCGAGATCGAGCTGACCGAATCCGTGCTAATGGACATCACGCAGCAGCACAACGAACGGCTCGAGCGTTTGCGCCAGCTCGGCGTCAGAATCGCGATCGATGACTTTGGCACCGGATATTCGTCGCTCACCTACCTGGCGAATTATCCGATCAGCCGTATGAAGATCGCGCAGGAACTGGTGTTCGGCGTTGATACCGATTCACGCAGTGCGACGGTCGTTCGCGCCGCGATTCGGATGGCGCACGAACTCGGCATTGAAATCATCGCCGAAGGCGTGGAGACGCAGGGCCAGGCAAAGTTTCTGCTGTCCGCGGGCTGCGAACATGGCCAGGGCTTTTACTTTTCGAGGCCGGTCAACGCTGAGCGTGCGACCGAACTGCTGCGCGGGGGCAGGATCAGCCCAGTGCGACCGTCGCCACGACTGATAGAGACCACCGCGGCGTAAATCGACATTGGCGAGTGTGGTGGGAACGCCGCGACCGCTCGACAGCAAACGGCTGATGAAGATGGTCCGACAACCAGCCTGATGAGGCGGGAGAAAATGTCGGAACCGCTTCCAGCAGCTTGCCCGACCAGAAGCCGCACCGGCCGCGCCGGATAATCGGCCGCAACGGCTGACCGCATCAAGCCCGATACGCCCGCAAGACCGGCCGCCAAGCGGAGGAATGCTCTTCGTGCGATAGGGCTGTCCATTGCCCGCCTGCTCATTCGGAAGATCATATTGGAACGTTGATGTTGAGCGCCGTCCACGCTTCTTATTGCGCCGTGTAAACTAGCGGTACGTTCACTTCTTTTCGAGAAGCAACGTTCCCTCCTTTCGGATCATTGGCTCAACTATTCCTGCGATTTTGGCGAGTAGCCAGGGCAATACGAGTTCCAGGCGGACGTGGTCGTCTAACACCTCTATCGTCCCACTGACCGATTGGGCCAGGACGGCCAAACGAAAGTGCAAGCGATTTTCAACCCAGGTTTCCTGCTGAAAGGCGAAGAACTGTCCAAACTTATCGTGCGCGGTGTGGAGACGGGTTTTCAAGCGCGCGACCGCGGCATCGCGACCGAGTTGATGCGGAATTGTTATAACCAGAGGCTTCGACATTGGCTGCTCCTTGGCGTTTCTTCATTATCCTGTGGTCGTGGCATCCATCAGGCCCGCCTCCGCAGCCGTTTTATTTTAAGTTCAATCCAGACGGGCGCGTGATCGCTTGCGCCCACCTTGCCGCGGACCGCTCTATCAACGCCGGCGTTTGACAATTGGGGCGCCAGCGACGGGCTCAACAACAGGTGATCCAGCCGCAATCCGGCGTCGCGCTCCCAACGATGCCGCATGTAATGCCAAAAGGTATAGATGCGGTCCTCTGGATAAAGCTCGCGCAAACTATCCGTCCAACCCTGCCTGACGAGCCTGGCATAAGCCGCGCGGCTTTCCGGCTGCACCAGCGCGTCGTTATCCCAGGACTTGGTCGGATAAATATCGATCTCTGTGGGCGAAACGTTAAAATCGCCGGCAAGAATAACGGGTGCCTTTTCTTTGAGAAGCTTTCGCGCGTGAGCCTGGAGCCGTTTGAACCACGCGAGCTTGTAATCGAATTTTGGACCGGGCTGCGGATTGCCGTTCGGGAGGTACAGGCAGCCAACCAGCACACCGTCAATGGCGGCTTCCAGGTATCGCGATTGGGCATCTGCAGGATCACCGGGAAGAATTGTACGCGTTACGACTGGGTCGCTCCCGCGCGACAATATGGCTACGCCGTTCCACGTCTTTTGCCCTCTCCACACGGAACGATAGCCAGCTCGTTCGAGCGCGCCTGCGGGAAATTCGGCATCCGTGCATTTGAGTTCCTGAAGACAGACGACATCCGGTGTCGAGGCTTTCAGCCATGCAAGCAAGTTGGGCAGGCGCCGATTAACGTTGTTGATGTTGAAGGTCGCAATCTTCATGCGGCGCGCACGGTCGTTCGAGAGGATTCAGGAAAGACGGACCAGGAATATTCCAGGAAGGGTTTGATTGGTGCAATGCCGGGTGGGCCTGCCCTACGGCGAGTTCCAATGCGCATGCAGACCGAATAACGCGAAGGCCCTCGTCCCATCGGACGGGGGCCTTGGCTTAGGCGGCAGACGGCGTTCTGCGGTCCATCAAGGTTGACGGTTTCACTTCATCAAGCCTGCAGCAGTCAGCGCCTTGTTTATGATGGCGCCGATGTCGATACCGGAGCGGGTACCCTGCGCTCTCGCCGAACCGGGCGCGTGGTCGCTGGCAGGTGCGGAGCGTGCCGGCGCGTCTGATACCCGTATTTTTTCGCCACCTACGTTCGCGATCATTCGGGCGGTGACTGGCGTTACTCCGGCCTCGGTGAGACCGAAGAACCGCGCAATATGAAATGACGAGGAAATCCCGGCCTCCAGAAGGAACGGTCCCGCGGCGCCGCATTGCGCGTCGGCGTGTCCCGTCGAGAGCGGCGTCCCATGTGCCATGTCGGCTATGGCATAAGATTCGATGACCTCTTCGCCGTTGCCGTCCAGCCAAAGCTCACGGGGATGACCGTCCACCGTATCGTTGAGACTGGGTGTCGGCGACAAGCCGTGGATATACGTCCATTGCTTGATGATTTCTCGGGTATTGTTCGGCACGACTACTCTGTCAGCACCGCCATGCCAGATCGAAACGCGCGGCCAAGGTCCGCGATAGCCAGGATAGGCGTGAACGGCCGCGTCCCCCCATTCTTTGGGTGAACGCGGGGGACACTGCGACATGGCTTGAAAGGCTTGCTGAACGTTCGCGGCCGCTCCGTAAGGCAGACCCGCAACAATGGCGCCCGCTTCGAACACTTCGGGATAACAGGCCAGCATGACGGATGTCATCGCGCCGCCGGCGGAAAGTCCGGTCACAAACACGCGGAGCGGATCGACGGCGTGTTCGCGAACCATCGTTTCAATCATCTGCCGGATCGAAGCGGCTTCGCCCTGGCCGCGCTGCGTGTCCTCGGGCTGGAACCAGTTGAAGCATCCATTGGGATTGTTGGTGCGCTGCTGCTCCGGCATCAACAACGCGAAGCCATAACGATCGGCCAGGGTCGACCAGCCCGCTCCATGATCGTACCCCGCAGCCGTCTGCGCGCAGCCATGCAGCACCACAACGAGTGGTCGTCGGTCCGCGATTTGCTGGGGAACGTACATCCACATCTTCAAATCGCCCGGATTGGTTCCAAAGCCAGAGACGCTTTTTAGTGGCGACGCCGGGTAAGTCTGACCTGGGATTTTGAAACGCAAATTCTTCGGACGTACTTTGAAATCTCGTAGCGACGACAATGGGTTATGAAAAAACGACTTCGGCAAAAACGACTTGGGCAAATCGGTCATTTGCAAGATCCCCATTCCATACTCATCCGGACATGGGTCTTTATGGTGCACTGCACAATGGCGCCGAAAAAAGAAATCCAGCAGGGAACTGCAACGCGAAAAGCCATACGGCTTCCAAGCGCTTCACTTCAACGGCGAGTATTTCCCCGAAAGGCGCGGAGCCCGCTCGCTGTTGGCGAACGGGTCAGTGGAGCTGAGTCATCTTGTCGTGGAACTCGAGGTCGTAGTTCTCCGCGAGCGCCTCGATCAGCATTCCCACCAGCGTGCATTGTTCGGCTTTGGGCAGCGCTGGAAGTCCCACTTTGACCCAACCATTCAATGCGGACATTCCTCCGAAGTCATTCAGCTCGATACCGACTTGCAAGAACAGCGAAATGGCGTCGGGGCCGCCTCTTCGCAAAGTCCGCACCATCGCGTCGCGATCATATCCGGCATCAAGCTTCAAGTGGATCTCACATTTCTCGGCTGGCCTTCCACATAATCACTGATGACCAGAAGCAAATCGAACTCTCGCAAACTTGATACGGGCCGCATCAATCCGACAGGCACGGCGCCAGGGACTGCCCGACCCAGGAACTGACGCTAACAAGGAATTGAAAGCGTTTTGCGATAGTGCGGCGGACATAAGAAAATATTTGCCACCGCTCACCGCTATCACATTGTATCCAGGCAGTTCTGCGACTGTCGGTTATTTTGGTCTCAATGGGAATCCGCAATTGTTCGATAAGGCTGGTCTTGTGCACGGCTATAGCGGAAATTTTCTCATTCTGCTGTGCGTCACCTATAAATTCGCGACTGGGAAAGATTTCCACCAGACCGGACAGGCTTACGCAGTGTTCAAACCGAACACTGCGATCAATATCGATGGGGAAACAGTGCCGCCAGACGGCTTGGTATAGCTCCGTAACCCGGCGCAAACGGGTTGAATACATAGCTCGCTCGTTAATCGGCATGGCGATCTCGCTCGTCATCACCCGAACAAACACCGATGACCATCTGCCCTAGGCAGACTACCCCATTGCCATCGGACAGTAGTCCAGTCCCGGATAATCGCTTGCACCTAGTCCCTCAGATTAAAAAAGTTTCAGCAGCAAAATCATCCCTATAATTGAGACATTTTTCTTGACATGGTCACCGTTTCTGAACTATATGATTGGCATCTCGCTCGTCGTGAGGGACGTCAACCGGTGACGCCGACTGACGGAGCGGGTGCGGTTCCTGCGGGCGGAGGCTCGTCACTTCCGCTCCCGGGCGGTCCGGGCATCGACCCTCTCGGTACTACGGCCGAGACGCGAGGTGCTTCGCTTAAGCGCGGTGACACTGGCGAAGGTAATGCCTTCGCACTTCATCGCGTGAAGCGCGGCCTGGACTGAGTTTCTGGCGGTAGACCGCCGGGACAAGCGCCGCAGTGAAGCGCCGGAAGGCGAGCGTCCTCCGCTTGAGGACGCGCCGCACCCGATGGTGCGGCTGGGTGGTACGCGCCTTTCGGCGCTTCGCCTCCCTTACTTTTTTCGTTCGTGAACAGAAGCCCACGTTCGTTCGGGGCAAAAAATCTTTCAATCGCGTTAGGAGCCACGCGCGCGTCTTAGCGCGGGAATGGGGAAGCTCGTCATTGCGAGGAGCGTAAGCGACGAAGCAATCCAGGGGCCGCTTGCATTGAACGCTGGATTGCTTCGCTCCGCTCGCAATGACGCTTTTAGCCGTCAAACAGGGAGCAAACAAATGCCGCGAAAGAAACGTGCACGTCTTTCAGGTCCCTCCCCCGCGCCGACGAGGATACGCAACGCAAGGCGGCGTTCGCCGCGATCAAGCAGCTTTATCGCGACGTGCTGCCGCTCTGGAACGTCTGCGACCGCGGGTTCTGCCGCCGCCATCACCGCTGCATCGCCGATGCGCGCGGCTGCCTGCCGCACAACTGGCCGCGGCTGAGCCGGGAGGCGCAGGAGGACGCGTTCCGGCAGGTCATGGCCGGCGGCCCGCGCCGCCTGCCACCGCAAACCCGGATCGAGGAAGAGTTGCGCCGCTTTCCGCCGACGAATTTTGTTTTGAAGTGATCGCTTACGGCATCCGCCCCCGCGCGCGGGGCGGGATGAAGTGAACCGATCACAGCATCCCGAGCGCGTGCAGGTAGGTCTCGAGGATGGCCTCCTGCTCCTTGCGCTCGTTGATGTCCTGCTTGCGCAGCCGCACCACGACGCGCAGCGATCTTGACGTCGAAGCCGTTGCCCTTGGCCTCGGCATAGACGTCGCGGATGTCGTCGGAGAGCGCCTTCTTCTCTTCTTCCAGCCGCTCGACGCGCTCGACAAACGCCTTGAGCTGATCCTTGGCGAACTTGTGGGCGGTCTGTTCGTCTCTTGGCGGCGGCGGCGGTGGCCATCGGGTACTCCTCGCATTTCAACCTCGCGAGAGGTTTCGGTTCGCCGGCCGCGTCAGTTCAAGACAAGCCTGCGATCATCCACAGTCTGCACAGGATAAAAGCGCAAAAATTTCGCGCGTCAGTGCTTTTGGCTTGCTTTTTCGAACGCCGCCTTTTGATCCGCCGAGGCTTCCTTCTGGTGTTTGGCGCGCCATTCGTCATAGGGCATGCCGTAGACGATCTCGCGGCTCTGCTCCTTGGTCATCGGCAGGCCTTTGGCGTCGGCGGCGTCCTTCATCCAGTTGGACAGGCAGTTGCGGCAGAAGCCGGCCAGATTCATCAGGTCGATGTTCTGCACGTCGGTGCGCTCGCGAAGGTGCTCGACCAGGCGGCGGTAAACCGCGGCTTCGAGTTCCGTCCGGGTTTTTTCGTCGGTAGCCATGATCTTCTCCGCGGTTTAGTTATGGAAAGATAGAATGCGGCCGGCGCTTGCCAAGTTAGCCCGGCTTGCGATAGCGGCCGCAAAGGCCGAGCTTGCCAGCACCGCAGGACCATCGATTTGACCGAGGCAAAACGCGCGATTTCCTCGAATCCCTGTACCGGACCGCGGTCGGCGCGGCGCACCCGTCGGGCTGCCTGCCGGCGCACCTGCCCGAGCCGCCGCCGAGCGGGCGGCTCATCATGCTCGCCGCCGGCAAGGCCGGAGGCTCGCTGATCGAAGTCGCGGAACAGCACTACCTCGCGCCGCATGCCGGAAGACCGGATCGACGGCATCGCCGTCACCCGGCACGGCTATGGCCGCCCGACCCGGCACATTCCCGTCGTCGAAGCCGGCCACCCGGTTCCGGACGGCCGGGCCTCGCCGGCGCCGAGCGCATGATGGAGCTCGCGCAAGCCGCGGGCGCCGACGATCTCGTGCTGGTGCTGCTCTCGGGCGGCGCGTCGGCCAACCTGATCGCGCCGGCCGCGGGCATCACGCTGGAGGAGAAGCAGGCGACGACCCGGGCGCTGCTGCGCAGCGGCGCGAATATCGGCGAGATCAACTGCGTGCGAAAACACCTCTCGCGCATCAAGGGCGGCCGGCTCGCCGCGCTGCGCCCATCCGGCAGGATCGTCACGCTGGCGATCTCCGACGTGCCCGGCGACGATCCCGCGGTGATCGGCTCCGGCCCGACCGTGCCCGATCCGACGACGCTTGCCGATGCGCGCGCCATCGTCGCCAAATACCGGCTCGATTTGCCTCAGGCGTGCATGCGCGCGCTCGACGATCCCAGCAACGAATCGCCGAAGCCGGGCGACAAGGTGTTTGCCGGTATCGGCCTACCAGATCATCGCGCGGCCGGCCGACGCGCTTGCCGCCGCCAAGGCCCGCGCCGAAGCGGCGGGCTATGAATGCGTGGTGCTCGGCGACCGCCTGCAAGGCGAAGCCCGCGAGGTGGCGGCGGAACACGCCAAGCTCGCCCGCGATATGAGCGCGAAAGGCCGGCGGATCGCGATCCTCTCCGGCGGCGAACTGACGGTCACGCTGCGCGGCAAGGGCCACGGCGGCCCGAACCAGGAATATGACCTGGCGCTCGCCATCCATCTCGACGGCGCGCCGGGCATTTCGGCGCTGGCGGCCGATTCCGACGGAACCGACGGCGGCAGCGGCCGCCCGGACGACCCGGCCGGGGGCTTTGTCGACCCCTCGACATTAAGCCGCGCCCGGGCCGCCGGCCTCGATCCTGCCGCGTTTCTCGCCAACAACGATTCCACGGGGTTTTTCAACGGCTAGGCGATCTTTTCATTCCCGGCCCGACGTTCACCAATGTCACCGACTTCCGCGCCATCGTCGTTGACAGGCCATGACGAATTTCCCGGAATCTCTGAACCGGACATGAGAGCAAGCGATTTCCCAGAACGGCGGCCGGCCGCTGGCGCTGAGCATCGTTACGATGCTCTGCGCTTTCTGCGTCCGTCCAGCCCGCCGCCGCCGATTTCCGGCTGTGCAACAACACCGGCAGCCGGGTCGGCGTCGCCGTCGGTTACAAGGAGGCCGAAGGCTGGACCACGGAAGGCTGGTGGAATTTGCCGTCGCGAACCTGCGAGACCGTGCTCAAGGGCAACCTCGTCGCACGCTTTTATTATGTCTATGCCATCGATTACGACCACGGCGGCGAATGGACCGGACGAGCCTATATGTGCACCCGCGACAAGGAGTTCACGATCCGGGGCATCGGCGACTGCCTGGCGCATGGCTATGACCGCACCGGGTTCTTCGAAGTCGATACCGGCGAGCAGCGCGCCTGGACCGTGCAGCTCACCGAATCCGCCGAGCAGCCGCCGTCAAAACCGCTTGCCGCCGGGCAATCCGTTGAGCCCGCCGCCGCCGGGCGCCGGTGCGACGTCCGACCCACCGCCCGCCGGACAGCCGCGGAAACAAAGAGCGCAATGAGACGCAAGCGGCGCACCAAAATCGTGGCGACGCTGGGGCCGGCGTCGTCGGAGTCGCGCCAT
The DNA here is from genome assembly GCA_963742215.1 of uncultured Alphaproteobacteria bacterium. Taxonomy (GTDB): domain Bacteria; phylum Pseudomonadota; class Alphaproteobacteria; order Rhizobiales; family Xanthobacteraceae; genus BOG-931. Next base: position 28,708 of record CAVULJ010000001.1, read on the forward strand.
CATCGTCCAGCTGTTCGAGGCCGGCGCCGACGTCTTCCGCATCAACATGAGCCACACCTCGCACGACAAGATGCGGGAGCTGGTCGGCCACCATTCGCTCCGTCGAAGCCGAGCACGGCCGGCCGATCGGCATCCTGGTCGATCTGCAAGGACCGAAATTGCGGCTCGGCGCGTTCAAGGACGGCGCCGCCACGATCGACAAGGATCAGGAGTTCGTGTTCGACACCGACGCCACGCCGGGCGACGCCACGCGCGTGCAGCTGCCGCATGCCGAGATTTTCGCCGCGATCAAGGCCGGCGATACGCTGCTGATCGATGACGGCAAACTTCGCCTGGTGGCGACCGAAGTCGGCGCCGCAACGGATCGCGACGCCGCGTCGTTGTCGGCGGCAAGGTGTCGAACCGCAAAGGCGTCAGCCTGCCCGACACGCTCATTCCGCTCGCCGCTCTGGCGCCGAAGGATCTTGCCGACCTCGAAGCGGCGCTCAATGCCGGGATCGACTGGATCGCGCTGTCGTTCATTCAGCGGCCGGAAGATATCGCCGAGGCGAAGAAGCTCACCCGCGGGCGGGCCTCGGTGATGGCCAAGATCGAAAAGCCGCAGGCGGTGGCGCGGCTCGACGACATTCTCGATCTCGCCGACGCGCTGATGGTGGCGCGCGGCGATCTTGGCGTCGAGATGCCGCTGGAAAAAGTGCCCGGCGTGCAGAAGGAAATGACGCGCGCCTGCCGCCGCGCCGGCAAGCCGGTGGTGGTCGCGACGCAGATGCTGGAGTCGATGATCTCAAGCCCGGTGCCGACCCGCGCCGAGGTCTCCGACGTCGCGACCGCGATCTTCGACGGCGCCGACGCCATCATGCTGTCGGCGGAATCCGCAGCCGGCCAGTATCCCGGTGGAGGCGGTCGCCACCATGAACCGGATCGCCGAGGAAGTGGAAAGCGACCGCATGCTACCTGCCGTTGCTGCACGTGCTGCACACCGAACCCGAAGCCACAGGCGCCGACGCCATCGCCGCCGCCGCCCGGCAAGTCGCCGAGACGCTCGATCTGCCGGCCATCGTATGCTGGACCGTTTCCGGCTCGACCGGCTTGCGGGTTTCGCGCGAACGGCCGAAATGCCCGATCGTCGCGATTTCGCCGCGCGAGGAAGCCGGGCCGCAAGTTATCGGTGGTGTGGGGCATCCACTCCGTGATCGACGAGGATGCGCACGATCAGGACGACATGGTGGAGCGCGCCTGCCGCCTCGCCTTCAAGGAAGGCTTCGCCAAGCCCGGCGAGCGCATCATTGTGGTCGCCGGTGTTCCCCTCGGCACCCCGGGCGCAACAAATTTCATGCGGATAGCATTCGTCGGCGGCGGCGCGTCGGGCGAGATATGCTAGATATCGCGGCCTTCGACTTTTTCGCTCAGCGTTTTGACAACGTCCGGGATGTGCTCGAGATGCGGATCGATCGCCAGCGCTTTGCGATAGGCTTCAAGCGCGTGCTTGTCGTCGCCGATGTCCTGCAGGATCAGGCCGAGGCCCGACAACGCGCCGAAGTGGCGCGGCTCGCGCGCCAGCACTTCACTGATGTCTGCGAGCGCGTGGCCGTAATCGTTGGTCAAATAATAGATGGTGGCGCGCTGGTTCCAGGCTTCCACGTAATCCGGCTTGATGGTGATGATGGCGTTGAGCAGCTTGATGGCGAGTTCGTAGTCTTTGCCGTCCGCCGCGGCCTTCACCCGGCCCATCAGCAGATTGCAGGTGTCGCTGCCCGACACCATCCACAGCGACCAGATGCGTTCTTCGATCGCCTTGGCGCTGTCGTCGTCCGGCGCGATCTTCAGTGCTTCGAACAACGTATCGATATTGTAGGTCGGATCGCCGTGCTTCGGATTGAGACAAATTCTTCGGCGGCTTGACCCACTGCCCGTGCTGTTTGCGCCGACGCGGGCGAGACCAGCATCGTGGCGAGGATCGCACCTGCCGCAGCAGCGACCGTTCGCAGAGTAAGGAATCGAGCGCGCATGAGCATGAATTTACCCGCCTGTTGCACGGCAACAAGCCCGAAAACTGCCCAATGTTCCGCGAACAATGCGGCGCAATTGGGCAGGCTTTGGAATACTCGGCGGCTTGATTTAAGGCGTCGGCGCGAGGCCTAGCCTTGGGCTTAGCCTTGGCGGGCCTTGAAGCGGCGCTGCGTCTTGTTAATCACATAGACGCGGCCCTTGCGGCGCACGAGGCGGTTATCCCGATGCCGCCCGCGCAGCGATTTCAATGAGTTACGGACTTTCATGGCTTAATCCTTGCTGCGCGGGTTGATAAGGACGGGCGGCTTTAATGTCAATCTCGGCGGCCCGGCCTGTAGCGGTTAGATAGGATGCGATGCAGGCCAAGCACGGGCCAAGCATGAGCCAAGCATGAGCAATGGATCGGGATCATTACGGCTGATTTCCGGGGTGGGCGCCAAGGGCCCGGCCTGCTTCCTGCTCGAAACCCGGGGCAAGCGCCTGATGCTCGACCTCGGCGAAGGCCCGCCGCCGGGCCTGTTTCCCAATGTCGAGAACATCGGGACGATCGACGCGCTGGTCTTGAGCCATGGCCATAAAGATCATATCGGCGGCATGGCGCTGTTGCCGAAGCTCGGCAACCCGCCAGTTTATGCGACCGACATCGTCGCTCGCGGCCTGCCAAAGAACACGCAATTCCGGTCGCTGCCAGTCGCCGGCAAAAGCGAAATCCTGGGCATCACCGTAGAGGCCGGCCGCAACGGCCACGCGCCCGGTGGCGTCTGGCTGCGCTTCTCGATGGGCGGCGGCCTCCTCTATACCGGCGACATTTCGGCGGAGTCTTTCCTCTACGCCTACGACCCGCCGACGCAGCCCACCGCCACCGTGCTGATGGATTGCTCCTACGGCGATTACCAAAAATCGATCGCCGAATGCTGGAACAAGCTTGCTGCGTTCGCGGAGCGCGGACCGTTGTTGCTGCCGGTGCCGGCGAACGGCCGCGGACCTGAAATCGCGCTCGAATTTTTCCGGCATGGACGCGACGATATTTTTGTCGACGAAGCGATGCAGAGATCGTTGCAACGGCTTGCCGACAGCGATGCCGTTTCGGTGCACGCCAATATCAGAGAGGACGTCGAAGCGGCTGACGGCCGCAGTCAAGCCGATCGAGCGCGTGCGCGGCATCATGCTTGCCGCGTCCGCCGACGGCACATCCGGTACAAGCGCGCGACTGTTGGCGCAATGGGAGCACGAGTCGGAGCCGACGATCGTCCTACTGGCTACGTCAATCCATCGACGCCGGCCGACCGTCTGGCCAAAAACGGCCGCGCGCAAACAATGCGCTGGAATGTGCATCCGCGGCTCTCTGACAGTGTGGCGCTAGCGCGCGCGACACTGGCCAAGACGATTATTCCGGCTTTCTGCGATCGCGCGCAATTTCCGGCCTTGTCCGCCGCGCTCGCACCGGCGCGCGTGACGATGGATGGGCCGATCAGAAATTATCGAGCGCGCCTGTTAACTGCGCAACCGCGGATGCCCGATCCCAAGCGGCTTGGCATCGAGCAGCACGATCGCCATACGCGCCGGAGCACTTGCTGCGATTAACCCAGGCATGGTTGGTACCGCGCTGAACCATGATATCGCCGGCGCGAAGCTTGACCGTGGTATCGTCCATGTCCATGTCGATCTCGCCTTCGAGCATCACGATGTAATCGATCGTCTCAGTGCGGTGCATTTCGGATACGACGCCGGCAGCGAATTCCATGACGATAAAGCGCGAGCCGTTTTCTGGCGGCGCGGTGCCGAGGATGCGCGCGCCCATATCCTCTACCTCACCGATCGAAATGTCGGCGGGCATGGCGTCGCTGCACCACATCAGCGTCGAGGCGACACCTTCACGCGGCGTCTTGGTATTGGCTGCCGGCCCTTCAAGGATCACCTTTGCGACATTCTTGTCGTCATGACCGGTGATGACGCGGCGAATTGGCGCTCGGGCCATGTCTATTCTCCGAATTTCGGGGGTCAGGCTTGCTCGACCGCGCGAACCAGGTCGATGAATTCGATGACGTTGCCGTCGGGATCGCGAATATAGGCGCTGCGCCCGACGAAGACTCCGACTTTGCGGTCTTCCTGCTTGAAGATTTCGACGCCCTTCTCCGGCAATTCCCGCAGAACCTGCTCGTAGACCTCCGGCGTCACGCGGAAGGCCGAATGGATTTCGTGCCGGCCGGCGGCATTTTGAGTGATCGGATTTTCCGAATAGGTGAGATTGAAGTAGTCGTCTCCGGCCCGCATGAAAACGATGCGGTCGGTGCGGCCGATTTTCGTGAAGCCGAGTTTTTCGCGGTAGAACTGTTCCGAGCGGTCGAGATTTTTGACCGGAATAGTGAAGTGCAGAACGCCTTCGGTCTTCAGCATGCCTGTATTACCCACCCACAAATAATGCGCGCGGACAATACCACGATTTCGTTCGGTTGAGCCTGGTTAGCGGGCAGGCCTCACTAAGCCGCGCTGACGCGGCGGATCGGCTCCGCCGCCTCTTCGCTCTCATCGGATTCGAGCGCGCCGCCGCGATATCCGGTCAGGACATTGATGAACTTGTTGAACGCTCGCAGCCCGAAACCAGCAAGAAGCGGCATGCTTTGCCGGCAGAACGCGATCTTCCGCAGATCTTTTGTGACGTGCCAGACGCTGTGGCTGCCGGCCGGAAAGAACGCGAGATCGCCCGGGCCCAAGACGGCGAACTTCATCTTTTTCGTTGGTGACAAACACCTCGCCTTCGAGGATATAGAGCGTCTCATCCACCGTGTAGTACCAGTTAAATTTGCCGGGCGTGCAGGTCCACACCATGGTCGATGACGTGGTGTCGGGGCTCGCCGACAAACGCCGCGAACGCGCCACAGGGTTGCCTTCAATCACCCAATGCGCGGCGATCGGTGCGGGCTTGAGCTCCATATCCGCAGGCACTGCGAAGGTTATCGCTTTCACTGGGGGCCCCCTATAGAAATTGATCCCGCCACTAAAACGCCCCGCCTGCAAAAAAAATGTAAACGAGGCGTTCTTCAGTGCTTAATCGTTTCGAGTTGGTTACCGGTTGGTTCGCGCCGCGGCCGCGACGATGCCGTCGGTCGGCCAATCGCGCCAGGCCCTCCGCAAAGGACCCGCCAATGGCCGCCGGTCTGATTTACGCCCACTGAGATATTCGAACCATTTCTCGTATATGCCGACGGCGCACGGTCGCCACGGACATTCCAATCCTTCGTTCAGGTGCTCCACCGGAAAGCCGGGGACGAGAGCCGGCGTCCGGTTAGCAAGCGCGCGGTCACGGAATCCCAAAGCGATATCCGTCGAGACATTGTCAAAATAGTTCTGCGGCAGCACCGGATAGTCTTCAAGCTCGCCTTTCAGGTAACGGATGACATCGCGGCGATATTCGCGCAGCAGCGTGCGGGCTTCGTATTCCGGATGCCCCTGGAGAAACAGATTAAAGCTCTTCTCCCGGCGGGCGAACATGTCGACCCCCACATTGCCGGCGCGGGTCAGCACACAATAACCGCTCGCGGTCAGCGCTTGTTCGGGCAAGCCGTATGGCGCGAGTGCGGAACGCGAAGCCCCTTCGCCGTATCGATCGTCATCGGGTGCAGAGCAACTGTCTCACATTCGAAAATACCTGTCGACCTTCTCTGACGCAAGTTGACGCTCGATACCGTCGGTATGCAGAACCGCGGCATGCGCCGCGAGACACGACCAGATCGCAGATGTGGCTTGATCGGCGGCCCAGTCCACAATCTGACTGAGCGTGTTCCAGAACGGCTCATCCTTGAGGTTCTTCGCCTTGGGCTCGGTGCCGGTGACGATCAGACCATCGATATGACTGTCCCAAAGCGTCGAAATATCGCGGTAGCGTTCGCCCATTTCCTGCCGCATCGTTTCAGCGCGGGGCACTTCGGGAATCGAGAACAATTGCAATCGAACGATCACCCGCGATGAAGACGCGCGCAGCAGATCGATAAACTGCCGCTCGGTCGCGTCGAGTGCCGCATCGGGCATATTGTTGATCAACGCCACCGTGACGCAGTTCGATGCCCGCAATTCCGCCGTACCGGACGATGCGAAAGTATCCAGGAGAAGGGGCATAAGTTTGCTCCTGCCTTATCGCTACTCGGCCGCAAGCATCGGCAAACAATGCCGATGTGCCGCTGCAAGCGCCTGATCGAGGTCGCCGATAATGTCGTCGATATGCTCGATGCCTACCGACATCCTGATCATCTCGGGCTTGACGCCAGCCTTGGCCTGTTCGCCTGCCGACATCTGCCGATGCGTCGTCGATGCTGGATGACAGGCAAGCGACTTGGCGTCGCCCATATTGACCAGGCGCTTGACGAGCTTCAGCGCATCGTAAAAGGCTTTCGCCGTCTCCAGGCCGCCGGTGACCCCAAATGTCAGCAGCGAACAAGCACGCCCGCCCAGATATTTTTGTGTGAGCTGGTGATAAGGGTTGTCGGCGAAACCGGTGTAATTAACCCATTCTATCCGCGCATCCTGACGCAGGAATTCCGCAACGCGGCGCGCATTCTCGACGTGCCGCTCGACCCGTAACGCAACGGTTTCGATGCCCTGGAGCAGCAGGAAAGCGGACAGCGGCGCCAGCACCGCGCCGGTCGTGCGCTGATAGACGCTCCGGCAACGGGCGATATAGGCGCGGTCGCCGAAATGATCGGCGTAGACAAGCCCGTGATAAGACAAGTCCGGCTGGTTGAACATCGGGAAGCGGCGGGCGTGCTTGCGCCAGGGAAATCGGCCGGAATCAACAACGGCGCCGCCCAGCGTCGTGCCATGACCGCCCATAAACTTTGTCAGCGAGTGGACGATGATGTCAGCGCCGTAATCGATCGGGCGCAGCAGGATCGGCGTCGCCACTGTGTTATCGACGACCAGCGGCACGCCGTGGCGCGCCGCAACGGATGCAAGCGCTTCGATATCGCAAACATTGCCCGCTGGATTACCAACGCTCTCGCAGAAGACAGCAGACGTTTTGTCGTCGATCAGCTTCTCGATCGAATCCGCGCTGTCCGATTCCGCAAAGCGAACACTGATACCCTGGCTCGGCAGGACGTGAGCGAACAACGTATATGTCGTGCCATAGAGCTGCGGCACCGAAACGATGTTGCTGCCCATGCCCGCGAGATTAAGCACGGCATAATTCAGCGCCGCCTGTCCCGTGCTGACGCATAACGCGTCGACACCGCCTTCAAGCGCGGCGACACGGCGCTCAAGTACGGCGGTCGTGGGATTGCTGATACGCGAATAGCGGAAACCTTCGGCCTCGAGATTGAACAGCGCGGCCCCGTGATCGGCGCTGTCAAACTCGTACGCCACGGTCTGATAGATCGGCACCGCGACGGCTTTGGTCGTCGGGTCGGTTTCGTAGCCGCCGTGAACGGCCACCGTTTCTTTTTTCATGGCCACCCGCCAAATTTCCGGCGCCCCGGTCCGGACACAGGCGAAACGTAAGCGAGTTGGGTTTCCGATCCGTGCTTAAGAAGACGAATTCAAGTGAATAACCTTAACTATTTCCGACACTCCAAATCATTCCGGCAAACTGGGGATAATCGCGAGTTTGCGGCAGATTTTGGCAAAGCTTGAAGCGAAAAATTCACTTTGATCGGCAATCATCAGGCATGACGCTTCACCAGCAAAAGCAACCCTTGCCAGAAGCCGGCGGAAAAACGAGCGTGGTGCAAGACTGGGTCCGCGCGCTTGAAGCGACGGCGCCGATCGCGCGCAATCCAGAACGCACCCTCTACGACGTCATCGGGGAGCTGGCACAGGCGCACGGCAGCGCATCTGCGCTGCTGTCCACTCGCGAGAGTTTCACCTATCGCGAACTCGCGGAGCGCGCCAATCGTTACGCGCGGTGGGCGCTCGCAGAAAACCTCGCCAAGGGCGACGCCGTTGCGCTCATCATGCCGAACCGTCCGGAATATGCGGCGATTTGGCTTGGCATCACCTCGGTCGGCGGCGTGGTGTCCCTGATCAATACCAATTTGCGCAGCGGCGCCCTCGCCCATTGTCTCAACATCGTCACGCCGAAGCACGTGATCGTCGATGCAGAGTTGCTTGACGCGCTTGATTCCGCCGACGGACAAATCGAATTCCAGCCAAAAGTCTGGTCGCACGGCAGCGAAGTATTCTGTCGCATCGACAGCGGGATCGAAAGCTTTTCGGGCGCGCCGCTGGCTGCGGCGGAGAAGCGGCATGTCACGATTTCAGATCGCGCGCTGCACATCTACACGTCCGGCACCACCGGGCTGCCGAAGGCGGCCAACGTCAGCCATCGTCGGCTGCTGCAATGGAGCTTCTGGTTTGCCGGCCTGATGAATACCGGGCCGGATGACCGCATGTACGATTGTTTGCCGATGTACCACTCGGTCGGCGGGGTCGTGGCGATTGGCGCGCTATTGGCGCGCGGCGGATCTGTGGTGATCCGGGAAAAGTTTTCGGCCAGGGAGTTCTGGAGCGACATCGCCCGGTGGGACTGCACCCTGTTCCAATATATCGGGGAACTGTGCCGTTATCTGGCAAACGAAACCGAAGTGCCGACCCATCATCGCCTGCGCATCGCTTGCGGCAATGGCTTGCGGGCGGACGTCTGGGAAAAATTTCAGCAGAAATTCCAAATTCCGCGCATTCTGGAATTTTACGCAGCCACCGAAGCCAACGTTTCGCTCTACAACGTCGAGGGCAAGGTCGGGCGCGATCGGCAAGGTGCCACCGTTCCTCAAACACCGCTCACCGCTGGCGCTGATCAAATTCGATCATGCTCACGACGAACCCGTTCGCGGCGCGGATGGCTTTTGCATCCGCTGCACGACGGACGAAGCTGGCGAAGCGTTGGGGCGCATTGAAGAGGGTCCGGCCCAGGGCCAGGCCTTTGAAGGCTACACCGACGGCGCAGCAACCGAGAAAAAGATCCTGCGCGACGTGTTCGAACGTGGCGACGCCTGGTTTCGCACTGGCGATCTGATGCGTCAGGACGCCGGCGGTTTCTGCTATTTCGTCGACCGTATCGGCGATACCTTCCGCTGGAAGGGAGAAAACGTCTCGGCTTCGGAAGTTGCCGCAGCGCTTGCAGAGTTTCCTGGCATCCTTGAAGCAACGGTCTACGGCGTGCCGGTTCAGTGTGCAGAGGGCGCCGCAGGCATGGCAGCGCTGGTCACGGACGGTCCGCTTGATCTTACACGGCTCCACGCCCATCTCGGACAGCGGCTTCCAGCCTATGCGCAGCCGTTGTTTCTTCGTATCCAGGACCGCATCGCAATCACCGGAACGTTCAAGCACCAAAAAGCCGACCTGGTGCGCGAAAGCTTCGATCCGGCGGCGACGCCCGACGCTATCTATTTTTGCGATCCGACGGCGCGTGCTTACGTGCGGATCGATACAGCGTTTTTTGAGCGTATCCAGGCCGGCACAATCCGGCTTTAGCTATTTCAAGAAACCGGTCGAAAGCCACGGCACCGCGGCAACGATAATGGTGCCAAGCACCAGCGCGACCATGTAGCCCCAGATCGGCCGCATGCCTTCGGCCGGCGCGACGCGCCCAATCGCACAAGCGGCGTAATAGCCGACGCCGAACGGCGGGGCGAATAGGCCAATACCCATGGCGAGGATCACCACCATGGCGTAGTGCACTTCATGGATGCCGACAGCGCGCGCGATCGGGAATAACAATGGGCCAAACAGTACAATCGCCGGAATGCCTTCGAGCAGCGAGCCGAGCACGATGAAGGCTGCAATCGAAACCGCCATGAAGGTCACTGCGCCACCGGGCAAGCCGGTCATCGCGGCGGCAAGCGAACGCGAGAAACCTGATTGGGTCAGGCCCCAAGCCATTCCGGTTGCGGTGCCGATAATGAGCAGGATCGAGCCGGACAGCGAGGCGGTGTAGATCAGCATCGGCTTGAGCGCCGTCCAATCGAAGCGGCGGTAGATCAATAGCCGGCCAATGCTGAGTACGCGATACCGATAGTCGAGACTTCGGTGGCCGTAGCGATGCCCTCGACCACCGAAGCGCGGATCAGGAACGGCAACACGATGGCCGGCAGTGCGATAATGAAGGTACGGCCGATCTCGCGCTTACTGGCGCGCGCTACCTGGGCGATGTCCTCGCCCCGATACCTGCGATACACGACGAAGCAAAGCAGCATTGCCAGGACGATGGCCGGCAGAATGCCGCCGGTGAACAAGGCCGCGATCGACACGCCGGTCACCGAGCCAATGGTGATCAGCACCAGGCTCGGCGGAATGGTTTCCGTCTGCGCGCCGGTTGCGGATAACAGCGCCACAAGCTCGCCGGGCTTGGCGCCACGCTCACGCATCGCTGGAAACAATACCGGTGCGATCGCTGCCATATCAGCGGCCTTCGAACCGGAAATGCCGGAGACCAGGTACATGCCGGCGACCAGCACATATTGCAGGCCACCGCGCACGTGGCCGAGCAGGCTTGCGAGAAAGGTCACCATGGCCCGCGCCATCCCGGTCATTTCAATCAACAGGCCGAGAAACACGAACAGCGGCACCGCGAGCAGGATGATGTGACTCATTCCCTCGTCCATCCGCCCGACCAGAATCAGAAGCGGCGTGTAGGTCGCCAAGGAAAGATAGCCCAGCACTGCCAGTCCGAAAGCGAATGCGATCGGCACGCCGGCAAACACAGCCGCGGCAACCACGCCGACAAAAAAGATCAGCAGATTGAGATTGCCAAGCCGGTGAAACAGCGGTTCCGCCAGCCAGAACAGCAGCACGATCGCCGCCACTGCGCCAACCGAAAGGACGAGTGTGCGAAACGAGCCGGTATTGGCCAGACGCAGCAGCGCAAACAGCGCCATCAATATCGTGCCAACGGGCAATGCCGCGGCGCGCCAGGCGTCCTTGATTTCAAGCGCCGGCGTCGTGATGGCGAGTTGCTCTGCTGCGAAATTGTAGGCTGGCCGGGCGATCAGCAGCAGGAAAGCCAACGCGGCGCAGGTCGCAAAAGTATCGAGCACGGCTCGCGCCGGTGGCGCCAGCATGCCGACACAGGCGGTCATGCGCATGTGCTCATCGCGGCGGAATGCGATCACCGCCCCAAGCATCGCGAGCCATAGGAACAGGATGGACGCTAATTCGTCCGACCATACCAGCGGTGAATTGAAGACGTAGCGCGCGATCACGCCACCGAACAGGATTATGATCTCGGCTGCGACCAGCGCGGCAGCGGCAACTTCCACTACCGTGCCTAGCCAGGCGTCGAGCGTGCCGATCAGCGAGCGGCGAGACTCTGCCTCGCTTCGATCGGCGAGCGGCAGAGTTTGAAGTTCAACCATGGCTTACTCAACATAGCTAGGTCAGCTTGCCGACGGACTTCTCAAGGATGCCCCAGGCCTCCTCGCCATATTTGCCCTTCCACTCACTGTAGAAGCCGGCGGAGCGAAGCTTGTCGCGGAAGGCGGCAGCATCGGTCTTATTGAAGGCGAGACCCTTGCCGGCAAGGTCCTGTTGCAGGTTCGCGTTCAGCTTGGCGACGTCATCGCGCTCTTTGAGGGCCGCTGCATTTATGTTCCTGGCGACAATCGTACGCATGTTTTCCGGCAGCCGGTTCCACGCATCCTTATTCGCCAGAAACCAGAAACCGTCCCACATGTGATTGGTCAGGGAGCAGTACTTCTGCACCTCATAAAGCTTGGCGGTGGAAATGATCGCCAAAGGATTTTCCTGGCCATCCACGATCTTGGTTTGCAGCGCTGAATAGACCTCATTGAAATTGATCGATGCCGGCGCCGCATCGAACGCCTTGAACATCGAAGTCCAGAGCGGCGACGGCGGAACGCGAAGCTTCATGCCACGGAAGTCATCCGGCGAGTTGATCGGCTTGGTCGACGTCGTGGTTTGCCGGAAGCCGTTATCCCAAATCTTCTCCATCGCCATGAGATTGGTCTTAGCGATCTGGTCGCGCACATAGGCGCCCGAGGTCGCCATCCATCGCCTTCCACACCGTGTCGTAATCCGGGAACGCGAAGCCCATGACCGTTGATCGAGGCCGCCGGCACCAGCGTGGAAAGGATCAGCCCCGACAGCGTGAAGAACTCCACACCGCCGGCGCGGATCTGGCTCAAAGTATCGGTATCGGAGCCGAGCTGGCTTGAGGGAAATATCTGGATGTCGACGGCGCCGTTGGTCTCCTGCTTGATCGCGGCGGACATCTCCCGCGCCCGCACGTTCATCGGATGGGTTTCCGGCAGGTTATTGGCGTATTTGTAGGTGAACTGCGCACTCTGGGCGCGCGCTACCAACGGCGCGGCAACGGTGCCGCCGAGAAACGCCGCACTACCGCGGCAAGCAAATGACGACGCGTAAATCGCATGGGAGTCCCTCCTGTGCGGGCGAAGCGACGCCCGATTTGCCTCTTTTAATTGTTGCTTGAACTATTAGCCGGAATTGCCGGCAGAGGCTACGCCGAAGACGGCTACGTCGTCGCCTAAGCGGTCGCGCCGGCGTCGACCGTCATGACCGTGCCGGACACATTGCGGGCCTTGTCGCTCAGCAGATATTCGACTGCGTTGGCGACATCCTCGACTTCGGCGAGGCGGCGCAGCGCGCTCCGCCGCATGACTTTTTGCCGCTGCTCGCCGTCAAGACCGTGGGTCATGTCGGTATCGATAAAGCCGGGCGCCACCGCGTTCACTGTGATGCCAAGCCGGCCGACTTCGCGGGCCAGCGAACGGGTGAAGCCGACCATGGACGCTTTGGTGGCGGCATAGACCGACAGGCCACTGTAGCCGGTCGAGCCGATGATCGAGGCGATATTGACGATGCGGCCCGCGCCTTCCGACATCATCGAGCGCACCACGTATTTGGTCAGAATGATCGGCGACAGCGTATTGAGATGCACCAATTCGTCGATCCGCGAGTTGTGCATCATCGCCAGCGCGCCGTCGTGACCGATCGCCGCATTGTTGACCAGGCCGAACAATGGACCGAAGTCTTTGCGCAGCGTTTTCACCAATCCCGGAATGTCGTCGATCTTGCCGAGATCGAACGACACGAAATGAATAGCCCCGTGCTTTGCCTGTTTGGCCTCGGCAACGGCGTCAGTGACCTGCTTGGTCTTTTGCCGCGCTAGCGCAATCACGCCGAAGCCTGAGGCGGCGAGCTTGCGAGCGATTCCGAGCCCGAGACCTCGGCTCGCACCAGTGACGAGGATGGTACGTGCGGCGGCTTTAGCCATGGCGGCGCGCCAATTTGCCAGTCGCGGCAACATCGAGCGACGGAACGAACTTGATCGCCGCCGGCACTTTATGGCGCGGCAACGCCGCACGGCAGTGCGCCAAAATGGCGTCGCTGATCTCCGCTTCGGCGCCGGTCCTTATGCCTTCGCATTGCAATACCACATCGGCGATCACGACCGCGCCGGTCACCGGATTCTTCCTCGGGCGCACCAGCGACATCCGTACTTGCGGATGACGATTGATGACTGCCTCGATTTCCTCGGGATGAACTTTTTGACCGCCTACATTAATGATGCCGCCTTTGCGGCCGGCGAAGCCATAACGATCGCCGTGCAACTCAACCATATCGCCGGTATCGACGAAGCCTTCGGCGTCGAGCAGCTTCGGCTGGTTGTCGCCGATATAGCGCGAAGCGGTGCGCGGCGAGCGAATGCGCAGCGAACTATCGACGACCTTCATCTCCACGCCGTTACGAACCTGCGCAACGAACGATGCGGGAAAGCCAGCGAGACCGTCATTGACCTCGAATGCCACGCCCGCTTCGGTTGATGCAAACGCATGGCCAACGCCCGCTTCCGGGAACATGGCGCGTAGACTATCGAGCACGGCCTGGTCTGCGATCTCGCCAGACAAACGAGCATACCGCGGCGTAATTTTGTGGATCTCGGGTGACATCAGCGCGCGGCGCCAATGGGATGGTGTCCCAGTGAGGTGCGTCACACCGTGCTGCGCAAGCCGGGACAAATGATCGGCAATCGGCTCACCGGCGCTCGATAGAACAAGCGAAGTCCCTCCGACCATTGCGCGCAAGAATATCTGCAAACCGCCATACCGGCGGATATCGTAGAAAGTCGCCCACACGGGCGTTACATCGGATGGCTTGGCAGCAGCGATCGGAGCAACGAGACTTGCGTGGGTATGAGCAACGAGTTTCGGCACACCTGATGTGCCGGACGTAAGCAACAGCCATTCCGTCTGCGTGCGCGGCAAGGCCACGCTGTTCGCCGAAGCCAGGGCCGGCACGCAAACCACGCGCTGCAGAAGATCGAAGGCTGAATTGGCGGGCGTCGCTTCATCGACAACAACCGCGTCGGCTTCGGCGCGCGCGACCAATTCACCGATATGTTCAGCCGAGGTATCGGGCGGCAGGATCGTGAGGCGCCGTGCCACACCGTCAAGCTCGATCAAGGCCAACGCAGCGGCAAGCTGGCTCGACGTAGCGATGATGACGGAACGCCCAGCCAGCGCCGAGCACCGGCCGCCAAGCGCGGTGCCATGCCGAAGATGGCTTACGCGGATTGACGCCGCACGGTCCCAAAGGAACCGTTCTGCCGCCGAACTCTCGACGCAATCACGCAGCGTTGGCGCGGCGGGCACCATTCTCATACACCTTCACGAAGTCGCCGAACGTTACCGGAAACGTCGCGTCTTCGGCGGTTGTAAACGGATCGATGCCGAGCGTGTCCTCGAGACGAGCAACCAGAACAGCGAAGCCGAGCGAATCGAGTCCCGACTCGAGCAGAACGAGATCGTCGTTCAACGGCGCGAGCGTCTTTTCATGTTCGCGCGCAATTCGCTGCATCTGGTCGATTATGGTTAATTTAATCCTGCTCACGGAACGTCCTACAATTTCTTCACCGCCCACCGTTATATTGGCGCAAGGATTACGATCCAGTTCACATGTCGTCACACACAGTCACGATGAGCGGTTCCACGCCGGCCATCCGCTGCCGCCAGATCGGAGAAGCGGACGTGCCTGCTGTTGCGCGCCTGCTCAGCCGTGGGTTTCCGAACCGTAGTCGCCGGTTTTGGCTGCGCGCGCTGACCCGACTGGAGGAATATCAGCCGCCGTCAGGTTTGCCGAAATATGGTTACCTTCTGGAAACCAACGGCGAGGCGGTCGGCGCCATCCTGCTGATTTTCTCAACGATGGGTGACCGTGAACAGGCGACGACCCGCTGCAATTTGTCGAGCTGGTACGTTGACGCTGCCTTCCGCACTTACGCGACGCTCCTCGTCTCTCACGCGTTGTGCCACAAAGATGTGACCTACCTCAACGTGTCGGCCGCTCCGCACACCTGGCCAATCATCGAAGCACAGGGCTTCGCCCGTTACTGCGACGGCATTTTTATCGCGGCGCCGGTCTTGCAGACCTTTTTCAAGCGCAATGACGTGAAAGTATTCGATGCAAGCCAGCAGCCGACGGCTGCATTCGATGCCGCCGATCAGTTGATCCTGTCACGCCATGCCGCGCATGGTTGCATCAGTCTGTGGTGCGAGGCTGAAGGGCGCGCCTATCCCTTCGTGTTCCGCCCCCGCTTCGTGAAGAATCTGCTGCCTTGCGCGCAAATGATCTATTGCGGCGACATTGCGGATTTTGTCCGGTTCGCCGGGCCGATCGGACGTTATCTGGCGCGCCGCGGCAAGCCGTTCGTCATTCTCGATTCGAACGGCGAAATTCCGGGACTGCTGGGCGTATTCTGCCGCGGCAGCATGACGAAATATTTTAAGGGACCGCAGCGTCCCCGTCTCGGCGATCTCGCCTATACCGAATACGCCGTACTCGGCATCTAGGCTTACAGCGACAACGCCTTTCGCACTGACAGCGGCCAGAGCGGCATGTCGATGCCATGGGTCGCAAAAAGCGCCAGTGCAAGGCGATCGATGCCAAATGCAACACAGCCCGTGTGCGCCACTTCACCGGCCTCGGTCTTCAGATTCCAGGTCGAGCCGAAGTGATCGCGGTGATAATTGAAGCTCATGCACGCGGTCGGCTGGTCCGACGAGTTGATCGGGATCAGCAGCTCGAACTTCAACGACTGTTCGACCTGACTCCGTGCCATCAGCACGCCGCCCCGGCCAAAGAATGGATCGCTCGCGGTATCGATTCGCCAGTTCAAACCCAACTGGCCGGCAATGCTTTGCGCCCGTGACAGCCAGCGTTTGCGAAATTCCTCGACCTGCGCCGGCGTACCGATGCAGACATATTCGCGCATGCGGAAGGATTGCAGCCTATCCAGCATCTTTGACGGCTCGCGGCGGAAACAATCGCAGGCGACATCAAACAATAGCCCGCCGGCCGGGATATCACCGCGGCTCGCCGCCAGCGGATAGACCGGATAACAGGCGGCGGGACTGAGCACGAGATCGGCCGCCGCAAGCGAACCTGTCCAGTCCTCACCCGCTTCACTCCGCTCCACCGTCGCGCGGACGTCCGCCTCTTCGCCGCCGAGGCAGCTCACGCATCCGAGGAAATGCGGAAAACTCTTGAGATATCCGGATTTCTCCACTTGCCGGCGGCTCATGACCGGCGGGAAGCGCAGCACCTCGGTATCGGCATCGCGAAAGCGCGAAATCAACGCAGAAAGGCCGTTGGCAGCTTGTTCGAACAGCGCTGTGCGCGCGTAGACGCCGTCGATTCCGGACGGCAGCAAGAGCGCTTCCGCGATCGAATCGAGCGAACGGGCCGGTCGAACCGGCTCCTTGAAAGCCACATTCATTATACGCACGCCTCTGTTATTCCGACGTCTTCTTATGCAGTCTCAGTCACGCAACGACGACGGTGTGCTGCTTAGCAGCGACGCCGTCGATATATTCGCCATGATCCTGTCGTTACTGATCATGATCGGCGCGGACAGGATGTCGCGCAGATGCCGGCCCATTGAGAATTCGCAGTCGTTGCGGTAACCGCTCAAGCCGCACGCTTGCATCGCGTTCATCACGGTGGTGACGGCGAGTTCCGATGCATTGACCTTGTGGATGTTCATGCCGGTCTGAAAGTCGATGGCTTCGAGCGCAGCTGGATCGGCCGATGCTGCCTCAAAGCGCTGCAACGCGGCAGCGATCAAACTCCGCAAGTTGCGCAGCGACGCGCTGGCGCGGGTAAGATGAGCGGCGGCCGGCGGCATAGCACCGCCTGAAGCGTGCGACGCACGGCGAACGAAAGCACGGGCGCGCTCGACAGCCGATGCCGCGATGCCCGCCCACGCACCGCTCCAAGCCAGATGCGCAAACGGCATCATGGTCTGGGCGTGAATCCTGTCGTAGCTGACCGGAAGGATCTGCTCGGATGCAGCCTCGGCGCTGAGCGCAAACCCCTCGCTGCACGTGCCGCGCATGCCGAACGCATCCCAGCCGTTGAGGCGCTTGAGCTTGTAATCTTCCTTGAGCAAGGCGACGAGCACCTGGTCGGTGCTTGCGGCTTCCGGAGAGCGGCGCGCGGTGGTGAGAATACCGTCCGCTGCCTCGGCATAGGAGATGACGGTCGCCTGCCGCTCGAGCGAAATACGCGAGCCATACCACTCGACCGGCGCCGCACTGTTGCGCACGTCGCCGCCAGCCCGGCCTTCGGTGGTCGAGGAGGCCAGCAGCAATTGCTCGGTCGCGAGGCGACGAAGCAGTCGCTGATGCCAGGTGCTGCTTTGGCCGTGCCGCACCAGACAGGCAACCTTGGTCTGATGCATGGCATAGACCATCGCCGTCGACGCGCAGTTACGGCCAAGCGTGTAGCAGATATCCACTACGTCGGAGATGCTGGCACCCTCCCCGCCGAATTCCGGCGGGACTGCGATGCCCAGCAGGCGTTCAGCGCGCGCGGCGCCAATTGCTTCGCTTGGAAATCTGGAATGAGAGTCGACCGAAGCTGCATGGGTCGCCGCGACCGCAGCAGCCTTTTCACCGCGGGACTGGATATCGGCTGAGCTGGCGGCTTGCAGATTGGTCGCCGCGATAAGCAGATCCCGCATGGCGCTCTGTGCGACGAGGCGGTCGCCTCCGTCGTCCTGAGCAGGCGCAATTCCGACGCTTACATTTGCGCTCACGATCGGTACACCCTCGCGCTATCGGCCTCGACAGCGCACTAGCACCGCCGGGGTACATTAGAATTGCCAATTACTGATGGCTTTCGCGTGGGATTAGCGCAGTTCTTTGCCGTCAAGGTTACTAATCGCAAACACATCTTATGCTAACCAAGAAAAGCTCAATTTTTCGCCGAGTTCCCGAAGAACATCGGCGGTCATGTTTGGAGAAAATTCACCGTGCTCGATCGTACCGGTAACAACTCGGCGGATTGCGTGGCGCGCCTCGTTCGCGAGCTGCTGGCCAAACGCGCGATCAATAAACCAGTCGGGCAAAACGACAGCCTGACCGAAATCGGCCTGTCGTCCCTCGATGTCGTTAATCTGATGCTCAGTGTCGAAACTGAGTTCGCGATCAAGATTCCCGACCGGGAGATGACGCCTTCGAACTTCAGCTCAATCGAGCAGATCGACCGGCTGGTCAGTAAGCTGCTCGACGCGGATTTGGCCGTAGGCCGCTAAAATCAAACGACACGTCTTTCCAGGTTAAATGACGCCAGATTGGCCTCGCCAAACCGGGCCTTTCGGTCTCAACTGGCTGGTGCCGGACGGTTAATAGTATCAACCGTGTGCCTTCTTGTGAGCCCTCCTGATCGCCCCATTTCAGCGCTGAGGATTAGAAAGGGCAAAACATGTCCATTCGACCTGTAAAGAAAATCATTACGTCAAAGCCGACGATGGAAGGCGCTGGCGTCAAGCTGCGCCGCGCATTCGGCTTCGGCGAAACCAGCGAGACCGATCCGTTTCTGCTGCTGGACGATTTCCGCAACGATCGGCCCGACGACTACAAGGCGGGCTTCCCGTGGCATCCCCACCGCGGCATCGAGACGATCACCTATGTGCTCGCCGGCAATGTCGAGCATGGCGACAGTCTCGGTAACCGCGGCAATTTGGGTGCAGGCGACGTGCAATGGATGACGGCGGGCCGCGGCATCATGCATCAGGAGATGCCGCAGGGCGACACGCAAGGCCGCATGCACGGTTTCCAGCTCTGGGCCAACCTGCCGTCGTCACTAAAAATGACGGCGCCGCGCTACCAGGACGTCAAGGCGGCCGAGATTCCGGACGTGGTCGATGACGACGGCACCCGCGTGCGCGTGGTGTGCGGCGACTTCTGGGGCAAGAAGGGTCCGATCGAAGGGGTCGCCGCCGATCCGCGTTACCTTGATGTCTGGGTACCGCCAGGCAGGCGCAAAACGCTGAAGGTAGAGCTCGAACGGCACGCCTTTGCCTATGTATTCGAAGGCTCGGGCAGTTTCAGCGCGGCATCGCAGCCGTTCGGCGTGCTGACCGAGAAAACCGATGGCGTAACCGAAACGCTGGTCCGCGAGCAGACCGGCAACCGCTCGTTGGTGCTGTTCGACAGCGGCGACGAGGTCACCGTGCAGGCCGGCGATGAGGGAATTCGCTTCCTGCTGGTGTCTGGCAAGCCGATCGAGGAGCCGGTTGCCTGGTATGGTCCGATCGTGATGAACACCGAAGCCGAGTTGCAGCAGGCGTTCAGCGAACTCCGCAAGGGCACGTTTATCCGCTAAGATACGCGCTCATAACGAACAGCGCCGGAAGCGGCGCGATCGGAGGGCGCGTGAGTAGGGAAGTTCTTCTCGTCGGCAGTATCCCGCTGGACACTGCCGACGAAGTTTTCCGGACCTTTGGTGCGACGCTCGGTCCCTCGCTTGCGGCGATGCCGGACGGCGAGGTTGGCCCCCGCAAGCACTGGATCAGCCGGATTCACTTTCAGGTCCTGGCCGGTCATTACCAGCTCGAAGCGGTTCGGCATCCGCAGCCCGAGAACGGCGTCGAGCGGCTGTTTCCGCGCAATGCCCGTGACTCCTGGCTGTTCAAGGTCAAAGATGGCGTCGAGAGCGTAAACTTCGGTGATCCCGGCTGGCGGCTCGGCTATACTCGCGATGCGGTCAACTCGTATTTCGTCTTCAAGACGCTGCGCGAGAAGGGCGTGCTAGCCAAGTCCTTGCGCTTTCAGGTATCGCTGCCGTCGGTGATTAGCGCGCTGCCGCCGCGGATTTTCCCGAACCCCGCGGACGTTGCCAAGATCAGGCCGGGTTACACCGACGCCCTTGCCGCCGAGATCGGCATGATCGCGCAAAAAATTCCAAATGAGGATCTCGCAATTCAGTGGGATTGCTCAACCGAGGTGCAGGACGTTTATGGCGCCGTGCCGGGCCTGCCAAAAGAAGGCGCCATCGAGCGTAACGTCGAACAATTCTGCCGCCTATCGCCGCTCGTTCCGGAGAAAGCCCTGCTCGGCTACCATCTCTGCTTTGGCACGCTCGGCGGTTGGCCGCGCTTTGCGCCGCCCGATCTTTCCGCGACTGTCGAACTTGCCAACGCGGCGATCGAAGCTTCTGGCCGCCGCGTCGACTGGATCCACATTCCAGTGCTCGACGGGGTCGGCGATGCTTTCTTCGCGCCACTAAAAAACCTGAAGCCCCGTAGCGCGCGCGTTTATCTCGGCGTGGTTCATCACATGGACGGCTTTAAAGAGCGCATCGCGCTGGCGCGCAAATACTTGCCGGACTTCGGCGTGGCAGGTTATTGCGGCTTCGGCCGCATTCCGCCGGACCAAATGCCGGCCGTTCTTGAGGAGCACGTGCAGGCCCTCGAGCTCGCTGGCTGATCGCGGCAAGAAACGAGCAAATCATGGCCAAGACCGTCTATTACGCCAGCACCGGCCCTGAACTGACGCTGTACGACATCGATGTCGAAGGGGCGGCTTTAACGAGACGAGGCGCCGTGCTGTTGTCGGCGAATATCCAATACGCATGGCCTCACCCTTCACGTCGCTATCTTTACGTGGTGTCGAGCAACGGCGGGCCGGGTCTTACCGGCGACAAGCATTTTGCCAATGCACTGACAATCGAGCCGACAACCGGCGCGCTGAAGATCCACGGCGAGCCGACCGCGCTACCGTCACGCCCGATCCACGCCAGCGTCGATCATGGCGGCGAGTTCCTGCTCACCACCTACAACAATCCGAGCAACGTCACTGTGCATCGGATTAACGCAGACGGTACGATTGGGGCCGAAGTAAAACAGGACGCAAAGCTCGATACTGGCGTCTATGCGCACCAAATCCTGGCGGCACCGTCGAACAAGACCGTACTGCTGGTGACGCGGGGCAACGATGCCAGACCGGACAAACCGGAAGACCCCGGCGCGATCAAAACTTTCTCTTTCGGCAACGGCGCTTTGTCCAATCTTGCCTCGATTGCACCCGGCACCGGCCTCGGCTTCGGGCCGCGCCATCTCGACTTTCATCCGACCAAACCCTGGGTGTTTTTATCGATCGAACGGCAGAACCAGATCTACGTTTACGAGCGCAACGATGCTACAGGTCTCGCGCGCGATCCGATGTTCGTCGAGAACAGTCTTGCCAATCCGAAACCGCCGGTGCGGCAAGCCGCCGGTGCCATCCATGTCCATCCAAACAGCAAGTTCGTTTATCAGACCAATCGCGCTTCGGATCTGACGACGGAAGACGGCAAGACGGTCGTCATCAACGGCGAGAATAATGTCGCAGTCTATGCGATCGATCAGACGACTGGCGAGCCGACCTTGATTCAGAATGCCGATGGACGCGCGTATGAACTGCGCACATTCGGGATCGATCCGGCGGGAAAGCTTCTGATCGCAGCCAGTATCAAATCCGTTCCGATGCGGGACCGAAGCCAGATCAAAACCGTGCCGGCGAGAATTTCAGTGTTCCGGATCGGCAATGACGGCAAACTCGACCTTGCACGCCAGTACGATATCGACACCGCCAAAGGACAACAGTTCTGGACCGGCGTGGTGACGTTGCCTTGAGAGATCGCCGGTCTATTCGGCCTTGAGGCCGGCCGCGCGGATTATTTTCCCCCATTGCCCGGTGTAATCGGCAATGAACTTACCGAAATCCGGCGGCGTGCTCGGAAACGGATCGACCCCAAGATCGGCGAGCTTGCCGACAAACACCGGATCGGCAAGCACGGCATTCACTGCCTTGTTTAGGGTGGCGATCACCTCGGGCGGCGTATTTGCAGCCGCGCCGATGCCGGTCCAGTCAGTGTCCTCATAGCCTTTGACGAAATCACCGATTGGCGGCACGTCCGGCACCACGCTACGCCGGGTCGGTGTAGTGACGCCAAGCGCTCGCACTTTGCCGGCTTTGATCGTGGCGAGCACGCCGACCAGCGGAAAGAACATCACGTCGACGCGGCCGCTAAGCAGATCGGGAAGCGCCTGACCGACGCCGCGATAGTGCACCGCTACCATGTCGACGCCGGCGAGCGACTTGAACAACTCGCCGTAGAGGTCCGATGTGCTGCCCTTCCCCGACGTCGCCATATTGACCTTGCCGGGGTTGGCCTTGGCGTAAGCGACAAATTCAGCGCCGGTCTGCGCCGGGAACGAAGGGTTGACCACCATGATAAAGGCGTCGCGGCCGATGCTCGATACCGGCGCCATATCACGCAGCAAGTCGAAATGCAGGTTATCGTAGAGCGTCGCATTGAATGAATTGCTCGCCGAGACAAGAAACAGCGTGTAACCGTCGGGCGTGGCCCGTACTGTCTCCTCGAGTGCGATATTGCTGCTGGCGCCCGGCTTGTTCTCGACCACGAATTGCTGACCAAGCCGCTCTGACAACGCAGGAGCAATCAACCGCGCGACGATGTCGGTGACACCGCCTGGCGGAAAGCCGACCAGAAGACGCACCGGGCGGCTCGGGTAAGTGTCCGCGCCTGCAAGCCGCGGCAAAACAGGAAGCGCCGCCGCGCCCGCAGCAAGACGAAGGGAATTTCTACGGCTAAGCATTCTTAGATGCTCAACTACGCGCCTCGCAGCGGCGCCGGTTGCTCGGCCAGCATGGCCTTGATCGCGAGCTTGGTCGCCGCCGGATCAAGATTGTGCTTTTCCACGAGGTCCTTGCAATCAGCCAAGATCGCATCGGCGTCCTGCATGATCTTGAGCCGCTTATAATCATCGTCACGATGCACGCCCATGCTGGCGCCGACGATCTCGTACAAATTCAGGATCTGAAACGGCCAGTCGCGTTCGTGCGCGCACAGAGCGCGATGATCGGAATGATAAACGGCAACCAGCGCATCGACACCGGCGGCCTCGGCGGCCTTCAATTCCGCTAAATCCAGTTCACGGCGGTAAGCCGGCAGCGCCTTTAGATTGTTACTTTGCAGACCGACGGCGGGTTGGTGCAGATCGACGATTTCGATGCCCGGCACGGCGTTCAATATATCTTCCGCGGCCTCGACGACGCCGTGGATGCCCGGATGGCGGTGCAGCGCAATCCGCATCGGCAGGGGCTCGCGCAACATCGGCCTCAGCCGATCGAGATGCTTGCGCAGATACATCGTGAATGGCGTCATCTCGAAAGGTTTCGCGCCGCGTATTTTTTCCAGCGTCGGCAGCGTCGTGTCGGAGAATTGCACCTGGCACGAGGGACACCAGGACACCACCTGCTTGCTCTTGCTTTGCGCAAGCTTGTCGATAGTGTTCTCGCCGAACCGACCGGACGTCGCGACATCGCCGGTGCGCATTTGTACGACACCACAGCAATGGGTTGGTCCGCCCATGACCTCGTAGGTCGCGCCGAGCGCGTCCATGATGTCGAGCGCCAATAGCGCAATGTGCGGTGTCTTGAGCACGTTGCAGCCGGTGTAGAACACGAAGTCTGGTAGCTCCCCGGCAGCCGAGCGCTTGCCGCCCTGGCCGAGACGTTCGAGCAACGCGTCATCTAGCTGCAGCTTCGAGATGTGACTGACTTCCTGCGCCACGTTACGGAAGCCCATAACGCCGTTGCGGCGCTGCGTTGCCGCGTCGTTTTCAGTGCGCGACATTTCAACCTTCGCCATGTAAACGAGAAAGCGCGGGTTGACGCCGTAGTCGCACGCCTTGATGCATTCACCGCTGAACACGCAGCCGCTCGCCCAGTTGCGCGCGGCTTCATTGCCTTCGCCGTGGCGCAGAATGTCGAGAATGCCGGTGATAACGCCGACCGGATTGTCACGCGCTTCGGCTTCGAGGCCAGCGGCGCCGGTGACCGGGCAGGCTTCCACGCACTTGCCGCAACGGGTGCAGGCATCGACCATTTCGTCGACGCGGGATTGCAGCACGGCCTCGAAGCTTTCCGGCATGGCTGCAGCGTAGCGCCAAATCGGGCCCGATTGAAGGGTGTTGGCTGCCGGGTTAAAACCGGCTGTTTTCATGCCCGGCCATCCGCCGGGCATGTTTTTGAGATAATGGAAGCTTTTGCGGCTCGGATCGATGTGACCCGCGCCGCGCCTGCAACGCGAGGACACTATGGGTGAATTCGCCGTCGGCCAGCCGGTCCCCCGCTTCGAGGACGTGAAACTCATCCAAGGGGGCGGCCGTTACGTCGGGGACATGGTCTTTCCGGGAACGGCCTTCGGCTATGTGCTGCGCTCGCCGCACGCCCATGCCCGGATCCGCAAGATCGATACCAGGCAAGCGAAAGCTGCACCGGGCGTGCTCGCCGTTATCACGGGTGCCGATTACAAGGCGGCCGGCTTCGGCGATCTCCCGGTGCCGGGGGGCTTGAAACGCCGCGGCGATACGCCCGGCTACAAGCCGCGTTATCCGGCGCTGGTCGAAGACCGCGTGCGCATGATCGGCGACTATGTCGCGTTCGTCGTCGCCGAAACTTATTTCCAGGCAGTCGACGCCTCGGAGCTGATCGAAATCGATTACGAGCCATTGCCGGCGACCGTCTCAACCGGCGATGCCATGAAGCCGGACGTACCGCTGGTCTGGGACGATTGCCCGAACAACGTCGGCTTCATTCAGATTGAAGGCAACAAGGAAGCGACCGACGCCGCTTTCGCCAAGGCGGCGCACGTCGTCAAACATCACTTCGTTGTCAACCGCGTGACCGCCGCTACCATGGAGCCGCGCGGCTGCATCGGCCTCTATGAACCGACCGAGCAGCGCTACACCATCTACACCACGCTCCAGCGAACGAACGTGTTTCAGACCGAACTGTCGCAATACGTTCTGAAGGTTCCCGACAACAAGATTCGCGTAGTCTGCGGCGACATCGGCGGCAGCTTCGGCATGAAGTCCGCTGTGTACAACGAATGTGCGCTGGTCCTGCTGGCGGCGAAACTGATCGGCCGCCCGGTTAAGTGGGTTGCGACCCGTTCGGAATCATTCCTGTGCGATGCGCAGGCGCGCGACAACGTCACCGACGCCGAACTCGCGCTCGACAAGGACGGCAACTTTCTCGGCTTCCGCGCCAGGATCATCGCCGCGATCGGGGCGTATCTTCAGGTCGGCATGCCGGCCTTCACCGGCAATCTCGGCACGTTGGCGGGCGTCTATCGCACGCCTGCATCTTACGTCAACGTTGATGCCGTCTATACGCATACGCAGCCGGTCCGTCCCTATCGCGGCAACGGCCGGCCGGAAGCGGCCTACATCATCGAGCGCATGGTTGATCTCGCGGCAGACCAGATCGGCATGGACCCAGCGGAACTGCGGCGGCGCAACACCATTCCGACCAGCGCCATGCCGTACAAGACCAGCGTGACCTTCACCTACGATTGCGGCGAGTTCGAAAAGAATATGGACATGGCGCTCGATGCCGCCGACAAGGGCGGCTTCGAATCACGGCGGGCGCAGTCGCAAAAGAACGGCAAGCTGCGCGGGCTCGGCTTCTCCAACACGATCGAGCGTTCCGCGGCGCCCGGCCTCGAAGGCGCCGAGATCAGGTTCGACCGTACCGGTTCGGTATCTATCTTCTCCGGCAGTATCAATCAGGGCCAGGGCCACGAAACCACATTCAAGCAGGTGGTGTGCGACCGTCTCGGTCTCGATCCGAAGGAAGTCACTTACGTCCAGGGTGACACGGATCAGGTGTTTTTTGCCGAAGGTACCGGCGGCTCGCGTTCAGCGGCCTTTTCCAGCTCGGCTTTCACGCTTGCCGCCGACAAGGTCGAAGCCAAGGGCAAGGCCATTGCTGCCCACATGCTCAAGGTCGACCTGGCCGATATCAAATTCAACGAGGGCCTATTCTCGACGCCGAAGTCCAACCAGACTTTGACCATCAAGGAAATCGCCAAGGCTTCGCTCGACCCCAAAAATCTGCCGGCCGGCATGGAGCCGGGATTAATCGAGAAAGCGATCTATACCGGAAAGACCGCCAGCTATCCCAATGGCTGCCATGTCTGCGAGCTTGAGATCGACGAGGAAACCGGCACGGTCGAAATCCTCAATTACAATGTGGTTGACGACGTCGGCACCGTGCTCAACCCTCTGCTGCTGCACGGGCAGGTCGACGGCGGCATCGCCATGGGCATCGGCCAAATTCTGATGGAAGACATCAAGTTCGACACGGAAGGCCAGATCCTTACCGGCTCGTTTATGGACTACGCCATGCCACGCGCTGGTGACATGACGGGCTTCCACGTCGAGAGCAATCCGGTGCCGACCAAAACCAACCTGCTCGGCGTCAAGGGCGCCGGCGAAGCCGGTTGCGTCGGCGCCATGCCGGCGGTCGCCAACGCTCTGGTTGACGCACTTTCGGTACTTGGCGTCAAACACGTCGAAATGCCGGCGACGCCGGAAGTGTTGTGGCGCGCTATCCACGAAGCGCGGAGCAAGGGCGCTTAGAACGCAATCGTCATCGAGGGGGCAACCGTGACCGATCAATATGTCGAAACAACATCGCAGTCGTGGCTGTCACGGCTGGCCGGTTCGCTTGCCGGCGTGATTGTCGGTATTGTCTTCATCTTGATTTCGATTGGCGTGTTGTTCTGGAACGAAGGCCGCGCGGTCCAGACTGCACGATCGCTTGCCGAAGGCGGCAAGGTCGTGATTGACGTCGACCCAAACCCTATTGATCGCGCCAACGACGGCAAGCTGATCCATGTCAGCGGCAACGCGGTCGCGACTGCGCCGCTCGTCGATCAAGAGTTCGGAGTTTCGATTGTCGCGCTTCACCTCGATCGTGTTGCGGAAATGTACCAGTGGAAAGAGGAAAAGCACGAGGAGACGCATAAGTCCCTAGGTGGCTCAGAGGAAACCACCACCACCTATACCTACACCAAGGTCTGGTCGGACCAGACCATCAGCTCGCAAAACTTTCGCCAGTCCGGCGGTCACTCCAACCCGCCAAAGAAATACGGCAGCTTTGACGCGACCGCGGCCGATGCGAAGCTGGGCGATTTTCATCCCAGTGTGCGAGCGCTCGATCTTTTGCCCCTCAGCCGCTCTCTGCAAATCGACGGTACGGCAGCCGACAAGCTCAAAACGCGCATTGCAAATATCCAAGTCGTCGACGGCAAATTCTTCATTGGCACAGACCCGGACAATCCGCAGATCGGCGATTATCGGATTTCCTATCTGACGGCTCCGCTCGGCGAGGTGAGCTTCGTCGGGCGGCAGACTGGATCGGACATCGTTCAGTACCAGACAAAAGCCGGCGATCGTCTGCTGATGGCTGCATCGGGAGATGAAACCGCGGCCCAGATGTTCAAGGAAGCCGAAGAGTGGAATCTCTATCTCACCTTCGCAATACGGATCGGCGGCTTTTTGTTCATCTGGCTCGGCACCTATTTCATCTTGCGGCCGCTGGTGATTGTCGCCGACGTCGTGCCGCTGCTCGGCAGCGCGCTCTCCGCCGGGGCCGGGCTTGTCGCTCTGGCCTTGGCAATCGTCGAAACGGCGGCAGTCATTGCTATAGCGTGGCTGTGGTACCGTCCGCTCGTTTCACTGGTCGTGCTGGCGGTTGGCTTGGCGGCGGGTTTCGGCCTGCATCGGATGTCGGCGCGGCGCGGCGCGCCCGTCTCCGCTCCGAAGACCTGACAGGCAGTTGCCCGAGACAATGGAAACCGCGCCGATCATCGTCTTCGAAAATGTCGGCGTCTCATTCGGGCGGGAGAAAATTTACGACCGGCTGAGCTTTGAGGTCCGGCACGGCGAGTTTGTCTGCATCCTTGGACCTTCGGGTTGCGGCAAATCGACATCATTACGGATGATCGGCGGATTGCTCGAGATCAGCGCCGGCCGCATCACCGTCGACGGCAGAGCCCCGCGTGACGCGTGGCCGGAAATTGCTTTCGTGTTTCAGTCACCGCGGCTGGTGCCGTGGCGCACGGCACTCGATAACGTGATGCTCGGCTCAGAGCTCCGGTTTGGCGCCAGTGAAGCAAAGCGCCGCAAGACGCGCGCGCTGGAGCTGTTGGAGCTCGTGGGCCTCAGTGGCGATGCCGGCAAATATCCCTCCATGCTGTCCGGTGGAGAGCGCCAGCGCGTCGCCATTGCGCGGGCGCTCGCGGTCGATCCCAAGATCGTGCTCATGGACGAGCCGTTTTCGGCGCTCGATCCCAATATGCGTGCACGAATGCGGGTAGAGATGGAACGGATCTGGTCCGAAACCGGTAAGACCGTGGTTTTTGTCACCCATGATATCGAGGAAGCGTTGCAATTGTCCGACCGCACGGTCGTGTTGTCGAACAAACCGACCCGGGTGCTTGAGGTCATCGAGCTGAAAACGCCGCGGCCGCGAGCCGCCGCCAGCCGTGATCTTGATACGTACCGCCAGAAACTGGTTAGACTGTTCCAATCGCTCGAGCAGCCGGCTCCGCCGAAGGACATCATTGCATGATCAAACGCCGCACCGTTCTTAAACTTATGGCCGCGCCTGCGCTGATGACCGTCGCACGGCGGGGCTTTGCCAAAGAGAAAATCACTTACGCCTACCTGCTCGACCCGGCCTACGACGCGGTGACCTGGGCGATGTCCAACGGCAAGGTCACCTCCGACCTGATCGACGTTGAAGCGCGCGGACTAGCCATTCCGCAACTGATCCAGGCCACTTCCGCAAAGCAGTACGATGTGGTCATGACCGCGGTGATCGCCCTGCCCCCGGCAGCGGCACACGGCCTCGAACTCAAAGTGCTGTCGACTGCTTTGCAGCAATCGGCTGCCGGCGAAGGTGCAGGCATCTGGGTCAAGAGCGATTCACCCATCAAGGACCCGAAAGAGCTCAAGAGCAAATCGCTTGGCTCCTATGCCTTGCGCTCGACCGGCTACACCCAGGTCCGTCTCGCCCTCATTCATAAATATGGACTCAACGCGGCGCTTGAGGGCGGCGACATCAATCAGGTCGAGATCCAGGCACCGAACCTGCCCGGCGCTCTCGCAGCAGGCCAGATCGACGCGGCGACGCTGATTCACAGCCAGGCCTTCCGCGCCCAGAAATCCGGCGAGTTTCGCTCCATCGCCGAAACCGGACGCGACAATATCGATGCCTTTGGCATGCGCTTCATTAGTGCACTCAATGTGTCGTATCCCGAGCGCCTGACGCAACGCGCTGAAGCGTTTCAGGAGTTCGACCGGATGTTCCGCAGACTCTGTCCGCTACGCGCTCGCGAACCGCAGCGAAGTTTTCGGGGCGGTAGGCAAGCAGAATAACCTGCCGCCGGAATTCTTCGACTGGTGGTTCGAAAAGAGCTCCGATGTGCCCGGCACTTTCACCGAGGAGCACGCCAAGATCATCATGAAGTTTTTCGAGCTTTCGAAAGAAATCGGGATGATCCAGAACTATTCCGATATCCGCTCACAGGTTTGGGAGCACGCGTTGCGCGGCTGATGGCCGAGATCGATATTGCGCCCGCCCAACCGTCGCGCCCAAGCGGGCTAGCCGCCAACAAGCTCGCTGCGAATCTGTTCGCCCTGCTCTTCCTCGTGGCTTGGGAAGCGGCATCGTATGTCGCGCCCGACTATTTGATTCCCGGCCCAGTCCCGGTCGCCCAGCGGCTCGCCGCGTTTGTTACCAGCAGACACGATCTGGGCCATCTCGGCGCCTCACTATTTCATGTGGCGGCAGCAATTGCCGTTTCATTCGTCATCGGCTCACTGCTCGCGTTGATCCCTTATTATGTCCCCGTGTTGCGGTTTGCGATCGAGCGCCGCATCGGCCCGTTTCTCAACGCGTTCTCGGCGATCGGATGGACGCTGCTATCGATCATGTGGTTCGGCGTCACTCCACTGACGGTGATATTTGCGATCAGCGCCGTACTGGTGCCGTTCGCGCTCGTCAATATGTCGGCTGGCCTCGCCAATATCGACTCCGAATTCATCGAAATGGCCGAAAGCTTCACCCGCCGGCGTGGACGGATGTTCGCCCTGGTGATCGTGCCGTCGCTTTATCCGTTCATTTTCGCGACACTTCGCATCATGTTCGGCGTCGCCTGGAAAGTAACGTTGACCGCCGAATTATTCGGCGGCAATTCCGGGCTCGGCTACATGATCAACCTGTCGCGGCAGGAATTCGACACAACGACGATCTTTGCCGCCATCATCCTCATCATCGCCTTCGTACATTGCATGGATCAGTACGTGCTGGCGCCTTTGCAAGCGAGCGTGTCGCGCCACTATGCCAGCTGAACGCGCCATAACTCCCTTCGCGTTCGCCGAGCGCTTTTTTGGCGAAGGAGCCGTCGCGCTTGCAGTGCTCGGCTGGTGGGCCGCCGCGCACCGTTTGCCCGAATTCATTCTGCCGGGCCCGCTTCCCGTCGTCCGCCGGTTGCTCGAATTATTTATCACTCCGGCATTTCTTCAGGATGCGTGGACCTCGACATGGCGCGTTCTGGTTTCGATTGTGTTGGCGCTCGTTATTGGCGGCGGCCTCGCCTTCCTCGCTCATGGCGCACCTTCGCTTGAGGGCATCGTCGACCGGCGGATCAAACCGGTGCTCAACTCGTTTCCCTCGATCGGCTGGGCGATCCTGGCGGCGATCTGGTTTAATCCAGGCAGCTTCGGCGTCATTTTTGTCGAGACCGCGATCCTGATCCCGTTCTGCCTGATCAACATCGCCGAGGGCCTACGCAATATCGATCGCGAGCTCATGGAGATGGGCCAAAGCTTCACGCGCCGACGCGTGCGTATTCTTTGGCGGCTGACATTTCCCCTGCTCGTGCCGTACGGCCTTTCGGCGGTGCGCATCGCCTATGGAGTCGCCTGGAAAATCGCCCTAGTCGCCGAGCTTCTCGGCGCGACGGACGGACTGGGCTATCTCATGCTTAGGGCCCAAACGGCAGCGGACAGCACGACCTTTCTTGCCACGTGCTTTGCCATCGTGCTGATCTTCGTAGCCGGCGAACGGCTCGTGATCGTGCCGCTGGAACGCCGCTTTGCGCGACGATGAAAGTATGGGGACGTGACAATGAGTAATCCGGTGGTTCGGACCAAAGGCCGGCGAATTACGCGGCGTCGTCGAGAACGGCGTCACAGTATTCCGCGCTGTTCCTTACGCGGCCCCGCCGGTCGGCGAGTTGCGATTCGCGCCGCCGCAGCCTGTTCCCGCGTGGCAAGGTGTTCGCGATGCGACCCGTGAAGGTCCGATCGCACCGCAAGGCCGCTCGCGGCTCGCCCACGTCATGGGGGATTTTCAAAGTCCGCAATCTGAGGATTGCCTCACGCTCAACATCTGGACGCCGCGCACGGATTCGGCAAAGCGCCCGGTGATGGTCTGGATTCACGGCGGCGCCTATTCGAGCGGCGCGGGATCGCTGGCCTGGTATGCGGGCGACCGGTTCGCCGCCAACGGCGACGTTGTCGCGGTCTCGATCAATTATCGGCTCGGCGCCTTGGGCTTTTTGTGCCTGCCAGGCGTGAGTGGCGGAAATCTTGGACTGCTCGACCAGATCGCCGCGCTGCGTTTTATACGCGACAACATCGCCGCCTTCGGCGGCGACCCGGACAATGTCACTGTGGTTGGGCAGTCGGCAGGAGCCGCCTCAATCGCCATCCTCATGACCATGCGGCCGGCGGACGGCCTGTTCCGGCGCGCCATCCTGCAAAGCGCGCCGTTCGGACGCATTTCGCGAAACCTCGACGACGCCCATCGGATCGGCCGGAGATATGTCGAAGTGCTGGGCCTCAAACCGGAAGATGCGGCACGACTGAAATCTGTGCCGGTGCCGGACCTGATCGCAGCGCAGGGCGAATTTGCCCGACTGGAAAAGAAATTCGCCAATGCGCTCGCGCCATTCTGGCCGGTCGTCGATGGCGAAATATTTCCGGGCGAAGTCGCACCTGCGCTCAAGGCGGGCGCCGGCTCGACCATCGACACGATGATCGGCACCACGCGCGAAGAGATGGCCGCGTTCTATTGCATCGATGACGAGATCGCCAAGGCCGACCAAGCCGCCATCGACGGCGTCTTCGCCTCGGTATTCAAAACCAACCAGCGGCGCCACTACGACGAATTCCGCCGGATACGCGCGGCAAACACCAATGCGGCCTTGCTCGGCGATCTCATGACCGATGCGATGTTCCGGATCGGAAGCCTGCATATGGCCGAGTGGCGAGCCGACCAGGGACGGCCTGCCTACGTCTATCAGTTCGACTGGCAATCACCGGCCGGGTTCGAATCCTGTCACTGCCTGGAAATTCCGTTTGTCTTCGACAATTTTCCTGCGTGGAAAGATTCGCCGATGCTCAAAGGCGCGAAGCCTGCGGAGATGAAGGGGCTTGCGGATGCCATGCACCCCGCATGGATCGCATTCGCAAAGACCGGCAAGCCGGACCATCCGCACCTGCCTGAATGGCCGGTTTATCACCGCGACGGCCGTATGACGATGCGGTTCGATAGCATGATCGGGCCGGTCAGCGACCTCGCCGGCCTTTCATGGCGTGAGCCGTGGCCTGCCTGAGAGTATTGGCCTTCTTGAAAAGAACGCGATGCGCCACGACGAGCAAATCCATTATTGCTCCAGCTTGATGTTCGCGGAGTGAATAACGTCCGCCCATTTGGCGACATCCTGCTGCACCAGCTTGCCGAAATCGGCGCTGGACCTCGGCATTACAGCGTCGCCGAGGCTGGCCATCCGGGATTTCACATCCGGCTCGGCAACCGCCTCGTTCAATGCCTTATTGAGGCGCGCAATCACGTCGGCCGGCGTGCCCATAGGCGCACCGATGCCAAGCCATCCACTGGCTTCATAGCCCGGTACTACGTCGGCAATCGGCGTAACGCCGGGCAACCCTTCAAAACGTCGCGTCGTCGTCAGGCCGAGGGCCTTCAACTTGCCAGCCCGAATAAATTCCAGCGCCGACTGCACCGGGCCAATGAAACAATCGACCTGGCCGCTCATGACATCCGGTATCGGATTGCCGCGATAGGGCACATGCGTCATCTGGATCCCGGCCATCCTTTGGAACATTTCTCCAAAAATATGCGGCGCGCTCCCGATGCCGGCCGATGCCATCGTGACCTTTCCCGGGTTGGCTTTTGCGTACGCGATGAATTCCGGCAGCGTATTGGCCGGGACAGAAGGATTTAGTTCCAGGACGAACGGCTCGTCATCAATGCTCCCGACAGGCGCGATATCGCGCAGGAGATCGTAGTTGAGATTTGTGTACAAGGTAGCGTTGATGACGTTGGCCGTCGTCAGCAGCATGAGCATATAACCGTCAGGCGGCGCATGCGCGACGTCGGAGGTTGCGAGATTGCTGCCAGCTCCGGGCCTGTTTTCGACAATGACGGACTGGCCAAGTTTTTCGGACATTCCTTGGGCGATAATCCTGGCAACAATGTCCGGGCCGCTGCCGGCCGGAAAGCCGCAGATCAGACGGACGGGGCGAGATGGGATAATCCTCGGACCAGGCTGACTTCGCTACAAATGGAAGCGTTGCCAAGCGCCAACCGCCAGCTGTTGAAAATCTCTCCTTGAAAATTTCATTCCGTTCCTTCTCCCGCGTTTACTTATGTAATTGTGTCTATACCCGCACGGCATGTCTATCCATGCCGTGCGGTCACGTCGTCACGCTGCGATCACAGCCACACATTGAATCTCGATCATCATTGCCGGTTGTGCGAAGCCGGCGACCGTGATCGCAGCACTGGCCGGGAAATCCTTGCCGAAGATTTCGGTGCGCAGCTCGGTCATCCGCGTGGTGTATCGCGCATCGATCAGGAATACCGTCATGGTCACGAGATCCGAAAGCTTCGCGCCGGCCTCGGCCAGGGTCTTTTCGATGTTGCGGAAGGTTTGCCGGCACTGCGCGTCGAAATCCCCGGCAAGCGATTTACCGGCATCGTCCACCGCGCCGGTGTGACCCGCGACCCAGATCGTCTTGGCCGCACCCTCGGTAATAACCGCCGGCGAGTAGGCGCGGTGGGCCGCACGCGCCGCTCCAACGAATGATTTCTTCATGAGCTTCTTCCCTTCCGTGATGGCCGTATGACGGCTTACATTATGCCTATGCCCGGGACTGAAGCACACTCTAACGGCGCCGCACTACTGTCCGGCATTCGCGTGCTGGAATTCTGCCACACCATCATGGGACCGACCGCAGGCCTGATCCTCGCCGACCTTGGCGCCGACGTGATCAAGGTCGAGCCTGCTGACGGCGACACGACACGCCGGCTGATCGGCTTCGGCGCGGGCTTCTTCCCGACCTTCAATCGCAACAAGCGCAGCCTCGCCATCGATCTCAAGGCTCCTGAAGGCCGCGATCTACTGTATCGCCTCGCGGCTACTGCCGACGTGGTGGTCGAGAACTACGCGCCCGGCACCATGGACCGACTTGGGTGCGGCTATGCCGATCTTTCGAAAATCAATCCGCGGCTGATCTATTGCGCGCTGAAGGGATTTCTCAGCGGCCCTTATGAGCACCGCCCTGCCCTCGACGAGGTCGTGCAATTCATGGCCGGGCTTGCCTACATGACCGGCCCGCCCGGACAACCGCTGCGCGCCGGCGCGTCGGTCGTCGACATCATGGGCGGCATGTTCGCCGTGATCGGCATCCAGGCAGCGCTGCGCGAGCGTGAAACGACCGGCCGCGGCCAGTTCATCAAGTCGGCGTTGTTCGAGTTCGACCGCGTTTCTCATGGCGCAACACATGGCCGGCGAAGCGGCGACCGGCCGCGCGCCGCCGCCGATGCCGGCGCGCGAAGGCGCCTGGGGAATTTACGAGCCGTTCGAGACCAGGGACGGCGAGCAGATATTCGTCGGCCTGACCAGCGACAGGCAGTGGCGCCGGTTCTGCGAGCACTTCAAGCGCGACGACCTTTTGCAAGACCCGGCATACAAGACCAACGAGGATCGTGTCCGCGCACGGCCCGCGCTTCGGCCGATCGTCGCAGAAATCGTCGCGCAATATACGCGCGCACGAACTCACAGAACTGTTCGATCGTATCGACATTCCATTCGCCCCGGTCGCCAAGCCCGGTGACCTGTTCGAGGACCCGCAGCTCAACGCCAATGGCCGCATGCTGGAGATCGCTTTTCCCAATGGCGTGCGGGCAAAAATCCCGCGGCTGCCGGTCGAGATCGGCGATCACGATCTGGCGCTGCGCCGCCAGGCGCCGGCAATCGGCGAGCATACCGCGGAGATCCTGGCCGAGCTCGGCCTTGCGCAAGCGGAAATCGAGGCGCTCGGTAAGCGTTCAATCGTTACGGTCGGAGGACGAGGATGAGTGATCTGCCGTCATTCGTGCAAATCAACGAGGAAGGGCCGCGCGAAGGCTTTCAGTTCGAGAAAGGCGCGATCGCCACCGATCGGAAGATCGCGCTGATCGACGCGTTGTCGCAGACCGGCATCAACCACATCCAGATTGTGTCGTTCGTCAATCCGAAGAACGTACCGGGCATGGCCGACGCCGATGAGGTGGTGGAAAGCATCACCATCAAGCCGGATGTCGACTACACCTCACTATGGCTCAACGAAAAGGGATTTCAGCGAGCACTTAGCCACGAGCGGCTGACACATGTCGGGAC
The DNA here is from genome assembly GCA_963742215.1 of uncultured Alphaproteobacteria bacterium. Taxonomy (GTDB): domain Bacteria; phylum Pseudomonadota; class Alphaproteobacteria; order Rhizobiales; family Xanthobacteraceae; genus BOG-931. Next base: position 64,582 of record CAVULJ010000001.1, read on the forward strand.
GATCCAACTTGCAGCATCGGAAAAATTTCTGATGCGCAACCAGAACCGCACTGCCGCGCAACAGCTCGCCGGCCAGCACAATATCGTCGAGATGTACAAGGCCAACGGCGTGCCAGTAGAGCGCGGCAGCGTCATGGCCGCGTTCGGCTGCAATTTCGAGGGCGATATTCCGGTCGAGCGCGTCGTGTCACTAGTCGGTCAAATCCTCGACGTGGCGAAGGAACACAGCGTCACGCTGAAATATGTCACGCTCGCCGACACCATGGCGTGGGCAACGCCGCTTGCGATCAAGCGCGTGGTTGGCGCGATCCGCGAGCGCTGGCCCGATCTCGACATTGCCCTGCACCTGCACGATACCCGCGGCATGGCGATCGCCAATGCTTATGCAGGCCTGGAAATGGGGGTGAAGCGTTTCGACTCCTCCGTCGCCGGCCTCGGCGGCTGCCCATTCGCCGGCCATCAGGGCGCAGCCGGCAATGTTTGCACCGAGGATCTCGTGTTCATGTGCGATGAAATGGGCATCAAGACCGGCATCGATCTGAGTGCGCTGATCGAATGCGCGCGATTGGCTGAAGATGTCGTCGGTCATCCCCTGCCCGGCTCGGTGATGAAGGGCGGCGGCTTGCAGAAATACCGGGCGTAGCACGTCATTCGCAGGCGGGACAGCCATTGATGGCTGTCAGAATTTTCCAGATGCCGTTCGCCGTCGCCACGATGCGGTCGCCGACGAACATCTTCACCGCCATGAACACGACGGACTTGGTCGGCCGCACCACTTCGGGACGGGCCTCAACGAATTCCCCGAGCTTCACGCTGCCGACAAATTGCGTGTTCAGCTCAATGGTTGCGTGACGTTTGCTGCCGGTTGCGTCCCGAGCCGTGATCGCCATCGACTGATCCGCAAGCGACATCAACATACCGCCGTGCAGATTGCCGGCGCGGTTGAGGTGCTTCGGCGCCACGAGAATACCGAAAAGCATCTTCTCGCCATCGAGGACGATGCCAAACCGGCCCGATCAAGTCGCCGAACGCGGTATTGTTCATGATCGCCCAACCATGCGAGGCCGGATCGAAAGTTGCCGCTTCTTTGATTTTCGTTTGCTCATTCATGCTGTAGCTTCGGGCTGTTTGCGCCGCGCGAGGCGCTGCACAAGATCAGGAATAAGCTTCTCGGCATTGGCGCCGGCGACCAACGCACGGCCATTGGCGCCAAGTCCGCGCACGGCGTCGGTATAGGCCGCGACTTCGCTCGCTTCGCGCACCGCTTGCGGATAATCGGTTGCGAACACGAGTTGCGAAAACGCCAGCTCTTCGATGACCGAACCGGACCCAGTCGGCGCCCCATTCGGCTGCGTGATCGGGACCGGCCCAGCCGGCGACGTCGTAATAAAGGCGCTGATCGAGATAATAATCGAACGGTTTCGGGGACGGCGGCCGTGACGATTGAGCGCCGCAGTGCCCCATTTGTCGCGCTGCTGGAAACCGCGGATGCGGCCAAGATACCGCCCGATGCCGCCGGAGAAATGCGAGAACTGAATTTTCAGGTTTGGAAGCTCGTCGAGCAATCCCGAATTGATCACGCGCACCGTCGCCGTCATCAGCGAGAATTCCCACCCGAGCATGCGACCGAGATCGTCGGCATCCATGCGGCCCCAGCGGATCACGCGCGGCAGCGGATGGATGAAGACATAGAGGTTGAGATCGGCGCAGGCTTTCCAGAACGGACGCAATTCCTCGGCATCGAGCGGCAGATTTTGCAGTTCCGACGCGATCACCACGCCAGGAAGCCCAAGCTCAACGGCACAACGCTTCAATTCGGCGGCGGCCTCGGCTGGCTTGAGCGCCGGCACATGCGCGAGCCCGATGAACCGGCCGGGATAATCCAGCTCCGCCTGCCGCATGCGGTCGTTGATCAATCGGCAGGTCGCGAGATCGGGCTGATCGAAACCGGAGCCGCAGGTCAGCACGCCGGCATCGATGCCCGACGCGTCCATGACGCGGACGTGCGCCGACAAATCGGCCAGCAGCGGATTGAGCAGGTAATGAGGGTTGCCGTCGGAATCGACGTCGACCGTAACCTTGCTGGCGTCGCCCTTGAGCAGTTCAGGCGGCGTGTAATGTTGCTGGAAATCGACAAGCATCTGCGAGTGTGAGACCGCCTTACAGGATGGAAAATTCGGCGTTGCGGCGGTCGGTCACTAACATGGCGCCAGGATAATGAGTAATGCAAAATTCCGGGCGCACGTCGGCGATTACCGATTGCGGAGTAACGCCGCAGGCCCAGAATACCGGGATTTCGTCCTCACCGATCGGCACCGCATCGCCCCAGGTGGGCTTGGCGATGTCGGCAATCCCGATCATTTCCGGTTTGCCGAGATGCACCGGCGCGCCATGCACTGACGGGAATCGGGTCGTTACCTGCACGGCGCGAATGGCGTTGGCCGGCGTCATCGGCCGCATCGAGACCACGAGCTTGCCGTGAAACGGACCAGCCGGCGCACAGTCGATCGAAGTGCGGAACATCGGCACGGTGCAATCGCAGGTCATATGCCGCAGTTCGATGCCGCTTTCGACCAATGCCTCCTCGAACGAAAACGAGCACCCGATAGCGAAGGTAACGAGATCGTCGCGCCACCAGCGTTTGATGTCGTTCGGCTCGTCGACCACTTCGCCGTCTTTCCAGACACGATAGCGCGACAGGTCGGTCCGGATATCGAGGTCCTCGGCCAGTGCTGGTAGGCCCGGATCGCCAGGCGCGCCAACACCGACAAGGGGGCATGGTTTCGGATTGAGCTGGCAAAACCGCAAGAAATCCTCCGCCAGCGCCTTGGGCAGGATCGCGAGGTTAGCCTGCACGAAGCCCGGCGCCAGGCCGGACGTCGGTCCTGCGTGCTCATTGCGGCGGATCGCGAGCCGCGCCTCAAGCCCGGTGTGCAGAACATCGGGATAACCGTTTCGCAATGTCGCCATCGCCATGGGGGCGCTCCTCGCTCGTTCGGCGGGTGTTTCTTGCACATTTATCGCCATGAGGCGATGAAACCAGACCGCTACCGCGACGAAGTAACACGCGCGGCGGCAGTCTCGTGACAGTTTTGGCCAAGTAAAAACGGTTGAAACTCCCAGCAATATCAAGTTTGCTAACAGGCAATTTCCCCGCGAAGAGCCCGTCAATGGCCAGCAGGGAGCGGGGAATGGCTAAGACTTTCGTTCGCGCCGGGGACGGCGATCGGGCGGCACTAGCTTTGCTTTGAACACCGCATCCAGTGGGAGGACTTTCGATGACTGAGAAGTGGAAGCAGGAGAAATGGGCCGAGGACGTCTGGTACCGCGGCAAGGTCACTCGCCGCAGCATCATCGGCTGGGGCGGCGGCGCAATCGGCGCCATGATACTGCTGCCGGAGCCATGGCGTGAGGCCTTCGGCGCCGCCACGCCCTTCAAAGTCGGCTCGGAGCAACCCCTCTCGGGCCCGGGCGCGGCCGGCGGCAAGACCGCGCTGGTCGGCATGCAGATGGCGGTCGACCGTATCAACGGCATGGGCGGCATCAATGGCCGCCCCGTCGAACTGATCATCGCCGACGACGAAAGCTCACCGGCTGTCGCGCGGCAGAAGATTTCGAAAATGGTGCAGGAAAACAATATCGACATTCACGTCGGCGGCTTCCTGTCCAATATCTGTCTCGCCTGCATGCCGGTGTGGAACGACGCTCATATCGTCAACATGATCACGGTCTGCCTCGACACCACGCTGACCACGTCAGCATGCAATCGTGTTACCTTCCGCGTTCTACGACTACGCACCGGCACAAGCCGTGGCCTTCGGGCCGACGATCGCTCAAATCGGCAAGAAATGGCACATCGTCTATGCGGACTATTCGTGGGGTCAGTCGACGCGTGACGCCTATGCCGCCGAGATCAAGAAGAACGGCGGCTCGGTAGTCGGCACAACCGGCATCCCGCTCGGCACCGCCGACATGACGCCGTTTCTGTCGAAGATCTCCGGCGACTTCGACGGCATATTCACCATCCTGTTCGGCAAGGACGGCGTCACTTACACGAACCAGGCTTACGATCTCGGACTTACCAAGAAGTACAAATTCGCCGGCGACGGCGCCCTCGTCGAATCCACCAACATGCCCGCAATCGGCACCAAGGCCGACGGCTTTGTCGGTATCAACCGGTACATGCCGATCTTTACCGGCCCGCTCAATACGCCAGCGCTGCATAAATTCTTCGACGACGCCAAGGCCCGGCTGGCGAAGGTCGATCCTTCCGGCCCGATGCCCGACCGCTATGTTCAGTCAAACTATGAATCGATGAATGCGGTGAAGCTCGCGATGGAAATGTCGAAATTCCAGGGTCGCGGCGATACCGATAAGTTGATCGAAGCTCTCGAAGGCCTCGAAATGAAGGAAGGCGACGACTTCCCGCAAGGGGACAAGACGCTGCGCAAGGCCGACCATCAGGCCTTCCTGCGCGAGCTCATTTTCGATGTGAAGGGTCAAGACTACAATCTTTTACAAATCATCGACAAGGACAAGACGATCGTTCCGCCGTCTTGCACCTTCTCCAGCTAAGTGCGCGCCGAGGATTCGATCGACGTCGGCTCCCCGGCAACCATCGACCGGGGAGCGGCATCGGTCCCCATTCTCAGGACCGAACTGCTGTCCGTCCGTTTCGGCGGGCTCGCGGCGCTTTCGGAAGTCAACTTCGTGGTCATGCCCGGCGAGGTTCGCGCTGTCATCGGCCCGAACGGCGCCGGCAAGAGCACGTTCTTCAATACGCTGACAGGCGTACTGCGGCCGACATCGGGACGTATCATCCTGAACGGTGAGGACGTCACCGGACTGCCTTCCAACGCGATCTCGCAGAAGGGCATCGCCCGCTCCTACCAGATCACCAACATCCTGCCGAACGCCACGGCGTTCGAAAACGTGCGCATTGCAGCACAATCCCGCCGGCATGCCTGGAACATGATTTCGCATCACGATGCGTTTCCCGACATCAACGCCAGGGCGGAAACCGCGCTGCAATCGGTCGGCTTGCTCCAGAAGGCTCATGAGTTGGCATCGAACCTGTCGCACGGCGAACAGCGCAATCTCGAGATCGGCATCGCGCTGGCGACTGAACCGAAACTTCTGTGTCTGGACGAACCTACTGCCGGCATGAGCGCGGCCGAAACGGCTGACACCATCGAGTTGGTGCGTCGCATCTCAAAGCAGCTCACCATCCTGATCGTCGAGCACGACATGGAAGTCGTGATGGGTCTGTGTGACCGCATCACCGTGTTGCACTACGGCCGAATTTTGGCCGAAGGTTCGCCTGAGGAAATCCAGAAGAACGAAAAGGTGCTGGAGGTCTATCTCAAGACATGAGCACCGATGGCACAACTCCGCTCGTCCTGGTCGAGGACGTGCACACCTACTACGGCAAGAGCCATATCCTGCACGGCGTGTCGCTAACGATCAGTCCCGGCGAAGTAGTCGGCCTACTCGGCCGCAATGGTGTCGGTAAAAGCACGACGCTGAAAACAATCATGGGATTGGTGCGGCCGAGTCAGGGAACCGTGTTGTTCAATGGCAACGCGATCACCGGCCTGCCGCCGCACAAACTGGCGCGTATGGGCATCGGCTATGTGCCGGAAGACCGCCGCATCTTCCGTTTGCTCACAGTAATGGAAAATCTGCGTACTGGTCTCGACCGCAAAGGCATGACCGACGAGAAGCGCCAGATGCTGCTCGACAAGGTGTTCACTTACTTTCCGGTCCTTGCGGAACGCCGCAATCAGGCGGGTGGAACGTTGTCCGGCGGCGAACAGCAGATGCTCGCGATCGCCCGCGCCATGATGCTTGAGCCGAAAATCATTCTTCTGGACGAACCTACGGAAGGCCTGATGCCCCGCATGGTCTCGCAAATCCGGCAGATCATTGATGTATTGCACAATGAAGGCGTCGCCATCCTGCTGGTCGAGCAGAACGTGCCGCTGACGCTGGAAGCAAGCCAGCGGCTCTACATCATGGAGAAGGGCAGCGTGCGCCATCAGTGCGCGGCGTCCGAGATCGACGTCCATCACGCCGTCATCAAGCAGTATCTAGGGGTCTGAGCGATGGATGCGGTCAGCCAGTTCTTCCACGCCATTCCGTTCGATCTCATCCTCATCCAAACCATCAACGGCATCGTTACCGGCATGATCCTGGCGCTGATCGCATCGGGGCTGACGCTGATCTTCGGCATCATGGACGTCGTGAATTTTGCCCATGGCGAACTGTTCATGCTTGGCGCCTACGTCGGCGTGGTGATCGTCGCCACTACGGGAAGTTTCTGGCTGGGCCTGATCGCCTCTGCGTTGATCATGGCGATCTTCGGCGCGGCCTTGCAGATCATCACCTTGCGGCCGCTGGTCGGGCGCGATCCTCTTAATACGATCCTTGCCACGTTCGGCGCGTCGCTGGTGCTGCAAAATTACGCGCTGTGGCAGTTCGGACCGGTGTCGCGCAAAATCCCTGAGCCGATATCGAGTCATTTCACGTTGTTCTATCTACAATACCCCTGGTACCGCATCGTCATCGCGCTCTTGTCTGCCGCCATCATCGGCGGCTTCTGGCTGTTCCTCAAATACAGCAAGTTCGGAATTTGGATCAGAGCGACGGCGCAGGACCGGGTGATGGCTCAAGCGATGGGGATTCCCGTGCCGCTGGTCTACACCGGCGTGTTCGCGCTGGGCTCAGCCATGGCCGCTGCAAGCGGCGTGCTGTTCGCGCCGACGACCGGCGTCGATCACAGCATGGGGCTCGACTGGGTGCTCAAGGCTTTCATCGTCGTCGTGGTCGGCGGCATGGGTAACCTCGGCGGCTCAATCCTGGCCGCGATCTTTATCAGCCTACTCGAGGCCTATGCCGCGATCTGGCTCGACCCGTCACAAGCGGTGATCGTGTCTTTCGTCGTGCTGATCCTGACATTGCTGTTCCGGCCGACGGGCCTCTTCGTGGCGACCCCAAAATGACTGCGACGCCGCTCGATAAACCGATGCCACTCGAGCAAAGTGGGTCTGAGCCATACCGCCATCTTCTGGATCGGGTTTTGCGTCGTGATGGCGATCCTGATCGCGGCGCCGCTGGTGCTGCCCGAGTTCTGGCGGCGGTTCCTCACCGAAGTCCTGATCTGGGGATTGCTGGCGATGTCGTCCGATCTCCTGATCGGCTACACCGGAATGGTCTCGTTCGGCCATTCCGCATTTTTTGGGCTTGGCATGTATGGCGCCGCAGGCGCGCTTATCGCCTTCAGTCCGAACTTGTGGCTGGCGATCCTTTTCGGGCTTGCCGGCGCCGCCTGCACGGCGCTGTTCGTCGCTTATTTCTCCACCCGGCTGCGCGATATTTATTTCGCCATCACGACGCTGATCTTCAGCCAGATTTTCTACGTGATCATCTTCACCTGGACGCGCGTCACCGGCGGCGAGAACGGTCTGATCTTCAACCGTCCGCATCTCTGGATCCCATTCATCTACGATGCCCGCTTCACATCGACGACCATGCACTGGTTCGTACTGGCGGTGGTGCCGGCTCTTATCTAATCCTTCGCCGCATTACCCAGTCGCCGTTCGGCATGGTGCTGCAATCGATCCGGGAGAACGAGCCGCGCACGCGCGCAATCGGCTATCCGGTGGCACAATACAAGATGGTTTCGGTGATGCTGTCCGGCCTGTTCGCCGGCCTCGCCGGCGTTCTCTATGCCGTCCAGAACGAATTCGCCGCGCCCAACTTCGTGTTTTTTCTCACTTCAGGCGAGACGGTGATCTACAACGTCATGGGCGGCATCGGCACGCTGGTCGGACCGATTGTCGGCGCCGGCTTCTTCCAGCTCATGCGCGAATTGCTGTCGCGCTTTTTCGGCGATCAGTTTCCGTATCTGATCCCGCTCGGCATCGTCTTTATCGCGATGATCATTTTCCTGCCGCAGGGCCTGCTCGGCTTTGCGCGGCGCTGGCTTAATCGCTGAGCGGCGGCCTAGCTGCTCTTGCCGATAAATCTGGTCAGCGCCGTTACATCTTCCTTGTCGCCATCGAAATCTTCGGCGATGCGCTCGTAGAAATGCGCAGCGCCTTCATAAAGCTCATGCGCTGCCGGATCTTCGGCAACGAAGCCCGCGATTTCGTGCATCTCCGCGACCCAGCGATAAGCCTTGGGTGGCATCTGCGCCAAGCCACGCTTGAACCACGCGAACATTTCCTTTTGGCTCGATGACAATTCGGCAAACAGCGCGTCGGACGAACCGGCGCGTGTCGCCGCCAGCATCATCGCAGCCCCAATCGCCTGCGTGCCCTTGGTGATCCCGGCGTAGGACATTTTCAGCGCCGAGGCCGCGCTCAGCGCGCCGTCCAGCACGCGGATATCGAGACCATAATCGCGCAGAGTTGCAAAGCGCGGCGCCGCAGGACCCGAGGCGTAAAAGCGCGGACCGGCATCGCCCGGCTTCGGCGGCGAGCCGATAATCCCGGCATCGACAAACGGGCAATCGGTCGGCGCTATCGCCGCCGCGACCTTATCGACCGTCCCCGGATTGATGGCGTTACAGTCGACATAAACCGGCTTCAAGTTGCTCGCCTTGAGCACCGGCGCAAAGTGCCGAGCCAGCGACAGCGCGTCGCCAGGCGGCAAAATGGAAAGGATAAAATCGGAGGCCGCAATCTCCTCGTCGCTGGCACCGGCGATACCTGCTTGCTTGGCCCGCGCCTGGGTTTCCTGACTGCGGCCCTTGAGCGAGGTCAGGACTTTCAGGCCATTATCGACAAGCCTTTTCCCGACGGCGGCGCCCATGGCACCGGGCGCGATTACTGTAACAACAGGAGTCATCATGTCCTCGTTTGTTCAATCGAGGCCACGATACCAGTTCGCAATCAATGGATGCTAGCCGCTCACCTGCCTGCCGTTCACACTGTCTCGCGCTTTGGAACCTTAAGATCGCCCTGCAACCGCCGGCGCAGCGCCGCGGTCGGCCATCGGCGCCCGGCTGATAGACCACGCTGTAGCGGTTAAGCACTTCTGCGAATACTTGCGCGTCGGCGGGCTTCTTCACCTCGAAGGAATCGAAACCGGCCCGCACCAGGAAATGAAACTGGTCGCGAAGCACATCGCCGGTTGCGCGCAGCGTACCACGAAAATTGAAATGCTCGCGCAACAGCCGCGCCTGGCTATAGGCGCGGCCATCGCGAAATTTCGGAAAGTTGAGCGCAATCAGCGCGAGATGGCCAAGCCACGGCTGGAGCTCGCAACGCGGCGATCGTTCGGCCACAACACACCGAGCGAACCGTCGCGGCGAACCAGCTCGTTGGCCTCGGCGAGGAATCGCTTCGCGGAAACCAGCACCGGCGTCCGATCCGGTATCGGCGCGTCATCGGCAACGCGCACGTAACGGTCTTCGACAATGCGGCCGTTTTCAACGAGTGGCATAGACCCGCTCCCGGAATGGCTCGACGCCGATACGCTTGACTGTGTCGATGAAAAGCTCGTCAGGCCGCTGCCGCAGTTCGAGATAAGCTGCGCGATATCCTCGACGACATCTGCGACCTGCGCGTACGGCACCGCGGGCCCGATCAGCGCGCCGAGCTTGGCGTCCTCGTCGGCCTTGCCGCCCAGCGTGATCTGGTAGACCTCTTCGCCGTTCTTCTCGACTCCGAGAATGCCGATGTGGCCGACGTGGTGGTGGCCGCAGGCATTGATGCAGCCGGAAATGTTGATGTGCAGCCGGCCGAGATCGCGCTGCAGATCGAGATTGCGGAAACGCCGCGTCGATCTCCTGCGCGATCGGAATCGAACGCGCATTGGCAAGACTGCAATAATCGAGGCCGGGGCAGGAAATGATATCGGAAATCAGGTTCACGTTCGGCATCGCCACGCCGATCGCATCGAGCGCGCGCCACAAAGCCGGCAGGTCGCGTTGCGCCACATGCGGCAGCACCAGATTCTGCTCGTGGCCGACGCGGACTTCGCCAAACGAATAGCGGTCGGCGAGATCGGCAATGGCATCCATTTGCACGGCGGTCGCGTCGCCGGGCGTGCCGCCTTCCGGTTTCAACGACAGCGTCACGATGGCGTAGCCCGGGACTTTGTGTTTGGCGACCGAATTGCCGAACCAGGGTATTAAGCGCGCGTAGCGCGGCGCGCCTGCGACAAGTTCGGCGGGATTGTCTTTGAAGCCCTCGTAAGTCGGATAGCTGAAACGGCCGGCGATTTCGGCAACGATCGCGTCGTCGAGCGCCAGCGCGCCATCCTTGATGCTTTGCCATTCGGCATTCGACCTCCTTCGCAAAGGCCTCGACGCCAAGCTCGTGCACCAGGATCTTGATGCGCGCCTTGTAGATATTGTCGCGCCGGCCGAACTGATTGTAGGTGCGCAGCATCGCTTCGACGTAACTCAGCACGTCGCGCTTGTGCAGGAATGACTTGATGGTCTTGGCAAGGAACGGCGTACGGCCAAGCCCGCCTCCGACCATGACTTCAAAGCCGAGCTCGCCCGCCCCGTTGCGGTGCAGCCGCAGCCCCAGATCGTGGATGCGCAGCGCCGCGCGATCGTGGTGCGACGCGCCGACCGCGATCTTGAATTTGCGCGGCATGAACGAAAATTCTGGATGCAGCGTCACGTGCTGGCGGATCACCTCCGCCCAGATGCGCGGATCTTCGATCTCGTCGGGAGCAACGCCGGCCCATTGGTCGGTCGTGATATTGCGCACGACATTGCCGCTCGTCTGCATGCCGTGCATGCCGACGCTGGCGAGATCCGCCATGGCGTCCGGCAGCTCTTCAAGCTTGATCCAATGGAACTGGATGTTTTGCCGCGTCGTGAAGTGGCCGTAACCGCGATCGTATCTGCGCGCCACATGGGCAAGCATGCGCAACTGCTCGCTCGACAACGTTCCGTAGGGAATGGCGATGCGCAGCATGTAGGCGTGCAGTTGCAGATACACGCCATTCATCAGCCGCAGCGGCTTGAATTCTTCTTCCGTCAGCTCGCCCGACAGCCGGCGCGCAACTTGGTCGCGGAACTCCGCCACCCGCTCGGTGACGAGCGTACGGTCGAATGCATCGTAAACGTACATGGAGTCCGCGTCCGGCCTTAGATGCCGAATGTCACCGGCAGGTCGATCGTGGGACCGCCGAGCCGGATTGGTTCGCGCAAGTTGCCCGGCCGCAGTTGCCGCCTGCCGCCGAGCTTGACCGGGGCGATATAGGGGCCGACCGCGCGCAGATCGTCCGCCGCGGCTGCCTTGATCAGTTCGCGGGCGCCGCGCTGCTCGTCGCCACCGCGGCGCTGTCCAGCTGGGTCGTCCAGCCGCCGTCGGCACGGCGATAGACGACGGCGCCGTCGCCGACGCGGTTGGCGGTCACGACCACCGGCCCGGTGATTTTGATTTTTTCTGTTCGAGCGGGGAGGTCATTTTCGGCCTCATTTCGCCGCCAGATAGGAATGATCTTCTATATAGGATGAATTTTTGGCTCGCAAATAGCATAAAATTCTTCTATAGTGGCTGCGCGGCCGTAGCAGAAAACAGGCGGCAAAAAGCGCCGAGACGAGAATCGCTTCCAAATCCATCGCAATGCGCCGCGGCGGCTGGCGCGATACGCCCGCGTATCGACGAGGCGTGGAAGGTCGATGCGCGGCTATCGCCTGCTCAGGCGGCAGGCTCAAAGGCAAAGCTTGCGCCCTTGCGCACGACATGACCGAAGCCCGGCGCGTTGACGTGCGCGCCGGCGATAGCGAAGCGTTCGGTCGCCGCCATATCGAGAATGCGCTTGCGCGATTTCACCGCCTGATCCTTGTCGAGATCGTAGATCATGCCGGCATCGGGATGCGAAATCTGGATCGCCGAGACGATGCACGACGTCGCCGAGCGCCATGAACCCGCCGCCGCCCGGCGCAGCCAATAGCCAGCACGTGTGTCCGGGCGTGTGGCCAGGCGCGATGATCGGCACGAAACCCAGATACTCCTCGCTGCCGCGCACGCGACGGATGCGGTCGAGGTAAGGTTTCAGATTGATCCGCGTGCGCGCGCGATTGCCTTTGACCTTGTCGGGGTCGTTGGCGCCGTCGGGCGCAGTCCAGAAATCGAGTTCGATCTCGTGCACGACAATCTCGGCATTCGGGATAATGCGGCTTGCCGTCGTCGTCGACCAGACCATTGGCGTGATCGCCGTGCAGATGGGTGATGACGATATGGGTGACGTCCTTCGGATCGACGCCCGCGGCGCGCAGATTGTCCGGCAGCCTGCCGAGCGTCGGATACATCGTGTTGCCGGCGCCGGCATCGATCATGATGACCTTGCCGCCGCGGCGGATCAGAAAATTATTCACCGGGATATGAAACGTGCCGTTGTCGGTGCCGCCGACCAGTTGCTCGACCTGCGCCGGCGTCATGTCGACGACTTTGTCGATCGCGGTCGGCAATGTGCCGTCGCTCAAGCCGTGAACTTTTACTCCGCCAACCGTCATGCTCGGCAGCGTCGCTTCCAGAACCGCCATTTTCAGAATCCTTCCCTGGTGAGCGCGATCATGCAGCCCGCCGAGATCACGACCGCAACGGAGAGAACCGCAAACGGCGCAATGAAGCCGCCGCCGCTGATAAGCCAGGATATAGCCGATCATCAGCGGCGACAGCGCGCCGGTCATCTGCGTGACCAGCGCGCGCACGCCCTGCGACTTGCCCATATCGGCCGTGCCGATCACGCTGTGCATCAGCATTTCGGCACACGAGATGCCGACCTGCTGCGCGCACAGCGCGCAAATCATCAGCACGACGCTCCAGGTCGCGTCCGGCGCCAGCGCCGCCGCCATCAACAATATCGCCGCCGAGAGCCAGCCGACGCCGGCGAACGGCGCGCGGCGGAATACGCGATCCGATACCCGGCCGATGACCAGGATGGTCGCGACGGCAAAGCCGTAGATCACGAAGGTCAGATAGCCCGACGTGCTGAAGGTGAAATGCCGCGCGGTGCGCAGATAGGTCGGCAGCCAGATCGACCAGCCCCAGAAGAAGATCGCGTTGCACGAGATCGCCAGCACCATCAGCCAGAAGCGATGATTGCGCCAGACGCTCGTCACGCCCTTGAGAATGCGGCCCGGGCGCGTCATCGTTGTGCTCGATCGCGCCGGATTTGATGAGATCGGTTTCGGCCTGATTGACGGCCGGCGTGCTGCTCCGGTTTGTCGCGCACCAGAAACCAGACCATCGGCAGCGGCAGGATCAGCGCCAAGATGCCCAACGCGTAGAATTGTCCACGCCAGCCGAAATTGACGATCAGCGCAGTGACCAGCAGCCCGGTGAGCATCGGACCGATCATGGTGCCGATCCACCAATAAGAAGTGGCCTTGCCGCGCTCGCGCAGCGCGAACCAGTTGGCGACCAGCGCCAGCGTCACCGGATAACAGGCCGCTTCGCCGACGCCCAAACCGATGCGTGATGCGAGCAGCATGCCGTAGCTCGCCGAGAGGCCGGACCAGAAACAGGTCAGCGCCCAAATCACAAGGCTCGCCATCGTCGCATAGCGCGGGCCATAGCGCGTCACGGCCCAGCCCCACAGCGGCGCGGCTAGGCTGTAGGAAATGAACATGCTGGAGGCGAGCCAACCGAGCAGTTGCGCTTGCCCGTTAAGCTGCATCTCGTCGAGAAATTTGGGATCCGCCATGACAAGAGAAATGTTGCTCTTGTCGAACATCGAAATGATCCAATAGATCAGCAGCGTCGGCGCGACATAGGTCCAGCGCACGCGCGTCGCGACTGCAATGGCTGTAGCCTCAGGCGCCAAGCCCTGCGGAACTGTGATGGTCATGCGATCCTCCCCGGATGCGGCGCCTGATTATTGGTATCATTTGGCGACGCCGCGCAGCGCGACGCTGATGCTGCGATATCGCAAACTGTTGCCCGCATGCCGTAACTTGTCAACAATGCACCCATGCCCGAAACTGTCGCCGGAGAAGCCGAAATACAGCGGCACCTTCACCGAAGTGCTGGCGGTGTTTTTTCGCCTCGGCTTGACTTGTTTCGGCGGCCCGATCGCACATCTCGGTTATTTCCACGAAGAATTCGTGGTGCGCCGCAAGTGGCTCGACGAAAAAACCTACGCCGATCTCGTCGCGCTTTTGCCAATTCTTGCCAGGTCCAGCGTCGAGCCAGGTGTGATTCTCGATCGGGCTGTTGCGTGCGCGTTATCTCGACGCGCTCGCGGCATGGATCGGTTTTACGTTGCCGTACGGCGCACAAGGCGCAGTGCTGGGGCTGGTCGGTATTTTTTCGCCGGCGCGGCGTTTGCTTATTGGCCGCCCGCGGGATGAGCGTCGCTCATCTCGGCGCAACCTTCGCCAGTTCGGGGAATGGTTGGTAGTCGGCGCCACCGCACTCGTCAGGCGTCGCATCGACAAACTGATTGATGTTTCCGGCAAAGTAGATGACAGCCTTCTCCTTATGCTCGTTGCGGCCATTCAAAAGCACACAGGAAACGTAGTGCTGATTCTGGCCGATCGGCTTTAGCACTGGAGGAGAAATCATCGAATTCCGAAAGTCCGCGCTGTCTGTCAGGCTGGTCATCAAGAAGGTGGCGATCTGGTCTTTGTAGTTAGCCGGCACGGCGTTAGCGTCAACCACCTCGACTGTCTTCTTATCTTTGCTGCAACCGACACATAAAGCGCCCAGCAGAAGTACCAAGCCCACGCGAGCAAGAAAGGGCACGAAACGCCAAACGTGCGGATGGCAAGTATTATCGAGCATCAGTCCTCCGGCGATGGTCCGCACCAGCCGGGCAGATAATCGGCTTCCACACTCTTGGCCAGTTCCAGCGCCTGCTCGAGCGCACCGTTGAAATCCTTTTCGACGAATTTGCGTTTCATGCGCCGGCGCAGAAAGTCAGCCCAGATGAACTCACTGAACGGGGTCGTGTCCTTGGCAAAGCCGCCCATGCGCCGCAACTCGCCGGCCAGCGATCGGAACGGATCATCCACCAGCTCGGTTACTGATTTCGGAATATCCCGGTAGCCGCGGCGGCGCCCTTCATCGTCGAAGGGATGCATCCAGTTGCGATTATCCATGACGAACCAGAACGAGTCGATTTCGAGATTGCTTAAATTGGCGACCACGGTCACCGCCAAATCCTTGACCCCTTCTTCGTGAAGCGCCCGGGCGAGATGATGATGGTCGATGACATAATGCCGGTCCTTCGGTCCGAGGATGACCGGAATCATATGCTTGCCGAGGAATTTCTCGCCCTTCTTGTCGCTCGTCTCGCGCCAGGCTTTGCGCTTGGCCTTCACCTCGCGCATTCCGACAGTGATCTGGGTCGGACGCAAGTCCATGATGGCGACCGGAATCAGTACGGGCTCACGGACAGCCATGTTCGGCTCCTCAACCAAATCCCAAACCGATAATAGCGGCACCACCAGGGTTCTAAAAGCAAGTCGCCCGGCGCCGATGGGCGCCGGGCGTATCAGATTGGGACGTCGTTGGTGGCCGATCAATCGGCGAGCGGATTGGGCCGGATCTGGATGTGGACCGCCATCGGCATAGAGCCCTTGCCGCCTTCCTTGAGCCAAGGCGTCCGGTCACCTTCGGACGACCACAAGCCCTTGCCCTTCCAGCCGCCGTTCGGATCGTCAATGCGCGCATCTAGTCCCTTGGCATAAAAGCCCATTGGATACGGAATGCGCAGCGTCACCATCTTGCCGTTGACCAGCGCGGCAAAGCCGTCGTTCTCGTTCGCGGTCGAGATCGGCACATCTTTGCCGAGGCCAACCGCGTCGTGCTGATCGACCCAGGTGTAGTAGCTCGCTTCGGCGCTGTTATCGCCGATGCCATCAAAGCCGGGACCGGGATATTTGTAGAATGACCAACCTTCCGGGCAGTGATCGCCGGTTGCTTTCGGCCCGTTGAGCGGCGCCTTGCACTTGGAGCGGTCGAAGCTGCCGAGATGGCCGCTGGCGAGCGATACCCAGACCACACCCTTGGAGTCGATATCGCCGCCGCGCGGGCCAAAACCCGGCATCGGGATGTAATAGACTTCCGAAAGCTTGGTCTTCGGATCGAAGCGAACGACGCCGCCCTTGCCGCCAAACACATTGACGGTGAACCAGACCGAACCATCCGCCGGATTCGGCATTACGGCATAGGTGCCGGAGCCGCCGATCATCATGTCCTTGTTCGGATCCTGCGGCTCGCCCGGCTTGGTGTAGTCGTCGACTTGACCATTGCCGTTGGTGTCGAGCACGAACGGCGCCCAGCCCTGCGCTTTTTCCGCGTCGCCGGTTTCATCGAACACTTTGGTGTCGAGCCAGCCGGCCAGTTCACCGCCGCCGCTGGTCCACAATATATTGTCCTTGTCGAAGCCGAATTGCAGATGATGGGTGCCGAAACACGTATCGATGAACGTGAACTTCTGCGTCTTCGGATCGTACATCACCAACTGACGTTCATTGATGTCGATCGGGAACGCCTTGGCGTAGGGATTGTCCGAGCCCTTCTTACAGAACGCCGGCGTACCCGGCGCGTGATTGGTCCCGGTCAGCCACAAGCGGCCCTGGGAATCAAACATGTCGTTGTGATTATCCAGCTTGGAGTCCCAGACCTGCTCCATGCCCCAATAGGCTGAAGGCGCCAGCGGCTTCTGGATGGCCGCATGTCCAGGCCCAAACGCTTCAGGCACATCCGCGCCTTCCGGCGGCGTGATGAAGCTCGGCTTCGATGTCTTGGGGTCGAGAACCGGCAGATGGTCAGTCGCGTATTCCGTAGAGCCATAGAGTAGACCCGTACGAATTGACCGTCGGATTGCGCTTGTCCGACGAGATCAGGTCATGGAGATATTGCTTCTCGGTGCCCCAGTCCCAGGTCGTGACGACAACGTTGCGCTCGACGCCCTGCGGGCGCGGCGGCTTGGTTGCCGGCAGTTCGCCCTTGGCGATGCGATCGGTCCAGTCACCGAAATATTTCAGCGGTACGCTGTTGAGTTGACCCGCGATCGGCCCCGTCATCAGTGGCGATGCCTGGCCGGACTGGATGCGCCGCGCCCACGCGTCCTCGCCGCTGGCGAATTTGCCGAGGTCGGCCGGGATCGTTCGCGTCCCCAGCGAGCCAAGCTGATGGCAGCCGACGCAGGCCTGGTTTTTCATCATGGTCAGCCACTGCGCCTGCGTAACCTTGTCCGGGATATCGCTCTTGCCGCCAAACTGATCGGCGGCCGGAATTTTCAGCATCGAGAACCAATAGATCGCCGGATAATATTGCGCCGCCGCGGCATCGTCGGGCGCTATCACGGCGGCCAGGTTCACGCGCTTGCCCGGCTCCGCATCGACTTTCGGTGAATCGACCAGAGCCATAGCCGCGCACCCAGACTTGGTATTTCGCCTTTGGCAAATCGGGCACGACATAGCGGCCCTGATCGTCGGTCACGACCATTTTGGCAAATCGCGTCGGCAGGTCGTGCGTCTCTGCGATCACCCAGACGCCGGCCTCGGGCCCGTGCGGGCTTTTGACGACACCGCCGATATCATGCCTGCCAACCGGAACGCTTTGCGCATTGAGCCGCGCCGGCGCCATAGCGATAAAAGCAGCAATCGCGATTGCAGCCACGCCGCTATAGAGTGCTCGTTTCATCCAGGCCTCCCAAAAAAAGTCGCGCGAAGCGCATCGAGCTTGCGGTATCAAGTGTTGTGATTTGCCCGGACTCTGCCCCACGCCCTGCCCACCCGCAAGGGGACTGGACCGTTGCGACGCCATGCGACTAGGACATA
This sequence comes from uncultured Alphaproteobacteria bacterium, assembly GCA_963742215.1. Taxonomy (GTDB): domain Bacteria; phylum Pseudomonadota; class Alphaproteobacteria; order Rhizobiales; family Xanthobacteraceae; genus BOG-931. Next base: position 82,346 of record CAVULJ010000001.1, read on the forward strand.
TGGCAATATGCGACCAGGCAATGACAAATGCACAGGCGGCGAGAAGCGGATAAAAGCGAGCCGATGATCGAAATGCGGCGACCCGGCAATGCTCCGCTCATCGCACTTTGCATCCTGCTCGTCTGCGCAGCGGGCGACTCGGCCCTCGGCGAAGATCAAAAGCCGACGGCAACACCGGCTCCGTCCAATCAATCGAAGTGCGATCCCTCGACGTTTCGTGTCGTCCTCGACGTCGGCCATACCGTCGATGTCCCTGGCGCGATGAGCGCCCGCGACATGCCCGAATACGCCTTTAATCTTCAGCTCTCGCAAGATATCGACAAGGCGCTTTTGGATGCGGGCTTCGACAAAACGGTGCTGCTCATCACCGCGAAGGCGCCGCCCTACGGGCTGGTCGAGCGCGCGTCACGGGCCAACACGATGCAAGCCGATCTGTTCATCGCCATCCATCATGATTCCGTTCCCGACAATCTGCTTCAGTCGTGGGAGTACGAAGGCCAGCAGAACAATTACAACGACGATTATCCCGGCTATGCGCTTGTTTGTTTCGTACGACAATGCCGACCGGAAAGGCAGCCTGGAATTCGGCCACCTGCTGGGCAAAGCACTGCAAACCAATGGACTGAAATATACCCCGCACTATACCCAAGCCCTGATGGGACATTACCGGCGCGAACTCGTTGACGCCGATGCCGGCGTCTATCGCTTCGATCAACTGGTGGTCCTGAAGATGACCCGGATGCCTGCGGTGCTGCTGGAAGCGGGATCCATCATCAATCGTCAGGAGGAACCTGAACTCGCCGACGCCGGAGCGACGCACCAAAACGAGCGCAGCGATCGTCTCGGCGGTCGAAGACTTTTGCGCGGCCCGCACTCCGCCAAAAATTGCCCAGCAAGTGAAACGGCCGGAACGCCACATGCCAAGCAGAGCGCAGTCACACGCTGACGAGATTGGTGGTCTGGCTGCGCCGGAACGCAAGCGTACTAATAATGAGGAAATTGAGCGCGCTCACGCCAACACCCACGGCAAAGGCCGGCGCGTAGTAACCGAAGCGATCATACATAAATCCGCCACTCCAGCTTCCCACCGCCATCCCTGAACCGCTGACCAGCAGCAATGTCGGAATGCGCCAATAAGCTTCGCTGACTGGAAACAGTTCGCGAGCCGCCAGAACATTGGCCGGAACGAGGCCGCTAAATCCGAAACCGAACAGCGCTGCGACGGTAAAAAGGCCAAGCTCGTCCTGCGTAAGCAGGAAGAGCGCGATGCCGACGGTCTGGCAGGCTGAGCCGAGTAGCATTGTGTAGAGACCGCCTATCCGGTCTGACAGTCCGCCCCATATCTGACGGCTCAGGAATGCCGAAGCCAGCAGCACCGACAGCATCGCAGCGCCATGCACTGGGCTGATGCCGAGATCGCTGCAAAACGCGACAAGGTGCGCCTGCGGCATCGACATCGGCACGCAGCAGGTGAAGATCGCGCACATCTGCAGCGCATAGACCAGATTGGGCGGCCACCCCATGACAGACTTCTTTTCATGCGGCGCGTTGGTCACTGTCGCATGGTGCGGCGTATCGGGCGGCGCTCCCAACACGATGGCCGCAGCCGGCACGATAATCAGTAGCTCGATCGCCGCGTAGATCACCATGGTCTCGCGCCAGCCGAGATAGACGATCGCGGGTTCAAAGAGCGACGGCCAGATCGCGCCGGCTAGAAAACTGCCACTTGAAATCAACGCCAGCGCCGAGCCACGCCGGCGATCGAACCATTGGCTGACATAGACGTAGGACGGCGCGTTGATGCCGCCGATCCCAATCAGGCCGATGAACAAGCCGTGGCCAATATAAAGTGGCAGAGACGGTCCCAGCGTCGACAGACACAGCCCGACGGCAATCATTACGGAGCCGCCGATCACGGTCCACCGGATGCCAACGCGTTCGGCGATGCGCCCCATCACGATGCCGCCGAAGCCCGAGCCCATCCAAACCAGCGCACCGGCAAAAGCCGGGATCGAGCGCTCGCCATTGACTTCGGCGGCAATATTCTTGAGCGCGACCACGGTGATCCATGGTGCACCAAACGCAACGGCCATCACGATAAGTACGTCGTCGCGACGACCCAAGAGGTGCGCGTTTCGACAGAATGCGTCACTGACGAGTTCAGCATGGTTATCGCGTTGCTGGCGCGCCCGGCCGGGCGAAAAGCAGAACAGCCGGTATAGCAGGCGCGACACTTGGCCGCCCAGAAGAAAGTCGGAAATCGCTGCTATTCTGCCGAGCCATGATAGCGGAGGATCTGTCCATGCAGGTGCGCGCGACACTGCAAGCTATGCTGCTCACACTGATCAGCGTTGCGTCGGCATCCGCCGGGGTCCGAATTTCCGACGATCAAGGCGGCCAGATCGGCGCTTATCTCTCCAAATATCAGGCGCTACGCGCGTCCGGCGATCAAGTTATCGTTGACGGCACTTGCGCCTCGGCTTGTACGATGTTGTTGGGTGTCATTCCGCGCAACCGGATCTGCGTGACGCCGCGCGCCGTCCTCGCTTTTCATTCGGCCTGGACACCGACGTCCGAAGGCGAACAGATCAGCAGCGCCGGCAACTATTACCTGTGGTCGAATTATCCGAGCGACGTCCGCAAGTGGATTATTCAGCACGGCGGCCTGCACTCACAAATTATTTATCTGAGCGGACAGGAATTAACTGCGATGTATTCGGCCTGTAAATAATTTCGGCAAATCGCACGCATTCTTATATTTTTCTCACAGCGTCATGCGCAAATGGATCGCTCGATACGGTCGCTTGCGGCCGGAAATTATCTATTTGCGCGGACCGGAACTGGCGGCGGTGTTCCCGACGTGCCGTTGACCCCGGGCGCCCTACACCCCGGTTCACCGTTACTGAGAATGAAGTGAAGAACGAGTGCGACCACAGCTTGGCAGGCGACCAGGATCGCGAGCAGGCAAATGCCGAACTGATGAGCAAAATAAAAGCTAGCGCGCATTGCAGGATCCGCCGGCACCAAGTTCGGAATCCGCGTCACGAACAAGACAACTTCCCGCCCCCTGAACGCGGTCTGCCCCAAGCCGCTTCCCGGTTGGCTGAGCATCAGCCCATAAAGACCGAGTTGGACGAAAGCGCGATTGATTGTCGTCACCTTGCTCGCCTGAAGACCAAGAGCGTCGCTCGTTAGCTGCTCAGGCATCCGATCTCTCCTGATCCGTAACCGACGGAAAAAAGACTGTCCTTTTCCTGGGATTATTCCGGCGCTCCATTTGCCGTCGCCATTCGCCGTTTCGGCGGATTTTGCGTCAGAACTGGTAACGCAGACCGGCGGTCGGATCGCGTCCCGCGTTTCACGACAGCGTGATGGAATTGGAGGCCGCCTGGTCAATCTCTCCAGCGAACGAACAACAGGGACATGGTGTTCATGTTGTCTTCGCAAAACCTGGAGAGAGACCATGACGCACATTTCCAAGCTCGCCCTTATCGCCGCGGTTACCGCCGCGATCGCAACGCCGGCCTTTGCCCAATCGTTCGATTCCGAAGCCGGCACCGGCAACGTGCTGTCGTTCAGCACCCCGAGTGTGGTTCAGAACGGCAAGGTTGCTGCTCACCAGACCAGCCAGGGCAAGATTGCTGCTCGTCAGAGCGGCCTGAATGCCTTCGCCATGGTGCCGAGCGCCGCGGCAGGCTCCCACTCCAACAATCCGGCTCTGACCGGCGGTGGCAGCACCGGTTACAATCAGATGCTGTTGCAGTACTAAGCCGACAAGAGGGGGCGGGCTTCGGCTCGCCCCTTTTCCTTGTCCCCTAGCGAGCCAAGCGAGCTCTCAAAAAATTCTGCGTAACTGGGGAATAAACAGAAACGTCACTCAATCTTGAGTTCAGGAGCCAGCAAAAGCCGCCTCGGCATTGGATCGCATCGGCTCCCTGGGAGAACGGCAATGAGCGAATTCGACCGCGATGACGGCATTAACCGGCGCAAAGTCCTCGAATGTATGACTTGGGTCGGCACCGGCGTGCTTTGGACCGTGTCCGGCGGCGTTCCGCGCTCGCTCGGTATCATGGGCGAGGCGCAGGCCCAAGAAGCAAAGGGCCTAACCTTCCTCCAAATCAGCGACAGCCACGTCGGTTTCCATCTCCCACCCAATCCAGACGCGCTCGGAACACTTCAGGAGTGCGTAACCAAGGTCAACGCGCTGCCGATCAAGCCCGCTTTCATGATCCACACCGGCGACATCAGTCATCTGTCGCTCGAAGCGCAGTTCGACGACGCCGATCGGATCATCTCGCAGACCCGTCTCGACGTGCATTACGTCCCCGGCGAGCACGACTTCCTCGATCCCGATCAGAAATTCTATCGCGAGCGTTATGGCAAAGCTGCCAAGGGCGCCGGCTGGTACTCGTTCGATGCCAATGGTGTGCACTTCATCGGCCTGGTCAACGTCGCTCGATCTCAAGGCCGGCGGCCTCGGTAATCTCGGCACCGAGCAGCTCGAATGGCTTGAAGCCGACGTGAAGGGCCGCTCCGCTTCGACACCGATCGTCGTCTTCGCCCATATGCCGCTGTGGACCGTTTACCCGGAATGGGGTTGGGGCACCGAGGACGGCGCTCAGGCGCTGTCCTATCTCAAGCGCTTCGGCTCGGTGACGGTGCTTAACGGCCACATCCATCAGGTCATGCAGAAGGTCGAGGGCAACGTCGCCTTCCACACCGCGCGCTCGACCGCCTTTCCGCAGCCGGCGCCAGGCGCCGCGCCGTCGCCTGGTCCGATCAAGGATGTGCCGGCCGACAAACTGCGCACCATGCTCGGCATCGCCAATGTCACATTCAAACAGAACGAGCAGCGGCTCGCCGATCATCGATACGCCGCTGGCCGGTTAAGGAGAACGAACATGATGCGAAGTGCAGTTGCCGCGGCCATGCTCGGCGCGGTGATCGGAACCGGTTTAGCCGGCGGCATAATCGTCGCCAGGGCGCAGAATGCGGCGACCGCCATATCCATCGACAATTTCACTTTCACGCCGGCGACAGTGACCATAAAGGCCGGCACCACGGTCACCTGGTCCAACAAGGACGATATCCCGCATGGCATCGCGGCGACTGGGAATGCGTTTGCCAAATCGAAGACGCTGGATACCGACGACAGCTATTCGTTCACCTTCACGACGCCGGGCACCTATCAATACTTCTGCTACATCCATCCGCACATGACCGGCAACGATCGTGGTAGAAGCAGCGACGGGTGAAAACACGACGCAGTGATGCTCGATCGGTTGCAAAACAATCGTCGACGGCAGCGTGGACGGCTGAGCGTGATAAAATGACGGGTGATGCCTATGACGAGCATGACAAGGCGCGGCGTTTTCGCGACGCCGCGATGCCTCACCTCGACGATCTCTACACGCTGGCGCGCTACCTCATGCGCAACGCCGCCGACGCCGAGGATGCCGTGCAGGAATGCTATCTGCGGGCGTTGCGCCATTTCGACAGCTATCGCGGTCCGGCCATGAAACCCTGGTTGCTCACAATCCTGCGCAACGTCTGCAACGCCGAATTCGCGCGGCGCGGACGGCACGAGATCCCAGCCGATCTCGCAGAGGAAGGCGCGACCGCTGAAGTGCCGATGTGGCAGGAGCCGCACACCACACCGGAAGCGGCGCTGCTGCGCCAGCAGGACGACGACACGATCCGCCGCCTCGTCGCGGCGCTGCCGGCGCCGTTCCGCGAAGCCATCGTGCTCCGCGAGATCAACGATTTGTCGTACCACGAGATCGCCGAAGTCGCAGGCGTTCCGGTGGGAACGGTGATGTCACGGCTCGCCCGTGCACGCTCGATGCTGCGTGCGGCATGGAACGGCGCAGAAGGAGCAACGGCATGAACTGCGCCGAAGCGGAAATTCTGCTTCACGCGTTGATCGACGACGAGCTCGATGCTGGCCATTCGCGTGACGTCGAGGCGCATGTCGCGTCTTGTCCTGGATGCACCGAGAAGCTGGAAGCATTCCGCGCTATGCGCGCGGCGATGGCGCGCGCCAATCTCAAAGAGATCGCGCCAGCAAGCTTGCGGGCCCGCATTGAGGCGTCGCTGCCGGCGCCGTCAGCGCGCATCATTCCTTTGAGCAAATTTTCCCGGCCGTCCCGGCGCTCGTTCTTCGGCGGTTTTGCCGTCGGGTCGGTGGCTTCCGCCGCGCTTGCCGCCACCCTCGATCTTGCGTTGTTCCGCACCGATCAGGAACGAAGCGTCGCAGATGAAGTCGTGTCGGCGCATATCCGCTCGCTCCAGGCCGGACATCTGATGGACGTCGTGACGAGCGACCAGCACACGGTGAAGCCGTGGTTCGACGGCAAGGTCGACGTCGCGCCTCCCGTCATCGACCTCACCGCGCAAGGTTTTACCCTTCTCGGCGGCCGTCTCGATTATATCGATGGCGAGCCGGTCGCCTCGGTGATCTATCAGCGTCGCAAACATGTGATAAATCTGTTCGTCGCGCAGCGGCTGGGCGCGGAGCATGCCGACCGTGATCGGCGAGGACCATCCAAGGCTACAATGTCCGCCATTGGTCGGCCCAAGGGCTTGATTTCTGGGCCGTCAGCGACCTCGACGCGAAGAACTTGGTGAGTTTGTTCAGAAGATATCGGCTGCTCTGCACCCGCCGGGCCATCCTGACTGGAAAGCCTAGCCGTTAGGCGCTACATCAAGCCGAGAATCGAATCGGCCATTCGCGCCTAAACACAGGGCAGGCCGAAACCCGTTGGCCCGCCAAACGTTTAGGCGCAGATGGATCAGCGCGTCGACAACGAGAGCCGGACCGATTCCCTTTCGGGTCGGGACGCAAAATCCGCCGGTGCGGCGCCACGCCGGTCGTGGCGCGACACCTTCCGCGAGCGTCGCGGCCTGGTCCTCCTGATTGCCATTATCACGATCGCGTTGCTGGTCGCAGTGCTGCTGTGGTGGCTTCACGCGCGGCAATATGAGACGACTGACGACGCCTTCATCGACACGCGCACCGCGCAGATCAGTTCGCAGATCAGTGCCGCGATCGTCGACGTTCCGGTAGACGACAACCAGACGGTCGAGAAAGGTACCGTACTGGTGCGCCTCGACGATCGCGACTATGTCGCACAGCGCGATCAAGCCGCAGCAAGCGTCGCCAATCTGAATGCGCAGATCGCCGCACAGCAGGCGAAGATCGAGCAGGCCAACAAGCAGGTCACGCAGGCAGAAGCGGTATTGACGTTCGCACAGCAGCAAGACGATCGCTATCAGCAATTGACCAAACAAGGCACCGCGACAGTCGAGCAGGCGCAGCAGTACAAGTCCAATCTATTGCAGAACCAGGCCTCCTACGCGGCGGCGCAGGCCAACGCGGTCGCAACCGAAAAACAGGTTCCGGTGCTGCAAGCGCAATTGCAGAGCGCACAAGCGCAACTGGAGGCAGGCCCAGACCAATCTCTCACGAACAATCATTACGGCGCCGCTCGCCGGCCGCGTAACACATTTAACGGCAGCCAAAGGCAACTGGGCCGCAACGGGCTCGGCACTGATGATGTTCGTGCCACGTGATGTTTGGGTGACGGCGAATTTCAAGGAAACCCAGCTCGACCTGATGCGGCCCGGTCAACCGGTCGACATGGACGTCGATGCCTATCCCGACAAGACTTTCAGGGGGCATGTCGACAGCATTCAATCCGGCAGCGGCACGGCGTTCAGTCTGCTTCCGGCCGAGAATGCGACCGGCAATTTCGTCAAGATCGTGCAGCGTGTGCCGGTCAAGATCGTGTTCGACAATCCGCCCGATGTGTTGCTCGGACCCGGCATGTCGGTCGTGCCGACGGTGAAGGTGAGATGAGCGACCAGACGCGATCCGGCGGATGGACCCCGGAACGCTCGGCTGCGGGTAAGCGAAATCCATGGCTCGTCGCTGTCGTCGTTTCGATTGCGACCTTCATGGTCGTGCTCGACACCGCGATCGCCAACGTATCGTTGCGCTATATCGCAGGCTCATTGGCGGCAAGCGTCGACGAAAGTACATGGGTCGTTACCACTTATCTGATCGCCAATGCCGTCGTGCTGCCGGCGAGCGGCTGGCTCTCCAACGTCGTCGGCCGAAAACGCTTTTACATGCTGTGCGTGGCGACCTTCACCATCAGTTCCCTGCTTTGCGGATTGGCGCCAAGCCTCGGCGCGCTGATTTTCTTTCGCATTCTGCAGGGTCTCGGCGGCGGCGGCATGCCGACCAGCGAGCAGGCCATTCTCGCCGACACTTTCCCGCCGGAGAAACGCGGTCAGGCTTTTGCCCTCTACGGCATCGCCGTGATCGTTGCACCGACGGTAGGACCGACGCTCGGCGGCTGGATTACCGACAATTTTTCCTGGCACTGGATCTTCTTCATCAACGTGCCGGTCGGGCTGTTATCACTCTTTCTTGGTCCACTGGTTCGTCGATGAGCCTGAAGTGCTGGAGCGTGAACGCCAGGAACGTCTGGCCGGCGGACTCAAAGTCGATTGGGTCGGATTTCTGCTGATCGCCATGACGCTCGGCTGCCTCGAAGTCGTGCTCGACCGCGGCCAGATCGACGACTGGTTCAAATCCGGCACCATTATCGTTTTCTCGGCAATGGCCGCCATTTCGTTCCTGCTGTTCATGCCATGGGAGTTCATGCAGGAGGAGCCGATCGTCGAGGTCCGCCTGCTTGTTTCAGCGGCAGTTCGGCATGTCGTTCTTCGTCATGTTGATGATCGGCGCGATCTTGTTCGGCTCGAATCAGATCATGCCGCAGCTTCTACAGACGAGCTTCCCTTACACCGCGATGCTGTCCGGCCTCGCCATGATGCCGGGCGGCATCGCCATGTTGATCATGATGCCGGTCGCGGGACAGATCACCGGGCATTTCCAGCCGAAATACCTGATAACCGTGGGTCTCGCCGGGATCACGCTCTCGATGTGGTACTCGACCTCGCTGACGCCCGACGCAAGCTTCGACTATTTTGCCTGGGTCCGCATATACCAGGTTATCGCACTGCCGTTCCTGTTCATTCCCATCAATACCGTGGCTTACGACGGCCTCGCTGCGAACAAGACCAATCAGGGCTCGGCGCTGATGAACGTGGCCCGTAATCTCGGCGGCAGCATCGGGATTTCCGTTGCCAACGTCGTCCTGACCCAGCGCTCCCAGTTGCATCAGGCGAGGCTCGTCGAGAATACCATCCCGTCGTCACCGGTCTTTCAGTCGACATTAAGCAGGACGACGCAATATTTCATCGCGCAAGGTGCCTCGCCTGCCGACGCAAAAGGCCAAGCCATCGGCTTTATCGCTCATCTGGTGCAGTCGCAGGCGACAATCCTGGCCTATATCGATGTTTTCCAGCTTTGTGCCGTCGCCGCTGCCATCATGATCCCAATCGTGCTAATTATGGTGCGACGAGTGCAGATCGGACGGGTCTCGGCGGCGGCTCATTGAGCCGTTTTGTTGAAGAGGGCGCTTACGGGATTTTCACACCGATTTGTTGTTAATACGCGACAGCTTGCGCCGACGTGGCGCAGCTTCGCGCGTCTTACGTTTACGCTGTGTCAGGCAATTTCATCGGTCTGACGAGGGGACAACGGCCATGTTTCGGTACTTCGCCGTAGCCGTTCTGACGATAGCGGCTGGAGTGCTCCTTGTCGTCGTACTGACGCGGTCCGACCCGACGGCTGCCATGATAAACCTGACCATGGTGGACTACAGGTTCAACCCCGACCACCTCACCTTCCGGCATGACGTGCGCTACCGGCTGCATATGGAAAATCACGGCAAGGAAACCCACGAAGTCACGGCGCCGACGTTTTTCGCCACCGCCACCATCGAAAATCCGGAAGTCCTTAATCGCGAGCACACCGAAGTCGTCATGCAACCTGGCGACGTGAAGGACATGTACCTGACCGCGCACAAGCCTGGCACGTATGACCTGCGATGCTCCGACCACGATTGGAACGGCATGGTCGGGGGCATCACGGTCGAATAAAATTCTCTACAAAGGTCATACGTTATCGGCCACCGCCGCTGTTATGAGCACGCTGCCGAATTTCTTGCCTCATCCCTCGGCAAGCAAGACATGGTGGCGTCGTATGAGCGGCGCGTAAATTCGTCACTCACCCGCGACATGCGCGCGCTTCCTGAAAAAGCCACCGCTGTGACATCAGTCGGCACCAATCTTGCTTCAAAAAGAGTTCGGAGGAGCGACTTGGGGGGCTTTGATCGAGAGACCTTGGAAGAAAGGAATTGCCGATGTGTGACTTCAGCCTTCAAAGCGTTCGATCACGGCCCGCGCAAGTGGGCGACAAGCTCGTGACACGGGACTTCGGGACGGGAACGCGTGGGTTCTCCGCCTCGGACGACGCCGGTCTGGCAGTTTGTGTTCTCCCCGGCACAGAACTGGCCTTCACCGGCGACGTGGCGTGCCTGCCTGCCGGCTTACTCGGTTGGAAGACCAAGACGATCAACCACCAAACAGCCATCTTCCGGCAAATCAACAAGGACAAGATGGCTGCGCACCATGATGCGCTTGAGTTTCCGGATGGGCGTATCGTGTTGCTGACATTGCTGTGCGAGGGCCAATCCGCCACCGTGCTGCAATTGCCCGCGAAGCCGATGACTCCTGAAGAAGCGCGCGAACAGGAGCGGGTCAGCTACGTCGGCTGAACTACTCGCTGATCTGCGTTACAGAATTGGCATGCCGGCCGCATCACCTGCGGCCGGCGTTTTTGTTATGGTACAACCTGCCGCACTATCCGTTTTGGCCCGGCCGCTCAAATTCGGGCGGCGCCGCCCTTCGCCACAGCCCAGTCCGGAACGGCGACAAGGTGCCTGCGTTTTGTCACAATGGCGGAGCGAGTAACCGGTCCGGCCGCTTCATTGCGATCTTAGAATTCAGCTTTTGACCGCAAACCATTGGGAACCGCGGGCTTTGCAGCCATGAATTACCTGCCATGAACGATTCGAACGCGGAGAATGCTCCTCGCGGCGAAACGGTCGCCCCCGAGACTGTTACCGCGCCTGCCGTTCTCGATGATGTGCCGTCGACCTCGTCGCTGTTTGTGAAGGTTTTTCCTTCGATCATGTTGCCGATGTTTATGGCCGTTGCCGATCAGACCATCGTCGCCACCGCACTGCCGGCCATCGCTTCAAGTCTTGGTGAGATCGAGCGCGCGTCGTGGGTCGTGGTTTCCTATTTGATCGCCAACACGATCGCGGCGCCGGTTTACGGCCGTCTTGGCGACACCTTCGGCCGCCGCTCGATGATGTTCGTCGCGCTCGCGATCTTCGTGATCGGGTCACTCCTCTGCGCTGTCTCGCCCAGTATCGAACTGCTTACCGCCGCACGCGTGTTGCAGGGTTTTGGCGGCGGCGGTCTGATGACGCTGTCACAAGCGCTTATCGGCGAGGCCATTCCGCCGCGCGAACGCGGCAAGTATCAAGGCTATCTCGCTGGCGTCTCGGTCAGTTCGAGCACGTTCGGACCAGTCGCTGGCGGCTATCTCACTGAAGCCTTCGGTTGGCAATCGATCTTCCTTGTCAATGTGCCGCTAGGACTTCTCGCCGCCGTTCTGGTGCTCCGACTTGCCGCAAAGCCAGGCGACCGCAAACGCACTACGTTCGATATGCCGGGACTGGTGCTATTCATCATGTTCGTCAGCCCGGTCATCCTCGCTCTCGAACAATTGCAGCGGATGGATGCGCGAACACTTCCGATGGTCGGTGGGCTACTCGCGTTCGGTATTTTTTCGCTCGTTCTTCTGCTTTGGCAAGAGAAACGCAATACCGCGCCGCTTATTCCGCCGCGTCTGTTCAGAGAGTCTTCGATCTGGCGCGCCGATGGCCTGGCGGCCTGCCACGGCGCCGCGCTTGTCTCGCTACTGACGTTCCTGCCGATCTATTTGCGAGCGGTACGCGGGGCCTCGCCGGCCGAAACCGGCTTGATGTTGTTGCCGCTGACGTTCGGGATCGGAATAGGCTCCATGATCACCGGACAGTTAGTGACAAGAACCGGCCACACCGCCGTTTACCCAACCTATGGATTGGCCGGCGCAACACTGGGATTAGTCGCCCTGGGGTTTGGTATTTCGTACCTGAGCGTCAGCGCCATGCCGTGGGCTTTCTGTTTGGTCGCGCTGTTCATGGGCAGTGTCATGGCCGTGGTGCAGATTACGGTACAAACAGCTGCCGGCCCGCGCATGCTCGGTACCGGTGCCGCCATGGTGCAGTTTTCCCGGTCGGTCGGCGCGGCCGTCGGCACGGCTACCGTCGCCGCCGTCCTGTTTTCCTATCTCGCGCTTGTCGATCGTCAGGCCGCCGGCCTGTTCGGTGCGATCATCGATCATGGACCCCAGGCAATAGCGACGCTTGCACCGGCGCGGCAAGCAATCATTGAATCCGAAATCGCCGATGCGTTCCGCGCTGCCTTCGTGACGATAGCGGCGTTCACCGGCACCGGGATTTTGCTGGCCGGGAACTTTGCCGCTCCGCCGGCTGTAACGGATCGCTCCCGAGGTATTGCGGCGCACGGCGGCGCGCGGCAGACTCTCACAACAAGGTGCAACGACTCGACCGCGCGGCGGTAAACATCATGGGTTTTGTCGGCCGCTCGGTGACACGCCTGGAAGACCGGCCACTGGTCACCGGCAATGGGCATTTTGCAGGAGACATCTCGTTTCCGAGCCAGTTGCATATGCGCGTGGTCCGCTCGTCCCATGCGCACGGCCGTATTATTTCCATTGATGCGGAAGCTGCGCGCGCGTTTCCAGGCGTCGTTGCAGTCTGGACATCCGCCGATGTCACCGCCATACCGCCGATCGATTTTCGCCTGACCAAGATTGAAGGCCTCGATCCCTACCGCCAGCCGATCCTCGCGACTGATCGTGTGCGCTATGTCGGCGAGCCTATCGCGGCGGTTTTTGCGGCCGATCCCTACAGCGCCGAGGACGTCGCCGATCTCGTCACCGTCGAGATCGAGCCGCTCCCTGAAATCTTGAGCGCTGATGCACCGCCGGCCTCATTTGATGATGCCGCCCATTCGACCGAAGTGGCCCTAGTGCATAAGGGCTACGGCGATGTTGAGCAGGCCTTCGCCAGCGCACATGCCACGGTGGACTCTCGATCTCGAGATCGGGCGTCACAGCGGTTCGCCCATGGAGACGCGTGGCGCCATCGCACGTGTAGCGCGCGGCATCCTTGAAATGCATGGCGCCGCCAAGGTGCCGCACTGGAATCGCGACGCGCTGGCGCGGATGCTCGGCCGCGCGCCATCGAAAATGCACCTGTATGAAGGCCACGTCGGCGGCGGCTTCGGCATCCGTGGCGAGATCTACCCGGAAGACGTTCTCGTCTGCTACGCCGCATTGCGGCTCAACCGGCCGATAAAATGGATCGAGGATCGCCGCGAACATTTGATGGCGGCCAATCATTCCCGCCAACAGCACTACCGCGTTCGCGCTGCGGTCGATGCCGATGGCAGGGTGCTCGCTATCGATGGCGAGTTTTTTCACGATCAAGGCGGTTACGTACGCACCCATGCGGCCACGGTGCCCGATCTTGCCGCGGCCATGCTGCCCGGCCCCTATCGCATCGGCGCCTATCGCATGGTCGGGCGCATAAGGCTCACCAACAAGACGCCATGCGGCACCTACCGCGCGCCCGGCCGATACGAAAGTACCTTCGTGCGCGAACGGCTGATCGATGCAATCGCGGCGAAGCTCAAGATCGATCCGATCGAGATTCGCCGCCGCAATCTCATCGCCAAGAGCGAGATGCCGTATGCGGTCGGTTTCGACACGCTCGGCACCGAGATGACTTATGACTCCGGCGACTATGCCGGACTGCTCGACAAGGCCCTGACAGCAGCCAAGTGGAGCGACATGCAAAGGGACCTGCAGCACCGCCGCGCTGCAGGTGAAGCCGTCGGCGCCGGTGTTGCTGTGTTCGTTGAAAAGAGCGGTCTCGGCCCGTTCGACGGCGTAAGCGTAACAGTCGACACCAGCGGCGCCGTGGAAGTCGTGACCGGAGCCGCTTCAGTCGGCCAGGGTGTCGAAACCGCGATGGCGCAGATTTGCGCCGACGCGCTCGGCGTCGATTATCAGCGTATCCGTGTGATCCATGGCCAGACTGACCGCATCGCCTATGGCATGGGCGCGTTCGCGTCGCGCGTCACCGTCATGACGGGCGAAGCAACACGCATCGCAGCCGCTAAAGTCCGCGACAAGGCCATCGCCGCGGCAGCCTTACTGCTGCAATCCGCGCCTGACACGCTCGACGTCATCGACGGCAAGGTGGTGCGCAAGAATGCGCCGCAGGGACCCTCGGTGACGCTCGGCGAAGTTGCCAAAGCGCTCAGGCCCGGCGCCAAGATTCTGGGTGACGCGATCCCCGGCCTTTCCGCCGAAGGCTGGTTCGAGTCTCACCACATGACTTATCCCTATGGCGTTCATGTCGCATTCGTGCGGGTCGATCGCGACAGCGGCACTGCCGTGGTCGAGCGCTATCTTGTCGCTTACGACGTCGGCAGGGCCGTTAACCCGATGCTGATCGAGGGCCAAATCACCGGCGGCGTCGCACAAGGACTTGGCGGCGCGCTGTGGGAAGAATTCCGCTACGACGCCCACGGCGAACCCCTGTCGGTCAATTTCGCCGATTACCTGATGCCGACGGCGCGCGAAATTCCGCCCATCCATACTCTGATCACGGAAGATGCCCCAAGCCCGCTGAATACGCTTGGCCTCAAAGGTGCAGGCGAAGGCGGCGCCAATGCAGTTGGCGCCGCCATTGCCTCGGCGATCGATGATGCGCTGGGCCAACCCGGCGCCGTCACGCAGTTGCCGGTCACTCCGGAGCGCTTGCGCGATCTTATAAAGTCGCGGTCGGCGAGCTGACAGCTATTTATACTTCGCCGACGTCTCAAACACGGTTTTGACCGCGGCAGCCAGACCGGGTTTGTTGGCCGACAAATCCTCACCGATGCTCGAAATCTTCTTAAGCATTTCATCCTGATCCGCGGTTGGCAGATTTTCCAAGACGCCGCCGGAATCTTTCCAGATCTTGATCTGGTCATCGAAGAATTGATCGATGAACGGCAGAATATCGACCGACACCTTCATGGCGTCATCCTTGACGACCTTCTGAAGATCCGGTGGCAAGCCGTCGAGCCACTTCTTGCTGATCACGGAAATCGAGCTGACGTAGGGCTGGCCGGTCGCCGTGACGTATTTCGCGGCATCGATGAAATGCAGCGTCGTGTATTGCGTTATAGTGGTCAGCGAACCATCGATGGCGCCTTGTTGCAATCCAGGCAGGACGTCGGCGAGCGTCATCGCCACCGGCGACCCACCCATCCGCTTAATCAGTTCCAGCTGAAACGGCGACGCCAACACCCGGATTTTTAGACCCGAAAAGTCGCCCAGCGTACTGATCTGTTTCTTGGTCAGAATCCACGAAGGACCGATCGAGAAAATTCCGCCGCCGATCAGGCCTTTGTTGGCGCCCAATCCCAAAATCAGATCGGTAATCGCAGGATCCTGAATGGACTTGTTGTATTGCGCACGGCTGGTGAATTCGCCCGGCGCACTAAGCGCCTCATAGCGCTCATCGACACCGACCAGGAATTCCGGCGGCCCGCACCAGACCTGGATCGAATTAAACTGCGTGCCTTCGATCTGGCGCGGAATCGAACCGAGCTGGCTGGCTGGGTAAATCTCACCCTTGATCCGACCGCCGGAATCCTTCTCGACCGCCGCGGCAAAACGCTTCAGCCATTCGTGCTGGGTATCGTTCACGGTTGCGGTGGAAAGCTTCATCGTGATCGGCGAGGCGGCCTGGGCGTTTGCCGGCATCGTCCATCCGACGAGCGCAGCGGCGACAGCAAAAGCCGCGCCCGTTCCAGCCTTGAGGGCCACGGCCCATTGAGCCCTGCTCATTGATATTCCTCCCCTTATTTGCGCGCGGATAGTGCCGGACCTTGCATAAGCGATCAATGGACACCGTGCCACACCTTCCGGCTGCGGCGCCGGCAGTTTTCGGGTGGTCTTACATCCACGTCGAAATAAACTTCCCGTATTCGAGCAAGGGGAAGCAAAATGAAAGCAATTGCAAAAACAGCCTCCTTTGAGCCTGCTTCCGCCGCACAACGCGTGGAAGGATATGACTGGAATGCGATTGGCAGCGACCTTAACGCGTCCGGCTGTGCGGTCCTGCCGAAGTTATTGTTACAAGATGAGTGCGCGTCGATCGCGGCGCTTTACGCGCACGAAGAACATTTCCGCAGCCACATCCATATGGCGCGCCACGGCTTTGGCAAAGGCGAATATCGCTATTTCAAATATCCGCTGCCGAACTTGATCGGAGAGCTACGCACCGCGCTTTATTCGCCACGCCGCGGCATTCGCCAATGCCTGGAACGAGCGGATGAACATCGCGACACGCTATCCGGTGCACCACGCCGACTATCTCAAAATTTGCCACAAGGCCGGCCAGACCCGTCCGACGCCGCTATTGCTGCAATACACCGCCGGCGATTTTAACTGCCTGCATCAGGACCTCTACGGTGACCTCTCATTCCCCTTGCAGGTCACTATCCTGCTGTCAGCGCCGAACGAGAATTTTACCGGCGGCGAATTTGTTTTGACCGAGCAGCGGCCGCGCATGCAGAGCCGGGTCGAAGTCGTGCCTTTACTTCAGGGCGATGCCGTTCTGTTTGCCGTTCACAATCGGCCGGTTCAGGGCACCAAAGGCAGCTATCGTGTCAATCTGCGTCACGGCGTCAGCCGCGTTCGCTCCGGCCAGCGCCATACCCTTGGCATCATCTTCCACGACGCGCGCTGACGCGGTTCAAGACGTCCAGTTAAGCGCCCACAGAAAAACACCGGTCGCCAATACCCCAAGCGCGGTACGAACGCCGTGCAAGCGCGCCCATTTGACGATCAAGGCACGGGACGCCGGCCCCGCCGCGCTCTTGTCGACAGCATTGATCTGATCGTTGATCGGGCTTGATGACAAAAATCGTGAATGGCCAGTTGGTCAAAATCAACAGCGCGCCGACCAGCCAGAGCACGTGCTGGGTCTGCCACGCCGCAACAAGACCAAACAGTCCCGACACCGCAGCCAGCGATGCCTGCATCTTGTAGCCGCGCGGATAACTCACCTTCCATTGCGCCAGCAAGCTCGCGTCGTTGAGCGCCAGCCGCGCCGGCTGTTCGACTTCATTGACGTAATACGCAGCGCCGGAAAACGCGGCGGCAAGCACGAGAGCGGTCGGACCGGTCAACATAAGTGGCTCCTTGCTTCACATCGCCGGCTTGTGCGCGAGCCAGCGCCCGGCTTCCGCCGCAGCAAACAGATCGGACAGCGCCGCATTGAACAGAGCCGGCTCCTCCGTGTTCACATTATGGCCAGAGCGCGGGATCACCAGCAGCCCAGCGGTCGGCGCCATGCGCTTGAGAAACACGCTACCCTCGAGGCAGGGGTCATCTTCATCGCCTGAAATAACGAGAAGCGGCACGGAATATTTCTTCAGGTCCGCTTCCATATCCCACAAGGTCGGACGTTTGGCTTGCAGCATCGCCATTGTAAGCGAATGGCCCTCCGCCGAATGCTCGGACAGCATCTGAATGAACTCGGCATAGCCGCGCGGGTCTTTATTCTTGTGCGCCTGGCGCATCTGGCCATCGCCGTAGATCGCAGCAGCTTCTTTCATGCCCTTTTCAGTAAACATCTTCGCGGTTTCGGCGGCGACCTTTCGCATTTCCGCACGCGCCGCCGGATCGGGCAGCGAGCCCCAGCCGCAACCAGCCGCCGTCACCGAGTAACAACGATCCGGGATGATGGATACCCACATGAAGCGCGGTGTAAGCGCCCATCGAATGCCCGACGACATGCGCTTTCTTGATGGCGAGCGCATCCATCAGTGCGATCACGTCATCGCGTGCAATGTCCTGTCCGTAGCGCGCCGGATCGCTGGGGATATCGGAAGGCGGATAGCCACGCTGGCTATAGGTGACGCAGCGATGCTGGCGCGAGAATGCCGCATCTGCGGTTCCCAGGTCCGGTAATCGCCGGCAAATTCGTGCACGAAAAGGACAGGCGTGCCGGTACCGGCTTCTTCGTAATAAAGATTGGTGCCGTCGGCGGCTTTGATCTTTGGCATGAGCTGTACCTTTTCGTCTCACGAACCGACAATGCCGCATGCGGCATTGCCAAGCGCTTCGACCGGCGCGTTGCCGGCATCGAAGATCGCCAATATCCGGCATGGACAAGCCTCAAGGCCTTCATAGCGCCACGGGAACGCTCCGATGATGCAGCGCTTGTTGAGCACGAGCTCAAGATCGCCGCCTAGATTTTCCGCGTGCAGCAGTCCTTCCTGGAACGCGTAATTGTGAAACGGAAACACGTCAGCACGCACCTTGCGGCCCGAGCGCTTGTGCACGTATTCGAACGTGCCGAAATAATCCGCCGGCGCCTTGCCCATGGTCTTTTCGAATTCGCGGGCGATGTCCGGCCGCATCGTACGGATCGAGGTGTTCATCGGGTGATCACATGACCCGGTATCCATCCCAAACCATTTGATCTTGCGCTTGAGCATCCATTCCAGCGTCGCCAGCGTCGGACCGGGGTGGTAGCAGAAGTAGCGCACCAGATCCTGCTGGCTCTGCCCTTCATAATATTTATGCCAGCCCGTGTGCAGGATCAGGATATCGCCGTCGCGGATTTCGGCGCCTGACTTCTCGATCATTTCCGGTGTGATCGCCGTCCAGTCCTTAACCTGAGGCGCCAAGTCCACGACAACGCCATGATTAACCAGATAGTCCATGGGCAGCGAGGCCATGTCGCCGGTGCGGCCATCGGTGGCGTGCATGGCGCCGTCGAAATGCGTGCCGCTGTGCATCGAGGTCTCGACACGCTGCGCAACAATCCCAACTGTCTGCAAGTTCTGCGCGTAATACATCTTGTTGCCGGCATAACCGACCCAGCCCGGCGTGTGGATACTCATGGTATGTGAGAGGTCGATAATCTTCATAGCTCCGGCCTATCTGCTTGCTGATGCAGCATGGTACAAAAATTGTCTGAGCACAGGCAAACTTCTGCAATGCAGCTTGATCCCCTCGTAAAACCTCGTTCGGTTGCCATCGTTGGCGCCACCGATCGCGGCGGTCCCGGCCGCGCGGTCATGGAGTCGCTTGGCGCGATCGGCTTCACCGGGCCGATCTACCCGGTAAACCCGAACTACGCGACCGTGTTTAATATCAAATGTTATCCGACGCTGATGGAGCTGCCGGAGGCGCCGGATATCGTCGTCTTCAGCATCCGCAATCCGCTGATCCCCGAGCAGATGCGGCTTGCTGTGAAGCGTGGCGCGCGGGCGGCGGTGATCTACGACAGCGGCTTTGCCGAGCTCGGAGCCGAGGGCGCCAAGCTTCAGGAAGAGATTGCAGGCCTGGCGCGCGAAGCGCTGATGCCGGTGTGCGGCCCGAACTGCATGGGCATTCTCAACCCGCCGGCGCGTGTTACCACTTATAAGCAGAATGTCATCGAGCCCAACGCCATCGTCGGCAATGTCGGCATTGTCTCGCAGAGCGGTTCGGTATGCATCGCGCTGCTTTCCGATCTCCGTCGTTTCGGCATCAGCCTTGCCGTTTCTGCCGGCAACGAGGCGGTGACGCGGACCGTCGACTACCTCGACTATCTGATCGACGATCCCAACACCAAAGTCATCGCCACCTTCACCGAAACCGTGCGGGAGCCGGAGCGCTACGTTGCTGCGCTCGACCGCGCCGCCGATGCCGGTAAGCCGATCGTCGTCATCAAGGTCGGGCGCGCTGAGCGCACCCAGCGCGCCATCACCAGTCATACCGGCGGGCTTGCCGGCTCGTCGCGGGTGTTTTCCGAACTTCTTCGCGCGCACCGCGCCATCGAGGTCAGCGATCTCGACGAGATGACCGAAGTGCTTGCGGTCTGCCAAGGCACACGCTGGCCGCGCGGCCGCGGCATTTCCGTCATTACCGGCTCGGGCGGTCTGTCGGAACTGATCCTCGACAACGCCACCGCGCTCGGTCTCGACCTCCCCCCGCTGTCGCCGGATGAGCGCGCCGAAGCGCAACGCGTGATCGGCCGGACCTCGGGCGACGGCAATCCGTTCGACGCCTGGGGCAACGGCAACTACGCCGTCAATATTCCGCATGCCATGTCGGTGGTGGACAAGAGCGAGCGCATCGACGCCATCTGTTACTGCAACGACGCCTCGAACGATCCGATTATTGGCCAGCCGAGCCGCGTCTTTGAAAATACCGAGATGCTGATCAAGGCAGCCAGCGCCAGCACCAAGCCTTACTATCTTTTTAGTACGCGCTCCGGCGTGATGAACCGCAAGCAAGTCGACGCGATGCGGGAGGCCGGCCTCGTCGTTATCGGGGGTACCCGACAAGGGCTTTGCGCGCTTGACCGCGTCGGCCGCTGGTCGCAAGTCCTCAAGCCGCTGCATAAAGGCACGACATCGCAGGTAACGCTCGCCGAGCACCGTAACCGGCACACGATCAACGAGTTCGACGCCAAGCGCCTGCTCGCGTCGTATAACATCCCGATCACGCGCGAGCAGCGCGTTGAAACAGCAGACCAGGCCGCGGCGCGCAGCCGCGCGCGCTGGGCTATCCGGTGGTACTCAAAGTCGTATCCGATGCGATCGCACACAAGACCGAACTTGGGGTCGTCGCCGTCAATCTCAAGAGCGAAGACGATCTGCGCCGCGCTTATGCCCAGCTAAACGAGCGCCTCGACACGCTCAATCCACGTCCGGCGGATGCTGCGTTTCTGGTGCAGGAATTCGTGCGGGGCGGCATCGAGGTTTTTGCCGGCGTATCGCGCGATCCGGATTTCGGCCTTTCGCTCGCCTTCGGCATGGGCGGCGTCGCCATCGAGGTGGTGCGCGATTTCGCGTTGCGCATGTTGCCGCTGCGTGAAGGTGATGCCGAAGCGATGATCGCCGAGACACGCGGCGCGGTGTTGCTGCGGCGGCATGCGCGGCAGCGAAGCGACCGACGTCGAAAGCCTGACGCGCTGCCTTTACGCCCTCGCCGATTTCGCCAGCACAACGCCGCGCATATTGCCGAGATCGACCTCAATCCGATCAAGGTACTGCCGAAGGGCCGCGGCTGCGTCGTGGTCGATGCGCTGATCGTGACGCAGCAGGACAAATAATCGCCTACGCCGCCGCCGCAATGATCTCGCAGGTCTGCGTCACCCGCTCCGGCAACAATTCTTCACCACTACGATCGTACCCGGCGACGTGCAGGATGCCGCGTGCCGGACACATCGCTACCGCAAGCCGTGTGTAGGGATTGAGCACCGGCTCTTTGATCCAACCGAACGGGCCAGCGGTCACCGAACCGTTCCACGCCGCCAACGTGTCGCGCCGCCTCCGGCTATATTCGCCGGCCTCGTCGAATGAGCTCGTCAGAAATCGCCGCGTGCCAATGCGGCCTTCCCAGCCGGGACGCGTCGGCACCCAATCGTTCGCGGCGCAGGTGTTGTCCTCGCGGGTGACGAAGTCACGTTCGGTGCGTTCAATCACGCAACGCTCGTTCGCGGCGCAACCGATCAGCGTATAGATCACCGGCCGCGCCACCGGCGTTGTTTCAAGCATGCGACGCGCGGCGGCGTAGTCGCTGCATACCTCGAAAACCCGCCGCAGCAACTGATCCGGCGGTATGTCATCGACACCCGCATAGATTTTGACCGCGTTGACGGCGAAATCGTAAGGCCGCAACCAGCTATGCCGCATGAGCCGCCACATCGGCGCCTGGTTGATGCAAGCGGCGAAACGGCCCGGCGCCATTGCGGTCAAGGCGCCGACATAGCCTGGCCAGGTCGCGCTGAAAAAGTCGCCGTCCATACCTTGCATCCGCGCCACCGCGACGTGCCGGCCGAGCCCTTTGAACGGCCAGTCGAGCGTGCGGATGATCCATGGCGCACCGTCCTGCTCGACCGCCCGCGCGGTACAACCCCACTGATAGGACGCGTTGAGCAGCCAAACGCCGGAGAATTCGAGCTCACTCGCGATTTGAGCGACCTCCGGCACGTAAGGCGACTTCGAGTGCGTCAGCCAGCGCCGCGCCAGCCGATCCAGCGCCGGCACCAGCGGCAGCGCCGCCCGCGGAAAAAAGTCGAGACACGCGTCACGCAACGCTCGCGCTTGCGCGGCGCATTGCCGCGCATGCTGCGGCGGACCGCCGTTGCGGATATCGACGACAGGTATCGTCGCGGGAGCCGTGCTCATGAAGCAAAATGCCGCTGTTTGAGCCCTTTCGGGCGACTCGGCCGATAGTATAGTGAGCCAAGCGGCAATCTTACGACCGCCAAGGAAACGTCAGGGAAACGCCGAGGATTCCACCATGCAATTCCACCGCCGTGGAATTCTCGAACTCGCTGCTGGTGCCGCTGCCCTGCCCGCTGTACCGCGCATCGCACGCGCCGATACCTATCCTTCGCATCCGGTGCATTTAATCGTGCCGCAAGCTGCCGCAAGCGCGACCGACATCCAGGCTCGGCTGATCGGACAATGGCTGCAAGAACATCTCGGCCAGCCGTTTGTCGTCGATGCGAAACCCGGCGCAGGCGGCAATGTCGGCACCGAATTCGTGGTGCACGCGACGCCCGACGGCTACACGCTACTGACCGTCAATTCGCAGAACGCCATCAGCCCGGCGCTCTATCCAGACCTCGGATTTAACTTCCTCAAGGATATTGCACCTGTCGGCCTGTTCACCCTCACAGCGCTGATCATGGAAGTGAATCCCACGCTTCCAGTGCAAACCGTTCCGGAATTCATCGCTTACGCCAAAGCTAACCCAGGCAAGATCAATATGGCTTCGGCTGGTGTCGGTGGGCCGCAGCATCTCGCCGGCGAACTGTTCAAAACCATGACCGGCCTCAACCTGATCCATGTGCCCTATCGCGGCTCGACGCCGGCGGTGACCGATTTGCTGGCTGGCAATGTGCAAGTGATGTTCGACGTGACAGCGACCGCGCTGCCGCAAATCAAATCCGGCAATTTGCGCGCGTTGGCGGTCACGACAAAAGAGCGCGTTCCTGCGGCACCGGATTTGCCGTCTATCTCCGACTTCGTTCCCGGCTACGAAGCCGAAGCCTGGGTCGGCATGGGCGCACCGGCCGGAACGCCGAAAGACACCATCGACACGCTCAACAAACAGATCAACAATGCACTCGGCGACACTACCGTCAAACAACGCTTCACCGATATCGGCGTCGTGGTGCGCGGCGGCTCGCCTGCGGATTTCGGCAATTTCTGCGCTTCCGAAACCGCGAAGTGGGGTAAAGTGATTCGCGACGCCGGCATCAAGCCGGACTAGGACCCGAATATGTGCGAACTGTGCGGACGGAAAATCGAACATGCTCTGCCGGCGCGGCGGCATTTCCTGAAAGCGGCAGCAGGCGTGGCTGCGAGCCTCGCTCTTGCGCCTCGCGCATTCGCAGCTCCTCCAAAGGCGCCGCCGAAGCAGGAAAACATCGTATCGCCCAGCGCCGCGTTGAAGCGGCTGCTGGACGGCAATAACCGCTACATTGCCGGCACCACCCAGCGCTATGACTTCCGCAGTGAACGCGCGGCCTTGAGTGGCGGACAAAACCCATTTGCCGCAATCCTGAGCTGCGCCAACTCGCGGATCGCGCCGGAATTCTGCTTCGATACCGCGCGTGGCGATGTCTTCGTTTGCCGTGTTGCCGGCAACTTCGCAACCGACGAGATCGTCGCCAGCCTCGAATATGCGGTGCAAGTGCTCAACACGCCGCTGATCATGGTGCTCGGCCATGAAGCCTGCGGCGCAGTCGACGCCACCATCAAGTCGATCAAGGACGGCACGACGCTGCCCGGTCATCTGCCCTCACTCGTTCACGCGCTGACACCCGCCGTTGAGGCGGTGCAAGGCCAGCCCGGCGATCTTCTCGCCAACGCGATCGCACGCAATGTCGCCATCAACGTCGATCGCCTGAAAAGCTCGACGCCGATCCTGCAATCCTTCGTCAACAGCGATAAACTGCACGTCGTCGGTGGCGTCTATGCGCTCAAGACCGGTAAGGTCACGCTGGTCTAGCGACAAGCATAACTATTCGGCCTTGATCGCGGCCGCTTTGATGATCGGCCACCACTTCTCAATCTCCGCTTTTTGCAGCGTCCCGAGCGCTAGTGCTGTTTGCTGATCGCGCGGCGGCATGTCGAGGCCGAGATCGGCAAAACGCTTTTGCACGGTGGGATCGGCCATCGCCGTCACCGCGGCGCTGTTGAGCTTTGCAATAATGTCCTTCGGCGTGCCGGCCGGCGCCCACAGGCCGTACCAGATATTGATGTAGAGGCCCGGCATGCCGGCCTCATCGACCGTCGGTATGTCGGGCAAAGACGGCAAACGGTTCTTCGCGGTCACCGCATAAGCCTTGATCTGCCCGGCTTGCAGCTTCTGCGACGCCTCCGAAACCTGGTCGAACATCATGTCGATGCGCCCGGCCATCAGATCGATCAGCGCCGGGTCGGTGCCGCGATACGGCACATATTGCAAGCGCGTGCCGGCGAAATTCTGAAAATAGACGCCGGAGATGTGCGAACCGGAGCCGACACCCGCCGTTCCGATCGTCGCGCCCGGATGATCTTTCAGCCAGGCGACAAGCTCCTTGAGATTCGTGGCCGGCATCGCATTGCCGCTGACCATCAGCATCGGATTGCTCGGCAAGAGCGCAATCGGCTCGAGATCCTTCAGCAGATCGTAGGACAACGCATAGATCGCCCCATTGGCGACATGGGTGCTCCAATGACCGAGGCTCAGCGTGTAGCCGTCCGGCGGCGCGTGTGCGACGCGGCCAACGCCGATCGTGCCGGCCGCGCCGGTGACATCCTCGACCACGCACGTTTTGGCCGAGCGCCAGGCTCATGTATTGCGCCAGTAGCCGGCCGATCACGTCGGTCGGCCCGCCGGCGGCAAACGGCACGACCATGGTGATCGGCCGCGACGGAAAATCGTCGGCGAAAGCGAAACTGCAACTCAACGTCAAAGCGAGTGCGATGGAAGAAAGCTTTTTCATCTCACCTCCCCATCCGCCGTCATTGCAAGGAGCGTAAGCGACGAAGCAATCCAGGGGCGACCAGCATGAACGCTGGGTTGCTTCGCTCCGCTCGCAACGACGACTATAGCGCCGCGAAGTCGATCGGCTTATGCCGATCGAGCGTTTTCTTGATCGGCGGCAGCGGGTATTTTAATCCGGTCGCGCAATTGAACAGCACCACCTGATCGGACTTTTTGACTCGCCCGTCGGCGAGGCTTTGCTTGTAAGCGGCGTAAGTCGCCGCGCCTTCCGGACACATCAGGAAACCTTCCTCGCGCGCGAGCTCATCAAGGCCCTCCGAAATCGCGTCGTCGGAAACCGCGATGGCAAAGCCGTTGCTCTCGCGTACCGCGCGCAGGATCAGAAAATCGCCGACCGCCTGCGGCACGCGGATGCCGGCAGCGATGGTGTGCGCGTCCTCCCAGCGCCTGGCGTGTTCGACGCCTTCCTCATAGGCGCGCACCATCGGCGCGCAGCCGGCAGCCTGCACCGCCACCATGCGCGGGCGTTTTTTGCCGATGAAGCCGATCGCTTCGAGCTCGGCGAACGCCTTCCACATGCCGATCAGGCCGGTGCCGCCGCCGGTCGGATAGTAGATGACATCGGGCACCTCCCAGCCGAGCTGTTCGGCAAGCTCGAGCCCCATCGTCTTCTTGCCTTCGATCCGGTACGGCTCTTTCAAAGTGGACGTATCGAACCAGCCGACTTTGGCTTTGCCCTCGGCGACGATCTTGCCGCAATCGTCGATCAGGCCGTTGACGCGATAGACCGCCGCGCCTTGCAGGCCGATCTCGCTGACATTAACCTCAGGCGTATCTTCCGGACAGAAGATCGTGGTCTTGATGCCGCAATGGCTGGCGTAAGCCGCCATCGCCGCGCCGGCATTGCCGTTGGTCGGCATCGCCATGTGCTTGATGCCGAGCGCTTTTGCCATCGACACCGCCATCACCAGGCCGCGCGCCTTGAACGAGCCGGTCGGCAGACGGCCTTCGTCCTTCACCAGGATTTCGGCGCCGCCAAGTTTTTTCGCGAGCTTTGGCAGCGACACCAGCGGCGTCATCGCTTCGCCGAGGCTGACGATGTCCTGCACCTTCCGCACCGGGAGCAATTCGCGATAACGCCACAGGTCGGGCTCACGGTGCGCGAGCGCATCTTTCGTCAGCGCTTTTTTCACGCCGGCAAGATCGTAACGAACCAGCAGCGGCTTTCCGGTTCGCGACAGATTGTGAATTTGGTCGGCGGCGTAATGTTCGCCGGTTTCGGAACATTCGAGATGCGTGACGAAAGTCGGGCGTTCAGTGGTCAGATTGTCATCGTATTGCAAAGGCGTCTCCGGCCGTATCGTTGTACGTTTCGTTTTTATCCTCCCCCGTGAAAAATGGCGGAGAGGGAAATAACTCGCGTTGCCGCGACGCGGTGACATCCGCGCCGCAAGCTCACTTTACACGAAGAACTCCGCAAGAATCCTGCGGCAAGAATACATTCGCTCCCCGAAAAGCCGGGGGAGCGAGGCCGGTGTTCATCAGCCGCGGCTATGGATCCGGGGCGGCAGAGGTGGCGGGGGCGGCGGCGGCACGAAGCGTTGCCACACGGCGCCGTTATCGAACTGGATCGTCATGCCGTCCGGAGCAATGATCGCTCCCTCATGCCAGTCCTCGGCCCAGATATGGCTGGGGCGGTCGATCCATCCGCGCGACGGTTCGCCGACTTCGTTGACCAGGTTCAGATCATAAGACCTCTCGGCCTGGGTGATGCGAGCCAGACCCGGCCCTTTGCAATTCTGGATGCATTGATAGGGACCCGACAACAGCGCCTCCTGGGCCGAAGCCCCGGTTATGCCCAGCACGCTGATCGCCAGCATGGCAGCTAATACTTTCATCTCACAACCTCTTCCGATGAAGATACACAACACCCGATCACTTTAGTCGCTCGGCAAGGTCGGCCGGTTCTGTGGCCGTGGTATGACCGGGGACCATGCACTTAAGGGGACATAGTCACGAGACCTTCCAAGAAAAGTGAAAATGCTGCCGATATGGCGTCATTGCGAGGAGCCCTTGCGACGAAGCAATCCCGAGGCGGCTTGCACGAGCGCTGGATTGCTTCGCTGCGCTCGCAATGACGAGCTTCGTCGTTCCCGCGATGCATCCGCATCCGGGTTGTTGTTCACGAACGAAGCCTCACAGCACGAACGAAGTAAGAAATAAGGGAGGCGAAGCGCCGAAAGGCGCGTACCACCCATCCGCACCATCGGGTGCGGCGCGTCCTCAAGCGGAGGACGCTCGCCTTCCGGCGCTTCACCGCGGCGCTTGTCCCGGCGGTCTACCGCCAGAAACTCAGTCCAGGCCGCGCTTCACGCGATGAAGTGCGAAGGCATTACCTTCGCCAGGGTCACCGCGCTTAAGCGAAGCACCTCGCGTCTCGGTCATAGTGCCGAGAGGGTCGATGCCCGGACCGCCCGGGAGCGGAAGTGACGAGCCTCCGCCCGCAGGAACCGCACCCGCTCCATCAATCGGTGTCACCGGCCGATGTCCCTCACGACGAGCGAGATGGTATCTTCTATCGTATTCGGTGACGTTTTGTCAATATAAAAGAGACAAATTATCGCAATGCTGTGCGTACGTCCGAGCGTTACCCGCACCGGCCAATCCGCGATATAGTCGGCGCCGAAAAGCGGCCGGAAGCAGCGCCGCGCAAGAACACGTCAGGGAGTTATGCGATGAAAATGAGCATTGGCCAGCTCGACCATTACAATGTGTCGACACGCAAGCTGGGAGAGACCGTTGCGTTCTATGAGGACGTCCTCGGCTTCAAAAACGGCTTCCGGCCGCAGTTCAACTTTCCCGGCGCTTGGCTCTACAGCGGCGATCATCCGGTGCTGCATCTTAACGACATTTCGCAGACCGACCGCGAGCAGCGCCCGGATTCCGGCGTGATCGACCACGTCGCGTTCGGAAGCCGCGGCTTCGAAGCGACCAAACAACACCTCGACAGCAAGAAAGTCTCCTATCGGGTCAATCAGGTGCCGAACAGCACGCGCTGGCAACTTTTCTTTAGCGATCCGAACAACGTCGAGATCGAGCTCAATTTCGAAACCAAGAACGAGCTTGCGGCGTAGCCGGCAAACAATTCAACCGCAGGCCGCCTGAGCGGTTGACCGGCAGCTCCAACCGGCTTCTTTCCTTCATGCATCGAGCGATTCAGCCCGCCAGTCATAGAACGAATTTCATCATCGAATGCTTCCAGTTCTTAGGGCATCGCGATGTCTTTGACCGCCCCGCAGCAGCTCGGGCTGAAAAATAGTTCACTTTTACTCTGCAACCTTTCGGTGTACCTTGGACCACAACGCCAGACTTCGAAAATGGCGAAGACACGAAAAGCTATTGGTCCTCCCCGTTATTCGAAATTCATTCTCATTGCGGAAGGGGCGCTGATCGTGGCCACCTCGGACCTTTTTCTGTTCGTCAGTCACGTTGCCGAAAATCGGGTCTCTGCCATGGAGATCGTCGACGAGTTGGAACGGCGCGGCACGCGCTGCTGGATCGCGCCGCGCGATGTGCGGCCGGGCGAGCCGTTCGACGACGAGATCGCCGAAGCGATCGAAACCAGCCGCGCGATGCTTCTCATCTTTTCCGATCTTTGCAATGACAGCCAGTACATCCGTCGCGAAGTGACGGTTGCCGGGGAAAGCCACAAGCCCGTCATCCCGTTCCGGATCGAAGACGTGCAGCCTCGCAAGGGGCTTCGGGTGAGACTGTCCGATTTGCATTGGATCGACGGATTCACGTCCCGCGAACGCGCGATCGACGAGGTGGTCAAGAAGTTTTCACCATCTGACTCCGCTCCGGTCCAACCTGCCGACCCCCCGGATAATGTTGCCGACGCCGAGCAGGAACAGGCGTTCGCCAGAGCTAAGGACGCTGACACTGTGACCGCGTTCAGTGCGTTTATTGCGACATATCCCAAAAGCCATTTGGTCGGTGATGCTCAGAAGGCGAAGGATAAGCTCCTCGCGCGCGACGAGGCGTATGGCCGCGCAATGGCAAGCGATGATCCGGTCGTTCTCGAATCGTTTCTTAATTCCTATCCTGTTGGCCCCCATGCCGATAAGGTACGCGAACGCTTATGGAAGCTTCAGCTGAAGGCCGACGACGACAAACGCCGTGCGGAGCAAAAAGAAGAGCGCGAACGCGCCGAACAGGAACAGGCATTTGCCAGAGCTAAGGACGCTGACACCGTCGCCGCGTTCAGCGCGTTTATTGCGAAATACCCCAAAAGCCATCTCGCCCGCGACGCTCAGGAGGCAAAGGCGAGGCTGCTGGCACGCGACGAGCCACCGCCCATAATACAGCCCAAGAGTCCGGATCGCACGACAGCTCCCGCTCCGTCAAATATAACATTTCTTCAGGTCGTCTGTGCGCTCTTGGTCCTCCAGGGGATTGTACGCGCCTGGTCCGGGATTGTCGTGTTGTCTGTGTATCCTTGGGGCATACCACCTCCGCTTATCTTTCTATGGTGTTGCGGCCCTATAGTTGTCATTTCTTTTTTCGGCATTGCTTCGCTGAAAAGGTGGGCGCGCTTACTTGGCTGGATTGCGGTTGGCTTTGGTCTGATCGTCGATGGTATGTTGGTCGTGGTAAGTCAATTCGATCCTTCATGCACTCACTGTTCTAAATCCATACGAATGAACTGGGGGGTTGTGGCATTTTTCCTGTCGGTGATCATTGACGTCGTCGTCCTCATTTACCTCATCCGTGGCTATCGGCCGGTTTCGCGCGCGGCATAAATTGATTCCGGCCAGCTGCGGCGTGTCGGGCGAAGGTGTTCAGCAAACTTACTCGTGTCCACGCTCGTAGCGCGGTCTCGGCAGTTGTGGACAGTAAAGCTGCCGAGCCTGCGCCCCAAGATCCGCGAGGCAGTTAGTCCCACATCACCTTGTCGTGCCCGCCGACATTCGTCCCAAAGCGCAGTTCAAACTTATCGCATTTGGGATACCGGTAGTGTCCGTCGGTCAACGTGAGGTCGTACCAGTTTTCGATGACTTTGCCCTCTCCGCTCCATTCATGCGGGTCGGTCATTTTGACGACGTCGGCGCTCTCACACTCCCGACAAATCAGCGGCGACTTTTTGAAGTTGGGGGTCCTGACGGCTGAACAATGCTTGCAATCGACCGGCCATGCTGCGAGCGATCTGTTCCTACGCGTAGGCCGGTACTGGCCCCCTTTATCTCGAATAAAATCCTAGACTTGGAAGGTGGTCCCTTTTGAATCTCATAGTGGTCCCTTTTGACCAGACTCGGCAGGTTGCCCGTTTCAGACATTCCCTCGGCGAGGGCGAATTTCCCAAGAGGGAATCATGGCAATTTCCAAAAGCAACAAGCACAAAGAATACGCCCGGTACGCTGCGCACTGTTTGAACATGGTGGCGGCGACAAAAGATCAGAAAGCGCGTGCCCTTAACCGCGAGATGGCCGCTGAATGGCTCAAACTCGCGGACACGGCTTTGGAACGAACCAATGACCGAAGTGATAAGCCGCCTGAGTTGGCTCTTTCTTATAGGCCCGACCTGTCATCCTAAATGCGTAGCTGGCCCATAGGCCGCATCAGCTAGCCAAGCGGCAAAAACCCATTCCGAAGGTCACAAATTTCTGCTGTAATCACACCATCGTCGTGCAGGACGTCATTGTTGCGAAGCGTAGCGCCGTTCTGACACCGTACGGAGACAGGAGAACTGAGATGAGCGTTCAAGAACGTCATTCGGAAGCCAGTCGATTGCTACGACTTACGGCGATCATTCTGATCGTTACCTCAACTCTCGTCAGGGCAGATACGATTATAAAGAATGCTGATGGCTCCTCAGTTACGACGAAATCGGACGGCACAAAGATCATCAAGAACAAAGGACGGCTCTAGTGTCGAAAATGATCCAAACGGCAACGTGATCATCACCAATGCCAATGGATCGTCAGTGCAAACCCACAAGGACGGAACCAAGATCATCACTAACCCCGATGGGTCCTCCGTAACAGACCTCCCGGGTGGAACTGAAATGGTCAAAAATGTCGACGGATCGTCGGAGCAAGACAATCCCGACGGCTCCAAAATCATCATTGATGCTAATGGACACAAGACCGTAGTACCCGCCAAGCCGAAGGGCCAATAAGCGTGAGCCTTAGTTGCGCCGAAGCGTCGCTGCAGTACGCTTGGCCCGGTTGTGGTCCAAAGCCGCGTTCGTTGCGCGTGCCAACTTGGTCGCGATTGGGGTAAAGCGGACGCGGCCGATCAGCATCCAAACCGCCGCTTGTGACCCCTTTGTGAGCAATTTTGAACAGACGCTGTTCCAGCGCGAGAAAAACACTACCGTTGCTTACTCGCGAGAGGACTAATCATGATGTTGCGAATTATTTGCGGCGCCGCTGCTGGTGTCATCGCCTGCAGCCATGCACGCGCCGCAGAGAAAACTATGTCGATAAACTTCGTCGGCGACTGGTGTTATTCGTCACAGGAAAAAAACACAACTTCGTACACCTTACCAAGCTGGACTGACGGTGGCGTCTGCACCAAAATCCTCTCGATCGACCAAAACGGTTTCCACGGTGAAGGTCGGAGCTGCGAGCTGGTAAATATCGGGGTCAAAACAAATACGGCCCCGTCTGGCACCGCGTACATTGCTACGCTCGCTGCCAGTTGCCAACCCGATGGTCCGGTGACGTCCGGTAAGCTTCAACATTTCGAATTTAACCGCTACAAAGGCAACCTGACGGTCACCACGAAATAAAAAACGAAACGGCGATAACAGAGGGCCGTTCAATCTTCCGATGTTGCGTGTTGGCCCATCACGACCAATCGCAGCGCAGCTAAATTTCGGTCGTTACTGGAGGAACAACAGACATCGGGCGACTCTAAAACCGGGAAGCCTCGAGCGCTTGTGACCCGACCCGACATTGGCCCACCACGTACCGGTACCGCCAACTGATCGTTATTGAGCCGGATTGCGCACAGGGATAAAGTCACTCTCGGGGTACGACCTACCGGCCCCGCACGCGATGTGTCTGCGACGGACAGCGTTGAAAATGAGCGCCGCGGGTCCGCAGCCGCGCAACACGCGACGCCCGACGAACAGAGGTTGGGTCGAAAAGCGATTGCGTTTTGAGGTTCAACGCGCGGCAACTATTGCAAGCCGCCGCCGTTGAGCCAAGAAAGTACGACTGCCAACGATTGCTGTCGGTCAGATAGAGGGTGCCATGGCACAGAACAACTGGACCGTATCATCAGTCTTTCCGGCACAATGGACCGACGCCTCGGATTGGAGCTTGGGGCTGCCGATGAACTCCCAGGACGCCTACATCGGAACCAACAGCGGCTTCGCCGTCGTCCAGAGCACCATCAATGAAACGGTCAACAGCATCGCCACGAGCAGCGATGATGATCTTGATATCCTCGGCGGCACTTTCACAGCGACTGCCGGGACGGGACCGAACGTCAATGGTGGAACCATCGCGCTCAGCGATGCTGTCCTGAGTATCGGGGGTGGCAGCACGGCCACTTTCGATAACGGCAGTACCGGATCGATTGTGCTCAATGGTGCCAGTTCGCCCTCTTATTCTCCCGCAATCATCATGATTGCGGGCAGCGGCGTCGTAAACCTCACCGGCTCCGGCTCCATCAAGATGACGATAGGAAACTCGTCAGCGTTAAACCTTATTGAGGGCAATATTTCTTTTACCCCAACTCTTGTGAATCAGAGCGAAGACATTTCCGGCACCGGCACCATCGGAGGCGTTAACTTTTCCAACGACGCTACAGTCGAAACCAATAATAATACAAGCAGCAGCGGCGGCATTCTCACTATCGAGTTATCTGGTAGCTTCGACAATTTCGGCACTGTGCGAGCTGATAACGGCGGAACGCTCATTTTCGGCGGGGACGGCTATTCTTCGAGCCTTACCAATGACGGCACGATCTCACTGCTTGGCAGCGGTGCCGACACCTATATGCAGATCGCCGGCGACGTCACCATCAATTCTTCTGTTGCTGGTGTAATCGGGATGGGAGGGTCCGAGCCTGGCGATAATGATTTCATCGTCAGCGATGGGCACGCAGCCACGCTCACCCTCAACGGTGGTACGCTCAAGGGCGCGGGGACGGTGGGCGATACGGATCTGACGTTGGACAACGAATATGGAACAATCGATGCTGACACCGTAGCTCAAACCTTAACGCTCTTTACTGGCGGCAACACGATCATCAATAGCGGCGACCTCGAGGCCACCAACGACAGCCTTTTGGCGATTGAGAAGTCCCGTCAACAACTTAGGCACGATAACGGCTAACGGTGTCGGAGCCACGGTCGACATTTTAGCGGCTGTTTCCGGAACCGGCTCGGTCGATATCGCGCCCGAGAGTGACCTTGACGTGCTCGAAGAGTTTTCGGGCTTCCAGTTACAGATTGGGTCAATCTCAGGAAACGTACAGTTCACCGGCGCCGACGCAGCGCTGGTGCTCAATGAGAACGTTACCAATGGCGGTATCGGCGGCGAGATCGTCGGCGCCGCAGCCAGCGATGCCATCTACGTCGAGGCTGAAAACTTCGTCACCGGAGAGCATGCAGTTTGGCAGCAAACCAGCAGTTTGGGCGGCACGCTGTCGCTGTACAGCGACGGCATCGATCTCTACACGCTGGATTTGATAGGGCAGTATAACACGCTGGACTTCTTCGTAAACGGCTCCAAGGGTACTCCAACCATTGGCGTACAGAACACGCCGACATACGCCGAGAACCCGGGAAATACTGACGAATGGATCGTGGCCGATGGCAACTGGGCTGCCAGCGCCGGCCCGGGTCCTGGTCCCACTGACTCTTCCGGTAATCCCTATCAGGTCGCTGGCACCGGCGATTGGACCGGCAACGGCACTGACGGCATCCTGTGGTTCGACTCCACCACGGGAGACGTAAACGAATGGCAATTGGCAAATACCCAATGGGCGGCCGGCCCCGATCTCGGCACCCATCCGGCCAATGTCACCGACGGCAACAGCTATCAGATCGCCGGGACCGACGCCTCCACAGACTTCTTCGGCAATGGCATCGACGACGTGTTGTGGACCAGTACCAACAGCAACGGCATGATCGCCACCGACATCTGGGAGCTAAACTCGGGTGGTACATGGATGAACAGCGTCAGCCCAGGGCCCCATCCGTCCGGATACGCAGTGGTGGGCACCGGTGATTGGACCGGCGACAGCACTGACGGCATTCTGTGGTTTGATTCCTCAACCCGCGACACCGACGAGTGGCAGCTTTCCAACGGTGCCTATGTCGGCCATGTCGATCTCGGCACCCATCCTACCAACAGTACGGATAGCAACAGCTATCAGATCGCGGGCATCGGCGATTTCTTCGACAACGGCCGCGACGACGTATTGTGGACCAGCGTCAATGCCAACGGCACGGTCGCGACGGATATCTGGGAACTGAATTCCAGCGGCCAATGGATGGCGAGCGTGAACCCCGGTAACCACCCGGCCGGCTATTCGGTGGTTGGCGTCGCGGATTTCACCGGCACCGGGACGAGCGACATCCTCTGGCAGAACTCGGCCACTGGCGACATTGATGAGTGGCAAATCGCAGGTGGCAAATGGGCCGGCAGTGTCGATCTCGGTGCACATCCGGGCAACACTCCGGTCTCTGGCGTTGGCGATTTCACCGGCAACGGCACGAGCGACATCCTCTTTCACACTAGCTCGTGACGAGAAATTTAGAGCATTCGCCAGCGAGGAGTCTCCTTATGGCCCATAACGTCATATCAGAGCGACCAGATAATCAGGTCGCTATCGGGGGCAGAACGGACATCATAGGACCGGCCGCCGGTTTCATCTCGGTCGAGGCTCCCCCACAGCTGACACTGTGACGTGCTCGATGACAGAGAGGCCAGGATTCGAGACCATCCCGCATGCGGCAATGATCGGTTACTCAGATTGCCTTGAGGTCGCTGTCGCGACTTCCTTGGCGCAGGCAACGAGGTCCTGATAATTACGGTAGGCGCCGAGGCCAAAAACATCAAACTCGTCGCGTTTGTCAGTAGAACGAACACCAAGCCTTCGCAGCGCCCGATTTATGGGCATCTCGGACGATTCGGCTTCGTCACCGCTCCATTTGACTTCCGGGCCAAAAATATGCGCGCCACGCGTCCAAAGAATTGCAGCTTGGTAGCCGGCGCCACCATTAAAGGCGGTCTTGAGCCAAACCAAGCTATCGGTCTCGGATAAACACGCAAACCATTCAATGTAAGATGGTAGAAAAGACTTT
Source organism: uncultured Alphaproteobacteria bacterium (assembly GCA_963742215.1). GTDB lineage: Bacteria > Pseudomonadota > Alphaproteobacteria > Rhizobiales > Xanthobacteraceae > BOG-931. Next base: position 117,787 of record CAVULJ010000001.1, read on the forward strand.
TCGTGCCAGAACTCGTCGAGAGGGATAGTTTCTGAGGGATGATCAGGTTCAAAACTATTCATGTCATCGATGGGCAAAAATACAAAATCTGAACCTGCTGCGAGCTGGAATAACCGACTATATGGCCACAACTCGCGCAACCGCATCAACGTCGTCTTCGTTCCAGCAAAACCAACGATGTCATGCATTTCGAGTTTTAATATCCTGAAAAGTCCGAGAGCGATCGGATTATCAAATGGATTTGCCAGGTTCAAGCGGACACCCGCGCCGCAGCAGCTAATGGGCCCTTAGCGACCAATCGGCGCGCTGCTATATTTTGTTTGATATCGGGGCCACAGCGGACATCGGGCGCCGATGGAGCCGAAAGCGTTCGGTAGTCACGATTCTCAGAGGTGCAAATCCGGCCCGATTTGCCGATCGACGGCATGGGCGGATTGTGAAAGGGCTCATTTGCCTTTGTGTCGGTGCTCTTTGGCCGGAAGTTTGGGCGAGGGCGCGATGGGGCGATGCACACCTTGCGCATGAATCTGGGCGTGATGCAGCCCCTTGCCCATGCGTTGTGGCCGCTGTGGATGAATTTGGCCGCGATTTATCCTCTCGCCGATGCGGTGCGGACGGAGGGCGTGAAGCTGGGGGCGATGTGACCGCTTGCTGAAGCGCTGCGGATGGTGGGCGTGAAACTGGGGCGAATCAGCGATCTGCCAACGCGGAGCGTACCAACACGGTGCACTCCCTGCATGCGGAGTGGTGAGTGCCTTCTTTATGCCAGCCCTGGCCGTGAGCTGTTTCCCGTGCACGTGGACCGGACCTGGGCTAAACGGTTGCCCGCTATTGTTTTCGCAAGTCCCGGCCCGGCCAGCAGGCAGAGTGAAAGACCGATCGTGCCGATGCTCGTCGCGATCTTCCACATGGTGCAGTCCTCGATCGGGCTAACGTCACCGCGGGGCAAATCCTTAATTGCGGCCCCGCGCAGCCATGACGATTGTGCAGTTCATTCCCACCAAACGCCGATATTCCGCGACGGCAGCTGCACTGATTATTTTATTTCCCAGCCGTGACACTGTAGTTCGTAATTTGGATTTTGGGGGCGTTATCGACTGCGGTATCATCTTGTGCATACATCCCGAATTCAAGAGCGGGATTAGTCGGCTCTTGCGCCCTGATAACCTTTACCTGTGTTCCATTCAGATAGATGGTTATGGTGCCGCTGAGCGCGGTAACGCGAAGCGAATTTGTAGCATTTGCACCGGAATTGAATCCGGTGCATTTGTGATGTCCGGCCACCGTGGTCCAGTTTCCTGACGCCAATTTATATAGGCCGACCGAACCATCGGATCCTGCTTGGACCATCATGAAATTGCCGTAGTCAGTCGCCCAAAATTCGAGTCCGGCGTAAATTTGATTATTTGACGCTATTGCCGGCGGGAGAACAAAGTCAATGCAGTAATCGCCGTCCGTGGCATTGAAAGTGAGGTTGTGCGCCGACATGCTTCCAGCTGAGGCGTCCAGAGCAAATATAAATGCTGGAGGCACGACAGCAGCTTGTGGCGGGGTCTCGTCCCAACCACCGCTATCATCTTTGAAGGTGTCCTGGAAAATCACGGCGCCAATCTGACCAGTGCATGCCAATGCCGGAGTCCAGGCTAACAATTGGAGCGCGGTGACAACGCTAATCGTTCGCAGCATGACAATGTTTCCCCTTTGTTGATCCCGTTCAAATCCTCAGACGATCCGGTGAGGCTCGCGCTTTTGCATGAAACTTGCAAGACGCTGATTCCAAAAAATGTCGTGCCGAATCGCGTTTTTTCCTTGTATCCCCGGCTGGACTAGCATCACTTTTTCACGGCAAATTCCGGACCACCGCGGCATCTATATTGCGGTAGCTTTTCCTATCCTTTCTCATGAAGACGCCAGAAAAGTAGGCTTCGTCAGCGATACGAAGATTAGGCCTACCTTTCTCATATGAACAAGACCATGGCGGGCCTACTACGAACCCGACTACCAATTCTTCTGTGATGAGATGCCCATTTCTCGCTGAACAATGTGGTAGGTTGTAGTCTTCGGCGCGGGAAGGAAGCCCATGAGGCGGCGAGAATTCATAACGCTTGCAGGCGCCGCCGCAGCAGCGTGGCCGATCGCAACCCGCGCCCAGCAACTTGATTATCCCAACCACCCAGTGCGGATCGTGGTCGGATTTGGCGCGGGCGGTGGAACCGATACCGTGGCGCGCATTGTCGCCCAGAAGCTGCAGGAAACGCTTGGCGGCGCGTTCGTGGTCGAGAACAGGCCGGGCGGAAGCGGCCGGCTCGCTCCGGACCTGGTCGCGAAAGCTACGCCCGACGGCTACACCCTGCTCGGCGCCGCGCCCGGCGCCATGTCCGTCGGTGCGGCGATCTGGCCCGACATCCCCTACGATATCTTCAAGGACTTCGTTCCGATCTCGCTGATGGCGGAATACACGCTGGTCGTTCTCGTCGCCAAATCCCATCCGGCGAGGACCGTTTCCGAGCTGGTCGCATGGCTCAAAGCCAATCCGGACAAGGCCAACTATCCGACCCCCTCCCCGGTGTTCACGCTGCCGATCGAGAATTTCAAGATCAAAACCGGGGCGCCGGCGACGGCGATCAACTACAAAAGCAGCAACGAGTTCGATCGCCAGCCTCTTGGGCGGACAGACAGCCTTTGCGTTTGTGGAAACCCCGATTGCCGTGCCGCAGCTCGGCAACGGCATGCTGCGGGCGCTCGCCGTTACCGCCACGGCGCGCATCCGCGAACTCCCCGACGTGCCGACGCTCGCCGAAGCCGGCGTGCCGGACGTGCTCGGTGGAACTTATCTGGCGATGATGGCGCCAGCCGGCACGCCGATGCCGATTGTCAAAAAGCTTGAGGCGGCCTGCCGGCAAATCGCGGCCACCGACGATTTCAAAGCTCGAATGAAAGATCTCGCGGCAACACCCGTCGGCAGCAGCGCAGACGAACTTACGGCACAGATGCACGCCGAGGTAAAGCGATGGACTGCCGTCGTCAAAGAGGCGAACATCAAATTCGAGTAATGGTCGAACGCTGATAGAGCAAGAAAATGGCGCAATCTTATCTTGTATGCAGAAGCGACGAGTTGAAGGACGGTGACCGCCGGGTGATGTCGTGCGACGGCACCGAGGTCGGCGTATTCAAGGTCGATGGGCAACTCGTGGCATGGCACAATGTGTGCCCGCACCGTCAGGGTCCCGTTTGCCAGGGCCGCATTTATCAGCGCGTGCTGGAGCCGGTCGCCGGCGACGGCACTGTCAGGGAACTGGCCTACGATCCGAACGTCACCAATATCGTATGCTCGTGGCACGGCTATGAGTTCGATCTCAAGACCGGCGTCAATCAGGGCTCGGATAAATTCAGATTGCGCAAAGCGACACTCGAAGAGAAGGACGGCAATATTTATGTCGTCGTCTGAGGACAAAGCGGACCGCGCCAACGACGAGTATGGCTGGATCGACCGCTATGCGGCCGACCTGCACCGTTCCGCCAAGGAACTGGTTGCCAAGGGCGAAGCCGCGCGCGTTTCCGATGAAGCGGTGGCCCAACTCATCACCGCCGCGGTGCGGCTCTATTACGCGAAGTCCGAGCTTGAGGACCGTCCGGTGCCCGCCGTGGTGCAGGAGGGCGAGGAAACATCGACGCCCACCGAAATGCTGGTGGCGGTCTCTGAAATGCTGCGGGACGTCAGACTCGGCCCAATGGAGCTTGGACTGTGGTTCCGGCGCCGGCCCGGCGAGAACCACCCGGACGAAAGCGACAGCAATCACTCAGAACACGTTGCGAGGAGCAAACCATGAATCAGCCCGTCGTCGGCATACCGCAGATGTTGCCGGCCCAGGTCATCGACACCTCGACCGACAGCCGCGAGATCCTGCGGCACGCGCGCAACGCCGCAATGCGGCGCAAGCTGCAGGACTGGTTCATCGTCGACGTCGATGCGCACCATGTCGAGACAGTGTCGTGGAGCGAGGTCGTGCAATACATCGAGGATCCTGTGATCCGCGATCAGGCGTTGCACTTCCACAAGGACCGCCTCGGCGCGCCGCCCTATGGCCTCAACGGCGACCTTGGCCTGCGCTATCAGAGCGTCGGCGGCCGCATCCCGCATCAGGACGGGCTGCGCGAGAAGATCGAGGACGTCAGCGTCCACCGCGACGTGACGCTGACCCGCCGCGCCATGGACTCGCTTGGCGTCGACAACATGGTCGTGTTCCCGACGCCCATGCTGTTCCTCGGCCTGCATCCCCAGCCCGAAATGGAAGTCTGGCTGTCGCGCGCTTACAACAAATGGATGCAGGAGAACCTCCTGTCAGCGGACAGCCGCATCAAGTTCCTGGCGGTTTTGCCCTACAACACGCCGGAAGAAGCCGAGCGCGTCGTGAAAGAGACCGCCGGCAAAAAAGGCATCATCGGTTACGCCATTCCCTCGACGCGGCATGCGCCGGTGCATCACAACAAATACATGCGGCTGTACCGCATGATCGAGGAGACCGGCATGCCGCTCTCCTTCCACACCGGTTATCATTGGGACGATCCCTCGTTGAAGACCATCAACCGATTCCTCGGCATGCACGCGCTGGGCTTCGCCTGGCCCAATATCGTGCACTGCACGAACTGGGTGCTCAATGGCATGCCGGTCCGCTTTCCCAAGCTCAAGGTGATCTGGATCGAGTCGGGACTCAGCCTGGGTGCCGTTCGTGATGCAGCGGCTCGACGATCAGTTCCTGATGCGGCCTTCGGAAGCGCCGCATTTGAAGCGGCTGCCCTCCGAGTACATGCGCGATCACTGCTGGTACACGACGCAGCCGATGGAAGCGAACAACCTCAAGGCGCTCGAATGTACGTTCGACATGATCAAGGCCGAGACCCAGCTGCTCTACGCGTCGGATTGGCCGCACTTCGATTTCGATCTGCCGCAGGAGATCACCGACCTGCCGTTCCTCTCGGAAGAGGCCAAGCGAAACATCCTCGGGCTGAACGCTGCGCGGATCTTCAATCTCGATCCGACGCCGGTGAAGCAATTGTAGGAAGCGCGCGCCGCCCCCTTCGCTGGTGTGCGTGGGACGTCGGCGTTGCAAGGAGTCGCGCTTCTACCCAATCAAGCGGTATGGCCGTCAAAGTCGCCTGTCTTGGGGATATTCTTTGCCTGTTGCGGCGTCATTTTCGCGGTATCCGGACCACCCGGAACACCGCGAGGCCCGAGTTTTCTTCGGGCCATCTCGTCTTCGGTTAGCCGTTCTTCTTCGCGGGTCACCTGTTTCATCTAAATGTGACCGCGGTCAGGCTTTCCCGAAGGGTGGCTTCAACGAACCTGCTGCCGCCTTCGTCATGGCCTCGCCAACACTTTGTGCCTGCTCGACGAACGCATGCAGTTGCTTCTGGAAGAAATCGGTCTGAATTTGCAAGGCTTCTTGAAAGTTCTGCGCCTGACTAAGCTTGTTCATATACTCATGCGTCGCATCGATATTTTGTTTGGTCTGGCTTTTCAGCTGCTTGCCCACCGCTGATTCTCCAACCGGGAATGATTTAATGGCAGCTTTGAGCGTATTGAAATAACTGTCCACCGCACCACGCGTTTGCGCGGCAGTTTGGCTCAGCGTCTTCCCGGCACTTTCCTGCATTGACGCAATTGGGTTGCTCTCATTTGGCATCGCACTCTCCTGCCGCTGATGGGTCTACCTGGATATGTCGGCATTGCCCGAAGTCGGGCATCCTCGTTGCTTCGCTGCCTGCTGCATCTTTAATGGGGATCGGAAAGTCTGATGCAATTGGCTCTGACGGCACGTTGATAAACGTCCATCATACCATAGCTGGCCGCGACGAGACCACCGGCCAAAAGCCCGCCCGCACCGGCAATCTGCGCATCTGTATAAGCACTCTGCTTCTCGGTGATCATGCGCCGCGCTTCATGCCCGCTTAATTCACCCGTCATCAGACGGAAGGTGCGGATAGCCATCACCTGCTGAACATCTAAACAAAATTGCCAAAGATCAAACATGTTTCCAATTCTCGGCTATTGCCGCGTTTTCGGGTATTGCCGCGATCGGGCTTTCCTTCGCCGGGGTAGCCCAACACTCACAACCTCCGAGCCCCCAGGATCGATCCATCAAAAAGGCGGAATCTGGCGACGGCGTCATCACTATCTCATGATAGCGATCTCAGAACCTTGGCCGCACCACGGAATAGACCATATAGACCATAGCCGCGCAGCGGTCATAGTGACTGTAATGCAGCGCTCGTCCCCATACGCAAACTTGTTCACATTACCTTGCAACCATTAGCCGTGATCCAGGGTTCTCGTGTACGCGCGCGGCAAAATTCTTGTTTGAGCCGTAATCAGGAGAATCAAATGCTTCACAAAAAGACACTTTTCGCTCTCGCGACCGCGGTTAGCCTCGGTTGTATTCCAATGGCGACGAATGCGTTAGCTGCCGGTCATGGTGGTGGTGGTGGTGGTGGCCACGGTGGCGGCGGACACGCGGCGGCCGGACATGCCATGGCAGGCCATGCAATGGCGGGCCATGCGATGGCGGGCCCCGCTCGCGGCGGACGCGTTACAGCCGGCTACGGTCGCGGCGGTCGTGGCGGCTACGGCGGCGGCGGCGGCTACTACGGCGGCGGACCGATCTACGACAGCTGCGCTGGATATGGTCCCGGCTACGGTTATGGACCTGGCTACGGCTACAACGGATGTCCCGGCTATGGTGTCCCCCTGGTCGGCGGCGTGATCAACGGCCTCATCGGTGGCTACGGCTACTGAGAACTTCGAGCGATATTGAAACACGGCGGCCGCCCCCCGGTTGGAGCGCGGTCGCCCGTGGCGCTCATCATTACGATGATGATGCTACCGATCAGATTTAGGGAGCCTACGCAACGAGCCTAATGTTGGCGCGGAACGGAGCCCTGCTTTATTCGTCTCACTGATGTCCCCAAAACATCCCGTCCTTTCCAGGCTTAATGTGGTCAATTTTGACCAGACTGGCATCGACTTCATCTGGAACCATTGACCTTGATAGGGCCAACGGAGGAGCGATGACCTCGATAGTTCCTTTCATCAGAAGCGCGGTATTTGAAGTGGCGGACATTAGGTTGATGTCGGATGCTTATAACCAGGCGATCGAAGACCTTTGCAGTTTCGGCCACCCCAATGCGATTGTGGAGGGGATCATGGCCACCCGGATTATAAATCTCACAAAAGGTGGTGAGCGCGATCCCATCCGATTGCGTGAGAGCGCCCTCGCCGCATGCGGTTTCAATCTGGACCGTGCGGGCCAGAAACAAGATTAAGACCGTGCTCCGTTTGTCCGCTTGAGCTTCGAAAGGTGCCGCGGCCGCCGGCGCGTCCGCAAGGAGCCACCAGCGGACCCATACGGCGCGGCACACGGCAGACCGTCGCTCCCCAAAAAACTGGAATTACCGATTCATCCGAACTAAATTACATCATTGGAACGGGAGACACGTAGCCCACATGGCCACGCCGAGGACCAGAAAATCTTTCAACGTCAACGTATTCCTTACCACTGTAGAGGGCGGGACAAGCGTATCCAATTATCGAAAGAATCGGAAGATTTTTGCGCAGGGAGACGTCGCAGATTCCGTCCTCTATGTCCAAGAAGGTCAAGTTAAACTTAGCATCATATCGGAGCGAGGTAAGGAAGCGGTCGTCGCTCTCCATAATAAGGGAGACTTCTTCGGCGAAGGCTGCCTCAGTGGCCAGCCTTTGCGTCTGGCGACTGCCACCGCGACAACGGATTGCGTCATCACGCGGCTGGACAAGGCTACCGTCATACGCGTGCTCCACGACGAACCGAAGTTCTCCGAGATGTTCCTGACCTACATCCTGGCTCGCAACGCGCGCGTGGAGGAGGACCTGGTCGACCAGCTTTTTAATTCGAGCGAGAAGCGCTTGGCGAGATTGCTGCTTCTGATGGCGAACTTCGGCAAGGAGGGGCGGCCCGAGCCGGTCATAGCGAAAATTAGTCAGGAGACGCTCGCCGAAATGGTGGGAACGACGCGATCGCGCGTGAGCTTTTTTATGAACAAGTTCCGCAAGCTCGGATTTATCGAATACAACGGCGACCTGAAAGTCCACAATTCGCTTACTGAATGTGGTCCTTCACGACAATCCCGGCCTCAGACGATGAGCCAACGAAGGCTGTCAATTCCGGATTGAGCGCAGCCTAGACCATGATCCGATCAAGTTGAATTGGATCATGGGCTTAGTTTTTTGGTTGGTGCATGATCTTTTCGGACCTTCCTTCGCCCGCCGAAGCTGACTTAAGAATAATCTTGCGCCAAAGATCGGCTTCGCGAAGGCGGGAAACCGGCGTCCACTTTTCCGGATCATGCTCTACGTTCAATTGAGAGCCTGATCGACGCAGTAAGGGACTGTTACTGTAACGGCATAACCTGCCGAGTTGCATCCTTTTGTGATCGTGGCATCGATTTGGCGAGCGAACGCCTCGACTATTCGAGCGCCAATGCCAGAGCTTTGCGTGGCGGCGTCAGCAGCGGGCCGTTGCCCTATATCGGAGACAGTGATCGACAGACTATCCGGCGTCGTTTTGAGCACAATCTGCACGCGCTCGCTTCCGCTCGACGGTCGCGAATGCTTGATGGCGTTCATAACCAGTTCGTTGACGATGAGGCCAAGCGGTATCGCAAGATCGGTGCGGATGAGGAGCGGATCGGCGTCGACTGCTATCGTCCAGGCTCGGTCAGAGCTACTCGATGCCGCTGTGATTTCCCGACCAAGGTCGACGAGATACCGGTTAAGCGCTACCGTTTCGACGTCGTCAGATTTATGCAGTTGTTGATGAATGGCGGCTATGGCCGCAACGCGCGCGGCGGCATCGTGAAATTGACCCGCAGCGGCTCCTGCGGCCTTGGCGTGCATGTGCAGCAGGCTCGATACAATCTGCAAGCTGTTCCTGATGCGGTGATCGACCTCCTTTATCAGCAGGTCTTTTTGCCGTCCGCTTTCTTCAAGAGCACGCTTTACCTTTTCAAGCTCTTCTCGTTCGTTGAGTTCGCGTAGCGATGCCAGTTCCTCAAATAGCCGCGCCCGCATCTCACAACGGGCGGCTTCGGAATCTTTCAACAACAGTTGGGCAAGTTGCTCTTGTTCGCGCAGCAGCTCTTTGACGTCGTCTTCAAGGGCCAAATCCGGATGCATTAATGTCCAATAGTGAGCTGCCCGGATAAACGTCAGAAATCCGACCAGCAACTCGAATTTTTCGCCGCCAAGCGCGGTGCGCAACGCGCGCTTAGCCCGTTCGGCGCGCGCTGGTTGAAGGAACAGCACAGTGGCCGCAGTGAGCAGATCCTCGTCGTAGGAGGTCTCGGGTGACGGCCAATCGATCGTTTCCGCGACGGCATCCAGGCGGGCAATCGCCGCCCCAATGTGTTCGTCGGAAGGGATGGCGCGCTGGAGCAAACGAACTACCTGGGCAATCGTCATCGCTGGCGCGTCCGGATCGCCGGCTGCCCGACCGAGTCCCAACAGGAAACCGCAGTGACGCGTGATGCAGTAGCGAATTTCGCAAAAGCGGGAGAGGTAGACAAACAGCCGTTCCTTGAACAGCGTCGGGATGGGGGTGTCCAGATAGGCTGACTTCGCGAACTGCCACAATTCGCGAATAACCAACGGAGCGTCCGGTGCGGACCGAAAGAAATTCGGTACAAGGCCGAAGCGTGCCGCAACCTCACGCTCGAAATCGTCTTGATCGGTATTCTGGGAGCGCAAAGGCCCCGGGAAACGCGTAATCGTAGACACGCTGTGACCTCACCCTGGCGTAACTGAAGAAAGCTTAGGACGGTGGCCAAGTTGAGTTTGAGCGAAATTGCTCATCCTTGGATCCTGGGACGTACAGGGCAAACCGTACGTCCGCGAGGAAGCGCGCGCCGGTGCAACTCTGGTGGCGGTTTGTAACAGGCATGGTCGATGCTATCGTTGCGCCGAGAGTGCTTTGGGCGAATTCACCCCGTTGAACACACGATGCGATACGCGATTTACTGCATGGCACTGTTGGGGCTGCTGATGATGGCTAGCCAGGCGTCCGCCGCTGACTATGAAGTCACGACCCAGCTCGGCATGGTCTATGCCGAACACGATGGGACCAAGCTGGTCGGCGACATTTATCTACCGAAGGGACTCGCCAAGGCGCCGGCCTTGGTGGCGATCCATGGCGGCGGATGGCAAAATGGCAACCGGACGTTTTACAAATACTGGGGTCCGTTCCTTGCCCGCAACGGCTATGCGCTTTTTTCGATCGAATACCGCCTGGGAAAGCCGGGCGTCTATCCCGCCGCCGTCTATGACGCGAAAGCGGCCATTCAGTTTGTGCGGGCTAAGGCTGCGTCGTTCGACATCGACCCGGATCGGATCGGTCTCATCGGCGACTCGGCGGGAAGTCATCTGGCGGCTTTGCTTGCGCTCGCAGGCGACCAATTCACCTCGGCCTATCGCGACGATCCCAATGCCGCAACTCCCGCGAACGTCAAGGCCGTCGTCGGGTTCTACGGCGTCTACGACATGCTGGCACAATGGGACCACGACCTGACCGCACGGCCGCGCGACAACATCACGGAAAAATTCCTTGGCGTGTCGCCGACGGAAAATCGGCGCATCTATTTTGACGCCTCGCCGATCAGCTATGCCACCGTCGACCGCAACAAGGTGCATTTCCTGCTCATCCACGGCACCAACGACGACATCGTCGATCCGGCGAGCCAATCGGGTGCCTTCCTCACGGCGCTGACCCAGGCCGGAAATTTCGTGCGCCGGATTATCATTCCCGGTGCCGGACATTTCTGGTCGGCCGATCCGTTCGAAAATGAACCCAACGGCTACGGCGCTACTGCAGCACCGCGGCTGTTGCGATTTCTCGAAAGCTCGCTCTGAAGCGAACGTGCGTCGGCAGCTTCAAGCCAGGCAAAACATCCTCAAAGCTAAACGCGGTGCCAGCATACCTTCGCCTGTTTGTCCCAGGCTGTAGAATCCATAAATCCGCCGGAAGCCGGCTTACCCGAGTCCGCTATGCCCCGATAGCGACCATGTTCCGCGGCGCAGCGAGACGACGCGGTGGGCCATCGGCGACATTTTTTTGCAACGCAAAATACAGCAAGCCTTTCCACAAGGGGACGGTCAGTCTCCTGGCCGTGCGATGTGGCGTGCCGCTGGAAGGCCTCCCCGGAGACTTTGGAAAAGTGTACAATACCGCCGTGTCATTCATACTTTTGCATTGAACAAAATGAGGGAAGGCATCATGAGAAAACTGGCGACGACTTTGACCGCGGCGGCGCTCGCACTGGGAGCGATGGTCTTGACGGTCAATGCGCAAACTCAAGCCCCAGGCGCGGCGAACTTACATGCGCAAATTCAGAACGCCACGCCGATCGTCAAAAAGGCCGCTTGTAATGGAATGACGGGTTCTCATGGTTGTGGCGGAGGTTATGTATGGGCCTGCGGTCCTTATGGCGGCAACTGCCGGTGCGTCCGCTGCTAGCGAATAGCCGATGAATCAACAGCAAGCCGGAGGCCGCTTTCGAGCGGCCTCTTTATTTTTCGCGAAAGGCTCCCCCCATTAAAACATTCTCGACCTCAACGCCGATGCGGATCTTCAATCTTGATCCGACCCAAGCGAAGCACTAGGAAGCGCGCGCCGGCGCCACCCGCCGACACTAATTCTGTCGATCGGCGCGATCACTGCCGCCACGGCCATCGAGCGATGCGACGTAGGCCGCGATGGCTATAATGTCTTCATTTGTGAGTTTCTCGACGACCGGCCGCATGAGTATGGCCATCGCGCCGTCTCGATCGCCTGCTTTGAATGCAAACAGCTGGCGCGCAATGACAATCGAATGCTGACCGGCAATATTCGGGATATCCGCTGTTCCATGCAGCCCGGGCCCGTGACATCCGGCACATGCCAGCGTCTCGCCGTTTCCGCCTGTCGCAACGAGCGCTTCGCCGCGCGCCAGACTTCCGAACGGCGCGTAACTTACGGTGCCGGAATGTGGATCGCGAAGCGCCGTACGCGCTGGATCCTGGGGAACTTCCACGAGTTGGTGCCCGATAGGTCGGTGCCGCCCTCGGCAAGTTGCAGGCGCCGATTGCCGCGCCACCAAGTCTTTGGGATCGTGTCTGTTTCGACGACGCGGGTCCACGGCACCACATCAAGCCTGGAAAAATAATCGACGGCAGCGGTTATCTCGTCATCGGTCAGATGTTTGGCGCTGTTATTCATCAGGAGCGAGGCCGGTCCTTGACGCTTGCCGACGCGGAACTCTTCAAGCTGGCGTTTCAGATAAGCGGCGCTTGATCCCGGCAGCCGCGAATTTTCAGGATGGCCATGGCCATTGGCCAAATGGCATCCGATACAGGCTCGCACGGTCGTCCCATTACCCTCCGCCACGACGCGCGGCATCGGCGGATGCTCATCGGGAAACCAATCCGGCGGATGCATCGGATCGTCGATCTGCGCTTGAGTGTAGCTTTTGGTGCTGCCAGGAACTTGCTTCAGAACGCCGTCATCCGGTTTGCGTGGATACGCAACGCCGGAACTATCCGGACCGAAAGCCCATTCGGGGCGCTCTTGCGCATAGGCCAGGCCGGGCAGCAGAAGCACTATTGCGAGAATTGCCCTCTTCATCCCGCCCCCATGTCAGCGGCTGCGGCGTCATTGCGTCATCGCACTGCGCGGCGCATTTTCGCCGCGAGCCCTGTTACCGCTGATAATAGGACTGGCCGTAGTATTGCCGTTGATTGTTGTGTTGGCCGGCGGGCTGGGGGGTGTTGCTGGATTGGGAGCCCCAACCCCAGGAACCGAAGATGCTCCGCCGGGGCACTTTGCGCCACGACATCGGTCGGAGCCGGACGGCGTGTAATGAGGCCGCCCTGGGGCTGGCTGTTCAGAACCACGACGAACTCGGTGCGATAGTTGGTTTCGCTGTTCAACGGTTCGTCCGAGATGATAATCGACGATCGCGGCAACGCTGTCGGCGCGATGCGATTGAGCACATCTTGCGGAATGGTGATGCGGTCGAGCGCATCCTTGGCGTCGTCCCTGCCGTCGATCGTGACCGCGGTCCAGCGCAAGCCTGCGCCGGCGGACGCGACTGCCGTGAAGACATGCGTGCCGAGCGGCTTTTCAGGATTGCGGATCGTGACCGGCACCTCGAGGATCGTGTCGAACCTCTCCCCCCGTCCGGCACCCGGACATGCGTGTTGCGCCGCACGTAAAGCTTCTGCGTCGCGCGGCTGATGAACACCGAGACCGGTTCGAGCGCGAGCTTGGCGTCTCCCGCCGCCTTGACGGCGTCGACCCGCTTGGCCTCGGCCGCCTTGGCGGCGTCCTTCGCCGCTACGTCCGCGGCGATTTTCGCCTTGGCCTTGTCGATCTGCGTTCCCAGTTCGGCGGACTTCGCGGTAGCCTTCTGCTTCACATCCTCGGCCTGTGCCTTGGCCTGATCCGTCTTCGCAGTTGCGATCGCCTTATCGGCGTATGTGGCCTCGGCATCCGCGCGGCTCTTGGCCCATTCCAGCTGGCGCAGCGACACCGTGAGCGCCGCTGCTTCGCGCACGGCTACCGCGGCTGCCTTCTTCGCCTCGTCGGCCGTCTTCGCGGCCTCCGCAGCCTCGCGGGCGAGCGTCTCGGCGTGAGCCGGCGCAGCCGCGATGGCATCGGCATTCGGCACGAACAGCGCCGGATCGGAAAACTCCACCGGGGCGGCATCGTTCGGCGAGATGATCACGCGCATGCCGATGCGTGTCTTGTCGAACAACTTCTCTGCAAAGCCAAAGGGCATCCGCACGCAGCCGTGCGACGCCGCATAGCCGGGCAACGGTCCGCCGTGCAGTGCGATGCCGTTCCAGGTGATGCGCTGCATGTTCGGCATCCAGGCATCGTCATAAAGGCTCGAATGGTGATCCTTGTCCTTCTCCACGACGGCAAAGACGCCGGCCGGGGTCTCGCGTCCCTTGATACCGGTCGATACGGGTGCACGCACGATCCAGCCGTCGGCGTCGTAGAAGGTCACTTGCTGGCTCTTGATCGAAACGATGGCCATGATCGGCTCACCGGCATTGCGCGGGGCCACGGCCTCAGTGGAGGGCGCGGGACGCGCCTGGTTCGTCGCGGCGCCAGCGGCGGGCGCCGTTGCGATCAGCGCCGTCATTACGGCCGCGACCGTCACAATCGCAGGAACGCCCAAACGCCGGACCACCCCGGCGGATCGCGCCGTTGGGAATTGATTTGTCATGCTATGTCCTGGAATGCCTCTGCCGGAAGGGAATCACGACGCCGCAACTCATACAAGTGAATGGTTGCCGTTTTACTGCACCCGGTCAATTAACACTCCCACGAGCGCTGCTCGGAATTGAGGCATCACCGCACGGAAGATGTAACTAACCCTCACCTGCGGCGGTACGACGCCCTTCATGGTCATGTCGGCCATATTTACGCCCTTCCGACGACCGGGCCAGCGTCGTAGCATCCGGTTCGCGTTGGTAGGCCATCGTGAAGCAGGACTGCGCGACATAAACCTCCGGTAGTGGGGCGTCGCGCTGATTTCGGTCCCGAACAAGTCACGTGGTTTTTGAGGGGGAAACGCCATGAAGCGATCTATCGCACTTGGAATGGTCATCGCCGCGGGCGCATGCGTCGTTGGGCTTTCACTGATGCCCGGCGTCGCGCGGGCGGCCGACGACAAGACTTTCGTGATGAAGATATCGCTTCCGACCCTGAACGATCCGACCCACCAATTCGCCAAGAACTACGCCGCCGCGATCGAGAAGGACTTGGGCGGCCGGATCAAGCCGGAAATTTATACTGCGAGCCAGCTCGGCTCGATCCCGCGGCAAATCGAGGGCACGCAGTTCGGCGCGATCCAGTGCGCCGTCCTTCCGCCCGAGTTCTTCGTCGGCGTCGACGACCGGTTCGAAGTGATGGCGGCTCCGGGCCTGGTCGATTCCATGGAGCACGGACAGCGCCTTGCCGCCGATCCCGCGGTCAGGAAGTTCATCCTCGCACTTGGGGCCGACAAGGGTTTGCATGGCGTGGGCTTCATGATGGCAAGTCCGTCCTCGCTGATTGCAAGAACGCCGGTCCGTCACCTCGCCGATTTAAAGGGCCAAAAGATCAGGGTGCTCGCCTCGCAATTCCAGACCGTGCCGTTCGGCGGGCTTGGCGCTAATCCTGTGGCGTTGACGCTCGGTGACGTGCTGCCGGCGCTTCAGCAGGGCGCCATCGACGGCGCGATTTCGGCGTTGAAGAATTTTGTCGCCATGCACTTTTCCGACACATCAAAGTACGTGACCGAGATTGGCCAGCCCGCCATCTTCACCGTCATTGAGATCAGCAAGAAATGGTACGACACCTTGCCGCCCGATCTGCAACAGATCGTCGATAAGGACGGTGACGTGGAGTTGGTGGCGGTGGCCCCGCAAGCGCTTGAAATCACGAATGAGGCACGCAAGGACTGGATGGCCAGCGGCGGCGAACTGATCAGTTTTCCGCCTGACGAACAGGCGTCGATGCTCAAAACCCTTGTTAGCTCCGGCGAAGAGGTTGCGAAGGCGAAGCCGGAATTGAACGCAGCCTATCAATTGATGATCGAGGCGGCGCAACGAACGCGATAAGCTTCGAGCCCACGAAGCAGCCGTTGTCGGTTTGCTGCCGTCGCGTTTACCTGCTTTAGCGGATCAAGTTCGGCAACCAGAGCGCCACCGCCGGCAAGAAGAAGACGAGCGCCAGCATCACGACGCTCAGCACAATGTAAGGCACCACCGCGCGGAAGATATGGCCCATCCGGACCTGCGGCGGCACCACTCCCTTCATGGTCATGAGAAGCAAGCCGTGTGGCGGCAGCAGCAGGCCGAGCTGCATGCAAATCAGGAACATCACCCCGAACCAGACCCGATCGATGCCCAACTGCTGCACAACGGGCATGAAGATCGGCAGCGTGATCAGCATCATGCTTACCTGATCGACGAAAATACCGAGGAAGATCAGGATCAGCATCATCCCGCCGATGATGGCGTTTTGCGACAGACCATGTCCGGTGATCAGCGACACGATGCCGTTGCTTGCTCCTGAAAACGACAGGATTTGCGAGAACGTCGTCGCGCCGACGATGATGAACAGGATCATGCCGGAAATCATGATCGTGCCGCGCAGCGACGCGAACAGGATTTCTGTCGTCAGCACCCGGTAGGCGAGCGCCAGCACCATGGTGGCAAACGCGCCGATCGCCGCCAACTCAGTCGGAGTCGACCATCCTACATTCATCGATGTGACGACGATCACGAAGATCGCGAGGATGGGGATGACATATTGGATGAGCGGCTTGATCCTTTCCCAGCCGCGGTAAACTTCCAGTTGGCCTGGGGGAGCAAGCGAAGGATTCAGTTTGACGCAGACGATGATGTAAGCGACGAACGCAGCCTTCAGAAGCATGCCGGGGACAAATCCTCCCATCAGCAGCCCGGTGATTGAAATACCCGAAAGGCTGCCGAGCAGCACCGCCAGCGCCGAGACCGGCATCAGCATGTCGAGCGCGCCGACGGCGATGATGGGGCCGGTCGCGAGCTCAGGGTGGTAGCCCCGGTCCAGCATCAACGGTACCATCAGGCTGCCAAGCATCGCCGTCACCGCGATCGTCGAGCCCGATATCGCGGAGAAGATGGTGCCGGCGACAACGGCAATGACGGCAAGCCGTCCCGGCACCTTGGTGATGAGCCGCTCGACGGCATCCAGAACCTTCACCGCCATGCCGGTGTGGAACAGCAACTCGCCCATCAGCACGAACATGGGAATAGGCGTGAGCGAGAAGCTGCTGACGGAATCGACACTGTTGCGCGCCAGTTGCACCAGGCCCGGCTCGCCGCCGAGGAAGAGAATCGCGCCTAAGATGTTGATGGCTAGAAAGCTGAACGCGACCGGCAGACCGAGAAACAGCAACACGGTCGAACCGCCGAGCAGTAACCAGGCTGCGGCTTGCCATGACATATGCGGCTACGGAGCCGCCACTATATCTTGGCGCGGCATCCGCGGACCTTCGGCAAGACGCTGCATCCGAAATAGGACTTCGATCGCAAGCAGAAGGAAGGTCACGGGCAACGGCGCGAGCGACCACCATTCCGGGGTGACCAGCGTTTTGATCGTTACCATGCCGGAGGAATAGCTCGCATAGGCCGCCTCCGTCCCGTAAACGACCATGATCGCGCAACACACGAGGGCTATGGCATCGGTAAGCCACTCGCAGCACCATCCGGCGCGCGGCGGCAACGCATGCAGTAGGATATCGACGCGAATATGCCGGCCTTGCCGCAGCAGCCACGGCGCCGCGAGCATCGTGATCAGATACATCATGTCTTCCGACACTTCGTCCGCCCAGGCCAGACCGTGCAGCGACGGGATCAGCGGAACGTTCCGTAATAAAACGTCGGTACAAATCATCAGCATCATGAGAAACAGCACGCCGCATGCGGCGAGGAACAGTTTCTCAAGCAGCGTGTCGTAGAGATCCGACATCGACCTAATCACCGCTCAGCGTGTCTGCCGGCATTGCGATCTCGCAAGCCGCTCGTCTCGCGAGCTATTCGGGCTTGGAAAAAAATTCCCGTATCTTTGGGGCGATTTCCGGACTTTGGCGGATGTTTCCGGCCCATCCGGCATCATAGGCCTTTTTCACGTAGTCCTTGGCCACTGCGGGATCGAAGCTGATCGTTTCGATGCCGGCCGCTGCCTGCCGCTCGGTTTCCTTTGCATCCAGCGCAAGGAACTCGGCCGGCGCCTCAGCCTCGCCCTGATCGGCTGCCTTTCTTAAGACAGCCTTCTGCTGATCGTCGAGTTTGTCCCACGCCGTCTTATTGATCATGATCGATACTTCGGCACTGTAGAAGCCGGGGTCGACCCGATACTTGGTCTTCTCGTTCCAGCCGAGATCGAACACGCCGGTAATCGGCCAGCCATAGCCGTCAACTACACCGCGATCGAGTGCGGTGTAGACCTCACCTGGTGCCGTCTGCACAACGGTTGCGCCCAACGCCTGAAAGAAGTCGCGATAGACCGTCGTGATCCGCAGCTTCAGGCCCGAGAGATCGGGGGTGGTGATACGTTTGTTGAGATAGAGATGGAATGGATTGTTGTCGACGACGCGCGCCAGCATGATGGCATTCATTTTCTGCTCAAGGAGCTTTGCCATGAAGTCGAAGCCGCCGTTCTTGCGCAATTCCGACATCGGACGCTGGCTGAGCTTCCAGGTGTCGGCTTCCGGCATCAGGTTGGTGTAGAACGCGCCGGTCTCGTTCGCGATGTCGACGACGCCGTTCTTCAGTGCATTGCCGACTTCGAACGGCGGCATCGCCTTCGGCCCGCCGATATAATTGATCTGGATGACACCCTTCCCGGCTTCATTGACCCGGTCGATAAAGCGCTCAATGCCGACGGAATAGGTGGTCTTTTCGTTAAAGACCGATATCGCCCGAAGCGTTACCTCCGCCGCCGTTGCAGTGTTCGAATACGCAACAGCAGCAACGGCCAAGCAGAAGAATTTTGCCACGCATTTGATGTTTCCCCAAGACGCCAACCGAACGTACACGCATTCTGGAGAAAGACTATCGCATGCACCATGCCTAATCTAGCAGCGCGACGAACAGGTCATCATTCGTCGCGCGGGTTGATGCAAGCAAATTCGTCAGGAAGTAGCGGCCAATGCTTCGCTGGCATTTGGCGTAATGCAAATGCAGCGCGCCATCGATTGACATTAGCGCAAGAGCAGAAACACGCGCTCATCAGAGCAGGCTAGCGTCGTCCCAAATGCGGGCGTTCAATGGCCGTGCGATCCGTGCGAGAGGCGAGGCATGGTCGTGGCATACTCGCCTTCGTCGCTCACATCAGCGCTTAGTTGGCATTCGAGAACATTTCGCTCGTAGATTTCGGCAGCGCTCTTGATACGATATCTCAAGTCGAATGCCTGTTCTTCCGCCGGCATCTGCCTCACGATCCTGTAGAGACCCGCGGTTTTCTCGCCTATGGGCGTATACTCAACTGCTTGTCCGACACCAAATTTAAAAGACATCAAATTCCTTTCGTATTGAGGGGCTTTCTATCTGGCAGCGACCGTAGTGTCCAGCAGACCGTTTATTGAGCAGTCGAACGGGCCCAGACTCCTCCGTTAGCCATGAATTTCACGTCATCTAAGACGAGGCGTGGCTTGCACGTCTGAAAAATGGCAATTTCAAACTGTCGAGACGTCCGCCATGTCTTCACTCAGCGCGACGCGGTACTGGAGGGAACATGCAAAAGAAGCCAAGCAAGCCAAAAGCGAAATGCAAGAATTGCGAAGGCAAAGGCCTTCTCAAACACGGCGACAAGAAAGTTAGATGCCAGAGATGCGGAGGGACCGGTTTTAAATCGTAGCCAATATTCCCGTTGCAAGCCCAGCGGTCACTCCGGAACCACCGGCAGCAGCACGTGCGAGGGCCGCGCGCGGTCGTGATAGACCTTGTGCAGCACCGTTCTGCTCGAGCAGATGTGATACGGCACATATTCGGCGTTGGTCGCGCCGGCAACGCCGGTCGGCAGATCGAGACTGGTGATGTCAAGGCAGATGCGGTGACCCTTGCGGAACAGGTTCGCGGTCGCCATCACCTCGATCCGGTACTCCTCGATCGCGCCGGGCGTGACCGGCTTCTGCGCTTCACGCGTCAGCGGATGCCACGGCCAATGTGGCTTTGAGCGCTTGGGGTCGGTCGCGCGGTGCGAGGCTTTCAGCCAGCCGCGGGTGATCTCGCGCTCGTGCAGGTTTTTCGGAATTTCACGCTCGCCCTCGCGCACACTCATCACCGATACGTCGGGGCCAACGTCTTTCAGGATCACGATCCAGTTGGTGTCGTCCTGGTCGATCGCCGCATACAGCGTAACCACGATAGGGCCCGCGACCAGTACATCGTTCGGCAGCGGATCGGTCATATAGCGCAGGCGCTGGATGGTCGTGGTCTGCGATGGCGGCATCTGCACGAACGAATCCGGCAACTGCGTCTCGGTAACGCTCGACGGCGCCGGCGTATCCGGCGTCAGTCGCTCCCAGCTCGACAGATAAAGCTTGGTCCACTGCGTTTCCGGCACCGGCCAGTCGCTCGCGGTGCGCCATTGATTGGCGCCCATCACCCAGTAGCGCACCGGCGGCTCGTTCATCACGCCGGTGTCGATGCCCTTGAGCCAGTGATCGTGCCAGCGCAGCACCTCGCCATGCATGGTGTGGTACGGCCGCTCGACATGGGCCGGACCTGACAGCAGCAGCTTCTTCGGCGTCTTGATATTCGCGTACCAGTGCTGGCAGCCGTTCAGATGGGTCTTGTAGGTGTAGCCGTACCAGCCTGACCCGGTGTAGGTCGGCACCTTGATGTCGGCGAATTCCTTTTCGCTCTTCGTTACCGCCGCTTCGCTGTCGTAAGGATCGACCAGCACATTGTAGTACGGCGGCATGTGCTGGCCCTTTTGCGCGACCAGATTGTAGACGTGCGGATACATCTTGTAGTCGGGGTTATCCATCGCCGCGCGCCATATCTTCTCGCGCTCCGGCGGCAGCGCGCCGGGCGGCCCCTTGTGCTGATGCATCGCCGAGAAGTGGCCGACCAGATAACGGAACAGATGAATGACGCCGCCGGGATATTCGTCGCGGAAGCCGCCGAGTTCGCCATAGGCGCCGCGCGAGTCGAACGGAAAGATCGCTTTCAGATGCGGCGGCTGTTTCTTCGCCACCGCAAGCTGCTCGGCGCCGAAGCCGGAAATGCCGACCATGCCGACATTGCCATCGCACCACGGCTGCGCCGCGATCCACTCGATCAGGTCGTAGCAGTCCCATTCGCGCGAACCGCCGCCTTCGGATTTGCCGACGCCGCGCGGCGAGCCGATCACATGCACATAGCCGCGCGACACGAAGAACTTGGTGTCGCCGGCTTCCATCGGCCCGGTCCACAGCGGCGACCACGCCGGCTGCGGCGGCAGCGCTTCCGCCATGTCCGGGCCCTGGAAATCCTTGTTGTAGATCGCAAACGCCAGCAGCGCGGGAAATTTGCCGGGCGCATCGGGGCGATAGACGTCGACGCAGATTTTGACGCCATCGCGCATCGGCACCATGACGTCCATGTCGCGCGCCATCGCCGCAATGGTCGGCTCGCGATCGTAGTTTGAACCCGGATTTTCCGCCGATTGCAGCAACGGACGCGACTTCTCGACGCTCACTGTTTCTTCTCCCCTACCCGCAACGCATGGCTTAAGCGCTTTGAGCTTTTTAGACCTTGGCAAACGCGCGGCATCATCGTTTATTGCGGCCCTCTTATTCAAGCAAGCGAGACGGGAGAGACGCCATGGAGATGAAATCGACACGCCGGATCGTGACCGGCCACGACGCCAGCGGCAAAGCGGTTGTGCTGGTGGATGAGCCGGTGAAGGCGATCCAGCGCAGCGCCGGCGGCAACGGCATGAGCCTGCTCTGGGTGACGAACGAGTCTCCCGGTCGACATGTCCGGCGCGAGCGACCGCGCGAAGACGCCGGTGAAAGTACCGCCGCCCGACAACGGCACGATCTTCCGCATCGTCGATTTCGCACCGACCCCGACCGGCGGCTACGGCGCCGTCGACCATCACCAGATCCTGCTCAACATGGGCATCGATCCGGCAACGCAGGGCTATGGGCGGCACGAGAACACCCACCGCACCCGCACCATCGACTACGCCATCGTGCTCGAAGGCGAGATCGACATGCTGCTCGACGACACCGAGGTTCACTGCAAGGCTGGCGATGTGCTGGTGCAGCAGGCCACCAATCACGCCTGGGTCAACAATTCCGGCAAGCCCTGCCGCATCGCCTTCATCCTGATCGACGGCAAAACGCCGCCGGCGTGGTCGAAGGGATGGAAGCCGTAAGAGACCGTTTTTTCCGTCACCCTGAGGTGCTCGGCGCGCAGCGCCGAGCCTCGAAGGGCGACGGCCACTGCACTTCGGCCGGCATCCTTCGAGGCCCGCGCTTATTGCGCGGGCACCTCAGGATGACGGAGAAAGAGGCTTACTCCGCCGCTTCCTGCTGAACTTGCAGGATCGGCTGGATGCGGGCGCGCTCGCCGGCCATCGCGATCAGCACGTGGTTCTCCGGCACGGCGATCCATTTCTTGTGATCGTCGTCGAGCGGTTCGGAAACGATCACGATGCTGTCGGCGGATTCCCGGTAATACAGCGTGTTGGCCTTGTCGTTCACCGAATAGCGGAACGCGTAGAGATCCTTGCCGTTCGACAGCGCCGCGGTGAAGCGGAAGCGGTCGCCCGGCTTGTTCTGGTTGACCATGTCGGTGAGCGTGGCGAGCGTCCGCTCGGTCGCCGCCAGCGGATGCTCGATGCCGGCGCCCATGATGGCGAGGAACATCGCCTCGGAGTCGGTGGTGCCGACGCGCGATGGATAGCGGTCGTCGGGAATAAGGTTCTCGACCTTGCGGCGCAGCCGGCTCCAGTTGCCGACGAAGCCGTTGTGCATGAACATCCAGGTGCCGCAGGCGAACGGATGGCAATTGGCGCGGGTGATCGCGGTGCCGGTCGCGGCGCGGACATGGGCGAAGAACAGCCGCGACTGCAAATGCCGGCACAGGTAGCGCAGGTTCTCGTCCGACCAGGCCGGCCTGATCTCGCGGTAGAGCCCCGGCTCCGGATGGTTGCCGTACCAGCCGAGCCCGAAGCCGTCGCCGTTGACGCTCGCGGTCGCTTCCAGCGCGTGAATGCTTTGCGAGATGAGCGAATGGGCCGGCTCGGTCACATAGTGCTCGAGGGCCGTCATTTCACCGCGATAAGCAATCCAGCGGCACATAGCAGGGCCCTTCCGGGGCCTTAAAGGTTAAGCCACCAGCGTGGCGTCGCGAATCCAGCGCGTCACCTTTTGTAACGCAATATCGGCGCCTTCGTGTTCATTTTCTGTAAAAATCCGTAACTGGGCGTCAGCCGAGGTGCCCTCGGCGATGATCGAGCGGCAGTGGTCGAGCTCGCCGGCGCAGCCGAGCGCCTCGGCGTCGGCCGCGACCAGCTCGATCAGGTGCGCGAGCATATCGCCGACCGTCACCGCCCCGGACCGGGACACGAAAGTGCCCTGCGCCCCGTAGCGCTGCGCCCGCCATTTGTTCTCGACCGCAATCGCCCGGTCGACCACGTCCATCTCCGCATTGTGCTCCGGATGGCCATACAAGAAGCGCGCCAAAGAACGGTACAGCGACGCCAGCGCCAGCGAATCGTCGAGCCGGGTGCAGCAATCCGGCGCCCGGAGTTCCAGGGTCGGATATTTCAGCGACGGACGGACCGCCCACCACAGGTGGCTGGCGTCCTGCATGGCGCCGGAGAGCACCATGGCGTCGACATAGGCATCATATTCGGCGTTGTTGCGGAACAGTTCCGGCAGCCCGGTGCGCGGCAGCTCGTCGTAGGCAGCGAGCCGGTAGCCTTTGAGCCCGGTCGCGTGGCCCTGCCAGAACGGCGACGATGCCGAGAGCGCGATGAACAGCGGCACGTAGGGCAGCATCCGCGTCATCACGTCGACCCGGCGCGCCGGATCGGGAAACTCGACATGCACATGCATGCCGCACAGCATGTTGCGCTGGCCGATCATTTGCAGCGCGTCCATGACATCGGCGTAGCGGTCCTTCGGCGACTGCACGGCCTCGCGCCAATGCGCCATCGGGTGGGTGCTGCACGCAACGATCGACAGGCCGTGCTCGGCGGCGGCCGCCGCCGCGTTCTGCCGCAGCCGCAACAGCTCGCGCCGCGCGTCGCCGGCATTGGTATGCGGCTCGGTCGCGACCTCGATCTGCGCCTGCAGGAACTCGCGCCCGATCGTTGCCGGTTACGCCGAAATTCGCGCGCTTGAACAGCGCATCCGGCGTCTCGGCGGGCGCCTCAAGGGTTTGCGCGTCGCAGAGGAAGTATTCTTCCTCGATGCCGAACTGAAATTGATCGTCGACGGTGAAGACACGCGGATGCTCGCCCGCGGGAACCAGCGTCCGGATACGGAAACGTCGCGCGGAAGGATCGTAGCGAAATTCCATGGTCGAGCTCCCTGGTCAGATTCCTTGCGTCTGCAACCAGCACTCCAGCAACGCGACTTGCCAAAGCTTGGAGTGCCCTTTCGGCGTCAGCTCGCCTTCGGGATTAGCCAGCAGCCGGTCGATGTACGGCCGGTTGAAGATGCCGCGCTCGCGCGCCGCCTTGCGCATCGAGCACATCGTGCACGAAGTCGTAGAACGGGCCGCGCAGGTATTTCAGCGCCGGCACCGGGAAATAGCCTTTCGGCCGGTCGATCACCTCGTCGGGCACCAGGCCGCGCGAAGCTTCCTTGAGGATGTATTTGCCGCCGTCGCGGACTTTCAGTTCGGCGGGGATGCGCGCTGCGAGCTCGACCACCTCGTGATCGAGGAACGGCACGCGGGTTTCGAGACCCCACGCCATCGCCATGTTGTCGACGCGCTTGACCGGATCGTCGATCATCATGATCTGCGCATCGAGCTGAAGCGTCTTGTCGATCGGGCTCGCGCTTCGGCAATCGCGAAAGAAGTTGTCGACGAAGTCGCGGCTATAATCGCCGTTGTTCATCATCGCGGGCGCCAGCGCCAATCCCATCTCTTCGTGGTCGCGGTCGAAATAGACCCGCGCATAATCCGAGGTCGGATCGTTCGAGCGCATCAGTTTCGGATACCAGTGGTAGCCGCCGAAAATCTCGTCGGCGCCCTGCCCGCTTTGCGCGACCTTGACGTGCTTGGAGACTTCCTCCGACAGCAAATAGAAGCCGATGGCGTCGTGACTCATCATCGGCTCCGACATCGCCGCGACGGTCCCCGGCAGCGCGTGAATGGCGCGCGAGGAATCGACTTTGAGCCGGTGATGCTCGGTGACGAAGCGCCGCGCCACCAGGTCGGAATAGTGGAATTCGTCGCCCTGGACGTCGCCGACCGCGTCGAAGCCGACCGAGAAGGTTTTGAGATCCTTCTGCCCGAGCTCGGCGAGCAGCGCGACCAGGATCGAGCTGTCGAGACCGCCGGAGAGCAGCACGCCGACCGGCACGTCAGCGACGCGGCGGCGATCCACCGCCTTGCTCATCGCCGCGTGAATGGCCTCGCGCCAGTCCGCTTCGGTGAGCTTGCGATCGTCGGAACGCTGTCCGACGTCAAGCTGCCAATAGGTCTCCTCGCGCCGCTTGCCGTCAGGCTCGATGATGCAGATGGTCGCCGCGGGCAGCTTGCGGACGCCTTTGATGATGGTCATCGGCGCCGGCACCACGGCGTGCCAGCTCATGTAATGATGCAGCGCCGCCGGATCGATCGTGGTATCGACGCCGCCCGCCGCCAGCAGCGCCGGCAGCGTCGACGCGAAGCGGAACAGCCCCGGCTGCTCCACATAATAAAGTGGCTTGATGCCGAGCCGGTCGCGCGCCAGCACGACCCGGCCGGAATTGCGCTCCCAGATTGCGAACGCGAACATGCCGTGGAAGCGTTCGACGCAACGCGGGCCCCATTCGGCATAGGCCTTCAAAATTGTTTCGGTGTCGCCCTGGGAAAAGAAGTTTGTAACCCTTCGCCGCAAGTTCGTTGCGCAGTTCGCGATAATTGTAGATGCAGCCGTTGAAGACGATCGCCAGTCCCAGTTGCGGATCGACCATCGGCTGCTGCGATGCCGATGCGAGATCGATAATGCTCAACCGGCGATGGCCGAAGGCCACGCGATCCTGCATAAAGGCGCCGCCCGCATCGGGCCCGCGCGGGCGCATCCGCTCGGTCATTGCTGCAATGCAACGCCCGGCAGTGTCGCCATTGAAGGTCAACTCACCGCAAATGCCGCACATTTTCTTTTTTCCGGAAAGCGCCCCATGTTCGGCGCTTTACCTGCGCCGCATCCGATAACGTTTTTGGGCAGCGCAGGTTCCTGCACTGCAATCCGGCCTTGAAAAGATGCGATAAAACCGCTTGTTGAAGGGGCACAAAAGCGACTGGCGCAAAAAGGGGCGGTGATGGGAATTCGTGACGGCAAAAGCTATATTTCGGGGCTGAAAGCACACCCGCGCGAAGTGTGGGTTTCAGGACGCAAGGTCACGGATGTTACCGCCGATCCGGTGTTTCGCAGCCCGATCGCGGCAATGGCGCGGCTTTATGACATGCAGAGCGACGCCGAATTGCGCTCGACCATGACGTATTTGCCGGATGACAGCAGCGAGCCCGCCGGGGTCTCATTCATTATTCCGCGCAGCCACGCCGATCTGGTGCATCGCCGCAAAGCGATGAAGGCGTGGGCCGACGCGAGCTTCGGCACCATGGGGCGTTCGCCGGATTTCCTCAACGCGGTGCTGGTTTCGATGGCCGACGAACCGGGTGTGTTCGCCGAGTGCAATCCGAAATTCGCCGACAACGTGCAGCGCTACTATCGCTACTGTCGCGACAACGACATCTTCCTTACCCACACGCTGGTCAATCCGCCGGTCGACCGCAGCAAGTCCGCTTCGCAGCAGGCCGATCCGTATGCCTATCTCGGCATTGTCGAAGAAACCAAGGACGGCTTGATCGTGCGCGGCGCCAAGATGCTGGCGACCCACGGCCCGACCGCCGACGAGATCGTGGTCTATCCGCTGCCGTTCTCGGTGCGGCCCGGCGAGGAGAAATACGCGCTTGCCTTCGCCATTCCGGCCGGCACCAAGGGGCTGCGCTTCATCTGCCGTGAGCCGTTCGACAGCGGCGAGCAATCCGAATGGGATCATCCGCTCGGCTCGCGCTTCGAGGAGCCGGACGCGATGGCGATCTTCGACGATGTGCTGGTGCCATGGGATCGCGTGTTCCTTTACGGCAATGTCCAACTCGCCAACACCATGTTCGCGCGAACGAAGATGCAAGCTCATACCGGTCATCAAACTGCGGTGCGCGGCCTCGCCAAATGCGAATTCATGACCGCGCTCGCGGTTGCGGTGTCACGCAGTGTCAAGACCGATGGCTTCCTCCATGTGCAGGACCAACTCGGCGAGTGTCTGAGCTACCTGCAACTGATCGAGGGCGCGATCGTCCTTTCCGAGCAGAAAGCCGACGTGAGCGATCACGGCACGCTGCGTCCGGCGCTGCCGCCGTTGCAGGCGCTGCGCTACAACATCCCGAAATTCTACGAGCGCATGGTGCGGCTGACGCAGGTGATGGGAGCCGGCGGCATTCTCGCCAATCCAACGGAAGCGGATCTCAAGTCCGAAATAGCAGCCGACATTCACCGTTATTACAAAGGCGCCGATCGCGATGCTGAAGCGAAGATCCGGCTCTCAAAACTCGCCTGGGATGCAACCGGCACCCAATTTGGGCAACGGCAACTGCAATACGAGCGCTACTATGCCGGGGATCCGATGCAGACCGGCGCCTCGATCTACCATTCGCAAGATCACAGCACCGTGCTCGCCGCCGTCGAGCGTGCATTGAACCTGCCGCGAGAGCGCAGTTGATGAAGACCAAGTCGCTAGCCGTAGCTGCGCTGTTTGCCCTGTTCGGCTTCGGCTTCGGCATCGCCTCGGCGCAAAACTACCCGTCGCGCCCGATCACCGTGATCGCGCCGTTTCCGCCCGGCGGTCCTTCCGATTCACTGGCGCGCATTCTTTCCGGACCGCTCGAGGCGGCGCTAGGCCAGCCGATCGTGATCGAAAATGTCGGTGGCGCCGGCGGTACGGTCGGCGTCGGCCGCGCCGCGCGCGCCGAGCCCGATGGCTACACGCTCCTGATCGGTCAATGGAGCACGCAGGTCGTCAATCCGGTCACCTACAATGTCGACTACGACATCGTCAATTCATTTGCGCCGATCGCGCTACTCGCCAACACCCCGCAAATGATCATCGCACGAAAGGATTTTCCGGCAAAGAACGTGCAGGAGCTGATTGCCTGGCTGAAAGCCAATCCCGACAAGGCGCAGGCCGGAACAGTCGGCGCCGCGGGCGGCGCGCAAGTCGCCGGCATGTATTTCGAGCAGGTCACCGGCACGAAATTCGGCTTCGTGCCCTATCGCGGCGGCGCGCCGGCCATGCAGGATTTAATGGCAGGCCGCGTCGATTTCATGTTCGACCAGGCAGCGAACGCAATAACTCAGCTTGGCGCCGGCACCATCAAGGCCTATGCGATGCTGACCGAACAGCGATGGCACCTTGCACCGGAAATTCCAACTCTTGATGAAGTCAGGCGTACAAGGTCTGCACATTTCCTATTGGCATGCCCTGTTCGCGCCGAAAGGCACGCCGCCGGACATCATTGCCAAGATCAACGCTGCGGCGGTGACCGCGCTAGCCGATCCGAACGTACAGCAACGGTTCGCCCAGCAAGGGCAGGACATCTGGCCGCGCGACCGGCAAACGCCGGAAGCGCTCGGCGCGCTCTACAAATCGGAAACCGCCAAGTGGTGGCCGATCATCAAGGCCGAAGGTCTGCACGCGGAGTAAGTTAAGCCGCCGGCAACAGCTTCGGGGCCGAAGCCGCCGGCGCTCGGGTTTTCCTGGCGTCGTAATAATCCCAGCCCTTTTCATGCACGTAATAAACAAAGGGGCTGATCACGATGCTGAAGGTGGTCAATCCGGCAGCGGCCACGAGATCACGGACGAAAAGATAATTGACGCTGAATTCCGACACCCCAGTCACAACTTCGTAGGTGACCGTCTTGGCCAAAGCCCGGCTCACCTTCACGCCCGCAATCCGTGCCCGCCCATCTTCCTTGCCGTCCGCCACGCCCGGAATCGGTACATCCACCGTGGCCTCCAGCGGATTGGAATGTCGCGCCGAGGTGGGGCCGTAATAGTGCCAAGCCGCTTCATGAGCGAAATAGGCGATGGGGCCGGCCACAAGCGACAAGCTCGACAATCCCGCCGCGGTCGCCAGCTCGCCGATCACAAAATAATTCGCGCCGAAGTCGGCGGTCGTGACCATCACGCGATAGGTGATGGTCTTGGCGACCGCACGCCAGGTATCAAAGGATGTGTCGAAAGGCGCGGGCTCGCCGGAAGCCGGCGCCGCAGGGGAATGCGCCGTCGCCGCGGAGGGCTCCCGTACCGGGGACGGTACGCTCCGCCGAAGTCTGTCCCCCAAGCCGCTCAACATGTCACGGGGAAGCAGGCGCGGCGCCAACACCGCGGCGCCGCCAATCAATAACCCGGGAATGAGCGCCGCCTCGACGATTGCCGCACCCGCCGCGACAACTCCAAGCGTTGCGACCGTCCCGACGACGCCCGACCCAAAACCCGAGCTAGGAAACCAACCTCTCCCGCGTATGAAAGACGTCGTCAAAGAGGTTTCTCCATCATCGATGGTCCCAGCGACACAAACGGCGCGAAAGTGCCGCCGTCAAGTGAACGGCGGAATGACTGCGCGGGCAACAGCTTAGCGCGTCGACCGCTTATTCGCAGATCGCTCGGTCGCCGAACGTTTGCTGGCAGAACGTTTGTTGGCCGATTGTTTACGCGTTTTCTTACCGGCCTTTTTGGCGGCTTCGGCGAGCATTCGCGCCTTGCGGCGCTTGCGCGCTTTCTTCTCGCGGTGCCATGCGCATTGGCAGCCGCCGGCTTCCAGGAAATATTCGAAATAGTCCTTGCCGTAGTCGTAGGTTATTTCCTCGCCCGGCTCGATCTTCTTCGATGCGATGATGACAATGCCGCCGTTACGTCCGACCGGCTCCGCATTCGGTCGGCAAGAATGATTGATATAGCGCGCAGTGTTGTAGCGGGGCGAGCCGTCGATGGTGTGCGTCTTGCTGAGCGCGAACATGTAGGTCGCGCCGCGCTGCTCGCGCTTTTCGGACTCTTCGTTGGTAATGTGCGGGCCCCGATAGGTCGCGATATAGTCGCGCCGCTTGAAGGGCTTGGTCGCGAACATGCCGAGCCCGGTGTACGAGCGGCCAATGCGAAAACGCTGGGTAGCCATTGTCTGCCGATAACCGCGATTCTTCCCAATGTCACCAACATTTGCCGAGTAATCGACAGCTTGTATCGCGCAAACGCTACTGACGGTCGTAAATCACATCAGATCGGCGATCGCTGCTTGTGCCGCGTTATGGCCCGGCGCGCCGGTGACGCCGCCGCCGGGGTGCGCCCCCGCCCCGCACAGATAGAGCCCCGGGATCGGCATGCGGTAATCGGCATAGCCCCGCATCGGCCGAAGCGAAAAGAGCTGATCTATCGACATCGCGCCGTGGAAAATATCGCCGTCGGGCAAGCCGAAGATGCGTTCGAGGTCGAGCGGAGAGAGTATCTGGCGCGCAATGACGCTGGCTTTGAAGCCGGGCGCATAGGTTTCGACCGTATCGATCATCAAATCGGCAACGGCCTCGCGGCGATCGTCCCATGACACGCCATCGGCAAATCGCGGCATGACGTGCTGGCAGAATAGGCTCGCGACATGGGCGCCGGGCGGCGCGAGAGTGTCGTCGAGCGTCGAGGGAATGAGCACCTCGACGATCGGCTTTTGGCTCCAGCCGAGGCGAACGCAATCGCGATAAGCCTGGTCCATATAGGACAGACTCGGCGCCATGATGATGCCGGCGGTCAGATGATCGCCCGCGCCGGGCAGCGCCGAGAAATCCGGCAAACGCGACAGCGCAACATTCATACGGAAGGTGCCCGATCCCGCCTTCCAGGACTCCATGCGGGTTTTGACCGCGTTGGGAACTGCCTGTGCGGGCACGAGGTCGCGAAAAAGCGTGCGCGGGTCGATATTGGCAATCACCGCGCGAGCTCGGACCGGCGTGCCGTCGTCAAGCACGACGCCGACGGCACGGTCACGCTCGACGATGATTTCGCGCACCGTGGCGCCAAGATCGATACCGACACCGTGACTGCCGGCAGCGCTCGCCATCGCCTGCGTGATCGCTCCCATACCGCCGATGGCATGCCCCCACGTGCCAGGCTTGCCATTCATCCCGCCGAGCGCGTGATGCAGCAGCACATAGCCGGAGCCGGCAGTATAAGGGCTCGCCAGATTGCCGACGATCGCGTCGAACCCCAGCACCGCCTTGATCGGATCGGACTCGAACCATTCGTCGAGGATGTCGCCTGCCGACCGCCGGATGAGATTTAAAGCTGCCCTGAGGCTGTCGTTTTGCCAAAGCTTCTTTCCAACGCCCGCAAGCTTTGCCAGCGCGCGCGGCAATCCAAGCTGGCGCAGCGACAGATTGGGCGGTGCGCTGAGCATGAGCTCCCGCAACACGCTGGCGACGCGTCCGATCTCGGCCTGATAGGCAGGATAGCGAGCCGCATCCCTGGCACTGAACTTTGCGATCTCGCTTTGGGTGCGCCCCTCGCCTGTCAGCAAATACTGGCCATTGGGCAGCGGCAGGAAGTTTTGCACGCGCCGCTCGACAATGCGCAGACCATGCTCATGCAGCTTCAGATCCGCAATGATCCTGGGCTGCAACAGACTGACCGTGTAGGCAGCCGTGGAATTGCGGAAGCCGGGATGAAACTCCTCGGTCACGCAGGCGCCGCCTGCGATATCGCGTCGCTCAAACACGCGGACTTTCAAACCGGTCATGCCGAGATAGGCGGCGCACGTCAGGCCGTTATGGCCCGCGCCGATAATGATCGCGTCGAGATCGGACATAAGATTTTTAGCAGCAACCAGCCGCCCGTGCGTCTCATAGAAACGACGCGAATATTGCTACGCCGTGAGGCGAACTGGAACGTCGAACGATGGACGCCTATTCAATTGTTCCGGATCGAAACCGGCCGCGCTCTTGAAGGATCTGGATATTTCCTCCAACTCGCCAAACGGGATCACATCCTCGATCCGCTCGAACCCGTTCGGGGCGCGTTCCTCGGCTATTTCCATGATGATCGACGGGCCAAACTGACGATTACGCAACACCATCGCATTCATCGGAGCGAGGCGTTGAGCCTGATACCGTTCGAGACCGTCGTTCGTATCCTTTGCGGTCCCAAGCGCATGAGCCAGGACGCGCGCATCGACAATAGCCTGGCTTCCTGCCTGCGAGCCGACCGGCCGCATCGGATGGGCTGCGTCGCCCAGCAGCGTCACCCGACCGAAGGTCCAGCGCGGCAACGGTTCACGATCGTCCTTCGGGTATTCGAAAATCTCCTCCGTTTTCGCGATCAGGTCGGCGAATGGAATCCAATCGAAATTCCAATCACGAAAATGCTCGAAGAACCGCTCTTTTGGCGCACGCCGGTCCCATGTGCCTGGCACATCAGAGGCAGCCTGCTTGCCAAGAACGGTGATCCAATTGATCAGCGAGCGTCCCGTGGCTGCGATCTTGTTGCTGATCGGATAGATCACAGCGCGCCGCAGGCTGCTGCCGATCGTTACATGCGTTCGTCCGTCGAGGAATGGCTCGGCTTCGAGCACGCCGCGCCACTGAATGCGCCCGCTTGAGACCGGACCGCCTTCGTCGGGGTAGAGCTGAACCCTCACTGCCGAGTGGATGCCGTCACAGCCAATCAGCGCATCGCCCTTCCTGGACAACAGCTCCCGGCCGGACTCGCGATCGACAAAATGAGCTTCGACACCGCCGGAGCTTTGCGTGAAGTGTGTGAGGCGATGACCGGTCGATACGGCGCCGGCCCCGATTCGCTGACACACGGCGGCATATAGAATGAGGTGCAGGTCGCCGCGATCGATCGAATACTGAGGCCATCGATAGCCTGCAGCCATTCCTCGCGGCTCGGACCAGATCAATTGTCCGAGCTTATTGTAATAGGACAGCGCGGAGGTTTCGATCGCGGCCTTGGCGAGTTCGTCACCCAGCCCCAATTCGATCAGCTCTCGAACGGCGTTGGGCTGCAGATTGATGCCGACGCCCAATGCCTCGATCCTGGGAACTTGCTCAAAGACTTCGACCTCGATTCCTGCGGCATGCAGGCTCAAGGCCGTCGTGAGCCCACCGATACCGCCACCGATCACGAGAACCTTCACGACACACCTCGATCAAATTCGCTGGATCAATCCCTCCGAAGCGCATCTTGCGCTCCCGCCGGCCGTCGTTTCGCCGGTACTATCGCCGTGGCCATTGACCGAACCTTACATTTGTTTCATTCGGGACGATACGAACCTGTCAGTGTTTGGAAAAAGCATGCCAAGTCGATGGGTGCAACTCCGCTTTGCCGTGGTACTGGGCCTCTTCCTGTACTTCCCAACCATTGAACACGCAGTTGCTCAATCCTATCCCTCTCGGCCTATAACTTTCATCGTCAGCACGACGCCCGGCGCATCCCCCGACATTATAGCGCGCCTTTTTGCGCAGCATCTCGGCGAGGCGCTGAAGCAGCCGGTCGTCGTGGAAAACCGCGGTGGGGCCAATGGGCAGATTGCGGTCGGTGCCGCGGCGCGTGCGCCGGCCGACGGCTACACATTTCTGGTAACAACCGCCGCAACGCTGACCACCAATCCTTCGCTTTATCCAAAAACCGGATCGATCGCGGTGACGGAATTGAAGCCCGTCACCAAGCTGGTAGATTTGGATTTTGTGATAACGGCACGCGCCTCCTTGAGCATCAAATCTCTGCAAGAGCTGGTCGACCGCGCGAAAGCCGAACCAGGCAAGTTGACTGCCGCGACAACAGCTCTAGGCAGTGCGGCATACCTGACCGCCGAGTTGTTCAAGGAATCAGCGGGAGTCCACTTTCTCACCGTCGCTTATAACGGCGGCGGACAAACCGTAAATGCGGTTCTGGGCGATCAAGCCGATCTGCTGTTTGAGACGGTGGCGCTATCTAATCCCCTGATCGATGCAGGAAAACTTGTGCCCTTGGCCGTTACCGGCACAAAGCGCAGCGAGTTTCTTCCGGACGTGCCGACCGCCGCTGAAGCCGGCGTGCCAGGCTTCGTCGTGGGCGGCTGGGTTGCGGTGGTCGCGCCCAAGGACGTGCCTGATGAAATCATCCAGAAAGTACAGTCCACATTGCGACAAGTCGGCGAGCGTGACGACGTGAAAAAGATCCTCACCGATCTAAAGGCCCGCCCGGTTCTGGATACGCCGGCAGAGTTCGCTACACTTTTGAAAGATGAACGAGCGCTGTGGGATCGTGTAATTAAAAAGGCACAAATCACGCTCGAATAGAGGTGCGCAGCCTAATCGTTACCCCAGCGCCAGCGCGGCGGCTCGCCTTTCAGCCAGCACACGCCCGTCAGCAGCGTGGAAAGAATGATGACATAGAGAAGGAAGGCGCCGAGCGATTGCCTCGGCGGGAACAAATCGATTCCGAAGAGTACAAGCGCGAAGAACGCCAGGAGCACCAGCCAGCCTTGCCAGGTTATCGGCAGGCCCCATCCCCAGCCATAGCGCTTGGCCGGGAACCAATAGTCACCATTGGTTTGCATGGTCGCTCACTCCTATCGTGAATGGCGCTGTCGCTAGGCCTCGTTACGCTGTCTTTCGTCCCACCTGATCGACGTGATAACCCGCGACCTTCTGATAACGCTCGAAGATCGCGCGCAGTTCATCCTGGCTGATAACGTCTTCCAGCTTCTCGAATTTCCGGTCGCCGATCTTCTGTTCGACGGCATCGACGAGCACATTGGGCGGGGCCGAGCGGTTTTGCAACACGATCTTGCTGGTCGCAGGCAACCGCGCGGCTTCATAGGCTTGCAGTGCCGCGACCGGATCCGGCTCGCTTTTGAGCAGGCGGCCCAGCGTTCCGGCATCGATGATGGCTTGCGCGCCGCCATTGCCGCCCTGCGGGTACATCGGATGCGCCGCATCGCCGAGCAGCGTGACGCGTCCGAACGTCCAGCGCGACAGCGGATCGCGATCGACCATCGGATAGGACAGGTTGAAATCGGCGTCACGGATCAGCGCCGCGGCATCGAGCCAATCGAAAGTCCAGTTCTGATAGGTCGGATAGAAATCCTCCAGCCGGCCCGGGCTTGCTCCAGTCTACCGGCACCGCCACCGACTGCTCGATCTCCGCGACCCAATTGATGAGCTGATTGCCGGCCGCGTCGATATTGTTGCGGATCGGATAGATGATCATCGTTGCGTGCCGCGCGCCGATCCGGGCGATGCTGCGGCCGGTCAGGAACGGCGGACGCCGCGTCACGCCCCGCCATAGATTGGTGCCGCGGAAAGAGAACGGCCCTTCGTCCGGATAGAACTGCGCCCGCACCGCGGAATGGATGCCATCACAGGCGATCAGAACATCGCCCCGTTGCGTCGGAAGATTTTTGCCGTCCGGATCGGTAAAGCGCGCCGTAACGGAAACATCGTCCTGTTCGACGGCGACGCAGCGATGGCCGGTGATGAAATTATCCGGCCCGATCCGTTCGCGCACTGCATCGAGCAGAACCTGATGCAGTTCGCCGCGGTGAATGGAGATGTGCGGCCATTGATGTCCGGCCGCTTTGCCCCAAGGCTCGCGATAGACGAGCTGGCCCTGACGGGTGAAGAACGCGTAGTCCTGCGGCAGGCACGCCACCGCAACGAGGGCATCCTCGAGCCCGAGCGCGCTCAGCTCCTTCACCGCGTGCGGCCCGATATTGATGCCGACGCCCAACGCGCGGATATCCGGCGCGGCCTCGAACACTTTTATCCGGGCGTTCGGGTTCGATGCGTGGGCCGATAGCGCCAGCGTCAGGCCGCCAATGCCGCCGCCGACAATCAGGATTTCCATGGTCAGAGCCGATACCGTTGACGAATCGTGACGATCGCCGCAAGGCTGAGCAGCGCCGTTCCCACCATATAATAGCTCGGCGCCAGCTTCGAGCCGGTGAGATCGATCAGCGACTGCGCGAAAGAACGGCGCGAAGCCGCCGAAGATCGCGACGCCGGCGTTATAGCTGAGCGACATCCCGGAAACCCGCGTCGAGGTCGGAAACACTTTGGCCATCAGCGACGGCAGCGCGCCGCTATAGAACGATTTCAGCAGGCTGAGCCAGCACACCATCGCCACCAGCACCGCGAGCGATGCATTGGCGCCGAGCAGCGCGAAGGCCGGATAAGCGGTGACGGCAAACAGGACGGCGGCCCCGATCATCACCGGGGTCTGGCCGACTTTATCGACCCAGATGCCGACAAACGGCACGACCAGGGTTTGCAAAGCCGCCGCCAGCACCGCCGCCGTGAAGCCGACCGATTGCGACAGGTGCAATTCCTTGATCGCGTAGGTCGGCATGTAAACGATCATGTATTGCGAGCTGTTGGAAATGACGACGGCGCCGGTCGCGAGCAAAAGACGATCCCACTGGTTGACCAGCAGATCGCGCATCGGCGCGCGCGACGCGCCGGCTTCGACGAATTCCGGCGTTTCCGCCATGCGGCTTCGCACATAGTAGCCGACCGGCCCGATCAACAATCCGAAGGCGAACGGAATACGCCAGCCCCAGGCCTGCAAGTCGGCCGCCGACATTGTATTGGTCAAGAACACGCCGAAACCTGTCGCGATCAGCGCCGCCAGGCCCTGGCTCGCCCATTGCCAGCTGGCGAAGAAGCCGGCGCGGTCCGGCCGATGTTCGACCAGGAACGCGGTCGAGCTGGCAAATTCGCCGCCGACCGAAAAGCCTTGCAGCAATCGCGCCGCGATCACCAGCGCCGGCGATAACAGCCCAAGCGTGGCGTAGCTCGGCATCACCGTCATCAGGCCGGTGCCGATGGTCATCAGCAGGATCGACAGCGTCAGCGCGTTTTTGCGGCCTTTGCGATCGCCATAGGCGCCGAGAAAGATTGCGCCAACCGGGCGTGCGAGGAACGAAGCGCCGAACGTCCCGAACGTGACCAGCAGCGAGACAGCCTCGTCGGCGGCGGGGAAAAACACTTTGGCGATGACGACGGCGAAATAGCCGTAGACCAGGATTTCGTAGAACTCGAGCGCATTGCCGAGCGAGGCCGCGATGATCAGTCGTGTCGCCTCGGCGGCGCCGGTATGTGGCTGCGCGTCTGTTGTCGCCGTGGTTGTCATTGTGCAAACCGTAGCGCCCGGCAGCGGCGGAGTAAACGAACCTGTTTTATTGACAGGGTTGCGGCCCGACCTGATAAGCTTGCGTGCCCGAACAGCGTGAAAAAATAAGGGCATGCGGGGAGGCCGATCATGGCGGATACGGCAGTTACGGTTGCGGCGCGGCTCGATCGCTTGCCGCCTTCGCGGCACACGCGCTGGCTGGTGACGCTGGTTTCGCTCGGCGGCTGGTTCGAATTCTACGATCTGTTCTTCACCGCCTACATCGCCATCGGCTTGTTCAAGACCAAGCTGTTCACCCCGACCACGCAGGGCCTGTTCGACCTGCAGGGCTTCGCGAGCTTCGTTGCCGCGCTGTTTGCCGGCCTGTTCATCGGCACGCTGGTCTTCAGCTATCTGTCCGACCGGTTCGGCCGCCGTTCGATCTTTACCTTTGCGCTGCTGTGGTACTCGGTCGGCGCCTTCATCATGGCATTCCAGAACACGCCGGAAACCATCGACCTCTGGCGTTTCATCGCCAGCATCGGGCTCGGCGTCGAACTGGTGAACGTCGATACCTACGTCTCCGAGCTGGTGCCGAAGGACCAGCGCGGACCGGCCTTCGCCTACAATCAGTTCGTAATGTTCACGTCGGTCCCCGTCGTCGCCTTTATCTCCTGGCAACTGGTGCCGATGACGATCTACGGCATCGACGGCTGGCGCTGGGTCGTCATCATCGGCTCGATCGGCGCGGTGGTGATCTGGTGGATCCGGCGCAGCCTGCCGGAATCCGCACGCTGGCTGGAGCAGCACGGCCGCAAAGCGGAAGCCGACGCCATCGTCTCCGAGCTTGAGCAGAAAATCCGTGCCGATATCGGTCACGATCTGCCGCCGCCGGAAATCGTCGCCGGCGAAGACGAGCAAAAGGCCGGCGCCTGGATGGAAATGTGGAGCCCGGACTATCGCAGTCGCACGATCATGCTGGTGATCTACAATCTGTTCCAGACCGTCGGCTATTACGGCTTCTCGAGTTGGGTGCCGCAGCTCCTGATCTCGCAGCACATCGAGGTGACGAAGTCGCTGGCCTACACCTTCATCATCGCAATTGCCGCGCCGATCGGTCCGCTGGTCGGCGTACTGTTTGCCGACCGTTTTGAACGTAAATGGCAGATCGCCTGGGCCGCAATCGGCATCGCCGTGTTCGGCCTGCTGTTCGCGCAACAAACCACCGCCGGAAGGCGTGATCGTGTGCGGGCTTCTGATCACGCTCGTGCAATAACTGGATGTCGTTCTCGTTTCACGCCTATCAGGCCGAGCTTTATCCGACCCGGATTCGCGCCCGGGCGGTGGGCTTCGTTTATTCATGGAGCCGGTTCAGCGCGATCTTCTCCGGCTTCATCATCGCCTTCCTGCTCGGCAACTACGGCACCATCGGCGTGTTTACGTTCATTGCCGCCGCGATGGTGATCGTGTTCTTCGTGATCGGCGGCATGGGACCGGCGGTGGTGAAGCGAAGGCTCGAAGCGATCGCAGGGTGAATGTATCGTCAGCCGCTTCTGAGCATCGAAAGCCAAGAGAGACCATGAAAATGCGATCCGTGTTCTTGCTCGCCGGCTGGCTGACGAGCTTGGCGCTGGCGTCCGTTCCCGTCCGTGCTGACGATTGGCCATCGCGGCCGATCCAGATGATCGTGCCATTCGGCGCGGGCGGTGCCGCCGACATCATTGCGCGGCTGGTCGGCGACAAGCTCGCAGCAGCGCTCGGACAACCGGTCGTGATCGAAGACAAGCCAGGCGCCGGCGGCAATATCGGCGCCGGCGGTCGCGCGGGCAAATCCCGACGGATACACGCTGCTCATGAGCGGAAGCCCGACGCATTCCGTCGGGCCTTATCTCTACAAGGATTTGAGCTACGATCCGATGCGCGACGTGCCGCCGGTCGCGATGATCGCTGTCGCACCGAATCTTCTGGTTGTTAACGGCTCACTTCCCGTTAAATCGGTGGCCGATCTTGTTGCTCTGGCGCGCGCCAAGCCGCACACCGTGACGTATTCCTCCGCCGGTATCGGAACGTCGGGTTATCTGGCCGCTGAACTTCTCAAGGCGAAGGCCAATCTCGATATTTCGCATGTTCCCTATAAGAGCGGACCCGAGGCGGTAACGGGCGTCCTCTCCGGCAATGTCACCTTCATATTTTTCACTGTGCCGCCCTTGCTGCCGCAGGTCGAAGCCGGCCAATTGCGCGCGCTGGCCATCGCCAGCGCCGAACGCAGCCCGCTGGTTCCGAACGTGCCGACCATCGCCGAAGCCGGCTATCCGGTTTCGACGTGATCGCCTGGTACGCGCTGTTCGCGCCGCGCGGTACGCCGGCGCCGGTGGTCGAGCGGCTGAGCAAGGAGATCGAGAAAATCCTTCAGCGTGCAGCGACATCCGCACCGAAATGGCCAAGCTTGGCGCCGAGCCGCATTATCTGTCGCCGCAAGGCGCTCACCGACTATGTCGCGGCGGAATCGCCGAAATGGGGACCGCTGCTCAAAGAACATCAAGGCCTCTGACAACTAAGGTCAGCCGGATATGACCGTGCAGCTCGCCGAACATCGGCTCTATACCTACAGGCTGCGCTATGCGCGACCCGGTACGCTGGAGCGACATCGTCGAAGAAGCGGCTCCGTTTGTGCTGCTGCGGCTGACATCCGGACAGCGGGGCCGAAGGCGTGGCCGAGATCACGGTGAAGCCGACATGGTGCGGCGTCACCGCGCGCAGCCTGATCGCGGCGGTCGAAGAGATTTTCGTTCCGCATCCTCAAGAAGCTGGACTTGAGCGACCCGGAAAAAGTGCGCGAGGCACTCGACAGCGTGCCGGAAAATCATGCGGCCAAGACGCTCGTCGACAATGCCTGCTGGGATTTATACGCCGCGCCGAAGGCCGGCCGCTGTGGCAAATCTGGAACGGCACGCCGCACATCGAATTGTCCTGGGCGGTGACCCGGCAGGCGCCGCAGGCGATGGCGGCCGAGGCGCCGACATGGTCGCCCGCTACGGTTTCCGCACATTGAAGATCAAAGGCGGCCAAGGCTTCGAGAACGGACATTGCCGGAATTCGCGCGATGCGCGCAGCGGTCGGCGACGGCATCCGCTTTTATGTCGATGCAAACGGAGCTTATCCGGCTGCGAAAGCCATGGACTATGCGCGCGCTCTCGCTGACGCCGGCGCAACGCTGCTGGAAGATCCCTGCCCGCTCGCTCCCGACGCAAGTTTTCGCAAGCTCCAGCAAGATAGTCCGTTGCCGATCCTGGTTGATTTCGGCTGCACATCATTGCGCGACGCGCATCTGTTCAGCGAACAAGGGGCCCAGGCGCTGAGTATTAAGCCTGGACGTTTCGGTCTCTCTCACTCCCGCGCGATGCTGAAGCTGATGCAGCAGAACGCTGGAAGCGCCGTTGTCGGCCTCATGGGTGAAAGCGCTGCCGGCACCCTCGCCGGCCTGCAATTCGCGGCCACGATCGAAAAGCCGATCCTCCCCGCTGAGATGACGTGGTTCCTGGCAATGACCGAACAAATCGTTGGCGAAGTCCCCAAGATTTCTGACGGCGCTGTGACATTAACTGAGAGCCCTTCGCTTGCGGCATTGATCGATTGGAAGGCACTAAATTCGATCGAGTGAATGCTTGATTGCCTGCGGCGCGTGGACTGCAGCATTCCTTGAGCGTATTCATCTTCACGTAGCTATTGAAGTAATAAAGACGACGCTAAAACCCTCAGACCTCAGGCAAAGATAATGCTCTACATCATCTATCAGGAAGACGGTCCGGACGGCGCGGCGGCTCGGAAGCGCGCAAGGGATAGCCACTTCGACTATCTGGATAAGCACAAGGACATCCTCGTCCTGGGTGGCGCGATGCTCGCCGATAATTCCGACGAGCGTATCGGCAGCGTGCTTATCATCAACGTGCCCGATCGCGCGGCGGCAGAAGCTTTCTCCGCAAACGAACCGTTGCGAAACGCAGGAGCCTTCAAGTCCGTGAAGATCTCGCGGATGCGCCGCGGTCAGTGGAATCCGGACGCCGCGCCGAAATCAGCGGAAGGAAACTGAGCGTGGAGAAGTCCGTCGTCAAAAGCGATGTCCCGGATCTCGGTGTGCCGCTGAATATGGCGGTCCGTTACGGCGACCTGCTGTTCGTGTCGGGTATTCCGCCGTTTCGGGAGTCGTTCGCTTCGCAACTGCGCGCTGCGCGCGAAAGTGGAAACCCGCTGCCGCGTTTTCCCGCCATGCCTTTCGAGGAGCAGGCGACCGTGGTGATGGATCACCTCAAGCAGATCGTCGAAGCGGCGGGTCGACCATGGATCATCTCCTGAAAGTGAACGTTTGGCTGAAGAGCCAGAGCGACGCTCCCGTCTTCGATCGGGTGTACCGGCGCTACTTCAGTTCGCAGCAGACACTGCCGGCACGAACGCGGCTACAGGCCGGTGGCATGCCGATGGACTGCGGGCTCGAGGTCGAGGCGATCGGATACGTACCCGAGCATCCCAAGAACACGTAACAGAGCGCGGAATTGCGTCCGACCAGCCGCTCCCGTACGTTGTTTCCGGATTGAAGTCTGTTGGGGTTAGTAATGAAACGCTCGTGGCTGGCGATAGTTCTTTTGTTGGTGAGCAATCCTGTTTGGGCAAGTGACTATCCGTCGCGCTCGGTGACCATGGTCGTAGCGGCGGCTGCCGGCGGCCCAATCGACGTGCTGACGCGGATCGTCGCCGAACGCATGAGTCCGCCGCTCGGACAACCGATCATCGTCGAGAATATGGGTGGTGGCGGCGGCATCGTCGGAGGACAGCATGTCGCCCGGGCTACTGCCGATGGCTATACGACCCTTCTGGGCACCGTCGCGACCCACGCCAATCCGCAGCTTTTCGCTGCCAATCCCTCTTACAATCCGCTGAGCGATTTCGAAGACGTTGCACTGATCGCGCAAATACCGCTCATCCTGATCGCACGTAAGGACTTGCCGGCAAACTCGATCGAGGAATTTGTTGCGTACGCCAAGGCCAATCCTGGAAAGCTGAGTTACGGCTCGGCGGGTGTCGGCTCGGCATCGCATTTAGGCTGCGCGATGCTTGAGCACGCCATCGGCGCTCAATTCCTGCATGTGCCTTATCGGGGCACCGGCCCCGCGATGCAGGATCTTCTTGCCGGCCGTATCGATTTCATCTGCGATATTGCGGTGACCGCGGTCCAGAGCATCAAAGGCGGAGAGGTCAAAGGCATCGCCAACCTGTCTTCGTCACGCTCGCCGGCGTTGCCGGACCTGCCGACGATGGCCGAGAAGGGCTATCCGTCGATGGCGGCGTCGACCTGGGCGGCACTGTTTGTGCCGGCCCATACACCGAGTGACGTCGTGGAAAAACTTAATGCATCGGCTGTCGCTGCGATGAATTCGCCCGGCATGGCGCAGCGTTTGGGTGAGGTCGCGGCAACGCTCGCGCTTCCCGAACAGCGAACGCCAGCTTATCTGCAAAGCTTCGTCAAAAGCGAATGGGATAAATGGGGCACCATCATTCGCGCCAGCGGCGCTGTCCCGCAGTAATCAGGACGGCAATCGCCGATCCGTAGCGATCGCAATCGCGTAACTGCAAAATAAAATTATCACGCACTTTTGCGCGAGGTTTCCACGCGCAAATGCCGTGAAGCTGGACAAGCCACAAGTCGGCTGCCAAAAGGCCCATAGAATCTCCCGTTCGGCTTGAAAAAGCCGACAGCGACCATTTCGCGGAAGTCTCGGCCGCTCTTGGCCGCTCCCTGGGCGCGAAACGGTCAAGCCCGATCCGGCCTAGTGATGGATATTGCGACAGACGCCGAAACTCATTCTCAGTTGATTCCGGTAACGCCGTCCGGCGATCGCGCAGCAGACGCCGCGCCTCCGCCACATCGCCCGATGGTGTTCGTGGCCGCGCTAGCGACGATCTTCATGGCGGCCATCGAAGGAACGATTGTCGCCACCGCCATGCCGACGATTGTCGGCGCGCTGGGCGGCATCGATCTCTTCAGCTGGATTTTCGGCGCCTATCTGCTGACTCAAGCCATCCTCATTCCGATTTACGGGCGCCTGGCCGACATCTACGGCAGAAAGCGCGTGCTGCTGTTTGGCATCGGTATTTTTCTTGTCGGCTCAGCACTGTGCGGATTTTCCTGGAACATGATGTCGCTGATCGTGTTTCGCGTTATCCAGGGCATCGGCGCCGGCGCCCTGATTCCGGTCTCGCAAGCCGTCGTTGCCGATATTTACAGCGGCGCAGCGCGCGCCAGGGTGCAGGGCTACATTTCGAGCACGTTCGGCAGCGCTGCGGTCCTCGGGCCGTTGGTCGGCGGACTGATTGCGACCTACATCAGCTGGAAGGCGGTTT
Organism: uncultured Alphaproteobacteria bacterium; assembly: GCA_963742215.1. Taxonomy (GTDB): domain Bacteria; phylum Pseudomonadota; class Alphaproteobacteria; order Rhizobiales; family Xanthobacteraceae; genus BOG-931. The sequence continues at coordinate 161,131 of CAVULJ010000001.1, forward strand.
TCTGGATCAATATCCCGTTCGGGATCATCGCTGCCGCACTGCTCATCGTCGCGCTCAAGGAGAATGTGCAGAAACGAAAGCACCGCATCGATTACATCGGCGCGGTGCTGATGGCGTCCGCGACCTTGATCATCATGATCGCCCTTATGCATGCCGAGACGCTCAGCCCCGGCGCTCTGACCCTGGCGTTTTGCGCCTTCGACATATTGCTCGCTGCGCTCGTGTTCTACGAGAGCTGGATATCCGAGCCGATGATTCCGGTGCGATTGTATCGCAATCGGATCATCGCCGCCGGCAACTGGGTCGGCCTCGCCAATGGCGCGATCACGATGGCAGTCATCGGATTTCTGCCCGTTTACATGCAGGGCTTGATGGGATCGAGCACAATCGTTTCCGGCTTGGCGCTCGGAACCATTTCGGTCCTCACGCCGTTCGGCGGCTTCGTCGGCAGCCGTCTCGTGCTCCGCATGCCTTATCGTGTTTCGTCCACGATCGGCGGCGTCATTCTGGTGACGGGAAGTATATTGCTGGTATTTCTCCATCCCGGCGCAAATCCGCTGCACCCCATAATCGCGGTGGGCATCATCGGCTTGGGCATGGGCATTACCAACGTTACCTCCGTTGTCGCGCTCCAGGCTAATGTTGATTGGACTCAGCGCGGCGCGGCGCTGTCGAGCGTATTCTTCTCCCGCCTGATCGGGCAATCATTTGGCAGCGCGGTGTTCGGCGGCATATTCAACGCGGGTCTCGCGAACCAAGGCGCAATTAGCGGCAACGATTTCGTCCACCTGCTTCAGGAAGGTCACGCGCAGATTTCCAACATTCCGGGGATCCACGACGTCCTGGATGGCGCTGGCCCGCTCCGTGCACGACATCTATCTGTTGAGCGGCCTGATCGCCGTGCTGGTTCTGGCGTCGGCTCTTTTGTTCCGCTCAGACCTGAGATTGATCGAAGACCGTTGAAGTCCAGTATCCCGCGCTGAGTTCGCCGCGCTTCACATCCGATCGGGGAACTGCACCACAAAATTGTCGCGGTTCGGCATGCGTACCTTCGGCAACGTCGTGGCGTTCATCTCGTCGTCTTCGCCGATCAGCTTGTTTTCGGCCAGAATAAAGGCGACGAGCGAATAAACCTCCTGATCGGTCAGCGAACGCGGCTGAGTGTAGGGCATTGCCCGCCGGATGAAGTCGAACAGCGTGGTCGCGTAGGGCCAGTAGTTGGCAATCGTCTTGCCGCCGTTGAGGCTCGCCTTCGCGGGACCACCGATCAACCGCACGGCGATGCCGCCCTGGCCCTTATCGCCATGACAGAGCGCGCATTTGTCAGCGAAGATTTTTGCGCCGTCGGCAGCCGTACCGTTGCCGGGCGGCAGATTGGTACCGTCTGGAAGAATGTTGATGTCCCATTCGGCGAAATCGCTCTGGCTGATCGGCTTGCCGAGGCTCGGGCTTTCGGCGCGGGCTGCACCGGCGCCGATTGCACACGCGAGAACGCAGGCGGCAACCGCAACATTACGCATAGACATGCCGCACCTCGCCTTTCGGACTGACCTCCCAGCTGGTGATGGCGTTGAAGTGGTGACCGGGGAAGCCGAGCACTGACGGCGGCTTCGAAGTCTGTCCACGTTTGGCCACGAACTGCTCCCGGGTCGGCTGGACGTTGCCGCCTTCGTCCCACGCTCGGCTTTGCAGGACAGCCGGTCCGCCGTCCCAGCGCCACGCCATGCTGAAGCGGGTAAAAGCCTTGGGCAACCGTGGCTCATCGAGCGCCGCTTCTCCCCAGCTGTTGCCGCCGTCGGCCGAGACCAGAACTTTCTGGATCCGCCCATTGCCTGAATAAGCGACACCTGAAATCTCGTAGAGGCCCGGCTCGCGCAGAGCGAGGCCGGGCGACGGCGAGGTAATGTACGACTTCACCTCCTGTACGAAGTAGAACTGCGTATCTTTGCCGTTGGGCAGCGGATCCGTGTAGATCTTCGATTCGAAATAGGTCATGCCGGGCTGATCGGTGACTTGGATGCGGCGCAAGAACTTCACGTTCATGTTGCCTTCGTAGCCCGGCAGATAGAGCCGCATTGGATAGCCTTGGCCCGGCTGGATGCGCTCGCCGTTCTGGTACAGGGCGACAATGGCATCATCCATGACCTTGTCGAGCGGAACGCTGCGCGACAGATGCGGCGCGTCGGCGCCTTCGGCGATGATCCATTTGGCGCCCGCATCGACGCCCGCTTCGTCGAGCAATGTCGCCAGCGGCACGCCCGCCCACTCCGCGCAGGACGCAAGCCCATGGAGTGCCTGTACGTCGGCCTGGATCGGTTCGTTGGAGAACAGCGGCGCACTGTTGCCGCCGCATTCCAAAAATCCGACGCGCGTCAGCATTCGATAACGCGACAGCGCCTCGAGATCGAACACCAGCGGCTGCTTTACCATGCCGTGGATGAGAAGCTTGTGCTGCGACAGGATCGATATCGGGAATGCCGGCATGAGTGATCGTGAAGTGCAGGCCGTTGGGGGTGATCGTGCCCTTAAGCAAATGATGCGGCGTCCGCGCCCGCGAGCCGCCCGGCTCGTTCTTCGGGTTGTCGACGGTGCGGACCACGGCCTTTTCGAAGGGCGAAGGATGCCCATAAGGCGGCGTCGCGTCACCCGGTTCGACGCTCCACGGCGCTTCGGTCAAGGGCTCCGCCGCTGCGCCGGTCAATGATCCCGCCGCGCCCGCCCCCATGGCGCCGGCCACCATGATGCCGCGGCCGAGCAACGCACGGCGGTGAAGCAGGCCGTTTCCGGCCACCTCAGGAATCGAATTGTTGTGTTGTCGTGACTTGCTCATGGGACCTCCCCTTCACATGCGCAATCGGCTGCTTTTGTAATTGAAAGAAGCTTACACCCGAGCGGGAATGTCGCATATGGACGATGCAGTCCGATTTGACGATTCTTTGCTCTACGACTCCAGCGCGTTCGGTGCGAACAGCTCCTCCATCGGCATGACACGCGGCGTCAGGCCCTGCTGGTTGGAATATTTCGCCGCTGTTTCCAGCACTGCTCGATTGGCTTTGAGCCCGTGGGTGATGAGCTGAACCGCAAGCGCTTTGCGGTAGTCCGCTGGCACCAGACCGGTCTCGATATGATAGGCGACATGCTCGCGCCGTTCCTTCTCGGCAATGTCGTTCGCTGCGATGAACGCCTTGAGGATATTGATGACCACCCACGGCTCGCGCTCGAACACCTCGCGCTTGACCGCCATCCCATGATTGATGGGAAATATGCCGGTCGTCTTGTAGAAGCGAATGGCTTCGGCCGCGGGATCGGAAAACAGCGGCTTGATATCCGGATGGTTCTCAAGATCGACGTTGCTACGATCCATCGGATCGCCGTGCTTCGGAATATAGGACATGCAGGCGTCAAGCTCGCCAGAGAGCATCATTGAGCCGATGCTTTTCTGCGGCGGAATCTGGTTGATGGTGACCCCGGGTGGGGCCTTAAAGCCCACCGAACCGGCATGGCTGCGCGTCGGCACTCGTTCCATGAAGAAAACCATGTCTCTGGGCGCAATACCGAACTCGTTCTCGATCACACCGCGGGTCCAGAGCGCCGAAGTCTGTATGTATTCCGGCACGCCGATGCGCTTACCTTTGAGATCGACTGGACTGACGACCCCGGCATCCTTCCGAACCAAGATTCCGGTATGATAAAAGCGCCGCGTCGTGAACACCGGAATGCCGATGAACCGGTCGTCACCCCGCGCGCGGATCATCATCAGTTCCGACATCGACATTTCGGAGACGTCGAATTCGGCGAAGCTGAGCTGACGCCAGAACATTTCCGCGGGCCCGAGGATGGTTTTGACGAAATCGATGCCCTCGGGCTTGACGCGGCCGTCGATGACCGGCCGGGTCCGCGGATTGCTGGTAATGGCGAGACCGAGTTTCAGATCCGGCATGCGTCCTTCCTCCCCTATCTACTTTCTTGCAGCACTTTGACCGCGGCCGCTTCGCCATGATCGCGAACATGATCGCAAAAAAGCGAAGGACGTGCATCGGGCCATTTGCAAACAGCTGGCGCGCGACGAGACCCGCGGAATAGGCTAATTTTACGCCAAGCGCCGCATCAAGCGCGCGGCAGGTGGAGGGTTCTTTTCAATGACACCGTATCGCCACACGTCGAGCGCCGCGACGATCGTCATCACCTTGCTTGCTACGGCGGCTTTATCCGCTCCTGCTGCCGCGGGCTCAGCGCTGCGCGTCGGCAAGGCCAGCTCGGTTTCGGATGCCATCATTCCGGTCAACGTTGGCGACAAGCTCGGCATCTTCAAAAAGCACGGGCTCGATCTCGAGATCATCGAGTTCGGCGGCGGCGGCAAGATGGCGCAAGGGATGGCCGCGGGCGCGATCGATATCGGCGACGGCGCCGGCAGCGAGATGGCCTTCGTTGCCAAAGGCGCGCCCATGATCGCCGTGTGCGAAAGCGCCGCGACCGCGCCGTTTCTCGGTGTCGCCGTGCCGTGGGACTCTCCGGTCAAGTCGCTTGCCGATCTCAAAGGAAAGGTGATCGGCGTCTCGAGCACCGGCTCGTTCAGCGATTGGTCCGGCCACGAACTGGCGCGCACGCAGGGCTGGGGCGAGAACGGCGTGAAAACAGTCTCGATCGGCGGCGGCCCCGCGCCCACGCTGGCGGCGCTGCGTACCCACCTGGTGGACGCCGTGATCAGCAACTCTTCTCAGTTTCTCTTTTTCGAGGAAACCAAAGAAGCACGCCTGCTTGCCCCGGTCTCAAGTTTTGAGGGCAACGTCGCCTCGGGGCGCTCTTTGCCTCAAATCAGCTGGTCGCCAGCAATCCTGATGGAATCCGCGCGTTCCTTGCCGCCTGGATGGAGACGGTCGATTACATGCTGACGCACAAGGCCGAGACGGTGAAGATCGAGAGCGGCCTCAATCATTTCGACGAGACCGTGATGTCGCGCGAGTACGATCTGGTGAAGGGAATGTACGTGAAGGATTGCCGCTTCGACGAGGAATCGCTCGCGACCCTGAAACGCTCGTTCGGCGAAATGAAACTCCTCGAAGGCGAACCTGAAATGTCGAAGCTCTATACCGAGGCGTATTTGCCGAAATGACGGCAAATCCTGCGAAGCGCGAAGCAGGATGGCTTGCCGAGCCGAAGCTCGCGAAACGAGCGAAGGCTGGTGGGCCCGGGAGGACTCGAACCTCCAACCAAGCGGTTATGAGCCGCTAGCTCTGACCATTGAGCTACGGGCCCGCGCCGGCGCGGGCGGCAACGCGCGCGACATTATATGAGGAGTGTCCGCAGCAGAAGCGTCAGCCCCGCCGGCTGAGCAGGAACACGGCCTGCTCACCGAACAGATTCCAGAACCACCACGGCATTTTCAGCCGCATTCGGCTGCCCCAGGCGTTGAGCGCGACCGCCCGCTCCATCCTGGCGCCGACCGCGTTAGACAGCTCGCGGAAGTCCTTGATACTGCAAAAGTGGATGTTCGGCGTTTCCCACCAGGCATAGGGCAGGTTGTCGGTGCGCGGCATGTGACCGCCGAAGAGTAGCTGCAGCCGGATCTTCCAGTGGCCGAAATTCGGAAACGAGACGATGCCGTGGCGGCCGATGCGCAGCATATGCTCGAGCACTACCCGCGGCTGGCGGGTCGCCTGCAGGGTCTGCGAAAGAATGACAAAGTCGAACGCATCGTTCGGATAATTGGCGAGGTCGGTATCGGCGTCGCCCTGCACCACCGCGAGTCCCTTGGCGACGCATTCGTTGACGCCCTCGCGCGACAGTTCGATGCCGCGGCCGTCGACGCCGCGGGTTTCCAAAAGCCGCAGCAGCTCGCCGTCGCCACAGCCGACGTCGAGCACGCGCGCGCCGTGCTCGACCATGTCGGCGACCACCAGCAAGTCGACGCGCGAACCGCCCGGTCCGCGCGCAGCCTCCGCCATGGTGAGATCATATTTGAGCCGCGACAGCATCGTTACAGTCCCCGCGCCTTCGCGGCACCATCGAGGAACCCGCGCGTGATCGCAAACAGCTCCGGCTCGTCGAGCAGAAATGCATCGTGTCCCTTGTCCGTGGTGATCTCGGCAAACGAGACGCGGGCCGCGGCAGCATTGAGTGCATGAACGATGGCGCGCGATTCAACTGTCGGGAACAGCCAGTCGCTGGTGAAAGAGACGACGCAGAACCGCGTCGGCGTGTTGCGAAAGCCGTTCGCCACCACGCCATCGTAATCGCCGGCAAGGTCGAAGTAATCCATTGCGCGGGTCAGATAGAGATAGGAATTGGCGTCGAACCGCTCCACGAACGTGATCCCTTGATGCCGGAGATAGGATTCGACCTGAAAGTCGGCATCAAAAGAAAATGTCGGGTTGTCACGATCCTGAAAGCGCCGGCCGAATTTACGATGCAGCGCCGCATCCGAGAGATAAGTGATGTGCGCGCTCATGCGCGCCACGGCGAGCCCGCGCCGTGGATTGGTCCCTTTCGCAAAATATCGCCCACCGTGCCATTCCGGATCGGCCATGACTGCTTGGCGGCCGACTTCATTAAACGCGATGTTCTGCGCCGAATGCCGCGTCGCACCTGCGATCGGCAGGGCCGCGAACACTCGCTCCGGATAACTTGCCGCCCACTGCAACACCTGCATCGCGCCCATCGAGCCGCCGGCGACCGCGAATAAAGAGTTGATCCCGAGATGGTCGAGCAGCATGGCCTGCGCCCGCACCATGTCGCGCACGGTGATAACGGGAAAATCGAGGCCCCACGGCATGCCGGTTGTCGCATTGGTCGAAGCCGGTCCCGAACTGCCCATGCAGCCCCCGACCACATTCGGGCAGATCACGAAATAGCGTTCGGTATCGATCGGCATGCCGGGGCCGACCATGGTTTCCCACCAGCCCGGCTTGCCGGTCACCGGATGGGCGTTGAACACGTGCTGGTCGCCGGTCAGCGCATGGCAGACCAGTACTGCATTGGTGCGCGCGGCGTTGAGCTTGCCGTAGGTCTGGTAAGCGATCTGCAGCGGACTGAAATCGACGCCGGCGTCGAGCCGCAACGGCTTGTTGGCCGGAAAGCACACCACCAGCGAGTGCGGTTGATCCGCTTCGCGGGTACGGTCGGCAAGGTCGAGCGTGGCGGTGGCGTCGGCCATAACTGTCCCTGAAAGCGACGCTTCCCGGCGTCGGTCGCCCGCAGCCGGGCGCTCAAAGGGGCGTAAATAGGCCGCTTCTGCAGGGAGTTAACGTTTTCTTTGATTTCGGCCTTAACGGCACCTATCAAAGAGCCCGATTACCGGGACCAACCATGCCGAAACCGCCGCGCCAGAAGCAATTTTCGCTCGCCGATCTGCGGCGGAATATCGACCGCATCGATGCGGCGATGCACGAGCTTTTGCTGGAGCGCAGCGAAATCATCGACACCCTGATCGCGGTCAAAAAGACCGAGGAAAGCGGCTCGGCATTCCGCCCCGCCCGCGAGGCGGAGATGATGCGCCGGCTGGTGCAGCGTCATCGCGGCAACCTGCCGCTCGACACCGTCGAAAGCATCTGGCGCGTCATCATCTCGACCTTCACCTACGTGCAAGCTCCGTTTTCGGTACACGCGGACCTCTCCGCGGGCGATGCTTTGATGCGCGACTCCGCGCGTTTCCATTTCGGCTTTACGGTGCCGTTCGTTCCGCATGCCGGGGCGGCGAGCGTTGTGGCGGCGGTTTCATCGTCGAAAGGCGATCTCGGCCTGGTGCCGGCCTTCGCGACCGCGGGCGCCGGCCCTTGGTGGACGGCGCTTGAGTTCAATGCCGCACCCAAGATCATTGCCCGGCTGCCGTTCGTCGAGCGCGCTAACCACCCCGCCGCCATGCCGGTATTCGCGCTGTCGCGTGCTGCGCCCGACGCCATGGTCACCGAGACCGAGGTCTGGAGCATGAGGGTGTCCGGCTGGAACGCGGCTGCGGTCGACAGCATTGCCGCCTTTGCCGACGTCATCGCCGTACCCGACCGCGCCTTCGATGGTGCCGCTCTACTGGTTTCAGTCGAGCGTGGCGGCATCGATGCCGTTTCGAAGGCGCTCGTTAAGACTGGCGCCTCGATCCGCTCCACGGCCCTCGTCGGCAGTCACGCGACCCGCTATACGGTGCCCGAAAAGCGGTGAACCCCGCCCTGCAGAATGTCCGGCGGATCAAAGAAGAGATGAAGCGATAATGACTGCGATGCGTCCCCAGCCGCGCCCTGGCGTGCTCGAAATCGAAGCCTATGTCCCCGGCAAGAGCAGCGCGCCCGGCGTCGCCAAAGTGGTCAAGCTCTCGTCCAACGAAACACCGCTTGGGCCGAGTCCGAAGGCGCTCGCCGCCTACAAGGCGGCCGCCGATCACCTCGAGGATTACCCGGACGGCTCAGCAAGCGATTTGCGCGAAGCGATCGGCGGCGTCTTCGGTCTCGACCCCGAGCGCATCGTTTGCGGCTCCGGCTCCGACGACCTGCTGCACTTGCTGGCGAACGCCTACCTCGTCGATGGCGACGAAGCGATCTACACGACGCACGGCTTTCTGATCTACCCGATCGTGACGCTCGGCACCGGCGCCAAGCCGATTGTCGCGCCCGAGAAGAATTTCACGGCTGATGTCGACGCCATTCTCGCAGCCGTCACCGAAAAGACCCGGGTCGTCTTTCTCGCCAATCCGAACAATCCGACCGGCACCTGCCTGCCGTTCGACGAAGTAAAGCGCCTGCACCGTGGCCTACCGTCGAACGTGCTGCTGGTGCTCGATGCCGCTTATGCCGAATACGTCCACCGCAATGACTACGAAGCCGGCATCGAACTCGTCGCGACGTCCGAAAACGTCGTGATGACGCGGACCTTCTCCAAGATCCACGGACTGGCATCATTGCGCCTCGGCTGGATGTTCGCGCCCGCGCACATCGTTGACGCGGTGAACCGCATTCGCGGTCCGTTCAATCTCACCGGCCCCGCGATCGCCGCAGGCGTTGCAGCGATCCAGGACCTTGAGCATCAGGAGCGCTCCCGCGAGCACAACAGCAAGTGGCTGACCTGGCTGATGACGGAGATCGGCAAGCTAGGCTTCAAGGTGACGCCGAGCGTCGCCAACTTTGTGCTGATCCATTTCCCGGACACCAAGGGCGGTACCGCGAAAGATGCCGACGCCTTCCTCACGGCGCGCGGTCTGATCCTGCGGCAGACCACGGCTTACAAGCTGCCGAACGCGCTGCGCATGACCGTGGGCACGGAAGAAGCCAACCGCGCCGTCGTGGCGGCGCTCAAAGATTTTCTGGGCAGGTAGACCGGCGTGGCAAACCAGAGCCCCCTATTCAATCGCCTGGCGCTGATCGGCGTCGGCCTGATCGGCGGCTCGATCGCGCGCGCCGCGCGCGGTCTTGGGTTGGTTCAGACGATTGCCGCGACGTCGCGATCGGAAACCACGCGGCAGCGCATTCGTGAGCTCGGCCTCGCCGATGATGTGATGGATACCGCTGCCGCGGCGGTAAAGGACGCCGATCTCGTCATCGTCTGTGTCCCGATCGGCGCTTGCGGCGCGGTCGCGAAAGAAATCGGTCCGCATCTGAGAAACGGCGCGATCGTTTCCGACGTCGGCTCGGTGAAATCCGCGGTGGTGCGCGATATGGCGCCGCATCTGCCGGCCGATGTTCATTTTATCCCCGGTCATCCGGTCGCGGGCACTGAAGACTCCGGCCCTGACTCAGGCTTCGCCGAGCTGTTCATCAACCGCTGGTGCATTCTCACACCGACCAAGGACGCCGACCCGGCGGCAGTGGAGCGGCTGTCGCAATTCTGGAAAGCATTCGGCGCCAGCGTCGAAATCATGTCGCCGGAACATCATGATCTGGTGCTGGCCGTCACCAGCCATGTACCGCATCTGATCGCCTACAATATCGTCGGCACCGCGTTCGATCTTCGCCACGTTACCGAATCCGAAATCCTGAAATACTCCGCCGGCGGATTTCGCGATTTCACCCGCATCGCGGCGTCCGATCCGACGATGTGGCGCGACATTTTCATGAATAACAAGGAAGCAGTGCTGGAAGTTCTCGGCCGCTTCAATGAAGATCTGTCGACGTTGACGCGTGCGGTCCGCAACGGCGATGCTGACACACTATTCAACGTATTTGCCGAGCGCCGCGCCATTCGCCGCGGCATGATCCAGTTCAATCTGGATACACCGGCGCCCGATTTCCAGAGCGCTGAATCCAAGCCGAAAGCCGACCCGATCCCTCGGCCCTACGCGGCATCGAGCGACGACTGATTTATGGCTGCGGCTTCAGGCGCGTACGTGAGCCGCAGCCAGCGCACCATTCACAGCCGTTCGCAGCGTCGTCAGCGTGAACGGCTTGGTGATGACGTCATGAATGAGCGCTTCGAGATTGTGCGCGCGTTCGCGTTGGTCGGCATAGCCGGTCATCATCAATATCGTCAGCGTGGGAAAATCGCGCGCGGTGGAAAGCGCAAGCGCGATGCCGTCCATGATCGGCATCCGCACGTCGGTGAGCAGCAGGTCGAAGCGCCCCTCTTCCCGGGTCAGTATCTCCAGCGCTTCGCTGCCATCGCAGGCGCTCAGGACTTCGTGGCCATCGGTAGTGAGGCCACGCGCACAGAGTGCACGCAGCGCTTCCTCGTCTTCGGCAATAAGAATGCGGGCCATAGGTCAGTGAGCTCCGGCAAGGATGTCCTGGCGGGTTATGAAGCGCACGAGCACGTCATGCGCCTCCACCGGAGGCGAGGCGAGCCGGCCGTGAAACGCAACGCTTTCGCCCGGCGGCAACGAAGCGCGCGGCGCGACGGCAGTCCAGGAATAGACTTCCTGACCTGACCCGTTGCGCACTGCGAATTTCAGCCGTGGCACATCGGCAACCTTGCGACTGTCGTTGACGATCTTGCCCTCGACCACAAGGGTCGGAACACCCTCATGCTGCTCGGTCGAGGTGCTGACACCCTCGAACGCAAGACCGCGCAGATTCACGTTCAGGCCGAGCATCGAATAGAATGACGCCGTCTGCGGCATCATGCGCACGAACTCATCGCGCCATCCGACGAGCACCGCATCAACAATCAGCAGCACCAGAACGCCGCTTTGCAACGCTGACAGCGGCCAGCGCAAACGCCAGCCTTTGCCAGCGGACACATGCCGCGCTGCATAGCTCTCGATATCCTCAGGGGGTGCTTCGGACTGTTCGGTCTCAGCGTCGATTGCGGGTGCGTCTTGATCAAGATCGACCGGCGAGATCGGCGGGGCATCGACCTGGATTTCCGCGGGGCTCTCCGCACCTTGATCCAGGGATGCTTCCACAGGAACGGGATCGGGCTCGCCTTCGATCGTCTCCCCGACCTTTGCGCTGGGCGACTCGCTGGAAGCGTCCCCTCCTGCGAACGATTCGGCGGCATCCGCCATTTCCGGGACCGGCGCGATCGCTTCGGCTGCCGCCATCAGCTTTTCGGCATGGCTCGGCTCAGCGCGCCAGACATAGCGGCAGCGCACGCAGCGAACTTGGCGCCCATTAGGTTGCAGGCCTGCCAGTTCGACGTCGTAAGATGTATCGCAGGACGGGCAAACGATCAGCATCGGCGAATCAGTAACCGCGGAACGTACCGGACGACCCTATCGTCCATCCGTTAACGGATTGGAAACCAAGCTAGTGCGGCGGTTCAGAAGTCCGCATCATTCCTTCCGCGAGTTCGAAATGCGGACTTCTGAACCAAAGTCGCACTAGATCAATAAGTTGCTAGTGTCCTTTCGATTCCGAAGTTCGCAAACGAGGGTGCCGCACGATGATGCGAACTTCGGAATCGGACAGCTCGCCAAACCGCCGCATCGGGCTGGTGCTAAGGTCTGCCGGCAGGGCGAATTAGGCTGGCTGGTCCGTCGCGACCGGGGCCAGGCGTTGCATTGCGGAGGAACCGCGTGATCCGATTCGAGAATGTCGGCTTGCGCTACGGGCTTGGCCCGGAAGTCCTGCGCGACCTCAACTTCCGCATTGATACCAGCTCGTTCCAGTTCCTCACCGGACCGTCCGGCGCCGGCAAGACTTCGCTGCTGCGGATGCTGTTTCTGGCGATGCGGCCGACGCGCGGCCTCGTCACCATGTTCGATCAGGACACAGCGACGCTCAGCAAGGATGGCCGCGCGACGATGCGACGCCGGATCGGGCTGGTGTTTCAGGATTTTCGACTGCTCGATCACCTGACGACATATGAGAACGTCGCACTGCCGCTGCGGGTGCTCGGCAAGGAAGAGGCCGAATATCGATCCGAAGTGGTGGAATTGTTACACTGGGTCGGCTTGGGCGATCGCATCGGCGCGCTGCCACCCATTCTGTCGGGTGGCGAGAAGCAGCGCGCCGCGATCGCCCGCGCCGTGATTGCGCGTCCGCAACTACTGCTGGCCGACGAGCCGACCGGCAACGTCGATCCCAATCTCGGTCAACGTTTGCTGCGCCTGTTCATCGAGCTCAACAAGTCAGGCACCTCCGTCGTGATCGCCACCCACGATATTGCCTTGATGGACGAGTTCGATGCGCGCCGCCTCGTACTCCATGAAGGACGACTGCATGTCTATGACTGAGCAGTCCGGAACTGGGCCGGCCCCCACCATGGCCGAGCCATGGGACGACATGGAAGCGGTACCGCCGCTGGCACGCGCACCGCGCGGCTCGACGTCGATCGTGCCCAAGAGTTCGATCGCGGTGCGCTCGCTCGCCGCGGTTGTCGCCATCATGACGTTCCTGGCGTCGCTTACGACCGGCGCGGCAATGTTGGTCGTGAGCACCGCAAGCAACTGGCAATCGGAAGTCGGCCGTGAAGTGACAATCCAGGTTCGTCCGGCGCCCGGCCGCGATATCGAAGCGGATGTGCGCGCGGCGACCGATCTTGCTCGCGGGACCTTCGGCGTTGCCGAGGTCGATCCCTATTCCAGGGAACAGTCCGAGCAGCTCGTTCAGCCATGGCTCGGGACCGGCCTTAAACTTGATGATTTGCCTATCCCACGGCTGATCGTGGTCAAGCTGTCGCCCGGCGGCACGCCGGACTTCGCCATGTTGCGCGGCAAGCTCGCCGCTCAACTGCCGACCGCCACGCTCGACGATCATCGCGGCTGGATCGAGCGCATGCGCACTATGGCCAGCACCGCGGTCATCGCCGGACTTGCGGTGCTCGGTCTTGTGTTGGTGGTGACCGTGCTGTCGGTGACGTTCGCCACGCGCGGCGCCATGGCAATCAACCGCCCAATCGTTGAGGTGCTGCATTATGTCGGCGCAACTGACGGTTTTATCGCGCGGCAGTTTCAGCATCATTTTCTTATGCTCGGCTTCAAGGGCGGCGCGATCGGCGGCGGTGCGGCAATGCTGTTGTTCGGCTGCATCGAAGCGGCGCGAGCCTGGCTGTCGGGGACGCCGGGCGGGGATGAAGCTGCCGCACTGTTCGGCAGCCTCTCCATCGGCGTCGACGGCTATTTGGCGATCGTCGGTCAGATTGTTGTGATGGCGGTGGTGACGGCGCTGGTTTCCCGTTACACCGTGAGCCGGACGCTTGCCGCCATCGATTAGAAATTCAGTAGTGCGCGGGGGACGCACGCGACCATGCAGAGCCTTAGGACCGCGGTAAGAACGCGACGCATACGGTCGCTCGCGCTCAAGCTTGGAATCCTGGGCATCGTCGCGCTTGTCATCGGCTTCTGCGCATTCGTCTGGTTCCTGCCGGAAGAGCAGATCCCGATCACCCAAAATGCGGACGGCATTGTGGTGCTAACCGGCGGCGCCTCGCGCGTCACCGACGCGCTCGAACTGCTTGCTACCGGCCGCGGCAAGCGGCTGCTCATCACCGGCGTCAATCCCGGCACGACGACCGCCGATATTGCGCACCAGACCGGCAACTACGAGCGCCTTTTGGGGTGCTGCGTCGATCTCGACTATTCCGCGCTCAATACGCTGGGCAATGCCGTGCAGTCGCGGATTTGGGCCAACGACCATAATTTTCGTTCGCTCATCGTCGTGACGTCGTCCTATCACATGCCCCGCGCGCTCGCTGAACTGGCCCATCAGCTTCCCGACGACACGCTCATCCCCTACCCTGTCGTCTCCGACCGTTTGCGGATCGAGCCGTGGTGGTCGAATAGCGATACCACCAAGCTGGTGCTCTCCGAATATCTGAAATACCTTTTTGCCAAGGTGCGCATGCGATTTGAGTCGGCTAGCATCGACGACGGCCGCCGTGTGGCGGACGCGCGCAAATCATAATTTCTGCAACAGGTTTGCCTTGTCCCGATCAACGATCATCATCGCCCGATCGCTCCTGTTCAATATCCTGTTCTATCTGAACCTGATCGTTCACATGATCGTCGCGTTGCCGACGCTTGTGCTGCCTTATCCGATCCTGCGCGAATTTATCCGCTCCTACGGCGTGACCAGTCTTTGGCTGCTGCGCGTGATCAGCGGCATCAAGGTCGAATGGCGCGGCCTCGACAATATTCCAAAGGGCTCCTGCATCATCGCCTGCAAGCATCAGTCGCTGTGGGAAACCTTCGCGCTCTACGCCGTGCTGCGCGATCCGATCTACATCCTCAAGCGCGAACTGATGTTGATTCCGCTGTTCGGCTGGTACACTTGGAAAGCGCGGATGATCCCGGTCGATCGCAGCGCCGGCCTGTCGGCCCTGACAAAGATGACGGCGCGTGCGCGTCAGGAACTCGAACGTGGCTGCAAGCTTGTAATCTTTCCCGAAGGGACGCGCCGCCTACCCGGCGCCGAGCCGGTTTACAAGCCCGGCATTGCATTTCTCTATAGCCAGACCAATGTGCCCTGCGTGCCGATAGCGCTCAATTCGGGACTGTTCTGGCCGCGCCGCTCGCTGCGCCGCAGGCCCGGTACAATTCTCGTCCAAGCTCTTCCGCCTATTCCACCGGGTCTCGACCGCAGAGTGTTTTTCGCGCGCCTGCAAAGCGTGCTGGAGGAAGCCACCACAAAACTGGTCCAAAGAATCCGGACAAGAATCAGGAGCCGGCAACGGCTGACGATTCGGTTTCGTGCACGCCTTTGAGCCGCTCGGCGACCAGATGGAGCTCGGTTTCGCGATAGCCGAGCGCTTCGAGGGCACGGACGGTTTCGATCACATAGTCCCGATTGTTGCCGGAGCGGCCGTGACCTTGCCGGACATAATGAACGCTTTCGTCAACCGAGAGACGTCCGGCATATTGCACGTGGCCGCGGTCGACCGCGTAGCACAATGCGCGCACCTGCCGCCGCGTCTCGTCCTCGAGCGCGATCCGCCGGATGGTCTCCAGATAAACGCTGGTGACCTGCTCGCGCTCGCGAAGATAAACGATAGTCTCTTCGCGCTTTGCAGCAGCGACGCGATAGGCGATGCCCCGGCACATGCCGCCGCGATCGAGACCCATCACCAGGCCGGGCTTTTCCGGCGTGCCGCGATGCACGAAGGAATACACGCAGAGCGCCCGGTGCATGCCGATCAGTTTGGCCGGTACCCGTTCGAGGGCATCGAAGCCCGGCCGCCACATCAACGAACCGTAGCCGAACACCCAGAGATCGCCGCGTTCATGCACGCCGGCTGCTTCCATTGTCCGCGTTGACTCCTGCTTACGGTTCCGCTCGCCTAACAGGAGGAAGCAGGCGGCACAATGGCCGGGATGACGGCGTTATTCCGTCGTTGAAACGCCGCGGTCGAAGGGCGACAAGAGACCATGCAGGGCGAATCTCCCCTTAATATGATGCGGCCGCCGCGGCCACGGCAGCGTCAGGGCGCGCCGGCGCCGCGCCGCCGCCGGATCCGGCCGATCATGCTGTCCGTGTGCGTCATTATAGTGCTGGCGGGCGGCTGGTGCTGGCTTTGGTATTATGCGGCATCGGAGGCCGATCGCACGCTGTCAGGCTGGGTACAGCGCGAAGCCGCCGCCGGCCGGGTCTATAGCTGCGGCTCGCAGGACATTACCGGGTTCCCGTTCCGCATCCAGGCCCACTGCGTCGAAGCCGGCGCACAGATCAACAGCAATCAACCGCCGTTTACCGTCAACGCCAAGGACATCACCTTCGCAGCACAGGTCTATCATCCGACCCGGCTGGTCGCGAGCGTGACCGGCCCGCTGACATTGTCGATTCCAGGACAGCCGCCGAGCTTCACCGCCAACTGGACGCGCGCACAGATGACCGTCAGCGGCCTGCCGCCTGAGCCGGAAAGTGTGACTGTCTCGGTCGACGATCCGAAAATCGATCAGTCCGTCAACGCAATCACGACGACGATATTCACCGCCGGCTCCGCGGACGTGCAAAGCAGGATCATCGGCGGTACGGCAGCCAATAATCCGGTGATCGATACACTCGTCCGCTTTGCTGCGGCGACGGCGCCAACGGTGCATCCGCTGCTCGCCGGGCCGGTGCAGGGCGATATCGATGCGGTGTTCAAGGGCTTCAAGGATCTCGCACCCAAGCCATGGGCGCAGCGTTTTCGGGAAATGCAGGCAGCCGGCGGCAGCATCGAGATCAAGCGGCTACGCCTTGAGCGCAAGGACTCAATCATCGTCGGTGAAGGCGAATTGACGCTCAACCCCGACGGCAAGGTCGAAGGCCTGATCCGCGTGGCGATTTCCGGCGTCGAAAATATCGTGCCGCAACTGGGCATCGATCGCGCCATCAGCCGCGGTATCGGCCGGCTGTCTGGCGACAAAGACACATCGCAGGGCCTCAATATGCTTGACCAGTTGATGCCGGGGCTCGGCGGCGCAATCCGCAGCACGGCAACCGCCAGCGTGATCGACAGCCTCAACAAAATGGGTCAGCCGACCGCGATCGACAACAAGCCGGCGATCATGCTGCCGCTGCGTTTTTCCGACGGATCGGCCTATCTCGGCATGATCCCGCTCGGCGACGTGCCGCCGTTGTTTTGATTATTTCTGACGGTCGGCGTGCCAGCCCACCCGCGCGTCAGGAACGGCATCGGTCGACGCAAAGTATGGCTTGATGTCGAGCAGCGGCGTGCCGTCGAGACAGTCGAGACCGATAACCGAGAGCTTGTTGCCGTCGAGACCGACAAGCTTCACGACTGAAGCCGCGATCGGATTGGGCCGCACCGGCGAACGCAGCGCAAAGGTGCCGCGCTGTTCGGCATAGTGGCGCGGCGCCTGCACGAGCAGATCGCGGCGCGCCTTATCCATCCAGTACAGCACCAGCACATGGCTGACGGTCTCAAGACCTTTGAGCCCTTCCGCCCACCGGGCATCGAGTTCGATGGTGCAAACCGCATCCGACTCCCTACCGTTCTTTGGGCAAACGTCGCGGCTATGCCACGGCGTGCGAATGCGGCCGATAAAATAAAGGGAAGCATCGAAGCGATCGGGCAGATCGACCGCGACCTCGCCTTTCCGCAGACCGAAAGGGTTGTCCGGCGCTTCGGCGTTCGAAACAGTCTTTGTCATAAAGCGAAGGTTCGCACAGGCCGGAGCAACGCCGCTAGCCTCGGGTCGGGAGGTTTCCTTTAAACTTCGTCCCACCCCATATTGGGATTCGTCCCACCCCATCTTGCCAAATTCGGCTTAATCGCATAAAGATATCTTTATGTGTAATCCGACTATCAGGTTTGGCAGCCGTGGACACTGAACCGCTTTCATTCCCCGATCTCACCGCGATGTTGAAAGCTGCAGGTGAATCAACGCGCTTGCGCATTCTGGCGCTGCTTGCCGAAGCCGAACTGACGGTCTCGGATCTCACGGAAATCCTGCGCCAATCGCAGCCTCGGCTGTCCCGCCACCTGCGGCTTTTGGCGGAAGCCGGTCTGGTTGAGCGCTTCCGCGAAGGCTCATGGGCCTACTTCCGCATGGGCGAGAACGGGAGCCAAGCCGATGTCGCACGCGCCATGATCAGCCGGCTAGACGCCGCCGACCCGGTCATTGCCCGCGACCGCGAGCGGCTTGCGGCGGTCCGCACCGCTCGCGCCACGACGGCACAGAGTTATTTCCGGCGCCACGCCGCCGAGTGGGATCGCATCCGCAAACTGCATGTCGCGGACACGGCAGTCGAAGAAGTCATCCGCACCGCCCTTGCCGACAAGCCGATCCGGTCACTGCTTGACCTCGGCACCGGCACCGGCCGCATGCTCGAACTGTTCGCAGCAGATATCGAGCGCGGCCTTGGCCTCGATCTGTCGCTGGACATGCTGGCGATCGCGCGCGAGCAGCTGGATCGCGCCGGCTTGAAGAACTGCAGCGTGCGCCAGGGCGACATCTACGACCTTGCTTTGCCGCGAGACTCATTCGACGTCGTTATCGTCCACCAGGTCCTGCACTTCCTCGATGATGGGCCGCGCGCGATCCGCGAAGCGGTGCGCGTATTACGCCCCGGCGGCCGCCTTCTGGTCATCGATTTTGCGCCACACAATCTCGAATTCCTGCGCGATGAACATGAGCATCGCCGGCTTGGTTTCGCCCCCGAGACGGTCACGCAATGGCTCGAAGCCGCCGGCCTCGACATCGTACAACAGCAAACGTTGTCGCCAGGGCCGCAAGGCAAGATCGCGGTGTCGCTCTGGCTCGCCCGCGATCCGCGCATCGTGCTGGCGGCTCCGAAGGCGCGCGAGGTAGCTTGATGGGTGCGTCGCGTATCGGTGTCTCGTTCGAGTTCTTCCCGCCGAAAACCGCAGAGATGGAACAGGCGTTGTGGGAGGCGATCAACCGCCTCGCGCCGTTACAGCCAAATTTTGTCTCGGTGACCTATGGCGCCGGCGGCTCGACTCGAGAGCGCACCCATTCAACTGTTAAACGCATCCTCGCCGAGACGATGCTGACGCCGGCGGCGCATCTGACTTGCGTAGGCGCGACGCGCGAAGACGCCGACGCGGTGATCGGCGCCTATGCACAGGCTGGCGTCCGTCACATCGTGGCGCTGCGCGGCGATCCGCCGGACGGCGCCGGCCAGCGTTACGCGCCGCACCCCGGCGGCTACCGGAATGCCGCCGATCTCGTCGCTGGCATCAAGCGCGTTGCCGATATCGAAGTATCTGTGTCCGCCTATCCAGAAAAGCATCCCGACAGTGTCTCGGTCGCGGCCGACATCGATATGCTCAAGGCCAAGGTCGACGCGGGCGCGACGCGCGCGATCACCCAGTTCTTCTTCGAGAACGACCTTTATTTTCGTTACCTCGATCGCGTGCGCGAGGCCGGCATTGATATTCCCATCGTGCCGGGAATTTTGCCGGTGCAGAACTTCAAGACCACGCGAACCTTCGCCGCACGCTGTGGCGCGTCTATTCCGGCATGGCTCGCCGAGCGCTTCGACGGCCTCGACGATGATGCCGCGACCCGGAAGTTGATCGCCGCAGCCGTCGCCGCCGAGCAAGTGCTGGATCTTGTCGATCGTGGTGTGACCGACTTCCACTTCTACACCATGAACCGCGCCGATCTGGTTTACGCGATCTGCCACCTGCTTGGACTTCGTCAGGGCAAGGATCTTGGTTCCCGCGCGCCGCTGCAGCCTGAAACGGAGCGCGCGTAGCCGATGCTGAAGTCCGCGTCCCAAACCGAAGCGACGCTGCGCCAGATCGCGGCTGAGCGCATCCTGGTGCTCGACGGCGCGATGGGTACCATGATCCAGGCGCTCCGCCTCGATGAGCAAGGGTTTCGCGGTGCGCGCTTCGACGCCTGGAATCGCGAGGTTCGCGGCAACAACGATCTGCTCATACTGACCCGGCCGGATGCCATCCGCGCCATCCATCTCGCCTATTTCCGCGCCGGCGCCGACATCGTCTCGACTAATACGTTTTCCTCGACGCGCATCGCCCAAGCCGACTACGGTATGGCGGAGATCGCTTACGAGCTGAATCTCGAAGGCGCCAACCTCGCGAAAGAAGCGGCTAAGCAGGCCGAGGCCGAGGACGGCAAGCAGCGCTTCGTCGCCGGTGCGATCGGTCCCACCAATCGCACCGCATCGATTTCGCCCGATGTCCTCAATCCAAGCTTCCGGTCCGTCACATTCGACGAGTTGCGTATCGCCTATACCGAGCAGGTACGCGGGCTGCTCGATGGCGGCGTCGATACGCTGCTGATCGAGACCATCTTCGATACGCTTAACGCCAAGGCCGCGATCTTCTCCATCGCCGAAGAGCTCGATGCTCGCGGCATCGACGTGCCGGTCATGATCTCCGGCACCATCACCGATCGCTCTGGTCGTTTGCTGTCAGGGCAAACTCCGGAGGCGTTCTGGAATTCAGTGGCGCATGCCGCACCGCTGTCAGTCGGATTGAACTGCGCGCTCGGCGCCAAAGAGATGCGCGCGCATGTCGCCGAGCTCAGCCGCGTCGCCGATACGCTGATCTGTGCTTATCCGAACGCCGGCCTGCCCAACGAATTCGGCTACTACGACGAAAGTCCGGAAGATATGGCCGCGCTGATCGGCGAATTTGCCGAGTCCGGCCTGGTCAACATCGCCGGCGGCTGCTGCGGCACGACACCCGATCACATCCGCGCCATTGCGAAAGCGGTGGCCGGCAAGAAGCCTCGCGCGATCCCTGAAATTCCGCCACGGCTGCGGCTCTCCGGCATGGAAGCTTTCACGCTGACGCCGGAAATCCCGTTCGTGAATATCGGCGAGCGCACCAATGTCACCGGCTCGGCGCGCTTTCGCAAGCTGATTACCGCCGGCGATTACACCGCGGCGCTTGCGGTGGCGCGCGAGCAGGTCGAGAACGGCGCGCAGATCATCGACATCAACATGGACGAAGGCCTGCTCGATTCCGAAAAGGCGATGACGATCTTCCTTAATCTGATCGCGGCGGAGCCTGACATCGCCCGCGTGCCGATCATGATCGACTTCGTCGAAGTTCTCGGTGATCGAAGCCGGCCTGAAATGCGCGCAGGGCAAGTGCGTCGTGAATTCGATCTCGCTCAAGGAAGGCGAAGCCGGCGTTCATCACGCACGCCAAATTGGTGCGCCGCTATGGCGCTGCCGTGGTGGTCATGGCGTTCGACGAAACTGGCCAGGCCGACACGCTCGCTCGCAAGACCAGTATCGCCAAGCGCGCCTACGACATCCTGGTCGATCAGGTCGGTTTCCCGCCGCAGGACATCATCATCGATCCGAACATCTTTGCCATCGCTACCGGCATGGAAGAGCATAACGGCTATGGCGTCGCCTTCATCGAGGCGGCGAAGTGGATCAGGGAAAATCTGCCCTACGCCCACATCTCCGGCGGCGTATCAAATCTCTCGTTCTCGTTCCGCGGCAATGAGCCGGTGCGCGAGGCGATGCACTCGGTGTTCCTCTATTACGCAATCAAGGCCGGCATGGACATGGGCATCGTCAATGCTAGCCAGATGGCGGTGTACGACGATCTCGATCCAGAGCTGCGCGAAGCGTGCGAAGACGTTGTGTTCAATCGCCGCGACGATGCGGCCGACCGGCTGCTGGCGCTTGCCGAACGCTACCGCGGCCCCGGCAAAGAAAAGAAGGAAGCCGATCTGTCCTGGCGCGAAATGCCGGTCGAGAAGCGGCTGTCCCACGCCCTGGTGCACGGCATCACCGATTTCATCGAAGCCGACGTCGAGGAAGCGCGCCACAACGCGCCACGCCCGCTCGCAGTGATCGAAGGTCCGCTGATGGACGGCATGAACGTGGTCGGCGACCTGTTCGGATCGGGCCGCATGTTCCTGCCGCAAGTCGTGAAGTCGGCGCGGGTGATGAAGCAGGCCGTCGCTTATCTGATGCCCTACATGGAGCAGGACAAGGACGGCCGCGCGCATTCATCGTCGAATGGCAAGATCGTGCTCGCCACCGTCAAGGGCGACGTCCACGATATCGGCAAGAACATCGTCGGCGTCGTGCTCCAGTGCAACAACTACGACGTGATCGATCTTGGCGTCATGGTGCCGGTGGAGAAAATCCTCAAAGCCGCGATCGAGGAGCAGGCCGATATCATCGGACTGTCGGGCCTGATCACGCCGTCGCTCGACGAAATGTGCCACGTCGCCGCCGAGATGGAGCGGCAGGGCTTCGATGTTCCGCTGCTCATCGGCGGCGCAACAACGAGCCGCGTGCATACCGCGGTAAAGATCCATCCCAATTACCGGCGCGGACAGACGGTCTATGTCAACGACGCCAGCCGCGCCGTCGGCGTCGTGTCGTCGCTGCTGTCGCGCGAGGCGCGCGAGCGTTACATCAACGACACCCGCGCCGAATACGCGCGGATCGCGAGCGCCCATGCGCGCAGCGAAGACGCCAAGCAACGACTGCCGCTCGCGGATGCCCGCGCCAATGCGTTGAAGCTCAACTGGTCCGGCGATTATCGGCCGCCGGTGCCGCAGCGCATCGGCACTTTCACGCTGGCCAACATTCCGATCCCTGAACTGATCGAGATCATCGACTGGACGCCGTTTTTCTCGACCTGGGAGCTCGCCGGAAAATATCCGTCGATCCTCAACGACGCCAATGTCGGTGAAGCGGCACGCAGCCTGTTCGCCGACGCCCAGGCGATGCTCAAGCAAATCGCGAGCGAGCGCTGGTTCCGCGCCAACGCGGTGTTTGGGCTTGTGGCCGGCCAACAGCGAGGGCGACGACATCCTGGTTTTTGCCGACGAGGCGCGCGTGAAGCCGATAGCGACGTTGCACACGCTGCGCCAGCAGCTTGCCCGCCGCGAAGGCCGCGCCAATGTCGCGCTTGCCGATTTCATCGCGCCGCGCGCCAGCGGACTTGCCGATTATATCGGCGCGTTCGCGGTCACCGCCGGCATCGGCGAGCAGGCCGTGGCCGATCGTTTCAAGCATGCCAACGACGACTATTCCGCGATCCTCGCCAAGGCGCTGGCCGACCGCCTCGCCGAAGCGGCCGCGGAATGGCTGCACAAGCGTGTGCGCAGGGAGTTCTGGGGTTATGCCGCCGACGAAACCTTGAGCAACAGCGAACTGATCGCCGAAAAATATCGCGGCATTCGCCCGGCGCCCGGTTATCCGGCGCAGCCTGATCACACCGAGAAGGGCACGCTATTCGCGCTGCTCGATGGCGAGAAAAACATTGGCGTGAAGCTCACGGAGAGTTTCGCGATGTGGCCCGGCGCTTCGGTGAGCGGGCTCTATTTCAGCCATCCCGAAAGCTATTACTTCGGCGTCGGCAAGATCGAACGCGATCAGGTCGAGGATTATGCGCGGCGCAAGGGCATGACTTTGAACGAGATGGAGCGCTGGCTGGCGCCGGTCCTCAATTACGATCCACTCGTGGCAGTCCGTACCGCAGCGGAATAGGAATTCCATACGTCGTTGCGACTCCGCGCGATCGCCCGCTCGACAAACAGTGCTGCTTCCAGCGCCGCGCGGTCGCGGCCGAAGCGACCGACGATCTGAATGCCGAGCGGCAATTCACCATCGCTCATGCCGGGAACGTTGACGCAAGGCGCACCCATCAGCGTCCAAAGCCGGTTGAACATCGGGTTGCCGGTCGTCGCAAAGCCTTCAGGCGCTGCGCCGGGCGCCGAAGGGGTCAGGATCACGTCGTAATTCGCCATCACATCGGCCAGCACCCGCCTGCCCCGGCTCGAGGCGCGGCGCGCCGCGTCATAATCATCCGCGGAGATTTCCGAGACCGCTTTCCAAAGCCTCGCGCAACCTTGGATCGATCATGTCGCGATGACGATCGTATTCGAATGCAAGCGAACGCGGCGGTCTCGTAGTCCTGGATCACAAATTGCGCGGCGTAGGCCTGCTCCAGCATCGGCGGCAAGGTCAGATCGGATACGTTCGCCCCCGCTGCTTCGGCCGCGCGCGCTGCGGTTTCGACCGCGTTGCGCATCGCCGGACTGGCTTCACTCCACAGATGCGTCCGGGCGAGCGCGATGTGCGGCGCCGCCGGCGTTTTGCCGTCGACACGCAGGTCTCGCCCGGTAGACGGCAGCGGTAGCGAATGCGACATCGACAATACCGGCGGCGAACACACCCGCAGTATCGAGATGCCAGGATACGTCTTTGACGCCGACCAGCGGGATCAGCCGATACGACGGCTTGAATCCGGCAACACCGCAGAATGCCGCCGGCCTGATCACCGAGCCGGCCGTCTGGGTGCCGAATGCAACCGGCACCATTCCGGCGGCGATCGCGGCGCATGAGCCGGAGGACGAGCCGCCCGGCGTGTGTCCAAGATTGTGCGGGTTGCGCGTCACCGGTGGCACCATCGAGGCAAATTCAGTCGTCACGGTCTTGCCGATACCGACGCCGCCGGCATGCCGCGCCATCACCACCGCGGTGGCGTCGGCACGCGGCCGATTGCCGGCATAGATCGGCGAGCCGTACTGCGTCGGAAAGTCCGCGGTATCGTAAATATCCTTGAACGCGACCGGCAGGCCGCACAGCGGCAACCCGATCAGATTTTTGTTTTCCGCCGCGCGGCGCGCCACGTCGAGATCGAGCACGGTGAACGCGCGGACATCCTTCTCGTGCGCCGCAATCGCCTCGGCGCACATTTCGAGCACAGCGCGCGGCGTCAATTCACCCGTTTCGATACTGCGGGCGAGCTTGAGCGCTGAAAGCATTACGTTCGCCCGCCCGGATTTCACTGCAAGAACCTCCCGCCCGGCGATGATGTGGCCCGAAAGGGAGTCGCGGATCAAGCGGTATGGTTAATGTTGTACTTATTTCACGGCGCTACAGCGTTGGGCGGACGTTAAGCTTGAACCGTCCTTAAAGGAATTGATTGCATTCTCTGCGGATGACGCGTGGAGTGCGCTGGTCCCTTCTCAGCTCCGCCATCCTCGTCGCACTGATCGCCCTCGCCGGTTGCAGTCATTATATGATGGCCGAGCGCGAACCATGGCGCCGCGATGCCGAGAGTGCTTGCCTGGATTCAGGCGCGGTGAAGGAATCACCCTCGCGGGTGCGGATTTCCTCGATCGACGGCCCCGGCGCTTGCGGCATTTCCTATCCGCTCAAGGTATCGTCGCTCGGCGACGGTGGGCCGCTCGGCTACGAGGACGACTCCCTGGTCCCGCCAGGCTCGATCCCGAACGCCGGGCCGCCGAATTCGTCGATGCCGCAGCACTGGCCGATCGCCCAGCCGAGCAGCGTACAGTCGAATCCGCTGCCGCCACCACAATCGACGCAATCGCCTTATAGCGCCGCGCCCGCACAGCACTACAATCCTCCGCAAGCGTACCCGCCGCCACAAACTTATTCGCCGCCGCAACAGACCTACGGACAATCGCCGGCAGCTCAGGCGCAATACGGACAGCCCCAATACGGCGCGCCGCAACCCGGAGCGCCGCTTTCAATACGGGGCCCGGGCATTCCGGAACCGGTTGAGGACGACGTCGACAGCCCCGGCGCTCCTTCTTATCCACCGAATTATTCTGCGCGGCCACCCGCCGACCCGATTCCGCCGCTCGGCCCCTCGCGCGATCCCGTGCTCACCTCGGCTGGACCTGTGGAGCTCAAGCCAGCGGCAACGCTGGCCTGCCCGATCGTCTCGGCGCTCGATCAGTGGCTCAATAACGCAGTACAGCCCGCGGCCCAGCGCTGGTTTCGCCAGCCCGTCGTCGAGATCAAACAAATCTCCGCTTATTCCTGCCGCGGTATGAACGGCGACCCGAACGCGCACATCTCCGAGCATGCGTTCGGCAATGCGCTCGACGTCGCCGAGTTCACGCTCGCCGACGGCCACAAGGTCTCAGTGCAATATGGCTGGCACGGTACGCCGGAGGAGCAGGCGTTCCTGCACGACGTGCAGTCAGCTGCGTGCGAGCAGTTCACCACCGTGCTGGCGCCGGGCGCCAATGTCTATCATTACAATCATATTCACGTCGATCTGATGCGGCACTATAACAGCCGTCACATCTGTGAACCGTCGGCGATATCCGGCCAGGTCGCGTTCGAACGCGCGCGTGCGCAATATGCGGCGAAGCATGGCGATCCTGGCATCACCGGCGCGCTCGGCACGAAGATCCGTCACATTCTCGGTTATGCCGATGACGACAAGCGGCCGGATGCCGTACCCGGCGACGACTGACGCAGCGCGTCAGGCCACCGGCATTCGCAGCTCCGGCTGCGCTCCGGTCAATTCTTGCCGACTTCCATATGAGCGAGCACCGCGGCGGTCGGCCAGCAATCGACCTTCAGGGTATTGCGCTTTTGGTAGGCGCCGAGCGCGGCGCGCGTCAGCATCCCGGCCTTGCCGTCGATCTTGTCATGATAGTAGCCGCGTTCGGTCAGGATTTCCTGCATGCGGTCGAGATCGCCGGACGGTAGTTGCGCGACCTTGCTCCATGGTGTCTCGAACGGGCGCGGGTCGAGCATGCGGTCGCTCAGGTGACCGACAAACAGCACGTAGAGATCGGAGAAATTGTATTGCTTGATCGCGAAATAGTTGTCGGTCGCGAGGAACGAGGGTCCGTACAGTCCGGCAGGCTGCACCAGCGATGCCGGTTCCGACCGCTCCTCGGCGGAGATTTTCCGGCCATAGGCCGGCACGAAGCCGCGCTTAAGCCACTCACCAACCTCAAGCTTGTTGTCGGGGATGCCGATCGTGCAATCGACGTCTGCCGGAGGATGAACTTCATAAGCCCACGGGATGCTGCGCTGCCAGCCCTCGCCGACCAGTTGCTTTGCCGTTGAGGCCAACGCATCAGGCACCGAATTCCAGATGTCGGCGCGACCGTCGCCGTCAAAATCGACGGCATATTTGAAGTAGTCGGACGGCAGAAATTGGGTGAGCCCCATCGCGCCGGCCCAGGAACTCTTCATCTCGGAGGCCAGAATCTTGCCGTCATTGACGATTTTCAGCGCCAGCAGGAATTCGTTGAGAAACTTGTCCTTGCGCTTGCCGAGATAGGCTTGCGTCGCCAGCACGCGAATGGCGCTGCGCTTATCCACCGCGCGGCCGAAATCGGTTTCGCGGCCGAAGATTGCGAGCACAATGGTCGGAGGCACGCCGAACTCCCGCTCGATGCCGGCGAGCGGCTCCTTGTATTGCGCGAGCAACTTGCGGCCTTGTGCGGCGAGTTGCTCGATCGCCGGTTCTTTCAAATAATCCGCCGGCGTCTGTACGAATTCCGGCTGGCCCGCGGATGGCCGTTCCTGCCGGCCCGGCAACACCAGGTCAGGCAGCGACAGATCCGGCTCGAGACCGCGTGTTGCACTATCGAAGGTCGCGCGCGAAATGCCGAGCGGCTCGGCCTGCGGCCAGAGCGATTGCACCCACGCCTGGAAGGCCGCGTCCTCCGCGCGCGCGGTGTGGCCGCAAACCGCTGTCGTAAGGAGGCCCGCGATCAACGCCGCGAGGAATCTCATCGCACCGCCACGATGAACAGGCGCGGGAAGCGCAGCAGCACTTTGCCGTCAAAGCGCGGCTTGTAGGCGCCGATGATTTTCTTGGTATAGGCGGCCAGGAATTGCTCCCGCGCCTTGGAGTCGAGCGGCGACAGGAACGGTTGCAGCGACGAACCCTTGAACCACTCCGTGATCGCTTCCGGGCTTGCCATCACGTGATTGTAGACGGTGTGCCAGATGTCGATGTGGCTGCATGTCGATTTCAGCAGATCGTAATAGGCTTCCGGCGGCGGCAGGTCGTCTCGCGCCGCCTCCTTTATCTCCGGCTCGTCCGCCCATGGTCCTTCCTCGCCGACTTCACGTTGGAAACGAAGCGCGGGCTCCCGCGTATTGTCCGGCATCTGCACCGCAAGCACGCCGCCTTTAGGCAGCGCCTCAAGGAGCCGCCGCATGACGCCGGTGTGATCGGGCAGCCATTGCATGACGGCATTGGAGAACAGCAGGTCGGTATGCGGTTCGGGTGTCCAGGTGGTCAGATCGGCCTGGAAGAACTCGTGCCTTGGCAGGCGTTTGCGCGCCTTGTCAAGCATGTCGGGAGAGGAATCCATCCCGACCACCTCGGAATCCGGATAGCGGGCGACCAGAAGTTCGGTCGAATTACCCGGTCCGCAGCCGAGATCAACGACGTGCTTTGGCTTTTGTAACGGCACTTGCGACAGCAGGTCGCGTGGCGGCCGGGTTCGTTCGTCTTCGAATTTCAGGTATTGCTGTGCGCTCCAGTCTTCCATCGCCTGCGATGCCTCCGGAATTGGTTGGAAAACCGATCCATAGCACCGCGACAAAGCCGCGTCTCGACGACTTCGTATAGCTTCGTCAGGTTCCTGCGGCGTGCGGCGCCGCCGCGGCAGCGTCATCTATCGTGGCCGATGCGTGGTGATCCGCGGCGAAGATAATGTAGACCGCAGGCACGACGAACAGCGTGAACAGCGTTCCGATCGAAAGACCCGACGCAATGACCACGCCCATCTGGAAGCGCGATACAGCGCCCGCGCCGGTTGCGGTGATCAGCGGAACGACGCCAAGCACCATGGCCGCGGTCGTCATCAGGATCGGGCGCAGCCGGATGCCGGCGGCCTGCTCGATCGCTTCGCGCTTGCTGAGACCCTGTTCCTGCTGCAAGTGGTTGGCGAACTGCACGATCAGGATGCCGTGCTTACTGATCAGCCCGATGAGCGTGACCAACCCGACCTTGGTATAGATGTTCAGCGACATCCCGCTGAACCCGAGGGCAACGAAAATCAGCGCGCCGGCGATCGACATCGGCACCGACACCAGGATGATGCACGGATCACGAAAGCTTTCGAACAAAGCGGCCAGCACCAGGAAAATCATGATCACCGCAAAAGAAATGGTGACGATAAAGCCGCCGCTTTCCTGAATGTATTGCCGGCTCAAGCCCGCATAATCGACCGAGTAGCCTTCGGGCAGCGAATGTGCCGCAAGGTCCTGCAGATATTGCAGCGCGGTGCCCTGCGCCACGCCGGGCATGGCGACGCCCTGGATCGTCGCACTGTTGAGCTGCTGAAAATGGTTAAGGGCTTCCGGCACAGTCTTGGTTGAAATGCTGGCGACGGTGGAGAGCGGCACCAGCGAACCATCGGACGCCTTGATGTAATAATCGAGCAACTGTTGCGAATTGAGCCGGAAGCGCTGCTGCACTTGCGGAATGACTTTGTACGAGCGGCCGCTCAAGCTGAAGTAATTGACATAGCCGCCACCGAGCATGGCCGATAGCGAGCTGCCGACATCGCTCATTTTCAGCCCGAGCTGCGCGGTCTTGTCGCGATCGATGATAATCTGCGATTGCGGATTATCGAATTTCAGATCGCTGTCGAGAAAGATGAACATGCCGCTCCGCTGGGCCTCCTGCAAGAAAGCCTGCGACACCGTATTCAGCCGTTCGTAAGAATCGGTGGTGACCAGCACGAACTGCACCGGCAAACCGAACGCTCCGGGCAGCGCAGGCGGCTGAAATGCCGCGACGCGAACGCCCGCGATCTTTGCTGCTTCCTGCTGCACTACTGGCTGCAGCTCGTTGGTCGTCTTGCTGCGCTGGTCCCATGGCTTGAACACCATGCCGGCGAGGAGCTGGCCGGGCACGTCGAGCTGGAAGACATGCTCTGTCTCCGGATGCGACGCGAAGACATCGTAAATTTGCTTCGAATAAGGCTGGCGCTGCTGCAGCGTCGAGTTCGGCGCCGCATTCGATGATGTGATGATGACGCCCTGGTCTTCGGTCGGCGCAAGCTCGACCGTCGCGCTGTTGTAGAGAAAATAGTTACTGACCAGCACGATGGCGGCAAACAACAGCGTCACAGCTAGTGTATTCAAGCTGCCGTGCAGCCAGCGCTCATAGCCGCCGCGCAGTCGATGAAATTGGCGATCGATGAAGCCGGTGAGCCGCGCTTCCCAGCCGCCGTGATCGGGATCGTGCGGCTTAAGCAGCCGCGAGCACAGCATCGGCGACAGCGTCAGAGCGACGATGCCCGATATGGTCACCGCTCCGATCAGCGCGAAGGCGAACTCCGAAAACAGCGCGCCGGTCAAGCCGCCCTGGAAACCGATCGGCACGTAAACTGCCGCCAGCACCACGGTCATGGCGATGATCGGGCTGCCGAGCTCGCGCGCCGCCTGGATCGCGGCCGGCATCGGCGCCATGCCCTCCTCAAGATGGCGGCTGACGTTCTCGACTACGATGATGGCGTCGTCGACGACGAGACCAATCGCAAGCACCAGCGCCAGCAGCGTCAGCAGGTTGATCGAGAAGCCAAGTGCCAGCAGCACGATCAACGTGCCGACCAGGGACAGCGGAATGGCGACGGTCGGAATGAGTGCCGAACGGATCGAACCGAGGAACAGGAACACCACCACCGTCACGATAATGAGGGCTTCGGCAAGGCTGCGAATCACCTCGTAGATGGCGCTGTGCACGAATTCAGTGGAGTCGTAGACGATCTCGCCGTTGAGCCCGTGTGGCAGCAGCGCCTGAATCTCGGGGAACACCTTGTGCACACCGGCGACGGCATCGAGCAGATTGGCCGACGGCGCTACCTGGATGCCGATGTAGACGGCCTGCTTGCCGTCGAAACCGACTTCGGAGTCGTAGTCCTCAGAGCCGAGCGTGACATTGGCGACGTCTTTCAAGCGCACGACGGCGCCGCCGCTTTGTTTGATCACCAGGTTGCGGAATTCCTCGGCGGAGTGAAGGCTGGTCGATGCAGTCAGATTAACCTGCACCATCTGGCCTTTGGTATTGCCGATTCCCGAAATGTAGTCGTTCGCGGTTAGCGCCACGCTGACGTCAGCCGCAGTCAGGCCGAAGGCCGCGAGTTTTTGCGGATCGAGCCAGGCGCGCAGCGCGAACACCTTTTGGCCGAGCAGTTCGGCGGTCTGCACGCCTTCCACGGCTTGCAGCTTCGGCTGCACCACGCGGGTCAGGTAATCGGTGATCTGGTTCGCCGCCAAGGTGTCGCTGTTGAAGCCGATATACATGGCGTCGAAGGTCTGGCCGATCTTCACGACCAGCGTCGGCTGCAGCGTGCCGGTCGGCAGCTGGTTGAGCACCGAATTGACCTTGGTATTGATCTCGGTCAGCGCCTTGTCGGCATCGTAGTTGAGCCGCAGCGTCACCGTGATCGTGCTGGTGCTGCTCTGGCTCACCGAGTTCATGTAGTCGATGCCGTTGGCCTGGGCGATGGCGTTTTCCAGCGGCGTGGTGATGAAGCCCGCAACCACGTCCGGATCGGCGCCGTAATAGATCGTGGTGACGGTGACGACGGCGTTTTCGGTACGCGGATATTGCAGGATCGGCAGCACGAAATAGGCGCGCACACCGAGCACCAGGATCAGCAGGCTGACGACCGATGCAAGCACCGGCCGGCGGATGAAGATATCGGTGAACTTCATGACGTACGCCTAGCGGTCGAGCGGGACGTTCGGCGACGCATCCGCCGTCGGCTGAACCGAATTGTCGATCAGCACTGTCGAGCCGTTGTGCAGCTTGATCTGGCCGGAGGTGACGACCATCTCGCCTTCGTTGACGCCCTTGAGGATTGCGACCTGATCGCCGCGCGTCGTACCGGTCGTCACAAAGTTTTGCCGCGCAACGAGTTGCGACTTGCCGCTCGCATCCTTGCCCTTGTCGTCGACGATATAGACGGTGTCGCCGTACGGGTTATACGTGATCGCGGTCTGCGGCAGCGTGACATAGTTCTGCGGCGCGCCGGTCGAAATATCGACCGTCGCATACATGCCGGGAATGAGCTTGTGATCGGCGTTTTTCAACGTCGCGCGGACCTGCACGTTACGGGTCGAGGCATCCACTTTCGGATTGATCGCGGAGATTTCGCCGGGGAAGGTCTGATCCTTGAAAGCGTCGATCTTCACGGCAACCGGCTGACCGAGCTTGAGCTGGTCGATCGACTGCTGCGGCACGAAGAAATCGACGAAGATCGGATCGAGCGCCTGCAACGTCACGATCACGGTGCCGGCGCCGAGATACTGGCCGAGATCCACCGCGCGGATGCCGAGATGTCCGGTAAACGGCGCTTTCAGGGTTTTCTTGTCGAGGATCGCCTGCTGCTGCGCCGCCTGCGCCTGGGCGTTCTTCAGATTGGCGGCATCGGTATCGATGGTCGCCTGGCTGACCGCCTGAAGCTTGAACTGCTTCTGGTCGCGATCGTAGGTGATCTGGTTCAGGTCGGCGGTCGCCTGCAGCGATTCGAGCTTGGCCTGATCGTCATCGGACCGCAGCTTCAACAGCAGCGTGCCTTCGTTGACGTCATCGCCGGAATTGAACGAGATCGAATCGACCACGCCCGACACTTCCAGCGACAGGTCCGCACCTTTCACGGCGCGCAGGCTGCCGACCGCTTCGATGTTCGGCTGCCATTGGCTGTTGGCGGCCTTCAAGGCGGTAACCGTCTGCGGCGGCTGCGCCATCGAGCTCATGAATTTCTTGATCATCATCGCCTTGAACGCCTGGAATCCGAAGATCCCGCCGAACACGACGGCGACAGCGATCAGCATGATCACCATGCGCTTCTTCATTGTGAAACTTCCTGTGCTGCCCGCGTGCCGGGCACGGTTTCGGGCGCGGCGACGTGATCGTCGGAATCGTCTTTGCTGTATGGATTGGGCGCCACGTCGATGCGGTTCCACCAGCCGCCGCCGAGCGCCTGGAACAACGCGGCGGTGTCGGCGTAACGCGCCGCTTGCGCCTGCACGACGGCAAGCCGCGCCTGCGCGTAGCTGCGCTGCGCGTTGAGCAGAATCACATAGGTGATGGCGCCGAGCTTGTACTGGCCGCGCGACAGATCGAGCGTATCGGATGCCGCTTGCAACGCCGCGCGTTGTGCTTGCAGCGTAGCGGCGTCGAGTTGCAGCGCGCGCAGCGCGTCGGCGACGTTCTGGAACGCCGACAGCACCGTGCTCTTATATTGCGCAAAGGCCATGTCGTAGCCGGCCTCGGCGGCGCGTTGCAGATGCAGGAGCTGAAAGCCGTGGAAGATCGGCTGCGTGCCGCTTGCCGCAGCGCTCCAAACGATCGTGCTCGGCGCGAACAATGTGGCTGTGGTCAAGGCCGCGCTGCCGTAGTCGCCGGTCAGGTTGAATTGCGGCAGCCGATTGGCCTCGGCGACGCCGATTGCGGCGCTGGCCTGATGCAGTTGTGCTTCCGAGGCGCGGACATCGGGCCGCTGTTCGACAAGCTGCGACGGCAGGCTCACCGGCAGCCGCGTCGGCAATTGCAGCGCCGCCAAAGTGAGATGATCGCGCGTCGCCTGGTTTGGGAAACGCCCGATCAGCGCCAGACAGCACGTGCTGCTGCTGCTCAAGTTGCTTTTGCAGCGGCGGCAAGGTCGCTTGCGCCGTCGCGACTTCCGATTGCTGCGTCAGCACATCGGTCTTGGCAGCGGCACCGACGGTGAACTGGTTGCGCACGACGTCGAGCTGATCGGTCTCGGCCTTGATGATGTCGATCGTGGCGTCGATCTGGCCGCGCAGCGATGCTTCTGCGATCGCCGCGGTCGCCACGTTCGACGTCAGCGTAAGATAAGTCGCTTCAAGTTCGAAACGCTGATACTCGGCCTGCGCCTGCGTCGATTCGATCTGACGGCGCTGGCCGCCGAATACGTCCGGCGCATAGGAGACATTCACCGTCGCCTGGAACAGATTGAAAATGGACGGCGCGCCGCCGCCGCCGAATTCCGCCGGCGAGAATTGCTGGCGCGTCGCCGACGCGTTGGCGTCGATCGACGGCAATAGCTTGCCGCTCTGCGCGTACAGGTTTTCCTTCGCCTGCCACAACGCCGCCTGCGCCGCCTGAAGACTTGGATTGGCCTGCAAGGCTTCGGCCATCAAACCGTCGAGTCTCCTTCGAGTGAAACACCTTCCACCACTCGCCGGGAATGTCGCGGCCCATGTCGAATTTTTGCGCCGCGCCACCGGCCACATCGGCCGATGCGGTTGCCGCCGGCTGGCCCTCAGGCGTGTAGCCGGCGCCCTGCGGCGCTTGCGGTGCAACGAAATCCGGCCCGACCGCGCAGGCCGCAAGCGTCAATAGAGACAAGCGCCGCCAAAACGGCCCTCGGCCGCAAAGAGCCAAAACCCTTGTCAGCCGAACACGCCTCGCCACCTGAACAGACCAGACCCGAACCACTGGCATCACCCCCTGAAGGTCGGAACCTAGTTATTTACTATCCGGTTAGTCAATAACTTGACTTTTTTGATCTGTTGATGGCTAGCTGGCTCAATGACGGAAGTGTTGGAAACGCGCCCGGAAGTGCGGCGCCGCCGTAAGGCGGAGCGTCCGCAGGAAATTCTGGAGGCCGCTTTCGTCGAATTTTCCCGCAACGGCTACGCCTCGACCACACTCGATCAGATCGCCGAGCGCGCCGGCGTCACCAAGGGCACCATCTACGTCTACTTCGAGAACAAAGAGCACCTCTTTATCTCGATGGTGCGCGAGATCACCAAGACGAAGTTCGACATCGTGCACGGCATGCTGGAGACCCACGAGGGTTCGACGGCCGACCTGCTGCGCGCCCAATTCAGCTATATGTATCAGCATATTCTCGAGGATGGTCGCCGCCGCGAAGTGGTGCGCATGCTGATCGCCGAAGCGCCGCGGTTTCCCGAGCTGGCCGACCGTTACCACGAGGAAATCCTGCAGGCCCTGCCTCGACATGCTGCGGCAGGCGATCCAGCGTGGCGTGGATCGCGGCGAATTCCGCAACTCATCGATCCTCAACGCGCCGCAAATCGTGATCGCGCCGATCGCCCTGGTCGACCTCTGGATCATGATGTTCGACGAGCGCAAGCCGCTCGATCTGAAGGCCTATTTCGAGGCCCATCTGGACCTCGTGCTCAACGGCCTGTCGGCGAAATAGCGCCCTAAGGTCAGCCGCCGGATTGTCGCGACACTGGCGTTGCAACGCTGATGATGCGGATGCATCATCCGCCGATTGCAATTGGTTCAGCCCGCACAGCCAGGAGCGGCTTCCATGCACGACATCGTCATTCGCGGCGGCACGATTATTGACGGCACCGGCAAGGCCGCGTTTTCCGGCGACGTAGCGATCAGCGGCGGCCGCATCGCCGCGGTCGGCGGCAAGCAAGGCCCCGGCAAACGCGAGATCGACGCCAACGGGCTGATGGTCACACCGGGCTGGGTCGACGTGCACACTCATTATGACGGCCAGGCGATGTGGGATCCCCTGCTCGCGCCATCATGCTGGCACGGCGTCACCACGGTGATGTTCGGCAATTGCGGCGTCGGTTTCGCGCCAGTAAAAAAGGAACATCGCGGCGCGCTGATGGATCTGATGGAAGGCGTCGAGGAAATTCCCAATCCGGTTCTCGCCGCCGGCCTGAACTGGGAATGGGAAACCTTCCCCCAATTCATGGACGAACTCGAACGCCGGCCGCGCGCTATCGACATTTGCGCGCAAGCCGCGCATCTGCCGACGCGGGTCTACGTGATGGGCGATCGCGCCGTGCGGCGCGAGCCTGCTACTCCGGACGACATCGCGAAAATGCGCGACCTCACCGTCGAGGCGTTGCGCTCGGGCGCGTTCGGTTTCACCACGTCGCGCACGGATTCGCACAAGACTCCGGACGGCGAACATGGTGCCGTCGCGCGACGCCGACGATCACGAACTGCTTGGTATCGGACAGGCGCTGGGCATTACCGGTACCGGCGCATTCGGCATGAATTCTGATTTCGACGATGAGGAATTCGAACTGCGCTGGATTCGCAAACAGGCGCAAAGCACCGGCCGCCCGGTCTGGTACCTGCTCACCGACCGTTACGCCGATCCGGAGCGCTGGAAGCGTCTGATCAAGGCCACGCATGAAATGCGCGCGCACGGTTTGCCCGTCACGGCGCAGATGGCAGGGCCGGCCGATTGGCGTGATGATGGGCATCGGCACGGCGCTCAATCCATTTACGGTGCGGCCGAGCTACAAGAAGCTCGAGAGCCTGCCGATCGAAGAACAACGCCGCCGCCTGCGCGATCCCGAGGTCCGGCGCGAAATCCTGGCCGACGTGCCTTCTGACGCGGAAATCGAAAAGCTTGCGCAATTCCGCCAGGTTGTCGCAAAGAAGTTCGACAAATTTTTCACCATGGGCAATCCGCCGGACTACGAGCCGGGACCGGAGAAAAGCGTCGCCGCAATCGCTCAGCGCGAAGGCCGCACGCCCGAGGAAGTTGCCTACGACTACATGCTGGAAGACGGCCAGTATCTCTACTTCCCGGTGGTGAACTACGTCACCGGCGACCATGAACCGATCTATCAGATGCTCAACGACCCGGCCTGTCTGCTCGGCCTCTCCGACGGCGGCGCGCATTGCACCTCGATCGTCGACTCCGGCGTGCCGACATTCATGCTCACCCACTGGAGCCGTGACCGCAGCCGCGGGCCAAAACTGCCGGTCGAGATGCTGATCAAGCGTCAGACCAGCGAGACCGCCGATTTCTTTGGCTTGTCGGATCGCGGCCGGCTGACGCCGGGACTGCGCGCCGACATCAACATTATCGATTACGACAAACTCCAGGTGCAGAAGCCGGAACTGGTTCACGATATGCCGGCGAACGGCCGTCGCTTCGTGCAGAAGGTCGATGGCTACGAAGCAACCTTCGTCGCCGGCACGCAAATCTTCGAGCGAGGCACGCATACCGGCGCACTGCCGGGCAAGCTGGTGCGGGACGGCCGTATCGGCGAAGGATTGCGCGCCGCGGAATAGCGATCAGTGCAGCGTAGCGACTCAAAGATACTGACGACGCACGTCGGCAGCCTTCCGTTCCTGTCAGCGGACAAAGGCCTCGCGGCTGGCGACGACTCGCGTCTTGCCGAGGACGTCGCCGCTATCGTTGCGCAGCAGCGCGAGACCGGCATCGACGTCATCAATGAAGGCGAGTTCGCCAAGGGCGGCGACTGGCTGCGCTATATGCAATCCCGGTTCGGCGGCTTTACCGAAATCGGCGAGCTCGAAGGCAAGCCGCTGATCGAGCGGGGCAAGGATCGCGAAGAATTCGCCGATTTCTACAAATACGCCAACGAACGCGGCACGCTGTTCTATACTCCCGGCGCGCAGATGGGGAAGAAGCGCCCGGTTCAGGCCTGCACCGGTCCGGTGAGTTATATCGGGCAAGCGGCGCTGAAGAAGGAAATCGACGTCACCATCGCGGCTGCGGGCACGAACAATGTGTTTCTTACGTCCACCGCGCCGGCCAGTCTCGAAGTCTATCGCCCTAACCGCTACTACAAGAACGACGAGGAATATGTTTTCGCGCTCGCCGAAGCGATGCGCGTCGAATACGAGGCAATCGCCGCGGCCGGGCTGATCCTGCAGGTCGACGACGCCTGGTTGCCGGCGCTGTGGGATCGCATCGGCATCGGCATGGGACTTGAAGCGTTTCGTGCGCGTAGCGCAATGCGCATCGAAGCGCTCAACCATGCGCTGCGCAACATTCCCGAAGATCGCGTCCGCTATCATCTCTGCTGGGGCAGCTGGCACGGACCCCATGCTTACGATCTCGAACTCGACCACATCGTCGACCTCATGCTGACGGTGAAAGCGCAGGCCTATCTGATCGAGGCCGCCAATGCGCGTCACGAGCACGAAGTCGCCGTGTGGGAGAAGGTCAAGCTGCCGCCGGGCAAAATTCTTATCCCCGGTGTCGTCACGCATTCGACCGACGTAGTGGAACACCCGGAGCTCGT
The DNA here is from genome assembly GCA_963742215.1 of uncultured Alphaproteobacteria bacterium. GTDB lineage: Bacteria > Pseudomonadota > Alphaproteobacteria > Rhizobiales > Xanthobacteraceae > BOG-931. The sequence goes on from CAVULJ010000001.1 coordinate 198,681, forward strand.
ATCCCAGCGGCTCCAGCGCTATGCGCGCTTGGTCGGTGCGCAAAATGTCATCGCCGGCACCGATTGCGGCTTCGGCGGCCGGTCGCATCCGCAGATTGCCTGGGCCAAATTGCGCTCGCTGGTCGAGGGCGCGGCTCTCGCAACTAAGACTTTAGGCTTAGCGCGCGGATAATTGCCGCACTTGCGGTTGATGCGCCCGCGCCGTATGCGAAGATAAAGAAGCAACAGACGCCCTCATTAAATCGGGCGCGCACAATGAGGGGGAACGCCCATGGCTGCCGAACGGGTAGACGTCATCGATCTCATCGACCGGCATCCGGTCACCGGCTTTCAGATCGGCATCCTCATCCTGTGCATGCTGGTGGCGGCACTGGACGGCTTCGACACCCAGGCGATCGGCTATACCGCGCCGGCCATTGCCGCGATGATCCATCTGCCGATGCCGCAATTTGGCCAGGTCGGTTCTGCCGGTCTGTTCGGCGCGGCGCTCGGCGCACTTTCGTTCGGACCACTCGCCGATCTTCTCGGCCGCAAATGGTTCATGATCGTCGCGGTGCTGGTCTTCGCGATGTTCAGCTATCTGACCTCGCAATCGAGCTCGCTCAATGAGCTTCTGGCCTACCGATTCTTTACCGGTCTCGGACTTGGCGGAGCGACGCCGGCTTTTCTCGCCATGGGCGCCGAACTGGCGCCGAAGCGGCTGCGCGATGTGTTCGTGACAGTCACCTTTGCGTCGTTTCCGACCGGCGGCCTGATCGGCTCGTTGACCAGCGCCTGGGTCATTCCGACCTTCGGCTGGCAAATGGTGTTCTACATCGGCGCCGTCGCGCCGATCTTCATCGCATCGTCCTGCTCTGGTTCTTGATGCCGGAATCGGTGCGTTTCCTGCTCGCCCGCGGCATCCGTCAGGATGAGGTCCGGCGCACGCTGGAAAAGATCATGCCGGGGCAGGTGCCGCCGGGCGAACTCTACGCCGCGCCCGATCCGGCACGGCAAGGCGCGCCGGTCACGCATCTTTTCACGGAAGGCCGTGCGGTACCGACGATCCTGCTCTGGGTGCCGTTCTTCATGGTGTTCATGGTGCTGGTGACCGTGACGTTCTGGACGCCGGCGGTGCTCAGTTCGGTCGGCTTCTCGCTATCGGCCGCGGCGCTGATCATCGGCCTCAACAATCTCGGCAGCGCGCTCGCCAGCGCTACTGTCGGGCTGGCTCGTGCATCGTGGCGGCGCGTTCCGCGTGCTCATTCCGGGCTTTATCCTCGGTGGCATCTGCCTCGCCTGGTTCGGGCAAGCGACGTCGTCGGTAGCGACGCTGAGCGTCGCTTCGTTTCTCGCTGGCGCCTTTGTTGGCGGTACCGGGACCGGTCTTATCGCCGTCGCGGCCGGCATGTACCCGACCGCGATCCGTTCCACCGGCATCGGCTGGGCCATGGGCATGGGCCGCGTCGGCCAAGTATTCGGCCCGATCCTCGCCGGCGTGCTGGTCGGCTGGGGTTACAAGGTCGGCGGTATTTTCTATGCGGCCTCAGTGCCGTGCTTCATCGGCGCGCTGTTCTTGGCCTTCCTCTACTACTCGCGCCCGGTCATGGAAGCAGACACCGCAGCGAAGCGTCGCGCCGGCGGAGTAACCGTCAGCGCGAGAACGCCGCAGGTGAAGCAGGAGCGCCGTCAGCGCCGCCACTGCTGATTACGCTGTTGCGGCCGCGGCGCTCCGCCGGTGTCCTTGTGCCGGAAGATCAGCCGGCCCTTCTCCAGGTCATAGGGCGACACCTCGACGATCACGCGGTCGCCAGCCAGCGTCTTGATGCGGTTCTTCTTCATGCGTCCCGCCGTGTAAGCGACGAGCTCATGGCCGTTGTCGAGCTGTACGCGAAAACGCGCGTCCGGTAGCGCCTCAAGCACCAAACCGTCGAATTCCATCAGTTCTTCTTTTGGCACATTATTGTCCTTTCGATTGACCGGCCCAATGCTGCTGGCGCTTACCATGGTCGCGCCGCGGCGCCGTGTGATCTTTCAAAAAGGCGACGGTATCGATGCCGCCCGAATTCTCACCCGATTGCTGCTGGCGGTGATCGCGCTTTGGACGGTTGCCGCGGCGCCACTGCCGACGCGTATCTTTAGCATGAGCATGCGGACGGCTGGTAGGACGATCAGCTGGCATTGCCTCGCTCTTGCCTGGGTTGGAACGACGATCGGTGAGCGGTATCGATATCCGGATCAGCTTCTCGATGTCGCGCAGGAAAGCGACCTCCTCGCCGTCGCACAACGAGATCGCAATGCCTTCGGCCCCGGCGCGCGCCGTGCGGCCGATGCGGTGAACATAGGTCTCTGGCACGTTCGGCAAGTCGAAATTCACCACGTGGCTGATACCGTCAACGTCGATGCCACGGGCGGCAATGTCGGTAGCCACCAATGTCCTCACCGTGCCGCTGCGAAATGCACCGAGCACTCGCTCGCGCTGACCTTGCGATTTGTTGCCGTGGATCGCTTCGGCGGCAATCCCGGCACGAACCAGCCCACGCACGACTTTATCGGCGCCGTGCTTGGTCCGGGTAAAGATCAGCGCGCGATCGATTGTTTCTTGCTTCAACACGTCGATGAGCGTGGCAAGCTTGGCCCCCCCATCGACGCGGATGATGCGTTGCTCGACTTTATCCACGGTCGTGGCGACCGGCGTGACCGCCACGTGTTCTGGATTGCGCAGCATCTGCGAAGCCAGATCTGCGATCGCCCGCGGCATGGTTGCCGAGAACATCAGCGTCTGCCGCTGCGCCGGAAGCTTTGCCACGATTTTCTGGATGTCACGGATGAAGCCCATGTCGAGCATGCGGTCGGCTTCGTCGAGTACGAAAAACTCTACCTCGTTGAGGCGGAGCGCATTGCTCACCACCAGATCGAGCAGCCGCCCCGGGGTGGCTACCAGGATGTCAACGCCGTTGAGCAGCGAGCGAACCTGCTTGCCCATCGATACGCCACCGATCGCCAGCGCCGAGCGAAGCCGCAGATGGCGGCCGTAAGCGCGGAAGCTGTCGAGGATTTGTCCGGACAATTCGCGAGTCGGGCTGAGCACCAGAACGCGGCAGCTCTTGCGCACGGACTGGCGCGGATTTGCCGCCAACTGGTGCAGGATAGGCAGCGCGAAGGCTGCGGTCTTGCCGGTGCCGGTCTGGGCGATACCGATGACGTCCCGCCCTGACATGACGGTCGGAATGGTTTGCGCCTGGATCGGGGTCGGGGTCGTGTACTTCTCTTCGGCGAGCGCTCGCAAAATGGCGTCGTTAAGCTTGAAGTCTTGGAAAGTAGTCAATTTCGTTTCTTTCTGTTGTACGCGTTCGCGCGGCCGTTGCGTTTTACGCCACGGCCCGCTGTGCGGGTAAAAGGACATCCCGCGCGCTCTGGGCTGTCGGATATGGAGGTAAAAGGCGAGCCAGAAGCCATTTAACGGGGTTTAACCGTCGGGGGATCCCGTACACGCGGCTCGCAGCGGACTTAGAAAGCACGATCGAAAGGACTGATCACGCGAAAAGTTCGCGCCGCCTTATGCGCCAACGATGTGTTCGTTTCAAGGCGCGGCAAAGACTTAAGCTTTCCGGGCTTTCTTAACCGGTACTTTTGCCGGTTTGGCGGCTTCTTTAGCCCCGTCCGCCGCTTGCTTGGCCAGACGGAGCGCCTTCAGTTTCGCCATGTTTTCACGGATTTCGCGGCCGCCGGCCTCATATTCCAGCATAGCCTTGGCGCCTTCCTTGGCGCGCTCTTCTTTCTTGAAATTTGCCTCGGCCCGGGCCCGCACAGCATTCGGCTCGGCATTATCGGTTCGCGTTGGCAAAAGCTGCCTCCTTCGCTGCAATAGCTTTCATCTGCGTTTGCGGATGCAAACGACTGCATCAAACACATCGGATATATGTCTTGATTTGTAGGATTTAAACCCGCCACAACAAGTTAAAGACCGTCACCGCGTGAATTTCTTGTATTTGATCCGCTGCGGGATGATCGAATCCGTCCCGAGCCGGCGCATCTTGTCTTTCTCGTAGTCCTGGAAATTGCCCTCGAACCATTCGACATGGCTGTCGCCTTCGAAGGCGAGGATGTGGGTCGCGATGCGGTCGAGGAACCATCGATCGTGGCTGATGATGACCGCGCAACCGGCAAAATCCTCCAGCGCCTCTTCCAATGAACGCAGCGTATCGACGTCGAGATCGTTGGTCGGCTCGTCGAGCAGCAGCAGATTGGCACCGGATTTAAGCATTTTGGCGAGATGCACGCGGTTGCGCTCGCCGCCGGAAAGCTGCCCGACTTTCTTTTGCTGATCGCCGCCCTTGAAGTTGAAGGACGAGCAGTAGCCGCGCGAATTCACCTCGCGCTTGCCGAGCAAGATGATGTCCTGGCCGTTGGAGATTTCCTCCCAGACGCTCTTCTTGCCGTCGAGCGAGTTGCGCGACTGGTCGACATAACCGAAATGCACCGACTCGCCGACCTTGATCGTGCCGCTATCCGGCTTGTCCTGCCCGGTGATCATGCGGAATAGCGTGGTCTTGCCGGCGCCGTTCGGCCCGATGACGCCGACGATGCCGCCTGGCGGCAGCCGGAACGTGAGGTCATCGATCAGCAGGTTGCTGCCAAATCCCTTTCCAAGATGATCGAAGTCGACAACGTTCTGACCGAGCCGTTCCGACACGGGAATCGTGATCTGCGCGACGCTGTTGGTCTTGGCGTTGGCGATCTTGAGCAGTTCTTCGTAGCGCTCGTAGCGCGCCTTCGATTTGGCCTGCCTCGCCTTCGGGGAGGACGAAATCCACTCCTGCTCGCGTTCGAGCGTGCGCCGCCGCGCCTCGTCCTCGCGGCCTTCCTGCTCGAGCCGCTTCTGCTTTTGCCGCAGCCAGGACGAATAATTTCCTTCGTAGGGAATGCCGCGGCCGTGATCGAGTTCCAGAATCCAGCCGGTGACGTTGTCGAGAAAGTAACGGTCGTGGGTGACGATCAGGATCGCGCCCGGATAATTGCGCAGATGGCCTTCGAGCCAATGGACCGACTCGGCGTCGAGATGGTTGGTCGGCTCGTCGAGCAGCAGCAGCTCGGGCTGTTCGAGCAGAAGCCGGCACAGCGCGACACGGCGGCGCTCGCCGCCTGAAAGCTTCTCGACGTCGGCATCGTCTGGCGGGCAACGCAGCGCATCCATCGCCTGATCGACCTTGGAATCGAGATCCCAAAGGCCCTGGGCCTCGATCTCGTCCTGAAGCTTGGTCATCTCGTCGGCGGTTTCGTCGGAATAGTTGGTCGCCAACTCGTTGTAGCGGTCGAGGATCGCCTTCTGCTTGGCAACCCCCTCCATGACGTTTTCACGGACCGTCTTGGTCGAATCGAGTTGCGGCTCCTGTTCGAGGTAGCCGACGCGGGCGCCTTCGGCGACCCATCCCTCGCCATTATAGTCGGTGTCGATCCCGGCCATGATCCGCAGCAAGGTCGATTTGCCGGAGCCGTTGACGCCGAGCACGCCGATCTTGGCGTCCGGATAGAATGACAGGTGGATGTTTTCCAGAACCTTCCGGTTCCCCGGATAGGTCTTGGTCAGACCCTCCATGTGATAGATGAATTGACGGGCCATGGTCTGGCTTCGGGCTTGGCGCCCTGCCCCTTGTGCTCGGCGCCGCCGAAAAAGGCGCTCATTTCGGGAAAATATGTAGCTGATGTAGCGAGACGGGCCCCGATCGGCAAGCGCCCGCCGTCCAGCGGTTCCAATTTTATTGACCTTATTAAACCTTCGTAAGGCTCAATCACATTGTGAACTTAAGCCTGTCGAAATCGCACCAAATTTTAATGGTTATTCGCGGAAAATCCGGTCAAACGGGCGTTTGAAAACGGAACGCCCATTGGAATTTTCGGGAGCGTGCGATGTGGCGTGATTTCTCCAAGGCTGTTGCCGAGCTTTGGCGCGCTTCGGGTGAACCCTGCAGCGCCTATCGGCCTGACCTGCACTATATGCGCGGCCCCGGCCCGAAGTGGCACGCCAAGTACGACAGCCTTTACCAGCAGGCTGCCCCGACCCCTGCGCCCAAGAGCTGCCGCCCTGCGCGATATCGCCGAGCAGCACGCCTAAGCTTCTTCTTTTCGCGCCTCGCATGCTCTAGAACCGCTCCGGGTCTCAAAACCGGGGTGGATGACGTCATGGTCGTGCGTTGCGCAATTCTCGACGATTATCAAAATGTCGCGCTCAAAGTAGCCGACTTTTCCAAGGTTAAAGGCGAAGTTGAATTCAAGACATTCAATGAGCACCTCGGCGGCCCCGACAAGGTCATCGCCGCGCTCAAGGGATTCCAGATCGTCGTCGCCATGCGCGAGCGCACCGGCTTCCCAAAAGCCGTAATCGATGCCCTGCCCGACCTGAAGCTCCTCATCACCACCGGCATGCGCAACGCATCGATCGACACCGAGGCGGCGAAGGCGCGCGGCATCACGGTCTGCGGCACCGGCTCGTTCGGCAGCCCGACATCCGGCATCGCCATCGGCCTGATGCTCGAACTGACCCGTCATATCGGCTACGAGAACGCGCGGCTGCATGTGGGCGCGACCTGGCAGAGCACTATCGGTCCCGACCTCGAAGGCATGACGCTCGGCGTCCTCGGCCTCGGCAAGCTCGGTACCCGCACCGCCAATATCGCCAAGGCCTTCGGCATGAAGGTGATTGCCTGGAGCCAGAACCTGACGCCGGAAAAAGCGAGCGAGGCCGGCGCCACTTATGTCAGCAAGGACGATCTGTTCCGCCAATCCGACTTCATCACCATCCACGTCGTGCTGTCGCCGCGCTCGCGCGGCCTCGTCGGCGCCAAGGAGTTCGGCCTGATGAAGCCGACCGCCTACATCATCAATACCTCGCGCGGGCCGATTATCGACGAAGCAGCGCTGCTCGCCGCGTTGCGCGACAAGAAAATCGCCGGCGCGGGGCTCGACGTGTTCGATATCGAACCGCTGCCGCTCGATCATCCGCTGCGCAAGATGGACAACGCCGTCATTACCCCTCATCTCGGCTACGTCTCCGAGCAGAACTACAAGAACTATTTCGCCGGCGTCGCCGAAGACATCCGCGGCTTCCTCGACGGCAAGCCGGTGCGGGTGATGACGTGAGCGACGCCATCATCGACCTTTATTGCCATCTCTCGCCGGCACATTTCCTTGATGAAATGAACAAAGTGGCGCCGAAGCTCGGCAACATCGCCGCGCGGCTGCGTGGCGTGCAGAAAATCCACGATCTCGATGCGCGCTTTAAGGAGATGGACCAGTTCGGCGATTACCGGCAGGTCATTTCGCTGCCCAATCCGCCGATCGAGGATTTTGCAACGGCGGGCGAAGGCCTCGCCTTTGGCGCGCATTGCCAATGACGCCATGGCCGAGCTCTGCCGGAAACATCCCGATCGCTTCGCCGGCTTTGTCGCCGCGCTTTGCCTCACCGATGTCATGAGTTCGGTCGAAGAAGCAAAGCGCGCCGTCAACCAGCTCGGCGCCGTCGGCGTGCAGATTTTCACGCCGCTTGCCGGCCGCCCGCTCGACGAACCGGCGTTCGAACCGTTGTTCGCCGCGATGGCGCAGCTTGACCGGCCGATCTGGCTGCATCCGGCGCGAACCGCGACGATGACCGATTACCCCGCCGAGCAGAAATCGCGCTTCGAGATGTGGTGGTGCTTCGGCTGGCCCTACGACACCTCGGTCGCGATGGCGCGCATGGTGTTCAGCGGATTGTTCGACCGTTACCCGAACCTGCACATCATCACCCACCATCTCGGCGGCATGATCCCGTTTTATGACGGTCGCGTCGGCCCCGGTCTCGATGTGCTCGGTCAACGCACGCTGGATGAGGACTATTCGCGGATATTGCCGTCGCTGAAGCGGCCGCATCTCGAATATTTCAAGGAGTTTTATGCGGATACCGCGATGTTCGGGGGCGGCGCGCACGCGTTGCGCTGCGGCTACGAATTCTTCGGCGCCGACAAGGTGGTGTTCGCAACCGACACACCACTCGGCCCGATCAAACCGGCGATCGATGCGCTCAACCAACTCGACATTTCGGCCGAAGACAAACGCAAGCTGTTTTCCGGCAACGCCAAGAAACTGCTGAAAATCAATTGAACGGCCCGCGGGGCTTGGCCGACAGATCAGCATGAGAGCACTTCTTTCACCGTCGTTTCTCCTGGCGCTCGGCCTGGCGGCCTTTGCCGGTAGCATCGAAAAAGGCTCCACCATGCAGGTGAAAGCCAATTCGATCTGGTTTCAGAACCAATCAGAACTGACCCACTGGCAACAATTGAAGAACAAAGGCGACACCACCGCACTCGCCGCCTATCAGGAAAAAGTGCTCGGCAATCGCGACGCCTGGCAATTCATCAATCCGCTCACCGTCAAGATCCTCGGCTACGATCTGGCGAAACACCAAGTCCACGTCGAAATGACGACTGAAGGACGGATGCAGGGCACGGACTGGCTGCTCGATCCTGACGCGCTCGCGCAGTAGCGCGAGGCGTTAGACCGGCTCGACGATCGCTGGCGGCTCAAAGGCGCGCAGCGGCGGCAGCGGGCCCTTCCACAATTCGATCTCGACCATATTAGTGCCGGTGCTTGGCCCCTGGCTGAGCTTCGACGTGCCGCGATCGTGAGTCAGGATATTGGCGTTGCCGTGCGCGCACAGTGCGCCTTCGTCGCCATCGACCGGATCGTACCAGGCGCCACAGGACAGCTTCGCCACGCCGGGTGACAGCGCATCGTTCAACACCACACTGGCGAGGCAAGAACCGCGCGAATTATAAACGCGCACGATGCCGCCTTCCTTGATGCCGCGCGCCTTGGCATCGCTAGCATGCATGGCGACCACTTCGCGGCCACTGACCTTGCCGCGCGCGCTGATCTGCTCCAAATCCATCTGGCTATGCAGCTTGTAGCGCGGCTGGCTGGACACGAGATGCAGCGGATAGGTCTTCGCCCCCGCGCCGCCGTACCATTCTGAAGGCTCGATCCAGGTCGCATGCGGCGGACAATTGTCGTAACCGAAGCCCGCGATCTTTTCCGAATAAAGCTCGATGCGGCCGGACGGCGTCGTCAGCTTGTGCGCATCCGGATCGGCGCGGAATTTGTCGAACATGACATATTCGTCGGCGCCTTTCGGAATCTCCAGATAGCCGTCGGCCCAGAACCGGTCGAAATCCGGTATCGACGCAGCGTTGGTCCGCAGGCTGTCGCGCCAGCTGTTGTAGAGATGCCGCAGCCACGCCATCTCGTCGCGCCCTTGCGTGAACGCCTCCTCGATGCCGAGCCGCCGCGCCAATGCGGCCAAGATCGAATAATCGTTGCGCGCCTCGCCGACCGGTTCGATCGCCTTCTCCATGGCGATCACGAACGGATCGCGCTGCGCCGCGCCGATGTCATTTCTTTCAAGCGTCGTCGTTGCCGGCAGCACGATGTCGGCGTGCCGGGCCGTCGCGGTCCACCACGGCTCATGCACGACGATCGTCTCCGGCCGGCGGAACGCCGCGCGGAGCTGATTGGTGTCCTGGTGATGGTGAAACGGATTGCCGCCGGCCCAATAGACCAGCCTGATATCCGGGTAATTATTCTTGCGGCCGTTGAAGTCGTAAGGCTCGCCCGGATGCAGCAGACACTGCGAAATCCGAGCGGCGGGAATCGAGCGGTTGAGCGGATTGGGCGCGGCTTCCATGCCGGGCGTACGGAACGCCGGCGGCGGCTCGGCGATGCCGGACGCCGAGCCATAACCGAAACCAAAGCCGCCGCCCGGCAGACCGATCTGCCCAAGACACGAAGCCAGCAACAACACCGCCCAATACGGCTGCTCGCCATGATCGGCGCGTTGCAGAGACCATGACGCACTGATCATGGTGCGATTCGCCGCCATGCGCCGCGCCAGCGCGCGGATGGTTTGAGCCGAAACGCCGGTGATCGCCGCGGCCCAATCGGCATGCTTCGGCTGGCCGTCAGTTTCGCCCATCACGTAGGACTGCACGCGATCGAAGCCGGTGCAGTAGCGGGCGATAAATTCCTGATCGTGCAGACTTTCCGTGATCAGCGTGTGCGTCAGTGCCAGCAGCATCGCGGTATCGGTGCCGGGCCTGATCGCAATCCATTCCGGAGCCACCGCGGTTGGACCGTCCTCACGGATCGGGCTGATGTTGATGACCTCAACACCGGCGCGCGCCAGCTCGGCAAGCGATTGACCGATGGCGTGAGCGCCCATGCCGCCCTTGGTGACCTGCATGTTCTTCGGATTGGCGCCGCCGAACATCACCATCAACCTGGCGTGGCGCGCGATCGAAGTCCACGATGTCAGCGGACCGGTGCAGCACTGCGCATTGCCGACGACGTGAGGGAGGAAAACCAAAGCAGTGCCGAAGCTGTAGTTGGAGACCTGATCGACGTAGCCGCCGAAAATTCCCATGAAGCGCCGCAGTTGCGGGCGCGGCTCGTGAAAAATTCCGGCCGATCCCCAGCCCTGCGAGCCGGCCATGATCGCGGCGTGGCCATGATCGCGCTTCACCCGCGACAGTTCGCTAGCAACAAGATCGAGCGCACGTTCCCACGACACCGGAACGAACGACTCGCGGCCGCGGCCTTCACGGCTGGCCGGACCGTTCTTGAGCCAGCCCTCGCGCACAACCGGCTGCGCGACCCTGGTCTTCGAGTGTACAGCATCGGGAATTGCTTCGATCAACGGCGACGGATCGGGATCGCGCTCGAACGGCCGCACGCCGACAACGCGCCCGTTATCGACCTCGGCGTAGAACGAGCCCCAATGCGAATGATTGCGAACGAGCTTGGTCATATACCGGCCCTTGTTCACCTGCGCAGTTGTATCATATCAGCATGCCCCCGCGACAAACGCGGGACTGCAATATCGGCCCGATAAGTGTAACCTATCACCATGACAACACGCGAGCAGAACGACTTTCTCACCCTCACCCGTCCGGGCACGCCGATGGGCGCGCTGATGCGGCGCTACTGGATTCCGGCGCTGCTGTCGTCGGAGATTCCGGAACCGGATTGTCCCCCGGTGCGGCTCAAGCTTCTGAACGAGCGGCTGATCGCGTTTCGCGACACCCAGGGACGCGTCGGCGTCATGGATGAATTTTGCGCCCACCGCGGCGTCTCGCTGTGGTTCGGCCGCAACGAGGAAAACGGTCTGCGCTGCCCTTATCACGGCTGGAAATACGACGTGTCCGGCCAGTGCATCGAGGTTCCGTCGGAACCGGTCGAGAGCGGCTTCTGCAACAAGATCAAGCTTACGTCTTACGCCTGCGCCGAAATTGGCGACGTGGTCTGGGTCTATATGGGACCGCCGGAGCTCAAGCCGCCGCTGCCGAATTTCGAATGGGCAACGGTCCGCAAATCGCAGCGCTTCGTCTCCAAGCGCACGCAGGAATGCAACTGGCTGCAGGCGCTCGAAGGCGGCATCGATTCCGTGCACGTCTCGTTCCTGCACCGCCACGATCTGCGCAGCGATCCGCTCCATGTCGGCCAGGGCGCCGAGTTCACCCGCGAGACCGATGCCCGCTTCGAAGTGATCGAGAACAAGGGCGGCATGGTGATCGGCGTGCGCCGGCCGGCGACGCCGGGTAATCTTTATTGGCGCATCACGCAATGGGTGATGCCGTTCCACACCATGATCCCGCCCTATGGCGACAACGCGCTCAACGGCCATGCCTTTGTGCCGGTCGACGACGAGAACTGCATGTCGTGGTGCTTTACCCACCATCCGGCGCGCGATCTCAGCGCCCATGAGCTCGACGTGATGAGCAACGGCGGCGGCATCCACGTCAATCTCATTCCGGGCTCGTTCCGGCCGGTCGTCAACAAGGATAACGACTACATGATCGACCGCGCGGCGCAGAAGCACCATAAGTCCTATTGCGGCGTGAAGGGGATCGCCATGCAGGACGCGGCGATTCAGGAATCGACCGGGCCGATCCAGGATCGCAGCAAGGAAAACCTGGTCTCGACCGACAACGGCGTGATCATGGCGCGGCAGCGACTGACGAAAGCGGCACGCATGGTCGCCGAGGGCAAAACGCCGGACGGCATCGATCCGGCAACGCACGCCGTGCGGTCGGCGTCGATCGTGCTGCCGGAAGATGCCAGCTTCTACGAAGCCGCTGGCGATGCGCTCCAAGCAAAATCCGGCGTCGCGCACGCTTCGGTGTGAAGTCATTCTTCCTCCGATTGGCAGACTTAAAAAGGAGAAAGCTGCTCGAAGCGAAGCGATCCTAATTTAGTAAGATTCTTTTACATTTCCTCGGCAAATATCCGCATCATAGAATCCAAATGTCGCAATATGATCAACGCGATCTTCAAATACTCGCACGTTAAACACACATTTTGACTTTCGCTCTGTCATTGCGCCAACAGGTTGTTTCACCGCCTTCATTTTCTTTAGAAATATCCTAACATTCGGTGAGCTAAAGACGAGTTCGATCGCACGGTTCTCGTCGGTTGCATCGTCCGCCCAGGACCGACTACCGAGGTTCAACCCCGTTGACGATACGATAAATAAAGAAAGAATAATACGGACAATTTTCGTCAAAGCAGTTTCCACGCTGTGACCTGATGGATTTTTTGGACTAGCGAGATAGAGATTACTGCATCAGCATGATCTCATCTAGGTCATACACAATTCCGCAATCGGTGCATCGTCTCAAGCGATTAGAGTGCGGCTGACTGTTATCTTACCCCGATGGATCATTCATTGTGACGAATGGAACGAGCGCGCGACGCGGTCGCGACGCCACGTCCCCAGCCACCAGTAAAGTCCTGCCGTCATTAGCCCAGCAAAAGGAAGTACGGCCGCCAACGGATCGGCGGCCCAGCGCACGAAAAACACCAGGAAGTTTTCCGTCGGAGATCCCAAATCCGGGCCGCTGCCCATCCAGAACATCAATGTCACCGGTACGTAAATCGCCGCACCTAGCACCAGCCCCAGCAAACAAACGTTTCAGGGCCGTCGCCGGCCGCCACACGGAAAGAAGAAACAGTGCGGGCCGAAAGAGGCACATTGTTGTGCCGTATGAGATGACGCAGCCCAGTATCATCGGAAACAGGAAGGAGAGTATCGGGGCGCTCGCACTCCAGAACAATATGCTAAAAATTAGTGGAAGCGGCAACGGTGCCAAGATCAGACCGGCCCAACTGAAGCGCATTGCTGGCTTTATCCTATCAGTCCATTGCCTTTAGTTGTTGGTATCGCCGCTCGATTTCTTTAGAGCGGATAAAAACACATGTAGCAACATGCGCATGAGTTCATCTCAATGACTGAGTTGACGTCGTGTGTCGAGTTAACTTGCTTTATGGTTCGATGCCACCACCACCATTGGTTAATCCCGCAGGGATGGCGTTCGGCAGTAGCTCTTGCGAAGTGCTGTCGTGGATTACGGATTGAACTCATCGTGCATTATCAGCGACGAATGGCTGTTCGCCGGCGTGAAACTAGACCTCGATCACCTGATTTGCGGCGATGCGAGCACGGCATTCCATATTTGGAGGAAGAAGGATGCGGCGAGCCTCGGTACTTTTTTGCGCTTTCGGGCTTTTTGCTGGCCTGATTGCGACGGCGCCTGCCGGGGCAACGATTGAAAAAATCATGAACCAATGCAACGGCAAGCTGTGTCCATTCTTCCGTGCCTCGATCGTGATTCCCGACGGCTGGATTGAAGACAGGGATGCGACCCGTCATTTTAATTCGCAGTTCCTGCTACCCAAGGGCGCCGATTTCGAGAAAGCGGCTGCAAAGATCTATGTTGCCGTAATTTACAATCGCAAGAAGCAGCCGATTTCTGACTTTATGCCGGAAAACATCGCGGACTGGCACAGTCGCGCCAAAGACGCCAAAATTACCGACCTTGATGACCTTGTCCGCGGCGATGGCAAGGTAGCATTCGTGCGACATCAGTTCGAGGCCGGAAGCCTTCATGAACAAGGCTACGAATTACAGGCGGTAACCACAGACAGCGACAATGACGGCAATGAGTTTTTGGTAACCATCACCTTGTCCGCCAACTCGCGGAAGGCCCTGAAAGCCGCCGAACCGGCCTACCTAGCGATCCTGGGTACGTACTGAGCTTAGACGAGATTTCTGGAAGAGGTCTGTTTCCGGAAGGTCGAACATGCTGTGATGCCCTGTTTTGCGGTCGCTCTTGTCGCAATATTTTGTTCGGCGTAACCGAATGCCGGTCGCGCCGCCGAAGGCGTCCGCACCGATCGATCTCGACAAATGCCGACATACCCACGTTCAGCCGACGAAGACTATGGGAGTTGGCTCTGTGAGGGTTATGCGGGCATCGCGGTTTATGTGACGGCTTGAGATCAGCGCAGCTATATGAGTTGCGGACGGAACGCGAAAGCCGAGCACGCAACGTGCAACGCAAGCCAATGGAGACCGACGATGATATCGCGTTTTAGCCTACTCTGCCTCGCCCTCGTCGCGGCTGGTCCGACGTTTGCTGGCAGTGTGAAGACGCCCTATTGCGAAAGTGAGATCGACAGGGTCGAGATATTGGACGCCGAGGGTCAACAACGGCTCGACGTAATGAACGCTGCGATCAACGTCTGTGCAGTCGAGTACAAGCGCGACAAAAAGATTGCGAGCCTCGTGCGCGAGTGCGCGAAATACGAGGACCACCCACGGTGCAACAGCAATTCGTTGCCGCCTGTCAGGTAGCCGCGTTCAAATACGCGAACGCTCTGTATGGACTGAAAGCGCAATGAGACGAACGCGAGGTTTTCCGGCCAAGACGCTGATGCCCTGCCGACGCTGTGCGGTGCGTATAAGACGAATGACGTGTGATCGATGCCATGGAATTTCCACCATCGTTCGGCTGGACCGGGAGTGTCGCCTGCACCGTGAGTTTGTTGTTGGGCCCATAGCGTCGCTTCGGGAATGTCGGCAGTTCGGTCGCGAACGGGGGAATAACGGACGTCAGTACGCGGCATCGAAATTGACGCGAGCGACCCACACCGGACTTCGCATTGTCTGGTTATTGTGAATAGATAGCGCGCCGCTTATCCAAGATTTGTGAATGCCAACACCAAGCCGCGCTAGGCGCGATCGGTAGAGGATCTAGTAGGATGCACACCCGAGACCGACTGGTGGCGCACTCTGCGGTCAGCTCCAATGTTCCACGACCGGTAAGCGCAGCGACATCTGGTTTTGGCCAAGCTTAAGCTACTATTCCAATATTTGGCTTGTGCCCTCTCTTTGGTCAAAAGGCAACTATTTGAGCTTTACCTACAAGGCCGCGTTCATAGCGGTGTGAAATCGGCCTTCCCAAAGCGTATTTCAAGCGAAATTGGATGAATGTCGACGTGTCTGTCGCTGGTTGACCGCCTTGGCCCGCGGATTGCTTGTTCGGACCCGGCAATACCGCGGGATGCGTCCTCTCCACGCTTTCGAGCTTTGCGCTGAAGAGGCTGATTGGAAAATATTGGAAACATGAACGCTGCTGAAGTTACAAGCGATTCCAAGCCTCGGCTCGTGCTCACTGGCATTACAAAAAGGTACCCCAGCGTTGTCGCCAACGACGATATTTCGCTGAGTGTAATGCCCGGCGAGATCCATGCGGTACTGGGCGAGAATGGTGCCGGCAAGAGCACTTTGATGAAGATCATCTACGGCATCACTAAGCCCGATGCCGGAACCATTCTGTGGAACGGTCAATACGAAACCATCACGACCCCGTCGCAGGCTCGACGTTTGGGAATCGGCATGGTGTTTCAGCATTTTTCCTTGTTCGAAACGTTAACCGTCTGGGAAAATATCGCGCTCGCGCTAGACGAGCGAACCTCCTCGGCGAAACTGGCGGCCCAGATTACAGAGGTCTCGGAAAGATACGGTCTTCCGATCGATCCCTACCGTCTCGTTCACAGCATGTCCGTAGGCGAACGTCAGCGTGTGGAGATCGTGCGTTGCTTGCTACAGGAGCCCAAGCTTCTGATCATGGACGAGCCCACTTCGGTGCTGACGCCTCAAGCTGTTCTGGTGTTGTTCGAAACGCTACGTCGCCTGGCGTCCGAAGGCTGCAGCATCCTTTACATCAGTCATAAGCTCGATGAAATCCGCGCACTCTGCGACAGCGCGACGGTGCTTCGCGGCGGGCGTGTCAGCGGGACTGCAATTCCGAAGAACGAGACCAACGAAAGCCTGGCTCGCCTGATGATCGGCGGCGAATTGGCGGTATGCACGCTCACGCCGCGCCAACCCGAAGAAGTGCGGCTCGAACTCGATCACTTGTCGCTGCTGACTTCAGACCCCTTCGGCACGACGCTCAAGGAAATTAGCTTGACGGTGCGAAGCGGCGAGATTGTAGGAATCGCCGGTGTTTCCGGAAACGGTCAGAAGGAGTTGATGGCAGCGCTCTCTGGCGAGCGTTTGAGTTCTGGATCGATGATCAAGCTGCTCGGTCATCCGGTTGGCAATCTCAATCCGGCGAAGCGGCGCGAACGTGGGCTCACCTTCGTTCCCGAAGAACGCCTCGGGCGAGGTGCGGTTCCTCCCATGAGCCTGGCCTACAACGCGCTCCTCACCGGCTCGCGCAAGGGCATGGTGCAAAACGGCATGATCTATCCGACCGTTATGCGCAGCTTCGCCAAGAATGTGATCGAGCGCTTTAAGGTCAAATGCGGCGACGAACAGTCCGCGGCATCGAGTTTGTCGGGCGGCAATCTGCAGAAATACATCGTTGGCCGCGAAACGATGCTCGGGCCCAAAATGATGATCGTCGGCCAGCCCACCTGGGGTGTTGACGTCGGCGCGGCGCAGCTGATCCGCCAAGCCTTGATCGATCTGCGCGACCAGGGAGTAGCGCTCCTGGTCATATCCGAGGAACTCGACGAGCTTTTCATTATCAGCGACCGCATCGCGGTGATAGCCGAGGGGCGTCTTTCACCGTCGGTCCGGCCCGCCGAGACCTCGATCGGACAAATTGGCACCTGGATGAGCGGAAAATTCGACGCGCCTGCCGGTCATGCTGCCGGCGCGGATCCGCTCATGGAGGTGGCATAATGTTCGTCCTCGAGCGGCGCGCCAGCCCATCCTTCAAAATGGCGATTGCTTCGCCCGTCCTGGCCGCCATTGGCATGATGGTGACAGGATTTTTTCTGTTTACGGCATTGGGAAAGGATCCGATCGAGGTTTTTTATCTGTTTTTTGTCAAGCCGCTGTCGAGCACTTACGACATTGGCGAACTGCTTTTGAAGACGACGCCATTGCTGCTCTGCGGGCTTGGTCTCGCGATGGGATTTCGCGCCAACATCTGGAATATCGGTGCCGAGGGGCAACTCACCATGGGCGCGATTGCCGGCGGCGGTGTCGCGCTGTGGTTCGGCGATAGTCCTTCCATCGCGGCAATGCCGCTGATGTTATTGGCTGGCATGATTGGCGGCATGGTTTGGGCGGCTATCCCGGCTTTTCTGCGAACGCGATTTAACACCAACGAAATTCTTGTGACGCTCATGCTCGTCTATATCGCGCAGTTAGTATTGTCCTGGCTGGTGCACGGGCCGTGGCGCGACCCCGACGGACAGAACTACCCGCAGTCACGCGGCTTTGGCGACGCTGAAACCATGTCTGTTCTCATCGACGGGACGCGTGTCACGTGGGGCATCGTCTACGCGTTGGGGCTAGCGCTGATATTTTGGGTGGTGTCGCAGAAGACTATCGCCGGCTTCCGGATGCAGGTGGCCGGGATGGCGCCTGCCGCCGCGGCTTATGCCGGCTTCTCGGAGAAGCGCAACATCTGGATCGCACTGTTGGTATGCGGTGCAGTGTCGGGCCTTGCCGGCATCTGCGAAGTCGCCGGTCCGATCGGACGGCTGCAGCAACAAATCTCGCCAGGCTACGGTTTTGCCGCGATTATCGTCGCCTGGATCGGACGGTTGCATCCGATCGGCGTCATTTTCGGCTCGCTTTTGATGGCGCTGCTTTATCTCGGCGGTAAGTCGGCGCAAATGGGGATGAGCTTGCCTTCCGCAATCACCGGATTGTTCCAGGGGCTGTTGCTGTTCTACCTGTTGGCCGCCGATCTGTTCATCACCTTCAAACTGAAATGGGTTCGGCCGGTGGAGCGTGTCGAGCCGAAGCTGGCCGTAAGGTCGGAGAGCGCGGCATAAATCCTATCGTTCCCATGTTTTCCAGCACCGTGGTTGCGGCCACGCCGCTGATCTACGCCGCGCTGGGCGAGACGATTGTCGAAAAGGCCGGCGTCCTCAACCTCGGCATTGAGGGCATGATGCTGATCGGAGCGGTCGCGGGTTTTGCGGCCACGCTTGCGACGGGCAGCGATACAGTCGGTTTCCTGGCGGCTGCCGGCGCCGGCGTCGCACTATCCCTGGCCTTCGGATTTTTATCGCTCAACCTGCAAACCAACCAGGTCGCGACCGGGCTTGCACTGACTTTGTTCGGACTTGGTCTGTCGGCCTTCGTCGGTCACAATCTGGCCGGGACGCCGTTGCCGCCGCTGCCTTCGATCACAATTCCCGTACTGACCGGTATTCCGGTCATCGGCGATCTTTTTTTCCATTACGACATCATGGTCTACCTGTCCCTTGTTCTGTTCGCCGGCGTGCAATGGTTTGTCACCAGATCCCATGCCGGCCTGACACTGCGCGCCATCGGGGAATCCCCGACCGTCGCACACGCCATCGGCAAACCTGTTTTGACGACGCGTTACCTGGCCGTGATGTTCGGCGGAGCCTGCGCTGGCATCGCCGGCGCGTATCTATCGCTGGTGCAGACGCCGATGTGGGTCGAAGGCATGTCGGCCGGCAAGGGCTGGATCGCACTCGCGCTGGTCGTTTTCGGGACCTGGAAGCCGACGCGCGTTGTGCTGGGCGCCTATCTGTTCGGCGGCGTCACCCAGTTCCAGCTTTTCGCGCAAGGATTCGGCCTGCCGATCCCGACCGAGTTCCTGTCAATGTTGCCCTATGCAGCGACAATTATTGTTCTCGTTATCATCTGTCGCGATCCGAAAACGATTTTACTGAACCAACCGGCCTCTCTCGGCATCAGCTTTCATGCCGCCGCATGAGAACGCCTCGCGGTAACTCCGATCAACAGTTCTACCTCGAACATAAAAAGGGAAGCCTCATGAAGCTAAGTACGAAATGGAAATCTCTCAGTCTCTGCCTTGCAGCGGGTTTCATTGCGACATCGTCGGCGGCTTTCGCCGAGCCGCTCAAGGTCGCTTTCGTTTATCTGGGACCGGTCAAGGATGGCGGCTGGACCCAGATGCACGATGAGGCCCGGCAAAAACTTGAAAAGGCGATGGGCGACAAGATCAAAACGACCTACGTGGAAAATGTCCCCGAGACCGCCAATTCCGAACGGGTGTTTCGTCAGCTTGCCGCCGACGGCAATAAACTGATCTTCGCCACCTCGTTCGGCTATATGGAACCCTTGCAGAAAGTCGGAAAAGTATTTCCGAACGTCAAATTCGAGCACGTCAACGGCTTCAAGACCGCGCCCAATATCGTTGTCTATGAGCCACGCTTTGAAGAAGGCTTCTACCTGATCGGCACCATCGCCGGCCAGATGACAAAATCCAATACGCTTGGCTTTATCGGATCGTTCCCGATCCCCAGCGTCATGCGCAATATCGACTCCATGACCCTCGGTGCGTTGGCGGTAAATCCCAAGATCCAGATGAAGCCTATCTGGGTCAACACCTGGTACGATCCCGGCAAGGAGCGTCAGGCGGCGGAAACACTGATCGCTCAGGGCGCCGATAACGTAGCGCAGAATACCAACTCACCGGCGTCCATACAGGTGGCGCAGGAAAAGGGCACCTACGCGTTCAGTATCGATGCCGACATGTCGAGCTTCGGTCCAAAGGGGCAGCTGACAGGTACGACGGAAGACTGGAGCGGTTATTACATCGCCGAAACCAAGAAGGTGCTGGACGGAACCTGGACCGGAAACCGGCACACCCGTTGGGGTCTCAAGGAGGGAATGGTGGTCATGGCGCCGCTTAATCCTGTAATCCCGCCGGCGGCCGTCAAGGTCTTCGAAGACACGAAGGCCAAAATCATATCCGGTGAGCTGAAGCCCTTCGTCGGGCCGATCTCGGATACGACCGGCGCCGTTAAAGTAGCGGCAGGCTCCGCCTTAACGGATGCCGATCCCGCCTTTAATTCGGTCAATTGGTACGTCAAGGGCATCGACGGCAGCCCTCCGCAGTAAGCCGCTGTTTGACAGGTTCTGATCTGGTTTGAACTGATTTTTGTGCCGGCGCCGCCTCGAAGAAATCACGCGGCGCCGGCACAACTCATTGTCTATTCGATGCGTAATCGCTGTACTCCGGAAGCGCCCTGCCCTGTGGCTGCCATCCGCGAAGCAACCTCAGTTTCCGGCCACCCGGTCAGATCGACCAGATTGTCCGCTTCCTTCTTGAACCGGGCCGGTAGCGACGCACGATATTCGACGGCGGCCTTACAGGTCCCAGACGCGGTGGCAGGGTGCTGCAGAATATAGCGGCCCTGGAAATTTTCGCGGTCGCTGGTCTCGATGAAATTCAGATCTTCGGGAAATGTCTTCGCGTCGTAGCGTACATGCAGCCGCGTCACGAAAGCATTGGCGCCATTGAAGGACGGAGCATCCTCGTTACCTCCGGTATTGCTCCAGTCGGCGCCGAGAGTCTTCAACTCAACTTTTGACATCGGCTCTGCGGCGCAAGGGTCGCACCACGCCATGTCCCAGGCATATTCGACGAACACGCCGCTCATATTCTGTTTGGCGACCGCGCGGTCGAATGTCGCCTTGTAAAAGCGCGCAAAGTCATCCTTGATGAATAGCGGCACCTCGACGTCCGAAGGCACCTTTGTCGTCCGGTAGTTGGTCGCTTCGACCCGTCCGTGCGGGGTCAGCGCGTAAACGATCAGATCCTGCGGGCCGTTTGCATTTACGGTACCGAGCCGCAGCGGCAGCATGAATTTTGCCGTCTCATACCGCACCTGCAGCGGTTGCAGATAGCCGTTGCCGATCTGCTTCATGCGTTCGAGATTCACTTTGGCGACGAAGAAATGCATTTTCTGTTTGATGTAGCTGCCGATCACCGGCTCGGCCCCGGCGGGGATCTTGTATCCGTTGTCGGTAAGCCAACCGATCAGGCCACCGCTGTCGTCGGCTGAGAGAATTGACACGTCGTACTCGGCGACGTCGTACTGCGCCTCGACCCGCACGCCACGATAGATCGACGACATCTCTAGTTGCGGCACCGGCGAAGGCATGGCTGTCGCGGCCATGGTCTTGGCCATAACGACCGGCGCGCACGGATCCTCATCGAAATACTCCACCAGCCGTGGCGCCGTATAGGCATCGAGGTGATCGATCATCTTGGGATCGACGGCGCTGATCTGGTCTTTCCTGATGAATGATGGGACCGGTACGACAACCGCGAACTGCTTTGGCTCGCCCTCGTAGTCGCTCGCCATGGTGATGGCGGTCTGCTGGCCGCTGCGCGCGATCACGACTTTTGAAGATTTGTTGAAAAGCTTCGAATTGGCCTGCGCGACATAGAAGCCGCAGAACGCGTTTGCCGGAGCAGCCGCGAGTTGTGCGGCAATGGCGGCGAGCGCAACGCCGGTCTTTAAGCGCGACAGTGCAAGCTTGGTCATGGCAACGCTCCTTGTGAGTTTGAAACCCAGTGAAACCGTCTTTCAGGAACAAGCCGGTCGAGCAGCAGCGTGACCGGCGACAGCGCGATCAGCGCGACATAGAGCGCCGGACGCATTTGCATGAAGAACGTGAGGTAGTGGGCGAGCAGCGCTACCGAGAACGCGAACACGAAGCGGCCAAGGCGCGAGTCAGGCGCGGTGCGCGGATCGGAAATCATAAAGAACGCAAAGATCAGCAGCGACCCGCTCTGCATCTGATGCAGCGGGATCGCAAGCGGATCGCCGAGCCAGAGCGCGCGAGCCAGCAGCAATGCGCCGTGACAGCCGAAAAAGAACAGCGCGATATCGGAGCGCTGCGCCGCCTGCAGCACGAGGCCCGCGAGAAACACCAGCAGCGCTGCCAGCCAGAGGCTGCTGCCCCACTGCCCCGGCGATATCCAGACGCCGTTCGCCGTGAACAGCAGCACGACAATGGCGAAGCCTGCCGGATTCCAGATATGTTTTCCGTCCAGGCGAAAGACAAATTTTGAGGCGATAGCGATGACGCCGGCGGCAACCGGCAGCCACGGTTCATCGGCGCGCAATAACAAGCTCAGCGACAGGCCGGTGATGAGCGGCGACCGCAAATCGATATTCGGCAGACCAAACAGCCGCGAGCAAACAACCTGCGTAACGAGCGCGCTTGCAATGGCAAGAGCGGCGTAAAGCGGCCTGGCGCCGAAATCGATCCAGAAAAAGTTGATCAGCAACAAAGACGACAGCGCCACGATCTGAAAGTGACGGGCGTCGGACCACCAGCGTCGCATGAGCGATTTTCCTCGCGGACCCGGTTTCGCTCATGCTGTGGAACCGGGACGCCGCCGTGGCCGACCAGTGGCCGGATTCAGGCGACAGTATTATTTCTTGGTCATGATCGTGACGGCGGCCTTACGGCGTTTTAATGCTGGCGACGGAGCCAGGCGGAATTGCTAACTCTTCCAGAGGTCGCGGAATCGCGTGGCGACCAGTTCGTCATAAGCCAGCGGCTTCGACAGCAGCCCGTTGGCCATCGCGAATGTGTTGATCCCGGCAACGGCTTCCGCCGAAATCGTCGCGTCATAGAACGGCGCATCGCGCGCAATCAGGCCGGCGATCAGCGGCGCTTCCTCGGGGCCGAACAGGCGCTCGCCAATCCCGGTGGCAAGCGACGGATCCGCCTTGAGCGCTTTCTGGGCTTTGACAACGGCGCGCACCGCGCCGGCGGCGACTTGCGGTTGCTCTTCGATCAGGCGGTCGGTCGTTGTCAATGCGGGAAAATTGTAGAAACGCGCGCCGGGCGGCCCGTCGCCACGGCGCAGATCGAGATGCAGCTTGGCAACACCGAGCTTCTCCCCCACGGCGAGCCGCATCCCGTTGCCCCAGTAGGCATCGGCAATGTTTTGGTTGAGCGCGATGACGCCGACGCGAGCCTTGAGGTGTTCGTCCGGCGTCACCGGCAGCGGCACGATGCTGGTATTGTCGCGCACAAGATCGATTCCGGCTTCGCGGAGCATATGGCGCAATCCGGTCTCCGGAAACGCTGTCGACGACGAAATACGCATGCCTTTGAGCGCATTCAGGTCGCCGCGCTTGACCGGGAGATCGGCGCGGATGGCCAGGAACCAGTAGGAATACTGCGCCAGCGCCGCCAGCAGCTTTACGCCTTGCCAACCGGGAAATGCCCGCGTTGCGGCATAGGCGGGACCGCCGAGGAAATGAACTTCCCCGTCGCGCAAACGCTCCGGGCCGTTGAGCGCACCATAGGCGCGCTCAACCTCGATATCGATGCCCTCTTCCTTGAAGAAGCCCAGTTCGACTGCCGCCGTTGCAACGAAATACGAAGGTGAATCAAGGTCCGCAACAATCAATCGCAACACGCAAAACGCTCCATTCCAGTGGCGTTACTATTTTTGATTCAGCGCCTGTTTGCGCCACAACGCCCATGGCCGCGCCGAGGCGCGCAGCATGGCGTCATTTGCGGTTAGAGCTTCCGCCTTGGACATGAAGTTGATCGGCCCGCCGATGGTGATCGCGGCGAGCTGCTGACGGGCATTGATCTCGGTGTAGTAGGCGCGGAAGACAGCGTTGGGCAGCGACGGCCCGACCACGCTGTCGCCATGGCCGCGCATCAACACCACCGCAGCATCCTTGCCGAGCTTCTTGGCCAGGTCCCTGCCAAGGCTGGGCGTCAGGATCATCAGGTCGGTGCCGTCACCGACGCTCTTGCGAATCTCGAACAAAGGCACGCCGAGGCCGAGAAACCCGGCGTTGTGCAGGAGCGGCTGCAGCTTTGCGCGCGTCACCGTAAACGGCACGACAGTCGGCGAATGGCTGTGCACCACCGCATCGACGTCCAGCCTTGCCTTGTAAATTTCGCCATGGATGAAGCGCTCACGATACAGCAGCTTGCCTTCATCCTTTGGATCGACAGTCTGGCTGTCGAGATCGAGCACCAGAATGTCGGCGGCGGTCACCAATTCCGGCGCGATGGAGCGCGACATCACATAGCGATGCGGGTTGCGCGGATCGCGCACGCTCACGTGCCCGAACGCATCGAGCACACCGAGCCGCGCCAGCGTGCGGTTGGCGGCAACGAGGTCATCAATGAATGAACGATCGAGCGAGCGCTCGGCGGCGGGAAACCATGCCGAATCATAACGGTTTTTGCCGCGGCCCGAAAGTATGCCCAGAGCATGATCCCGAAAAGCAGGCCCTCGGACTTGATCCGTGGGTGGACTTCCGGTTTTCCGAAAGGATTATGCTCCAACTAGAAGGCTAGATCCTGATCCAATTCAGCTTGATCGGATCTGGATCTAGCCGTGCCGGATCTTGAGCGCCAGAATGATCGCCGTCATGGCAAAGGTCACGATACTCGAACCGATCAGCGGTCCGTCGACGATAGCGAGCCCGTAAACCAGCCAAAGCAATACGCCGATGACGCACAGCATCGTCCCCGGAAGCGAGATCGCGCGGGTGTCGCGATCGCGAATGATCTTCACCGCCTGCGGCACCCAACACACTGTCGTGAGCACGGCGCCGGACGCGCCAACCGCATCGACAAGCGCAGAAGCCATCGCCGCTTTCTCCTCGCGAATCGGCCGGATATTGGCAACAACTTGATGTGAACTTGATGACGGCATTTCACCTCCGGCACGCATCGATGTCATCGGATCGTCACGCCTGAAATCGTAAAATCATCAAGACGTTGCACAGATGCGCCGGGGGTCGCGGCCACAGCATGATCAACGTGTCCGACCACACGGCAAGAGTTTTTGACAGTGACCTGATCAAGGTCACTCAATTGGTCGCCGAGATGGGCGGCCTTGCCCAAAAGCAGGTCACCGACGCGATCGATGCGCTGGCGCGCCAGGATCCGACTCTGGCGCGGCGGATCATCGAACTCGAATTCCGTCGATCGATCGTTTGCAGCGGCAGATCGAGGAGAAAGCGGTCGCAACCATCGCGCTGCGTCAGCCATTGGCGATCGATTTACGGGCACTGATCGCAATGCTGCGCATTGCCAATGATCTCGAACGTATCGGTGACCTCGCGAAGAATATCGGCAAACGTGTCATAGCCGTAAGCGGCGAAAATTCGCAGCGCACGCTGATCCGCGGGCTGCGCCACATGGCGGATTTGGTCGGTTCCCAGCTCGCCGTAGTGCTAGACAGCTTCGTCGACCGTAATCCACTTAAAGCTTTGCGGGTTTGGCAAGGGGACAAGGAAGTCGACGCCCTCTACGTCTCGCTGTTCCGGGAACTCATCACCTACACGATGGAAGATCCGGGAACCATTTCGCTCTGCATCCACTACCTGTTCTGCGCCAAGAACATCGAACGCATCGGCGACCATGCCACCAATATCGCCGAGGCCGTTCACTACATGGTCGAAGGCCGAGCCATAGCCGGCGAACGGCCAAAGGGCGATAATGCGACCATCATCAACGAATCCTGGATCGGCGCGGACACAGTTCCCGCCTGAGCCCTCCTTCGCCTGCGTTAACGGCTCGTTAGGGTTAACGGCCTATTGCTGGCCAAACCTGCGGCTAACCTCGCGGCGCATAGGATGCATTCGATCAGGCCCCGCTCTGCGCGCCTTCTCGCTTCAGTATCGCTCGTTGCCGCAATCGCCGCTGCAACGGCGGGTTGCCAGACCACGCAGACCGCGACCTCGACCGACACGACCGGCTCGTTGCCGGTCGCCGCGCCCGTCGATCGCAGCGAGACCAGCTGGCGGAGCGACCTCGACACCTACGGCGCGCAATACCACGCCGATCCGACGAAGGTTAACGTGGCTTTGCACTATGCTCAGGCGCTGCGTGCAACCGGGCAGCGCGCGCAGGCGGTAGCTGTGCTTGAACGGTTGTCGATGGAAAACCCGAACAACAAGACCGTGCTCGGAGAATATGGACGGGCGCTGGCGGAAGCCGGCTCTTACGAGCAGGCCCTCGAAGTACTCGGAAAGGCCCACTCCCCCGATCAGCCCGATTGGCGCATCCTCTCTGCGCAAGGCGCAGTGCTCGACCAGATGGGCCGGCACGAAGAAGCGCAACGCTATTATCAAACTGCACTGAAGATCGTTCCAGACGAACCGTCGGTGTTATCCAATCTCGGCCTGTCTTACGCGCTGTCCCGAAACCTGCCGAACGCCGAGGCGACGCTGCGTCGCGCCGAAGCGCGCAGCCCGGTCGATCCCCGGGTGCGGCAAAATCTCGCCCTCGTCGTCGGCTTGCAGGGCCGGTTCGCCGAAGCAGAGCAGATTGCCTCAGCCGATCTGCCGCCGGCTGAAGCAGCCGCCAATGTAGCCTATTTGCGGCAGATGCTGGCGCGCCAGAGCGACGCGCCAAAGTCGAAGACATCGGCGCGCTCGTCCAGCGGATCGAGCTGAACCCCAAGTTTCGTACCGCGCGAAGTGAAGTCGATTTAATGTATCGCCATGACCTTGATCGCCGCCGGGCCCAATATCACGACAAACAAGACCGGCAGGAAGAACACAATCATTGGCACGGTGAGCTTTGGCGGTAAGCCGGCAGCCTTCTTCTCGGCTTCCGACATGCGCATGTCGCGATTTTCCTGCGCCAACACACGCAACGTTGTCCCGAGCGGCGTGCCGTAACGCTCGGACTGCTGCAAGGCGATACCGACTGCCTTGACCCCGTCGAGGCCTGTTCGCTGCACCAGGTTTTCGTAGGCCTGGCGGCGATCGGGCAAATAGGACAATTCCGCGGTGGTCAGCGTGAATTCTTCCGCGAGCGCGATCGACTGCGTACCGATTTCCTCGCTGACCTTACGGAATGCGGCCTCGATCGACATGCCGGACTCAACGCAGATCAGCAATAGATCGAGCGCATCGGGAAACGCACGCTTGATCGACAATTGCCGTCTCTGAATCTTGTTCTTCAGGAACAGGTTCGGGCTGTACATGCCGAAATAGGCGCAGCCGATGCACATGGCGAACTTGAGCATCGGCGGATAATCGAGATTGAGCACGACGAATATGTAGAACAGCGAGCCGAAAAACATGATGATCGGCATCGCCATCCGAAAGAACAGATACGTGATGTACGGCGCCTGACCGCGAAAGCCGGCCTGCATCAGCATCGAGCGCGCCTTGTCCTGGCCCACCCATTTGCTGAGGTTGAAGTTGTCAACCACCGTCTTCATGTATTGCTTCGGCGATTGCCGCAGCGCCACCTTGCTGCTTTGCTGCGCCATCCGCTCGCGCTCGCGCTGGCGGATTTGCTCGCGCTCAAGCGCGACCGCTTTCATTCGCTTGTCGAGCGTGTCGGTCGTCAGAAGCGGCATCGCCAGCGTGAGCACGGTCGCGCCAGCTGCTATCGCGGCAAAAAACATGAAAAGCGTTCTAGGATCGGTCGCCTGCGAAAGGAAGAATTCAAGCATGACGCACCCTTAGAAATCGAAGTTGATCATCTTCTTCATCACAAAGATGCCGATCGACATCCAGGTCGCGGAGCAGGCAAGCATGACGCGGCCGGTCGGCGCGGTCCAAAGCAACTCGATGTAGGCCGGGCTGGTAAGCCAAACCAGCGTCATCACCGCAGGCGGAAGACAGCCGATGATCGCGGCGGAGGCCTTCGCTTCCATCGACATCGCCTGGATCTTGGCCTTCATTTTCTTGCGGTCGCGGAGAACCTTCGAAAGATTGCCCAGCGTCTCGGACAAATTGCCACCGGCGCGTTGCTGAATTGAAATAACGATGCCGAAGAAATTCGCTTCAGCGACCGGCATACGCTCGTAGAGTTTCTGGCAGGCATCACCCAGCGGAATGCCGACCGTCTGGGTCTGGATGATGGCCCGGAATTCGCTGCGGATGGGTTCCTCGGCCTCGTTTGCGATCAGCTTGAGGCTGTCGAGAAGCGGCAGGCCGGCCTTGATGCCGCGTACGATGACGTCGACGGCATCCGGAAGATTATAGAGGAATTTTGATTCGCGCCGCTTCTTGAGGAATGAGAGCAGCCAACGCGGTATCCCGAAAGCACCGGCAAAAGCAAAGCCCAGGCCCGGCAGCAAGCCCAGCCCGAGGAAAATCGCCAGCACAAAGGCGACAAGCCCGAGGGCACCCGAGATGACGAAGAATTTCTGCTTCGACCAGGTTAGGCCGGCCTGCTCGATGCGGATGGGCAGCGGTACACGTTTTCTCTGCTTTGACCGCGCTTCAATTTCTTTGAGGGTTCCCTCAATGTCGCGGCGCGCCTTTGGCGCGGCGGAACGTGTTTGCCGCTTCATCGGGTCGGTGCGCGCCACGCTCGCTACGCGGCGCTCCGCTTTTCGCTCCCCGGAGAGGATCGGATAGACGAAAACCCAGAGCACGCCGCCGAACGCGACCGCAACCAGAAAAAACAACCCATAATTCGGCATCGCACTAACCCCGGACCTGTTCTTCCACTGCACCGGCGGCATCGAGCGCAGCGGCGAGCCGCATTTCCTCGCCGTAATAGCGAGCGCGCTCCCAGAATTTCGGACGGCCGATGCCGGTCGACCTATGCCGGCCGATAAGATTGCCGTTGGCGTCTTCACCCAGGATTTCGTAGGTGAAGATGTCCTGGGTGATGATGACGTCGCCTTCCATGCCCATCACTTCGGTGATGTGGGTGATGCGGCGGGATCCGTCGCGCAAACGGGCGGCCTGGACGACGACATCGACCGCGGCACAAATCATTTCGCGAATGGTGCGCGAAGGCAGCGCATAACCGCCCATCGTGATCATGGCTTCCAGACGCGAAAGCCCTTCGCGCGGCGTATTCGCGTGCAGCGTTCCCATCGAGCCGTCGTGGCCGGTATTCATCGCTTGCAAAAGATCAAAAGCTTCCTGGCCGCGCACCTCGCCGACGATGATGCGTTCTGGCCGCATACGAAGGCAGTTACGCACCAGATCGCGCATCGTGACCTGCCCCTCGCCTTCGAGGTTCGGCGGCCGGGTTTCAAGCCGAACTACGTGCGGCTGCTGCAATTGCAGTTCGGCGGCGTCCTCGCAGGTAATGATACGCTCGTCGTCGTCGATGAACTGCGTAAGGCAATTGAGCAGCGTGGTTTTTCCCGAACCGGTACCGCCAGAGATCAGGGAGTTGACGCGGCAACGGCCGATAATTTTGAGAATTTCGGCGCCTTCCGGCGAAATCGAGCCGTACCGGACAAGCTGTTCGAGAGTGAGCTTGTCTTTCTTGAATTTGCGGATGGTGAGCGCGGGCCCATCGATTGCCAGCGGCGCGACGATGGCGTTGACGCGCGAGCCGTCCGGCAAGCGCGCATCGCAGATCGGCGACAATTCATCGACCCGGCGGCCGACCTGGCTGACGATACGCTGGCAGATATTCAAGAGCTGCTGGTTGTCGCGGAAGCGAATTCCGGTCTTCTGAATCTTGCCGTTGACTTCGATGTAGACCGTGCCGGAGCCGTTCACCATGATATCCGCGATATCGTCGCGGGCGAGCAACGGCTCGAGCGGACCGTAGCCGAGCACATCGTTGCAGATATCGTCGAGCAGGTCTTCCTGCTCGGAGATAGACATCACGATATTCTTGATCGCGATGATTTCGTTGACGATGTCGCGAATTTCTTCGCGCGCGGAATCGGCGTCGAGCTTGGCCAACTGCGCAAGGTCGATGGCCTCGATCAGCGCACCGAAGATCGTGCCCTTGGTCTCGTAATAGGATTCCGAGCGACGCGAATCGACCGCGGTTGGCATCGCCGGCGGCGGTTTCGGCGGGCCGCCGACATTCGGCTTGCTGGTCGGCGCCCCAATGATCGGCGCGCCAAGACCCGCCGAGGGAAACGGCGTAAGTCCGGATCGCTCCGCTTCGGCGCCGGTCCCGGCGGAGCCGCCGCCGGAGCTGGTACAGGCGTGGGTGCGGCGGGAGGAGCGGCCGGACGCGGCGCGGCAGGTGCCGCCGCCGCGGGCCGCTCCTGAACCATCGTGCCGGCATTTTCACCGGTAGGACGCTTGCCAAACACTTTACTCTACTCCGACACTCTTTACGCTTGTCGCCGCAATCTATCGAGCAGTGGCGACAACAAACTGGAACGTTGCTTCTTGGTATCGTTGCGGCCGGTCAATTGATGGGCCAACTGCCGGAAAATCTCGGCGGTGCGGTGACCCGACGAAATCTCGGCGATCATCTGCCCGTTATTGGCGGCTGCGCCGAATATCTGCGGTTCGAACGGAATGACCGCGACCGGTTCATCTTCAAGAGCCTTGGCGAAGTCGGCGGCCTTGATTTCCGGGCGCTTCGGTACTCCGACCTGATTGAGACAGTATCGGGGCAGATGATCGTTGGGTCGCGCCCCTTTCAGAAAATCGTACAAATTTTTGGCGTTGCGAAGGTTCGCAAGATCCGGCGCGGCGGCAATAAGGATGTCGTCGGCCCCGATCAGCGCCTGCTTGCTCCAGCCGGTCCACTGGTGCGGCACATCGAGCATGACGCACGGCACGCTGGCGCGGAGTGAATCGAAGATGGAATCGAAGGCGTCGGCGCCGAAATCATAGACGCGGTCGAGCGTGGCCGGCGCTGCCAGCAAGCTCAGATGATCGGTGCACTTCGCGAGCAATCTGTCGACGAAAGCGGTATCGACGCGATCCGGAGAAAGGACCGCTTCGGCGATGCCTTGCGGCGGGTCCTGATTGAAATCGAGACCGGCAGTGCCGAAGGCCAGATCGAGATCGGCCACGACGGTGTCGAGCGCAATGTCATGCGAAATGGAAAATGCGATATTGTGCGCGATCGTCGACGCGCCGACGCCGCCTTTTGCACCGACCACGGCGACAATGCGTCCCACAGGCTTGGCGTCAGGCGCCGAGAATAGTCCGCACACCGCGCGAACGACCTGCAACGTTCCGACTGGCGCGATCATGTAGTCGCTGACGCCGCGCTTCACCAACTCGCGGTAAAGTGAGACGTCGTTCATCCGCCCGATGACGACGACCCGCGTGCCGGCATCGCAGTAATTCGCAAGCTGATCGAGCCCTTCGAGGATTTCCTCGTCACTATGCTCGGACTCCAGGATGATGACATTCGGCGTAGGCGAGCTTTGATAAGCTTCGACCGCCGCCGTCAGGCCGCCCATCTGAATACGCAGATGCGCCTTGGCCATCCGCCGGTCTTCTCCCGCCGCCTGAATCGCCGCCGCGGTTTCGACCGTCTCGCAAAATGCCTGAACGGAAACGCGCGGCGCCGGCGCGATGTGATCATCGCGGCCACTGACTTCCGCTGCTGCGTAACCTTCACTCATGCCTTGCTAGCTTTCATCACAACCGATGTTACTGACCAAAGTCGCTAATTTTTGCATTGGTATTGGCATAAGTCGTCCCCGTCGGTTGACCTTCACGGTACTTTTCGACGACCTGGGTCCGCCGCATCGTGTAAGCGGGCGTCTCACTGCGCGGCTGCACCAGATCCTCCGGATTCTCGACCATGGCGGCCAGATTGTGCTGCTGGGCGCAGCCGAAGTTCCAATAATCCTTGTTTTCGAAGTATTCGGCATCCACCGTCGGCCCGATATCCTTGGGCCACATTCCGCAAGGACCGGCCTGTGCCGTGACTTTCGGATAGGTGATGCGGACTGTCGCGAAGGTGCGCTGACCGGCTTGATAGGTGCGAACCATGACACTGCCCGGCGGCACGCCGGTGGCTGCGAGGATCGACTGGATTTCGTGTAATGCGCCCGCCGACGCCTGCTCGTTGACCGTGCTGGTCGGCAGATCAATCAGCACGCCGCCGGTCGCTTCGGTCTTCCAGGTCTGCCCAAACGCCAGTACTTCGGCGCGTTGCGACGCTGTCAGCGACGCGCGATTGGCGCCGATGAAGAGCTGTAAGGTGTGATCCGCCTCGGTCACCGTAATCGGATGCCGCTGCCGATAGTCAAACGGAACATCCGGCACGCCGGCGATCTGCTGCTGAACGGTCTGGCACCCACAAATCAGAAGGCCGTATCCGACAACGATTGCAGCACGCAACGCCATCGCCGCGTTGCCGCGGCGGGAGTTGATCAGGCTACGAATGAAATCCATCGGTCGTCTCCTGGCGCCATCTCAATCGAGAATGAATCCGAGCTTGCCGTTGTAACTGTCCGGCGGCGGCGTTGCCGGTCCGCCGACACCGTAAATGCGATTAAGCTTGCCGAGCAGCACCTGTGACGGGTCGCTGGGATCGGCGAAGCCGTCGTCGGGCCGCACCAGATCCTTGGTTGCCACTGCCCGCACCACATAGGGCGTCACCAGGATCATCAGTTCGGTGCGCTGATTGACGTAGTCGTTGCTCTTGAACAACGGCCCCAAAATGGGGAGCTCCGCCAATCCAGGCAGACCGTTGATGCTGTGCTTGGTCTGATCCTGGATCATGCCCGCCATTGCCAGCGAGCCGCCGGACGGAATTTCAACTGTGGTATCGGCGCGGCGGGTGCGGATCGACGGGATCACCGCCGTGTTGTTCGAGCCAGGCTCCGTGATCGTCAGCGAATTCTGGCTCGACAGGTCAGACACCTCGGTCACGACCTTCAAGCTGATGCGGCCTTCGCTGAGCACGACCGGCGTGAAGTTCAGGGCGACGCCGAATTTCTTGAAGTCGATCGACGGCTGACAGGTCGACGGGCCGCCGGCGACTGTAGTCGAACACGAGAACCCGTTGAGCACTGGAAACTCGCCGCCCGCCATGAATGTCGCGGTCTCACCGGAAATCGCGGTCAGGCTGGGCTCCGCAAGCGTATGAATGACGCCAGCCTGTTCCATCGCCTGCAATGTCGCACTGACCGACTTCATGGTGCCGGTGATGCTGGAACCGCTCAGGGACTGTCCGTACGACGAGAACGGGTTGGTGTTGTTGAAATTGACGACGTTGGAACCGTAACCGAGCGAGCCGGAAAAATTGATGCCGAGCTGCTTGACCACGTCGCGCTCAATCTCGGCCACGGTGACCTTGAGCATGATCTGATCGCGGCCGCGAACGATGATGTCGTTGACGATCTTGTCATTGCCACCGCCCGCCGCACCACCGCCGCCTCCGCCAGACGCGGCAGCATCGCCGCCGCTGTCGGCGAGACGAGTGGCAATGTCATAAGCTTGCTGCGCCTCAGCCTGACTCGACACCGTGCCGGAAAGAATGATGCCGTCGCCGATGCCTTCGACTCTGATATCGGCGTCCGGCAGCACTTGCTTCAGCGCAGTACGAATGCCGTTGAGATTGCGCGTGACCGCAAGATCCAAGCTCGCCAGTTGCCTGCCCTGAGCATCGAAAAAGAAAATATTGGTCTGGCCCTGCTTGATGCCAATGATGTAAGCACGCCGCGCCGAACGAATGACCGCGTTTGCTATCTTTGGATCCGCGATCAGAACGTCTTTAATGTCGCGCGGGAAATCCACGACCATGGATTTGCTGACACCGAGCGCGATGGAGCGTGCGCTAATTTCGGTCGAGCTGATCTGAACCGCTTGAGCCGGCGGCTCTCCGGACGAGCCATCACCGGCCACGCTGGCTTGCCAGGGAATGAGCAATGCAGCGACCATCACGCCCACAAGCGCGGTTGGGCGGATCGGTGTCGTTGTTGTCATTTTTAGATTCCCTCCGTGCATCATCGCGGCGATGACACCGTACTTACGCCGTAACGCACTGTGTTGATGGGAGCCCGCTTTTTGCTCGTACTATCGTCGTCGTCTTCCGGACTGTCGGATCGAGAATCAATTAGGCTGCGCAGCGCGAGCGACAGCGAGCCCTGCTGCTTTGCCAATTGCAGCGTCTCGGCTTGATCCGGAGTCAATTCGAGTGTCGCGGTCTTGCCGACCACCACTCTCTGTCCAGCCTTTTCCTCGACAGCCTGATCGATCGCCAGCACGCGCACATTGCGCAAGATCGACTTGCTGACGATCTTGTCGGAGGCTCCGCCCGCTGTTTGCATCTTGTCGTGCCGCGTCAGCACAACGTCGACATGATCGTCGGGAAGGATGAAACCGCCGGCGGCATTTTCGGCTGACACTTCCATCGAAACCGCGCGCATGCCCTTGGGCAGGATCGCAGCCATGAAACCGGAACCTTTGGCGAACACGACCGACGGATCGCGGATCGGTTCACCGCTCGCCACAAATTCACGGGCGATCGCACCGACGAATTGATGGACGGCGTCGGGCCGATCGGTGCGCTTGATGAAGCTCGCATTGGCCGACGCGGCGGGCCACGTTTGCCAATCGACGTCACCGTCGCCGATCACCTGGCCGCGCGACAGATCGTTCTTCGCGACCAGAATATCGACTGTTGCAAGCGGCGGTGGCGGCGGCGCAGCAGCAGGAGGTGGCGCCTCGTGATGACCGCCCGCAAGCAATGCCGCAACCCCGCCAGCAGCGAGGGCGACACCGAGAACGACAAGACGTGCGGCTTTCATTACGCGTCACTTCCCACATGACAACACGGCGGGAGGGGCCGTCATCGCGGGATTTGACCAGCTAAACGTCAAGGCATGGTTAATGAGGCGTATCTAAACCGAGTTAATCCAGTATTGCTTCGGGCTTGCCGCGGCGCAAAAACTAACTGCCCAAAGCGGTCATCCACTCGGTTTGCGGATAGACGACAAGCGCCGCGATCGCGAGCGCGATGCCGTAAGGGACGCCGGCATCCTGGCGGTGCAAGCGCTCCGCCCATTCCCGGCCCATCAGCATTTGCGGCATGGGCAGCGTCCGATACTGGATCAGCGCAATTGTCAGCGCGCCGCCCAGCAGCGAAGCATAGATCAGGTAATCGGCGAGATGGCCGAGCCCGAGCCAGAGCACGGTAACCGCTGCGAGCTTAGCGTCGCCGCCGCCGATCCACCCTTGGGTAAAACAGACAAAGGCCACGACAAGCACAGCGGCACCGGCGCCGGCGTGACTGAGCATGTCATGCGCGCCCATTCCGGTGAGCAGGGCAAGAACAAAGAAACCGCCGACCAGGATCAATGACACCCGGTTTGCGATCGTCATCGTAAACAGATCGCTAAAGGCGGCGAACGCCAGCATGACCGGAAACAGCGTCAGCCTGATCACTTCTATCAACATGGCGTGCCGATTTAGGCATGTCCGGGTTGAGAGCTGGTTTACGCGCGCACCAGCAAGCAAAAAAGAAAAGGCTCCGGTCGCAAACCGGAGCCCTCTCGTAGCAGAGGAAGAACGACGCTTACTTGAGGGCGCTGGAAACGCTGGTGAACGTGGTCTTCAGATTGCTGCCGAGGCCCTGAACAACGGCGATGATCGCAACCGAGATGCCGGCAGCAATCAGGCCGTATTCGATCGCCGTGGCGCCCAACTCGTCCTTCACAAAACGCGCAAGAATGGTCTTCATAGTTGGCTCCTAAGATCTAGATCCACGTGGCTGTCTGAGCGTAATCCAACGGCCGCTTATTGCGGTCGTTTGGATCGTCGCGAAGCTATCAACCAGAAATTTCAATGCAGTTAAACCAATTGAAGAAATACTCGGTCCAGTGCTTGTTCCGATACGTAGTTAATAGTGCGTTTAGAACACAAACACGAACACGAGCACAAAGCCGACACGGAAGCGCTTGATACGGGGATCAATGAGTCCTCTCACGAAACGTCTGCCATCAAGCTCGGAAATAGATCTTGGCTTGCCGCGATCCCGCTCATAGCATCAAAGCATTGCAGCAGCGTAATTCCGGATCGTTCAAATTGTCTCAAATCTTGACTCATTGCCGATATGCGCAAGCCGCTGCGCCGCAGCCAATGACCTTCACGCCCCTTTAATTGAACTGCCGGTATCACTGAGCACATCATCGTTTCATTCGAAAGCCATCATGGGCCAGGAACTACTCGCCTTCGTTCTGGATGTCAGCCACAGCCTGGTAAAGGGCGTGCCGATCACGATCGCAGTGGCAGCCGTTTTCACGATCCTGACCTGGTTCTGGGCATGCAATCCCGGACGTGCCTGGTGGCAGAAACGTGATCTCGTAACCGATCTCTGCTACTGGTTCTTCATTCCGGTCATTACACGCTTCCTGCGCATCGGCATGCTGATTGTCGGCGCCGCGGTGCTGTTTCACATCACCACCGCCGACGGCCTGGTGGCATTCTATGACAACGGTCATGGACCTTTGGCGGCACTGCCGCTTGCCGCACAGATGATCCTGTTCCTCCTCGGCGAGGACATCATCCTTTACGTAACGCACCGCTGGTTTCACGGCGAGAGAATGTGGAAGTACCACGCGGTCCACCATTCCTCCGAAGAGCTGGAATGGATCTCGGCCGCCCGCTTTCATCCGATCAATCTGTTCCTCGGCACGGTATTTGCCGACGTCGTTTTGCTGGTTGCCGGCATATCGCCCAATATCTTCGTGGTGCTCGGACCGCTCACGGTCGCGCATTCCGCGTTCGTGCACGCCAATCTCGACTGGAGCCTTGGCCCGTTCAAATACGTCATCGCCGGACCGGTGTTTCACCGCTGGCACCATACTGCGGCTGATCGCGGCGGAGAAAAAAACTTCGCGGCGACCTTCCCTATCCTCGACGTGATTTTCGGCACATTTTACATGCCGGAAGGTAAGCTGCCCGATAATTACGGCATTGCCGATCGGACGTTTCCGACAAGCTTTCCTGGCCAGCTCGCGCATCCTTTCACGCAATGAACGCCCGGCGCCGTCGGCAGCTTGATTTGGCGGTCATCGTTAAGAAAAAATCACCGTTCCGCGGCGGTTCTCCAAATGCCGCGGTTTGCACTTCATTCATCAATTTGCAGTCAATTAAGCCTATGTAAGTGCGGCTTCCTTTGTCGTCGAATCCGCGTAGTGTTTCGGAGAGTATCGATGACGGCGTTGTACGTCCGGGGCCTGGCGGCGCTTCGTCCGCTTTACTGGCTCGCGGTTATCCTTGCGGTCGCCGCCCTCTCGTCGCGCGCCATATCATCGGCCGCCATGGCCGAAGAACCGATTGTCGTCCGGCTTGACGAGGCCAAGGTCATCGAGGTGCCGGATCGCGCGACGACCGTGGTGATCGGTAATCCACTGATCGCTGATCTTGCGATCCAGCCCGGCAACCTTGCCGTCGTTACCGGCAGGTCTTTCGGCGCCACCAACATCCTGGTCATGGACAAGAGCGGCGCAATCCTGAGCGAACATAACATTCAGGTTCAGGGGCCAGGCGATCCGACCGTCGTCGTCTATCGCGGCATTGATCGCAATACCTATAGCTGCACACCGATCTGCTCGCCGCGGCTAACTTTGGGTGATGAGCTCAAATACTTCACCGAAACGATCGGTGAGATCACCACCCGTAATACACAGTCCATGGCGGCAGGACTTGGGTCGGCAAAATGACTCGGCTCGGCAAAATAACGCGGACGTCCCAGGGTTGACGGGCCATTAACACCAACCCCCCGGTTCGCGGCGGTCCCGACAATACATCGCCAACTGCTGACGGGTAATGCTTGACGCCGGCTTCGCGCCGTATCGCGGCGTTTGCTGGGTGAGGTTGGGCATGTCCGATCAAAAGCAATCGGCGCTGTTGCGCCGTTTTATTCGTCACCGTCGAGCAACGACCAGCGTCGAATTCGGGCTTCTCGCGGCGCCGTTCGTGGCATTGTCGTTTGCGACACTGCAGACCGCGATCATCTTTTTCGCGGGCCAGGCCCTTGAAACCGCCGCTGCGACATCGGCGCGCCTGATCCTGACCGGGCAGGCGCAGACCCAAGGCTGGAGCGTGGCACAGTTCAAGCAGCAGGTCTGCGCCAACGTTACCGGCATCTTCAATTGCCAGAACGGTGTTTACATCGACGTCGAGAACTACGCGTCGTTCGCCGACGCCAATCTCAGCTCACCGATAACGAACGGCAATCTCAATACATCGGCCATGAATTACAATCCTGGCGGACCTGGCGAGATCTTCGTGGTGCGCCTGTACTACCAGTATCCGGTCTACATGAATTTGCTCGGCTTCAGCCTGAGCGATCTCAATGGCGGCTTCAACCTTTTGGCCGCCACCGCAATCTTCAAAAACGAACCTTACGCATCGTCCTGAGGAGACACGCCATGAAGGGTCTCGCTCGCAAACTTTCCAATTGCCTGACACGGTTCTCAAAAGAGCAGCGCGGTCTGGCGGCGATCGAATTCGCCATGCTGTTGCCGATGATGATTACGCTTTATGTCGGCAGCGTCGAGACTCTGAACCGGCACCGCCATTCATCGCAAGGTGACAATTGCCGCGCACACCATCGCGGACCTGTCCAGCCAATTCACGACAATCGCCAACTCGGACATGACGAACATTCTCAACGCGGCGACCGATATCGACTACCCTTATCCGTCGGCCAACCTTCAAGCGGTCGTATCGGAGCTTTCGATCAACGCGCAGGGGCAAGCGACTGTAGTGTGGAGCGATACGCTCAACGGTACGGCGCGCCTGGTGGGATCAACCGTGACCATTCCAAGCAACCTCGCGGTTCCGAATACTTACTTGCTGCTTGGTGAGACGGCTTACAACTACACCCCGTCCTATGGTTATGCCGTGACCGGCACGCTGACGCTGAGCGACCAGATCTATATGCAGCCGCGTCAGTCAAACTCGGTGACCCGCAACGATTGAAACCCAATCAGGGCGCTGGCGGGATTGGCAATGACGTCGTCGACTTGATCTTCTCCATCGCAAAACGCGACGTAACGTTTTTTAGCGGCACCGCAGAAATCAGCTTTTTGTAGAACGTGTCATAACCGGCAATATCGGTGACAACGACGCGCAACATGTAGTCGACATCGCCGGCCATGCGGTAGAACTCCATCACCTCAGGCATGGCGCCGACTGTCTTGGCAAAGTGGCCGAGCCAGTCTTGTGAATGATCGCCTGTCTCGATCGAGACGAATACGGTGACACCGAGCCCGATACGGTCCTGATCGACCAGCGCAACACGCCGCTGGATGATGCCATCGGCCTCGAGCCGCTGAATGC
>CAVULJ010000002.1:0-140426 GCA_963742215.1 uncultured Alphaproteobacteria bacterium
TGACCAAGAAACCTGGAGATAGCGGCAGATGGGAACCAAGTTGCTCTATTAACCAAGGCACCAAGATACCAAGGAACTCCAGGGAATGTGGCTACCAGTTTGATCTTGGGTACTTGGAAAACAACACGGTTTGAGTACCTTGAAAACTGGAATCCAGCCGGAAATTGAAATCAAGGGGATCAATTAGCCAAGGTGCCCAGGGATAACAAGAACCTATTCACCAACAGAGCTTTTATCACTTGATGCCAAGGGTTCCCAGGAAACAAGGTAGTTTGCACATACTGGGAACCATGAAACTTGGAGCTTATGCCAAATTGGTAGCATACTCGCAAGGGACCATGAGAACCAGGTCGATGAGATACCAATTGAAGCTTGAAACCAATCTGGTCGATTAAACTGGATTGCAAGATTCAAGCAAGAGATTGTCGACATGGAAAACTGGGTAACTGGAATCCTTGTGACCCAAGATTCCTTGGCACTGGATGCCTTGAGACCTGTCATCCTGCTAGAGCTTGATCGCGAGAAAACAATTGGCCTTGGTATCCATACTAGAAGGAGGCATGAAACAAAGGGACCATGGTACCTCATTGATCAAGCAGCCAAGTTAGTCAATGAACCATGCTCAGCCAGGTACTCTGGGTTTCATGCTTCCAGGGTCTGTTGGAACCCTGATTTCAGTATGACAAGGGATCAAGAAGCCAAGATGTCGAGGGAGCATGGGACCTGGAAAAGCTGGGAGCGATTTATCAAGTGCCCAGGGAACCCAGCTAGCATGTTGGCTTGGTTTCGAGGCATATGGGGACCAAGGGATGTTGGTGGCGAGGAAACGACTCAACGAGGGACCTTGGTCGGGCCGATAACACTTGGTGAAGTGGTGGTTTAAAGCAAACCGCGGCAGGAAGCCGCGCGGCGGGGAAGGGGGGTGTTCGTGCGAAGCCTCGCGGTGACCAATGCGAAAGGGGGCGTGGGCAAGAGCACGACGGCGATCAATCTCGCGGCGGCGCTGGCGGAGCTCGACCGTCGCGTGCTGCTCATCGACGCCGACCCTTCGGGAAACGCCGCTCTGGGGTTTTTCCCCCGAGGGTCCCCGGCGGTCGGACTGGCCGACGCGCTCCTGGACAACTTGCGGCTCGACGAGGTCGCGGTGGCCTCGGCGTGTCCAGGGCTGGATGTGGTTCCCCCCGGCGATCGGCTCAGTACGTGCTCGGAGCAGATGGGGAGCATGCAGGGTCTGGGCCAGGGGCGCGAGTTCCGCGTCCGCCGTTTGCTCAAGGGGTTGAACGATTACGACGCGGTCGTCGTCGACACCAGTCCGGTTTTGACGCCGCTGAACGTGGCGATCCTGTATGCGGTCGCCGAAATCCTGATCCCGATCGACCCCTGCGTCGCGGCGCTCGCGGGTGTTCGGGCGCTGGAGAACCTGGTGCGGAACGTGAGCGAGTTCCGCGTCGAGTTCACCGACGCCGGTCCGCTGACGATCGCCGGGGTGTTGATCACGCGGGCGGACCGGACCCTGGTCTCCAAGCAGATCGAGTCAGAGGTCAGGGCTTATTTCGGGCCGCTGGTCTACGAGCAGGTGGTCCCGGCCTCGGTGAAGTTCCGGGAGGCTTACGCGCGAGGGACTCCGCTGATCCATTACGATCGCTTGAGTGCGGGGGCGGAGGCATACCGCGCGGCGGCTCAAGCCTATCTCGCCGGCGGCCAACCGACCGTTGCATCGGTCCCGCCGGCTGATGCCGGCGAGATCCGTTTCTGAAGAGCCTCCTGACAACAGAGCGTCGCAGGGAGGGCAGGCTCCGAGAGCCTCGGCCCTCCCCGAATGCAATACGAGCCATCCGCTCCGATCAAGACGGGCGGGGGAGGCCGAGCGGACGCAACGGCCCGATGGGTCGGCAGGGAGGTGAATCGATGAGCAGCGCGATGCGACGCGGCGGGATTCCGGGCCCCGAGAGCCGGACCGGCCTGACCCGGCCGAGTATGACCGAAGCCGAGTTCGAGCGCCGGCTCGGCACTCAGGCGGCCGGGGTCGAGGCCCCGGCCCTGGGCGAGCCCAACGACGCCGAACCCCGCGGTCGAGCTCGAAACCGCCCCGCGCACCGCGTCGGCCACGTCCTCCCGGTCGCGGGCCGCGCGGGTCAAGCCGGCCAAGCCAAGGCGGGTCCAGCGGATGTTCGCCATCGAGGAGGACCTGGACAAGAAGCTTTGGCTCTACGCCATCCACCTGGGCAAGGACCGCTCCGAGGTCGTCAACGACCTGCTGCGTCCCATCGTCGCCTCCATGGTGCTCTACGACTCCAGGGACCGCCGCGGCAGTCGAAGCATCGAGCCAGCCCCGGAGCGAACGGCGAGCTCGACAGCGATTGACCGGCTTGAAGCAGGGCAGGGGGGCTAGTGCTACGTGCGAGTATCGATGAACTGACCACTGTCCAACTGGGAACTCGCAACTATGTTCCCGTCTCGACGTCGGAGAAGAGCAACCGTTGAGCGGTCTCGGCGGCCGGATCTGGCTCATCCGGGTCTCGAGTACAGCCAGACAGAGAGGCTCGAGCATGTTCTTCCAGCGGCCGAGCCCGGGGTTCTCGGTCTTGACGGCGGCCAGGATCGCCTCGCGCTCGGACTCGGGCAGCCGCTCCCAGGCGGCGCGAAGCTTGGCCTCGCGGACCTTGTCGCGCTGGGCCTGAACCTCGTCGCGGGCCTGCCGCTGTTCCAGGACCGATCGCCGCGTATCAGCCTTGCGCCGCTTGGCCTTCTTCGGCGGCCGACTTGGCCCCCGACGACCTGCGCCTGATAATCCACCGGAGCCTGGTAATCGGATCGGATCGAGGCGACCAGGTAGCCGGCCGGGTTTTTGCCGACTCTTTTGTCCTCGTTGCGCAACAGCCAGTCGAAGACCTCGATCTTGGTGCGGATCCGGTCGGGCGGGTGAGTCTCGACCAGTTCTTGGGCCGTCTTGGCGGTGATCCCGCGTGCCTTGAGGGACTCGGTGAGCTCGGCGGGCTGCTGCTCGTGCCGGACGGTAGGGTCCTGGATCTCGGCGGTCGCTTGACGGCCGCGGATGAAGATGATCCTCCAGCACCCCCGCTTGACGTACGAGTACCGCTCCTCGGGGCCCAGCGGCTCCAGGAACCCGAGCTGCTCCATCTCTTCCAGGGCCGGTTTAAGCCGCCGCTTCAACTCGGTCGGGGCGTACGAACGGCTCAGGCCAATGTGCTCGCAGGCCAAGGTCCGCAGGTCGAAGTCCAATCGCGAGCGACGGTAGAACCGCTTGTCCAGAAAACGGTACATCCGCTTGGTCGTCGGCAGCCTGAGCTTGAGGTAGAACTCCAGGTCGAGCTGCTTGAGGTTGCCGCTTTGAAAGCTTTGGAAAATCACCTCGTTCCAGCGGAAGCTCGACAAGGGCAGGGGGGGCTTGTCGGCCTTGGCCCCGGACCGATCTCCCTTGCCGGTCTTGCCTGATCGCGACGAGGTTCGCCACCGCTCCCGGTCGTACAGGGTCACGTTATCCAGCACGTGAAACTGCTCGTCCACCCAGCTCTTGGCCAGGTTGTCCCACCAGGCGTTCTCGTACATCAAGACCACGCCGACCCAGCGGTGCAGCGCCTCTTCGATCCGCCGGTAGCTCTGCCCACTCTGCGGCCATCCCAAGAGCTCGATCAGC
Organism: uncultured Alphaproteobacteria bacterium; assembly: GCA_963742215.1. Classification (GTDB taxonomy): domain Bacteria; phylum Pseudomonadota; class Alphaproteobacteria; order Rhizobiales; family Xanthobacteraceae; genus BOG-931. The sequence continues at coordinate 3,659 of CAVULJ010000002.1, forward strand.
TCGTAGCGCGAGAACTGGACCCTGGGGTCGGTGAAGTTGCTCCGCCGCTTGGTCAACTGAATCAGGCCGACCAAAACCTCATCATCCAGCGAGGTCGGTAGTCCATGCTTGTGCGTCCCCATGATCGTGAGTCGCCGCAGAATCGGCGAACTGTCGCGCCGCTCGAGCCGATCCTCGAACACCAACGTCGTTTGACCGTCGGGAATGCGATCCGTCAGGGCGGCAATCGGAAACTCCGCCAAGTTCAGCTCATCCTTCCAGCCCGGATCGGCCGAGGATGGTCCCTCCTCGTTCTGCTGATCAAACGCCCCAGTCTCTTCGATCGGCTCATCCCACTCGTCCATCCGATTGCTCCCTCAAGCGATCAGACCAAAGCTCGTCAGCTCCGTCCCCAGTCGTCTCCGGCTCCTGTTTTCCTGGTCTGAAAAAAGAAACAACAACAACAAGTCGGCACGGGCGATGTTGTTGTCTTTTATTCTTAACAAGAGTCTATAAACAAATTCTCTGCGCCGCAAGGGGTTATTAAACAATAACTTACGACCGTAACTATGTCCGGTTAATCGGTAGTGGTATGTCTCAACTATCGTGAGTGCACGGCCAAACTATGTCCGGAATATCGTGAAAAGTATGTCCGGTTAATCGCTAAACGGCCCCGATTTCATGCTCGGATAATCGGTGTGGACAAAAGCCGACTATGGTCCGGCTATCGCTAGTGAACAAAAGCTTCGAGTCGCCGGACCGCGCCGAGTATGTCCGGTTAATCGTTATGAACAAAGACCCACTGGAAGATCGCTCCTGATCGATGCGGGCGGCCAGGACGGTGAGAACGACGCGAGAGATTGGGTGATTATGGGGAGGGGTCGAGAGGCCGACGCCGTGGAAAAGTATGCCCCGTTAATCGTTGTGGTCGAATGATCAGTAGGAGTTGAGATGGTTCTTCGCGACCATGTCCGGTTAATCGGTATGAACAAAAAGGACTTAAGCTTGGGGAGTCGTTCTCAGACCGGGGGAAGTATGTCCGGTTAATCGGTAGTCTGATCGCGGTGGTTTTGGGGCGGTTTGGTTGCGGCGGTGGGCCTGAGCCTGCGATCGCGGCCGTCGACGGTTCCCGGTGGAGGTATGTCCGAGACATCGTTAGTGTACACATTGATACTAAAGACGTGCGTGGCTCGAAACGATGCCCGAATCGCGGTGAGGTCATACCGGCGGAGTGTTGCCGAAATGCAACGGCCGTCGAACTCGTCTCGACGTAAGAGATTATCAGCGAGGGTCTGCGTTTTTTTGGTTGATGTTTAGGGGTAATGGCAGTAAGCTCGTTTAGGATCAAGAGTTGAAAACGATGATGTGCGAATCGACCTTGGAGACAGGCACATCCTGCCATATTGCTTACGCTTACGTTGAGGGGCACGTCGTATGAGATCGAAGACCGTCAAGCGTCTCGCGATCCTGATCGCCGTTCTTGGCCTGATAGGCGGAACCGGTTTTTTTGTTCACGGCTCAAATCAAGCGGCTGGCTCGGTCCGTGGTGGAGCGAAGCTGACCGCGCCAAGAAGGAAGGCGACCTTGCCAAGGCCGAGGTGCTTTTGAAGGGGCACTTGGTAAACGTCCCCGACGATCTCGATGTGCGATTCCAGTATGCGAATTTGATATTAGAAATAGCCGAGACACCAGCGCGGCAGGAACAGGCGTTAGGAATCTACTACGGCATTTTGAAACGATCTCCCGGGCTAATGAAGGTGCGTAGGCGGTTGATGGAGTTGCTGTTCGAAATGGGGCGATTATGCAGAGTGCGCAAGAGGAATTGCTGATCCTCCTGGGAACGGAACCGCTCGAAAGCGAGGATGGCGACCTCCAGTTTCTGATGGGGCGGTGCTACGAGGAAATGGGAGATCGCCGCGAACGCCGAGAAGTATTATCAGGCGGCGATCGAGCATAATGCTCCCCAGTGGATCGAGGCCTATCAGCGGTGCGCGATCCTGCTCCGGGACCAGCTTGACCAGCGGGATAAGGCCGATAAATCGATCGAAGAGATGGTCGAGTCCGACCCCAAGAACTATCAGGTCTACCTGGAACGCGGGCGCTATCGCCGCCGCTTCGAGATACCAGGCGCTAGGGAAGATTTTCAAGAGGCGCTCGAACTCTCGACGGGTGAGGGCTAGGGTCGAAGTCTTCCTGGAAATCGCCAGGGTCGCCAGAGAAGGAATCGGGACGCGACGCAGCAAGGAAAATCCTTGAGAAGGAACTGAAAACCACACCTGGACTCGGTCGCGCTCAACGAGGCCTTGGTCTTGCTTGAGTTGGTGCGCCGGCCAACAGTCCGAAAAGGCGATCGAAATCCTGCACTGATATCCTGAAGACTTACCCTAACTCGATCAGGCACGGCTGGATGCTGGCCAGGATCCTGGCCGAGCGCGGCGACACCCGCGAGCTGGAATTGCAGATCGAGGAACTGAAAAGAATCGGCTTTTCACCGAGTACTTGCAATTCCTTACGGCATGGTACAATATAAATAAAAATGAATATGCAATAGCTCGCGACCTTCTCGTGCCGCTCCAGTCGGAAGTCGCCGGCAATGCTGATCTCAAGTTGCAGGTCAACTCGCTTTTGGCGCGGTGTTACAGGCAGTTGGCCGATCCGGAGATGGAGCAAGAGGCCTATCTCCAAACCTTGAAGGCCAACCCGGGGGATCTGACGGCGCGGATGGGCTGGATTGAGATTCTGATCAAGCGGGGAGAGACCGACCGGGCGATCGAGGAGTACAAGGGACTGGTCAGTAAGGTGCCCCAGGTCCGGATCCCCTTGGCGAGGCTCTTGATCGAGCGCAACCGGCGGCGGCCGGCGGACAAGCGCGACTGGGGCCAGGTTGACCGCTTGATCGTTGATGCAGCCGCCAAAGCGCCCGAATCCGTCGAGATCAGAATTCTCCAGGCGAACTCACTCCTGGCACAAGGTAAGGCCGCGGAAGCCGAGAAAGTGCTCGAAACGGCCCGCGCGAAGAATCCCGAGAGTGTCGAGATCTGGGTTGCCCAGATCGATTCTCATGAGAACTCAACGCCGGGTTGATGAGGCGCAGAAACTGCTCGACCAGGCCCAGGGGCAACTGGGCGACCAGGTCGATCTGCTGCTTGTGCGGGCACAGCTTTCGGCGGCCAAAAAGGGCCTGAGGTCGTCATGGTCTTGAACAAACTCGCCCAGAAAATCGATCGCTTCTCCAAAGAGGATCAACCAAGCTGCTCAACGGGTTGGCCGTCGAGTACATTCGCCACCAGGATCTTCAGGCGGCTAGCCGCCAGGCCCTTGAGGCGGGTAATCGCGAGGATCTTGAGGCGGCCCGCCGCTTGTGGTCAGAACTGGCGCAACAACTCCCCAACGATATGGAGTTACGATCTAACTTGCTCAAACTCGCGTTTCGGATGGACGACGAGAAAGAGGTCGAGAAGCAGATTAAGGAGAATCGAAAAGATCGAAGGAAGCGAGGGGATGATGGGCAAGTATTACCAGGTGCAGTACCTGGTCTTGCAGGCCCAGCGGGCAAGCGAGAAGAGCCAACAAGAGGCCAAGCAGGCCAAGGACGCTAAATCCGAAGTCAGATCGGCTCTCCCATCAGAGGGCGCGAAGAGAGTCAAGAAGCGCCCTGGCCCGGCGATACGAGGCTAACGCCTCGGATGAAAGCAACGGAATCGTCGCCGATCATTGATTATCCCGACGTCAAACGCATGCTGCTGACCATGCGCGCCCTGACCCAGGCGGCCCGCGCGATTTGCTACGCAACGGCGGTAGCGCTCGATCGCGCCGAACGTTCGACTGACGCAGCCGCTCGCAAGGCTGCGAACGATCGCCTCTCGCTGCTCACGCCGGTCGCCAAAGCATTCTCCACCGACGTCGGCAATGAAGTCACATCGCTTGGCGTGCAGGTCCATGGCGGCATGGGCTTCATTGAGGACACCGGCGCGGCGCAACTGTTTCGCGATGCGCGTATTGCGGCGATCTACGAAGGCACCAACGGTATCCAGGCCATCGATCTCGTCACCCGCAAGCTGCCGCTTGCAAATGGTGGCGCAATTGCCGCCCATATCAAAGAACTGCGCGACATCGTCGACGCGGTAGGCGCCAGCAACGATCCGGCGTTCGGCTGGACGGCAGTACGGCTCGGCGACGCGCTCGCGAGCCTGATAAACGCGACAAAATGGCTCGCGGCCACACTCGACAAAGAGCCGGAGTTGGCGCTTGCGGGCGCTACGCCGTATCTGCGGCTGTTCGGGCTGACGACCGGCGGCTGCTATCTCGCGCAGCAAGCACTCACGGCTTTACGCCTTGGCGAGACCGCGCAGCCGCGCATCGCGCTGGCGAGATTTTTCGCCGAGAATTATGCCGTGCAGGCGGGCGCGCTCGAACGCACCGTTGTTGAAGGTGGAGCAGGCCTGATTGCCGCCGATTCGGCGCTGGCCTCCTGATTTGCGGAAAACTTAAGTCCGCGCCTTCCCTCTCCTGCTGCTTCGTCTTAAGTGAGTGCCATGTCCACGCTCCTGATCAGCCATCCCGCCTGCCTGCAACACCTGACCCCAGCGGGGCATCCGGAGCGGCCTGACCGGCTGCGAGCTGTCGAACAGGCGCTCGAGGCGGAAAAATTTCAAACTTTGCTACGGGCTGAAGCACCGATGGCTTCGCTTGAGCAGATCGCGCTGTGCCATCCGATGGAATACGTCGAGGAGATCCGCGAGGCGTCGCCCAAGGAGGGTCTTATCCATCTCGATGCCGACACCTCGATGTCACCTGGCAGCTTTGAAGCAGCATTGCGCGCGGCCGGCGGTGCGATCTTTGCGGTGGATGAGGTTTTTGCGAAGAAGACCAAGAATGCCTTCGTCGCAACGCGCCCTCCCGGCCACCATGCCGAGACCGCGCGGCCGATGGGATTTTGCTTCTTCGACAATGTCGCTATCGCGGCGCGCCACGCACAGAAGCAGTACGGCATTGGCCGAGTCGCGATCGTCGATTTCGACGTTCATCACGGCAACGGCTCGCAGGAGATTTTCTGGGACGACAAGTCGGTGATGTATTGCTCGACCCACCAGATGCCGCTGTTTCCCGGCACCGGCGCGGTGATCGAGTCGGGCGAACACAATACCGTCGTCAACGCCCCGTTGCGGCCGGGCGACGGCAGCGATGCCTTTCACGCCGCCTTCGAATCCAGGATCTTGCCGCGACTCGCCGAATTTAAGCCTGAACTGATGATCATCTCGGCGGGCTTCGACGCCCACATGCGCGATCCGCTTGCGAGCATCAACCTCGACGAAAGCGATTTCGTTTGGGCGACGCAAAAGCTCATGGATATTGCGGATCGCCACGCCGATGGCCGCGTCGTGTCGGTATTGGAGGGCGGCTATGATCTTCGGGCGCTCGGCAATTCGGTTGCCGCTCACGTCAACGCGCTGATGCAAAGCTGACGCTTACTGAGAGCCTTTGATGCCGGAAAATAATAATAACGATGTTACCAAACTGCCGTTTGAGCGCGCGATCGAAGAGCTTGAATCGATCGTCAAACGGCTCGAGGAAGGCAAAGTGCCGCTCGAAGAATCGGTTACGATTTACGAACGTGGCGAAGCGCTGAAGCGCCGTTGCGAGGATTTGTTGCGACAGGCGGAGGCGCGCGTCGAGAAAATCACGCTGGACGCCCAAGGCAAACCGACCGGCACTGAGCCCCTCGACATCGAATGAACCAGCAGCTTTGAGCGCCAAGCGCGCTGGCATCAATTTTACTTGACAAATTAGAACAAATAGGGAACATTCGTCGGTCCGATCAAGGGCTGAAAGCGATGAATTCGGACAAACGAAGCGGATGGCTGCGCAAACTCGATGAGGAATGCCCGCACCAGGTGGTGCTGCCGCGCAGGCAACTCACCGACGACAGCGAGATCCTGGACTTCCTCATTAATTACGTCGGCAAGTTCGACATGTATGTCGAAGACGACTATGCGGCGTTTGTCCGCTATTGCTTCGAGGATCCGCTGGACGCCGAGATTTTCCGCGCGCGTTTTGAACCGAAGGAAGACCGCCTGAAGCTGGCGGGCTAGACCCACGCGGAGTATTCGAAAGCTACTTCGGCAGCTTCTGCCTTATCTTGCCGATGTCGGCCCACGGGTCGCGCTTGAAGTGCTTTTTCAGGTTGAGCACGGTGAACTCGGCAGCGCTCTTGCTGCGGCCAAGTTGCTCCCACGACAACGGCGCTGATACCGCCGCGCCTGGACGCGCGCGAGTCGAATAAGGCGCGACCGACGTCGCCTCGCGCGAATTGCGGAAATAATCGATGAAGATTTTTCCCTTGCGCAGCGACTTCGTCATTTTGCCGACGTAGCGCTTTGGACTGTCGGCGGCCATGCCGAGCGCAATACGCTGGCTGAAATTCTTGGCGTCCTCCCAATCAGCGTCGGCGACCGGAACCACGACATGAACGCCTTTGCCGCCGGATAGCTTGACGAAGCTTTTGAGTTTCAGCGTTTCCAGCCGTTCACGCGTTTCGCGCGCGCCTTCCACGATATCCTTCCAGCTCACGCCGTCTCCCGGATCAAGGTCGAATACGATACGATCACATGCTTCAAGATTGTCGAGCCGGGAGCCGCGCACATGAACCTCTAGTGCGCCGGATTGAACCAGCGCCACGAGATCGTCGAGCTTTTCCACCGCAATGACGTCGTGCTCCTTGGCATCGACGGTGTGCCGCAACGGCGACTGCTTGATATTGGACGCTATGTGTTTTTGGAAAAACAGCTCGCCGCCAATACCCTCCGGGCCTCGTACAATCGCAAGCGGCCGGTCGACCACGTGCGGCGCCATCAAATCCCAAACGCTGACATAATATTCCGCAAGCTGCTGCTTGGTGACGTCCGCATCGGGCCAATAGATCCGGTCCGGATGGGTGAGATGCACATTGGCGATCGTAAAGCTGTTGCCGGTACCAGACTTACCCGCAGGTTTGCGCGCAGCAGTCTTGGTCGATGACTTCGCTTTTTTGGCCATTGGCGCCGCCGTCTTCTGCTCTGCAGGAACCTCACGCACGACTTCGCCCGCCGGCTTGTCCTCGCGCAGCCCTTTGTAGGATGCCTGACGCAACAGAGCCATCGTGAGTCACGCCACGAAATTCGACCTCGGCTACGAGTTTCGGCTTGATCCAGATCACATCTTTGCGGCGCTCATCTTTCGGCACTTCGACCGGCGCTTTTTCGGCTTTGAGCGGCTTAAGCTTCCGCCAGAGATCGCGCGCAATCTCGCGCGTATAGCCTGTTCCGACCCGGCCTGCATAACGCAACTCACCATCCTCGTGGGTAGCTACCGTCAACGCCCCGATCGCATTCGGGTCGGCGGTCGACGGCGTAAACCCGACAATGATGAATTCCTGGGCGTTGTGGCATTTGCTCTTGATGAAATTCTCCGAGCGACCGGAGCGATAGGTCGCATCGCGAAGCTTCGAGACAACGCCCTCAAGGCCCAGGCTGCAGGCGTGCTTGAACACAACACGGCCGTCGCCATCGAGATGCTCGACATTATGGATGAGGCTGTTTTTGCCTTCTGTCTTCAGGAGACGCGCGAGCGCAGCCTTGCGTTTGACGAGCGGCTCGTCACGCAGATCGCGTCCGTCAAGATAAAGCAGATCGAAGGCATAGTACCGCAGATGATCATAGCGGCTGTCCTTCAAGTCGGTTTGCAATAGCGAGAAAGCTGGTAATGCCCGCCCTCGTCTTCCGCAACCAGTTCACCATCGATCAATGCGCTATCCGCATGAGCGGCGCAATCGCTTGCGCAATCGGCTTGAAACGATGCGTCCAATCGAGACCCGTGCGTGTGAGCAAGCGCACTTTGCCATGATCGAGCCGCGCCTCGAGGCGATAGCCGTCGAACTTGATCTCATGCAGCCATTGATCGCCGCTGTGGTGGACTTTCATGCAGCGTTGCCAGGCTGGGCGGCACGAAATCAGGAAGGCGCGCATCCGAGCGGGCTTGCCAGTCTTACGATCGACAGTCGCGTTGAATGCCTTGGCGCGCGCTCGTTTTTTCGTCGCCGAAGCGGCTGCTTTGGCTGGATTTTCCGGGGCGGTCTTGCTGCCGCGATTGCTGTGCCAGACCCGCTTCTTTCCTTTGCCGCTAGCGATATCGTCGATTGAGCGGCCGGTCACGGCCGACAACGGCTCTTCGTCGAGAATATCCTTGCCGCGCGGGCCGCGCGCCTCTTCGTCGTTGCCTTTGATCAGGAGCCAATTCTGGTGCTTATCCCTCGGACGCGAGCGCATGCGCACGAGATGCCAGCGGCCGTGCAATTTTTCACCGTGCAGTACGAAATCGAGGTGACCTTTGGCATAGCCCTTATGCGGATCGGCTTCCGGCTCCCAGGTTCCACGATCCCAGATCATCACGGTGCCGCCGCCGTATTCGCCTTTCGGTATTGTGCCCTCGAATTTGTTGTATTCGATCGGATGATCCTCGACGTGAACCGCAAGCCGCTTCTGGTTCGGATCGAGGCTCGGGCCGCGCGTCACGGCCCAGCTCTTCATCACGCCGTCAAGTTCCAGCCGCAGGTCATAGTGCAGTCGCCGCGCCGCGTGCTTTTGAATGACGTAAGCGTACCCGATGCGCCGGCCCTTGTGCCCGCGCGGCTCGGACGTTACGTCGAATTTTCGTTTCTTGCGGTAGACGTCGAGCGCCAAAACAATTCACCTATCGCCGTCAGCTCGCACGCTTGAGCCGCTTGCTCTTGCTCGGCTTGCGTGCCGACACACGAGGGCGCTGCGCGCGACTCTTGCCGCGCTTTGGTGATGACTCCTCTGCCGCCGCCACGATCCGAACGCACGGAACGGCGCAATGCATCCATCAGATTGATGACGTTGCTGGGCCGCGCCGGCGGCGTTGGCGGCGTCTTGCCGGCTTGCTTCGCCTTGATCAGCGCTTTGAGCGCGCCTCGTAGCGATCCGAGAATTTCGACGGATCGAAATGGCCGCGTTTGGTCTTGAGGATGTGCTCGGCGAGTTCGAGCATATCCTTGGGGACTTTCTTGTCCTCGATCTCCGAGAAGTAGTCCTTGAAGTCGCGGATTTCCTCCTGCTGGCGCAGCGCCGTGGCCTTGATGCCCTTGCCGAGCGGTTCGAGCATCAAAAGGTGCTCGTGGTTGTAGAGCACGACCCGGGCGAGCCCTACCAGCGACGTGGATGTCATAGCGTCGCGGATCACCGCAAAGGCTTCGGCCCCCACCTCGTCGTCGGGGAATAGGTAATAGGGCGTATCGAGGTAAATCTCGTCGATGTCCTTACGGGGTACAAAGGACTCGATATCGATGGTGTGGGTGCTCTCCAGCGCCACCTCGTCGAGTTCCTCCGATTCCAGCAGCACCTGGGCACCATCGGCCGTTTTATAGCCCTTAACCCGGTCGTCCTCGGGAACTTCTTCCCCGGTTTCAGCGTCTACCTGCTTAAAACGTATGCGATTACCGGTATCCCGATTGATGATATGGAAGCGGATTCGCTCTTTCGTCGAAGTGGCTTGAACCATAGCGATGCTGCAGGAGACCAATGAAAGCTTCAAAAAACCCTTCCAATTCGCTCTTGGCGCCATGGCAAAACTCCCAAAGCTACCCACGTATAAAGGTCTATAATGCCTAGGAGTTCCTGGGCAGGGAACCGGGTAAATTGCCCTCCCTGCCCGAAAGGTGTACAGGCTAGAGATTCATGTACGTGCGTGTGGATGGGCGCGTACTAGACCCCAATAAACGCCGTTAGGCGACCCGCCGGTAAGGCGATAAGGCGTCAATAAGGAGCATAGCGTGACTGTTGCCTCGAAAACCCCTTTGCTCGACCTCATCAAGACTCCCGATGACCTAAGAACCCTTAAATCCGACCAGCTGCGCCAGGTTGCCGACGAGCTTCGCAAGGAAACAATTGACGCTGTCGCCGTCACCGGTGGTCATCTCGGCGCCGGTCTTGGCGTTGTCGAATTGACGGTCGCACTGCACTATGTGTTCGATACACCCAACGATCGCGTCATCTGGGACGTTGGTCATCAGGCCTATCCGCATAAGATCCTCACCGGCCGCCGCGACCGCATCCGCACCATTCGCCAAGGCGGCGGTCTGTCCGGATTTACCAAGCGCGCAGAAAGCGAATACGACCCGTTCGGCGCTGCTCACTCCTCGACGTCGATCTCCGCAGGGCTCGGCATGGCCGTTGCCCGCGACCTGCAAGGCAAGCAGAACAATGTCATCGCGGTGATTGGCGATGGCGCCATGTCGGCCGGTATGGCCTACGAAGCGATGAACAATGCCGGCGCGATGGATTCGCGCCTGATCGTTATTCTCAACGACAACGACATGTCGATCGCGCCGCCGGTTGGCGCGCTCTCTGCCTATCTTGCCCGCCGCGTTTCCGGCCGCGCCTACAATCGCGTACGCAAGATCTTCCGCCAGGTTGCCAAGCGCATGCCGACAAAAATGTTGCAGCAGCGCGCCATGGCGATGGAAGAATATGCGCGCGGCATGGTCACCGGTGGCACCCTGTTTGACGAACTGGGCTTCTTCTATGTCGGCCCGATCGACGGTCACAATCTCGACCACCTGCTGCCGGTGCTCAAGAATGTGCGCGACATGAAGAATGGGCCTGTCCTCATTCACGTCGTGACGCAGAAGGGCAAAGGTTACGAGCCTGCGGAGAAATCCGCCGACAAATATCACGGCGTCGTCAAGTTCGACGTTGCGACCGGAGCTCAGGTCAAATCCAAACCGACTGCCCCTGCCTATCAAAAGGTGTTCGGCGAGAGCTTGATCAAGGAAGCTCGCAAGGACGACAAGATCGTCGCTATCACCGCGGCGATGCCGTCCGGCACCGGCATCGACCTGTTCCAGAAAGAATTTCCGAAGCGCACTTTCGACGTCGGTATCGCCGAACAGCACGGCATAACGTTTGCGGCCGGGCTGGCGACCGAAGGCTACAAGCCTTTCGCGGCGATCTATTCGACGTTCCTGCAGCGCGCTTATGACCAGGTGGTGCATGACGTTGCCATCCAAAAACTGCCTGTGCGTTTTGCCATGGATCGCGCCGGCCTCGTCGGCGCCGATGGTCCAACCCACGCCGGCTCGTTCGACGTCGCCTATCTCGGCTGCCTGCCCAATTTCGTGCTGATGGCGGCGGGCGACGAAGCCGAGCTGGTGCATATGGTCGCCACTGCCGTTGCCATCGACGATCGTCCCTCGGCGCTGCGCTATCCGCGCGGCGAAGGTCGTGGCGTACCGATGCCGGAAGAAGGCAAGCCGCTCGAAATCGGCAAAGGCCGCATCCTGCGTGAAGGCACCAAGATCGCGCTGTTCTCGTATGGCGCGCGGTTGGGCGAATGCCTCAAGGCGGCCGATGAGCTCGCCGCGGCAGGGCTGTCGACCACGGTTGCTGACGCGCGCTTTGCCAAACCTCTCGACGTCGATCTTCTGCTCCGCCTGGCGCGGGAGCACGAAGTCCTGCTCATGATCGAAGAAGGCTCGATCGGCGGGTTCGGCTCGTTCGCGCTGCAAGCGCTCGCCGAGCACGGTGTACTCGATCGCGGCGTGAAAGTGCGGTCGATGGTGCTGCCCGACCTGTTCATCGATCAGGATTCGCCGAACGCGATGTACGCACGCGCCGGCCTCGATGCCAAAGGCATCGTCGCCAAGGCGTTCGAGGCGCTTGGCCAGAACATGCGCGGCGAAGTGGTCAAGTTGCCCGAAGCGCGGCGGTCCTGATCGCCGATCCGGCATCTCATCAAGACATTAGATGCCCGGTTCAAAGCCGGGCATCTTGCTTATAATAGCCTCGCTATGATGAGCCGAGAACGTGCCGATCGCCTTCTGGTCGCGCGCGGCCTGTTTGAAAGCCGTGCCAGAGCGCAGGCCGCAATTAATGCCGGTTTGGTAACCGCCAATGGCGTGCGCGTCCGCAAGGCATCCGAAGAAATTTCATGTACTGCCGAAATCAAGGCCACGGCTGAACACCCTTACGTCTCGCGCGGCGGGGTCAAGCTCGCGGCCGCGCTCGATCGCTTCTCGTTGGAGACCAAAGGCCGCGTCTGTCTCGATGTCGGCGCCTCGACCGGCGGATTTTCCGAAGTCCTGCTGCTACGCGGCGCAAGAGCGCGTCTATGCGGTGGACGTTGGCACAGCGCAGCTTCACCCGCGGCTGCACAACTGCGCTCAACTTGTTTCTCTTGAAAACACCGACATCCGCAAGCTCGATCCGGCACAGCTCGATGAGACCCCGGACTTTGCCACCGTGGATGTGAGCTTTATTTCCCTGAAGCTGGTTTTGCCGTCGATAGGGCCATTGCTCAAATCGCGCGCGGCCATGGTTGCGCTGATCAAGCCGCAATTTGAGGCCTCGCGCAGCACGGTCAAAAAAGGCGTGGTACGCGATCCAGCGATCCACGCGGCGATTTGCGACGATATCGCAGCATTCATAAGCTCACTCGGCTGGCGCGTCGGCGGCGTCATGCCGTCCCCTATTCTCGGCGGCGACGGCAATCGCGAGTTTCTCATCGAGGCCGAACGTGGCTGAGCGTTTGGTGATCGACCGCCTTGGTCATCGCGGCGATGGTGTGATCGATCGCGAGCCCGAACCCATTTTCGTTGCCGGGGCGCTGCCCGGCGAAACGGTCGAAGTCGACAATATTCCCGGTCATCCCGACCGGCGGCAGCTTCTTCGCGTCGATAAACCGAGCACCGAGCGTATTACACCGATTTGCCCGCACTTCGGCGTCTGCGGCGGGTGCGCCATGCAACACCTCGACGTGACGGCCTATCGAAAATGGAAACGAGGCCTGGTTGTCAGCGCGCTTGAGCAAGCCGGCATCGACGCACCGGTCTCCGATCTGATCGATGCCCATGGCGACGGACGTCGCCGCGCTGTGTTTCATGCGCGCGGCGTCCGCGATGTTCTCGAAGTCGGATTTTCAGCCGCGCGTGCTCACCACATTGTCGCGATCGATCGATGTCCGGTGCTGGCAAAAAGCATGGACGGCGCGCTCAAAGCTGCATGGGCTATCGCCGAAGTCCTGCTGCCGGCAAAGAAGCCGCTCGACATCCAGGCCACTGCGACCGACGCCGGGCCTCGATATCGATGTACGCGGTTCAGGCCCACTAACGACGCGGCTGACTGCGGCCTTGGCAGAACTGGCAGTTTCACAAAATCTGGCGCGACTAACACGACATGGCGAGCTGATTACGCAGCAGCGGGCGCCTACTATGCGCATCGGCAAAGCGACTGTATCGCTGCCACCTGCGGCGTTTTTGCAGGCAACCGAGGCCGGCGAGGTGACGCTGGCTCAACTGGTTCTTGTCGCATGCGCTGGCGCGAGAAAAACTGCCGATCTGTTTGCCGGCGTCGGTCCTTTCGCACTGCGGCTTGCCGAGCACGCCCGCGTCTTTGCCGCGGACGATGACGAACCAGCACTGTCCGCGCTTAAACGCGCCGCCGCAGCAACCGCCGGCCTCAAACCGGTCGAGGTGAAAAAGCTTGATCTGTTCAAGAACCCGCTGGTGACGGAAGAGCTCAACGATTTCGACGCCGTCGTATTCGATCCGCCGCGCCAGGGCGCGCAGGCGCAGGCTCGCACGTTAGCCGCGAGCAAGGTCCCGACTGTCGTCGCCGTATCGTGCAATCCGGCAACGCTGGCCCGTGATATGCGGCTTTTGGTCGATGGCGGCTATCGACCGATCTCCGTCACGCCGGTTGATCAATTCCGCTACTCGACCCACGTTGAAATTGTCGCCCGGCTGGAGCGATAACGCCGCACCGGTTGGCTTGTCTGCCGAAATGAATTGGCTCACCATGCCGCAGTGCTACGGCGATCCGGGGATACACCGGACGGCGTAACGCGACGGGAGGGGCCATGAGCACGATCGTCGACCGCTATCAGATTGCGGCGCGCATGGAACGGCTGCCGCTGTCGTCGTGGCACAACAAGATGCGGCTGGTCGTCGGCAGTACCAATTTCTCCGACGCCTTCGAACTCGTTGACCATCGCGTATGTTTTGCCGGCAATCATCCCGCTGTGGCACCTGGCGCCGGCGGACATCGGCGCACTGATTTCGATCGGCTATGCCGGCCAGGTTGTCGGCAGCCTGCTCTCCGGCTGGCTCGCCGATAAATACGGCCGCGTTCCGGTCCTGGTCGGCAACATCATCTTGTTTTCTTTACTGAGCTTCGCCTGCGTTTTGGCTCAGGATTACTGGACGCTGTTTGCGTTGCGCTTCGTGCAGGGCATTGGACTCGGCGGCGAGGTTCCCATCGCCAACACCTATGTCAGCGAGTTCGCCAAATCGCGCGGCCGCGGGCGTTTCGTGCTGATGCAGCAACTCATGTTCCCAATCGGCCTGACGACGGTCGGTCTGGTCGGAGTCTTTGTCGTTCCGCTGATGGGCTGGCAATGGATGTTCGTGCTCGGTGGATTACCGGTGCTGCTTGCGCTGCCGATGATCAGGATACTGCCGGAATCGCCGCGGTGGCTTGTCGGTCGTGGCCGTGAAGAGGAGGCTGACCGCGTGCTGACGCGGATCGAAATGTTCGTCTCAAAGAATGGCGCCGTCCCATTACCACCGATGCCAACCAACGTGCCGCCGGCAATTCCAGCGATCGGCCGTTTCCGTGATCTGTTCGCCGGAATCTATCGGAAGCGTACTTATTCGTTGTGGGTTCTGTGGTTCTGCACCTACGGCATCACTTACGCAATGACGGGCTGGCTGCCGAGCATCATGCGCACGATTTACCATCTGCCGGTCTCGCAATCGAATGCCTATGGTTTCATTCTGAACATCGCCGGGTTGCTCGTTCTACTTTTAGCGGTGTTCACGATCGACCGGATTGGACGCAGGGTCGCTTTTGCGGGCGGCTTTTTTCTGGCAGCGATCCCATTGCTTATTGCGGCGTTCAAGCCGGACCTCAGTGCGCTTGAGCTTGCAACGCTGGCGGCGCTCGCTTTTGGCGCGATGGGGATGATCCCGGGCGCACTCGGCATGTACACGGCTGAAAATTATCCCAATCATCTGCGTGCACTCGGCCACGGCGCAACCAGCGTATCCCAGAGATTGTCGTCGGTCGTTAGCCCGTACCTCGTCGGCCTGATCCTGCCGGCCTATGGCGTTGGCGGTGTCTACGGCATGTTCGCATTGTTTGCGATCCTGGGCGGCATCACTTGCTGGTTGTTCTCGATCGAAACCGCCGGAAAAACTCTGGAAGAGCTCTCCCCTACCTCGGCCACCGCCGCGACACCTTGAGGCGTGACATGATTCTGGATTTTCACACCCACGTACAGACGCCGGAGCAGCAAGCTCACCCGATGTGGCAGGGCCGCTGTCCGATGACGATCGAAAACGTGCTCGAAGCGCAACAGAACGGTGGCGTCGATTGCACGCTCGTCAGTCAGGCGATGCACCAACTCCGCGATATGGACCGAGATCAGCAGCTTAAAGAAGTCAAAACGGTCAACCGCTATATCGCCTCGTTGCAAGACAAATATCCAACCATCTACGGCATGGCCGGCACGGTGCCGCATGGCGACGATGCATTCCTCCGCGAATTCGAGCGCGCCATAAAAGGGGACGGCCTGAAAGGCGCCTGGATCCTTTCGAGCCAGCCCGGCCATTATCCCGATGACGACGAATGCCTGCCGTTCTTTCAACTCGCGACCGAACTCGATGTGCCGGTCGTAATCCATCCGCCGTCTGTCGGCTTTGGCGAGGAGCGTATGCGCGATTATCGCCTCGCTTCCAGCGTTGGGCGGCCGATGGATAATGCGCTGGCGATCGCGCGGCTGATCGTTCGCGGCATTTTCGAGAAATTTCCGACCTTGAAACTGGTTGGCACCCACCTGGGCGGTGGCATTTGCGAGATGATCGGGCGTATGGACTACGCTTACAATCTCCAGGACGAGGCGTACTTCCTCGGCTCGTACTCACCGATGCTGATCAAGCATCCGCCGAGCCACTATCTGAAAATGATGTACCTGGAATCGACATGCTATCACCCGCCGGCGGCACGGTGTGGCTTCGAAACGGTCGGTGCCGACCATTTTGTCTTTGGCACCGACGCGCCCCCGCTGAAAGTGCTCAAAAAACAGGGCGTCGAGGTGATCAAGAAGCTCAACCTGCCGCCCGCCGACGAACGCAAGGTCTATTACGAAAACGCCAAACGGCTGCTGAAGATTTAACGGTCCGGGCGCGGCGATCTCTTATTTTTTTGTCTTAAGATCATCACTCAGAAAGCTTATATCGACGATCTTCGACCAGTCGACATCGCCGCTGAGTGCGCCAACCAGTTTTTGCGCGCGGATCATCCGATCCATACCGGCCATGTCGAAATAGCCCGGTCCCCAATAAGGCACGCCCGATTTGCTTGGCGCTATCAGATTGTCGATCGTGCTTTTTACGACGGCGAGATCAAGATTATACGCCTTGGCCACGATTGCAGCCGCTTCGTCGGGGTGGGTGGACATGAATTCAACGGCTTTACGTCGCCCATGCAGGATGGCACGAATGAAATCGCCTTTGGTGGCGGCAGCTTCGCCCGTGGTCACGCCGATGACGTTGCACAGTGGCGGCAGCACATCACTGGCCGACACCAGAACGCGAAACTGTGCCTTGTTTTTCGACCACACTGGGTCCGCGAGCGTCGCGACATCGATCAAACCCGTGTTGAGAGCAACGGCGGCCTCGCCGAAGCCACCGGTTTTGACCAGTTCGGCATCCTCTGCTTTCAAGCCAGCCTGTTCCAGCAGAAGAATATCGAGCGCCTGGCTGGTTGAGCGCGGATTGGTGTAGCCGATCTTTTTGCCTTTGAGATCCTGAAGGGTTTTGATCGGGGAGTCAGGTTTCACCGCCCAGACGAATTCAGCGACGGCGAGCACATTCTCGCTGATGATCTTCAGATCTGCACCCTGCTGGATTGCAGCCACTGTGCTGGCAAGATCAATTTCACCGAACGCCAAATGTCCGGTCATCAAGTTGCGAACCGTGGTGCCGCCACCTGCCGATGACAGCACACCGCTGACATCGGCGCCCTCCTCCTTGAAGAAGCCCTTTTCCATGGCGACGGCGTAAGGCATGCCGTTAGCAGCGACGCCGAAATTGCTCACGACGATCTGCTCGGCGGCCATGGCGCACAGCGGCAGAAACATCACTGCTACAAGAAAAATTACGAATCCAAGGCCGCGTTGTGCAATCGAACGCATAATTCCTCCCGGTCACCGCGTTGTTATTTGTGGGCAGTTGCCCGCTGCCTTTTTATTATTGTGAGGTACTCTACGACATGCGGCGATGGAGTTTATCGTCGATGGCGATAAGCAACACACTCACCGTTGCTGCGAAAAGCACGATCAACAGAGTCACAGCCATAATGAGCTGGATATTCTGCAATCCAATCGCGGTCATCAGCAAATAACCGAGACCACGCTGCGAGCCGAACATCTCGCCAAGTATGGTACCAATCAGCGTCAGCGAGAAGCCGATACGAATGCCGCTGAAGATTTCCGGAAGCGCTGCCGGGAGCAATACGGAGCCGACCACTTTCCATAACCGCAAACGCAATACACGGGCTGTCTTGAGCAGGATCGGATTGATATTGCGCACGGCGGAGAGCGTGAAGATGGCGACCGGTACGACACCGTGAATTGCACCGAATGCAATTTTCGCCGGTAAGCCAAGGCCAAAAGCGAGCAGAATAATCGGATAAAGCGTGACCTTCGGGATCGAGTAGAAAGCCACTAGAATTGGTTCAACGACCTCGCTGGAGAAGCGGTGAGCTCCGAGCAGAAAGCCAATCGCAAGACCGGCCAGAACTGCGATAGCCAGCGCAAAGAGGAAAGCGCGCGACGTCTCCTCCAGGTGCCCCCAGAACGTGTCGGTCATCAGCAACTGTCCGAGATAGCGAAATGTCTCGAGTGGCCCCGTCATCGCCATCGGACCTACGATCACGAATAGAATTTTCCAACCGATCAGGAGCGCCGCGATGAGGATTAAGCCGCTAATAGTTGATGACCAGTCACGCGGCATCATGATTTGCTGCGCCTTCTCATCAAGACCCGCTCCCATTGCGAGAGCGCCGAATTCACCGCGACGGATACAATAAGGATCAGGAGGATCAGCGGATACATGATCTTGTTATCGAAATTGTTGTACGCAAAGCTGATCTCGTAACCGATCCCGGTGCGCGACATGATAAATTCTGCACCGATCACACCGATGAAAGCGTAAGCAACGGCAAGCTTGACCCCGGTCAACAGATATGGCGCCGCCGAGGGCAGCGTAATCGTGAGAGCGGTCTTGACCGATCCGAAGCGATAAATCCGCGCCGTCTTCATCAGCACGCGGGAAACCCGATCAAGACCGTTGAGCGTGCTGACGATCACCGCCACCACCGCCAGCATGAAGCCGATAAGGATTTGCGGCAGGTCGCCAAGCCCGAACAAGATGATAAACATCGGGTAGAACGCATAAATTGGAATCGCATAGTAAGTTGCGAATAACGGCTCAAGGCCTTGGCGCACCGCGCGATAGCCATGGATAGCGACAGCGAAAGCTATGCCGAAAGCCACCGCCAAAGCCGCAGCGATAACAACGTTTGTCAGTGTTTTTAGCATCGCGCGGTTCATCGAACCGGACGCAAGCAACACGACCAGGTCACGAGCCATTTCACTCGGCGGCTGCATGGTCAAGTGATCGATCACACCGGCGCGGCACAGACATTCGAGCAACAGCACTGATGCCGCGACCAACAGCAACCGGTAACTCGTTGCGCGGCTCACGATTGGCCGGCCGATTTGCCGAGCGCCTTAAGCAACTCCCCGCGTAGCAATCGCCACAGCCGGCCCGTGATTTCACCAAATGACGGCTCGGACACGATCTGGCTATCACGGTCTCGCGGCCAGCGGGTTTCTACAATCTCGAGGATTCGCCCGGGGCGGGACGACATTACGCCGATCCGGTCCGCGAGCATCGCCGCTTCATCAAGCGCATGCGTAATCAACAGCACAGTCGCGCCGGTATCCCGCCACAGCCGCAACAGTTCGTCGCCCATCAATAGTCGTGTCTGCTGGTCGAGCGCCCCAAACGGCTCGTCGAGCAGAATCAAGCGCGGCCGCAGCACCAGCGTACGCGCGATGCAGACGCGTTGGCGCATGCCACCGGAAAGCTGCGCCGGGTAGGCGTTTGCGAAATCGCGCAACCCCATCAGGTCAAGCGCATGGTTCAATCGGTTCCGCAACTCGCTGGCATCGACATGTGCTTCGCGCAGGCCAAACGCGATATTGCCGGCAACGGTGAGCCATGGGAACGAAGCATCTTCCTGGAACACGACACCGACGCCGTCCGGCACCTCGCCTGCGATCCTGCGACCTTCAAACTCGACCGTCCCCGCCGAAGCAGGCGCAAGGCCGGCGATCAGATCAAGCAGTGTCGACTTTCCGCAGCCCGAAGGCCCGACCACGGCGAAGAATTCGCCTTTGTTCAGGTGCAGGGTGATTGGCCCGAGCGCATGAACGTCGCGGCCGAGTGCGCCGGCGGGATAAACGCGCGTGACGTCGCGCAACACAACATGCGTCTCACTCATATGCCGAGAAACCGTGCTTTGATTTCTTCATTCTGCCACAGCTCGCCAGGCTTTCCGGAGTAGACGACACGGCCCTTTGAGATCACGTGGACAAAGTCGACAAGCTTGAGGGCCAGCGCGGCATTCTGCTCGACCAGAAGGATGGAAAGTCCTTCCTGTTTAAGCTTGGCGATGGCCTCCCAGAGGCCCTGGATGATGATCGGAGCCAGGCCTTCGGATGGCTCATCCATGATCAAGCAATCCGGATTGGTCATCAGGCCGCGCCCGATCGCCAGCATCTGCTGTTCGCCGCCCGAGAGGGTCTTGGCACGCTGACTGCGGCGCTCACGCAACCGCGGGAACAAGGCATAGACACGTTTGAGGTTCCAGCCATGACGCTCCACGCTTTGCTCGGCAACAACAAGGTTGTCCTCGACACTGAGAGTAGGAAATACTCGGCGGCCCTGCGGCACGAGCCCCATGCCGGAACGTATGATCGCGAATGACGGAGTGTTGGTGATGTTCCTGCCCTTGAAAAGAATTTTGCCGCGCCGCGGCGGTGCAAAGCCGACAATGGAATTGACCAGCGTGGTTTTGCCGACGCCATTGCGACCGAGTAAACCGAGAATTTGGCCTTGCTCAAGCTGCAATGACAGGCCTTGCAGCACATAAGCGTCGCCGTAATAGGTGTGAACGTCCTGGACGTCGAGGATCCCCATGAATCAACCGGTCCCCAGATAGACTTCTTGCACTTTGGTGCTGGAGCGGATGCGCTCCATCGCTCCGCTTTCCAGGATTTCGCCGAAATGCAGCACTGAAATTTCGTCGGCGACGCCAAATACGATGTCCATGTCGTGCTCGATCAGCAGGATCGCCATTCTGCGATCGAGCCGTTGCAGGAATTTCATCATCTCCGTGGATTCGCCGGACGATAAGCCGGCCGCAGGCTCATCGAGCAAAAGAATATCAGGATCGCTGGCCAGCCCCAGCACGATTTCAAGCTGTCGCTGTTCACCATGCGAAAGATACCTCACTTCGGTCTCTTTGCGATCGAGGAAGCCGGCATTTTGCAGCAACGTGATGGCCTTGGTGTAGACGTCCCGATACGACGACATCGATCGCCACATCACGAATTTCGATGCGAGCCGGCCCTTGACCGCCAACAGCACGTTGTCGAGCACGGTCAACCGCGGGAACAAGCTGGTGACCTGAAAGGTACGCGCCATGCCCAATGCGGTGCGCCTATGACTGGGCCAGCGCGTCACATCCCGGCCGTACAGCAATACGTGCCCCGACGTCGCCGAGAGTGTCCCGGTAATAAGATTGAACAACGTGGTCTTGCCGGCCCCATTCGGGCCAATAATCGCTTTGCGTTCACCGGGCATGATCTTCAGCGATACGCCACGCACGGCACGCAATCCGCCGAAGGACTTGGCGAGGCCCTTAAGCTCGAGAACCGGCATTTTGCCATTGGTATGGGGCTCTTCGTTCACGCGTTGACCCACATTGGAGTTGGCGCCGGGGAACCACGCCCGGCGCCAATCGCCTATTCGCAGTACTTGCAGGGCGGGAAGTCGCGGCTATAGACCGGCTGTTGCAGGAATTTTTCCTTGCCGTAGGTCCAGAACTGGCTGACTGCCGGATAGGTTTTGATAACGACGTTCCAGAGCTCTGGCTTCTCGTAACCGAACATCGTCGTCTTCTCGACTTTCTTGATGTAGATGTTCTGGATTGGGTTGCGCATATCGTCGAAGCTGACCGGCCCGCGCGGTGCATCGACCTTCAAAGCTTGCATCTTGGCCACGAACGCTTCCGGTCCAGGGAATTTTCCGCCGCTGTCTTTCATCACCATGTCGATCATCATCGCCGTGGTGTAGTTGCTCTCGGAAAAATACGACGGCACCTTGCCATACTTGGCCCGGAAGCCTTTGACGAAGGCGGCGTTCTGCGGCGTATCGAGGCCGGCGCTGTATTGCAATGACGAGACGTCGCCAATCACCTCATCGCCCATGAATGGGAGCACGGACTCGTCATAGCTGGTGCCGCCTCCAATAATCGGCTTCGTGTAGCCGGAATCGCGCAGTTGTTTGGGAAACTGCAACGGCATCGGCCCGACCATCAGCGAGTAGACCGCATCGACATCCGGTTTGATTTGCGGGATGTAAGGGCCGAAATCCTTGGAGCCGAGCGGCGGCCACATCTTCTGGACGATCTTGCCGCCGCAATCCTCAAACGCCTTTTGGAAACCGCCGACCAACTCGTAGCCGAAGGCGTAATCCGCAGCGACAACAGCTATCTTCTTGTAGCCTTGGTCGCACGCCCATTGACCAAGCGGGTGGTTCGGCTGCGATGAGGTCCAGCCTGTGCGGATGAAATAGGGATAGCTGCCAAGCTGCCGTTGGGTGAGATCGTCGGCTGCCGGCACGGAAGCAATATAGACAGTCTTTTCGGCGGTCGATACCGGAGCGAGCGCATAACCTTCCGGCGCCAGAACACCGCCCACAAGCAATTGAACATGATCTTCGAGGATAAGCTTTCGGGCCTTCGTGACCGCGGTGTCCGGCTTGCCCTGGCTGTCCTCGATGATGGGCGTGACCTTGGCACCGGCGAAAGTGCTGTTGGTCTGATCCAGATACATTTTGAAGCCGTTGGTCATGTCAGTGCCGACCTGCGCGAATGGCCCGGTCATCGGTGCGATAATCCCGATGCGCAATTCCTCTTGCGCGGCCACCGGCATCATCAAAGCCGCCAGTACGAGACCTACGCCCGCCAGTAGCTCTCGAGCTCGCTTCAGCCGATTGCCCGTCATGATTTTTCCTCCCCGTTTGTCGTTTGACTTTCAACGCGCCGCAGGCACCAATTTCTCCGTATCTATCACTTGTATCCGGCTCGAGCGCCACTGATGCACCCGCTGCGGAATACTCATCAAACCACCGGGCAAATAAAGAATGACCAGCACATAGACGCCGCCGAGCACGTACTGCCACCAATGGACAAGCGTGCTGAGGTATTCCCGAATAAACAGAACAACGCCGGCGCCGATCACACCGCCGACCAGCGTCCCTGCCCCACCGAGCACCGCCATGAGCAGCGCATCGACCGAGGTGGTCAGGACGACGTTTTCCGGGCTGACGATGCCAGCCGTTTCTGCCCACAACACCCCGGAGAGTCCGCCGAAAGCACCGGCGATGATGAAGGCCAGATATTTGTGCAGCCAAGTATTGTAGCCAAGGACCTTCATCCGCAATTCGCCCTCGCGAATGCCGACCAGGCTGCGGCCGAATGGCGAACGCACCAGCGTGTACATGATCGCGAGCGACACTACGAACAGCGCAAAAACGAAGTAGAAGAACGTCACCTCGTTCGCGAGATCGATGCCAAATTTCGGACGATGCTGGAGATTGATGCCGTTGTCGCCGCCGGTCAGCGAATTCCAGCGATAGGCAAGCCCCCACACGCATTGCCCAAGCGCGAGCGTGATCATCAGAAAGTAGACGCCGCTGGCCCGAAGCGCGAGCAGTCCGAACACGGCGGCGAGCAAAGCACCGCCGATCATGCCGAGTGCGATCACAATCCAGAAATCGTAGCCCATACCGATTTGATAACGCGCGGCAAAGATTGCGGTGAGATAGGCGCCGATGCCGAGATAGGCAGCTTGACCTAACGAAGCCAGCCCGGTGAAGCCCAGCAGCAGATCGAGGCTCATCACCAGAATTGAAAACGCGAGCGCCCTTGTCGTCAGGAGAATGATGAACGAAGAGGCATGCGGAATAATCAGCGCAACTGAGGCCAGCACGACAATCACGGTCAGGACTTTGCTACGCGCAGACGACATGCTTACTCCCGACCGAATAGGCCAGTTGGCTTGACCGCGAGGATCAACGCCATGGGGGCATAGAGCGTGAAGTAAGAGATTTCAGGAAAAAGAGCTTTTCCGAAATTATCGGCAAGGCCGACGATCAAAGCCCCGACCGCCGCGCCGCTGAGACTGCCCATACCGCCGATGATCACGACAGCGAATGCGATCGGCAGCATCTCGAAGTCGAGACCGGGATAAACCCCGAGAAAGCCGCCGCCAATTACGCCGCCGAGCGCGGCGAGAAAGGCACCGAGCGCAAAAATCATCATGGAGATGCGCGATGTATCGATGCCGACACCACGCGCCATTTGCGCATCATCGACCGTAGCGCGGACGGCGGCACCCAACCGGGTCCTCTCCATGACCAGCCATAACGTAATACCGATCAGAAGCGCGACGCCGATCATGAAGATGCGGTAGAGCGGCAGATGCAGCCCGCCTACCACGATGCTTCGCGTCAGCGCTGCCGGCGGATGGATGTCGAATGGATTGCCGCTCCAGATATCGAGCGCCGCCTGCTGAAACAGAAATGCAAAGCCGACCGTGAGCAGCACCTGCCGCAGCGGATCGAAGCCCAATGGGCGCAGGAACACGCGCTCCATCACCAGGCCAACGAAGGCGACAGTTACCGCCGCTACCGGAATCGAGAGCAGCCAGGATCCGGTAGACCAGATCACCGAAAGAGCGACATAACCGCCAAGCAGAAAATACGAGCCATGGGAGAGATTGACGATCCGCATGACGCCGAAAATCAGCGACAACCCGCTCCCCACCAAAAACAGCAGGGCGCCATAGGAGACGCCGTTAAAGGTCTGAATCAGCCAAAACCGCGCATCCACGGCGATGTGTCCCTCACCCCTGGCTCCAGCTTTTGAGGTCAGCTTAGCTCAGGTCGACGGGGATCGGATAGACTAAGTGCCGCAGCGATCAGGAACCTTCGCCAAGCACGGCCTCACTCACCACGCGGAAGCGGGAGTCCGGCGTGTCCTGTTTGACGAGCGCAATGCGATCGATGGCAATCGACGGCTCGATTGCGCTTTCTCGAAAGACCTTCAATAGAACAGCTAGAACCGCCTTACGGCGACGCGCCAGAATTTTTCCCGTCAGCGTCATGTGGAACTGAAATTGCGAAAGCACATAAGGATAGCCCCAGCGGTTGAGATTACGGATCTGCTCATCGTTGAGTTTCAACGCGATCCGCCGCGCCCGCTCTTGTGGTGAGATCGGCGCGCGAAATGCATCGAATATTGTGGTGCAAGACGCCGCAAGCGCATCGATTCCCGGCTCATGATCCCGCGGTACAACGGCAAAAAAGTCCGAAAGCAGACGTACCGTCGGCACGAAGGCATGTACCGCGTGGCCGAGGCGCGCGAAGTTCTGCAGGGCGTTAATGAGCTGTCGCTCGGAATGCGACGGCAACAAATGGAACGGTGCCTTTAAGGTCGCGTGGAAGCCATACCGGCGTGGCTCCTCACCCAATTCGTTCCAGTTGACGGCGGCGCTTTCCGACTGGCCCGGGAAGCCCGTGGCGTTGCCAGTGTAAGCAGTCGTATCCGAGAACGGAGCTGCCGTACCGATAGAGGTTCGATTGCGCCGGAGGCACAAAATAGATCGCGTAGCGTGGTCCCTGGTCCACGACAATAAAGCCGTCCGCCCGGCGGCGCGCCAGCCCCCCTCGTTCAGCCGCCGTGAAATATGATGATTTGGTGACGGCTGCGTGACAGCCGTATTGGTCGCGGGGGCATTTCTCCTACTTCGAATTTTGTTAGTCTGCCCCCGCCAAAGGAAGCAGGAGCATGAAATGGCTGAGAAAAAGGTGCCGTACCAGGTTAATGGCAGGCAGTTCGAGGGCATGATCGTCTACGACGACAGCGTCAAGGGAAAACGCCCGCCAATTTTCATGCAGCCGGACTGGAAGGGAGTTTGCCCCGATACCATCGGACAGGCCCGTACCGTCGCCGGTAAAGATTACGTGGTGCTGATGGCCGACATGTTCGGCGCAGGCTATGGGGAAAAACCAAAGAACGAAGATCAGCTGCGGGCCGGAATGCTGGCGGTTCACAAAGATCGCCCTTTCACCATCACCTGCGGCAAGGCTGCCCATGACGCGCTATTCGCCGAAGCGGATAAGCTCGGCCTGATCGAGCCCGCAAAGAAAGTTGCGATAGGCTACTGCGCCGGCGGCGGTTATGTCCTCGAACAGGCCCGCGATGGCCTGGACTTCAAGGCGGTCGTGGTATTCCACGTCACAAATCCCAATCCGGTGATCCCCGGAACACCCTGCAACATCAAAGGCCGGGTGTTAGCGATCCACGGAGCGGCTGATCCGATCACCCCGAAGCCGAAGATGGACGCATTCGAGAAAGAACTCACCGACGCCAAGGTCGACTGGGAGATCATGATGTTCGGCGGCGGCGTTCATTCGTTCTGCGACCTGACGGCGAACTCGGCTGCGACACGCTACGACGAAAAGCTTTGCCGTAAGTCCTACTTGCTGATGCGGGATTTTTTCACCGAAACGCTGTGAGCGGAAACTCTCACATAACATAGAGGCGATCCGGCAGCGTGTTCGGCGAGCCGTCGGGCGGAGCGTGAGCAGCAAGAACCGCGCCGCAACGCTCAATCGCGGCGATAAAACCTGGCGCAATGCGCCCATCGCTCATATGGGCCGTAAGAGCATCGATCGCGGCCTGCCATTCAGCAGCGGGCACTTTTTCCGCAATCCCTATATCGGCGACGATCCGGGCATAGTGTTCCGCCAGTGACACATAAACCAGCACGCCGCACCGGTTGGTTGTTCGTGAGATGCCTCGCAGCACGAACTGCTCGACAGCGGCGCGGTGAGCCCGTGCTCGTTTGACCACGCCCGGCACAAGCGCAAATCGCAGCGGACCAAGATTGAACAGAAAGCCTACGACGATGAAGATCGCAAGTTGAATCAGATAAATCCTCTGGACGCTCCACTGTGTGAACAGGATCATCGGCAGCGGAGCAGCGAGAGCCAGCACGCTCGCCCAGAGGATCGGAATATACGTGTAACCCGACGAGGCATGGGCCAGCACGCAGACGATCTGTCCGCAAGTCCGCTTCTCGGCGTCGCGGATCGCCGCCGAAACCGCTTCATGATCTTCCTTGCTCAGTTGCATCACCAGCTCCCTGACGCGCCGCCACCGCCCGACGAGCCGCCGCCGCCGGAAAAATCGCTATCTGAAGAACTACTCGAAGACGAGTTGCTGTCGCTGCTGCTCCAGCTTGAGGACGAACTCGACGGACGAGCGCCTGTCCCGCACGAAGACCTGCTTTCCGCCCCTCGTCACGTAATGGCCCGAAGGCCCAGACACCAACCGGGCAATGCCGGAGATGATCAGCCACAGGATCAACGCCACAGCAAAGAATCCAAGGATCGGAAGTAAAGTATTCAAGGCGCCCGGCTCGTCGGTACGCAGCAAAGACTGCGGTTGCGGCTGCCAATCGGCGGTATCGCCGTTGAGCACGCTGATGATGCCGTCGACGCCACGGTCGATGCCACCGGAAAAATCGCCGGACTTGAACTGCGGAATGATCGCGGTTGAGATGATCACCGAAGAAAGTGCATCGGTCAGCGTGCCTTCCAGGCCATAACCGACCTCAATGCGAACTTTATGTTCGTTCGGCGCGACAAGCAGCAGAATGCCATTGTTCTTCTGCTCCTGACCAAGCTTCCAGGTGCGGAAGAGTTCGTTCGCATAAGTCTCGATGTCGCCGCCCTCAAGTGACTTCACAGTGGCGACAACAAGTTGAATGCCGGATTTTTGCTCGAGCGCCTGCGATTTCGCAATGATATCCGCGCGGCTCTCCTGCGACGATTACTTCGGCCTGATCGACCACACGGCCGGTCAGAGCCGGGAAATTGAACGCCAGTGCGAATGCGCAGGCCAAGCACAGCAATGCAAGACTGCCGGAAAGCGTGAAAGAAACTCGCATCACCAGCCCCCCGACGCTCCCCCTCCGCCGGAGGAACCGCCTCCGCCCGAGAAGCCACCACCGAAGCCGCCGCCAAAACCGCCTCCTCCCCCGCCCCAGCTTGAACCACCGTAAGGAATGAAAACCGGGCCGACGCCACGCCTCGTCATTCCGCCGCCCGGGCCGCCTGAATTGTGGGTGAGGTACCAGACGATGAAAATGATCAGCAGGAAGAAAAGGAAAGGAAATAACTGGTCGAAATCCGCCGCCGGATCGTCCTGCCTGACACTGACCTTGGGCTGCCAGTCGGCGGTGTCGCCGCTCAGAATGCTGATGATGCCGTCAACGCCGCGCTCGATCCCGCCAGAGAAGTCTCCGGTCTTGAAGCGAGGGATGATCGCGCTGGAAATAACGACCGACGAAAGCGCATCGGTCAGCGTGCCTTCAAGACCGTAGCCGACCTCGATGCGGACCTTGTGCTCGTTCGGCGCGACCAAAAGCAACACGCCATTGTTCTTCTGCGCCTGGCCCAACTTCCAGGCGCGAAACAGCTCGTTCGCATAAGTCTCGATGTCGCCGCCTTGCAGCGATTTTACCGTCGCGACAACGAGTTGAATTCCGGATTTGTCTTCAAGGTCCTTGAGCTTTTCTTCTACGGCGGAGCGACTATCCGCCGACATAACGCCGGCCTGGTCCACCACACGTCCGGTCAGCTGCGGAAAATCGAACGCAAAAGCCGCCGTCACGAGGCAGCAGACAAAAGCCACGCCTCGCGCAAGCTGCATCACTGTCGATTCTCGTTCGATCAGAATTTTACCTGCGGCGGCGTCTGCGCCGTGTCCGGCGCGGTGAATTCCGCCATCGGCTTTTCGCCGGAGAAAGCAGTCTTGGCCCAGATCACCGTCGGGAAAGTGCGCAATGCCGTATTATAGGCACGAACCGCGTCGATGTAGTCGCGCCGCGCCACCGCAATGCGGTTCTCGGTGCCCTCAAGCTGAGATTGCAGCGCCAGGAAGTTGGCGTTGGATTTCAGGTCGGGATAATTCTCGGTAACCGCCAACAAGCGGCCAAGCACGCCGGTCAACTGGTTCTGCGCGTCTTGAAACGCCTTGAGCTTATCCGGATCGCTGAGGTCCGAAGCATTGACCTGGATTTGCGTCGCCTTGGCGCGCGCTTCAACGACCGCAGTGAGGACGCTCTTTTCTTGCGCAGCATAGCCTTGCACGGTGGCGACGAGGTTCGGGATAAGGTCGGAGCGCCGCTGGTACTGATTCTGCACATCCGCCCAGCGCGCCTTGGCCTGCTCCTCCAGCGTCGGGATGGTGTTGTATCCGCAGGCCGACAGCGTCAGTCCCAGCGTAATCACCGCCAAGATAACGCGAATGCGCGAAAACGGATTTATCATTTCGCCCTCCCGGAATACCGCCACAAGCTGCGGACCGCTTAACCCTCGACCGGCTCTGTTCCGACGATCTCGATCCCAAAGCCAGACAACCCGATATAGGTAGTGCGACGTGAGGATGTCAGAAGCCGGATCGATTTGACGCCAAGTTCCCTGAGAATCTGCGCGCCAAGCCCTATCTCGCGCCATTGCCGCGTACGCGCCTCACCCGAGGCGGTATCGGTTTTAGGTATCGACACCACCGGCACACCCGCGGTGCCATCACGCAACAGCACCATGACGCCTCGACCCTCGGCCTTGAATTTTGCCAATGACCGATGGATCGACTTAGCACCGCCAAAGACATCAGAGATGATGTCCGCGCGATGCAGGCGCGTCAGCACGTTTTTGCCATCGCCGATACGGCCATAAACGAAGGCCATGTGATAGACCGGATCGAACGGGGTCAGAAACGCATAGCCCGTCAGCGTTCCGATTTCCGATTCGACCGGAAACTCGCCAGCGCGCTCGATCAGCTTGTCGCGCGCCTGCCGATAAGCGATCAGTTCAGCGATTGAAATGCGCTGTAGCTTGTGGCGTTCCGCGAAAGCAACAAGCTCAGGCCCGCGCATCACCGTACCGTCGTCGTTCATCAGTTCCGAAAGCACGCCAACCGGAGGCACTCCAGCGAGCCGGCAAAAATCAACGCAGGCTTCGGTGTGACCGGAGCGCATCAACACGCCGCCTTCCTTCGCCACCAGCGGAAATACGTGACCCGGCCGCACGAAGTCGGACGCGCCGCTATTGCCGTTGGCGAGCGCACGTACCGTATTGGTGCGTTCCTCGGCGGAAATACCCGTGCTCAAGCCATGGCGAACGTCGACCGAAACAGTGAAAGCCGTGCCAAGCGGCGCATCGTTAAGCGCGACCATTGGATCGAGATGCAGACGACGCGCTTCTTCGATCGCCAATGGCGCACAGACGATGCCCGACGTGTTCCGGATAATAAACGCCATCTTCTCAGGCGTGCACAGACTCGCGGCGACGAAGAGATCGCCTTCGTTCTCGCGATCGTCGTCATCGGCCACAATGATGATTTCGCCGCGCGCGAATGCGGCAACGGCGTTTTCGATACGTTGATGAGCGTCTTCCATTCGGTACTTTCGTTAGCGCCGGGACGGCGTAAAGGGCCAAGCCGGAGTTTCGCCGACCTGGCCACGCTGGCGCAAATAATGATCCGCAATCACGCACGCCACCATCGCCTCGCCAATCGGCACAGCACGAATGCCGACGCAAGGGTCATGACGGCCCTTGGTCGAGATTTCGGTCTCGTGACCGTAGCGGTCGACAGTGCGGCGCGGATTAAGGATCGACGAAGTCGGCTTGACCGCAAACCGCGCCACTACCGGCTGCCCCGTCGAGATGCCGCCGAGGATGCCGCCGGCATTGTTGGAGAGGAACAGCGGTTTGCCGTCATTGCCCATGCGCATTTCGTCGCCATTTTCTTCGCCGGACAATTCTGCCGCCGCAAAGCCTGCGCCGATTTCAACGCCTTTCACGGCATTGATGCTCATCAGCGCCGCGGCAAGATCACCGTCGAGCTTGCCGTAAATCGGCGCACCGAGACCTGGCGGTACGCCTTCGGCAACCACTTCGATCACTGCGCCGATGGACGAGCCACTTTTGCGCACACCGTCGAGATAGTCCTCGTAGAATGCGGCCTGCTTGGCATCAGGGCAGAAGAAGGCATTGCGTTCGACCTCCGCCCAGTCCCAACGCGCACGATCGATCCGATGCGGCCCCATCTGGACCAGCGCGCCGCGTACCTGCAAACCGGGCACGATCTTGCGCGCAATCGCACCAGCCGCAACCCGCGTTGCCGTCTCCCGGGCTGATTGGCGCCCGCCGCCGCGATAATCTCGCAGGCCGTATTTTGCATCGTAGGCGTAATCGGCG
Source organism: uncultured Alphaproteobacteria bacterium (assembly GCA_963742215.1). Taxonomy (GTDB): domain Bacteria; phylum Pseudomonadota; class Alphaproteobacteria; order Rhizobiales; family Xanthobacteraceae; genus BOG-931. Next base: position 34,374 of record CAVULJ010000002.1, read on the forward strand.
TGACCGGGACGATACTTGTCCTTGATCTCGGTGTAGTCGCGCGAACGCTGATCCACATTGTCGATGAGAAGCGCGATCGGTGTGCCCGTCGTCACCTGTGCTCCGGTTGCCTCCTCGGCGAACACACCGGACAGAATTCTGACTGCATCAGGTTCCTGCCGTTGCGTCGTGAAACGCGATTGGCCGGGCCTGCGACGATCGAGATACGGCTGGATATCGGCTTCGGTGAGCGGAATGCCTGGCGGGCAGCCGTCAACCACACAGCCAATGGCCGGCCCGTGGCTCTCGCCAAAGGTGGTCACGCGCAGCAAATGCCCGAACGTATTGAACGACATGGCAATCGACCTAGCCCGCGTGGACAAGCGGGTCAAATCCGCGCTCACCGGTGTCGACCAAACCCGCACTCACACACCTGGTGAAGGGCGTTCGCAGCCGCGGCAAAACCAACAGCTTCATCTTCGCGGTTGCGAAGTCTTATTGAACAATCATGCCCGGGACCGTGCGCCGAAAGTTCGACCCGTTCATTTCACGTTCATGTCGCTGAACAACAATTAATGGCAAGCTGAACGTCCATTAACCTACGGAAAAATCAGGACTATTTTTGATTTCTCGATTGCCAATAAAATCCTTCTATGGCATCGTGGTAGGCGGTAAGGGGAACGAAGGCCCGAGGGGACCGAGACACCGCCCGCGAAGCTGAACTCAGCCTTGCCGTTGGTTCAACACGCATCAAGGAAACTCACAATGGCCGCGAAGAAGAAGAAAGCGAAGAAGAAGTCGAAGTAATTGACGTTTGCGCGGGCCTCGTACTGGGGCAGCGCCGTCAGCTTTGGATTTCGCGAAGCGCCTTAAAGGTTGCTTCGTCGAGCGGCCGGACCAAGGTTCGGCCGCTTTCGTTTTAGCTCAGGAATAGCGGCTCATTGTGCCCGCGGAGAAAACATAAACGACGCCCTGGCCTACTTCAGCGTGGGTCGCTTCCTCCTCAGGCAAGATGTGGAAGTTCGCCATTAGCGAACGTCCCACCCCGCCGTGCGCAATAACGACAGTATCGCGGGTCAAAGAGGCGTACCATTCGGCAACGCGCTTTGCGACCTGACGATAAGATTCGCCACCTGGTGGCGTGAAGTCCCATTTTTCACGCTCACGCCGCGCGAGCACACCCGGCTCATGCGCCTCGACTTCGGGCAGGGTAAGGCCTTCCCAGCTACCGTAAGAAATCTCCATCAGCCGGTCATCGGTCGCGTAAGCGTGCGGATCGAGCCCAAGCACGCCGCGAACAATCTCCATGGTCTCACGCGCTCGATTGAGCGGGCTCGACACGTAGTGGAAATCACTTCGCCTGAAACCGATCGCGCGCAAACAGATCGCGAAAGTAGCTTGGCCCGTGATTGCCGCCTGCTGGCGGCCGAGCGCATTCAAGCTCGTTTGATATTGCCCCTGCAAGCGATGCGCGACGTTAAAGTCGGTTTCGCCGTGACGGGCGAAATAGAGCACCGGCACCGGCGCCTATTCCTCTTTGCCGACGGCGATATCAGGCGCGTCGGGATGCTTCATGCCGACGATGTGATAGCCGGCGTCAACATGATGCACTTCCCCGGTGACGCCGCGTGACATGTCGGAAAGCAGGTACGCGCCTGATTCTCCCACTTCTTCTATCGTGACACTGCGCCTCAGCGGTGCGTTATACTCATTCCATTTCAAAATGTAACGGAAGTCACCGATGCCGGACGCAGCCAGCGTCTTGATCGGGCCCGATGAGATCGCATTGACACGAATGTTCTTCACGCCGAGATCGGCAGCAAGATAACGCACCGATGCTTCGAGTGCGGACTTCGCGACACCCATCACATTGTAATGCGGCATCCACTTTTCCGACCCGTAATAGGTCAGCGTCAGCATCGAGCCGCCATTCGGCATCATTTTTTCAGCGCGCTGCGCGATCGCGGTGAACGAATAGCAGCTGATCAGCATGGTCTTGGTAAAATTGTCAGCCGTCGTGTCGACGTAGCGGCCGTCGAGCTGATCCTTGTCGGAAAAAGCGATGGCGTGGACCAGAAAGTCGATCGCGCCCCAAGCGGATTTCAACGTCGGCGAACGCCGCATCGATGCTTGCCGCGTCGGTCACATCGCAGTCGCCAACCACGATCCCGCCGACCTCCTGGGCCAGCGGTTCGACCCGCTTTTTCAGTGCATCGCCCTGATAGGTGAATGCCAGCTCTGCACCGTGCCCTCCACAAGCCTTGGCGATACCCCAGGCAAGCGAGCGGTGGTTCGCGACCCCCATGATCAAGCCGCGTTTGCCGCGCATTAGGCCCGAGTTTTCCGGCATTTACCTGACCTCGCTGGGCCGCTTCTCCCGTACAGCCAGCTATGGCATAGGCCTGTAGCCGCCAGCAAGCACGGCCTCTGAGGCGGGTGTGCGCCCTTCCCTTACCGGAATAGTCAAAGGGCGTTGGGGTTGTTTTAACCGAGGTCACCGGCACCAAATCGAGGCCTATGCTTGAGTGAATTCCGGCAACAAATCGAGGCTACCATCCCGGCGCTGCGGCGTTATGCGCGTGCGCTGACCCGCGATGCCGAAACCGCCGACGAGATCGTGCAGGATACGCTGGTCCGGGCGCTGCGCTCCGAACACCTGTTTCACGGCGGTAATGTACGGGCATGGCTCTACACGATCTTGACCAATCTCAATCGCAATCGGCTGCGGTCGATCTCACGCCGTCCGGTGCTGGCGCCGATCAAAGACGGTGATGCCGCCACGGCTGGAGCCGACACGGGCAGTCGCGATATCGCCCGCGCCCTCGAGGAACTCGCCGAGGAGCAACGTACGGCGCTGCTCCTCGTCGTGCTCGAAGGACTCACCTATCGCGAGGTCGCTGAAGTGCAGGGCGTCCCGATTGGAACGGTCATGTCGCGGCTGGCCCGCGCCCGCCTGCAAATCAAAGCCTATCTCGACGGCGAGCGCCCGACGCTGCGCCGCGTGAAATGAAGAGAGCGAAAGATGATTGACCACCTCAATGTCAGCGAAGACGAACTCCACGCTTATGTCGACGGCGAGCTTCCGGCCGAGCGGCGTGGCGCAGTCGAAAACTGGCTGACCACGCATCCGGAAGACGCCGCCAAGGTCGCTGCCTGGCGCAAGCAGGCAGAGCTCATTCAGGCTCGCTACGGCGCCGTCGCCGATGAAAAGATTCCGCCTCGCCTCGACATCACGCGCATGGCGCGCCGCCGTCGCAGCGCCTGGATCGCCGCTGCTGCCGCAGCCGCTCTTGATCATGTTCGTCGCCGGCGGTTTCGTCGGCTGGGTTGTGCGTGGTGTTGAATCTTCCTCGCCTTCCGACCTCAGCCGCTTCACCGCCGATGCACTCGAAGCCTACCGGCTCTACGTGGTCGAGGTCAGACATCCGGTCGAAGTGCCCGGCGATCAGCGGCCACACTTGGTCGAATGGCTGTCGAAGCGGCTCGGTTCGCCGGTACTCCCGCCGCAACTTGAAAAGATGGGACTGAAACTCGTCGGCGGCCGGTTGTTGCCGGGCCCGACCGGCGCGACGGCGTTCTTCATGTACGAAGGGCCCGTCCGGCGAGCGATTCACGCTCTATTGCGGCCACACAGACGATCGTGAAACGGCTCTCCGTTATACGGCAGGCGACCAGAATGCGGCTTATTACTGGGTCGATCAGAACTTCGCTTATGTCTTGAGCGGCCCCGCTGAGCACGAAAAGCTGCGCGATATCGCCCAAGCCGCCTACGAGCAGATCGACGCGCGACAGCAGCGTGGCGGGTGAGCGAGAGGCTCGCTCACGCGACTGTCATATATCGCCAATATGAAAACGAGCGCCGCTGTGAAAAAGCGGCCGCGCCTTTTGCTGGGTGGTGCGTCGCGGCCGCTATGCTGGAATTTAGCCAAACTTTAGACCCGACGCTGAGAGCGAGAAAAAGCCCATGTCCTCCATCCCACAAATCTGGATTTGGTTCGGAATTGCATTTTGCATCATCCATTCCGGATTATTCGCCGGCCTAAATCTCGCAATCTTCAGTTTGAGCCCATTGCGGCTTCAGATCGAGGCCGACGGCGGCAATGCCGATGCGGCGCGGGTGCTTGAGCTACGCAAAACTTCAAATCAGATTTTGGCGACCATCATCTGGGGAAACGTCAGCATCAATGTGCTGCTGACTCTTCTTTCAGACTCGGTATTGGCCGGCGTCAGCGCGTTTTTGTTCTCCGCTGTCGTTATTACGTTGCTCGGCGAGATCATTCCGCAAGCCTATTTCTCGCGTAACGCGTTGCGGATGACCGTGTTCTTTCTTCCATTCATCGAGTTCTACCGTTTCCTGCTTTATCCGCTGGCAAAGCCGACGGCATTGTTGCTCGACTGGTGGCTGGGTGATGAGGGAATCACTTATCTGCGCGAGCGCGACATCCGCTCGCTGATCGCGCGTAGCGCAACGGGCGGCGGCGATATCAGCCCTGTTGAAGCAACCGGCGCCCGCAACTTTCTCGACCTCGACGACGTACTGGTAACTGACGAAGGCGAGCCAGTCGATGCGCAAAGCATCATCAGCCTGCCTCAGGCCGACAACAGATGCATGCTCCCGCAGTTCAACCGCTCCGCGGACTGATCCCTTCCTCCGGCAAGTCGACGCCTCGGGCAAGAAATGGGTGATCGTCACCAATCTCCAAGGTGAGCCTATATTCGTTCTCGATTCCCATCATTTCCTGCGTGACGCACTGTTCAATCAGATGGAGACCGCGCCCAATGTTTATTGGCATCGCCCGATCATCGTGCAAAATATGCAGACGCGGCTTGGCGAGGTGATCGGACGCATGACTGTCGCGCCGGAACGGCCGGACGATGACGTCATTCACCACGACATGATCCTGGTCTGGGGCGCACAGCGCCGGATCATCACCGGCTCGGATCTTTTGGGACGACTGCTTCGAGGGATCGCGACCGTGGAAAATCCGGTGGCCGCAGTACAACCCGTCACTTCAGAGGCAGGTTCGACGACGGCGGTGCTGGCCGCGGCGTCGCAGCAGACACAGGTCTAGCGCGCTCACATGCCTTTGCGCGGGTCGTAGGGCTTATCGCCCTGCCACTTCTTCATCAGCGCATCGAGATCAGGGTCGGATTTTTCCGGCAGCACGATCCGCACCGTTGCGAGCAAGTCACCGCGGCCGGCCTTGGCCGGGAAGCCTTTGCCCTTAAGACGGAACGTGCGCCCGCTCGACGTCCACGGCGGAATCGTGATCTCGACCGGCTTGTCCAGGGTCGGCACACGCACCTTCGCCCCCAACGCAGCTTCATAGAGCGTGATCGGCAATTCGAGCCTCACGTCGGCAACATCGAGGGTGAAAACCGGATGGGGCGCGATGTTGACGGTAATCAGCAAATCGCCCGGACCGGCCTGCCCAGCCATGCCCTGCCCTTTGAGGCGGATATGCTGGCCGTTCATAATTCCGACCGGAATTTTTACGTCGACATCCTTGCCATTAGGCAGATGCAGGCGCTGGGTAGCGCCGTTAGCCGCATCGAGCAGCGATACAGACATTTCGGCGTGAACGTCGGCGCCGACGCCAAAATCTTCCGGCTCAAAGTTCGAACGCGCGCCCGCCCCTGCTCCCGCGCGGCCGCCGAACGCTTCCCGCAGGATATCCTCAAAGCCGCCGAAGCCGCCACCGGCTGCGCCACCCGCTGAACCCGCTCCGCCACCTGCTCGCCCTCGACGCGTGGTCCTGGTGAATCCCTCAGGGCCAAAGTTGAAACTCTCGAAATTCGAATCCGGGTGAAACCCACCAGGACCCGCACCGCCGCCGCCGAAGCCCTGAAAGCGCGGCTTGCCCTCAGCGTCGATTTCGCCGCGATCGAACGCCTTGCGCTTTTCTTCGTCGGCGAGGAGCTCATTGGCAGCATTAAGTTCCGCGAAGCGGTTCGCTGCTTTGGGATCGTTTTTGTTGGCGTCCGGATGCAGCTTCTTGGCGAGCCGCCGGTAGGCGCTCTTGATGTCGCTCGCACTTGCCTTGCGATCGACCCCCAAAACTTCGTAGGGATCACGCATCCCCAATCAACTCCGCTGCTTTTTGGCCGGCCCCGCCGCCCACTAAAAACCAAATGTGGGGTGAAAACCGCTGTCGCGCAATGTGACTGCGAATCGGCACATCGCAAAGGCAATGATAGCCGGTCAGCCCTGCTTAAGCGGTTTTAGGCTTTTGACTTCCCAGTTGCCCTGACCGGTGCGGCAAGCGGAGCCTTCCAGCCAATCCTGAGAGTCGCCGTGGACGTAGCTTGCCAGGAAACCCTCGGCAAGACTGGCCGTCTTCAACATGGGCGCTGGCGAGCGGCGTAATATTGCCGCCTGCCCCCGTGTTCGGATTCTGCCAGGGCACGCTGGAGTCTTTGCCGCCATGAGCGAGCACATCGGAAGCGGCCGCGCGCGCGTAGGCCAGATCGTTTTCCGAAGGGGCCGATGCCTCCTTGACGCGGCGGGACCTGGTCGGCGAGAACGGCTGATCGAGCCGGTGTGGTCGCCGTCGGCTTCGTCCTGCGCCAGAAGCGAATGCATTTGAAAAGAGCAGCCGCCGGCTGCCAGCCCGCAAATCAAGGCCGCGACGCCCGGCAGACAGCGCCAACATAGGCGCAGCGACCCTGTTCCACTATATAAAGGCCGGCTACCCGCTTGCCGGTCACGCCACGCGAGCACTGGGATACCCCGCCGATGTCCGACGCAGCGCCGATAGAACACCCGACGCGGTTAACAGGCGGTGACTTCACCGAAGCTGACGAGCCGGTGCGGCTTTTTGCGGCGTGGTTTGCCGAGGCCAAACGCGCGGAACCGGTCAATCCCGACGCGATGGCGCTGGCGACCGTGGGACCGGACGGCATGCCCAACGCGCGCATGGTCCTGATGAAGGGCTTCGATGAGCGCGGCTTCGTCTTTTACACCAATGTCGATAGCATCAAGGGTCATGAGCTCGAAGCGGCGCCGAAAGCAGCGCTGACATTTTACTGGAGATCGTTGCAGCGCCAGGTACGCGCACGGGGCGCGGTGGAACCGGTTTCTAAAGAAGAAGCCGACTCCTATTTCGCCACACGATCGCGCATGGCGCAAATCGGCGCCTGGTCGAGCAAGCAATCCTCACCGCTCGAAAGCCGGCTCGCGTTCGAGAAGGCAATCGCACTCAACACCGCGAAGTTCGGCGTCGGTACCGTGCCAAGGCCGCCATTCTGGTCCGGCTATCGTATCGTGCCGAAGGAAATCGAGTTCTGGCAGGAACGACTGTATCGCCTGCACGATCGCATCGCTTTTACACGAGGGCATCCGGGCACACCGTGGACCAAGACGCGCCTCTATCCGTGAGATAAAATAAACAACCATGGCCACCAGCAATCAACCCCGCCGTACGCTGCTCCTGACCGGAGCAAGCCGCGGCATCGGCCACGCCACGGTGAAGCGCTTCTCCGCTGCCGGCTGGCGCGTTATCACTTGCTCCCGCCATCCGTTCCCGGAAAACTGCCCGTGGGAAGCCGGACCTGAGGATCATATCCAGGTCGATCTCTCCAACCCGGAAAATACCGAAGAGGCGATCGCGGAGACCAAGCGGCGGCTCCATGGTGAGTTGCATGCGCTGGTCAACAACGCGGCAATTTCGCCCAAGGCACCCGGCGGCAAGCGGCTTGGTTCGATTGAGACTTCGCGCGAAGACTGGCATCACATCTTCCAGGTCAATTTTTTCGCCCCGATCATGCTCGCGCGCGGCCTGCTGGACGAACTCAGCGCCGCCAAAGGCTCGGTCGTCAACGTCACTTCGATTGCAGGCTCCCGCGTGCATCCTTTCGCCGGCACGGCCTATTCGACGTCGAAGGCGGCGCTCGCTGCCCTGACGCGCGAGATGGCGGCTGACTTCGGCTCGCGCGGTGTGCGCGTCAATGCGATTGCGCCGGGCGAGATCGACACCGCCATGCTTTCTCCCGGTACGGAAAAGATTGTCGAAAACATCCCGATGCACAGACTTGGCACACCCGACGAAGTGGCAAAGATCATCTACGTGCTGTGCACGGATACCGCCTCGTACGTCAACGGCGCCGAGATCCATATCAACGGCGGTCAGCACGTTTAGTGACTGGGTGAGCCTGCCTAGACTAGATCACGCGGGTATCGAGAATGCGATCACTGGCGGCGATTCTTGCCGAGCCGTTTTGTGCCAGCTCCGCTTTAGCTGCGGTTAGATCGGCCGGCGTTCGTACCGACTGCTCCTCAAGCATCCACTGATACGAGAAGCTATAGACGAAAGCGCTGCGCGCGTAACGCATTTGCGAGTATCGCATCAGACGCTCTTCGACCGACCCTTCGCCGGTCAGCACTTCGCGTGCTAGCACATAGCCATCTTCGGCGGCCATCGCGGCGCCTTGTGTCAGATGCGGCGGCGACGTGTGCGCGGCATCGCCACCAATCACAACGCGCCTACGAAACCACGGCCACGGCAACAGGACCGGCTCGATCGGGCTGTAGACAATGTCAGAACTGGCATCGAGCGAAGCTGAGACGTCTGCGACATAGCTGCCGTACTGCGCCAAGCGCTCCTTGAACATCCTGGCATAATCTTCGCGTTTGAAGACGGCATCCGGTGCTTCGGCGCGAATGTGAAAGACGTACATCAGCTCCTTGCTGAGCGGCATCGCACCGGTCTTGCTGCCGACACCCTGCAAAAATTCCATGCCGCGCACGAAATCCGGGCGCGGCACCTGCACCCGCCACGCACCGTAGCCGGATGGGCGCGGCGCGAATGCCGTTCCTACCAGATATTGCCGCGTGGCCGAACGAATGCCATCGAAGCCCACGAGCAAATCAAAGATGTCGGCACGGCCATCGGAGAACGTCATCGTCACCCGTTCTTTGTCTTCCAGGATCTCGCTCACCGTAAGCCCGGTGCGCACTTCAACGCCTGCACGTTCCGCTGCGCCGAGCAGAATTTCGTGTAAGCGCAACCGGGACAACGCGCAGAATGCCGGTATTTTGTCGTCGCCAAGCAGGAATTTGTGATCGACAATCAGCTCGCGCTGTGGGCCGAAGATGCACATCCGGTCATAACTGAAGCCGGTCGCCAAAAGCTCCGGTAGAACGCCGAGTGCGTCATAAACGCGAAGCGCGTTGGCAGGCTGTCCGAGTCCGACGCCCGGCACATCGAAAACAGGCCGCCGCTCTATCAGCACAACCTGAACGCCGCGCTGCGCGAATGCGGTCGCAGCCGTCAGGCCGCCGACACCGCCCCCGACCACCAGCACACGCCGAATATCGCTCATGCTACCGCACGGTTTGACAGACATTTCGACACTAGCGAGTATCAAAATCTGCCGCAAAGGATACGGCCGTCATGCAGATCAGGATCCGCCGAACCTTCACGGTGATCGAGGAGCGACGCGAAGAGGCTGGACGTGTGTCCAACCTGCCGCTCCGCCGCGTCGCGGCGGTGGCCGTGGTGGAAAATCCTTACGCCGGCCGCTACATCGAGGACCTGAAACCGATGATCGATGCCAGCGTGACGCTCGGCAAAGAACTGGGCAGCCTCGCACTGTCGGCTTTCGGTGACCACGAAGTGCAGAGCTATGGCAAGGGTGGCATCGTCGGCGTCGATGGCGAACAGGAACATGCCAATGCACTCCTAACGACAGCCTTCGCCAACCCGATCCGCGATCTTCTCGGCGGTGGCGATGCCTGGATATCATCGTTCACCAAGAAAGGCGGACCTGGTACGCCACTCGATATTCCAATGAATCACAAGGACGACGTTTACGTCCGCTCCCACTACGACGGCATGTCGCTAGTACTTCCGGACGCACCAATGCCTGACGAGGTTGCCGTGATCTTTTGTGTGGCCAACCGCGGACGACTCAACGCGCGTGTCGGCGGCCTGACCCATGAAGAGGTCGTAGCGCGTAAAGTCGCGAAGCGGTCCTGAGGCCATGAAGGTTTCGATCTACAACATCGCGAAGATTTTGTCCGGCGATATCGCCGCACCAATCGCGCCCGGCGACACCATTGTCACGGACGGCGGCAAGATCGTCTCGATCGGTTCAGACAACGTTCCGGATTGCGACGTCGCGATCGACGCTGGCGGCATGATGGCGATGCCGGGCCTGATCGACTCGCACGTGCACATCACGTTCGGCGATTACACGCCGCGGCAAAAGACCGTCGGCTTCCTGGAAAGCTATGTCCACGGCGGCGTAACTACCTGCATCAGCGCATCGGAAGTTCACGTACCGGGACGGCCACGCGATCCCGCAGGCGTGAAGGCGCTGGCGATCGCCGCGCGAAAATCGTTCGAAAACTATCGACCGGGCGGCATGCGTGTTCATGCCGGATCGATCATCCTTGAACCTAACCTGACTGACGCGGATTTTGCCGAGCTCGCAAAGCAAGGTGTGTGGCTTGCAAAGGCCGGCTTTGGCGCGTTCGCGACTCCCTACGAATATGCACCCTATGTCGCAATGGCGCGGCGGCACGGCATGGTGTCTATGGTGCACACCGGCGGCTCGTCAATTCCCGGCTCGACGGGAATCTGGGCCGACCACGTCCTGAAAATGCAGCCCGACGTGTCCTACCACGTCAACGGTGGGCCGATCGCCATGCCGGACGCCGATTTCCCGCGCATGGTCAACGAAAGCGAGATTGCGATGCAGGTTTGCACCGCGGGTAATCTGCGCACCGCGCTGCTGGTGGCGAAATTGCTGAAAGCTGTCGATCAGGAGGAGCGGCTGCTAATCGCCACGGACACGCCCACTGGCACCGGCGTCATGCCGCTCGGCATGCTCTATACCATGAGCCATCTCGCCGCGCTGGCAGATGTTCCGCCGGAGATTACGGTGGCGATGGCGACCGGCAATAACGCCAAAGTTTATCGGCTCAACAGTGGCGTACTCGCGCCGGGCCGCGATGCCGACATTGTCCTGGTCGATGCTTGCCTTGGCGGCTCGCAGAACGATGCATTGTCAGCGCTTCGGAACGGCGACATCATGGGTGTCGGCGCCGTGATCACCGACGGCGTGCCGCGCTTTGTCGGCAGAAGCCGCAATACGCCAGAAACCATGCGGAAAGCGAAAGTGGCGCACTCACATGTGCCGCAAAATTTTTCCGGCGAAGCATAGCGGACGCTCCTATCGCCGTTTAGCGATACAAAAAATTGACCATCGCGGTCTCGGCAAGCACCGCTTTGGGAATACTGTGGCGCTCCGAGCGAGCCCGTTCTTCCGCAGTCTGGGTCGCCTGCAAATAGGCACCGAGGTGCCGTGCGCGTTCGATGATCCGGTTGCCGACCGGGAGCCGTTCGGCTTCGAACCGGCGCAAAGCCGCTTCGACATCGTCTCCATCAAGCGCCTGCGCCAGGGCTGCGGCATCGTCCGCAGCCTTCGATACGCCGGCGCCGACATGCGGCCGCGCGACAAAGGCAGCATCGCCAACGATGGCGACCCGGCTAAAGGCAAGCCGCGGGCTTTCCAGGTCGTAGATCGGTTGCAGCAGCGGCTCGTCGATCAGGCGAACGATGGCGCGGAATTGCGGCGCCAACAGTCGCTCGGCGGCCGCGCGCATCGCTGCAATCGGTTGCTGGCGAATGAGCGGCGGAGGGATCGAGATCGAATGGGTGATGCCGGCATCGTCGGTGAGAAGCTCTCGCAATTCACCAATCTCATCGGCCGGCCGATACCAGATCACGTTGTAGCGGCGATGGCCTGGGCTGAGCCCATCGTCGGGACCGGCGACTGGATAGCCGAGACATTGCTCGCCGGGCGGCAGGCAGAACGTCATTTGTTCGAATTGCTCGTGATGAATGGCGGGCGGGATCGCGCTTTCAGCAAGTAATCCGCGCCAAGCAATGTAACCGGCGTAAAGCGGCTCTGTTTCGGGCAGGCATTGTTGCCGTACCGTCGAACGCAGGCCGTCAGCGCCGACCAATATTTCGGCCTCCATCGTGCGGCCATCGCTGAGGTGAACGACAACGCCCTGCAAGCCCTGCTGGAAAGCCCCAAGACCGACACCGCGGTGATAATGCTCTGCCGGGAACGCATCGCGCAGTACGCGATAAACGCGCTCCCAGGACGTGAAAATCTGCGGGCATTCGCTCTCGGCAATCACCTGTCCGACGCGATCGAGAACCTTGCGCTTCGACATCGGCAGCCCAAGGCTGCGGGTATCGATTCCGATCTCGTTCAGGTGCGCGATTAGTTCGGGCTGCGCCACAATCCCCGCGCCGCGGCCGGCAAGCTCACTGCCCACGCGCTCGAAAATATCCACGGACCATCCGCGCCGGCGGAGCATGATTCCGGCCAGCAGCCCGCTCATCGAGCCGCCGACGATCAGAGCGCGGCGTTGCGACACCATGCCGAAATCCTGCTATTTCCCAAGCCGGAAAGGTTTTCTATATTGTCACAATAACAAAGCGGAGGAACGCCATGACCTTGAGTATGCTGGAGAAGCCTACCGACCACGCCGACAGGTCGGCATGGCCAGCTGCGATCATGGCGGAGTTCGAGCGCGAAAAGCTCAACAATAACGGGTGTGTCGGCTCCACGCTGCTTTCGGAAAGCGACAAGGTGCGGGTCTGGATCATCCGCCTCGCCCCTGACGAGCGAATTGGCTTCCACCGCCATGTGCTCGACTATTTCTGGACCTCGGTGTCGGGCGGATGCGGCCGCCAGCATCTGATGGATGGCACTACGGTCGAATACACCTATCAGCCGGGTGAAACGCGCCACGAAACCTATGGGCTCGGCGAGTACAAGGTCCACGACCTGGAAAACCTCGGCAACAAGGAGATGGTCTTCATGACCATCGAATTCCTCGACAGCGCCAATAAGCCGCTCGTTATTCCAGATAAGGTTCGCGCCGCAGCTTAACACGCTGCCGTGGTACGTCGACGCCGTCGGGGAGCGACGTCTGAACGCTGAGACGGTGCATTTGCGCACACTCACGTGGGGATGAGTGGCTGAGTAATGTTTGATTTGTTCATCAATGCCGTCATATCGGGCATCTTGATTGGCGGCTTTTACGCGGCAGTGACCTCAGGCGTGTCGATATCGTTCGGCATTCTCGATATCGTCAACATCGCGCACCCGGCTTTCATTATTCTCGGCTCCTACGTCGCCTACATCGTAAACGCCGATTTCGGCCTCGACCCTATTCTGACCGCCATCGTCATGATCCCGGCTTTCTTTGTGCTCGGTGCCGGAATTTACCAGGTCTATTATCAGTCGTTCGAAAAGCACGGCCAGGAATCGCTGCGCGGTCTAGCCTTCTTCTTCGGCCTTCTGTTCATTACCGAAGTCACGCTGGTCCTCTATTTCGGCGTCGACTATCGTTACGTCGAAGCGCCTTATATCGGCCCAACCTTGCACTTCGGCACGATCGCTATTCCGCTGCGGATCATGGTGCCGTGTGTAGTTTCGCTGCTCATGATCGCAGCGCTGCAGCTAATCCTCACGCGCACCTTCATCGGCCGCGCCATCATGGCGGTCGCCCAGGACCCGTTTGCCTTACGCCTGATGGCGGTCGATCCGATCCGCATTAAACGGATCGCTTTCGGCTTGTCGATTGCGACAGCATCCCTCGCCGGCGCGTTCCTGATCATCATCCAGCCGGTCGAGCCATCGGTCGGCCGGCAATATATCGGCCGTGTTTTTGCGATCTGTGTCCTGGGCGGGATGAACAGCCTGCCCGGCACGGTTATCGCAGCGATGCTCATCGGTATCGTCGAAAGCCTTACCGCGACCTTCTACGGTCCGTCTTGGGCGCCCGCCGTATCGTTCGGGTTCCTGTTATTGACGCTGGCGGTACGGCCAGCCGGCCTATTGGGACGGTAACCGTGCGCACAACGAGTTTTTTCATCGTTTGTCTGGTTGTCGCCGCCGCAGTGTTTGGCGCGTCCGTCGCTATCGGCAACGATTACGTATTCTTCGCCGGCTATGTGGTGCTGCAATACATCGTGCTCTCAACCGCGTGGAATATCCTTGGCGGTTATTGCGGCTACGTGAATTTCGGCACAGCGGCGTTCTTCGCACTCGGCGCCTATTCGACGGTGGCGCTCTACAAAGTGATGACGGACACCGACTTCTACGGCTTGCCGTTGCCTGTGCTGATCGTGATAGGCGGCGCGGTGTCGGGCATTGTCGGCTTCGGCATGGGCTATCTGACATTGCGGCTGCGCGGCGCGTTCTTCGCCATCGCGACGCTCGCGCTCGCGGTCGTGCTGCAAACGCTGGTGGTAAACTGGGACTACGTCGGCGGATCGCGCGGCGCCTATATTTTGCGACCTGAAAATGTGCCGATCATCGGTTCCTATATAAAATATCTTTTCCTGATCATGCTGCTGCTTGCTGTCGTGGCACTCTCCGTAGCGCGCCTGATCGAGCACTCACGGCTCGGCTACGGTCTTGCGACAATCCGAGACGATGAACTGGCGGCGGAAGCCGCCGGCGTGCCGACCTTAAAGCTGAAATTGATTGCAACGACAATTTCCGGCGCGCTGATGGGGATGGCCGGCGCGCCATTCCCCTACTACATCGGTTACCTGCAACCGGATTCGACTTTCGGGCTCGATTACGCAGTTAATTCGATCGCCATGCCTTTAATAGGCGGCACGACAAGCTGGCTTGGCCCGCTGATCGGCGCCATCCTGCTCGGCTCACTGCAACAGATCGCGACGGTTACCATCTCGTCCGCCGTCAATCTCCTTGTGGTCGGCGTGATCCTCGTCCTCTTCGTGATCCTGGCGCCTAACGGCATTATCGGGCTGGTGCACACCTATTGGCAGCATAAGCCGGAGGACTTTGTCGGCCGCCGAAAAGTCGAAACCGAATCGCCGGAGGCGGTGCCATGACTGACCTCCTCATTATCGAAAATCTCGGCAAGCGTTTCGGCGGCTTCGTTGCACTGGAAAATATTTCGTTGTCGGTCACACCCGGCGAGCGTCTTGGCCTGATTGGCCCGAACGGCTCCGGTAAGAGCACACTGGTGAACTGCATCTGCGGCACACTGCGCAACGAGCGAGGCTCGGTGCATTTCGACGGCCGCTCCATCAACGGCCTTGCGGCCCACCAACGGACACATCTCGGATTGGCTCGCAGCTTTCAATTGCCACGGCCGTTTCTGAGCCTGAACCTGATGGACAATGTCCGCATCCCCCTGCTCTACACCGTGGGAGCGCGCGGCACCCGCCGTTCGACCGGCGATATCGAAACACGCTGTGTCGATCTGTTGCGCGAAGTCGGGCTTGATGCCAAAGCGCGACGGATGCCGAAGGATTTGACCCAGGTCGAAATGCGCAAACTTGAACTTGCGCGGGCCATGGCCTCAGAGCCAAAGCTGCTGATAGCTGATGAAGCGATGGCGGGACTGACCCATTCGGAGGTCGAAGAGATCCTGACGCTGCTGGTACGGCTGAACGAACAGGGCGTCACCGTCATCCTGATCGAGCACATCATGCGTGCGGTGATGAGCTTTTCGCGCCGTATCGTCGTTCTTGTGTCGGGAAAAAAGATCGCGGACGGTCTGCCGGATGACGTGATGCGCGATCCGGAAGTCGAGAGGGCCTATCTTGGCCAGTAGCCTCACCATAGCCGGCATCCATGCCGCTTACGGCGCGGTTCGGGTCATCGAGGACGTGTCGATCAAGGTCAACGCTGGCGAGACCGTGACGCTGCTGGGCACCAACGGCAACGGCAAATCAACGCTGATGAAATGCATCATGGGCATCGTTCGGCCGAGCGCGGGCTCGATCGTTGCCGAGATCGACGGCATCCATCACGATCTTGTCGGCCGCACCACGGAAGAGATCGCCGACCTTGGCATCGCGATGGTGCCGGAGGGCCGGCGGCTGTTTCCAAAGCTCACTGTCGAAGAAAATCTTCTGCTTGGCGCGTTCCGCCCCACGGCGCGGGCGCAGCTCAAGCGCAATTACGAGGTCTGCTGCGAAACATTTCCGCGGCTTGCCGAACGCCGCAGCCAGCTCGCTGGTTCGCTTTCCGGCGGCGAGCAGCAGATGCTGGCGCTTGGACGCGCCCTGATGCTGGCGCCGAAGATCCTGCTCGTTGACGAACCTTCAGTCGGCCTGGCGCCGATCCTGGTCAGCCGCACCATCGACGCCATTGCCGAGATGAAGCAGCGTTATCAGCTCACGGTGCTGATGGCGGAGCAGAATTTCACCCAGGCGATCCGGATCGCCACTCGCGGCTATGTCATCGTCCACGGCAAGATCGCTTTCGAAGGCCGCTCGGCCGAAGAGCTCAACAACAACGACTTGATCAAGAAGTTCTATTTGGGGCTCTGACGCTCGCTCATTTCACCGGAAAATCGAAATAGGTGTCCGGGAAAGGCTCATGGCGCAGCGTGAAGTGCCACCATTCCTTGTCATAGGGGCGAAAGCTACGGCGGCTCATGGCATTGGCGAGCAGCATGCGGTTGGCGTGGGCCTCCGCGCTGATGCTCGCGTCGGCAGGCCACGACTTCGGGCTGAAAAAATCGAATGGCGTACCCATGTCGAGCTCTTTCCCGTCGTCGCGCGCCAGTGTCATATCCATCGTCGAACCGCGCGAATGGCCGGAACGCGATGAGATATACCCGCTACTGAACAGCGTGCGCTTATCGACGTTGGGATAGAACTCGGTCTTCATTTTCTGGTCGTTGAGGTCGCGCGCCCAGCGCACGAAATTCGCCACCGCACGCGTCGGCCGGTAGCAATCGAATACTTTGATGTGAAGCCCCTGCGGGGCGAGGTCACGCGCGACTTGCGCCAGCGCCTCGGCGGCAGGACGCGCCAACAGGCACAGCGGCGCTTCGTAACTATCGACCGGACGGCCGACAAAGTTATGCGCCCCGGCATAGCGGATATCCGCCATCAATCCGGGAACAACCGTTGCGGCGTCAACGAAATCGCCCGGGTGGTCCTGTGCCCCTGCCGCATGCACGCCGACGGTTACGAACAGCGCCAGGAAAAGCGTAGGTTTCCTCATCGATGCGAACACACCTGCCCTATTGTGGAGGACACTCCGACGCCCATTGCCCTTCCAGCGTGTTCCGCGAATCCACCATTGGCATGCCAGCCATTTCCGCCTTGGTATGGACAATACCGGTGTAATGGTGCGGATCCTCAAAGCTGAATTCGCCGGTGAGCTCCATGTCGAGTTGGCCCTTGCAGACCAACCGCCAAGTCAGCTTGCCGCCAGAAACATTGCGCTCGATCGGCGCGCAAACCGAATTGATCGTGCCGGCGACCGGGGAAAATGTCGTAGCGAGGTCCCCGGTCTGTTCAGGCGTCAGGCATTTAGAGCTTTCGTGGGGCGGACCAATGACACCGCCAGTTTCGGTGCGGGTGATGACCCGCCACAGTCCCGGAGCAATGCCGTCAGCAAATGCTGTTGCAGAGATAAGCGCCAAGGTGGCGGCCAATAACGTAACTCGAAAATTCACAGCTTTGGCTCCTTCCACCGCGCAGACGCAGCTTCGATTGTGTCTTTCGTACGAAACCTGGGCCTCGTTAACGACTCGGTAACCATAAACCCGGCACATTTTGCCTGGGAGGCGTATGCGTTTCCACCGCACTCTAAGGGGCAGCCTTGGAAGCGAGCGCCGCGCAAATCATTCGTGCCGGTGGCCCGTCAGCCGCCACGCACAGCTTTGAACCGCACGACCGACGGAAACGATCAACCGGCATGACCGACGCAACATCGGCGCAGGGCGGAGAGACGGCGCTGTCGCGGCTCGTCGACCTCGGCACCATGCTGCGGCGAAGCGACATCGGGCTCGCCGTCGGGATGATGGCGATCCTCGTCATCCTTATCCTGCCCCTGCCGCCGCTGCTACTCGATTTCTCGCTCGCCATCTCGATCACCTTCTCTGTGCTGATCCTGATGACGTCGCTGTTCATCCAGACGCCGCTGGAGTTTTCCGCCTTCCCGACGGTACTGCTCATTTCAACGATGTTGCGGCTTGCCCTCAACCTCGCATCGACGCGCCTGATCCTCGCGCGGGGCCACGAGGGCACCGCTGCCGCCGGCCACGTCATCGAGGCGTTCGGCAACTTCGTGATGGGCGGCAACTTCGTCATCGGTATCATCGTGTTCACGATCCTTGTCATCGTGAATTTCGTCGTCATCACCAAAGGTTCTGGACGCATCGCCGAAGTTGCGGCGCGCTTCCATTTGGACGCCATGCCCGGCAAGCAGATGGCGATCGATGCCGACTTGTCCGCCGGACTGGTCGACGAAAAGGAAGCTCGGCGCCGGCGCAAGGCGCTCGAAGACGAATCCAACTTCTTCGGCGCGATGGACGGCGCCTCGAAATTCGTGCGCGGCGACGCCATCGCCGGCCTGCTCGTCGTGATGATCAACGTTATCGGCGGCATGGTGATCGGCATTCTTCAGCAAGGGCTGATCGTTCGGAGAAGCAGCCCACGCCTATACCCTGCTGACCGTCGGCGACGGCCTGGTAACGCAAATCCCGGCGTTGATCGTTTCGACCGCCGCCGGCCTGCTCGTATCGAAGGCCGGCGTTACCGGAGCGGCCGACAAGGCTTTGCTGAGCCAGCTTTCCGGTTATCCCAAGGCGCTCGGCATGTCGGCAGCTGTCATGATCGTGATGGCGCTGCTGCCCGGAATTCCGATGCTGCCGTTCATGCTTTTGGGCGGCGGCGCCGGAAGCCTCGCTTACATCATCGACCGCCGCAATAAAGTGGCGGTCGCGGCCGAAGCGAAAAAGGCCGAAACAGCCAAGACCGCCGCGCCGGCCGAAGAGCCGGTATCGGCATCGCTCAAGATCGACGATCTCAAGATCGAGCTCGGCTACGCGCTGCTGCCGTTGGTCAACGCGCCGGACGGCTCCGACCGCCTGACCGAGCAGATCAAGGCGCTGCGCCGGTCGCTGGCGATCGAGATGGGCTTCGTGATGCCGGCGGTACGCATCCTCGACAACGTGCAGCTCGACGCCAACAGCTACGTCATCAAGATCAAGGAGGTCGAGGCCGGCACCGGCAAGGTGTGGCACGGCCAATACATGGTCATGGATCCGGCGGGCAATCAGGTCACCCTGCCCGGCGTCCACACCACGGAACCGACCTTTGGCTTGCCGGCGACCTGGATCGACGCGGCGTTGAAGGAAGAAGCCTCGGTGAAAGGCTACACCGTCGTCGATGCCGCGACCGTGCTGGCGACGCATCTGACCGAGCTCATCAAGACCAACATGTCGGAGCTGTTGTCCTACGGCGAGGTGCAAAAACTGATCAAGGAATTGCCGAAGGAGCAGGGCGAACTGATCAAGGATATCGTCCCGTCGCTGATCACGAACTCCGGTATCCAGCGCGTGTTGCAAATGCTGCTTGCCGAGCGCGTATCGATCCGCGACCTCGCTACCATCCTCGAAGGTATTGCCGACGGCCTTGGCTCGACCCGAAACCCGACGATGCTGGCCGAACACGTACGGGCCCGGCTGGCGCGCCAGCTCTGCGCCCAATACATGAGCGTCAACGGGCTGCTTCCGATCATCGCGCTCACCGCGAAATGGGAGCAGGCTTTCGCGGAATCCATTGTCGGTCAGGGCGACGATCGAAGCCTCGCGATGCAGCCGTCACGGCTTACCGAATTCATCAACGCTGTGCGCGAAAAATTCGAGCAAGCCGCGCAGGAAGGCGAGGCGCCGGTGCTGGTTACCTCGCCCAGCATTCGGCCATTCGTGCGCGGCATTATCGAGCGCTTCCGCGCGCAAACCAGCGTGCTGGCGCAAACGGAAATTCATCCGCGCGTGCGGCTCAAGACCGTCGGCAGCATTTGAAGCCGTAGGCCGTTTGGCGCGGGCATAACGATAGCGGCTGCTTACGGCGCGACCGACAAACCTTTGACGTGATGCTTTTCGATCAGGCGCGCCACAAGACCTGACTTCTTCGCTTCTTCGACGAACTCGCTCAGGAATTTGGCGCCAGCGGTATTGGGCTTCGCCGTGCCGATCGCTTGCTGCACCGTCATGAAATTGCCGGGCAGGATTTTGCTGCCCGGCAGCTTTTCCACGTCGGTGAACAATTGCGGCCGGAGCGCGGCGTACGCTTCGAGCTTTTCGTTGACGAATTGATCGAACGGACCTTCCGCTGAGTCAGATCGCAGCAGGGTTGCCTGCTTGATGTTGCGCTCGAGCCAGAGATCGTAAGCGGCGCCGCGCCGGACCGTGATCCGGTTTCCGGGGCGATCGACTTCGGCGATAGAGGAAATCGGCGAGCCCTTCGGCACCAGATAGGTTGCCTCGATCTCGCAATAGGCATTCGTGAATGTGATTTTTTCGGCCCGCTGCGGCTCGGCCCCGATCAGGCCAATGTCCCAACTATTGGTGCCGGCAGCGTCTGCGAGCTTGGACGGCCGGTCGAACTGAACGTATTTGACGGGGACACCAAGCCGGCGCGCGATCTCGGCTGCCATGTCGGGCGAGACGCCCTGTGGATCGCCCGAGGCAGTCTTGCCGGTCACCAGCAGGAAATTGCTCATGTTGATGCCGGCGCGCAGCACGCCGGTCGGCGCGAGTTCGGATGTTAGTTGGCTCACTATCGACCCCTCCGATTTTAGCCAGCCGGGCCTTATTCGCCCTGGACCGGACCGCCTGACAGGGAACTATGCCCCCCATCAACCGTTATCACGGGACTTCACCGTTCAGTGAAGTCCTATTTGGCATGTAAATCCTAGTACCTAATTAGTGCGTTGCAGTGAACTTTTTACCCCAGCAGCTCCGACTAATGGGCAGAAAACTGGGAGGTCGCAATGAACCATTCGATGTACAGCGCCGACCGTGGTACGCACCTGAAAATCGTGGTGCTTGGTCTGCTTTGCGCGACCGTAGTCGCCGTAGTCGGCATCTTCGCCCATGTCAGCGATCTTGATCTCGGTACCGCCGCGCTGGTAAAGGCGGGCCAGCCGACTGCGCTGAGCAGCGCACAGGCGCCCACCATCCGATAGTTACTGGCCTTATTTGTACTCTGACTCTACGTGCCCGGCCTTGCGCCGGGCACACGCGTTTTGAAGGCCGCTTTTATCAAATGATTGCGCTGTCAGGTGCGCGGCGCTGTCGGCACCGTCTCGACGATATTGCCGGTAAATAGCACCGGCCCAGTCGGTACACCGCTCGGTGAACCGCCAGCCGGCTCAAGCGATACGGCGTAGCTTGCGGTGCGAAGCGTTCGCCAGATCGAAATTCCGGGGATCGGGCGCTGGGTGAATTCGTCAGCACCAATCAGACCCAGCGACTTTGGCGCAGGAGCGCCTTTCGCGATAAGCCACAGCTCGTAACTTCGGCCCTGCTCGGGAGTCGCCGAAACCCGGTGCACGATCAATGTGCGGCTTTGCGGATCCACCGTCAGCAGGAACGCCGGATTGGTCGGATCCTGCTGCAAGGCAGCCACAAGGCGCGCCGGCAGTTGCGCTGGCGTCTGCGCGGTCTGCACTCCGGCCACACGGCCGCGAAGCGTAATGAGGTCCGGATAGAATTGCGCCGCAACCACATAGACCACCAGCAGCGCCGCGATGGCCTGCATGGCGATCGCCACGCTTCGCCATTTCCTAACGCGGCGATTGAGCTGCACGACGTTGGCGCTGCGTTCGGTGCTCGCGGGATCAACATCGGCGTGGCTGCGGTATCGCACCCATCGACCGCTCGATTCCGGCTCACCAAGTGATTTCGCCAGCGAAGCCGTTATCGAATCCGACAGACTGTCGGGAAGCTGTTCGGCAGCAGGAAGCGTCGAAGCCGGCCCTTCCTTCGATGTTTCGCCAAGCACCGGCAGCGGCGTTTCGTCGGTCATAAAAGCTGGAGCGTAGGCCGCCGGGATATCCGCAACGGCACTAGCGGGTGGGGGCGACGCCGTAGTTGCCGGCGCGACGTGACCGATTTCCTTGGCGATTTTTTCCCAAACCGACGGCGGCGGTTCGACCGCCTCGACCATGACATTGAGCTCGCCAAGCCGGCGCTCCCAAACGCGAACGGAGTCGGTAAATCCCGGATCGATCGCAAGCAGCGCCTCGGCATGCTCGCGTTCGTCGCCGGAAAGCGTGCCTAGGACGTATTCGGCGGCAAGGGCGTCTTGGGCTTCGTCGTACATCACGGAACGGATCCTGTTTTCTCTTTAGCCGTTACTTCCCCATACATTCGCGAATTTCGAGGAGGCTGCGGCGTAACCATGTCTTGATCGTGTTCACCGGGATATCGAGCTTGGTCGAAAGCTGCTCGCGGCTCCAGCCGCTGTAATAGGCCGAGCAGAACGATCCGCTGCTTCTCCGGATCGAGCTTGCCCAGGCAAGACAACAGCCGCCTGAGTTCTTCGGTCATTTCGCGGCGGGCGAGCGGCGCCGGCGACTCCGACGCCACGTTTTGCGCTTCAGGCTCCTCCTCAATCGAGGTCTCTCCACGCTTACGGACAATGTCGATGGCCCGATTTCGTGCGATCGCTACCATCCAGGTGATGGGGCTTGCCTGAGCCGGATCGAACTTATCCGCCATCTTCCATACCTTCAGGTAGGTCTCCTGCATGACATCTTCGGCCAATTCGGGCCTTCCCAAGATACGAAGAAGGACCCCATAAAGTTTCGACCGCGTAGCGTCATAGAGCCGCTCGAATGCAGCCGCATCGCCCTTGGCGACGGCCCCAAGCAGCCAGACGAGTTCCCCCTGCATCAACATAACTGCCCCAGGCCCCCGGTAATCGGTCCGCGGAAAGCCGTGTCCTCTGGAAAGTTGGCCTCCACGGGGATTATCGCCGCGGAGCGCCCTGCTCGTCGAGAGCGAAAGGAGGGGTGCGCTAGCATGACCGGGTCAATTTTCGACCCTGCTCCGAACCGATGGCCACAAGCAATCATGCCCGGCCGAGGGCCGGGCATGATGTATCAGGTTCGAATTTGGCCGTTTATCAAGCCGTCGCGGCGCCCCGCATCCGCATCAGGGCGATATCGTCGAGCTCGGCCTGTTCGGCGTCGTTCTCGGCTTCCCGTTCGCGCGTCTGATCGCGCTCATCAAGCAATTCGACCTTCTTGAGGTCTTCGAAGGCTTCGGCGAGCGCCAGCTTTGCGTCTTCAAGCTGGGTGCGAAGCTCATCGGATGAGCGTTTAAGGTTCTCGCGGCGCCCGATCGCCGCCTTGGCATAGGTCGGATAGGCAAAGTGCCCCGGGTCGTGGATTCCGGCGCGATCCTGCTCGACTTTGATCTCGCGCTCGAGATCGGCGGCCATGCGCTCGAACTCAGCGATCATGGTTTCGATCTGTGCAACCTTGCGCCGCTTCTCATCGACCTGAAACTTTTTCAGGCGGATGAGCGTCTCACGGGACTTCATCGACTGTTACTCCCCCGAAGCCACTGAACCCAGACGCCGTCCTACCCTTGGGGCGGCGTGCCAGTTCATCCGGATTGTGGCGCTATATCGTTAGCGTTCGGTTTCCGAACCGCGCAGGATTTCATCAAGACGACGGTAACCATCCGCCAGGCTGGTTGCCTCTTCCTTACCTTGGGCCAGGAAGCCCTCCAGCGGCTTATGAAGGCGAATCGCCTCATCGACCTCAGGGCTGGTTCCGGCCCGGTAGGCGCCAAGCCGAATGAGCTCTTCCATGTCCGCATAGGTCGCCATGACCTGACGGGCGTGGGTGATCACGGGCAGGTAGCTCTGGTCGGCTGCCCGCGGCATGGTGCGCGATATCGACTTGAGCACGTTAATTGCTGGATACCGCCCACGCTCGGCGATGGCGCGCTCCATGACGATATGGCCATCGAGGATTCCACGTACTGCATCGGCAATCGGCTCATTGTAGTCGTCGCCATCCACGAGAACCGTAAAGATGCCGGTGATTGTGCCCTGATCGGTGCCGGGACCCGCTCGCTCCAGGAGCCGCGGCAATTCGGTGAAAACCGTCGGCGTGTAGCCTTTCGCAGTCGGCGGTTCGCCCGCCGATAGACCGATCTCGCGCTGCGCCATGGCAAAACGCGTCACCGAATCCATCAGCACCAGCACGTCTTTGCCTTCGTCACGAAAGAACTCCGCGATCGCAAGCGTGACGTGCGCGGCCTGCCGCCGCATCAACGCCGGCTCATCGGAGGTTGAGACCACGACAACCGAGCGGGCAAGACCGGCATCACCGAGATCGTCCTGCAAGAACTCCTGCACTTCGCGACCGCGTTCCCCAATAAGCCCGATCACAGTAACGTCGGCAGCCACATTGCGCGCCAGCATCGACAGCAACACCGACTTGCCAACGCCCGAACCGGAGAAGATGCCCATGCGCTGGCCGCGGCAGCAGGTGAGGAAAGTATTGAGCGCGCGCACACCCAAATCGAGCGGTGCACCGACCCGGCGGCGGGCATGGGCCAGCGGCGGGGTATTGCGGAACGGATAAGGCGAAGGACCAAACAACAGGGGCCCCTTGCCGTCGATCGGCTCACCGAGCGCGTTGATCACGCGGCCGAGCCAGCCGCTCGACGGACGCACCGCGCCTGCAACCGCCGTCACGAGCGCCCGGCAGCCGCGTCGAACCCCTTCGAGCGGCGCGAATGGCATCAGTAACGCGTTGGTGCCGGTAAAACCGACCACTTCGCAGGGAATCGGCTTCGTCGGGGTCTCTACGATCACCCGGGAACCGACTGACATCGCATGGAGCGGCCCGGAGACTTCGACCATGAGGCCACGCACACCGACCACCCGTCCGTAGATCTCGATACCGTCGAGTTCATTGATTTGTTCGGCGAGCGCCTTCATCCCTCGCCACCGCGGCGCCTTAAGACAGCAGAAATGGTTACCCAAGATGCATCGGTCTTAACGGTGTATTTACCCGGGCCGTTAATCATCCGGTTATCGTCCTTGGGGACCAAGCCTCGCCAAGCAATATGCGAAGCGAGTTGTTTAAATCGGGTAGAGCCGAAACTTAATTTGATACATGAGCGGCCAGGTGGCTAAAAAACCGCTGTTGAGCAATATCTTATGGCGATTCGGACGAATTTGCCCAGAGAATGCTTGCGCACAGGAATCAGGTTTTGTTAACCATCGATTCGCTAGTGTCTCGAATCAGTTTGTCTCAGGGCGTTTCCAGGGGCTGCCGCCGATGCGGCGTGCCGACCTTAAGCCTTCGTGGCGAGGAAGGGGACTGGCATGCGCGTTCTACTGATTGAAGACGATAGCGCTACCGCGCAATCGATTGAATTGATGCTCAAGTCCGAGAGCTTCAATGTCTACACGACCGATCTCGGCGAAGAAGGGATCGATCTCGGCAAAATCTACGATTACGACATCATCCTTCTCGACCTGAACCTTCCGGACATGTCCGGCTTCGAGGTCCTGCGCAGTCTGCGCGTTTCGAAGGTGAAGACGCCGATCCTGATTCTGTCAGGGCTGGCCGGCATCGAGGACAAGGTCAGAGGGCTTGGTTTCGGTGCCGATGACTACATGACCAAGCCGTTCCACAAGGACGAGTTGGTCGCGCGAATCCACGCCATCGTGCGGCGTTCCAAGGGTCACGCTCAATCGGTCATCAACACCGGCGACCTCTGCGTCAATCTCGACACCAAGACCGTCGAGGTAAGCAGCGCCCGTGTGCACCTGACCGGTAAGGAGTACCAGATGCTGGAACTCCTGAGCCTGCGCAAAGGCACGACGCTGACCAAGGAAATGTTCCTCAACCACCTTTATGGCGGCATGGACGAGCCGGAGCTGAAGATCATCGACGTCTTCATCTGCAAGCTCCGCAAGAAGCTCGCCAACGCCTCGAGCGGCAAGAACTACATCGAAACGGTGTGGGGTCGCGGCTACGTGCTGCGCGAGCCGAGCGAGGACGAGGCGAAGATTTCCGCCTAATAAGTTCCGGGACCGAGACTGCAAAACCCCGGCCGCAAGGCCGGGGTTTTTGTTTGTCTACCGGGCGCCGCTGACTGCGACGAGGCGCGGCAGCGGCTTTGGCATAGTTGAATTCATCGCGCCTATATTCGGCACATAGAGCCCACGTTTGTCAGGGACGACCTTGAAGCTGTTGGTCAATCCGACCACAGTCTCGGCAGCGCCGAGCATAAGGTAGCCGTCACTGGCCGTCGACCGCGCGAGGCGGTTAAGTACGCTGATTTTCGTTTCCGTGTCGAAATAGATCAAGACATTGCGGCACAGGATCAAGTCGAAGCGCCCGAGCCTGGCGAAATCCGCCAGGAGATTGAGCTGCTGGTATTTGACCATCGAGCGGATATCAGGCGCGATCTGCCAAAGCTCGCCGACCTGGGTGAAATGCTTGATCAGAAGCTGGATCGGCAGGCCGCGCTGCACCTCGAATTGGCTGTAGAGGCCTTGCCGGGCCTTATCCAGGACGTCATTGCCGAGATCGGTGGCCAATAACTCGATCCGCCATCCCGCGATCTTTTGTTCCATCTCCCGCAGACACATCGCCAAAGAATAGGGCTCCTGCCCGGTCGAGGCGGCGGCGCACCAAATACGGATTGTGCGTATGTTGCTTCGTGCCGCAATCAGCGCCGGCATGATGGTCTGGCGGAAGTGATCGAACGGAAGTTTGTCGCGAAAGAAGAACGACTCGTGCGTCATCATCGCTTCGACCACAGCCTTCGCCAGCGTCTCGGCGTTACCGATCATCAGCGCGCGAACGAGGTCACCCAAATTGGCAAAACCGGCGGAGCGAGCGACCGGAAGCAAGCGGCTCTCTACAAGATATTGCTTGTCAGCCGACAGCACGAGGCCGGAGCGCTCCTTCAGATACTTGCGCAGAAATTCGTAGTCGACCGGGCTCATACCCGCACCCCGGAGAACAGCCGAATAATCTTCGGCGCGATGTCAGTCAGCGGCATTATGGCGGAGCAAAGTCCAGCTTGCGCGACGGCGCGCGGCATACCCCACACCACACTTGAGGCTTCGTCCTGCGCAATAACGCTGCCGCCTGCGGCAGCGATGTCCGCTGCACCATGGCAACCGTCACTCCCCATGCCGGTGAGCACGACCGCAAGCGCGCTTGAACCCCAAACCTGCGCCGCGGACGAAAACAACGGATCGACGGAGGGTCGGCAAAAATTGATCGGCGGATCGTCGCCTAGCACGATACGGATGCCGTTCTGGTCGCGCGCGACCCGCATGTGCCTGCCACCAGGCGCCACATAGATACCGCCAGCCAGTACAGGCTCGCCATCCTCGGCTTCATGAGCCCCACGGCCACCAATGCGTGACAAATGCTCAGCCAACACCGTCGTAAAAGTCGGCGGCATATGCTGGGTTATCAGTAGCGGCGCACGGTCGATTGCCGCCGGCAATTTTTGAATCAAAACAGTAAGCGCCTGTGGGCCACCCGTGGAAGAACCGACCAGCAGCACACGCGGAACAGTCAATGAAAACGGACGCAGCGTAAGGTCGTGCACATCCGGTTTGACCGATAAAGCCTCGCGAGCTGCGGATGAGACCGGCCGTTGCCGTACTCCGTGCTCATCGGCGGGCGCCAGGCCCGGCGCGACATGGCGCGGCAGTAATCGCCGCCGCCGCCCCAAAGTGCGAATTTTCTCGATTAGTTCGCGCCGATATTCCGAAGATGTCGAGGTCTCGCGGCTAGTCGCGGGCTTAGGAATGTAGTCGGCGGCACCCAATGACAGCGCGCGCAAACTCACTTCGGCACCGCGGCGGGTAACGGCCGATGCCATGATCACGATGAGATCATGTTTTTTCTTCAGGAGCAGCGGCAGCGCAGAAATACCGTCGAGTTCCGGCATTTCAACATCGAGGACGACGACATCCGGATTACTTTTATCGATCTGTTCGACCGCTTCCCGACCGGTGCGCAGCGACGCCACGATAGTCATGTCGGGCTCGGCATCGACCCAACGCGTCACCAGGCTGCGGGCAACGACGGCATCGTCGACGACCATAACGCGGATCGCGCTGTCGGCAGCGGCCGCGCGGCGGTTTGCAGCAGCAAGGGCGATATTCATGTACTCGACTTCACAACGCTGACTGATACCTCGGACGACAAAGCGCAACAGGGTGCTTTAGATCAGCCCAACTTCCTGGAATTTTGCCTGGACAATGTCCTTGTCGAACGGCTTCATGATGTACTCGTTGGCGCCAGCGTGAAGCGCCCGCGCGATATGGGCGACGTCGTTTTCGGTGGTGCAGAACACCACTTTTGGCCCATCCCCGCCGGGCAGCCGCCGCAATACCCGCAGGAAATCGTAGCCGTCCATTTTTGGCATATTCCAATCGAGCAGGATCGCATCCGGCAATTGTCGTTTGCAGGTTTCGATCGCCTCCTCGCCGTTCTCTGCTTCCATGATCTGGAATTCGAGACCTTCGAGGATTCGCCGAGCTACCTTGCGAATGACGCTCGAGTTGTCGACAACCAAACAAGTCTTCATAACGTCCTCACTCCACCTTCGCGGGGCGTACCCGCCTGGTTTTCACCGCACCCAATTCCATTTCGGCGTAGCTATTGGTCACGCCGCAACCGCTTCGCCGCCTAGATCCAGCACACGATCGATATCGAGAATGACCAGAAGCTCCCCGTCGAGCCGATAAACACCCGCCGAAACCCGCCCGAGATGGCGATCGAGATTAACCGGATTGGCTTCGCGCTCGCCCTCGGCGAGCTTGAGCACCTCACCGACTGCGTCGACCAGAAGGCCGAACGATTCACCCTGCAATTCGATGCCGATCGCCATCGGCCCGTTGCCGCCTTCGCGAGCCCCAAGCCCGAGCCGGATGCGCAATTCGACGGCGGTGACAATGCGGCCGCGCAGATTGAGAACGCCGGCAATCTCGGGGCCGGCAAGCGGCACCCGCGTAATGCGCGCTGGTTTGAAGACATCCTGAACACATTCGATCGGCAGACCGAACATTTGTCCCGCCGCCGAGAACGTCACGTAGTCGCTGAGCTTGGCAGTGTCAGTCATGTCATGCTGCCTGATCGACCTCGGCGCCCTGTTCCTTGATCGCGGCAATTAGCCCGGCGCGATCGAACTTGGCGACAAAATCGTGGAATCCAACGGCGCGGCCGCGCTCGATCGCATCCGCAGTGACCATTGCGGCAAGCGCGATGATCGGAATTTCCGTACGGCCCGGCATGGCGCGAACCGCTTCGGCGAGTTTGAAACCATCGACCTCCGGCATTTCAGTGTCGGTGACGATCAAGTCAAAGCGACTGTTGGATTTGAGAACCGCAAGAGCTTCCGCGGCGGATGCCACCGCCACGACGCGATAGCCAGCCGCCTTGATCAGGGGCGTCAACAGTTCACGAAAGAATATTGAGTCATCGACCAATAACACGGTGCGCCCCTGGCGCATCGACGCCGCATCCGGACGGCGGAACCAATCCTCGAATGCCTGCGGGAGGAAGTGCCCGACATCGATAATCTCGGTGGTTGCGCCCTTGATCACCGCAAAGCCGAGCAGGCCCGCACGGTCGCTCATGACCTCGATATCAAGCCGCTCCTCGACGATGTCGATGATCTCATCAACGATAAGGCCCATCGAGCGGCCATGGTCGGAGAAAACCAGGATCGGCTGCGCGCCTTCCTTTTTGAGATGCGCCTCCCCGTCAATTCGCAGCAGCGGCATGAGCTGGTCGCGATACTGCACCAGATAGCGATCATCCGAGATTTCGATCTTGCGACAATCGATCTCTTCAAGCCGGGTGATCAGCGAAAGCGGCACGGCCTTGGGCTGCAGCGAACCCGCGCGGAATACCAGCATCGAGACAGTATCTGCATCGCTCTCGCCATCGTGGCTTTCAAGCTCCGGTTTGTCAGGATGGCCGGCGGTGACGACGCGGCCGAGAGCCTGCGCCACTCCGTTCGGATCGATAATCATGATGACCGAGCCATCGCCGAGGATCGTCGTGCCGGAGAATATCACGATATGGCGTAGCCTGGATGACATCGGCTTGATGACAATTTCTTCGGTATGCAAGACGCTATCGACGACCGCACCAAACACCTGGTTACCGGCCTGCATTACCACGACGAAACCGTTCTCATTATTGCTTTCGCCGAGGTGGAGAACCTCTTTCAGGCGCACGAGGGGCAACAGCCTGTTGCGCAGCCTCAGAACCGGCGCGTCCTTGATATGCTCGATGCGATGCTCGCCACCGTTGCCGGCGCGAACCAGTTCAAGAACGGAAAGTTGCGGAATGGCAAAGCGCTCGCCGCCGGCCTCGACAATTAGCGCTGACACGATGGCAAGGGTGAGCGGTATTTTGATGGTGAAGGTGGTGCCGCTGCCTGGCACGGAGCTCAGATCCACCGTGCCGCCGATCTGCTCGATATTACTCCGTACGACGTCCATGCCGACGCCACGCCCGGAAATGTTCGTTACTTTGGCTGCCGTCGAGAAGCCCGCTGTGAAGATGAAGTTGCAAATTTCAGACTCGGACTTCGCCGCGAGCTGAGCCTCGGTAACGAGCCCCTTCTCAAGGGCTTTTGCCCGGATGCCGGCAAGGTCAAGGCCGCGGCCATCGTCCACGATCTCAATGATGATGTGACCGCCCTGATGCCACGCTGAAAGCCTGATAGTGCCCTTCGCCGGCTTGCCCGCGGCAAGCCGCGCGGCCGGCCTTTCAATGCCATGATCGGCGCAATTGCGCACCAGATGCGTCAGCGGATCCTTGACCAGTTCAAGGACTTGACGGTCGAGCTCGGTATCGGCGCCGCGCATTTCGAGCTCGATGTCCTTGCCAAGCTCGGCGCAGAGATCGCGCACGATACGCGGCAGCTTCTGCCACGCATTGCCGACCGGCTGCATGCGCGTCTTCATCACGCCTTCCTGAAGTTCGGCCGTGACGTTAGAAAGGCGCTGCAACGGCACCTTGAAGTCGGAGTCCTCGTTCCTGCGCACAATCTCAAGAAGCTGATTGCGCGTAAGCACCAGCTCCGAAACTGTCGTCATCAAATAATCGAGCGTGTCGACGTTGACCCGGATCGAATGGGTCGTGAGACGATCATTGCGTCCTTCTTCCGGGCGTTCCGGAGCGGCTTTTTCCGGATTGTCGGACTTTTCCGCCTGCGCTGTCTGGTCTGCCGGCGCTGCTTCGGGCTCGTCCTCGCTATCAGGTAGTGGTACTGCCAGCGGCACGGCTACTCGTTCACCGCGCCCCAAACGACCAAGCGTGTCGATCAGATCGCCATCGGTGCCGTTCGGCTCTTGCTGCTGGGCTTCGATCTCCTCGAGGATTTTCTTGATGCGGTCGATGGTCGCGAGGATGACAGTGACAGCGTCGGCCGTGACAGGCATGCCATCGCGGAACTTGCCCATCACGTTCTCGGCGGCATGCGCGAGAGTCTCGAGCCGCGGCAACGCGAGGAATCCGCACGTGCCTTTGATGGTGTGGACCAGCCGGAAGATGTTGCCGAGAATTTTGCTGTTATTCGGATCCTGCTCGAAACGGACGAGCTCGGCGTCGACCACATTGAGACTTTCACCGGTCTCGGTCAGGAACTCCCGGAGCAGGTCGTCCATACCAGGCGCCCTCGTCACTTGCCGGGCGCCCACGCGACGGTACACGCACAGCTTGCAAGATTACCAAGGAACGCGCCACGCGCGCGACCTCGTCGCCAGGCACGGCCGCGCCTGATCAGACAACCTCAGTCTGTTGGCAAACGGTTTAATTTCTGTTGCGGAAGGGGCCTAAATCCTCCCGCGACCGCAATAAACCGGTTGGAAGGCTCGTTAACGAGCGGTAACGACTACGGCTTCGCCTTCGACCGCTGCCGATAATGCCAAACCGCACTCCCGGGCCAGGATACCGGTATAGACCGGCTGGACAGCGTGAGCGTCGACGGGATGGCCCGAATTGCCTGCCAGCAGCCCTACGATGGGCTCGGCGAGCCTCGCGTTAAGGCCCGATGCCGAGAGACGAAACCCTTTTCCGTCTCCGGCCGGGTCGACCGTGATCATGCCGCCGCGAGGGATAGTGCCGACGGCAATTAACATCATGTTGAGCAACAGCTTCACGTGGTTTTTCGGCATCAACTCACGAGGCAGGTTCCAGGTGATCTTGGTTTTCTCGTCGGCAAGTAGCCCCCGCGACAGTTTTTCCGCGTCGCCAAGGTCGATCTGGGCGCCCGCGGAGCCGGCGGCACCAAAAGCGATCCGGCAGAATTGGAGCTTGGCCGAGGCCGTCTGGGCACTTTTCTTGATCAGATCCAGTGCAAAGACCCTGGTTTCCTCATCTTTGTCCTCTTCGAGGACCTCAAGGCCGTTAACAATTGCTCCTACCGGGCTAATCAGATCGTGACAGACGCGGGAGCAAAGCAGCGCCGCAAGATCGAGGGCGCCAATGGTGATCGGACCGTTCATAGGTGCGGACATGCTTGGCTCCACTGTGCGTAGCTGGTCGTGCCTGTCACAGCGTAACCGATTCGGCAATCGTGCCCCTAAATCCACGCCGTGCTAGACTACGAGATCCTTCCACGAAGACCGAGAACCGTCCTTGCCGACATTAGACGCCAGCGCCTGCGCCGTGCTGTTGGATGAGCTGACCGCCATTGCTGCACGCGCGGCTGAAGCGATTTTAGCTTTGGCCCGCCGGCCCGATGTTCGCACGAAAGCGGACGGTTCGCCGGTAACCGCAGCAGATGAGGCCGCAGAAGCTATCATCTGCGAAGGTCTTCGGCGGATTTCACCGAACGTGCCGATCATTTCCGAAGAACAGGCGGCCCAAAAAAACCCGGGGCCGATCGAAAGCGGCAGCTACTTTCTGGTCGATCCGCTGGACGGCACACGCGAATTCGTTGCCGGTCGTGACGAATACACGGTCAATATTGCGCTTATGACGGAACGAGAACCGCAACTCGGCGTCATTTGCGCACCTGCCGCCGGCATAATCTGGCGCGGCATCGTCGGCAAAGGCGCCGACAGGATTGACGGCGCTGCAACAAACAAACCAGTTCCTATCCGCGTCCGACCGCAACCCGCGGACAAAGTCATCGTCATGGCCAGCCGTTCGCATCTGGACCCACAAACCCAGGTTCTTATGAAAGCGTTGCCGCAAGCCATCCTGATCCAAATCGGTTCTTCGGTGAAGTTCTGCTGGATCGCCGACGGGAAGGCCGACCTCTATCCGCGGCTGGCGCCGACCCATGACTGGGACATCGCAGCCGGACACGCAATCTTGCAGGCGGCCGGCGGCAGCGTCACCAGTCCGGATGGCAGTCCTGTGGTTTATGGCACCAAGGAATTGCTGATCCCAGCCTTTGTCGGCCGCGGCGGGATCAAGGACTAAGTGTGTAGGTTACTGTCGGCCATTTACGCTCGGCCTCAGCGAGCAGGTGACTAAAATCGGCAACGAACTTTTCCAAGTGGGCGTGGTCGTAAAACAAAAAGAGCCGCTGTTCGGCGATCAGCCACACATTCGGATTACCCGGCGTGGCAACGCCGCGCGCTACGATGGTCGGATCGTAACCGCCAAAGCGCGGCATGTAGATGTCAGGCCGCTCAGCAAAGGCATCCCGGTTGCCGATGTTGCTGAAGCGCCAGATGGCTCCGCCATAGCGAAATTCGAAATCGGCGCTTCCTTCCATCGGTTTGCCGTCAGTGAAGAATGCGACCGGATCGTAACCGCCGATGGCAAGCCCGGTGTGCCGATCCACCACGATCATTTCGGTGGTTGCTGCAACTGAAAACGGTGAGGCGACAGAGAGAGCAAGCCCGGCAACCGCCAGGATAACCGCCAAGGTCCAGGCGGAGTTTCGCTTCCGTTTCCGCCGTGCTGCCGTCATAGTTCTGGCAAATGCTGCTCTGATTCGGATTGGCTCGGCCGAGAGTAAAACTTAAGCGCGTGAGCAAGGGGTTAAAGGGGGAATCGTAGAATGAATTCAACCTTGCGCCTCGTGGTGCTCGGCCTCGTCTTCGCCGGCCTGCAAGTCGCTCCATGTGCTGCTCAGCAGCAGCCGGTACCGGCAGGGCCGCCGGCAGCCGCCGCGCCGCCTCAGCAGCCGTCAGGAAACGAATATTCGCCGAACGAAATTATCGAGGCCGGCCACCATTTCTTCGGCGGCGTGTCGCGCGGCCTTGCCACGATCGTCGAGAAGGCTGTGAGCCAGTGGGGCCTGCCGAACGGCTATGTCCTCGGCGAGGAAGCCGGCGGCGCCTTCGTCGGCGGCCTGCGCTACGGCGACGGCACCCTCTACACAAAGAATGCCGGAGACGTTCGCGTGTTCTGGGAAGGACCGACTTTGGGCTTCGATGCCGGCGCCGACGGCGCTCGCACCATGATGCTGGTCTACAACCTGCCGCGGACGGAAGCGATCTTCGACCGTTTCGGGGGGGTCGACGGTTCGGCCTATTTTATCGGCGGCTTCGGGATGACGGCGCTGACCGCCAACAACATCGTCCTGGTTCCAATCCGCTCCGGCGTGGGACTACGGCTTGGCGCGAACCTCGGCTACCTTAAATTCACCTCGCGCCCGACGTGGAATCCCTTCTGACATCCGTCGCCTAACCCTGATTTTCAAGGCGAAGCGCCTTTGCCGGCGCGCCTCATTCTTGTCATGGCGCGGCCGCGCAAGTCAGTTTAGGTTAACGTTGAGTGAAAGTGGTGCAGCCCGAACCTCCGTGGCATGGTCACGCTACGACTGCGGTGCGGCTGGAGGCGTGGCGTCATGATTGAACCCGTTATGTATTTCGGGATCGGGTTTCTTGTTGCAGCTCTGCTCGGATTGCTGTTCATCCCGCTCGTGCACAATCGCGCCGTGCGCCTGACCATGCGGCGGCTGGAAGCCGCCACGCCGCTTTCGATTGCCGAGATCCGCGCCGACAAGGACCAGCTCCGCGCCGAGTTCGCGATGTCGACCCGCCGCCTCGAAATGAGCGTGGCGCAGATGAAAGCCAAGACGACATCGCAGCTTGCCGATCTTGGCAAGAAGACGGACGCCGTCAACCAACTCAAGAAAGAGCTCGGCGAAAAGAGCGCGACTATTTTTGCGCTTGAAGCGCGCGAAAAAACGCTGCGCGAGCAATTGCGCGCGACCGAGGAAGAATTCGGCATCAAGACCAACGCGCTCCGGGAAGCCGAACGCACGCTGGCCGACAAGGAAGCCGAACTGGTGAAACTCGTCGCCGAGATTGGCGAACATTCCATCATCGCCGACAATCAGCGCGTCGAGCTCGCCGCGCTGCGAACCCAGGTCGAGGCGATGAAAGTCAGTGTCGCCGACTACGACCGCACCGTGAAGGATATCGAGCATCGCCTGCAGCGTGAACGCGAAGACGCCAACACGACCTCGGCGCATTTGACCGAGGCGCGGACCAATCTTGGCAACCTCAGCGGACGCACTAGCGATCTGGAACGCCAGCTTCTCATCCAGACCACGGAAGCCGAGGTTCTGAATCGTCGCGTCCAGGAGCTTGAAACGCGTCTTGGCGATCAGGGCCGCGTTCTGGCCGAGCGCGACTATCAGATCGCCAAACTGGCCGGCGACATCGACACGGCGCGCCAGACCGAAACCGACCTGCGCAACGAACTGGCAACGACGGGCGGCCGCAGCAGCGCTGCTGCCGACAAATTCCGCACCGATATTTCGCAGCTTGAGGCGCAGCTTGCCCAAGCGGTCGGAGAGCGCACCAAGCTTCAGCAGGAACTCGCAACCATCAAGCGGGACACGGAATCGACATGGGCATCCGAACGCGTCGAGAATGCGCTCCTGCGCGAGCGCATCAACGACGTTGCCGCCGAAGTAGCGCGCCTGACGGCGACGCTCGAAGGTCCAGGTTCGACCATCATGTCCATGCTCGCAGCCGATGCGCCGGAATTGGGACAGGGCACGAGCCGCGCCGCAAACCCGCCCCCGCTTCGTGCGGTGCCTGATATCAACGGCCAGGGCGAAGCTGCCGTCGGCGGAATGGACTCGCCACAAGAGAACAAAAGCACCCTCGCCGACCGCATTCGCGCCCTGCAATCGACCGCGTCGCGCGCTGCCTCGACCAACTAGATATCTGCAGCGCCATGCTTGACGCGTAGGCTCGTCGCGGGCATCTACATTCCATGGCCGACAGGCCGGGCGCTTAGCTCAGCGGGAGAGCGTTCCCTTCACACGGGAGAGGTCATAGGTTCAATCCCTATAGCGCCCACCATCAAAAGTGGTGCAGTTCCCCGGATTTGAGCGCTCGTGTGCTCCGCCTCTTTGCAGAGTTCTTGTCCGATCCACGATGTCAAACAGCGATGCGCTACTTCATCCCGCCCCGCGATAGCAATGGCGCATGAGCGCCACTGTTCTCGCGCTGCATTGCACTCCCTCTCCCCAGCGGGGAGAGGGGGGGCTCGGCGCTAAAAGCCGAAACGCCGAACCCCTTCACCCTCGCTTCGCTCGACCTCTTCCCCTTGGGGAGAGGTGAAAAGCAATCTCGTTCTCGCGACGCGCTCCGCGCCCGAGTTACTGTTCAAGACCTGATTTCTTCGCTCTCCGCACCGATCTTCGTCAGAGAATGCCGGCGGTGGATGCCGGTATCCTCGCGATCCGCGCCTTGAGCCACGACTGTAAGAAAGAAGAAAGCAAGGAAGCGGAACGCCGAGAGACGCGTATCCAACCTCCGCACCCTGCGGGGTGCGGCGCGCGCAGAGCGCTGCGCGCTCGCCTCTCGGCGTCCCACCACGGCTCTCTGGCAATGGGAGTATTTCATCCCAAGGCTCAACCTGGGCCAGGCTTCGTGACACACAGGCCGAACGAGGCGGGTTCTCCGCCAGCCCGTGTGGCACATCCAGCGATGCACCTCGCACGCCGGTCATAGTGCCGGCAGGCTGATGCCCAGGCCGCCCGAGTGCGGAGGTGACGAACCGCCGCCCGCGGGAACCGACTCTCGCTCCGCCATGCGGAGTGACCGCATAACGTCCTTGTACGCGAGCGAGATTGGGCGCCTTTTTCAAATCTGAAACACGATGTCAAAGGGTTTTGAAATTGTGCTGATAAATCGGGATGTTGCGAAGGGCAGATTTTTGCTCTCACGCGCGCAGATGCATTTCACGCGAAACAATGATTCGCAAGAACCAATTTTGTCCAAAGAAATTATGAGCTTACGCGCTGCTTGGTGTTTTTCATTTTGATCGATCGCTCATTTCTCGTCAGAGGCCTACCCACTTCTGGAACAAATAATCCGGCCCGGCGTTGCATTCACTCATCAAACCTTGCGGGGACAATATGCGTAGATCTGTGATCAAGTTCGGGGCGGCAACAGTTCTCATTTGCTGCGTACCGATAATGGGCGACAGCCTCAGCGCGGCGCCGATGGTCGCACCCGCAGCGCTCCGCACTTCCGCCGACAGCCTGAATATGGTCGAGCGCGCCCAGTTCGTTTGGCTCGGTCGCCAATATTGCTGGTACGACGACGGATGGCAGGGGCCGGGCTGGTATTGGTGCGGCTACGCGTTTCGTCGTGGTTTGGGTTGGGGTGGCGGCTACGGCTGGCACGGATGGCGCGGCGGACATGCGGGTGGAGCAGTTGGTCGTGGCGGTCATCACGGTGGAGCGGTGGTTCATGGCGGCAATCGCGGCGCAGCGGTGGTTCATGGCGGCAATAGCCGCGCGGCGGTCGTTCACGGCGGCAGCCGAGGCGCAGCGGTGGCTCATGGCGGCAATCGCGGTGGCGGTGGCGGACGCGGTGGTGGCGGTGGACACGGCGGCGGACATGGTGGCGGCGGACGCGGCGGCAAGCATTAATCTGACATTGGACTAAGCGGGACCGGCCGGCCGCTTTATCCAGATCAAAAATGACCCGTTGCGGAAGTGCGAGTTCAATTCGATGCCGCTATCCGCAGCACGACTTGCGGGGGTAACTGGCTGAACCGCCGCGGTTCAGCCTTTTTATTACGTTGCCCACCGAACAGCCGCCGGCGGTAAAATGTTGCGATAGATCTCTTGACCGAACCTGGTACAACAGTTCTTGCACCAGGCTGGCTGCCCGATCAGGCAGAGCGATGCTGCCCCAACTCTTTCTGTTCGTCAGCGACCGAGGCTTGGCAAAGTCTAGTCGGTCCAACACTGCTTGAGCCAACTAAGGACTTGGACAATGTAAGTAGGTTCTGTCTGACGCTGCGCCATTTTTGGCTTCCCTTATTGTGGCCCCGCGAACGTTTTGAAGCGCCGGCGCTGAATAAGCGGAAAAGAAGCAGGGCAAAGCAAAGGTAAAAGCGGTAGATGGTTTAACGGAAGTTGCCTGCGTCGTGGTCATTCATCCGACGCTTCCCCGCTCCAGTGCCGTCCGAGTTCCGTTCCCGCGCCAGAGAGACTGTCGACCTTGCAGATCATCCAAGTCTGGGATTTGGCGTAAACTTCGCCGGAATACCCGAATTCTCGCATGCCCATGCGCGAAAGTGTGCCCCCGCCCATGCAGTCACTCCGCCCTAAATGGTAGCAGGAGGTTTCTTCGATATAATGCAATATAAAACAGGTGCCTGTACACGTACCTGCACGAACACCTGCGAATCCGGTAAGAACAAGATCGTGCTTATCGGGATCATCTCAATGGCTACGCATAAGAAAAAGATACCAGCAGCTCGGAAGCCTGCGTCCGTTCGGCGCCTCACTGGGAAGCCGGCGAACCGCTTCGACCTCCTCGACCACCCCATGTTCTTCCTGGCCCATATTCTCATCCGGTTCGACGGCAACGTCGTCGTGGATCTCCGCCGGCATGGGTTCAGCCAATCCGACTGGCGGATCATTTCGACGTTGCAATATTCCGATAATCTGACGCTGACCGAACTGGCGCGCATTACGACGCTTGAGAGGTCATTCGTTGGACGGGTGGTAGGCGACCTGAAAAAAAGAGGCATGGTCCGCACCTTCTTCCCGGAGGACGATCGCCGGACCACCCGTGTCAGCCTGACGGAAGCCGGCCGCCAAAGCTTTGGCGACATCCTGTTGCCGACCGTGTCGGAACAGATCGCCAATACCTTTCAGGGCATCAGCGATGGCGACCGCGCGACGCTCTTTCGAATTCTTCGCGATATGATGCGCAACGTTTATCAGGTCGCGCGGGAAGCGGCGCCTCTCCTCGATTGAGGAGGAAGCGACCAATAGACGTCAACTCATTCGCAATTGCGCACCGCGTCAATCGCAAAAAAGCTGGTTTCGCGAGTTAACGTCAGTCACCCCAACCCGGCGACCGCAACGTAAGCAGCAATTCATGTGTCCGAAGTTGGGGAATAACGGACATCAGAAGCCTAGGTGCGATGTCGGCGAATGGCCACTTTGAACTCGTGCACTGCAGCGACCCAAACAGGCCGTTTGTCAGCTTCCAGATCAATCGACAACTCTCAACCGGATCGGGTGCCGCTCGATATCCGGTAGTCCGTCCGTTGAAGTTGTCGGCGGCACGCCGAATTAAATTTCGGTAATTGCCTTGGTTGCGCTCCCAACCGCACTTTCATTCCCATGAACATGATGCGTATCATGACGCGGCATAGGGAACGCGGGGCGGGAGAGCAGTCGTGACTACGCGGGTTTTCATCAGTCATTCTTCGAAAGACAACAAGTTTGCGCGCGCGATCTGCGCCGCGCTCGAAAGCCGCGGACTGCCGTGCTGGATCTCTAGCTGCGACGTCGGCCCCGGCGAGAATTTCATGGACGCGATCGTGCACGCAATCGGCGCTGCAAAGGTCATGGTGCTGGTGTTTTCCGAAAATGCCAACAATTCCGACGACATCAAGCGGGAGATCGTCCTCGCCAGCAGCGCCAAGGTCACCATAATCCCGGTGCGCGTCGAAGACGTCCTGCCGAAAGGTGCTTTTGCCTATCAGATGGCGACGCGGCAGTGGATCGATCTGTTCGAAGATTGGGAAGCGCAGATCGAGCGATTGGCGAAATGGATTGCGGCCACCGCTCCCTCAACATTCGCGATCCGGACCGGCGTGGAGCCGCAAAACTCAATAGCGGATAGTCCCCCGATAAATCTCGACGGGAGCCCGCAAGATAAAGCTCAGCGGCACGCCGGCGAAGAAGCGCAGCGCAAGAAGGATGAGGCCGAAGCGGAGCGCATCGCTGAAGAGAATCGGCGCCAGCAAGTCGAAGCTCGCGAATCGCCGAAGAAAATCGGCAGAAGCAGGCCGACGCCGAACGGCTTGCGCACGAGGAGAAGAGCCACAGACAAGCGGAGGCCGAGGCCCGGCAGCGTGACGACGAGGAACGCGGCCGCATTGAAGCGGAAGCCGCACGGCGCGCCGAGGAAGAGCAACGCCGGACAGAGCCTGTGGCGGCCTCTCGCGCGAAGCGTTGGCCGATCGTGGTCGGCGGTGCAGCACTGGCAATCGGCGTCCTGATTTTCGTCCTCGTCAGAAGCAGCTCGTACGCGCCGACGCCGGCCCCGACTGCAACCGCAACGCCGAGCGCAGCACCGGCCTCGACATACACTCAAGCACCGCCCTCGACAGACGCTCAATCGCCGGCCACGACATTCAATCAAACAACCGCGACAGCGCAATCATGCTTTAATCATACGGATGCTGGAGAGATTCAGAAGTGTATGAACGACTTCATGAAAGGTCCGCCCTTTGCTATTCCCGCGCCTGTGCTTCCGCAGGCGCCGACGGGACCTATCGAGGTTGCCTCGTCGAGCGTGAATGACAGAACAATTAGGGTATTTGCGGTAGGAAGCGGCGCTCCGAACGCCGGTATCTCGCAGATAAATGATGAAGCCCAAGTGACAGTTGGCAATCGTACGATTGTCATTAGGCCTGACGGACGTGTGACGCTCGACGGGAAAACGACGGCTTATGGACATTTCAAAGAGCTGGATGTGATGATTGGTCATGGCGATAAAATAGACATCAAAGTCTCACATTGAGAGGCCGCGGTCGCGTCCGTCGAGATGCAGTGAGGCGCGCGCTTTTCTCGGCCAAATTCCTGTGACCACCGCCGACCGGGCAATAAGTCGGCGCGCGAGCAACCCAGCAAACAGCTTTGCC
The DNA here is from genome assembly GCA_963742215.1 of uncultured Alphaproteobacteria bacterium. Taxonomy (GTDB): domain Bacteria; phylum Pseudomonadota; class Alphaproteobacteria; order Rhizobiales; family Xanthobacteraceae; genus BOG-931. The sequence goes on from CAVULJ010000002.1 coordinate 75,288, forward strand.
ATGCTGAACCCGCAAGGTTATTTGAGAGGCCATGGTCGACAGCGCGGAATGGGAGGGTGACCTCGAGTTCGATCGAGGTACTGATCAACTGACTGTTCGCTCGATGCGAGGCCCCAATTGGTTTGGAGCTATCTTTGCTGGATTTGCGATCTTTTTTTGGTGGGGTATTCTCACGGGGCACGAAGATCCGGCATATCCTTCCTTCGGACCACTTGTAACTGTGCCTTCAGGAGTCCTCCTTCCCCTGGTCTTTTTCGTCGTTGGCGTAAGCTGGATGCTGCCGCGCACAGTCACGACGGTGTTCGATCTGCGATCGCAAGAGATCAGACGAACCGTGTCAAGACTTAACGGCTGGTACATCCGCACGCGGGTCTATCCATTCGCGGACGTCGCAAGCGTCGGCCTCACTCAACCAGAGCATGGCGGATACCGACCGGTGATCCCTCAAGAGCGGAAACAGGATTTCACTCAACGCCACCGATCGGAACGTTGATCAAGAAACCTATTCGGCGGCGATTGAATCTATCAGCGCGGCGACTGGGCTGCGTCACGAGACGAAGCCCGTGAAGCTTTAGGACGTCAAGATCATCAGCCGGCAAATTTGGTCGCTTCCTTACTCCACCCGCCGCTATTACCCACAAGACGACGGCGGAAGATGTCGCTTTCATGAAGACCTTCGGGAGCCGCATCCGTGAGCGTGTTGCCGAAAGGCTCGATGAATACCGACGGCTACTGAGGGCCGCCCCCTAGCCGCTAGAGTACCCCCATGTCCGAAGTGTCAGCGTCCGGGCAAGTCTCGTTACCGATACCTGACCGAGCATCGAAATAGCTGCAACCTACACATGCTGCGTTGCATCGAAGTCTCGCAGCAATCGGTCGCTCAGGGTCATTCGCGTCATTTCGGCGAGCACGCTAAATGTCGGCTATGCCCTGGTGGTCTCAACCGGTCGACGCAACACCAGGAGCGGCTGGCAATACATAACGATAACGGCTTGCCAAACGCTCGCCCAAGCGCTTTCAGCGAGTCCCTCCACAACCAGCTATTTTACAACGTAATTTTCTCTGCCGCCCTCGTACCACAAAAAAGTCTCTGACTTATCAGCCTATAATTGATCTTTGCTCTCTAAAGGAAGGTGTTGCGTCGACCGGTTGAACTCACCCCTTAAAAGCCGACATGCCGATAGACATTGCAACGATCTGCCGTGAGTTAACGGTTTGAAACATGGTCAAGACTGACTGACGGCAGTTTTCGGAGACAGCCAAAGAACTACCGCGTCTCGATTATCAACCAAGTTCCTTTAACCACCGCGCGGCTTCTTGAGCTGCGTTGGCCGGCCAAAGCACTTTGATGACGCCGTCAGGGCGGTGAAACTCCATGTAGATGTCCGTCGGCCGGCGTTCCTGCGCGGGAAGAAATTGTTCCTGCGCAGATTTATGCGCGATCCGTTGCCACCACTTTGCCTTTGGAGGCACAAACCCAGTTTCCCTCCGCGAAATCGGCGGCGATAAAGCCGCCGGATCGAGGGCCGAGGCGCGGTCCGCCAGTCCCTGGTTCGCGGCTGCATCTTTGCTCTGCAAACCAGTCGTCCCGTCGCTACGCGTTGCGACGGCCGCGAAATTTGCGCCGAACTCATCCCACATGCGATCGGCTTTGGTTTTCATGACGCTGAGGCCAAAGGAGCCCAGGCGTCCGAGCACATCCGCCGTCGCCTTGATTCGAATCTGGGTATTGCCCCCGCCGAGATCGGTCAGAAACAGTTCGCTGCTCTGCTTCATCGAGCTTGCGACGGATGAGTCTTCGCCGGTTCCTTCAATGCGAAGATAATCCGGCGGCCGGGATTTAACGATCTTTGTTCTTACTTTGAACCGCGCCGCGATGAAGGAGATTTTGACCTTGATCTCGGCCAGATATTCGACATCGCTGATGACCTCGACAGACTGCGTGCCGGGAACGCAACCCGCCATGATCTTCGGATCCAGCAACAGCTCCCAGACCCGCGACCGGGGAGCGGCAACGGTGAGTGTTTTTTCAAGCTCCACGCATCTTCTCCGCGGCGGCCATTATTGATTCGACGATCCCGACATAGCCGGTGCAGCGGCACAGATTGCCGCTCAATCCTGCGCGAACTTGATATTCCGTAGGGCTCGGACTTTCGTTGAGGATCGCGATCGCAGCCATCAGGAAGCCCGGCGTGCAGTAGCCGCACTGGAAACCGCCATTTTCCATGAAGGCTTCCTGCACCGGATGCAGAACGCCATCAGGCGACAGACCTTCCACGGTCGTGATCTCGTGGCCGTTGGCCTGAACAGCGAGCGACAGGCAGGACTTCACAACCTCCCCATCGACGAGGACTGAACACGCGCCACAGACGCCTGTCTCGCAGCCACGCTTGGTGCCTGTCAGGAACAGATCGTCGCGAATGAAGTCGGACAACAGCCGCCGCGCCGGCACTTCCATCTGGTGCAGCTGATTATTGACGACGACCTCGACCGATACCTTGCTCATGCGACATTCTTTGTTGCGGTCTCGAGCTCGCAAAGCCGCTCGATCGTCCGGCGCGCCACCACCCGGACCATATCGCGCCGGAAGCTGTCACTGCCACGGATGTCGGAAATCGGCTCAATCCCCTCGGCGACGATTTCGGCTGTTTGCAGCGCGATCGACACGGTCACGACTTTACTGACCAAGAACGCCTCCGCTTTTTTCACGCGCGTTGGCACGGTCGTGGACGCGCCGACAACAATTCGTACATCCCGGATGATGTCCTGATCGCGTTTGATGGTCATGGCGAGGTTGACCAACGGCCTGTGTTCGGCGGCGGTTCTGTGAAAGCGCGCGTGGTAGCCGATATCGAAGGTTGGACGCGGCACGCGGATCTCTGCAAGGATCTCGTCCGGCGCCAGGGCGGTCGTGTAATAGTCGATGAAGAAGTCGGAGATCGCCACCACGCGCTCGCCCCGTGTGCTGCTCAGGACAACGCTCGCGTCCAGCGCCATCAGACAACTTGGCGGATCGGTGGCTGGATCGGCGTAACAGAGATTGCCGCCGATCGTACCCTGGTTGCGGACTTGCGGATTGGCGACGCGGCCGGCCATGTCGGCGAGCATCGGATAATATTTTTGTACGAGCGGCGAGCGAGACACTTCCGCATGGAGCGTCATCGCGCCGATACGCAGACCTGTTTGCTCATCGTAGGTGATGCCGCGCAGTCTGCCGATTCCGGCCAGCGAAATGAGATGGGACGGCGCGACCATGCGCTGACGCAGGGCCAGCAGTAATGCCGTCCCTCCGGCGATCATCCGGCAGTTTTCACCATGCTCCGCCAGCAGGCTGCTGGCCTCGGCGATGCTGTCGGGACTCAGGTACTCGAAATCACGCACGGCTGACTTTTTCCGCCCCGGAAGACGCGGCTTTCTCACGAAGCGCTGCCAGGATCTTTTCGGGCGTTATCGGCAAGGTCTGAATGCGGACTCCGATAGCGGAGTAGACGGCATTGGCTATCGCCGCGGCGCCCGGGATCATCGCGGTCTCGCTGGCGCCTTTTGCCCCGTAGGGACCATTCGGCTCATTCGATTCCACGATACCGGAATGAATGTGTGGCAAAGATTCCGCCGTGGGCATGGTGTAATCGGCGAAATTGCCATTGAGGAGTTGGCAATCCTGGTATTTGAGCTCCTCGAAAAGCGTCCAGCCTATCGACATGGCCGTCGCGCCACAGGTCTGTCCATGAACGGCCAGCGGATTGAGCGCCTTACCGCAATCGTCGGAGACCCAGATCTCTAACGGCTTGACCTGTCCCGTCTCGGTATCGACTTCCACTTCAATCGCCTGCGCGGCAAAGGAATATCCAGGCGCAACGTTGCCGTACTGATCCGGCCGCGACATGGCGAGGAAGGTCGGCGGATCATACGTGCTTGTCACCGCCAATTCCTGGCCGCCATGACGATAGATGTGCATGCGCGCGAGTTCGCCGAATGTTAGCTTACGGTTGGGTGACACGGACGCTACGTAGATCTCACCGTTAGAAACTTCGAGATCACCTTCGGCGACACCCAGTGCTTCCGACGCCAGCGCCAAAAGCTTGCTCCGGATTTCCCGCCCCGCCTTGATAGCGGCGTTGCCGGCAAGAATGGTCACGCGCGAGGCGATGGAGCCATGACCGTAAGGCGATGTGTCGGTATCTGTCGGCAACACCGTCACGTGGGAAAGCGGGATCGACAGTTCGTGGGCGCAGCATTGCGCCAGCATGGTATAGGCCCCTTGCCCCATGTCGGACTCTCCAGTCGCCAGCGTCACCCGTCCGTCTGTTGTCATCCGCGCAGTCACAATAGATCCGTCCCAGTTGCCCATCTCACGATTGCCACTGACATGAATGGCTGAGCCGAACCCGACGCCGCGCCGCCTAATACCCGTATCCTTTGGACGATGCCTTTTATGGTCCCAGCCGATTCCCTCACTGACTTGATCCAGACACTCACTCAATCCGCCGCTGCCAAGCTCAAAGCCATGCACAGTAGTATCGCCCGCCTGCACGGCGTTTCGTTTCATGAACTCAATTGGATCGAGACCGAGCTTTTCGGCCAGTACTGTCATGTGGCTGTTCAGCGCAAAGGCCGCTTGAGGGCCGCCGAACCCACGCAAGGCGCCTCGTGGCGGATTGTTGGTGTAGATCAGCTTCCCATTCAGCCGCACATCCCTGAGATGGCGATGCATGTTGTCGCTACGCACCAACGAAACCTGCAACACATGCGTCGATAGCCCTTCGTAGGCGCCACAATCGGCCAGGACTTTCACGTCCTTGGCGATGATAAGGCCATCGGCATCAACGCCCATTTTGAGCCAGATGCGCTCGGCCGGGCTGGAGCGAGCCCCGAGAAAGTCATCGAGGCGGCTGTTACAAAAACGCACCGGCCGGCCGACGCGCGTTGCGACCCAAGCGCAAATCAGACTGTTGCACTCCTCGATCGTCTTGCCGCCGAAGCCGCCACCAACCGCGGATTGAATGACGCGGACGGCAGAGACCGGCAGACCTACGGCATCGGCGTAACGGTTTCGGGCAAGAAACACGGTTTGCGTCGGCGTCCGTACGGTGAGACGGCCATCGCTCGCGACCCAGGCGACGGTCGCCATCGGTTCCAGATATCCGGGATATTGCGAAGGCGTTTCGTAAGTCGCTTCGTACACCAGCGCCGAACGGGCGAAAGCCGCGTCGACGTCACCACGGTTCACATTATATTCGATCGAGAGGTTCGCTGTTTTGTCGTGGATCTCGATCGCCCCCTCTTGCAGGGCTTGATCCATGTCGCCGATCAGCGGCAGCTGTTCGTACTCCACACGAATGAGATCCAGCGCATCGCGTGCGGTCTCCTCATCGACGGCCGCCACCGCAACCACTTCCTCGCCGACAAAGCGAACTTTCCCCGTCGCCAGGATGCGGTGCTGTTTGCGATGCACCCCCGTCAGCCGTTCGGGCGTATCGGCTCCAGTCAGGACAGCATGGACGCCGGGCAAAGCGCGAGCAGCTTCGGTCTCGATATGAACGATCCGCGCGTGGGCGTGGGGACTTCGCAGCACCTTTACATGCAACATCCCCGGCATCTTGAAGTCGCCGCCATAGACCGCACGTCCGGAAACTTTCTCCAGCGCACTCACCTGTGGCGTGGGCTTGCCAATGGTGGAAATACCGGCTTGGGCTTCGCTAACGAGTGGTAAGGGCATCGGGTTTGGCATTTTGCTCTGGACGCAGACACCCGCAAGTGCGCGTCGAGGGTCTGTCGAATGAGACTAAACCGTTCCCCCAGCCGGCGCAACACGAAACATGCCTAAGCACGTGTTTTAAATGGCAATGGCTCACGGCACATGGCAATCTATGGCGCGGCGAACTCGAAACAGAAAGGGCGGCATTGCTGCCGCCCTCGTTCGCTTTGTCAGCCTCAATGGCTGCTATTTATTGATCGAAGCCGCAGCCACGTTGCAGAGCAGTTCGTCCTGCGAGCCTGTGGCGCCGGAGCACCCGATTGCGCCGACGATCTTGCCGCCATCGACCAGCGGTACGCCGCCGCGCGATGCAATGACGTCATCCAGCGTCAGAATGTAATTGAAGCCGAATTTTTGCACGGCATCCTCAAACGCACGTGTCGGGCGGCGATATCTGGCCGCGGTCCGCGCTTTGTGCTGGGCGATAGCGACGGATGCGAGTGCGGCGCCGTCCATCCGGGAAAATGCAACCAGGTTGCCGCCGACATCGACGACCGCAAAAACCTCAGGCCAGCCACGCTTGTTCGCCTCGGCGGCGCCCGTCTGAATGAGCGACTGCGCCTGCTCCAATCCGATCGGCGTACCGAACGGAATATTGAAGGGCATTTTGTCAGGAACGGCGTTGAGATCAGGCGGCGCCGTCGGCGCCGCGGGTGCGGCCTGCTGCTGAGCCATCGCCTGCCCGGCAACCAGCAAGCCGCCAAAGAGAACAATTGCACTCAGAATACGAGATTTCATCTGCTTCCTCCCAGGTTTGCGGCATTGAGCAGCCGCTCGACCTGATCCTAGACGAAAGCAGCGTAACGACGCCATCGGCTTCCTCGCGCGCCGGCCGGCAACATTCCATCAGCCATGCTTGAGAAAACTGGAACCGGGGCCCTGCCAACGGCCACGCCACATGAGGGAGCTGAAAAACGAACGGCCCCGGTCCTGAGAGAGAGAAACCGGAGCCGTTCTGATGCCGGACGGTGCCCCATCGTACACCCCACCCCGACATTACCTCGATGATGCCGGACCGAAGTTGACCGTTCGTTGACGAGCCTGGAGAAGCCCCGAGCAACGATCGGTCTACTTCAATCCGCTGGAGACGCTCGTAAACGTGGTGTTGAGCTGGGTGCCGAGCGCTGCGACGACTGCAATGATGGCGACAGCAATGCCTGCCGCCAAGAGACCGTATTCGATTGCCGCTGCGCCATTTTCATCTGCGGAAAATTTCCAGATCATTGTACGCACGACTTGATCCTTTCCCATGTCGAAGTCGCCCCTCGTGCAAAAAAACATGCTCGAGTGCGCGCATGCCGGGCGCGCGTCCGTAAATCTACGCGGGCCGACACATGGAACAATTACCGGATTCACGAAGATTGGTTGCAAAGAAACAGCGAAAACGCGGCTACTTTTATCGATTATGGGACGCGCGAAAGGCCTTTTTCTGAAAGCTCGGCGAGATACTCGTTCCAGTATTTTTCGCGATTGCGGCCGAGTTCAAAAAGATAGTCCCAGCTGAAAATCCCGGTCGAGTGCATGTCATCGAAGGCAAGCCGCACCGCGTAATTGCCGATCGGTTGCAATTCGAGGATTTGGACATTCTGCTTGCCGCCGACCGTGCGCCGTTCGCTCGGCGAGTGGCCTTGCACCTCCGCACTCGGACTGCGCACGCGCAAGTACTCCGCCGCAAGATCGAAGCGCTCGCCGGTTTCGTAACTTACGGTGAGGGTCTTGCGATCCTTGTGCAGGCGCAATTCGGTCGGCCAGAGCGTACTCGTCATTGATCCAGCGTGATGTGGCCGTCGGCGATCACTTTCTTCCACTTGTCGGATTCGCTTTTGGTGAAAGCCGCACCATCGGCAAGGCTGGTCGGCACCGCCGTCAGGCCGAATTTGGCGAAAGCCGCGACCAATTCGGGATCCCGCAACGCCTTCTGCACGCTTGCGTTCAGCTTGTTGAGGATGTCCGGCGGCGTGCCGGACCTGACATAAAGGTTGAGCCAAACATCGACATCGTAGCCAGGCAATCCGAGACTCGGCCACGGTCGGCAAATCGGGATAAACCGGCGAACGCTTCAGCATCGTCGTCGCCAGCGCGAGAACCCGATTGTCGCTCGTGAACGGGCAGCGCGCCAGGAATACTCGAAAACGCCAACTGGACTTTATTGCTCATCAAATCCGGGTACGAACCGCCGATGCCTTTATAAGGCACATGCTCGGCCTGAATGCCTGTGCCCAACTCCCACAAGACAGCCGCCAGATGCGGCGCGGTGCCTACACCGGCGGATGCGTAATTGAGTTTTCCGGGATTGGCTTTTCCGTAAGCGACAAGGTCGGCATAGGTCTTGACGCCGAGCTGCGGTGACACCACCAGCACTTCAGGCGAAGAGCTGACACGGGAAAGCGTGACCAGATCGGTGAAGATGTCATAAGGCATCGATTTTTGCAGTAGCGGGTTGATGACGATGGCCGGGTCCATGATCGCCATGTCATAACCGTCGGCCGCCGAGTGAGCGACGTAGTCGACGCCGACGATTCCACCGGCGCCTGGCTTATTATCCACCACGACCGTCTGCCCGAGCACTTTGCCGAGCGCTTGCCCGACGGTACGGCCGGCAAAGTCGGTGATGCCGCCGGGACCATAGGGAACGATCAGATGCAACGGCCGATCTGGATAATTCTGCGCGAACGCGAGCGGACCCCAGCGCCAGCGACAGTCCAAGAACAACACCTGCAACGGCAATCGGTCGATTCATCGTTCTCTCCATGACCGGCGTGCCAGTTTGCTCCGGCGAGATCGTCAGGTCAAAAGTTCATCGGGTCGCACCCTGGTGATCAGGGCGACCAGTTCGTGAGGCTTGATCGGCATCTGTGCGATGTGCACGTTGAACGGCATCAAGCGCATCCTCGATCGCCGAAATCAGTCGCGGCGGCAGCCGGGATCAGCGCCAAGCTCGCCGATGCCTTTCACGCCCAGCGGATTATGCGGCGACGGTGTCTCCTTGTAGAGCGTCTCGAACCGCGGCAGGTCGGTCGATGTCGGCAGCAGATAATCGGCGAACGTCGTGGTGACGGGCTGGCCGGATTCGTCATAACCCATCCACTCGAGCAGGGCATTGCCGACACCATGAGCAATGCCGCCATGAATCTGGCCCTCGACGATGACCGGATTGACGCGGCGGCCGGAGTCCTGGATCGCCGCGTAGCGCAGGATGGTGACCTCGCCGGTTTCGATGTCGACTTCAACCTCGACGACATGGCAGGCATTGGCATAAGCGAGCTTGTCGATCCGGTAGGTCGCGGAGGCTTCCAGGCCGGGCTCGATCCCCGGCGGAAAGCTGTAACCCGGCGCGCCTTTGAGCATCCGCGACAGGTCACCGAGCTTTACCGCAAGCTGCGGCGCGCCGACCACGCGCACCGCGCCGTCGGCAAGTTCAAGATCTTCCTCCGCGGCTTCGAGCACATGGCTGGCGAGCTTTCGCGCCTTGGCGGCGACCGCACCGGCGGCAATCGTGGACCGAGGAGCCGGCAGTGACAGTCTGCCGGCTGGAGAAGCCGCCAAGGCCGAGCGGCGCGGCAGCGGTGTCGCCGGAGATGACGACCACATCCTGCGCGCGCACGCCGAACGACTCGGCGCAGATTTGCGCGAGCGCCGTGGCCAGCCCCTGCCCCATGGCGGCGGCGCCGGTCGTCACCGTGATGCGGCCGGTCGGCGACACGCTCACGCCACCAAACTCGAACGGGCCGCGGCCGGTGCCCTTGACGCCGTGGGCGATGCCGATGCCGATGTAGCGGCCTTGCTCGCGCGCCTGCGCCTGCCGGCGCGGGAAATCCTCCCAGTCCATGGCACTCAATATTCCGCGCTGGCAGCCGGGATAGTCGCCGCTGTCGTACTGCACCTGCTCGCCGGCGCGCGTCTTCAGCGGTTTCAGGTACGGCATCTTCTCCGCCGGAATGAGATTGCGGCGGCGGAACTCGGCACGATCAAGACCGAGCGTGCGCGCCAGCCGATCGATCAGCCGCTCCATGGCGAAGGCGGCTTGCGGATAACCGGCGCCGCGCACCGACGACACCGGCGCCTTGTTGGTGTGAGTGACCATCACCTCCATCGACAGCGCCGGCAACCATGTAGGGTCCGGTGAGCGTGGTGGCGGAGTTGTAAGGCAGGTTCACGTCCTGCAGCGCATAGGCGCCGAGATCGTGGACCAATCTGCCCCCGTACGCCGCGGACGCGGCCGTCGGCTTCGGCGGCAATCTCGATCGACCAGATACTGATCGCGCTCCTGCGCCGCGTTGGTGAAGTGCTCGCGCCGGTCCTCGATCCATTTGACCGAACGACGCAGCAAGGTCGCCGCGGCGACAACGGCGACGTCCTCGGGATAGACGCACAGCTTCGGCCCGAAACCGCCGCCGACGTCCGGCGTCGCCACGCGCAGCCGGCTCTCGTCGAGATCGATATAGTCGGCGAGCGCAGTGCGCAGGTCATGCGGCTTCTGGGTCGAGGCCCAAACTTGCGTCTCGCGATCGGAGATTTGCACCAGAATGCCGCGGCATTCGATCGAATGCGCGGCGCCGCGATGGATCCACAGATCTTCGTGAACGATATGCGCGGCCTTGGCGAACGCGATCTCGCTATCGCCGAAGCCAACCTGTGTAGGCGATGACCTTGTTGGACGACAGCTCGCGGCGCACCGGCGGTCCGCGCTCTGCGGTTCGGCAGTCGAGGGCCGCCGGCAGAATCTCATAATCAACGGCGACCAGCGCCGCGGCGTCCTCGGCGGTGTAGCGATCACTGGCAACGACGATAGCGACTGGCTCGCCGACAAACGACACCTCACCGTCGGCGAGCGCGAACAGCCAGCTTTGATCGAGATTCGTTCCCGAGTTCGAAATCCGGATCATCCGCGCGCTGCCTGAGCACCGGGGCAAGATCGTCAAGCGAAAGAACCCCGACAACGCCAGGCATTCGACCGCGCGGCGCTTGCATCGATGCTGCGGATCAGCGCGTGCGGATGCGGGCTGCGGACGAACGCGGCGTGCAATGCACCTGTTGAAGCAATGTCATCGACAAAGCGCGCCGCCGCCGGTCAGCAGCGCATGATCTTCAAGCCGCGTGAACACGGGCTCCGATCCGGTCGCTCACTGGCCCTCGCTCGAATGGCTTTCTTCGCCCGATCGATGACGTCTTTCGGCGTGCTGTAAACATCCGCCAGCAGGGCGTCGATTTTTGCCGCGCTGACCGGGCGCACATCGAAGTCGAGCTTCTGTGCTTCGGCAAGAAAGTCGGGATCGCTCATCGTTCCGTCGAAAGCCGAAAGCAGCGCCGCCTTGCGATCCGGCGGCATTTCCGGCGGCGCCGCAAATGGCCGCGCCATCGCCTCGGTCACCAATAACAGCTTGAGAATTTGAAGCTGCTCCGGTGTTTTCGCCAGGTCGGTCGCGAGCGGCGTCGATGCTAATGCCGGTTCTTTCTGTAAGGCTGCCTGAACAAGGAAGTTGACAGAGTGATCGGTCAGCCAATGCGGATGTTGGGTTTTGATCGTGCTCCATGACAGCCCGCAAAGACCGTCAACCTCGCCGCGTTCCATCGCCAGCATGATGTCATTGGTGCCCGGATAGCCGGTGACAAGCTGAGCTCTTGGCGCCGAACACGTTTCTGTACATTAACAGCCAGCTATCAGGCTCGCCGCCCACACCTTCGCCGCCGAACTTCGACGGCGTGTTCAGGAAATCGTCCCAATTCTTGATCGGCGACACTGCCGAACTGACGCAAATCGTGTCGTCGTCTGTCACGCTGCCAAGCCAGGTAAATTTTCGGCTGTCGAATTGCGCTTTGTCCACAAGCGGCGAGATGCCAATGCTGCGGGAGAACGTGCCAAACGTTGAGCCGTCTTTCGGCGCAACTGTGTAAATGTAATTTGCTGCTCTCAGGCTGCCGGCGCCTGCCATCTGCTGCGGCACAACGGTCGGATTGCCCGGAAGATGCTTACCAAAATAGCGCGCCAGGAGCCGCGCATAAGCATCGTAGCCACCGCCTGCGCTGAAACCGATGACAAGCGAGACGTTCGTCCTTTTGTAGAAATCAGCAACGTCGGCTGCGGACGCAATACCACCAAACGCAATCAACGCCGCAAGACAGCAGAGAAGTCCGCTGCGATCGCCTGGTTCGCTTCATGACTTTTTGTCGGAACGCCCGGTCAACTGTTGCCAGAGCACGCGGGCGCCAAGCGAAACCCCGGCGATCGGCTTGGCGGGTTCAGGCAATGGCGCATCCGCCGGCGGAGCGGCGTTATCGGCCGCAGCAGGCGCGGTTACCGGCTGCTGCTCCAGTTGCGTTCGCAAGTTCTTGGCGAATTGATTGATGATCTGTGCCGCCGTCGCCTGGATCATGCCGACGCCGCGGCCATATTGCGCCACCGCGCCTGACAACATCAGATCGGTATGGATCAGTACCCGCGAGCCGGATTCGGCCGGCTCGATGCGAAACGTCGCCGTGGCATTGGCCGAGCCGCGGCCCTTGTCGTCACTGCCCTGCGCTTTGACGCGCGCGCTATGGTTGGCGTCATCGACATTCTCGAATGACACATTGCCGGCGAAGGCCAGCGCCACCGGGCCGAGCCGAACCGCGATCTTGCCGCGAAAATGTCTGCGGATCGATGATTTCGGTCAGCGCCGCACCGGGCATGCACGGCGCGACGCGCCGGATATCCATCAGCACCGTCCAGGCCTGCGCAGGCGACAGCGGCACATCAAACGAATTGTCGAATTCCATTTACCTGTCATGGCCGGGCTTGTCCCGGCCATCTGTTCATGAACGCGTGCCACAATCGGTGCCCGGGCAGATAGGCGAGCGAAGCGACGCCGTTCTTCGAACGGCTATGCCGGGCATGACCCGAATCAACCATGTCATAGCCCACCATTTCCGGCGAACCGATCTTCTGCCAGACCCAACGTGCCGCGGCGAGCAAGATGATCGTCTTCGTAGCGCTGCGCCACGAGCTGAATGCCGACCGGTAAGATTATTCGGGCCGCGATGGGTCGGCAACGTGATCGCGGGCGTATGCAGCGCGGTCCAGATCGCCTGCATGCTCGGATCGCCGGTGAACTCGAGCCCTTTCGGCGCTTCGCCAAGCACACACGGCACCAGCAGCACATCAACTTTCTCGAATATCGGACCCAGCAGCGCGCGGCATTCATCGAGCCGGCGGAAAGCTTCGATATATTCCTCGCGCGTGGTCTTTTGCGCCGCCCTCGACGTAGCGGCGCATCTGCGGCGACAGCGCTTCGCGGCGATTGTCCCACAAGAAGGCCATGCAGGCGGCGCGCTCGACGAAATTGACCGTACTGCGCGCGAGACCATGCATTCCTTCAAACGCATCGGGCAGTTTGATGTCCTGCACGGCGGCGCCAGCCTTACCGAGCGCAGCAGCGGCGCCTTCGACCGCGGCTTTGCTTTCCGGCTGGGCATTGTCCCAGACTTCGGTCCGGCACAGGCCGATCCGCGGCGCGTGATCCATTTTACGCGGCGGCAGCGGGCGTCTGCATGCGCAGCACGCAGTCAGAAGCTCGATGTCGTCGAGCGAGCGCGCGTGGACGCCGATGGTGTCGATGCTTTCCGCCGCCGGCCACACACCCATTTTGTTGAAGGTGTTGTAGGTCGGCTTGAAGCCGAAGATTCCGCAATAGGAACTCGGCCGCAGCACCGATCCGCCGGTTTGGGTGCCAAGCGCCGCGTGCACCATGTGATCGGCCACCGCCGCAGCCGAACCGCTCGACGAGCCGCCCGGCGTGTGCGCGGGATTATGCGGATTGGTGGTGACGCCCGGCGCCATACCGGCGAACTCGCAGGTCACCGTCTTGCCCAGGATGATCGCGCCAGCGCGGCGCAGCAGCGCAACGCAGGATGCATCCGCCGACGGCCGGTTGCCGCGATAGATCGGCGAGCCCATCTCGGTCGGCATATCGAAAGTATCGATAATGTCCTTGATGCCGACCGGTACGCCGTGCAGTGGGCCGCGCTTCGGCCCGCGATCGAGCGCATGGGCCTGCGCCAGCGCAAGCTCCGGATTGAAATTGACCCAAGCCTTGACCACGCCGTCGCGGGCATCGATGCGCGCAAGACAATCGCGCACCACGGCTTCACAGGTCACTTCGCCCGCCGCGATCTTGTGCGCGACCTCGGCGGCGCCAAGCTCGTTGAGCGGACGTTTGACCTTGGCGTCCATGATCAGTTTTTGCCGGCGCGGCCGGCCGACGTTCCGGCGATCTTGCCGAACACCGTACCGGCCATCAGGCCAGAGCCGCCGGGATAGTTGAAATAGAACAGGCCGCCGACCAGTTCGCCCGCCGCATAGAGACCGCGGATCGGCTGATAGTCGGTGTTGAGCACTTCGCCGTCGGTATTGATGCGAAGCCCGCCGAACGTAAAGGTGACGCCACAAGTCACGGCGTAGCCTTCAAACGGCGGCGCATCGATCGTATTCGCCCAGTTGCTCTTGTTGATGGCGAGACCGGTCGTGCCGCGGCCGTCCTTGACGTTCGGATTGAACGGCACGTCGGTATTCACGGCGGCGTTGTATTCCTTGATGGTTTTCAGGAACTCCGCGGCATTCACGCCCTCAAGCTTCTGCGCGAACTCTTCGAGCGTATTCGCCGTCACCTTGGTGATCTGCCGGATGCGATATTCGTCGCGCTGCAGGTGCTTGGTCTTTTGATCGAAGATCTGCCAGGCGAACTGACCCGGCTGCTCCAGCACCACGCGCCCATACTTCGCATAAGTGTAATTGCGGAAGTCAGCGCCTTCGTCGACGAAGCGCTTGCCGGTCGCGTTGATCAGCACGCAGAACGGATAGGAGTGTTTCTGGAACTGATCGCCGACGGCGAGGTCGCCGAACTCCGGCGCATTCATTTCCCATTGCACGGCATGGCAGCCGGACCAGTTGCCGCGCGGCACCGCGCCGATATCGAGCCCCATGCGGATGCCGTCGCCGATGTTGTAACGGCTGCCGCGCACTTTCGCGAGATCCCAGCCCGGACCGAGATAACGCGTGCGCCATTCCGGATTGGCCTCGAAACCACCACAGGCCAGGATCACTGACTTTGCGCGCAACTCGCGCACTTCGCCGTCCTGCCGCACGCGAACGCCCTCGACCCGATTGCCGTCGAACAATAGATTGAGGCCGCGCGTCGAATAGTGGATTTCGATGCCGCGCTTCTTCGCGGACTCGGTGTGCATATTGACGAGGCCGGGACCGCCGCCGACGGACTCAACGGTCAGCCCGCCCCAAAATTTGAATTTGCCGTCGATCTTGAACGCTTGCCGGCCGTAGATCGGAATGAGCCGGATGCCTTTCTGGCGCATCCAGTTCAGCGAGTCGAAGCTCTTGGTGACGAGAAGCTCAACCAGATCGGGGTCGGCGCGGTTTTGCGTAATTCGCGCCATGTCGTCGAAGAACTGATCGGCGGTGTAGGTGCCGAAATCGGTGGTCTCGACTTCCGCGGGCGTCAGATCGGGCACCAGCGTCTTGATGTCGTCGATGCCGTTATAGACGACGCGGATCGAACCCGCCGTGAACCGGCTATTACCGCCTGCTTCATCCTCGGGCGCCGCTTCGCACATCACGACTTTGGCGCCCTGCTCCTGGGCCGCCAGCGCCGCACAAAACGCCGCATTACCGGCGCCAACAACAATCACATCCGCAACTTGATTTGGCATTTCCTACCCTTTGACTACTCTGCCGCTACGGCGACGCCACCATGCGCCTTCGACCACGCCGCGGGATCGCGCATGAACGCTTCGACTTCCTTCAGCTTTTCCTTATCGAACGAACCGCTTTTTTTCGCGACCGCGAGCACGTCCCACCAGGTGGCGAGCGAATGAAGCGTAACGCCAAGATCGCCGAGCACCTTCTTGCTGTCCGGGAAATATGTCGTAAAAGAAAAATACGAAGACATGGTCGACCACGGCGCCGGCGGTACGCAGCGCCTTGCAAAAATTGATCTTGCTGCGGCCGTCGCTGGTCAGGTCCTCGACCAGCAAAATGTGGTCGCCCTCTTCAAGATGGCCCTCGATCTGCGCGTTGCGGCCGAACCCTTTCGGCTTCTTGCGCACGTATTGCATCGGCAGCATCAGGCGATCCGCCATCAAGGCGGCGAACGGAATGCCCGCGGTCTCACCACCTGCAACCCCATCGAACTTCTCGAAGCCGATCTCGCGTTCGACCGTCGCCACCCCGAAGTCGATCAGCGTATTGCGCACGCGCGGAAACGAGATCAGCCGGCGGCAATCGGTATAGACCGGGCTCGCCCAGCCTGAGGTGTAGATGAATGGCTTGTCGGTCATGAAGCGGACGGCTTCGACCTCCAGCATCATCTTTGCCGTCAGTTCCGCCATCACCGCCTTGTCGGGGAAGCCAGCCATCAGTTCACCACCCTCCATTCGATCGTCTCGCCGCCGCGATAGACTATCGCGCGTTCGTCCGGTCCTGCCACCTTGACCTCTTCAGGGGCGGTCCACGGCGATTTCTCAAGCGTAATACGTTCCTCATTCGGCGGCATCTTGTAATGTTTGGGCCCGTTGAGCGAGGCAAAGGCCTCCAGCTTGTCGAGCGCGCCTTCCTCCTCGAACACCTTGGCGTAGGTTTCGATGGCAACCGGCGCGTTGAACATGCCCGGAATGCCGTTCATCGAAACTTTCTTGGCATAAGGGTGCGGTGCTGAATCCGTGCCAAGGAAATAGCAGGCTTCGCCCGAGGTCGCGGCCTTACGCAGCGCAGCCCGATCGGCAGCGGTTTTGATCACCGGCATCACATACATGTACGGCTTGAGGCCGTGGCCGAACCAGTCGGTGCGCGTCAGGATCATGTGATACGGCGTGATGGTGCCGCCGACTTGCGGCGCTGCGCTGCGCACGAAATCGACGCCATCTTTCGACGACAAGTGCTCAAGGATGAAACGCAAGCCCGGAAATTGTTTGATCCATTTCGACAGACGGCGGTCGAGGAATGCTTTTTCCCGATCGAACACATCGATGTCGGGATCGGTCTCCTCGCCATGCATCAGAAACGGCATGTCGATCTTTTCCATGCGCTCCAGCACGCGCATGACTTTATTGTAGTCGGTGACGCCGGCCGCCGAATTGGTCGTGGCATTGGCGGGATAAAGTTTGACGCCGGTGAACACGCCCTCGCCGGAAACCGCGCTCGACGTCGTCGGGATCGGTATCGTCGGTGAGGTAGCAGGTCATCAGGGGCTTGAATGTCGACCCTTTCGGCAGCGCCGCCATCACGCGCTCGCGGTACGCAATGCAGTCTTGGGTCGTGCGCACCGGCGGGATCAGGTTCGGCATCAAAATGGCGCGGCCAAAATGTTTTGCCGTGTAGGGCAATGCCGCCTTGAGCATCTCGCCATCGCGCACATGGAGGTGCCAGTCGTCAGGCTTGCGGATGGTGATGCGCGTGGTCATGGCGGAAAACCGATACACCTCTAGCCGGATTGGGCCAACGCGCGGGCCTGAAACGGGCCGAAGACGCGCTTAGCTTCCGGGCTTGGGGCGTATGACGACCGAGCGGAAGCGCGGCACTTTAGGCGGGCCGTGTACCAAAATCAAAATTTTTTCCAATTTGTGTACAGCCGATTGATAGGATTACCGCGCCGGAGCAAACCGTGCGAAACAGGCATCGGACGAATTTCGTCAGTTCGCCGCCGACGCCGTGACCCATCTTGAAGCGGGCCGGCCGGTGGAAGCCGAGAGCGCCTGTCGGGCGGCTCTGGCGATCATTCCGGACGATCCCGCGGTCACCCACAACCTCGGCGTCGCTATCGCGGCCCAAGGCCGTCACCGGGATGCGGTCGGCTGTTTCGAGACCGCGATTCAAGGCCGACGCCGGCTACGTTTCCGCCCACTACAATCGCGGCCGTCGCACTGTTGAAGCTCGGTGAGACGCAGGAGGCGATCAAGGCTTTCAGCCGCGCCGCGAGCCTCGAACCCCAACATTACGAAGCCCATCGCGCATTGGGTTTCCTTTGGCTGTCGCAGGGCGAGCGCGGACGGGCGCTCGATCATCTGGCGCGCACCTACGAGCTGCGGCGCGGCGATGACCGGACCACTATCGCGCTGAAGTCGCTCACGACCGCGACGCGCCATAAGCTCGAACACGATGCCGAGCAATTTATCCACTTATCGCAGCGAACGCGGGATCGTCTGCGCTTCGAACTGCTTGCGCGCAGCTACCGCTGCGGTCGCGAAGGAAATCCCGGACGAAGTGACTGCGCTGTCCGGACGCACAGATCGAGGCGTTGGGCGACAACTACAACACGCCGATCCATTTGCGCGCTGCGCCTGAGGTTGCCGACCGCGCCATCAACGAACGAACGGATCTCGCCGCGCTGACTGCGCAATTTGACGCGCAAGGCGCGATCATTGTCGACGATCTGCTCACGCCGCAGGCGCTCGATTCATTGCGGCGCTTCCTGCTGGAGAGCACGATCTGGCACGACTTCTCCCATATCGACGGTTTCGTCGCTTCCTATCTCGAAGATGGACTTGCATGCCCGCTGCTGTTGCAGATCGCGGACGAGCTTCGCCGCGCCTTTCCCGATATTCTCGGCAAGCATCCGCTCTCCCAAGCTCTGGGCCTTCAAGGGCCTGAAAGCGCAGTCGGCCGTCGACGTTCACGCCGACGATGCCGCGGTCAGCGTCAATTTCTGGGTCACGCCGACTGAGGCCAATCTCAATCCCGGACGTGGCGGCTTGGTCGTTTGCCGCGCTCCGCCGCCAGATGACTGGGAGATCAAGGATTACGATGCCGACCAGGCGCGAATTGTAACATTTTTGGAACAAAACGCCGATGACAACCTCGTCGTGCCTTATCGCCAAAATCGCGCTGTGCTGTTCCGCTCCCGCCTGTTTCACTACTCGGATCGCCCGGAATTCGCATCAGGATATGAAAATCACAGGATAAATCTGACACTGCTCTACGGCTGACGGCAGCCGTTACCCGGCAAAATTTCGGTGGGCGACCGACTGTTCCAAAATTGACACAGAGGTCCACCGCTTCTATAAATCGAGGGGTCTGGCCGCCGCTGAATGGGCCAGTCGGCCGGCCATAAGGCCAATCGATGCCCCGCGATCCCAACGAGAACTACACAAACTCAGCGCTGCGCGCCGGCGACAGCGACCCCTATCCGGAGCGGCTGGTCGGCGAGTTCATCAGCCAGGTCGTCTCCAACGATTGGGTCAACGACGAGTACAAGCTCATCGTCCTCAAGGTCCACGCTCACGCCCTGAAGGCCTATGCCGGGCAGATGTTTCATCTCTGTGTCCGTCGCCTGATGGTGCCGAGGTGTGGATGCGCCGGCCGATGAGCGTCTATCGCATCGACAAGGCAAACGGCCAGATCGAGTTCCTCTACAAGACCGAAGGCCGCGGCACTCGCGGCATGGCGCTGCTGGAACCGGGCGATGACTTCAACGTCGCCGGTCCCCTCGGCCACGGCTTCACGCTCGATCCGTCGTGGCGGAATATCGTGGTGCTCGGCCGCGGCGTTGGGCTCGCAACGCTCGCGCCATTGTCGCAGCTTGCTGCCGAGAACAAGGTCGGCGTCACCGCGATCTTGAGCGCCCGCAATCCCGGCGTCGTCATGTCGAGAGAATTGTTCGAGGGGCTCGGCGCCAGCAACCGATCACCGTGCTCGATTCCGACGGCAGCAGCGCCGTCGAAAACGTCGAGAAGATCATCGAAGGCCTGATCGCGGAAAAGAAAGCCGATGCGTTCTTCACCTGCGGCTCGAATCGCCTGCTCAAACTGATGCAGCGCCTCGGCAAGAAGCACAGCATTCCGGGCCAGGTCGCGATGGAGCAGATCATGGTCTGCGGCTTCGGCGCCTGCTACGTTTGCATGCGCACGTTCGAAGTCGATGGCCAACGCGTTTTGCGCCGTGTCTGCCGCGACGGCCCGGTGTTCAACATGCAGGAGGCGGTCGGATGGTAGATCTTTCCGTCAAGATCGGCGACATCACGCTGCAAAATCCGGTGCAGCCGGCATCCGGCGCGTTCTCCTGGGAATACAACGACGTCATCGATCTCAATCGGCTGGGCGCGCTCGTTGCCAAGACGATCTGCCGCGAGCCGCGGCTCGGCAATCCGACGCCGCGCATGGCCGAGACCGAAGCCGGCATCATCCAGTCGATCGGGCTTCCCGGCAAAGGCATCGATTACTTCATCGAGCACATCGTTCCCGAATACGCCAAATTCAAACCGCCGCTGGTCGTCAGCGTGTCGTCGGAAAGCATCGAGGACTTTGCCGCGCTTGCGGAAGAGCTGAGTGTGCCGGACGTGGACGTGATCGAGGCCAACATCTCCTGCCCGACACGCAACGCCACCGGCGGAAATTTTGCGATGCACGAGGACTATACTCGCGATTGCATCACCGCGATCCGGGCCAAGACCAAAAAGCCGCTGTGGGTGAAACTCTCGCCCAATGCCGGCGACATCGTCTCAATTGCCAAGGCCGCGGAAGATGCCGGCGCCGATGCGTTGGTGATCGCCAACACCTTCCTGTCGCTCAAGATCAGGACCGACAATTTTCGCCCGGCGATTGGCAACAAGTTCGGCGGGCTGGTTTCTCCCGCATTGAAGCCGATCGTGCTGCGGATGGTCTATCAGGTCGCCAAGCAGGTGAAGATCCCGATCATCGGCATCGGCGGCGTGACCAAGGCCGAGGACGTGGTCGAATACATGCTGGCCGGAGCGAGCGCGGTCGGCATCGGCTACGCCGGCTTCCGCAACCCGACCGCGCTGGTCACGATCATCGACGACCTTGAAGCCTGGTGCGACGAGCGCGGCATCAAGAAGGTGACGGAGTTGATCGGCGCCGTGCAGGACCAGGACATGGAGACCGACACGCTGGCTGCGGCGTCGGTGGGCGTCTAGCAGGACGCTTATCTATGCGAGATAGGAGCTTGGCTGCGAGCGGTTGTCGTGCGCCTCCCGTTGCAAGCGCGAGCCCGCTTTTGGGGGTATAGCGGAGATTGGTCGACATGCTGGGCTGGATGGCTCGGTAGCGAATGACCCATCTCGGAAGTCCAGCGCTCTTCTTCGCCGTGACGCTCAGTGCACGGCATGCTAGGGCTAGGTCCTCAGGATGAAGGCAGTGGGGCGACGTAACTTCGTCTGTCTGCTCGGCGTTGCTGCGGCAGCCAAGCCGCTCGTCCTGCGCCTTTCATCCGGAAAGTTCATATTGGGGGACGTTTCATGATCGACCTCTATCATCACGGCTCATCAGTCTGCGCCGCCAAAGTGCGCTTCGCGCTCGGCGAGAAGAGCCTTGCTTGGGAGGGCCACTATCTCGAAATCCACAAGGGAGATCAGTTCGCGCCGGAGTATCTCAAACTCAATCCCAAAGCGGTAGTGCCAACACTGGTGCATGACGGTCGTGTCATCATTAAATCTACGGTCATCAACGAGTATCTCGACGACGCTTTTCCCGAGGTGCCTCTCAAGCCGAACGATCCGCAGGCGCGCGCTGCAATGCGGGTATGGACCAAAGGGGTCGACGAGGATCTGCATCCAGCTTGCGCCGATGTGACGTTCTCGGCGTGCCTCCGCCACGTGGTCAAACGCCTACCGCCGAAGGAATACGAGAAATTTCTGGCCAGCACCCCCTCGCAATCTTTCACGCCGGGCTGGCACGAGCGTAAGAAACAGCTCGTCACGCTGGGTTTCGAGGCTCCGGGGCTCGCCGAGAAGTACCGGCTCTATGACAGCTATCTCGGCAAGATGGAGAAGACCCTGGTTCACCAATCATGGCTGGCTGGTGATACATTCTCGCTCGCCGACATTTCAATGACGCCTTACGTCAATCGATTAGACATGCTCGGCATGCCGCAGATGTGGGAAAAGACGCGACCGCATGTCACGGCTTGGTTCAAGCGCATCAAGGCGCGGCCGGCGTTCAAGCCGGCATTCCTTGATTGGTGCCCACCTGACCTCACGGCCGACCTCTTGAACTTCGGGCGGCAGAGCTGGCCTAACGTCGAGCGGCTACTGGCGCAGGCCAGCTGAATGCGGGCCGACTTCCGTTCGTGGCCCATCGCGACATTTCGCGGCGACGCAACAATTCGGTCGCTTTTGGAGCGAAGAGGAAATTCAACGAACCGCGATTTATGAGTACACGCCTAGGCCGCTACGGCTCTCGCCGCTTCCTCGGCATCCGGCTGCTTCCAGTCCTTCAGCCGCGGATAAACTTCGCGGGCGAACAGCGAGAGATTGTCGACGGTCTGCCCATGGGTCAGCTCACCGCCCTGCCCCATCATCAGCAGGTTGCCCATGCCGCCACAGTGGCCGCAAAAATCGGTGATCTGCTCGAACACTTCATCGGGTGTGCCGCAGAACAGCACGCCGGCATCCATCAGTTCGTCGACGGTGGCGCTCTGCATCGAAATGACCTTGCCGGCCCGCGTGAAGGTCCGCGGCGGAGATTCGCCGCGCAGCATTCGCGCATTGTCTTCAGGCGGCAAATAGCCCGGCGGATTGCGGAACGGCGGATAGACGATCGGGCTAGTGCGTAGATATCCGGCGATCAGATGGCCGCGCCGGCGCGCTTCTTCCCTGTCGTGCGAAATACCGACCAGGCCGAGATAGGCGAAACGGTCGGCGCCCGGCGCCTTGCCGTGCTTCGCAACATAGGCCTTGCGATAGGCGTCGTAGATCTTGCGCGTGCCGTAGCCGGTGCCGAGCGTAGCCATGACGTAGCCGCGGTCGCCGAGTACGCGCGCCTGCGTGGAACTTCCGGTCGTCGACCAGACCGGCGGATGCGGATCCTGCCAGACCCGCGGCCAGACGTTCACCTGCCGGTACTGGAAGAATTCGCCTTCCCAGTTGAACACCTCGTCATGCGTGGTCATCGCCTTCAGGATGAAGTCGTGCGCTTCCCAGAAGCGATCCATCAGCTCGGTCGGATTGCGATTGGAGGCAGCGATCTCGTACGGAATGCCCTTGATAAAT
This sequence comes from uncultured Alphaproteobacteria bacterium, assembly GCA_963742215.1. Lineage (GTDB taxonomy): Bacteria > Pseudomonadota > Alphaproteobacteria > Rhizobiales > Xanthobacteraceae > BOG-931. The sequence goes on from CAVULJ010000002.1 coordinate 98,034, forward strand.
CCCATATCGAGCCGGCCGCGAGAAATAACGTCGATGGTTGAAAGTTCTTCGGCGACGCGCAGCGGATCGGGCCGATGCCCGATCGGATAGCCAAGCACCAGAATCCGGGCCTGTTTGGTGATGCGCGCCAGCACGGCGAGGCCGACCGCCACCGACGACGACATGCAGGTCGCGGTCTGATGATGCTCGTTGAGCATGACATCGAGGCCGAGTTCGTCGCAGAGCTGCCACTCGTCATAGTAACGGTGGAAAAGATCGGCGGCGACGTGCGGATCGCATTTGCGATTCGGGAGGGTGACACGAAGCGTCGGTGCGCGCTCGTCCCAGGCCGGGAAATAGGCTTGCTCGCTGAAATGATAGACTCGCATAAGTCACCTCCTCTCGCGGCGATGCCCGATCAGCGCGATCCCATTGTAGCGTCCACCAAATCCCCTACACGTACGCTTGCAGCCGGATCTGCCGGCGTCTTTTCCGCCGCGGCAACTGCAGCCGCCGCCACTTCCTCGCTATCGGGCTGCTTCCAGGCTTTCAGCCGCGGATAAACCTCGCGCGCAAACAGTGAAAGATTGTCGACCGTCTGTTCATGGGTCAGATAGCCGGCGTGACCCATCATCAGCAGATTGCCCATGCCGCCGCAGTATTGGCAGAAATCGACAATCTGCTCGTAGACCTCGTCCGGCGTGCCGCAGAACAGGATGCCGGCTGCTATCAGATCTTCAACGCTGGCGGTCTGCATATTGATGACGCGCCGATCCTTGGTGTAGCTCCGCGGTGGCGTTTGGCCGCGCAGCATCCGCGCATTGTCCTCCGCGGAGAGGAAGCCGGGAGGATTGCGGAACGGCAGATGTACGATGCCGCTTGAGCGCAGATATCCCGCAACGAGATCACCGCGGCGGCGCGCTTCATCTTTGTCTTCGGCGACGCCTACGAGGCCGAGATAGGCGAACCGATCCGGTCCCGGCGCCTTGCCCCACTTGGCGAGATAACCGCGGCGATAGGCATCGTACAGCGGCCGCGTGTTGTAGCCGGAGCCGAGCGTCGCCATCACGTAACCGCGCTCGCCCAGAAGCTTCGCCTGCGTGGTGCTGCCGGTCGTGGTCCAGATCGGCGGATGCGGCTCCTGCCAGACCCGCGGCCAGACATTCACCTGGCGATAGTTGAAATATTCGCCTTCCCAGTTGAATACCTCATCGTGCGTCGTCATCGCCTTGATGATGAAATCGAGCGATTCCCAGAAGCGATCCATGACGCCGACGGGATTTTGGTTGGACGAGGGAAACTCGTACGGCACGCCCTTGATGAAGCCCATGTCGAGCCGGCCGCGCGAGATCACGTCGATGGTCGAAAGCTCCTCGGCGACACGAAGCGGATCGGGCCGGTGCCCGATCGGATAGCCGAGCACCAGAAGCCGCGCCTGTTTGGTGATGCGCGCCAGCACCGAGAGGCCCACCACCACCGTCGACGACATGCAGGTCGCGGTCTGGTGATGCTCGTTGAGCATGATGTCGAGACCAAGCTCGTCGGCGAGCTGCCACTCGTCGTAGTAGCGATGGAACAGATCGGCCGCGATGTGCGGATCGCAATTGCGATTGAGGAAATTGACGCGCAGCGAGCCGGAATGCTTGTCCCAACCGGGAAAATAAGGCTGCTCGGTAAACTGATAAACTCGCATTGCGTCTTCCTGTCGTGACCTATTTGGCCTTTGCGAACGCCAGCACTTTTTCGGCAAAAGCCTTCGGCTGTTCCTGATGGGGGAAATGCCCGGCACGTTCCATCAGATCAAACCGCGCGCCCGGAATCATCCCGGCATAGGCGCGGCCATAAGCCTCGCTCAGCATGCGGTCGCGATTGCCCCACAGGAACAATGTCGGGATCTTGATGCGATGCAGCCGGCTCTTCAGCCGCGGATTGTGAAAATACGGATTCCAGGCAAACCGCGCCGTCGCCTCTTTCGCCCGCGCGGCGGCGAGCACTTCGCCGTCCGGCAACGCCTTGAAATCGCGCTTGCCGGCCTCCGGATCGGCATAGACGATGTCGAGGTATTCCGGCTCGGTCAGCGCAAAGATGTCGGCGATATCGCGCGTCTCGCGATCGGATACTTTGACGCCGACAGCGTTCGCCATCACCAGCCGCGCCATGCGGGCTGTGGTTTTCACCGCGATCTCGGCCGCGGCCCAGCCGCCGAGCCCAACACCCACAACGGTGAGATCGCGAAGGTCGAGCTGATCGAGCATGTCGAGGTAAAAATACGAAAGATCGTCGATCGTCCGCATGCCCTTCGGCACTTCGGAGCGGCCATAACCCGGATGGGTCGGCGCGATGACGCGCGCGCCCTTGGCGAGTTCTTCGATGGCTGCGGCCGCCGGCTCGATGCCGTTCTCGGCGTGAAGAAAAAGCAACGGGGGTCCCGAGCCTCGATCGATAAAGTCGATACGCGTTCCATCGACGACAAGCGACTGCGCCTCACTCGATGACGCCACTGACTTCCCCCTTCCGTTGACGGGTTCTTTTCAATCTCGGCTCGTTGTTCTACCACGTGAAAAGCACTTTGCTAGCGAGCGCCGAGAGATCAATCGGGCAGGCTTGCGTTGCGCAACCGGCATGAGCAGCCGATTGACACCGCGGGCAAGATCGAGGCGCGATAGGCACATGAAAGGGAGGCTGGCTAAATGAGCGACGTCACCACACAACTTGGTATCACTTACGCCAATCATGACGGCGTTGAGCTCGCCGGCGACCTTTACCTGCCGAAAGGCGCGAAGGCCGCGCCGGCGCTGGTCGCCGTGCACGGCGGCGGCTGGGTGCAGGGCGTGCGCGCGGCGTTCCAGTATTGGGGGCCGTACCTCGCATCGCGCGGCATCGCCGTGTTCTCGATCAGCTATCGCCTCGCCACCAAGGGCAAGATGTTTCCGCAGGCCGTGCAGGACGTTCTTTCCGGCGTGCAATTCGTGCGCGGCAAAGCGGGAGAATTCGGCATCGACCCGGCACGCATCGGACTGATGGGCGCGTCTGCCGGCGGCCACCTTGCGGCGCTTGCGGCGCTCAGCGGCAAGAAGTTCACCGGCGGCTATCCGCAGGATCCGTTTGCTTCAACCTCGGCGGAAGTGAAGGCGCTGATCGGCGTCTATGGCGTCTACGATCTGGCCGCGATGTGGACGACGTATCAGATCCAGGGCGGCCTGGATAACAACATCCAGAAGTTCCTCGGCGCCCCGCCGATGGAAAATCGCCAGCTTTATTTTGATGCGTCCCCGATCAGTTACGCGACATTCGCCGAGCAACAAGATCGGCGTGCTGCTGGCCACCGGCACCGCCGACGACTTGGTCGATCCCAAGCAGCACACGGAACCGCTCACGCTTGCGCTCAAGCAGGCAGGCTTCTTCGTCCGGCCGTGCGTCGTGCAAGGCGCGCCGCATTACTGGATGAACGATCCGATCGAGGAGCCGGAAAGCTATTCCGGGTTCCTTGCGCCGCGCCTGATGCGCTTTCTCGGCGAGAAGCTTTAAGCGCCGAACATGGGGTCCCGGCCAACATTCATTGAAAAGCACGGCCTGTGGACCGATGAACAGCGACGTCTTGCCGGCGAGATTGCCCGCCGGCTGGAAAGCCGACAAGCTTCGCTACGTGAGGCTCGCCTGGGGCGATACCCACGGCTACGTGCGAGCAAAGACACTTACAGTGCCGGCGTTCCTCTCCGCCCTGAGCGACGGCTATAACATCGGCGTCGCCACCACCACGCTCGATTCAGCAGGCGCGCGCGTTTTCGCGTCGTTTACGCACGGCGGCGGCATGGGCCTGGCCGAGATGACCGGGTCGCCCAACCTCACCGTCGTCGCCGATCCCAGGACGTTTCGTACATTGCCATGGGCGCCGGGCACTGCATGGATCCTGTGCGACGAATATTTCAACGACGGTACTCCGTTTCATTTTGCCCCAAGGCAGCTTCTGAAAAAGGCGCTAAAGAAACTCGCGACGCGGAACTATGTGAGCATGATCGGCGCGGAGATTGAGTGGTATCTGCTGCGCGTTGCTGACGACCATCTAAGCGAGCACAACATCGGTACTCCGGGCACCCGCGGTGTGCCAATCAGGACGTGGCCCGCCGAGCCCGGCTACCACTATCATTCCGAATCCAACATGGACTTGATGCAGCCGGTCTTCGATGCGCTTGGAGACGCCTTTGAGGCGCTCGGGCTCGGGTTGCGGTCGATCGAGAATGAATGGGGACCTGGACAGGTTGAATGTACGTTCGCACCCTCGCACTGCGCTCGATGCGGCCGACAATGTTCTGCTATTTCGCACCGCGACGCGCCAGATATGCCGGCGGCTCGGCTATTTCGCAACTTTCATGGCGCGTCCGGCAATCAAGGGCTATTACGCCAGCGGATGGCATCTGCACCAGTCGCTGGTGGATGCGTCGAGCGGCATCAACTTGTTCATGCCGCAACGGCCCAGTGAAAAACTGTCGCCGCTCGGGATGTCTTATCTTGCCGGACTTCTGCAATACGCAGTACCGGGAACCGTATTTTCTACCCCGACCGTCAACGGTTACCGCAGATTCAAACCGAACTCGCTCGCGCCAGACAGATCGGCTTGGGCTTACGACAACCGGGGCGCCATGCTTCGTGTGCTTGGTGGACCGGACGATCCGGCGACCCGAATGGAGAATCGCACCGGCGAACCTGCAGCCAATCCCTATCTCTACATTCTCTCGCAAATCGTCGCCGGCCATGCCGGCATTCAGGCGAAGCTCGCGCCGCCTCCGGCCAACGATGAGCCATATGCCGCGGAACGGCCGATGTTACCCAAAAATCTGCCGGACGCATTGGACGCCCTTGAGAAAGAACCTTTGTTCAGAACGGAGCTCGGTGACACATTTATCGACTACTTCGTTAAACTGAAGCGTTCCGAGTTCAACCGTTACAAACGGTCACTGGAAGCCGAAGGTTCTCTCAGCAAAACGACGAGCCGAGTGCATGGGAGCACAACGAGTACTTCGATTTCTTCTGACCGCAGCGCGACAGACAGGGAGCTTGCCATGACAGCTCTGGAAAAAATCAGCGCCCCGCCAACCCGCGTTGGCGGGACCGCACTGTACGATTGGGATCATCTTGTCCAAGAGGATCGTGCGCACCGGCTGATCTATACCGATCCGGCCATCTTCGAAACCGAGATGACCAACATTTTCGGCGGCACATGGACCTATATCGCCCACGAAAGTGAAATTCCCGCTGAAAACGATTTCATCACTCGTCGTCTCGGGTTGCGGCCGCTGATCGTCGTTCGCGATTCGGACGGAAAAATCCGCGCGCTATACAATCGCTGCACCCACCGCGGGACAACCTTATGCCGATGGGACAAAGGCAACACGAAGTCGTTCCAATGCCCGTATCATGGCTGGAATTTTCTCAATAACGGTAGGCTGCGTGGCGTTCCGTGGCCGGACGGTTACGCCGACGACATGCGCGACCCGAAATACAATCTCGCTCAGGTGCCGCGGCTGGAGAGCTATCGCGGTTTTATTTTCGGCACGCTCAATATGGATGCGCTGCCGCTCTCCGAACATCTTGGCCCCATCGCCAAGGTCATCGACGAATGGCTTGACCGCAATCCGGGCGGCAAGGTCGTGGTCTGCGAGGCCAACCGGTTCCGTTACAAGGGAAACTGGAAACTCGCATACGACAATTCGTGCGATGGCTATCACGTCGCCTATTCGCACCGGTCCCTGCTCGAAACCGAGAACCGTTTTGCCGGTGAGAACGCCAAGGGCATGGCCTACTACCGCAACTCACCCGACTCCCAGCCGATGTATATGCGCTACACCGGCCACGGAAATCACTTCAAGGACAAGCGGCCCAATCTCGAGAAACGGCCGGGCGGATTGTGGGCCCTTGAGAGCGCACACCCCGGCATGGAATATTACGAGGCGGAATTCATCAAGCGTTACGGCGACCGAGCCTTTTCGCTTTTGGACCTCGCCGGCTCCGAACCGGTCAACATCAACGTGTTTCCGAATTTCTCGCTGCTCGGGAATCACATTCAGGTTTTCGAGCCCGATCAGCGTCGAAGAAACGAATGCGATCTGGTACGGCACCATGATCGTCAACGACGGCAGCGTCCCGGACGAGGCAGTCACCGACATCAACGCCCTGCGCATGCGTACTCAGGAAGGATTCCCGAATTTTGGCGAGGTCGACGACATCGCCAACTTCGAGCAGATCCAGCGTGGACTGATGGCGATTGAAGATGAGTGGGTCTACATGAACCGTGGCTTCGGCATCCCTGACCGGATCAAGCAGCATGATGACGGTACCATAACGGCGCCCGCAACCGACGAAGCCTTCATGCGCGAGCACTTCAAGGAATGGAAGCGGCTGATGAAGGCCAGGCCCAATCTCGCCATTCAGCGGGAGCCGTGAGATGGGCGCGCAACCTTCACTCGATCCGTCGCGCAGTTCCTATTACGTCAACGACGCGCTCTATCGCGAGTTGATCGGCAATTTCTCCGGATGGCAGGACGACACCCGCGCGATCGTGGATTTTGCCGCGCGCGATGAATTCCGCCGTCTTCTTGAACGGGAAGCGCGCCTGCTCGATCAGCTTCGCTATGAAGACTGGCTCGCAATGTATGCGGCGGAGTGCATTTATTGGGTGCCGTCGACACCGAACGCCGGCGATCCACGCCGCGAAATCTCGGTGATGTTCGACGATCGCCGGCGGCTGGAAGATCGCATTTACAGACTGCGCACCGGGTTTGCGTGGTCACAGGCCCCCGCTTCGCGAACAGTGCGTCTGATCACCAATGTAGAGGGCTTCGCGACCACCAACAAAGACACCTGCATGGTGCGATCGAATTTTCTGATTACCGAGTTCTGGGACAACGAAACGCGCTTGCTGTCAGGCTGGTGCGGTCATCGCATCGTGCGCGAGAGCGACGGTTGGAAAATCGTGGCAAAGCAGGTCAATCTTATCGAGTGCGATCAGTGTATTCGCAATCCCAGCATCATTCTGTAATGAAGCCGGCGCAGCTACGCGGCGGCTTCTGCTGCAAGGCTTTTGGCGCCGCGCCTGCTTCGCTTCCTCAGCGAAAAGCTATGAAATGCTTCCTGGCAGGCCATGCGCAGACGTCGTGCGGCGTCGTGGTCTTGTGCAGCTGGTGCTTGTCGAGCCGTTTGACCTGAACGGCGAAGCAGCCGCCTCCCGCGCCGCAGACATTCGCCGCCAGCTGGAAAAGCCCGGCATCGGTTGTTTTGGCGTCCATCACGGGCGCCGGCGCGTGCGTCTTGACTGCGGCGCACTGCAACAGAATCCCGCTCGATACGAAGGTGGCGATCGCAAGTGCCGTCAGAAGCATTCTGCGCATCGTGATCTCCCGGGACAGTACGTCCTCCGGGCTGAGTAAGACATTATGGTAAATGGAGGGTTAAGGGGCCTGCTGATCGGGGCTTTTCCCTTCGGGCGCTGCCTATGAAAGACGCACTGTCGCAGGCCTGCTTCGATGTTGCGCAAAAACTGGCCGCTTTCTACAACTGGCTTTGGGACACATTCCACCGGGAGGGGTCCCGCGCGTCAGGCGGGATAATCAGAAGGATACACGCAATGATCAGGCCATTGCTTTTGGGGTCGGCTGTACTCGCGCTCGTCGCCTTGCCGGCGATGTCGCAGCAGAAGACGGTCAAAATCGGCTTCGTTTCGAGTTTCAGCGGCCCCGTTGCCGTGATCGGCAACGACATGCGCAATTCGTTCGAGCTCGGCCTCGATCATGTTGGCCGCAAGCTCGGCGGCCTGCCGGTCGAAGTCATCTACGAAGACGATGAGATCAAGCCGGACGTCGGGCTGCAAAAGACCCAGAAGCTGGTCCAGTCCGACCACGTCGACTTCCTGGTCGGCTATATCTGGTCGAACGTGCTGCTGGCCTCGCTGCCGGCGATGGTCGACTCCAAGACCATGACAGTCATTACCAATGCCGGAGCTTCGCAGCTCGCCGGAAACCAATGTTCGCCCTACGTGTTCTCGACCTCGTTCCAGAACGACCAGGTGCCGGCCGCGGTCGGCACTTACATGAATTCAAAAGGCATCAAGTCGGTCTTCCTGATGGCGCCGAACTATACCGCCGGCAAGGACATGACGACCGGCTTCAAATCGACCTTCAAGGGTCAGATTGTCGGCGAGGAATACACCCGTTGGCCCGATCAGCTCGACTTCTCCGCCGAACTTTCCAAGGTGCGCGCCGCCAAGCCCGACGCAATGTACGTGTTCTATCCGGGCGGTCCCGGCGTGCAGTTCATGACGCAATACGCCCAGTCGGGCCTGAAGGGGCAAGTCCCGGTCTATTCCGGCTTCACCATCGACGACCTGTCGCTGCCGCGGCTCAAGGATCTCGCGGTCGGCAATCCGAGCGCGATGCTGTGGGTCAGCGATCTGCAGAACGACGCCAACAAGAAATTCGTCGGCGACTACAAGGCCAAGTACAAGACCTTGCCGTCGTTCTATGGCGCGGACACCTACGATGCCGTTGCCTTGATCAACAGCGCGGTAACCGCCGTCAACGGCGACCTCACCAACAAAGAGGGCATGCGCAAGGAGATGGAAAAAGCCGACTTCAAGTCGGTGCGCGGCAACTTCAAGTTCGGCAACAATCACCTGCCGATCCAGAACTTCTATCTGGAAGAAGCGCGCAAGGACGATGACGGCAGCTACTCGCTGCACACCCTCTCGACCATCGTCAAAGACGATCAGGACGCGTATCACACGCAGTGCCCGATGAAGTGAGACGCGAATTGTCATACCCCGCGAAGGCGGGGCAGCAGTAATCGCTGACCGAACGAGTTCTGCCTCAGCGCGGCACAAAACATGCAGTGGTTACTGGATCATCCGCCTTCGCGGAGCTGACAGGATCAAGCTGCCCATGCTGTATTTCATCGAGCAGTGCCTCAACGGCGTGCAGCTTGGCATGCTGCTGTTCCTGCTCGCGGCGGGCCTGACGCTGATCTTCGGCATCATGGACCTCGTCAACCTGGCGCACGGCTCGCTCTACATGCTTGGCGCCTATTTTGCCGCGACGTTCGCCGAGGCGACCGACAGCTTCGTGATCGGCGCGATACTCGCTCTTGCCGCGACATTCGTTTCCGGCGTCGTGCTGGAAATCATCGCGATCCGGCCACTCTACGGCCGCAACCATCTCGACCACGTGCTCGGCACGTTCGGCATCCTGATTTTCTTCAACGACCTGGTGCGCCTGATCTGGGGTCCGGCGGGAATGACGCTGTCGCTGCCGAGCGAGATGCTCAACGCCGTTCAGGTGATTCCCGGCATCTATTATCCGGTCTATCGCCTGGTCATTATCGCGGTGTCTCTGGCGGTCGGAGCGCTGTTGTATTTCACGGTCATGCGCACCCGGCTTGGCATGCTGATCCGCGCTGGTGCATCGAACCGCGAAATGGTCGGCGCGCTCGGCATCAATATCAAGCTGCTCTACACGCTGGTGTTCGGGCTCGGCGCCGCACTCGCGGGCTTCGCCGGCCTGATGCAGGCGCCGATCCTCACGGTGCAGATCGGCATGGGCGAGAACATCCTGATCCTCGCTTTTGTCGTCATCATCATCGGTGGCGTCGGCTCGATCCGCGGCGCCTTCGTCGCCTCCATCCTCGTCGGACTGATCGACACGATCGGCCGCGCGTTCGTGCCTGACATGCTGCGATCGGTGTTGAACGCGAGCGGTGCAAGCACGCTCGGCCCGGCGCTGGCGTCGATGCTGATCTACGTGCTGATGGCCGGCATTCTGGTGTTTCGGCCGGAAGGTTTGTTTCCGGCAGCGACCCGATGAAAAGCGCCATCACGCCACGCAACGCCGTTGCTGGCGGCCTTCTGATCGTACTGGCGTTATTGCCGGTCTATGCATCGTGGACCGGAGACGTTTTTGCGATGACGCTGTTCACCCGCATCATCATCATGGCGATTGCTGCGGTCAGCCTCGATCTCATCATGGGCTATGGCGGCATGGTGAGCTTCGGCCACGCCGCCTATCTCGGCATCGGCGCTTACGCGGTCGGCATTTTGTGGAAGGAAGGCATCGCGTCCGGCTTCTTGCAATGGCCGGTCGCCATCGGCGCCTCGGCGCTGTTCGCGCTCATCGTCGGCGCGCTCAGCCTGCGCACCCGCGGCATCTATTTCATCATGATCACGCTCGCGTTTGCGCAGATGGCCTATTACGCGGCGCTCGGCATGGATCGCTATGGCGGCGATGATGGTATGACCATCCGCCAGCGCAGCCAGTTTGCCGGCCTGCTCGACCTCAACAACCGCACGCTGTTTTATTATCTGTGCTTCGCAATTCTCGTTGGCAGCATTTTTCTGGTCTCACGCATCGTCAATTCGCGCTTCGGCCTGGCCATCCGTGGCGCACGCTCCAATGAGCGGCGCATGCGGGCGATCGGCTTTCCGGTGTTTCGCTACCGGCTGGTCTGTTTCGTCATTGCCGGCGCCTTGTGCGGGCTGGCCGGTGCGCTGCTTGCCAATCACACCAACTTCGTCAGCCCGGCGATGATGTTCTGGACGCGCTCGGGCGATCTTATGGTCTATGTCGTGCTCGGCGGGCTCGGCACCCCGTTTGGCCCGCTGATCGGAACCGCGACCTTTCTTTTGCTTGAAGAAGGACTCTCGCGCGTCACCGAATATTCCGGCCTTTTCCTCGGCCCCGGCCTGCTTCTGGTTGCGCTTTATCTGCGCGGCGGTATCGAGGGTCTGTTCGGAGGCGCGCGCCGTGGTTGAGCCGCTGCTTGCGATCGCAGGCCTGACCAAGCGCTTCGGTGGCGTCGTCGCGTCGGACGGCATCACGCTCGACATTCCCCACGGCGAGTTTCACGCCATCATCGGGCCGAATGGCGCCGGCAAGACCACGTTGATCGGGCTTCTCGCCGGCGAGATCACGCCGCTTGGCGGCACCATCAAATTCGACGGCAACGACGTCACCGCCATTCCGGTCCACAGCCGCAGCAAGCTTGGGCTGGCGCGCTCGTTCCAGATCACCTCGCTGTTTCCCGATTTCACCGCGCTCGACAACGTCGCGCTCGCGGTGCAGGCCCATGCCGGCCACTCGTTCCGCTTCTGGCAGGATGCATTGCGCGACGATTCCTTGCGCGCGCCCGCCGCGGAAGCGCTGTCGCGCGTCGGTCTTTCGGCGCGCGCCGATACCCGGGTCGACAAACTCAGTCACGGCGAGCACCGTCAGCTTGAAATCGCGGTAGCGCTCGCGACCCGTCCGCGGATGCTGCTGCTCGATGAGCCGATGGCCGGCATGGGGCCGGAAGAATCCGCGCGCATGGTCGGCATCCTGCGCGAGCTCAAAGGCAGCATCACCACGCTGTTGATCGAACATGACATGGAAACGGTGTTTGCGCTCGCTGATCGGATCACCGTGCTGGTTTATGGCCGGGTGATCGCTTCGGGCGATCCCGCAACCATCAGAGCCGACGCCGCTGTGCGCGAGGCCTATCTCGGCGAGCAGGAGGCGACCGATCATGGCTGACCGCCCGCTGCTCGAGCTGTCCAACATCGAAACCAGCTATGGCCTGAGCCGCGTGCTGTTCGGCATCTCGTTCGCCATCGCGCCCGGCGAAATGGTGTCGCTGATGGGGCGCAACGGCATGGGCAAGACCACCACCGTGCGCTCGATCATGGGCCTGACCCGGGCGACCGCAGGCTCGATCCGTTTCGATGGCGGCGAAATCCGCGAGCTGCCGTCCTATCGCGTCGCCAAGCTCGGCATCGGACTGGTGCCGGAAGGCCGTCAGGTATTTCCCAATCTCACCGCGCGGGAAAACCTGGTCGCAACAGCGGCGAACCGTGCTGCGGCGTCCGATCCCTGGACACTCGACAAGATCTTCGCGCTGTTTCCACGGCTCGCCAGCCGCGCCGGCGCGATGGCGAACCTGCTGTCCGGCGGCGAACAGCAAATGCTGGCGATCGGCCGCGCACTGATGACCAATCCACGGCTGCTCATTCTCGATGAAGCGACGGAAGGTCTTGCTCCGCTCATTCGCGAGGAGATCTGGCGATGCCTGCAGAAGCTGCGCGCGGCGGGTCAATCGATCCTGGTCATTGACAAGAATGTCGATGCGCTGACCCGCATTGCCGACCGCCACACCATTATCGAACGCGGCCGGGTCGTGTGGACCGGGACTTCGGCCGCGCTCGCCAGTTCACCCGACATCCAGCACCGTTATCTCGGCATTTGAATGAACGTGCCGCGCGGCCTCCAGAGCGTGGAACATTTTGCAGCGCAATACGTTGTTTTGACGACAACGGAGGCATTCCAATGCGCTGCGCGTTTTGTCGTCAGACGATCGACCGGAGTACGGCCTGGCAAGGTTCGGCCAGCCGATTTTATTGCAGCGAATTTTGCTCCGATTCCGAGACTGTCGTTCCAACGCAACACCGCGTCGCGAAAGATCGCATTGACCGGCAATACATGGAACGTCTTGAGCGTCTCCTGCCGCTGCGACGGGCAATTCAGAAAACAGCAGCGTAGTTTTAACGGAAACAACGTTCTAACCAGCCCGCGGACACTTCAGCCGTTCTCCGGCACTGGCACGTCGAAAGTGTTCAGCGTCACCGACACCATGCAATAAAGCCCGATGAGGTAGGAAAGTTCGGCTGCGCCGTGCAAGCCAAATTCTTTCACCGCGGCCTTATAAGTGAGTTCGGGCAATACGCCGCCATTCACTAGCGCGGAAGCGAAATCATACGCCACACCCTCCTGTTTCGTTAAATCGACCGGGCGCTGACCCGCAACGATGGTGGAGAGCTTTTCATCGGTGAGCCCACGATTCTCCGCCACCAGGACATGCGCATAAAGTTCATAGCCCGAGCGGAAATGCGAGCCGGTAACAAGAATAGCCACCTCACGAACGGCAGGCGGCAACGATGGATTGCCCGCCATGACTTTAACGAAATCCCACACCGGCTTGCCGAATTGCGGCTCCGTCAGCCACGGATTCCATGGCCCCAACAGCGCACCGTCGTCTTTGCGAATGTTGATGAAGCCCTGGAAGTGAGCGGCAATCCCCTCCTTCATGTCTTGCGCCAACTCTTTTTGTTCGGGCGTGTATTGAGCAGGGGGCAGGATGGGAAGACGCATGAAGTCTCCTAACTCTTGATCGTTGCGCAAAAGCTGCGCCTATTTCCGAAATGGCGCTCTTGGTGTTGTCGCACGTCGCGCGGTAACGCGCCATGACAAGCACGTGAGCGGCGGATCGCTTACGGCGATTCCAACGCCGGGGCCATCACACGCGCGTAACCATTGTACCGCGCCGCTCGCTCTGGCTAAAATCTTGCTTGTAGCGGCAGAGGTGCGCGGCGTCCGACATCGGCACACTCGGATCGCGCGCCTGCGGCGAGAGGGGCGTGACGGTGAACGATCTCGGCAAGCTCGGCAAACACGACGGCAATCTGGAGCTGTTTGCCGGTTCCTTGGGGGATGTGCCGGTCGAAACCGACCCCAAAATTCTGCGCAAGAAATCGCGCGATTTTTTCTGGTTCAGTCCAGTCCTCAAGCGCCAACTGCAGGACAAGATCGCGGACCTCGTGGTGGTCCCGCGCAACGAGGCGGACGTGATGCGGGTCGCCGGCATGGCGGCCCGCTATCGCGTGCCGATCACGATCCGCGGCGGCGGTACCGGCAATTACGGCCAATGCGTGCCGGTCGAGGGCGGCGTCGTGCTCGACATCAGCGGGCTCGACGCCATCGAATGGCAGAACGGCGCGATGCTGCGGGTCGGTGCCGGCCGCAAGATGCATCACATCGACGCCGAGACCCGCAAATCGGGCTACGAATTACGCATGCATCCATCGACCAAGCGGATGGCATCGATCGGCGGCTTCGTCGCCGGCGGCTCGGCCGGCATTGGATCGGTGACCTACGGCGGCTTGCGCGAGCTCGGCAACATCACCGGTGCGCGCGTCATCAGTCTTGAGGAGGAGCCGCGGGCGTTCGAGCTGAAGGGCGATACGGCGCTCAAAATCTGTCACGGCTGGGGCACGACCGGCATCGTTACGGCTCTGGAAATGCCCTTGGCCCCGGCGTTCGACTGGATCGACGTGGTCGTCGCCTTCAGCGATTTCATGACCGCCGCGCGCTTCGGCTATGAGCTCGCGTTAGCCGACGGCGTGGTGAAAAAACTGGTGACACCGCTCGATTGGCCGATCCCCTCCTACTTTCCGGGAATGCAACAATATTTTCCCAACAACCGCCCCGTTGTCATCGCCATGGTCGCGGAGCATTCGATCGAGCCTTTCTTGTCGCTCGTCGCCGCGCACAAAGGCGACATTACCTATCAGCGGCCGACCGACGAATTGATGGGCGCGCGGCCGCTCTACGAGCTGACCTGGAACCACACCACCATGCATGCGCTCAACGTCGACCGCGACATCACCTACCTTCAAGCGCTCTACCCGGCGTCCAACCTCATGGAGAAAGTCGCCGAGATCGCGGCGCTGTTTTCACCCGACGAACTGATGCAGCATTTCGAGTTCACACGCTATGCCGGGCAAGTATCGGCCTCAGGCCTCGGTCTGATCAAATACACCAGCGACGAGCGATTAAACGAGATCATGGAAATTCATCGACAGCACGGGGTGTTGATTGCCGATCCGCACATCTGGATGCTGGAGGACAGCGCCGGATTCAAAAGCGCGGACGCCGACCTCATAGGCTTCAAACGCGAGGTCGACCCGTTGGGAATCTGTAATCCCGGGAAAATGAGAAGCTATGTGCCGGTGCGATGAGCGTCGCTTTCAAGCGGATAGGATGGTTGCAGCCGTTCGAATCCTTCCGTTCGCATGCCGGAAAGCGACTTTGTTATAAAGGATCGATTGCGTACTTGCGCACTCGCGGCCGTGCGAGTTGTCTTCGATTTTCGGGAGTAACTGAAGGATCAGCGCCTTGCGGGGAAATTGGTCGGAGCGATAGGATTTGAACCTACGACCCCCTCGTCCCGAACGAAGGTTGCGTGTGTATCCCCGCTTGATTTTTCACGAGTTTTTGTCGCGTTTGCGAAGGAATGTTCGCGATTTAGACCGCTCAAGCTGTGGCGAACCTGTGGCTCCCTTGACCGAACCATTGAGGACCGGACGCCGGTCAAGCGCGTATTACACGGGGGTCTCGATTTCGACCGGGACCGGCAGCCCGATCGACGTGCGGACGGGCGTCTAAACGTCCAGTTCGGCATTGCGAGCCTTGAGCGTCACAATCAGCGCGTAACGGACTTACGGTTGCAGATGTCCGTGGAGGCCCGGTTGCGCCACCATTATGCTTTGCGGTTAGTTGCTCACAACTCATCAAACCTAAGCCTGATAATCAGCCCGCATTTCCACGGGCTTTCCTTATCAAATAACAGCGGCTATAAGACCGACCCTTCCCACCAATGGAGATTTTATATCGTGAAGAAAGCATCTAAAAGACGTGCGTGGACCTCGGTACAAATTCGTGAACTCAAGACACTGGCCAAAAGGAAAGTGCCGGCTGGAAAGATTGCACGCACCATGAGACGAACTGAGGGCGCAACGCGTCAGAAAGCGTTCGCCATTGGATTGTCGCTCGATTCGCGCTGATAAACACCAGAGCTTCAAATATCCGGAAATCACTATTCTGCATAAAGCCTCGCCGCTCACGTGCGCGAGGCTTTTCTAAAATTTGCGAGCAGATTGATTTGATCGGCTAAAGAAGTCGGCCATTCCAAAGTAAGCGGAGGCCTTTGAATGACGACGCATATTTTAGCTTTGCGTCCTTAATGATGCGCTCAACGGTCATCCGTTCTTCGACAGTCGTCTCGTCCGCCACCAAGTCTACCATCTTACGAAAATCTTCCGGCGAGGACATTTGCTCAAGGTCCGTATACACCTTTTTCAATTTCTTCGTCCGACAGCCGGGAAGGTGCTCGCTCTTTTTCCCACCTCTCTTCCAGCAGCTTCGCTAGGTCAGCGGCCTCAAGAACCGTTAGTTCCGGGAGATCTTCCATGATTTGCTGTAGATCAGCCATTACGCATCTCGAAGTAAATGCTTTCACCTTTGATCGGTGACAATGATGGCGGTCTGAAGAAGCATATTGCCTCGACAAATATTACATCGGCAATCCGAGAAAGGTAACAGCGACAACGTATCCCGGCGTCCCCTCCCACGCAGCCTGCTCCTGATAACGCCAGCGCGTCATCAACCGCCAACACGCCGCCAACCATCACCATCAACGGTGCAAATCCACACAGCTGATCGAGCCGTCCCGAAATGGGAAAGTTTGGACATTCCGTAATGCGTCATTCTGCGAATTATCCCAAAAGCGTCACTGCCGCCGAGACACAGACTGATAAGGAAAGTCTGATTTGTTAGTCAGTTAGCAGCGAACGCTTGCTGTTTCGACATCCAACTAAGCGGTTATGAGCGCGCTGAGTTAGCTGGAAAAGCCAGTGAATCTAACTTCACTGTGCCAGTTCAGCGAGTTGGCGACGGGCGGAAGCGAACGCATCTTTGACCGCGACTTCAATATGTTCGTCCCGGTTGTCGTCGGACGGCGCTCGATTGACTATAATATTTTCGTGCGGTGGAACTGTAACCGAGATGTGGACATGGAAGCCGCTACCGTGATGGTGCTTGCTGCTAGGCGCGATCACAGCTACGCGGCATCCAATGATGTGGTGATTGTGCTGCTCCAGCCGGTCTACTTCATGTTCAATCGCAACACGCACAGCCTCCGATGGGTCCATTCCTTCAAAAGCCAATTGCAGTGGGATTTGCATGACGATCTTTCGGCAGCCCTGACCCTCGGCAGTTCTCCAGCAAAGCAACTGGGAGAGGCAGGCCTCGTTCGAGAATAAAGGAATGTTCACACCGGCCGGCGAGAACGATAGCGTCTGTTAGATTGGGGCACAAAAGCAATGTGCTCGTACCAATACCTGACGGGTCGAAAAGGTTGCAATCCTTCTCGTTTATGCCGCCAATCAGGAAACGAGGTGGTGCTGTTGGCCGCTCCTCGCGCAATTCGATCAGCGTCGTGTCCGTATCGGGAGTATAGCTGTCGCGCTGGCTATGTTGTCGGTAGGGCCGTTGACGACTGAATCCGGAAGTGGCCCGCGGACGGCCGATCTAGATGAGCAATTTTGACCATACGGTGGCTGCTAACGAGCGCATGAAACTATTGGGATGTTGGGCCCACGAGCGCCAAAGGATTGGAATAAAGCCAATATCTTTTGAGAAGACATACCTGGAACGAACTGAGAAACACTGCAAAATTTGACCCGCCACGACGAGCTTGGCAGCGGATGCAGGCTAGATAATGGTCACCACTGCTCCGTCCCTTGATGTAAGAGCTCAGCCGACCGAAACGGCATCTACTGCAAACAGCGAGATTCCGGAGGGCCTGACAAACGAGGAAGCGCGCCGCCGGCTGGAGAAATTCGGCCCGAACGCCATGCCCGATACGGCACCCCATCCGTTGCGTATGGCGCTTGAAAAATTCTCGGCGCCCGTGCCGTGGATGCTCGAAGCTGCGATCGTTCTCGAGTTAGTGCTCGGCAAGTACGTCGAGGCCGGGATTATTGCCGGCCTCCTGGTCTTCAATGCCGCCCTCGGCCTATTCCAGGAGAGCCGCGCACAAGCCACTCTTGCCGCGCTCAAGTCGCGGCTCGCGCTCAACGCATCGGCCCGCCGCGACGGCGCGTGGAAAGTCGTGCCCGCGGTCCAGCTGGTGCCGGGCGATGTGGTAAAACTTTCACTCGGCGGTGTGGTCGCTGCGGATGCACGCCTCACCGGGGGAGAAATCCTGCTCGACCAATCCATGCTCACCGGAGAATCCGTGCCCATCGAAGCCGCCGCCGGTGTGCAGACCTATGCAGGGGGGTTGGTCAGGCGAGGCGAGGCGGTGGCGGAGGTCACGGCAACCGGAGCGCGCACCAAGTTCGGCCGCACTGCCGAGCTCGTCCGCACAGCGCATGTCGTAAGCTCGCAACAGAAGGCGGTGCTGCGCGTGGTGCGCAATCTCGCCGGCTTTAACGGAATCGTTATTGTGCTGCTGGTCGCCTATGCGTGGTTTCTCAAGATGCCGGTTGCCGAGATCGTCCCCCTCGTCCTGACCGCGATCCTCGCATCGATACCGGTTGCGTTGCCAGCTACCTTCACGCTGGCATCGGCGCTTGGCGCGCGTGCGCTGGCAAAACTCGGAGTTCTTCCGACCCGGCTCTCCGCCGTGGATGAAGCCGCATCAATGGTTGTCCTGTGCGCCGATAAGACCGGCACGCTGACGCTCAATGCGCTAACCGTGACGACGGTGCGTCCAATGCCAGGCTTCGACGAAGCGCACGTTTTAGCATTTGCCGCACTGACGAGTTCCGATGGCGGCCAGGATCCAGTCGATGGAGCCATTCGCACGGCCGCCGCGAGCAAGGCCGTCTCCGACTCCCCAAAGATCATTAAGTTCGTTCCGTTCGACCCGGCGACAAAGATGTCCGAGGCGACAGTCGGTGGCCCCGGTGGTGACACGCAACGTGTCGTGAAGGGCGCCTATGCTGTGGTCATCGGGCTGGCGCGACCGTCGCCGACCGCGGCAGCGACGGCAAAGGAGCTCGAGGGAAAGGGCTTCAGAGTGTTGGCGGTCGCTGTCGGACCGCCGGTAGCGATGAAGCTCGCTGGACTTATCGCGCTCAGCGATCCCCCTCGTCCTGACTCGGCGGCGCTTGTCACCGAATTGCGTGGGCTAGGCGTGCGGACCGTGATGGTGACGGGCGACGCGCCGGCAACTGCGGCCATCGTCGCGAAAGCGGTGGGTCTCGACGGTGCTGCCTGTCCGCCTGGGCCGATCCCCGACGCTGTCCATCCCGAGCAGTTCGCTGTCTTCGCCGGTGTCCTGCCCGAGGACAAGTACAAGCTCGTCAAGGCATTTCAAAAGGGCGGTCATACCGTCGGCATGTGCGGCGACGGCGCCAACGACGCGCCGGCGCTGCGCCAGGCGCAGATGGGAATCGCGGTCTCGACGGCAACCGACGTCGCCAAATCGGCGGCCGGCATGGTGCTGACCGAGCCTGGCCTCGCCGGCATCGTCGCAGCGGTCAAGGAAGGCCGGGTGATTTTCCAGCGCATCCAAACGTATACGCTGAACTCCATCATCAAGAAAATCGTGACGGTGCTGTTCCTGATCGTCGGCTTGATCATGACCGGGCAAGCGATTCTGACCCCGCTACTGATGGTCATTGTGATGATCGCCGGGGATTTCCTGGCAATGTCATTGACAACTGACAACGTGCGTGCGTCTCCGATGCCGAACGCGTGGCGCATTGGCAACTTGACCGTAGCGGGGATTGTAATGGCAGGCTGCCTGTTGGCTTTCTGCAGCGGCGTCTTGTTGGTCGGTAAGTTTGAGCTGGGTCTCGGGATCGATGCGCTGCGAACGCTCGCGTTTATCGCTCTGGTGTTCGGGAGCCAGGCAACCATCTACGCTATTCGTCAGCATCGGCGGCTGTGGGGCTCCCGCCCAAGCCTCTGGCTCGCGCTATCTTCGGCAACCGATATTCTGATCGCTTCGGTACTGGCCATTGAAGGAATTGCGATGACGCCTTTGCCGGCCTGGATCGTGGCCGGCACGCTTGCCGCCACAGCTGTCTTCACTGTCGTCGCAGATCTCGTGAAGGTTCCAACCTTTCGCGGTCTAGGAATTGCCTAGAAACGCGGCTCGCTGCGAAAGGATGAAAATGAAAATACATTCAAATGACTTTCGTGTGCGCGAAGGAGATGAGGTCAATCTCAAAAACTGGCCGACGAAGGTCGATCCCGTATACAAGTCGAAAGAGCAATACAAAAAACTTCTTGAAGAGCACGTTGAGCAACTAAGTTCTCAACAGCAGCTTCACTACGCATCAGATCGCCATGCCGTCCTATTGATCTTTCAGGCAATGGATGCGGCCGGAAAGGACGGCGCCATCAGGCACGTGATGTCCGGCGTCAACCCCCAAGGATGCCAAGTGTTCAGCTTCAAGCATCCCAGCGCTTCCGAATTGGAACATGACTTTCTATGGCGCACCAGCCGCGATCTGCCCGAACGTGGGCGAATTGGCATCTTCAACCGGTCCTATTACGAGGAGGTACTGATCGCCCGCGTACATCCCGAGATCCTACGAAGCGAAGCGATTCCGGACACGCCGCATCACGACAAGAAAGTCTGGCACGACCGGTATCGTTCGATCGTGGATTTGGAGAAGCACCTTTACGTCAACGGAACCCGCATCATCAAGTTCTACCTCCACCTCTCGAAGGAGGAGCAACGAAAGCGTTTTCTGGCGCGCATTGACGAGCCGGAAAAGAATTGGAAATTCAGTCTAGCGGATATCGCGGAGCGGAAATTTTGGAAGCATTACATGAAGGCGTATGAGGAATGCCTCGGTGCGACAAGTACCCATCACTCGCCCTGGTATGTCGTCCCCGCCGACGATAAGGAGAATGCTCGGTTGATGGTATCCAGAATTGTCCTCGATACGTTCGAAGAACTCAGAATGTCTTACCCGAAAACGAGCGCAAAGCGCCGTCGCGAATTGCAATCAATCCGCGAGCAGCTCGCGAAGTGAGATTTTGAGCGCGCCGACGCAAGAGACCAGACCATCCCCAGAATGCCTGCACGTCGTCGTCAGGAAGGTTAAGGAAGCTGCGGAGCCATTGGACGGAGACGAACGAAATGACCATCGCCGCGGATTCCGCGGGAGCAGCGGATGCAATCGAACCGTCGCCATCTGATGCCAGCTTGTGGGGCCTCGACGCCGTAAACCTCTTTCTCGCTGGCGCATTGTCCGGCTTCGGCCCCTACGTCGCCGCATTTCTGGCCGAGCAAAATTGGACCCAACAAGACATTGGCTTTGTGCTGACGGCAGCCGGGTTCGCCGGATTGCTAAGTCAACTCCCCGGCGGGGCATTGCTGGACGTTATCCAATCAAAGCGATTCGCGGTCGCGCTAGGTGCCTGTATGGTTGCTGCCGGTGCGCTGATCATTGCAGTTTGGCCGACGTTCCCGCTGGTATTGGCCGCTCTGGTGCTCCAAGGGATCACCGGCGGCTTTCTGGGGCTGGCGCTTGCTGCCGTCAGCCTTGGCCTGGTCGGCCACGCCGCGCTTGGCGAGCGACTCGGGCGCAATCAGCGCTTCGCCTCATCGGGAGGGGTGGTTGCGGCTGGTCTCATGGGCCTCATCGCCTATTTCCTGTCGTATCGCGCGATATTCTTCGTCGCCGCCGCGCTGGTGCTGCCGCTGCTCGCCGCTCTCGGCCGCATCCGTGCTTCAGATATCCATTTCGGCCGCGCCTCGTGCCTCCCGAATTACCAAGGGCCGAGCGCGCCGCCTCGAGCACGGCTCCGGAGCTTTTCGAAAAACCGCGGCCTGCTCATATTCGCCGGCTGCGTGTTCTTATTCCAAATGGCCAACGCGTCGATGCTGCCACTCGCCGGCGAGGCACTCGCGTACAGTAAGGAAGCTCTTTCCTCGCTCATCGTCTCAGCGTTGATCATAGTCCCTCAGGTGATCGTGGCGATAACGGCGCCGTTGGCCGGACGCCGGGCGAACACGTGGGGGCGCCGGCCGCTGTTGCTCGTAGGATTCGCAGCCTTGCCCATCCGTGCTCTGGTGTTTGCCTGGACTACCAATCCAATCATTCTCATCGCCGCTCAGGTACTCGATGGCGTCAGTGGAACGATGCTGGGGGTACTCACGGCGCTGATCGTTGCCGACCTCACAGCGAGTACCGGCCGGTTCAACCTGGCGCAGGGCTTCGTCGGGACGATGTCCGGCCTCGGCGCTTCGCTCAGCACCACACTTTCAGGCCTCGTGGCCGGGAGCCTTGGCCGCGCGGCGGGATTTCTGGGCATCGCAGCAGTGGCCCTCGCCGCTGTGCTTCTCCTGTTGCTGCTGATGCCCGAAACCAATCCGTCGAACAAAAATGAGAGCCGATAGCCGTTCAGGCACAGCCAGAAGGCTTCCGTTTGCCGGCTGTGTGCGGACGGGCCGCGTGGTGATCACTTCCAGACAGGAGGCGCAGATCGGAGCAGGTTGCAGTGAGCGATTTTATACAGACGCCACTCCGACGTTGGACCTAGCGTGCTCCGTTTACGAGGTCTGAGCGCATCAAGTTATGACCATCCTCGAGCCAGCTAGACCACGGTCCGACCATCCCAAAGCCCTGACCGCAGGTATTTTTGACGTTGATGGTGTCTTGCTCGCGTCCCCCCACGAACGAGCTTGGCGCGAAGCTCTCAAAGGCTTCGCTGACCCGGGTCGCTTCACGACCGCGATGTATGAGGCCCATGTAGCGGGCAAACCACGTCTTAGCGGCGCGCGGGCTGCACTAGAGGCATTGGGTGTGCCGGACGCCGAACGGCAGGCTGTCGTCTATGCCGAGCATAAGCAGAAGCGGCTCATGGAACTGATACATGCCGGGAATGTCGCTGCGTTCCCCGATGCTCTCCGCTTCGTTCAGGCGGTCGGCGCATTGGGATGGCCAATGGCGGTCGCATCTTCCTCGAAAAACGCCAACCATATGATGCGGCAGATTCATCTCAACTCCGGCCGGAGTCTGCTCGAAGTCTTCACCGCCAATGTCTGCGGTCGCGATTTGCGGCAGGGCAAGCCGAACCCGGAAATTTTCCTGCTCGCCGCCACGGAATTGCACGTTGCGCCCGCACACTGTTTTGTAGTCGAGGACGCGCCCGCCGGCATCGAGGCAGCCCGCGCCGGCGGCATGGCGGCACTCGGTGTCGCCAGACTGAAGGATGCTTCCGAATTGCGGGCCGCTGGGGCGAATCTAGTGGTGAACAGCCTCGACGAGGTTGCTATCGAAGCACTGGTCGACGGGCGGCTCAGCCGCCAGCCGATATGAGAAAGCCAGGAACGATGGATGATGTCCTCAAGCCAACCGCAAATGCGGCTTGGGTCCTTGATGCGTCGGGCTACGATCCACTTCGCGAAGGCAGCCTTGAGTTACGCTTTGCGATCAGCAACGGCTTCTTGGGAATAAGGGGCGCGAGGGCCATTACGCGTGGAGCGCGTTGGGTCGTGCCGCCGCACACCTATGTCGCAGGGTTGTTCGACACGCTCGGCACCAAACCCGCCATTCCTGAGCTCGTCCCAGCTGCCGACTGGCTGAAGGTCCGCATCTCGTTGTCTGGCAGACCTCTGGTGCATCATCCTGGAGATGCGTCGGCCCATCACATGACACTCGATTTGAGGCGAGGCGCATTGCTAGCCGAGTTCAGGTCTCTTGAAGACTCCAGACGTTGGCATCCGCATGCACACGTTGCGCCTCGTATCCATAAGTGAGCGCGCGGTTGGGCTGCAGCTGATCCAATTGGAGGTCGAGGAGGGAGAGATCGAGATCACACTCGAAGCGTCGTTTGAGGGTATCGATCTCGGGCTCGTTTCAGAACGGCTCGATCAGGATCTCGGCGTGTGGCGCACCCAACGTTCCGGCAAGACCGTCGCCATGGCCGCCGCATCGTCGCTGCAGGTCGATGGCCACGATCTTCCAGCGACCGCGGTCGACCAATTAAAGTGGACTTGGAGCTGGAAATCACGCGCCGGACAGATTGCGTGTTTCGAGCGCATTGTCGCCGTGACGCGGAGCGACACCCAAAATTTGGATCCAGGCGGAAAGGCACGAGACAAACTTGATGTTGCGCGCCATCTCGGTTGGCGCGGCGTGTTGGCGGAACACGAGAGGGTCTGGGCAAGCCGCTGGCAGTTCAGCGACGTCGAGGTCGACGGCGACGATGCCGCACAGCAAGCATTACGGTTCGCGATCTACCATCTGAACAGTGCCGCCAACCCGGCCGATGAGCGCGTGTCGATCGGCGCGCGGGCGCTAACCGGCGACGATTACCATGGGCACGTGTTCTGGGACACTGAGATTTACCTTCTGCCCTTTTATATCCTGACCTGGCCGCAAGCCGCCCGCGCACTACTTATGTATCGCTTCCACACCCTCGATGCTGCGCGAACAAAATCGGCAAGGATGGGGTGGCGCGGTGCTCTCTACGCTTGGGAGTCCGCCGATAGCGGTGCTGAGACCACTCCGGAGCAGGTTATCGCCGCCGATCGTCAGGTTGTTGAAATCCTCTCCGGCAAGGAGGAGCAGCACATTAGCGCGGACGTCGCCTACGCTGTTTGGCAATACTGGCAGGCAACTAGAGATGAGACGTTTCTGCGTGATGCCGGCGCCGAGATACTTCTTGAGACGGGCAGATTCTGGGCCAGCCGTGCTCTATTGGAAGCGGACGGTTACCGCCATATCCGCGACGTCATCGGGCCGGACGAGTATCACGAACATATCGACGACAACGCGTTCACCAACGTCATGGCACGCTGGAACATCCGGCGCGCGATTGATGTAGCGACGCTCTTACGCGAGCGCTGGCCCGAGTGCTGGAAAAGCCTTTCAAGCCGCCTCGGCCTGGATGACGCTGAACTAAACCAGTGGCGGAGCGCCGCAGATACGATAGCGACCGGCCTCGATGCGAAAACGGGGCTGTTCGAGCAGTTTGCAGGCTATTTCGCTCTCGAAGAGATCAATCTGGCGGACTACGCGGGCCGTTCCGTACCAATGGACGTGGTGCTTGGGCGGGAGCGAACCCAAGGGTCTCAGGTGATAAAACAGGCCGATGTCGTCGCACTTCTTGGGCTGCTGCCGGAGGAGTTCGTTGGCGACACCGGGACGGCGAACTTCCGCTACTACGCCCCTCGCTGCGGCCACGGCAGTTCGCTGAGTCGGGCCATGCATGGTTTCGTTGCTGCTCGACTAGGCTACTCCGAAATGGCACTGCGCTACTTTCGGCAGACCTCAGCCATAGATCTCGCGGATACTCATGTGGCCATTGACGGTGGTGTCCACATTGCGGCTCTCGGCGGGGTCTGGCTGACGGCAGTGTTCGGTTTCGCTGGACTGTCATTGCGGAACGATGACGTGGCCATCGACCCGCAGCTGCCGGCGGATTGGAGCAGCCTTGGCTTCAGCTTTCAGTGGCGAGGCCGACGCCTTACGATCATGATTGACCAGGTCAAGCAATGCCTCGAAGCAACCATGGAAGAAGGGGAACCGATGACGCTTGTCGTAAGCGGCACGTCGCACCAGGTCCACCGCGACCAAACGCTCCAGGTCCCCGTCGGGAGGCGTGCGGCAACTTGCACGAAGCCTAGTTCCAACTTGCAGAAGAACGGCGTAGGTCGCACTATCCAATGACTGACCAGTCAGTCATTAGAGTGGATCGGTCAGCGTGGCAGAAAACTGTCGCTGCGCCGCGCGCTCGAACGCGGCGAACTTGCCGACGATGCGGTGATCCGCATCCCGTAATTGCTTGTCGCACCCTGTATCATTGCTGTCTTCTGGAGCGAGTTGTTCGATCGTTGAGCGCACTCGATGTGCGCACGATGATGTGGGTCGTTTGCGAGCGGTTATTCTCCGCGTGGAGACTTACATGACGGCCCGTTTGCTTGCCGCCGCCGCTGCTTGCACGCTCGTGCTCCTGCTCGCATCCTGCAACAAGAACGACAACGTCTATCAGGGCTGGATCGAGGCCGATCTCATTTTCGTTGCGCCCGAAGAAGTCGGACGACTGCAGACGCTCTCGGTGCGCGAGGGTGATACGGTCAAGATCGCCGATCCGCTGTTTACGGTGGACGATGAGTTGCAGCAAGCCGATCTTGCTCAGGTCAAAGCTTCGCTCACCAATGCACAGCAGACCTACGACCGCGCCGCCATGCTGCTGAAAACCGGCTCCGGCACGCAGATGGTTTTTGATGCCGCCCAGGCGGCGCTGCGCGACGCGCAGGCACGGCTCAATTCCTCGCAGACCAAGCTCGCGCGCCGCAGCGTCTTCAGCCCCGTAAATGGCGCCGTCCAAGAAGTCTATTACCGCCCGGGCGAAATGGTGCCGGCCGACCGTCCGGTGCTGGCCTTGCTGCCTCCCCGCAATATCAAAGTGCGCTTTTTCGTGTCCGAGACGGCGCTCCCGAACATCGCCTACGGCGACAGGATCAAGATCGGCTGCGACGGCTGTGCGAGCGATCTCAGCGCACGCGTCAGTTTCATCGCCAAGCAGTCCGAATTCACGCCGCCGGTGATCTACAGCCGCGAGGAGCGCGCGAAGCTCGTCTTCCTGATCGAGGCATTGCCGGAAAAGCCGGGTTCATTGCGCGTCGGCCAGCCAGTCGACGTGACGGTGCCGCCGCAGCCGCCGGCGCAAACGCCGAGTCCAGAAGCGTCGCGATGAACGGTACGCGCGAAGCGCCGCAAAGTGCTGCTCCAGATATCGTCATCGACGTGCACGGCCTTACTAAATCGTTCGACGGCCGCGTGGTGGTGAGCGACCTCTCCATGCAGGTCAAGCGCGGCACCATTTACGGCTTCCTCGGACCCAATGGCTCCGGCAAGACCACGACCATCCGCATGTTATGCGGGCTACTGACGCCCGACGAAGGGACCGGCACCTGCCTCGGCTACGACATCCGCACCGAGACTGACAAGATCAAGCTGCAGATCGGCTACATGACGCAGCGCTTCAGCCTTTATGAAGACCTTTCCGTGCGCGAGAATATGGAATTCATCGCCCGCATCTACGGCATCGCAAAGCCCGTCGCCACCGCGCGCATGGCGATCGAACGGTTGGGACTGTCCGGCCGCGAGGAGCAACTCGCGGGCGATCTGTCCGGCGGCTGGAAGCAGCGGCTGGCGCTCGGCGCCTGCACGCTGCCAGGCCCGCAACTGCTGCTGCTCGACGAGCCGACCGCGGGCGTCGATCCCAAGGCGCGGCGCGAATTCTGGAACGAGATTCACGGCCTAGCCGCTCACGGCCTCACCGTGCTGGTCACTACCCACTACATGGACGAAGCCGAGCGCTGTAACGAGATCGCCTATATCGCCTATGGCAAATTACTGGCGCACGGCACCGTCGAGCAGGTGATCGCGGCCTCGCATCTGACCACCTATGCCGTCAGCGCCGAGCACGGCGAGGGGCTGAGTAAGCTTTCCGACGAGCTTACCGGGCGACCGGGTGTGGACATGGTGGCGCAATTCGGCACCAGCCTGCATGTCTCTGGTCGCGACGCGAGTGCGCTCGATGCCGCGATCGCAGACTACCGCAAACGTAAGGATCTGACCTGGAAGAGCGCCGAACCCTCGCTCGAGGACGTGTTCATCGACCTGATGGGCAAGTCAAAGGACAATTTCTGATGACGCATCTGCTTCCCACTGAGGCGCCGCGCCGCCTCGGCGGCAACGGATTCTTGCGCAGGACCTGGGGGATGCTAGTGAAGGAATTCATCCAGCTGCGGCGCGACCGCGTCTCCTTCGCCATGATCATTATGATTCCACTCGTGCAGCTTATTTTGTTCGGCTACGCCATCAACACCAACCCGCGGAATTTGCCGACCGCCGTATTGCTGCAGGAGCAGAGCGATCTCGGCCGTTCAATTCTGGCGGCGTTGGAAAATACCAAATATTTTAAGATCACTGAACTACCGCATACTGAGGCCGAGCTCGACCAACTGCTGGTCTCGGGAAAGGTGCTGTTCGCGGTGGAAATTCCCGCGAATTTCGAGCGTGCGGTGCGTCGCGGCGAACAGCCGGCGATGCTGGTCGCGGCGGATGGCACCGATCCGGTAGCGTCGGGCTCCGCCCTCGGCGCGCTCAGCCAGATAGTGCAGTCCGCACTCGACCACGATCGCGGCCTTCTCGAAAGCGGCGCGCCGCCGTTCGAGATCCGCACCCACGTGCGCTACAACCCCGCCGGCTTAAGTCAACTCAACATCGTGCCCGGACTGGTCGGGACTATTCTCACCATGACCATGCTGATCTTCACCGCTTTGTCGGTGACGCGGGAGATCGAGCGCGGCACCATGGAGAGCCTGCTCGCCATGCCGATCACGCCGCTGGAAATCATGCTTGGCAAGATTGCGCCCTATGTGCTGGTCGGCTTCGTGCAGGCATCGCTGATCATCGGCATCGGCATTGCGTTATTCGGCGTTCCGCTCCAGGGCAGCTTGCTGCTGCTGGCGCTGCTCTCGACACTGTTTATCACCGCAAATCTGGCGATCGGCTACACGTTCTCGACGATAGCGCAGAACCAATTACAGGCGATGCAGATGTCGCTCATGTTCTTCTTGCCGAATATCCTGCTGTCCGGTTTCATGTTTCCGTTCGCCGGGATGCCGGTATGGGCGCAATGGATCGGCGAGGCGCTGCCGCTCACGCATTATCTGCGCGTCGTCCGTTCGATCATGCTGAAAGGATCGAGTCTATCCGCCTTGCAAAACGATGCGGCGGCGCTGTTCGTGCTGACACTGGTAGCCATGGGCATTGCGGTCACACGCTTCCGCCGCACGCTCGATTAGCGCCGCGTCTTCGTTTTCTAGCTAACATCGTGGCAGGAGCGATCGACAGCTGTTTCATCAGCCTTTCCCGCGGCTATCCGACAACACTCAATGGGAACAATCCCCAGGTATGACGAGCGATCTGCTCATCTTCCTGTGAGGGTAGAACGTACACTGCGCAGCGCGACGGCGAGGTGCTCACAGGATTTTCCCCAGATCGGTTCCGAGCTTCGTCGAGGCTGAGGCCGAGCCAGGACAAACCGCCACAAATCGCCGCTCGCGCCTCAACATCGTTTTCTCCGATGCCGCCGGTGAACACGAGCAGATCAACTCCGCCAAGTGCGGCGATCATCGCGGCCACCTGCTTGCGCACGGAATAGCAAAACATCGCAATGGCAAGTCGCGCATTGGCGCTCGACGACGCGGCTTCATGCAGCAACCGCATGTCGCTCCCAATGCCCGAAATTCCGAGTAAGCCGGAACGATGATCGACCAACTCTTCGAGCATGGCTGCATCGAAGTTCTTCTCGCGCATCAGATAGACCAGAACACCAGGATCAAGATCGCCACTCCGCGTGCCCATGATCACCCCGCCGGTTGGGGTCAATCCCATACTGGTATCGATCGATCTGCCGGCTTCGACCGCCGTCACACTAGCGCCATTGCCAAGATGAGCGATCACGAGACGGTTCGGCAGGTCACTTCCGAGTTGGCGCACGATCAATTCGCAAGAAAGACCGTGAAATCCGTATCGCTGAATTCCTTCCGATTGCAGTTCCTTGGAGATCGGAAGGATACGCGCAACCTCCGCCAGCGCATTGTGAAAAGCGGTGTCGAAACAAGCCACCTGCGGAAGCCCCGGAAAATGCTCTTGGGCAAAGCGGATGACCGACAGAGCCGATGGAATATGCAGCGGCGCGAAGGCGGTTGCTGCCTCGAGTTGCGTTAGGACCGTATCGTCGATGAGGCAATGCTGTCGAAGTTTTGGCCCGCCATGGACAATGCGATGCCCGATTGCGGCCGGCATCGGCATTTTGGCGTCGATGAGAAGTCTACCGATGCGGATGATTGCTTCACGTTGGCTAGCAATGTGGCCAGTCTCAGAGAACAATATGCTTCCGCGCGAGTCCTCTGCATGGAATTTACCGCTTTGGTCGCCGATCGACTCGGCCTCGCCAGAGACCAGCCGTTCGATCCGTGAGGACCCAACGCAATACAATCCGAATTTGAGCGAAGAAGACCCGCTGTTCAGCGCGAGGACATTCAACTGTGGCGCAGAGTCCGTCATTCGCATAACGGTGGAAGCATCACGTTCGCATGGTCCAGCGCCAATCGCGGACTTCCGGCATGTCGTCGCCATGCTCACTGATATAGAGCTTGTGGCGCTCCATGGCCGCCCAGTAACGATCGGTCGCCTTATCTCGTCGATCGGTGAACCGCGGAATTCGATTGATGGCATCCAGCGCCAGTTGATAGCGGTCGAGATTATTTAGCACGACCATGTCGAAGGGAGTCGTGGTGGTGCCCTCCTCCCTGTAGCCGCGCACATGAATATTGTCGTGATTGTGCCGCCGGTAGGTCAGCTTGTGGATCATCGCGGGATAGCCATGGAAGGCGAAGATCACCGGCTTGTCGGTTGTGAACAACTCGTCGAAATCCTGATCTTCCAGGCCATGGGGATGCTCGGATTGAGGCTGCAACACCATCAAATCCACCACGTTGACGACGCGGATGCGAATGTCAGGGACATGAGCGCGCAAGAGAGTCACGGCGGCGAGCGTCTCAAGCGTCGGCACATCGCCAGCGCAAGCCATAACCACGTCTGGGTCGTCGGAATCGTCGCTGGCCCACCGCCAAATTCCTGCCCCGGCGGTGCAGTGGCGAACGGCTGAATCAATATCGAGCCACTGCCATTCCGGCTGTTTGCCGGCAATGATCAAATTGACATAGTTGCGGCTGCGCAAACAATGATCAGCTACCGATAGCAAGCAATTTGCGTCGGGCGGCAGATAGATGCGCACGATATCGGCTTTTTTGTTTGCCACATGATCGATGAAACCCGGATCCTGGTGGGAGAAACCGTTGTGATCCTGGCGCCAGACGTGTGACGTAAGCAGGTAATTCAGTGACGCGATCGGCTTGCGCCAAGGGATCTTCCTACTGACCTTGAGCCATTTTGCATGCTGGTTGAACATCGAATCGATGACGTGGATGAAAGCTTCGTAGCACGAGAAAAAGCCATGACGTCCGGTGAGGAGATATCCTTCGAGCCAGCCCTCGCACAGATGCTCGCTCAGCACCTCCATGACGCGTCCAGTGACGCCGAGATCGATGTCGACGTCTTCGACTTCGGCCATCCATTCCTTGCCGGAGACTTCATAGACGGCATCCAATCTGTTCGACGCCGTCTCGTCAGGGCCAAAGAGCCGGAAATTCTTTTTGTCGAGATTGAGCTTCATCACGTCGCGCAGGAAATTTCCGAGAACCCGCGTTGATTCCGCCTCGACGCTGCCTGGTTTTGGCAGCACTACGGCATATTCATGGAAATGGGGCATCGCCAGGGGCTGCAACACTTCCCCGCCGTTGGCGTGCGGATTGAAGCCCATGCGGCGATGACCCGTCGGCGCAAGGGCCGCAAACTCGTCGCGGAACTTGCCTTTTTTGTCGAATAACTCATGCGCCCGGTAGCTCTTCATCCAGTCTTCGAGCTGCTTGAGATGTTTGGGGTTCTTGAGATCGGCGAGCGGGACTTGATGCGCGCGCCAGGTACCCTCGACCGGCTCGCCGTCCACGAACTTTGGTCCGGTCCAGCCTTTTGGCGTACGGAACACGATCATGGGCCAACGCGGCCGCTCAACCGTGTCGGGAGAGGAACGCGCCGCCTTTTGGATCGCGCGAATCTCCGCCAGGATCGTATCCAGCGTGCCGGCTAGAATTTGATGCATTACAGCGGGCTCGTGGCCTTCCACGAAATGTGGTTCGTAACCGTAACCGCGGATCAGATCCGTCAATTCCTGGCGACTGATGCGCGCGAGCACGGTCGGATTTGCGATCTTGAACCCATTGAGATGAAGGATCGGAAGAACCGCCCCATCGCGCGCCGGATTGAGAAACTTGTTGGAGTGCCAACTCGTGGCAAGTGCGCCCGTCTCCGCCTCACCGTCGCCGATGACGCAGGCCACGATCAGATCCGGATTGTCGAAAGCGGCGCCGTAGGCGTGGACCAGGGAATAGCCGAGTTCGCCACCTTCGTGAATTGAGCCGGGGGTTTCCGGCGATACGTGACTGGGAACTCCATAAGGCCAGGAGAATTGGCGAAACAGCCGCTGCAGTCCATTCCGGTCGCGCTCAATCGCCGGATAGCGTTCCGTGTACGAGCCTTCAAGATAGGTCATCGCCACGATGCCCGGGCCACCATGACCCGGACCGATGACGTACATCATGTTCAAGTCGTTCTCTTTGATCAGCCGGTTGAGGTGGACATAGAGAAAGTTCAATCCGGGCGTCGTGCCCCAATGGCCGAGCAGGCGCGGCTTGATATGTTCGAGCCTGAGCGGAAACTCCAGCAACGGATTGTCTTTTAGATAGATTTGCCCGACCGAAAGATAATTTGCCGCGCGCCAATACGCGTCCATTTTCTCGAGCAGATCGGGCGACAGAGCGGGCGGCATCTCCTCCGGCAGATCGGGCGACAGCGTGGCTGGCATCTTCTCCAGCGGATCGGGCGGCAGAGTGACAGGCATGGCGGTTCCTTACGGGTTCGTTCACACGCTATGAACGGATGATCGCGGAGATATTTGCTTGGGCGACTGAGCGCGTTCGACCATGTTCAGCGCTGACAGGATTTGCGCAACGATCTCGCGCGGTTGCGGCTCGATCGAGACGATGACGGGATTTTCGTCCGGGCCTGGTTCCTCCAGAGCTTCGAATTGGCTGTGAAGCAAGCTTGGCGGCATGAAATGCTCATGGCGGGTGGCGATACGGCGTGCGATCAGCGTCTCGTCACCCTTGAGGTAGACCAGACGGACGTCGGCACGCATCACCGATAAGAACATCGCGGTAGCGGCGCTTCAGCGCGGAACATGCGATGACGTCATGTCCACCCGAACAACGCGTCTTATCGATCCAGGCGGCGACCGCGTCCAGCCAGGGCCACCGATCCTCGTCGGTGAGCGGAATGCCGCTGTGCATCTTGTCGACGTTGGCAGCGGGATGGAACCAATCGGCGTCCTCGAATTCCCATCGCAGGCGTAGAGCAAGGAGCGCCCCGACGGTCGACTTCCCGCATCCCGAAACCCCCATGACGACCACTACCCTGGGAGCAGGCGGCATGAAGCGTCTTCCGTCGATGGAGTTTGCACGAACATCAATTCGCTCGTTCTGGTGCAGCGGCGCGATCCGTAAACCAGTGGAGAAGCCCGACCGGGTGAACCACGGCTGCGGGAAGCGTCCGATCTCCCGCTTGGGCGCGCGCGACAACGCCCCGCTTTTCTTTTCCTGTCACCAGGAATGCCACCTCTCGGCTGCTGTCGAGCACCGGGTAGGTCAGTGTGATGCGTGCCTCGGCTTTTGCGCCAATGACAGCGACCGCCCATCGGCTTGTCTCTTGCAGCGTCGGCTGCCCGGGAAACAACGAGGCGGTGTGTCCGTCCTCGCCGATTCCAAGTAGCGTGACGTCAAAGAGCGGCCGGCCGGGAGCAAGCGTGTCGGCGCCGTAGAATTGCTTTAGCGTCGTCTCGTATGCGCTGGCGGCTTGGTCCGGCGACAAGCCCTCCGTCGGCACCGCATGGATATTGTCATCGGGAACAGGAACTCGCGAAAGGAAGGCGTCGCGCGCCATCCGATAATTGCTGTCGCGATCGTCGTGCGGCACGAACCGTTCGTCGCCCCAGAACCAGTGCGTACGGTTCCATGGAAAGCGCGCCGCAAATGTCCGGCGTCGGCAAGACATTCGTATAGACGTCGGGGCGTCGAGCCGCCCGACAGGCACACCGCGAATACGCGGTCGCTCGCCTGCGCGAGACCGCAGAGCCATTCGGCGACATCGTGCGCGAGCGCTTCAGTGCTCTCGAAAGTACGGATATCGGTCGATGCGGCGCCGGTCATTACGCGACAACCTTCGCGTGTAACGTGCTATTTCGAATTCGTGCGATAGCGGCCGCGTAATCGCCGGAACCGAATATTGCCGATCCGGCGACAATCGCGTCCGCGCCTGCGGCAATGGCCAATGCGGCATTTTCTCCATTTTGCCCGCCGTCGACCTCGATCCACGGGTCTAGTCCCTTTGCAGTGCAGAGCCGCCGCAGCTCCCGGATTTTCGGCAACATCTCCGGCAGGAATTTCTGTCCGCCAAATCCGGGATTGACGGTCATCACCAAGATGACATCGCAGAGGTGCAGCACCTGCTCGACAAAGGAGATGGGACTGGCCGGGTCGAGCACTGCGCCGGCCTTCTTACCAAGCTCCCGAATCTGCGATAGCACGCGATAGAGGTGGATCGTCGATGATGGTTCAGCCTGAACCAGCAGATGATCGGCTCCGGCTTTCGCAAAATCTTCAAGATACCGTTCAGGCTCGACGATCATCAGGTGCACATTGAGCGGCTTCGCTGTCGAGCGACGCACCGCGTTTACGATCGCAGGGCCGAAGGAGATGTTCGGCACGAACCTGCCATCCATAATGTCGATATGAATCCAATCGGCGCCCGCCTGATCGACCGCACGAACTTCCTCGCCCAGCCTGCCGTAGATCGGCAGCCAGAATGGAAGGCGCGACAATGATCGGCTTCATGATGCCCTCGGCAGGGCCGCGCTACTGCGGGGTAAGATGAACCGCTCGATCGCCTTTGCGAAACCCTCATTGTCATAGGAGTCTGTCACCAGATTGGCCTGAGCCTGAACCTCGGCGCTGGCATTGCCCATCGCGATGCTGAGGCCGCTCTTTCGAAACATCAGCACGTCATTCGGCATGTCACCCATCGTGGCGATCTCGTTGGCCGGGATCGAGAGGAGCTTTGACAGCGTTGTAACGACGGTTCCTTTGTTGGCATCCGGGTGGGTGACGTCGAGATAGTAGGGTTGCGAACGGGCCGCTGACGCATTTGCGCCGAGCGCGTCCTGGGCAGCCTTTTCGCAGCGTGCGACCAGGTCTTGATCGTCGCTCACACCGACGATCTTGACCGCGCGGCCAAGAACGTCTTCGAAATTCTCGACGATGGTCGGGGCGAACTTGACGGTCCATTGCTCCCGCGCGACATGGGGCGCATTAGGATCACGAACAAGCCAGTCTTTGCCGCTATAGAACCATACGTCCATCTTGTTCTGGAGGATGATCTCCAGCGCCCGTTTTGCAGCGTCAGCGGTAAGCACGTGCTCTTCCATAATGGTCATGTCGGGCTTGACGAAGATCCCGCCATTGAACCCGGCGACCGGGGTTCGCAGAGCTAATGGTTCGATCAGCATTGCCATGCCGCGCGGCGGCCTGCCGCTGGTAATCGCAAAGGCGATATCGGCGGTTTGGAGAGCCTTCACAGCTGCACGTCGCGCGCGCCGTCAGCACTTTCTCCCCGGTGACGAGCGTGCCGTCGACGTCGGCCAGGACAAGCGAGATTTTCGACGCGGCGCCAGCAAGCTCTACCATGCGCGATCTCCTGCCTTCGCTGACTCAACTAGCGCACGCGAACGGACGCCGCCGAGAATGAATCGCTCGATCGCCTTGGCGAAGCCATCATGGCGATTGCTGTCCGTTATGAAATCCGCTTTCCGCTGCACTTGCGGACTGGCATTACCCATAGCGATGCTGAGACCGCTACGCTCGAACATCGCGACATCGTTGCTGCCGTCGCCAATAACGGCAATTTCTGTCAACGGAATCCCCAACAGCTTCGCGATCTCCGTTACTGCAACACCCTTGTTGGCGAGCGGGTGAGTGATGTCGAGGTAGTAGCGCTGCGAACGGACGACGAAAGCGCTACTGGTGAGCGCGACCCGTACGTCACGCTCGCACTGTTCGAGAAGATCAAAATCCTTGCTGACACCGACGATCTTGGCGGCGGCATCCAAAGCAGATCCAAAATCTTCGACTATTGTCGGCCGAAATCCCACCGTGTGCTGCTCGAGAGGGACATAAGGCCCATCTGGGTCGCGCAACAGCCAGTTTTGCCCGCTGAAAACCCAGACCTCGACCCCGCGGGCATTCAGTATGTCGACCGCACGCCGGGCGACCTGAGACGACAGGAGATGTTCGGTGACCACCGCAAGATCCGGCGTCGCTATGACCCCGCCGTTGAAGCCGCCCACCGACGTCTCGATTCCTAGGCGCTCGATCAGCATACGCAAGCCGCGGGGCGGCCGGCTGCTGATAATCGAAAAGAGAATTCCGCTTGCGCGAAGTTCTGCCACGGCGGCCTCGGCGCACGCGGTCAGCACCTTATCATCAGTGACCAGCGTGCCGTCGACATCCGAAATCACGGCCGAACATTTGAAGGGCAGCGGGCGCGCGCTGACTCACCGGGGGCCTCCGTCGTCATCGCCGTGAAGGCTCCGCCAGCTTCGGCCATCTC
The DNA here is from genome assembly GCA_963742215.1 of uncultured Alphaproteobacteria bacterium. GTDB lineage: Bacteria > Pseudomonadota > Alphaproteobacteria > Rhizobiales > Xanthobacteraceae > BOG-931. Next base: position 133,972 of record CAVULJ010000002.1, read on the forward strand.
GCGCCAAAAGCGCATCTGCCTCCCTCGGTCCTGCGCTTCCTGCCGGGTAGATCGGCAGATCTGAAGCGCTCTTTTTGGCCCAAGCGTCGAGCACCGGCTGCACGATACGCCAGGTCTGCTCCACCATGTCGGCGCGCATGAATAATGTCGGGTCGCCGATCATGACGTCATAGATCAGCGTCTCGTATCCGACATTGGGTTCTTTGGGGAACCAGTCATCGTAATGGAAGTCCATTTTTACGGCGGCGAGGTCCACCACCGGCCCTCGACGCTTGACCTCGAACTGCAAGGAGATTCCCTCGTCCGGCGAAATGCGGAGGACCAACCAGTTGGGCCGTAGAGTGTCGACAGGCGTATCTTGGAACGCCGTGTAGGGCGCCTGCTTGAAGCGGATCGCTATCTCGGTGCTCCTTTGCGACAAATGCTTGCCCGTGCGGAGGTAAAAGGGCACGCCGGCCCAGCGCCAGTTGTCGATCTCAAGCTGCATCGCGACATAAGTCTCAGTATTCGAATCTGACGCGACATTGGGCTCTTGCCGATAGGCTTTAGTGTTTTCTCCCAGCACTGTGCCGGCGCCGTACTGGCCACGTACCGCTGCTGCCGGCTTTACGGCGGGCATCGCGGCAAACACCTCGACTTTCTTTGAACGGATCGCGGCAGCATCGAAGCCGGTGGGCGGCTCCATTGCCACCATTGAGAGCAATGTGAACAAGTGATTGGGGACCATGTCGCGCAACGCGCCGGTCGCCTCGTAGAAATTACCGCGCTGTTCCACGCCGACCGTCTCCGCCGCGGTGATCTGCACGTGATCGATCCTGTCGCGATTCCAGATCGGCTCGAACAGCCCATTGGCGAAACGAAACGCCATGATGCTCTGGACCGTGTCCTTGCCGAGAAAGTGGTCGATCCGAAAGATCTGGTCTTCGTGCAACGTGCGCTGGATGTGGGTGTTCAGTTCGCGCGCCGAATCCAGGCTATGGCCGAACGGCTTCTCGATGACCACGCGGCGCCAGAACCGACGCTTGCCGTTCTCGTCCTCGGCCTGATCGGTGAGCTTCGCCTTGCCGAGCTGCTGCACCACTGCGTCAAAGAGCCGGTCCGCGACCGCGAGATAAAAGATGGCGTTGCCTTGGGTGCCGTGGGCCTTGTCAGCCTCTTCAAGCGCGCCGCGAAGCTTGGCGTATAACTCGGGCTTGGTCAGGTCGCCGCGGACATACACCATTTTCTCCGCGAGTCGCTTCCAAGCAGCTTCGTCAATGTGGTCGACATCGAACTCCGTACCGCCGTTGCCGAGAAAGCTTTTGAGCGTGTCGTAAAGCTGGTCGCGCCAGCTTTCCGCGGTTCCCTCCGCGCGGGCTACGCCGATCAACGCAAAGTGCTCCGGCAGCACTTTGGTGCGGGAGAGGTTGTAGAGGGCCGGTATCACCAGGCGCTTGGTCAGGTCGCCGGTGGCACCGAATATCACCATAGTGCAGGGATCGGCTGCCTTGGCCTCACGCCGTGGTGGCGACTGAACCACTTGCGCAGTCTGCGGCCTCCGAGTCGGACGGTCATCCATGGAACTACTCGGCGGCTTGCGGTACTGCCGAGTGACGCTCCGAACCTTTTGGCTTTGGTTGCGGGTCAATGGGTTCTTGACCCTCGACGTGCCCACCGAAGCCGTAGCGCATCGCCGAGAGCACTTTGTCTCCGAAAGTATGCTCCTGCCGCGAGCGGAAACGGGCGTAGAGCGCCGACGTAATCACATCCGCCGGCACCAATTCCTCAATCGCAGCCTCGACTGTCCAGCGACCCTCTCCCGAGTCCTGCACGTAGCCGGAGAAATTATTCAAGTGCGGATCCTTCGCAAACGCGGCGGCGCCGAGATCAAGAAGCCAGGATGAGATGACACTGCCGCGCCGCCAAACCTCCGCGATATCCGGCAAGTTGAGTGTGAAGCGCTTGTCCTCGGCTAGATCCTTCGAATCCTTGTTGCGCAGGATGCCGAAGCCCTCGGCATAGGCCTGCATCATTCCGTACTCGATGCCGTTATGCACCATTTTGACGAAGTGCCCGGCGCCGGACGGACCGGCGTGAATGTAGCCGCGCTCGGGGCGAGAATCGCCTTTCGGGCGGCCCGCGGTCCGCGGAATATCGCCGAGCCCTGGAGCGAGCGCGGAAAAGATCGGATCGAGTTGATCTACGGCGCCCTTCGGACCGCCGATCATCATGCAGTAGCCGCGCTCGATACCCCAGACGCCGCCGGACGTACCACAATCGACGTAGTGGATACCCTTCACCAAAAGTTTTTTGGCGTTCCGGATGTCGTCTTTGTAAAAGGAGTTGCCACCGTCGATAATAATATCGTCACGGTCCAGCAGGCCGCTGAGTTGCTCGACCATCTCTTCGGTAACCTTGCCCGCCGGCAACATCAACCAAACGGCCCGCGGCTTTTCTCCGAGCTTCTTCACCAAATCGGCAATCGAAACCGCCGCAGTGGCGCCGTCCTTCGCCAGTGCTTCGCGCGTCTTGGCGGTTCGCGCGTATACCACGCAGTGGTGTCCCGCCTTCATCAAGCGGCGAGACATGTTACCGCCCATCTTCCCTAGTCCGATCATACCGATTTGCATTTGTCTTCTCCTGTTATTGGCTTAGTTGGCTCATACGAGCGCCTGCCGGATGGCTTCCTTGAGAGTCGTCAATCCCGCCGCGACATGTGCGACCGGTCCACAGCGGCTCGTCGTTCGCGTAGAGTCGGCGGACATTGCCGTCATTTCGCCACAACTCAAGCGAGGCGACGATTGCCTTTTCGAGTTCAGTCGAGAAACAGGATCTTTGGCTGTGATCGAACGCGCCGCCTTGTTGGATTTCCAAACCTTTCGCTTCGATACGTTGGATCGTTGTCGATTTGGCTGGCATGAGCGGCTTCTCGCGGTCTTTAGACGGATGGATATGCAATCCATCGGTGCGGGGGAGAAGCGCCCCTGACCGCCAACCCTTGGATGAAGGGACGGTTCCAGTCTAAGGATCAATGATTGCCGTTCATTCTGCTCAAAACCTGGTGAATTGCTGCGAGTGAGCAATATTGCTCAGTAAATCACGGAGGGAAGTAGATTATCGCACGCTCCGAAGCCTCGGCCTTCTAAGGACTACAGTGGCTGATGTGATCAGTAACGCTTTAAACGCGGCGGCATGCCGGACTGAAGGGCCAATGTCTGATCATAAAAATTGTCTTTACCTATAGACGTCCGATCGGGTCTTTCATCTGATCCGACAAGTCATTATTCGTCTATGACATTCAAAACTGATTGTGCCGATCAATCCAGCTGCATTGAATAAGGTCTTATCCTCATAGAACAAAGGACGCTTCGGAGCGGCACTCGTAAAATTGATCAAATTGGCAAGAAGTAATCTGTCCTAACTGGACGCGCCGCTCCCGGTCCTCAATTCTAAAGAATAACTGTATGCCGCTGCGTATTGAAGACTACGCGCTTATCGGCGACTGCGAGACGGCCGCGCTGGTCGGTCGCGATGGTTCCATAGATTGGCTGTGTTGGCCACGGTTCGATTCTGACGCCTGTTATGCCGCTCTCCTCGGCACGCCGGAACATGGCCGATGGCTTATTGCCCCTCAAGATGGAACGGTCCGAGTAACACGGCGATATCAGCCCAACACGCTGATCCTGGAGACGCGCTTCGAGAGCATTGAAGGAGCTGCCACGCTCGTCGACTTCATGCCCAGACATCAAACAGGCTCCAGTATTGTGCGCCTGATTATTGGCGAGCGAGGCCGTATCACCATGAAGACCGAAATGGTGGTTCGCTTCGGCTACGGAGCGACGGTGCCCTGGATGACTAAGCTCGACGACGGGACGCTCAGAGCCGTTGCTGGACCCGACATGGTGCTGCTGCGAACTACTGCGCCGCTGCGTGGCGAAGATTTCAAGACAGTCGGCGAATTTACCGTCGGTTCCGGAGAAACTGTACCATTCACCCTCACCTATATGCCGTCGCATTTGCCTGTTTCCGCGGCAAAGAATCCTCTCGATCAGCTCCGCGCTACTCAACAGTTCTGGCTGAGCTGGACCGCCAAAAGCCGAGTTTCCGGTCCGTGGGCGGATATCGTTAATCGTTCGCTCATCACGCTGAAGGCGTTGACCTATGCTCCCACCGGGGGAATGGTCGCCGCGCCGACAACCTCGCTGCCCGAGCAAGTTGGAGGTCCTCGTAATTGGGATTACCGCTTTTGCTGGCTGCGCGACGCGACCCTGACACTGCTGGCGCTCTTGAACGCTGGTTACCTGGAAGAAGCGCAAGCATGGCGCGAATGGTTGTTGCGCGCCGTAGCCGGCAAACCGAACCAACTGCAAATCATGTATGGAATCGCGGGTGAACGCCGCTTGACCGAATGGGAGGTTCCGTGGCTTCCCGGCTACGACAAATCAAGCCCCGTCCACGTCGGCAACGCCGCCCACACTCAAGTCCAGCTCGACGTGTACGGCGAACTCATGGACGCACTGCATCATGCGCGGCAGGGTGGATTGGCACCAAGCAAATCCGGCTGGACGCTGCAGCGGGGCGTGCTCGAACATTTGGAGAAAGCCTGGCCCGAGATGGACGAAGGGATTTGGGAAGTGCGCAGCGGCGCTCGCCACTTCACCTTCTCGAAAATCATGGCGTGGGTTGCATTCGATCGAGCGATCAAAAGCGCTGAAGCATTCAACCTTGAGGGCCCGCTTGAACGGTGGCGCGAACAGTGTCGCAAAATTCACGATGATGTCTGTCGTCGCGGGTTCGATCCGGAACTGAACAGCTTTGTACGCTCTTACGGTTCAAAAGAGCCTGACGCCAGCTTGTTGCTTCTGCCGACGCTCGGATTCCTGCCACCCGCGGATCCGCGCGTGCTAGGTACAGTAGAAGCGATCGAGCGTGGTCTTCTCGTCGACGGGCTGGTCAAGCGCTATGACGCCACAAAATCCGACGACGGATTGTCATCCGAGGAAGGTGTATTTCTCGCGTGCAGCTTCTGGCTTGTCGACGCGTACGTAATGTTGGGTCGCGTGGCCGATGCTCGCCGGATGTTCGAACGTCTTCTGACCCTATGCAACGATGTAGGATTGCTGAGCGAGGAGTACGATACCAGAACCGGCCGCCTTCTGGGTAATTTTCCTCAGGCGCTATCTCATATTGCACTGATCAATTCTGCCTTCAATTTGAACGAGGCGGCAAAGCCGGCACTGCAACGCTCGGGCAACCCGATGAACAAAAGTAGGAACGAAACAGCCACAAACTTAGTGAACGCGGAACGGGTCGGCCATAATAGGCTCCGAGATTGATTGGTAACTACGGAACGAGAACTGCGGCACCATCGAATCGGCCGGCGCGGAGATCGGCGAGGGCCTGGTTGGCTTGTTTGAGCGGATAGCTCGTGGTTTTGGTGACGATGCCAATCTCCGGTGCGAAGCGCAGGAAGTCAATTCCATCCTGCCGTGTGAGATTGGCGACCGATAGAAGCTCGCGTTCTTCCCAAAGGATCCGGTACGGGAAGCTCGGGATGTCGCTCATATGGATGCCAGCGCAAACGACACGACCGCCTTTGCGAACCGCCTGCAGCGCCAAGGGCACGAGATCGCCAACAGTCGCAAAGATGATCGCGGCATCGAGCGGCTTCGGCGGCATCTCGTCGGATCCGCCTGCCCATTCCGCGCCGAGGCTCCGGGCGAAGCCCTGGGTGGCGACATCCCCCGGCCGCGTGAAGGCAAATACCGAGCGCCCCTGCCACTTCGCCACTTGCGCCACGATATGGGCCGCGGCACCAAAGCCATAGAGTCCCAACTTTTTGCCGTCTCCGGCGATCACCAGCGAACGCCAGCCAATCAGACCGGCACAGAGCAAGGGGGCAAGCGCCACGTCGCTACCGATCTCCCCGAGCGGGAACGCAAAGCGCGCATCGGCGATCGTCGACGTCGCATAGCCGCCGTCGCGCGTGAACCCGGTGAAGATCGGACGATCGCACAGATTTTCCCGATGCATCATGCAGTAGGGACAGACGCCACAGGTGTGGCCGAGCCACGGAATGCCGACACGCTCGCCAATAAGCAGGCCCTCGACTTCGGCACCGATCGCGTCGATACGGCCTACGATCTCGTGGCCAGGGATAATCGGAATATGCGGGTTGGGTAGTTCGCCGTCGACGACATGAAGGTCGGTACGGCAAACTCCACAGGCACCGACCTTGACTCTTATCTCGCGCGGCCCGGGTTGCCGGTCGGGTAGCTCTGTCCATTCAAGAGCAGTCCTAAGTTTCTTCAACACCATCGCCTGCATGGCGTTCTCCCTTGCTTTCTTCGCCGGCTCACGGACTGCGTGACACGACGAGTCATCACCGTGCTCTCATCCCGATCCATAGAGGTGTCGAAACACACCCGGCAGCCGATCCGGCAGATCCTCGGCTAAGAGGCCCGGCCCGAATGCCA
>CAVULJ010000003.1:0-267500 GCA_963742215.1 uncultured Alphaproteobacteria bacterium
GGTCCCGGCTCGCATCCTGCCGGCTACAACGTCGCCCACGGCGATTGGACCGGCAATGGCACCGACGGCATTCTTTGGTTCAATCCGACACGGCGATACCGACGAATGGCAGCTCTCCAACACGCAGTGGTCGGCCAGCGTCGATCTCGGCACGCATCCCGGCAATCGGACGGCCAGCTATCAGATCGCCGGGACGATGGCGCCCGACTTCTCGGCAACGGCATCGACGACGTGCTGTGGACCAGCACCACGGCGGCGGCACGTGCAGACCGATATCTGGAAACTCGCTTCCAGCGGCCAATGGGCGGCCAGCGTCAGCCCGGGCTCCCATCCGGCCGGCTATACGTCGCCGGCACCGGCGATTGGACCGGCGACGGCACCGACGGCATCTTTGGTACAACGCGTCGACCGGCGATACCGACGAGTGGCAATTCTCCGGCGGCAAATGGGCGGCAAGCGTCGATCTCGGCACCCATCCTGCTAACATCGCGGCAACAGCTATCAGATCGCCGGCGTCGGCGATTTCTTCGGCAACGGCCGCGACGACGTGCTGTGGACCAGCGTCAACAGCGACGGCACCGTCGCGACCGACATCTGGGAACTCAATTCCAACGGCCATGGATGGCGAGCGTCAGCCCCGGCAACCATCCGGCCGGCTATTCGGTGGTCGGCGTCGGCGATTTCACCGGCACCGGCACCAGCGACATCCTCTGGCAAAACTCGACGACCGGCGACATTGACGAGTGGCAGATCAGCAGGCGGCAAATGGGCCGGCAGCGTCGATCTCGGCACACACCCCGGCAACACTCCGGTCTCCGGTGTCGGCGACTTCACCGGCACCGGCACGAGCGACATCCTCTTTCATACCAGTTCGTGACCGATGGTAGTACAGGTCGCAATGCCTGCCAGATCTCCGCCGAAGACGACTTCGTTCCATTCAGGCAACGACGCCAGTGCGAAGGGCAATGGCACGATCGCAATTAACATCTGGGAACTGAATTCCAGCGGCCGTTGGATGGCGAGCGTAAATCCAGGTTCCCACCCCGCCGGTTATCAGGTCGTTGACATCGGCGATTTTGCACGGACGACATCCCTCCGGCAAAATACTACCACCGGCGACGTTGACGAATGGCAGATTGCAGGCGGCAAATGAGCCGCCAGTGTCGATCTAGGAGATCTAGGCGCACACCCCGGCAACACACCGGTCTCTGGCGTTGGCAACCTCGCCGGCACCGGAACAAGCGATATCCTCTTTCACGCCGGCTCGTGACGAGCCCTCCTCTCGCGCGACCAAGCTTGGCGTGACGCTTGAATTTCGCGAAGCCCGGTGGAAGGCAAATGGGCCGACCATTCATCAACTTGCGCCGTGCGATGAATTGCCGTTGCTATAGGTAAATCCAGAAATATTGTCGGCGTAATCGACGACACTCTTTCGGAATGAGACCGCGCGCTTGCGCACGTCGGCTAGCGTCTTAAGCGTCATAACCTGCGGGATCGTGATCGGTCGGGGCAGAGGCGTTGACCAAGTTTTTTGGCCATCAGATCAAGCGCTTAGGCTCCGGCTCAACTGGCCGAGCAAATGCGGAACGGTGTTGCGGAGGTTCCCGACCTTGTTATCTACAGGCATCGGCGACTTCACCAGCAACGCACCAGCGACATTCTTTGGCATTCGGGGGCATAATCCTTGCTGGTATGATGCGCGATGCGGAGCGTAAGCTTGACGCGAGGATGAGCCGTTTGCCCATTGTAGCAGATTGTGGGAGGTAATCGCGATGCAGATCAATCTTATTCCCGACAGCAGCGTCAGCTCGGCGCCGGCCGGATTTACCGCGGCGGTCCAGGCCGCGGCTGACATTTACGAGCAAGACTTCGCCGGTAATTACACGGTGAACATCACTTACGGTTGGGGGACTTTTGATAACCAAGCCGATCCGAGCCTGACAAACTCGCAGGACTCCCTTGGCGGCACGAACGGCGGCTCCTACAACGTGAGCTACGCGACGGTAAAGAGTTGGTTGACCGCCGACGCAACCCTGAGTGACCAGCAGGCTGCGGTCGCATCGTTGCCCGCCAGCAACGCAGCCTTTCCAGGCGGCGCCAACGAGTTTTACGTCAGCAGCGCCCAGGAGAAAGCCCTCGGGGTGTTTACCGGAAACGCAAGCGCGGTTGACGGGTCGATCGGGTTCGGCACTGATTCCTATAACTGGCAGGGTTTAGCGCTCACCGAGATCGGCCATGCCCTCGGTTGGGACACCGATTACTACGCGGGAGCAGCCAACAATCCTGGACCTGTTTCGTTACTCGTCGGCTGGCAACTATGAGTGGACCGGCGGCCAGCCAGCTTATTTTTCGATCAATGGCGGCAAGACAAACGTGGCGAACTTCGCTACTTCCTTCGACTACACCCTTTTCGCAAATCTCACCGACGATCCCTTTTCTGCTCCGGTCACGAGCTCTACGCTAAATTTGACCAGCCTGGACACTGAAGTACTGAATGTGATCGGGTTTGGCGGCGTGCCCCCACTGGCAAATGACGAGTGGATACTTTCAGACGGCCAATGGGCGGCCAGCGCCGAGCCCGGCTCGCATCCCGCAGGTTATCAGGTCGCCGGTGTCGGCGATTTCACCGGCAGCGGCACCGACGGCATCCTTTGGTACAACGCCAGCACCGGCGACACTGACGAATGGAAAATCTCCGACGGCGCCTGGGCCGGCAGCGTCGATCTAGGCGGCCATCCCGGCAACTATCAGATCGCCGGCGTCGGCGACTTCACCGGCAACGGCACCGACGATGTGCTGTGGACCAGCGTTCGAGCAATGGTCAAGTGCAGACCGACATCTGGGAATTCGTCAAGCGGCCAATGGGCGGCAAGCGTCAGTCCGGGCTCTCATCCTGCCGGCTACAAGGTCGCAGGCATCGGCGATTTCACCGGCAACGGCACCGACGACATCCTCTGGCAAAATCCGACCACCGGCGATGTCGACGAGTGGCAACTCTCCAACGGCCAATGGGCTGCGAGCGTCGATCTTGGCTCGCATCCGGGTTCGGGATGGCAGATTGCCGGCGTCGGCGACTTCACCGGCAACGGCATCAACGACATTCTCTGGACCAACTCCAGCAGCGGTCAGGTGCAGACCGACATCTGGGAGTTGGGATCAAACGGACAGTGGGTGGCGAGCGTCAGTCCGGGCTCCCATCCGGCCGGCTATCAGGTGGCTGGCATCGGCGACTTCACCGGCAATGGCACCAGCGACATCCTTTGGCAGAACTCGACCACCGGCGACATTGACGAGTGGCAGATCGCAGGTGGCAAATGGGCCGCCAGCGTCGATCTCGGCGCACACCCCGGCAACACTCCGGTCTCTGGCGTTGGCAATTTCACCGGCAACGGCACGAGCGATATCCTCTTTCACACTAGCTCGTGACCGAGAAATTTAGAGCATTTGCCGGGTTGATCATACGCGGCGAGTGATGCGAGTAGGGTCACCCGCGGATCGTTTCTGAGGCGTTCATCCGCTTTCAGCGATTTGCGATAACGCGCTAACTCCCGCTTCCGAGAAGGTCTTCGGCAAGCCGGCAACCCCTACCAAGACTGGCACATGCGCCCCAATGTTGGTCGGGGCCTTTCGATTAATCTAGGTGCGCCTCGCATGTTGGAAACCATGTCATCAAACGACGTGTCGCCATGAACCGACATATTGTGGGAATCGCGGAAACGACGTACCTCAGGTTACGAAGTTCATTTCGACGAAGTCAGCTGCTGGTTCCCGTCCACCGTCCAATTCCCGACATGACGGCGCGCAACAGGGCTACGCGGTCGCCGCTGCATCTCCGCCTATCGAACATTATGGAGTCTTAATTTCGACAACGTCTCTGGAGAATCCTTCGGGTGTCTGCATAAACGGTAGCACGTCGGGCAACGAGCAAAACGCCGCAGAGATTCGATAAATACGAGCTGCCGCCGACTAGCCTTTCGTTGAGTGCGTGAGTTCGTTCGAGCATCTGTCTGCAACCCTCTTCCTCAATATTTAGAGGCAGTTCAAGCTGGAGATTGTTGAGTGTCGAATACCATCAGTGGCCCGATGGCCGCATTTGGCTTGAACGGTTGGTGGGTCGATGACGATGTATGGAACCCGGGCACAGCCTATGACTAGTGTATGGGCAAGATTATACGATGTCGGCCACCGTCAATCCTCCTGACCTTCAGCAGGATAGCGTGCAATTCAACTGGTCTTTCCGGCTGCGCCGTCGCCATCGTTCTTGCCTCTCCCAATATTACCTTCGGTCCGGATCCCAATATTCAGGGAAGGGACGTGCGGAAACACTGCGTTTCCAATACAGGTAAGCTACACCTCGATAGCAGCTTTGATGTAAATTACATGTTCGGTATTTCCGGCAACACAGAGGGTTTCGCTGTCGGCCTTGAATTATGGGTAACCAAGTCAACCATACGGGGGGGCAAGTAAATCGATAACCAATCAAGTCCTGATTACTCTGCTTCACCAAGGCCCATTCTCACCACAGGTTATATAATTTGGACCTTATACGGATTCTTGGCAACACCGGCATTAGCGGCAATTTTTGGAAAGCGACACTGCAGAATTCTTCAAGCCGGGGCACGTGGCAAGGACCACCCTGGTCACCAATACCGTTCGATTGAGTGGCCAAATTGGTATGGCAGCATTCCTGGGAGACCTTCAGAGCGCAATTCTCAGTGGATTTCAGTACATTTCTGACATTGAATTGGGACTGGGGTTGCATATGGCCAGGGTTCAATGGCTGTAAACTCATTCTCTGTGGCAACATCAGCTACTCCCGGCAATTATCAGATCGCAGGCATTGGCGACTTTACCGGGACAGCAATAGCGATGTCTTGTGGACCAGCACTTCCGGCAGCGTGTTACCAACACATCTGGGACTCAGTTCCAGCGGCCGATGCAGGCAGGCGTCTGTCCGGGCGTCATCCTGCCGGCAGACAACGTTGTCGGCCCGGCAGTCCACGGTAAGGCACTGACGACATCCTCTGGCAAAGTCCAACCCCGGCTATGTCGACGAGTGGCAATCTCCAATGGTTAATGGGCTGCGAGCGTCGACATTGGCACGCATCCGGGCAATTATCAGATCGCTGGCGTCGGCGACTTTACCGGCAAGGAAGAGATGACGTGCTCTGGACCAGCACTTCCGGCAGCGGGGTCCAGACCGACATCTGGGAGCTCAGTTCCAGCGGCCAATGGATGGCGAGCGCTAGTCCTGGCTTGCATCCCGCTGGCTACCAGGTCGTCGGTATCGGCGATTTCACCGGCAACGGTACCGACGACATCCTCTGGCAAAATCCTACCACCGGCAATGTCGACGAGTGGCAGCTCTCCAACGGCCAATGGGCTGCGAGCGTCGATCTTGGCTCACATCCGGTTCGGGATGGCAGATTGCCGGCGTCGGCGACTTCACCGGCAACGGCATCAGCGATGTGCTCTGGACCAACTCCAGCAACGGTCAGGTGCAGACCGACATCTGGGAATTAGGGTCCAGCGGCCAGTGGATTGACAAGCGTAAGTCCGGGTTCCCACCCTGCCGGCAATCAAGTCGCCGGTATTGGTGATTTCACCGGCAACGGCACCGACGACATCCTCTGGCAAAACAATACCAACGGTGACATTGACGAGTGGCAAATCGCAGGCGGCCAATGGGCGGCCAGCGTCGACATCGGTCCCCATCCGGGTTCGGGATGGCAGATCGCTGGCACCGGCGATTTCACCGGCAACGGCATCAGCGACATCTCTGGACCAATTCCGAGCGGCGGTAAGGTTCAAACAGATATCTGGGAACTGGGATCAAACGGACAGTGGGTGGCAAGCATCAGTCCGGGTTCTCACATCCGGCCGGCTATCAGGTGGCTGGCATCGGCGATTTCGCCGGCAACGGTACCAGCGACATCCTGTGGCAGAACTCGGCCACAGGCGACATGGACGAGTGGCAAATCGCAGATGGCCAATGGAACGGCAGTGTCGATCTCGGTGCACATCCCGGTAACACGCCGGTTTCCGCTGTCGGTGATTTCACCGGCAGCGGCACCAGCGATATCCTCTTTCACACCAGCTCGTGACGAGAAATTTAGAGCATTCGCCAACGAATAGTCTTCTGATGGCCCTTCTCGACCAATCGCGGCGCTGCGGACCGTGAGCAGCCGCCACCCAAACGTGATTTATAATTATGACCCAGCTCTTTAAGCGCCTTAACTCGACCGAATTTGATACGGCACTGTTTCGGCCTGTCGCACTACGCTGACGTTCGCCCCATGTCCGCCTTCTCTAATCGGCCATTCGGCGTCAAGCGCGAGCTGTGCCCGATCCGAGCCGCTGTTCGTCACCTCATGGGTGATGATCAGATGATGTTCGGTATCAACTGCGACCTGCACATTGTAGCCGACTACACCAGGTGCCGCGCCCGCTGGTCGCCATCGAACGGCTGTCGGGATCGGTGAGCGAGATCTGCTGATCGGGCGACGCCAGCATCATCTTCTCCATTGCTGCCAGGCGTTGCATCTCGTTTCCAGCTTGACCAGCTTTTCCTTCAAATGTTCGGCTTTTGCTGCCAGCTCCCCCGATAGCTCCTGCCGGTCTGTGGTGTCGAGCTGCGCGAGATGCCGTGCCCCTCCAAAAGACTTTTTCAACATGGGGTAATTCCGGGATCGAGCCAGACAAGGCACGGGGAATCAGCTCTCCAGGAACGTATGAGGCTGGCCTCATGTGGCCTCGCAACGATGGAGAGCTGCGATGGAATGTTATGTTGGACTGGACGTGTCGTTAAAGCAGACATCGATCTGCGTAGTGAACCACGCGGGATCGATCGTGCAAGAGGGCGTGGTCGACTTTGATCCTGAGGCGATCGCTTCATTCGTGAGATCAAAGGCGCCAGGAACAGTACGGATCGGCATCGAGACCGGACCGACGACGACGTGGCTATGGACCGAGCTCAAGCGACTTGGCCTTCCGGTGATCTGCATCGATGCGCGCCATGCCAAGGCGGTGCTCAAAATGCAAATCAATAAGAGCGACCGTAACGATGCGGCCGGCATCGCCCGCATCATGCAGACCGGCTGGTTCAAAGAGGTGCGCGTGAAGGATCTCGAAAGCCACGCGGTCAAGGCGCTGCTGGCGAGCCGGGCGTTACTGGTCAAGATCAAGCGCGATCTCGAAAACCAGATCCGTGGCCTTCTCAAGAACCTCGGTCTCGTCATCGGCCGTGCCAAGTTCAATATCTTTGCGGTGCGAGCCGAGGAGTTGATCGAGAACCGTCCCGAGCTGGTGGTTGCGGTCAGGCCGCTGCTTGAGGCGCGCAAGGCCATCGAGCGACAGGTCGGCGATCTCGATCGTAAGGTTCACAAGCTGGCACGTCATGATGTGCAGGTCCGCAGGTTCATGACTGCGCCTGGTGTCGGTCCGATCACTGCGCTCTGCTTCAAGGCGACGATCGATGATCCGACACGCTTCAAGCGATCGAGAAGTGTCGGCGCCTATGTCGGATTGACGACCCGGCGCCATGCCTCCGGGGAGATCGATTGGTCCGGCCGAATCTCGAAGTGCGGTGACGCCATGTTGCGCATGTATTTGTTCGAGGCAGCCGGCGTGCTGCTGACCCGGGTGCCAAAATGGTCGGGGCTGAAGGCTTGGGGAGCCAAGCTCACCAAGCGCAGCGGACTCCGCAAGGCCAAGGTCGCCGTCGCGCGCAAGCTCGCCGTCATTCTGCACCGCATGTGGATCGACGGTACCGAGTTCCACTGGTCGACCAAGGAGGCTGCCGCGTAGCACGCATAAGGAGATCACAGGTTCCCGCAACACGGCGGGAAAAGTCGTCCCTGCCGGGACGGTGGCGATGGTGAGATCGTTCGATTTTTTGCGTGCGCTCAAATAGAGTGATCGCGCTTTCAACATTGATCCGCCAGCGTCGTCTTACGCCATCATGCGGAGGGCATGCCCCTACCGCGGAGAGAACAGTGGGCCCGGCAAGGATGATCGTGGAGAGCTTGACACCCAGACCCGGAATTAGAGAACAGTATCGACCCGTTTCGGACTTCTCTACTGTCGCTCTCAATATGCACATCTTCAACAACGGCGTAATGGCTCGTGCCGCAAAGTTCTTTAGGATATTGTCCGGGCCGGCGTTAACGAGCGGACGCTTCCGGACGGTCTGGGAGGATGTAATGAGTTCCGCTATCGCGGCGCTGCGACGCGACGTGCTCCTGGCCGCAGGTGTGAGCTTCGCCACCAGCCTGCTGGAGGGAGCAACCGCCGAGGCGCAGACGCAAACCCCTGTGAGCAGCATCTGCCCGGCGATTTCCGAGTTCAATGGCAAGCTTTACGCCGTGTGCAAGGATGCGACCGCTCGCGACTTTTGCAACCGGAACAGGGGGTAGTTTTGGCATTTGAGACGCTGCTTTTGAGCGATAAGGCCACCATCGTCCTCGAGAAGGTCGTTGGCGGTAAAATCCCTGCGAGTTCAAGCTCTTGGGCTGATCCGAAGGTGATCCTCGAGCACGAAGTCATCGAGGCGCCCGTTAAGGATGGCCGTCTGCGCATCGCCCGCAAGGAGCAAGGATCTCGACCCCGGCGAGCAGCCGTACGTGTACCCTATGACCCCTATGGTCCGGGCCCGGCAAAGCCTGCTCAGGACGATACGAACGCCGTTCGCGCCGAACCAGCTCGAGGGTGACGGCGTAACGGTCCCTGAAATGACGCCAGATCGTCTGCGCCGGCGGCGGACTGCTTTCCCGCGCTCAGATGCCGAGGTGCTGCGCGTTGCGCTCCGCGGCGCCGATGTGGTGCGGTCGCAAGATGACGTCACCATCGAATTGCCGAACCTCGAGGCTGGGGCCCGCTTTGAGCTATGGCTTTCGGCATTGCCAGAATACCTGATCGGTCTGGACAGGGCGAGCCACGCGCGGGCTATGTCGAGAAGGGCTATTTGCCCCTGCGATCGTCGGTCTTTCGGGCAATCTCCAGGCTGCTGCCTCTAATTCCCAATGCTGCGCGCGCTCGATCCAAAGCGCCTTGCGCCATTCATCTTCCGCCTCTACCGCCAACCGGCGACAGGCTTCAGCTTTTCGGCGCAATCCATTCTGAATGCCTGACATCCGTTGGGCGATTTCGTCGACGAATTCCAGCGCTCCTTCTATCCGTTCGATCGCCTGCAATAATGAGCCTAGAGCATCATCGGATGTGCCCATTTGGCTGTCCTAGTCTTAAGCACCCGCGCGGGATGCCATTAACCCGGCTCACCTACAGTGAACGGCAGGCGCTCCATCTGCAAGACGAGTTGCAACGCTACCGACACGTCAGGCGGTTCACCCTCGCGCAACGTCGCCTCGACGCTTGCTACCACGTCGAAGCTCGCGCCGCTCTTTCGGGATGTGACCGAGCAGCTTGCGCACGTCGGCCAGCGTCTTGCGCGTCATCACTTTCGGGATCGTGATCGGGCGGGGCAGGGGCGTCGACCAGGCAGCGCGCTTAGGAATCGGGCAATCGCCGACCTAACTTCCACTCTCCACTATCCCATTCGGCTTCAAATCGGCCGCGATCTTCGTCGGGCGCGAGCTGGGCGATCACGTTAGGTTCGTAGATGTAGTAGCCGCTGCGTTTGCCGTCATCGGCAAAGAGCAGGAAGGGCGCTTTGCGATCGATAGCGCCGCTGTCATTTCGGCTAAGACGAATTTGGACGATCTCGGATTGGCGCTGACGCAGCATGCCCAAGGATATGGGTCAGATTTTAGCGAAAGCAAATCGCGACCCTTATATTTGGTTGATTATGCCTCGCGTTCGTTCCTATTCGCCAGACAGGAGCAAAACAGGGGCCGAAACGTACAAAGCAAAAACCTACGTCAGCTTGTAGGTGAAGCGACCACGCCTAGGCCGGATAATAGACCACCTGCCAACAGCGGAAATGTCCGCTTTTGCCAAGAGCTGACATCAGCGTTCGAACTCAAGGCGTAGCTTTTGACCCTGCAGCGACATTGAACCAAAGCAAATCTTATTAGGTTAACGTCTCCTTAACGTAGGTGAGTTCAACCGGTCGACGCAACACCTTCCTTTAGAGAGCAAAGATCAATTATAGGCTGATAAGTCAGAGACTTTTTTGTGGTACGAGGGCGGCAGAGAAAATTACGTTGTAAAATAGCTGGTTGTGGAGGGACTCGCTGAAAGCGTTTGGCAAGCCGTTATCGTTATGTATTGCCAGCCGCTCCTGGTGTTGCGTCGACCGGTTGAGACCACCGTACTGAAGTGGATGGTCACTGAGAGAACAACTGCCTCAGAGATTCCGCGATGCTGTCCGAACATTACGCAGTTCTTGATGAAGAAGTCTGTCCGGTCGCTGATCAACTGCTTGGTGAATTATATCGCGCCAGTGAACATGGGCTGAACGAGCTCATTTCGACGGTCTCGCCAACAGCGAAGTCTTGCTTGCTGTATATTGCCACCGCCGTGCTCACCTTGCCTCGATTGGATTGGCGATTGCGGCAACGTGCGAGAAAGACGACCTAATTTCGGCGGGGGGCAACGTTGGCGCCATGCTGTTCGAGCAATCGCGTGAAAATTCGCAGTCTTCGCTTATTGATCCCCTTGCGAACGGTCGGCGGAAAATCACTCTGCCGTCCGGGCCACTGCGATAGTTGAGTTTCGCCATCGAAGAAGGGCTTTATCCAAGTTGATCCCACGGTAAGGGTGAAGGCTATCAAAACAGGGTTTCGGTCGTCGGCAAGGATCAATACGGTCCGTACAAATACCTACGTACTGGGGAACAAAATCGACAGTCCTCGGATTGATCCAGATGATCCATTAAAGGAGTTTGCGGCATGAAATCGATTTTGGCGTGTGCAATGTTGGCTGCAATTCTCGTCGCTGCGGCCGGTTCAGCAGAGGCAAAAGGCTGCATCAAAGGTGCCGTGGTCGGGGGGATAGCTGGGCATGTGGCTGGTCACCACGGCCTGGTTGGCGCCGCGGCCGGATGCGCCATCGGCCATCATGAGGCGTCGAAGAACAACACTTCCCCGAATAACGAAACCCAATAAATCGTCAGAAGTGAATTCAGAGCTTTCCTCGTCGTCGCGGTACATGAGCGACGGTCGTGGCCGCGCATGCTGTGCGGTCATGACTTTGGTCGCGCATTGCAATCCCGAAGTGCGGTCGGGGTTCGACGATCAGCCGGTGCTCGATCGGGCCACACTACCAGGCGGCGCGCTGCTTTGGGACCGCCTTTTCCGTCGCCTTCGCAAGCCGGTCCTATTCAGCCGCCTGTTTGATGGCCGAGGCATGTAGCGACGCGATTACCGCGTCTGTACCAGCCTCACGCCGTTGCGCTGCGATCCAACGCAGGACGGCGACATCGACCTGGTCGTAGCCCGCCGGGAGGCGTTCCGCAGGCAGCCTCTCCAAATTCGGACCAGTGCACCGGTTGAGCTGGGGACGTTTCGCAATAAGCATCTGTCCTCCTCGCTCAATCGTAAGAGGCCCCACGGCGGGGGGCTTGGGGATCGCGGGGCCTTGGCCGTGCGGGACGGCGACCTACGGGTTAATCTAGGCGAGGGCGAGCTCGTCCCATGTCCCGCACGACGGTTCGCGTCGCGGGATATTGATGGCACGCCTGCCCTTCTCTGCTTCAGCGGTCGGCTGAACGATCAGCTACAGCAGCGACCCATTGAACATCAGTCACGGGAACACAACCGAGCAGATCGGGACAAAAGACTAACTGCGACGTATTCAAATGCGTGCGCACCATTTGCACACTGCCGCCGAGCAACACCACTAGCGCGACTGCATAACATGTCAGCTTCATGGTTCCCTCCATCCGTCGCTGAGACGGTAGCGGGTGCCAAGACGCAAGCTGTGACTGGCAGCACATATTGGCGCTTTAAATCGGTGCACGCGCCGTTGCCGCATGGATCCGCCTTCTAACCAGGGTGTTCCGAAAACCCCGGACACGGCCGATATGGGGCTCAAGAAAGCCCTTTGTAGCGAAATGAAAGAGGCCGCCCAACCTGGGGCGACCTCGCAGTTTTGATTAGCCGCAATTGGCAGTTCAAAGCCCGGCCGTTGGATGGGGCTTCGTTCGTCCGAAAGACATTCGGGCTTACCGCGTTATCCCCAGCGGCGACGCCAGCCCCAACCGCCGCGCCAGGCATAACCGCGGTGCCAGTAGCCTCCCCGGCCATCCGTACCAGTGCGGGCCGCCATAGTAGTAGCCGCCTGGCCGCCACCCACACCGGTAGGGGCCGCAAACCCAGCGCACTTGCAGAGCGTCCGTAGCGGCCGGCGCAGTTGCCGCAAGCTGGCCATTGATCGGCATGGCATACGCAGTGCCGGCCATCATGCCTGCGCCCGCCAGAATAGCGAAGGCCGTCGTAGCAATCCTGAGCTTTTTCATGGTGCTCCTCGATCTGTTTTCCTGTTCAAGAACGTGTAGCCCATTGAAAGGTTTCATATGCGACGTGTCAGAAAGCTGAAGACCACATTTAGCTGCCGTTCAACAACACGGTTCATCGCGACACGCGCACGCACCTTCAGCGTTTCGGGATAGGTCGTTGAGGAGACATCCAACTGCGACGGAATAAGTTTCTGGATCAACGCGCGTTTAAATGTCGCGCCTTAATCTGGCGGCATTCAGCGCGACGGCAGAGTGCATGCGTACCGCTTGATCGTCGTCGTTGCTACCGGCTTTGGAGCGGGTACGTCTTGCGAGTTTGATTGCTCGGGTTCGGCTTCCTTCGCCCCGGCCGTGATGGCGATAACAAGTGCGGCAAGCCCAATCGTAACTGCCCTCATTTCGTCCACCCTTGAGGTCGCTATTTGATCTCGACGATTTTTGCTTCCATCACGCCGCACTTCGGGCACCTAAACATCCGCTCTTCGTGGGTCGGATTACTGGTGGGAGTAATTTGAGCGACCTCCATTGCGAGGCCACAACCTTGGCACGGTGGAAATACGGCATTCCGGCCTATCTCGCCGATGATCTTGTCAAACATTTCGGGCAGATTTTCCGACCCAACATCCCGAGCGGTTTCCTTAAGCGGCTCGGATTGTCGTTTGTCCTTCATTTCTTTCGCCCTTTTAGACCGCTTTCAACAGTGTAGCGCACATGGTCAAGTTGCAAGGCAAGCTTTACGGCGACTGCCGCATCTTCGGGACTTTCGTGCAGAAATGCCTCTACATATTGCCACGTAGCTTCCATACGCTTCTCACGAGGGACGCGCTTCAACAGTGACCGCACGTCGGCGAGCATGCGCAGCGTCAGCAAGTGCCGATCCGGAATCGGTAAGCCGTTTTCGTCTTGGTCGAGAATAGCAATCGGGGGGAGATGAGAGGACCGTCCGGAAGCCTGAGCTTTTTTCACAGCAGCGTCGGCTCGGTCGGTTCAAGCGGCCGGATGAGTTGTGGACTAGTATTGCGAACGTTTCCACCTTGTTATCGACCGGCCAGATTTTCAGCGCATCGTCGGGACACGGCCGCAGAAGCGCCAGCAATTCTTCCTCTCTCGCCGGTTCTTCGCCGAGCCACTTCGGCCAATCAGTCTCAGCGAGGATTACGGGCATGCGGTCGTGCAGCTCGCCGACCGACTTATTCGGTCCGCAGGTGAGCACGGTGCACGTGACGATTTCCTCGCCGCTCGTCGGCGACTTCCATGTGTCCCATAAGCCGGCCATGACCATGAGGCCATCGTCGGCCATGCCGATCGAATAGGCCTGCTTTTTATACCCCTCCAGACCGAGCTTCTTCCACTCGTAGAAGCCGTCGACGACGCAGAGGCACCGTTGTCCGCGACGCCTATCGGCCCGCGCTGACGGAGGGGGGCGTGCGCTGCTGCCGCGGGCGCGCCGTATCGCCGAGGAGACAAATGCTTTTCGTGATATGGCGCGAAGTCTGGCGAGCGGATTGGAAGCAGAGTTGACGATCGTGCTCGACTCCATGTTCCCGATCGCGCAGCAGTCGAAGCGCTACGCGCTTTCACTGCGAAGTTCCAACCGTTCCGCCGCGCATCACGTTCAGTCTCTCGGCGCGGCCGCGGAACTGGTACTCGACGGCACCTGCATGATTGGATTGCTGCCGCTTTTCTTCAGCGACATGGCGCTCCTGAAGCGCTTCCCCTTGTTCACCATCGACCTGATCCCGGTGGCGGCACTCGATCATCCGCTGGCGGCGCTCGATGGCCCGATCGATACGCCGGTCCTGAACGAGTATGTCCAGCTTGTGCTCACAGATCGCTCGTCGCTGACCGCAGGTCGTGACTACGGCGTATTGTCGGGCCGCACGTGGCGCCTGGCGGACCTCGGCGCGAAGCAGTCGATGCTGCTGGCAGGTCTCGGCTGGGGCAACATGCCCTCCCATCTGGTCCAGGATGACATCGCGCAAGGACGATTAAAAGTCATTCGACCAATGGAGTTCGAATCGAGTGTTGCGCAAATCGTGATGTGCGGCGCCTACCTCGCTGACCATCGGCTAGGCCCCGCAGGGCAGTGGATGATCGAACATTTGTCCGCCGTTGTGAGCAGGAAGACGCCGAGCGCCTGATCGCCGCCTGGAACGAACGCCCAGCCGCGCGTATGCCCATGCTGTTCTCACCAACGATCGGCACCGCGATCACAGCGCGTCGTTGGTATTCATGGGTGCGCTGCCCAGCTTGCCGGACCACAACGGCCATCGACCTGCGCAAGATCGATCGTCATCACGACGCGGGGATTACGAGCCTCATTTCGGCGCTGTCTTGCCGATCATGCCGGTCGCACGCGCCGTTCGCCGAATTGGAACGTCTGTCTCAGACCAGCATTGCCGACCAAATGCGCGCAGACCAAACGAAACGAGTGCTCGGCGATTAAACGCTTACGCGTTCTCGACATCATTCCAATGTTCGAGGACGATCCCTTTAGGAACGCGCCTGCGGAAAAGTGCCGGCCGTCAATCCAAGGGGGTTTTCATGCGCGCCATCCAACTGGCAAAGACGGGCGGCCCCGAGGTGCTCGAGTACGTCGAGGTGCCGACGCCCGAGCCGAAGCCTGGGCAAGTCCTCGTCCGCACGCACGCGATTGGCGTCGGCAAACCCGATGTTCTTGTGCGCACCGGCGTCTACAGATGGATGCCGCCGCTCCCGACGACGCCGGGGCTGGAGGCGACGGGTCACATCGATGCTCTCGGTGCAGGGGTCAGCGGCCTGCGGGTCGGCGAGCCCGTCTTCGCCTACGCATGGAAGACGCGAGGCTGCTACGCCGAGTACGTTGCGGTACCAGCGATCGACGTGACACCGCTCCCCGAGACGGCCGATCTTGACGAAGCCGCGGCGCTCTCGAACTTCGTTATCGCGAGGGCGCTCCTTCATGATGTGCCGCGAGGCCCGACGCTCCGCACGCTTTACGTAAACGGAGCGGCCGGTGGCGTCGGTAGTGCGATCGTCCAGATGGCGAGCCTGGAGGGGATCGAGGTAATTGCGGGCACGAGTTCGGCCATGAAGTGTGACTTCGCGCGCACGCTCGGCGCGAGCCACACAATCGACTATTCGCGCGGGAACGTCGCCGACTGGGTGCTCGAGCTCACTGGCGGCCGCGGGGTCGATCTTGCCTGCGATCAGATCGTCGGGCCGAACTTCACCGATTCGATCCGCATGCTCGCGAACTGGGGCAGGATGCTTGAAGACAAGACGGCTGAACCAGCCCTCATGGAGCGCTGGAAACTCCAGGCGGATCGCCAGAGTTCAGCGTCCGCAGGCGAGAGTTACGTCGTCACTTCGGCCGCACTCACCGAGTTACGGCGTCATCAACTGATCCGATAGGAACGCGCGAACTGCATCTTGGACCTCGCTCCAGTCGTCACGCATCTCCTGCTTGAGATAGTGCCGCTTTCCCAGCGCGTCGACCTTCGAGGGGGTTGCCGTAGATCAGATAAATTCTATCGGTACAGTGCGGCTTCGCTTAACGGGTTTGCAGGCAGCATCAGTCTGATGTTGCGCCAAATTACCCCAAGGACGACTGCTTTGGCCGTGCAGCTCGCCGGCATCACATTGCTGGCCGCTGTTGTGTCCGTGATCGCGCTCCGCGACTACTCGGCCGTGTGGCAGCTTGGCGCATTCACCTTCGTGGTCGGCTGTTACCTTGAGGCGCGTTGTCAGCCGCGGTCAGCAACATCGCAGATCGGCCGTTCCCCGAATTTCTTGGCGAAAGGTAGTATCGAGGACAAGCGACCACGGCGGGATCGTATGCGCGCCAGCTTGTAGGTGAAACGCCCGCACATGCGAGCAGTATATCAAATCGCCGATGGGCTCCTAAAGAGAGAGTATTGGCAGCAGAGCTGCAGCAGGTGCGAACGAGAGGCGAGTTAACTTTTGGGTGAGTAGGCGACACTCGCCAATAGCATCCATGGACCTCTCTTGTACCAACCGAGGCGGGCTGTTATTTTTGGTTGTCTCGGGGGGATGTAATGGCGTTAAGTCGCTCTCGCCAGCTCAATAGCGCTGATTGCAGCGCTCAAGCTTGGGTCTATCAAGACAACCTCGATCAGGGTCGACCCGACCCAGACTTCGTCCCTGCGGGCAGTTTCTCGGCAACCGATCCGGGCGGGATAAGCTCGAGCACCGCACCGGGGGGGGCCTTCCAAGGTGAATTTACAGCCGGCGCAGCTGGAGCAATCTGATGATCGTGAGCAGTGCGAGCAGCGGCCTGGTGTTCGTGAATACCTTCGCGACGGGCGTTAGTGCGGCCTATGAGAGCTGCGCCATCGCTGCAGAGAACGCGCTCGAGGCTCTGGCGACGAACTCGGACACCGTCTATGTGACATTCGATGCCGTAAATAATGGGCCGCATGGGGACTTGGCAACCAACAGTTATAGCGGGACAACGGTAAGTTTTAGTCAGCTGAAGAGCGCCGCTGCATCACCGTCGAATTCCGCGATTGGCGCAGCTGCTGTCGCCTCCCTCAACGGTCTTAGCGATCCTTCGATCGGGAGCGGGCTTTCGAATTGCCCACGGCTTACGCCGTTATGCTGGGACTCGCCGCGAAGACCCCGGTAAAACGGAAGTCCGTCCAGCTTTGAATGAAGGCTACGCCTATGTCTTCGGTGAGGATGTTACCAACACGCTCGAGCATGAACTCACTGAAGGTGTCTGTGGGGCGTATTGGTGGCCTTGGCGACGTCACCGGTGGCGACTGGCGTCCGATGGATTTATTCCGTTTCAGCGCATCGGGCCAGCATGACTACCAGGACGGCCGCGATGGCGTGACGACCTATTTCTCGTACGATGACGGAAGCACAACATCTCAAAGTGCGGGCCTTTCTTTCAACAACAGGTACTCCGGCAGTACTGAAGTTAATACGAACGATATCGCCGACTTCACCGAGCAAGAGCGTTTGGCACAGGCGGTGTGGGCGAAACCAATAGTTTCTCTCAAACCGATCTGCAGATGCTGGAGGCGCTGGGGTGCAATTCGGTTATCCCGTAATTTCCTCACAGCGCCGGCAACGTCGACGAGTGGATCCTATCAAACGGCCAGTGGGCGGCGAGCGCGCAGCCCGGTTCGATTCCCTCCGGCTATCAGGTCGCCGGGACAGGCGATTTCACCGGCAACGGCACAGCGACATCCTGTGGCAAAACCCGACCACCGGCGACACCCAGGAATGGCTGATCAATAACGGCGGCTGGGCCGGTACCGTCGATCTCGGCATCCATCCCGGCAATTATCAGATCGCGGGCGTCGGCGACTTCACCGGCAACGGCATCGACGATGTGCTGTGGACCAGCGTCTCGGGCAAGCGGACAGGTGCAGACCGACATCTGGGAGCTGGGCCCCAATGGCCAGTGGGCGGCGAGCGTAAGTCCGGGCAGCCATCCGGCCGGATACAAGGTTGTCGGCGTCGGCGATTTCACCGGCAACGGCACCGACGACATCCTCTGGCAAAATCCGACTACGGGCGATGTCGACGAGTGGCAATCTCCAACGGCCAATGGGCTGCGAGCGTCGATCTCGGTTCGCATCCAGGCACGGGCTGGCAGATCGCCGGCGTCGGCGACTTCACCGGCAACGGCATCGACGACATCCTCTGGACCAATTCCAGCAGCGGCCAGGTGCAGACCGACATCTGGGAATTCGGATCGAACGGCCAATGGGTAGCGAGCGTCAGTCCGGGCTCCCATCCGGCCGGCTATCAGGTTGCCGGCATCGGCGACTTCACCGGCAACGGCACCGACGACATCCTTTGGCAGAACTCGACCACCGGCGACATTGACGAGTGGCAGATCGCAGGCGGCCAATGGGCCGCCAGTGTCGATCTCGGCGCACACCCCGGCAACACTCCGGTCTCTGGCGTTGGCAACTTCACCGGCAGCGGCACGAGCGATATTCTCTTTCACACTAGCTCGTGACCGAAACATTTACATTCGCTCACAAAATATCGCCGATGACAGTGCCAGCACTACCCCTGGCACCCCAACACTTCAAGCTTGAGTAAAACAGTTTAATCTGAGAACCGCTTCTGAGCTTGGAAGAAATTCACCCGCCCCATAACACACAATCCGCTACCGTTCGTGGGCGGTATCCGAAGCAACTTCGCGCAAAGGTGATAGCAAATAGTCAATCACTCGCCGTGATCCGGTTTTGATCTCTACAGAAACCGTCATACCGGGAGAGAGATCGATCTCCTTGCCGTCTGCCTTGATCATGGTACGCGGCAGCGCAACGGTGACGGGAAAAGCAAGTTCTGGCTGATCGGTCTTTGAGCTTGTCGGAGAACCTTGTGGCTTAACTGTCGCAGCCGCCTCCGACAAATTGGGCGCGCTGCGGGTGTCGACCGCATCCGCGGAAACTCGCGAGACTGTGCCATCGAGCGTACCGTACCGCGAGAATGGGAAGGCATCGACTTTTACGATAGCTTCTTGTCCCGTTTTGATAAAACCAATGTCCGCGTTAAGCACCATTGCTGCGACCTCTAACTGAGCGTCCTTCGGCACAACGGTCATCAGAACCTGACCGCTCGTCACAACTTGGCCGATACTGGTAACAGCTAACTGCTGCACGATCCCGTCCACGGGCGCCGTTAAGCGGGCGTGCGCATTCTTTGATCGCGCCTTGATAAAATCTCCGAAGGTGTGGTCGCGCTTGCGCTGAGTATCCTCGAGCTTATCCATCTGATCGGCAAGGAATTGCGCATCCAGTTCAGCGATCTTCCGCTCGGTTGCCGACCCAGACTCCTGGGCTTCGCGCAGCTGCCCTTGCTCGGTTATTTGAGTAATCAAATCGGTTTCATAGCGCTGCTGGGCCTGGATCACCTCTGCACGTGAACTGCTCCCTCTCGACACTAAGGCTTCACGCATGTCGACGAGTTCCTTGTCGAGCGCCAGCATTTGCACCCGCTCGGCGATACTGTTTTTAAGTTTCTGAATCGTTCCCTCAGATTGCTCGAGTTGTGCCTTTAAGGTGTCTTCACTGGCACTAAGCTTTGCAAAATCGCTCTCAAGTACAGATTGTTCGCGCTGACGCGTTGCTTCGCCCGTCGTCGGATCAAATTGGATGGGCGCGACCGTATGTGAGCCCACGCTAGCAATCGCCGCGCGGCGTCGAGCAACTTCGGCGTCGTCGGATTCGACGTCGCGTGCCAGAGCATCGCTGTCGGCGCCTGTCTCAGTCGAATCAAGTTCCAAAAGCAAATCACCTGCCTTGACCGCGCTGCCGTTCTTGACAAAAACTCCAACAACCTTACCCAAATCCAGCGACTGCACCACTTTTGATTTGCCATTGGGCTGAATTTTTCCCGAAGCAACAGCATAAATATCAAGGCGTCCAAACCACGCCCAGGCAAGAACTGCTGCAAAGAGCAGACAGATGACCCAAATAAACGAGACGACAATTGGCGAAGGTGGCGCCTCGATCAGCTCTAGCGCTGCAGGCAGAAACTCTCGATCGGCAGCGTGCATCCGAATAATCTTCGCAGAACTCGACGACGGCGGCGCTTCTGCAGGCTTATCTTTGTCTGGTTCGCCTGAGTCAGCCCCTTTACGGCTCGCTGGAGTGACAAGGCTCACAATTGCACTGGCTTCCAGCATTCCGCGCGACAGCCGTTCCGAAACCCAAGCTAACATGGTCCACATCGTCATGAACTCAGCTCGCCAGATTGGTTTGCATACGCCATAGCCGGCCGTAAAAGCCATCCTGACGCGCTATCAACTCACGATGGGTGCCATCTTCGATGACTCGGCCATCTTGCAGGGCGATAATCCGATCGCAATTGCGTAACGCCGCCAGCCGATGAGCGATAATAATGACCGTGCGACCTCGCACGATTTGACGCATACTTTCTTGGATCGCGAGTTCGTTATCGTAGTCGAGAGCGCTCGTCGCTTCGTCGAGAATTAAAATCCGCGGCTGTGTCGCCAGGGCGCGAGCAATGGCAATGCGCTGTCGCTGACCACCGGATAGGTTTGCGCCGCGTTCTGTAATGGGTGTGTCGTACCCCAAAGGCAATCGCGAAATAAATTCGTCGGCACTCGCTAATCGCGCTACCGCAATCACTTGCGCACGTGACATTCCAGGATTTGCCAAGGCAATGTTTTCGTGGATGGTCCGATTAAACAAAGTGCTTTCCTGCAGCACGACGCCAGTCTGACGGCGGAGCCAGGCAACATCAACTTGGCCAATATCGATGCCATCAATCAAGATTTGACCGCGTTCAGGGCGATAAAACCGCTGGATCAGCTTTGCCAACGTCGATTTGCCGGAACCTGACGGTCCAACAATGCCTAGCACCTGACCGGCCGGTATTTCGAGATTAATTCCATCGAGAGTTTCCGGCGTGTTTGGAGTGTAGCGGAACGTAAGCCCTCTTATCTCGATAGCGCCCCGAGCCGGCGGCAAGTTGGCATGCTCGAGCCTCTGGCTTTCCGGCGCGCTATTTATAATGTCACCAAGCCTTTCAACGGAGACCTGAACCTGCTGGAAATCTTGCCACAGCTGCGACAGCCGCAAGATGGGAGCCGTGACCTGCGCCATGATCATATTAAATGCGACCAGTTCGCCGACCGTTAAATCGCCGTTGACGACCGCTTTGGCGCCAAAGAACAGAACACAAGCGATGGTTATTTTATTGACGAATTGAATAAGGTTCTGACCCAAGCTACTTAGCCTGACAGCCTGAAATGAAGTGCGAACATAAGCCGCGAGCTTATCTTCCCAATCGCTACGCAAGCTGGGTTCGACTGCCGCCGCTTTAAGCGTATGAATCCCGAAAATCGATTCGACCAAGAACTGCTGGCTCACAGCGCCGGTGTTGAAGCGCTCTTTGATTTTTTCCCGCAACGCGGGACGGATCAAGAGCGCGATCAAAATATAAAGTGGAATCGACAGAAGAACGATAGCAGTCAGCGTTGTCGAGTAGGCGAACATGACAGCGATGAAAATGCCCGTGAACAGCAGATCGAGAACGGAGGTCAGTCCCTGTCCAGTAAGAAATGCGCGAATGGATTCAAGCTCGCGCATTCGCGCGACCGTCTGGCCAGCGGGTCGCGTCTCAAAATACTGCAACGGCAACCTGAGCAAATGTTCGAATAAACGGCTCCCAAGCTCAACGTCAATGCGGCTGGTCGTGTGATTGAGAGCGTAGGTACGCATATACTGTAGAACAACGTCGAATAATCCAATGATTATCAGACCGACTACCACCACAATCAATGTTGACACCGCTTTGTGGACGAGAACTTTGTCGATTACGATTTGAAAAAACAGAGGCGTAACAAGAGCAAAGAGCTGCACGAACAACGATGCGATCAGAACGTGAGCAAGGGGTTTGCGATACCGCCAAATAGAGGCGAGAAACCATCGGAACCCAAAAGCAGTCGGATCGACCCCTGCACCACCAAATCTTCGCGTAACAAGGATAGCTTCGCCCGACCAAATTTCTCCCAATTGCTCCAAAGTCATATCGTGGAAGGATTTGTTCCAAGGGAACCCGATGCGGAATGTGTCGTCAGCACGACGATGTGCCAACACGCCAAATTTACCGTCTTTGAATGCGATGATGACCGGAAGCGGGATCCGTCCCAAACGCTCAAGAGGTGCAGATCGAATAAGACGCGCCTTGAGTCCAAGTCGCTTAGCGGCACGCACGATATCGTCGCCGTGGGCAGGCTTTTGGCCCAGTCCCAACTCGTGCGCGAGCTGAATCGGGTCGGTTGAAATTCGGAACCGACCGGCAACCACAGACAGTGCCAGAAGCCCACAATCGAGAGGACGCTCAGGAACGCCGGAGGCCTCGACGGTCGGATTTTGCGGTGCAGGCAAAGAATCACCTCTGTCTTGCTTCAATGCCAAGTTATAAACGATGTTCTAACATCAGGCTAATGCTGCGCGGGGGTGCGCTGAAGCGCCTCCGAGGCAATTGCCAAGGAAGATGCGACACCAACTGCATCGGACAATCGACCGCGGCAAGTCCAGATCAGTGGGTCAATATAACGGTCCCTGGGGCGATCGATCAAAAGTCACCGATTTTCTCAATCACGTTCGCGTAACCAGCCCGTCTCAGCGCACTTAGGGCGAACTCAAATCCCTCGGGGAGAAAAAACTCAGTGGCCGTCCATCGGACCTGGTTCAGCGAGATGAAATCCTCAAGAGGAGAATTTTAGCGTCTTGAGGGCTATCGCAAGAACCCGAGCATCGTTGCCGGCGTGCAACTCCTGCGGCGATTTTGCATCAGTCAGAACAAAACCTAATATTATCGGTGTTCCATTTCCTAACGGAAGCGAGTTTAGCGGTATTTTCAAATCCATTTCGGATTTAAGGGAAAAATCCCCCAGCTTGATATTATGGTACCAGATTTGAAATCGCTGAATTAGAAGCTTTTCTGGCACCAAAAATGGCGTTGCCCTTAGAACCGCCCGTTTCGGAGGAATTGACCCAGCTGGGACGTCCAATACGAGACCTATAAATGCCGAGTGCCCGTTCGACCAGACAAATTGCGGTTCAGAATCCGCCCAGCCGGAAATGAGAGCCGCTCGATTTTGTCCATTTGAAAAATCCAAGCTTTGACCGTCGCTGAGGTGGGGAAGCGCCGCAACGTTGTAGGCCGGCTCTTGTAGAGGACTGACCGCCACCGCTACCGAAGAAGATTCCTCTGCAGTCGGCCAATAATTAAGGATGGCAAGCGTGACAAAAAACGACGCCAATACGACGAACAATCCCCAACCAAACTCTTTGCCCGTAATGGCTTTCATGCGCTGTCTTACTCTCCCTGGTTAGAGTAACTTCAATCCTCGCCGCCCTACTCTTCTAGCACTTGTGAATTCCGCGTCCTTTCTCGGATAGCTATTCGATGGCGGCGAGGGACCTAATTTATCCAAATTTTTTGGATGCCGTTCGCATACAGTTCCTAGCTCCTCCCAGACTTTAACCCAAAAGCTTATGCATTGCTTTAGCTCGTTAACTGACGATACAAATCTAGGGTCTGCCGAGCGCTCCGTTCCCATGTAAAACGCGCGAGATTGGAATCCACTCTATTCTCTCCGATCTCATGAAAGCGCGCTTCGACAGCTTCAACCAAAACTTGTCGCCACCCCTCAATGTCTTTGGCTGCCACGTATTTTGCGCCTGAACCCGCGATCTCTTGGAATACGGCTATGTTGCTAACCGCAACAGACGCCCCACATGCCAACGCCTCAACAACCGGCATCCCGAAGCCTTCGTAAATCGATGGCATAAGAAATAGAGTCGTGTTGCGATACAAGGCCGCGAGCACCCGATCCCGAACATAACCTACGAGCCTGATGTTTCCGGTTTCCTTTGCGCGCTCGGCTGCGGCCGATAACGCGAGGTCGCCCCAACCCGATGCACCAACCCAAAGCAAAGGAAACTCATTGCGTACGGAAACAGGCAATCCAGCATACGCCTCAGCAACCGTCTTGAAGTTCTTGCGTGGTTCACGCGTTCCCACAAAAAGGAAAAACTTGTTCGATTGAGCGCCACACTCTGCCAAAAATCGTTCATCGTCATCAACTACAGGACGGAAACATTCGCCCGGCGCCGGATACACGACATGGATACGTTCATGCGCAATTCCCAGGACATCGATGATTTCCTGCTTGGAAAATTCAGAAATCGTCTGCACGGCTGGCATATCCAGCAGCGACTTCAGTCCTTTATCAATCCACTCTACTCGTTCCCTCGGATGCATCTCGGCAAACCGAACGTGGGAGAGGTCATAGATGACGGGAAGCACCAACTTGTGCCGTAAAGGAACGGGGGGGACGTAGTTGACAGCATGGAACAGGTCAAAGTTTTTTTCGGCACTATGGAAATGCACCGCCCGCGCCACGCGGAACGCCTTGCGCAACAATGTCTTTTGCCGCAGCATTGCTTGTATCTTATTCTGCAACGGCACACCGGCCTGCTCGCCATGGGCCTGTCCCGAATTCGCAATTTCGACATGCTCATAGTAGGCGAGGTCAATCGAGCTTAAACGCCAGTTGTATACTAACAACTGCTCTTCTGGCTCCAGAAGCGGAAACATCGCCCCGATCAACCGATGGACGTAGTGGCCGATCCCGGTAAGGGGCGGACGAAGACACCATCCATCTATCGCAACGCGCATCAATATAAACTGCTGAGCCGTGGTATGGGCTTACTTGTTTCGCTGCTTCGTGAAGGAGTATCGCAGCAGAGTACGTGACCGTTGGAAGCGCTACCTCGCCAAGTTCGCCAGCAGCACTCAAGACGCCTTCCGCCGGCTTAAATTCCTTCGAGCGGGCGGCAACGGCGGCGTTATAGACATCTTCGGTACGGGAGATGAACTTGCTCAAACCGTACTCCGTTGCCGCTCTTTCTCGGCCCGCCGCACCCAGCCTGCTGAGATAATTCCGGGTCGGACAAAAGTTGATTGATCGCCTTGAGCCAATTGTTGTGGGTCGTTGGGTGGAACCGTCAGTCCCTCCAAGCCGTGTCGCGCCACATGCGGGACCCCGGTGGGTAGATTGGTGTTGATCACTGGCAGGCCCGCCGCCATCGCTTCGACCTGAGCGATACTAAAGGTCTCTGCGGAACTGACGGAAGACATGGCATATACCCGAGCTGCGTGCAGCATGACCTTCAACTCACTCCGAGAAAGGGAACCCGGCAGCAGAATATTGCACGTGACGCCGAGCTTTCGCGCCATAGCTTTCAAGCTCGCCATGCAATGGACCAGAGCCGATAATGGCGACAGTCGCGTCAACCCGGCGTACCGCGTCAATCAGCACGGAGAACCCTTTATAAGGCACCAGCCGTCCCGTTGTCACAACAAGCCTGGGATACTTTTCGCGGAGCTCATTGATTCTTTGCTGCTCCTCGTTGTCGAGCGTGCCCCAATAAGACGCGTCGATACCGAAAGGTACGACCGCGCATTTATGAGCCTGGTCCCGTAACATGGGTGAAGACGGTAATCAGAGCAGGATCGGAGACAATAATTTGGTCGGCGAGTTTGACGGTATGCCGAAGAAGTGGCTCCGAGTATCCTTACCAGAGGCTCGCGCCCTAAAATTTCTGAGTGCCAATACAAAACAACCGCAGCACGCTTCGGCAATCCAATTACCGCGCCAAGATCGTTAAGAGGAAATGGTTGGTGAAGGGCAACGAGATCGGCAGTTCGCGAGAAAGTGCCAAGGCAGTAGGAAAGGTTGGGGCTAGGGGCGTCGAGAGAATTGTGCCGAGCGAGCTGGTCGCCCGAACTTTAATGCCATCCCAAACGTACGAGCGGCCAAATCCCATATCCCGCGCGACGAGTACTGAACTTTCATGCCGGGGCGACATCCCCCGAGCCAAGTAAGCAATAACCTCGGGGATCCCCCCACGCACGTCTGGCGGGAAAACCTTAAAAGCATGAAGGATGCGCAAACTCTCACCCCCATAAGTATTTTGCGCTGCGATAAGTGTACACTGGACTTAGCGTTTTACCAAATCAACCTGTAAGAGTGCCGCCGCCTCTTCCGGCACTTTCAGGACTGACGGCTTCTTCATAGACTGAAGGAGCAGGCGATGAGTGACGAGAAGACGATGGGCGATGTCATCCAGATAGATGAGGCTCGGATCCGGGATCATCTAGGCGAGTTGGTTCGCGGGACGGTGGAAGAGACGCTCAATGCGATGCTGGATGCTGAGGCGGACCAGCTTTGCGGGGCCGGGCGTTATGAACGCAGTCAGGCTAGGGCGGATACCCGAGCGGGCAGCTACGAACGGACGCTGCATACCAAGGCCGGCGACGTCAGCCTTAAGATACCGAAGCTGCGTCGCCAGACTTTTGAGACGGCGATTATCGAGCGCTATCGACGGCGTGAGAGCTCAGTCGAGGAAGCGCTGATCGAGATGTATCTGGCTGGCATTTCAGTGCGGCGGGTCGAGGACATCACCGAAGCGCTGTGGGGCACGCGGGTGAGCCCGAGCACGGTGTCCAACCTCAACAAGAAGATCTACGCCAAGATCGAGGCCTGGCGGAACCGGCGCATCGAAGGCGAGAACCCGTATCTGTATCTCTACGGCATCGTGATGAAGCGAAGCTGGGCCGGCGAGGTTCGCAATGTATCACTGCTGGTTGCCAGCGCCGTTAATTCGGAAGGATTTCGAGAGATACTGGGCATCTGCGAGGGTGCCAAGGAGGACAAATCCGGCTGGTCGGCGTTCCTGCGGCAGCTGGTCGATCGCGGCCTCAAGGGTGTTCAGCTGATCATTTCTGATGCCTGCCGCGGGTTGATCGAGAGCATCGCAGAATATCTACCCGAGGCACGCTGGCAGCGCTGCATGGTGCATTTCTACCGGAATGTTTTCAGCCATGTGCCGGCGACCAAGGTCCGTGACGTGAGCCACATGCTCAAAGCCATTCAGCCCAGGAGAGCCGGGAAGCTGCACACCAGAAGGCGAAAGCGATCATCGAGGATCTTCGGGCCAGCAAGATGAGCACGGCAGCCGACCTCGTCGAGCAGGCTGTCCATGAGACGCTGACCTATTACGCCTTTCCGGACATCCACTGGCAGAAGATCCGAACCAACAATCCGCTGGAGCGCATCATGCGAGAGATCCGGCGCCGGACACGTGTCGTAGGGGCATTCCCAGATGGACAGTCATGTCTCAACTTTGCAGCAGCACGACTGCGGTACATTACCGGCACGGCATGGTCGACCAAGCGCTACATGAATATGCGGCCGCTCTATCAGCCGCACCTCATGCAAACCGGAGCCGTCGCCTGATCAAATGTGCGAAAGATTCTGGACACTACCGTTCATCAAAATAACATTCCGTCTCTTTTAATACACATCTTTTCGATTTTACCGAAGCATGGCTTTATGTCTTTGGCGTCGGCGTTGTTGGTGGGTTGAGAAACCAACAAAAATCCACCCGCGACCCTCCAAGCAACGATAGCATCGCCTTGGGAGCGTAAGCGCCAACTCATCTGCTGGCACAGGCTTCAACCGGCTTAGACAGTAAGCATAGCGACCGTGATTCCCATCGAGGCAGTGGTGGCGCGTTTCACTTGCAAAAATGACGGCTTCGACCGACCGAAGCTCGGCGCTATTGCCCGTTCGGTGGAATAATCATGATCTCGTAGGCAACCGGCACACCTTGATCGCCAAGATAACTTCGTTCGAGCGACACGTGGTCTACCGCCACTGCGTGATAATGCTCGCCGTAGCCGTTTAGCATTTGCATGCAAGCATACATCGCTTCCGGGCAGATCATGGCTACACCGTCCCGCCTTATGCCCTCATCATCAACCAAAGAAGGTGACGCCGCCGGACTATAAAGATCAAAGGCTGCCGGTTGGCTATTGATATAGAACGCTGAGCCGTTGACCAAGCTGCTGTAGCTCCCGACAATTCGTAGAGGTTTGTCGGTTTGCTTCTGCCACGCACTTTCGAGAGCTCGCGCCATCAGCGCATATTGATCCTGGTAATTGTCCACTCCGATACGATGGACGACAACGGCAACAATTGGGGAGATTGCGAGCATTCCTATAGGAAAAACGACCGCCGCTCCGACCGCAATCACACCGGCCTGACGCGAAATATAAATCAACGGCGACGAGAACAGCACTATCGGCAACAATGTCATCATCGAGATCCCCCACATTTTCTCGATGTGGACCTCCAGAAGCACAGCGATCAGGACCGCCAGCAGGAATGGCGCCCAAAAAATAACGGCAACGAATCGACGCTCCGGCTCCGACGGCCAAAACACATCAGAGACTGCCGCAAGACTGGCGGGACCAACGATCAGCGTGAAAATGATAGGTATCGCGATATAGGCAATGCTGCCGCCGATGAAGCCAAACGCCGATTCGATTGCAGTGAGATATGACGCCGGATGCGTCTCAAACGCATAGTCCAACGATCTAAAGTGATTAACGATCAACCAGTCGACGTGCGGCATCAGGAATACGATCCCAACCGCGATCGATATATACGGCGCCCACGATCTGAAATATCTGGCCCTGCCCTGGTCGATAAGTGCAGCCAACCCAAACGCCGCCAAAAGAAGGATCGACCAATATTTGCCGAGCATCGCTGCAGCAGCCCCAATTCCAGCAAGTACAGCCCATTCAAGTCGGCGCGTTTGAAATGAGAGCAGGAACCACCAGGTGGCTAGCCGCCCACAGCGGCGTCAGCACAGCGTTTGCATTATATTTCAATGCGAAGAAGTTATAAAACGGCACGAGCGTCAGCAGTGCAATGCTTGTAACACTCTTGTCGGGCGGCAGGTATCGTCGCGCTATGCGCCAGGCTATCCAGAGCGATACGCCCGAAAGCGTCATCGCGAACAGATAGTAGGACCAATCTGACCGCGGAAATACGCCAAACCAGATGTGCAACAGCCACGCGCCAAGCGGCGGGTGCTTGGGCGTACCGAGGCTTAATTGCCTCGACCAGACCGCCATTTCAGCCATGTCTGGATGAATGTCTTGGCTGCTTTTGGCAATCGTCGCGTACAACGCCCACACGGCAACGTAACCGCCAAGCATCAGAACCATGACCCGGTTGCTGCTTTGCGGGCCAGTCAGCGCGTCAAACAAATCTTCAAAACATTGTCGGCCACGCCGAGTGAAATTGCTCAGCATCATGGTTCTTGCGCCGGGCAGCTAATCCAAATGACCTGCGAGATTGCTTCCGGCGCGAGATAATAGTGATGGAGCGCCGGATTTAATCCACATCGCCAATTGATGGAAAAGTCCTTCGCACAACCCGCCGCAGGATTACCAAGCTTTGTCGGCTCGAGAGGAACCGGACAAAACACATCGGTATTGTCGCAATATTGCGAAGCAAAGCGGGTCGCATTACCGATTTTGACGGTGTCTCCGCTAGGCGGTGAATTTCGAATGCAGTTAGCGCCGTAAGTGGCCTCAACGACATGAATCGTGTTCGGTTTTGCTTTCCCTTGCATCAAGAAATATCGAATATCTGCATTTACGACCCAGAGCACCCAAGCCGAGACGATACCGATAATCAAGAACAGACAATTTCGTCCGGTGGCAAGGTGCATGCCTCAATGCTTCTCTTCATCAAGTTACTCAACGTCATGCTATAATTTGAGGCTAATCGTGGCAACACGGAGCCGTCACGCCGATGATGGAAGAGCCTGACGAGTTAATGTCGGCGACCGGGGAAAACCAGCGCTTCACCGAATGAGCGTCGCTTAGACAAGATCCGGCTGGTAGATGACGATCTTGCTGCCTTCGGTATCGAAGCCGATATTGACTGCGACCAGCTTCTTCAACCGCTCGCGCACCTGAGCGCGTTTTTCCGGATCGACCACCAACACCATAAAGCCGCCGCCACCGGCGCCAAGCAGCTTGCCGCCGGTGGCACCGGCCTCACGCGCGGCATCGTAGATTTCGTCGATCTGTGCATTGGAGACGCTGTCGGCAAGCTCGCGCTTGAGCTGCCATGACTGGTGCATCAGCTCGCCGAGCTCTCGTATCGGGGCTTTCGGATCGAGTAGAATATCGGCCGCGCTATCGACCAGGCTCTTCATCATTCGCAACTGGTTCTTGCGATTGTTCATATTCTTGATCTGGTCTTGCGCAAAGTCCGTGGCAAACCGCGAAAACCCGGTGAAAAACAGCATCAGCGATTGTTGAAGTTCCGCGCGCCGCGACGCGGACATAATGAAAGGCGCCACCGAGAAATTGCCATCGGGATGGAAGTCGATCCGGTTGAAGCCCCCATAGGCAGCCCAGATCTGGTCCTGGCAACCGACATCTTCTTTCAGCACGTCTTGCTCGATGCGGATCGCCTCGCGCCCAAGCTCGCGCTTGGATATCATTCTGCTGTCCAGCGCGTGAAGTGCGTTAAGCAGGCCAACCGTAAAGGAACTGCTCGAGCCAAGTCCGGATCGTGCCGGAAGGTCGGCGTCGTGATGGATCTCAAGACCGTCGTCGATCTTCATATCAGTCAGGACGCCGCGAACGGCTGGATGTTCGATCTCGCCGACATTTTTGACCAGCTCGACCTTGGAATAAACGATCTTGGATTTGTGCTCGAAGAACGGCGGCAGCCGCCGCACGCTGATATAGCAATATTTGTCGATCGCGGTGCCGATCACCGATCCGCCATGCTCCTTAAACCAAGCCGGATAGTCGGTGCCGCCGCCAAACAGGGAAATGCGGAATGGGGTTCGGCTGATGATCATGGGGTAGCGCTCCGGGCATCGCCTCCGATCACCTTCCCGGCGAGCGCGAGCGATTGGGGTGTCCCTATATCGATAAATGCAAAACGTCCGGTAAATGCAGCGAGCGAGCCAGCAGGCGCACGGGCAAACACATCACGTTCCAGCGATGTGGCGTTGCCGGCCGCTATCTCATCAAGCAGCGCAGCCGAGAACAAATAGACTCCGGCGCTTACCGGGCTGCTGCCATGAAACGCGGCATCTTTCTCAACGAACCCTTGGATACGACCTGCCTGGTCCAGTTCGACGCGGCCGTAGCGGCCGGCATCATCGACCTCGGCGCAAAGCAGCGTGGCTTTGGCTCTCATGCGCCGATGGTGTTCGAGAAATTTGCACAGGTCAGCGTCAGCAAAGCTGTCACCGTTCATGACCAATACCGGATCGCTACGCAAACTCTGGCGGGCAAATCGAACAGCGCCGGCGGTACCGAGCGGCCGCGGCTCCACGACCGTTTCAACCGCAAGATCACGAAGCGATGCCGTGTCATGCTTTAGGAAATCAACAACCGCGTGCGCCTGATGACCAAGACCAAGCACGACGCGTGCAGCCCCGAATCGCCTTAACCAGTCTAGCAGGTATGCCAGATAAGGCCGCCCGGAGATTGGCGCGAGAAGCTTCGGGACCTTGCCCAAGACCGGCTCGATACGGGTACCGAGTCCACCGGCGATCACGAATACATCGAGATGTTCAAGGCAACGCCCGCGGTTCGTGGCATTGAGAGGCACGCCACCATCAGAGCTCACATATCCCTCCGTCGCACGGACGACGTGCATTAAACCGCCCGCCACCGCATGGCAACGATAAGCGTTGCGCAAGATTAACATCACAGGCGTGATCGGCGCGGAGATGTTAACGATTTCATCGGGCACCGAAGAGCCCTGTGAACCAAGAAAGCTACAGGCCGGCGCGTTGCGGGACGCAGATCGATCTACGCTCGATCACTGATCTCACGATCCTTCAGCACGCTGCTTCGAAGACCTCTGTACCGTGATAACCAACTCCTGTAGAGAGCAACCCGCAAGTCAACTAAACGGTTCGATCGTCCGCAGATGAGCAGCAACCGCTCGCCCCAGCCCGCCGCGAGAAACGGAACTGGACCAATCCGCAAACTTATTGCCGCATTGCCTGCAGGGCTATTCACCGTCCCCTACATAGCTTTGCTGTTCTACTTCCACGACGTCGATGTTTATCATCAGCATTTTTCCGCGACCGGGCTGCTTATCTTTTCTTATAATGTGTGCCGGCTGGTATTTTGCTTTTATCTTTTCTGGATCGTGGAAGCCGCCGGCTCTGCATTTCTACGCGTAGCGGCGAGGAAGGAATTTGCCGAGACGACACTTTTCGAACGGATCGTCCTCAGCTTCTTCACCGGAGCCGGGGTATGGCACGTCGGGATGATAATCCTTGGATATCTCAGTCTCTACACCTTGCCGGTCGCGATTATTATTACCTTGCCGTTGGTCGGCGCTTCGTATCCCGACGCACAAGCATCGCTTTTTGCAATTTCTACGCTCTGTCAACATTGCCTTGGCCCGGCATACGACGAACGGCACCAAGGCTACACTATGGTTTACATTTGCAGGTTTCACCGTCGCCTACACCGCACTCATTCTGGTGAAAGGCCTTTATCCGGGCGGCAATCACGATTATTTCACGCAATATTTCTATTACTTCGAAGCGGTGATTGCCCACCACGGACTTTGGCCAAATGAAGTCTGGGACCAATACTTCTACGACAAAGGCGCGGGTCTCACCTTTTTGTCGATGCTGCTGACGGATCCACTTGCGCCGCAACTATCGACACTCGTCCTGATGAGCGGTGCCGCTTTCGTTGTTTTCCTTGCCTGCAATTCTGCCGCGCCAAATACCGGCTGGCCTTATGTCGCAACTTTACTTTTTATAGTCATCTATATCTACACGCCCAATTGGGCCGAGTTTGAAAAAACTCACGAACTGACTACTGCACTCGCCTTCGCGTGCCTCTGGGCATCCAGCACCGCTCTGGCGCGGTCCGGCAACACAACAAATCGGCTATGGCCAATTTGCGCGATCGCAACCTTGGTCGGCGCGATGATTGCCACGCCCTCGAGCATCACCATTTTCGGGCCGACATTTGGCATTTTGTTTATCTGGTATTTGGCCAATGGTCATTTCTCCCGCGCCCGGCTTGCATTTGCACTTGCGACAATTTCGGCTGCGATGCTGCTTGGAACATTTGCCGTCAACTATGCCACAACTGGAATACTCAGCGACCAGTTTTTGACACTGACATGGCAGATAAGCGATGTCGAAAAGCTCCATCGCATGGGCACATTACCCATGACCCTGGAACTGATCTGGGCAACGACCTCCTATCATCATTTCATCGAACCTCTGTCGGGGCCTGGAGGATTGTCGATCAAACCATTCGTTTTGATATTTTTTATCCACTCGTCGACCTGGCAGTTGCGGTCGGCATTGTTGCGTTGATCGTTCGTTACCGGGAGGGGCGCTGGACTGCCGCTCCACGCGTGCCGTCACTTGACCGCCGTTCTATTCGCCGCAATTGCAGCGTTTGTTCTGGTCGGCGCAACTTTGGGCAGGACTGATTTCCTCGATCATATTATCGTTTCGGAAGCATCGCAGTGCCGATAATGCTTACAGCGTCGGTTTGTCTGCTGGGACTTCCCATTGCCGGAGCAGACGCTCGTTTTGTGCGTATCGTCAATCACCCGCGTTCGCCGGGCATCATTTTTGCACTTTGCCTCGTGACCCTCACCGTAGCCAGCCATCCTTATCGTCTATTCGGCATTTTGAGCCACGGCGCACAATTCGCCGTCGGAGCAATCAGCATCGATGCGGCTTATACCCTTCAGCCGTTCAAATATCCGCTTGCGGAGAATGCAATCTACCCAGGCGCTCGAGGCGCTTATTCCGTCGTCGGCCCGGACGTACCGATCTGGTCGTTGCACCACGACGCCTATTGCATGTTGCCGGGCTGCCGAATGGAATCGTTTCGAGAATTCGTCATGCCGCACTGGCAGGACATAATGTTCGGCACTCCCGAGCAGGCACGCGAAGCTTTGCAGGCGTCTAACCACAATTATTTTTTGTTTGCGCGTGATTTGCCAATTCTCGATCCGTTTCCCTTGAGCTCGCTTTTTTCACCCGATAATATCGCCCGCTTTCTCGGCATCCGCTGGACCGACGGAAATACTGTGTTGCTGACATGGTTGTCGCCAGACGTGCAGCCGCTCGACGCAGATTGGATCGATGATTACCGCCGTTCGCTATCGCAGTCCGACACAATCAGCCTCTATCCCTATCAAGAACTAAAAAATATATTCGCGCGCTGAAAACTACGCCACACCCTTGGAAGCCGTTCCCGTTGCCTTGGATAAAGCCACTTGCTCTATTGCCAGCCCTGGCAGGTCGCGCCTGACCAGGAGGTCGGAGCGAGATCAACCATCTTGGAAGCAGGAGCGCCGCAAAAGATCAACGCGATTACTAATCCGAAGGATTCCATGGGGCCACTCCAGACTAAATCAACGCCCAGCCAAGGATCAGGCCGCAAGGAGGCTTTCCGTGTGGGCAATCGCGGTGGTCAGAGCGTGCATCGCCCCGGTAAGCGCCACAGGGCCGTTACCTGATGCAAGACGGCGGATATCGCTTGCCGCCGCTTCGATCTCCACCGCACCGGCCTCGTGCGCAGAACGGATTAATTCATCCGCGAGCTCGGCAACGACCCGCAAGGGACTCTTGGCTCATTAGCGCAAGCAAGGCATCGGCATCATGCAAGATTGCGCTTAAATCATCGGGAACGATAGACGGGGCAGCAAGCTTTGCACTTTCATGAGTGGCAACCTTACCCGACATCGGACGCTCTCCCAGAAAACTACCGTTTAACACGGACTTCGTGACATTTATCCAAACACCGACCGACATTTGCAGATCGCTTGGCTAACGACCTGTAAACGCGAATCGCTTGACTATGTTCATAGCAGTCAACTGCAGCTAATTATGCTCAGAACCGCGTCAAGGATGCGTTGGACAGTTTGTCGACAATTTTCCGCGTCGCGGCGACGAATAGCTCGCGCTCGCTCAAAAATACCGTAAAGTGAGCCAAAGACGCGGCCTTTATGCGTTACCGGCGCCCGACTAAGCCGCCGATAAGGACCCTTCCAGCTACAGCGTCGAGCTTTCGCAAAAGCTCCGGGTCGCGCGCCTCAGGCGCCGTAATCAAGGCATTGTCGAGCGCCCGATCAGAGCCTATGGGGCAAGGTTCGTGCTCGCGGGGAAAATCGCGCGCTAGCCGCGCCACAAGACGCGTAGCTTTTTCCGCGTTCGCTACCAGCACCTTGACGATGTCCTGCACGGTAACGGCATCATGATCGGGGTGCCAGCAGTCGAAGTCGGTCACCATGCCCACGGTGGCATAGCAAAGCTCCGCTTCGCGCGCGAGCTTGGCCTCCGGCATGTTGGTCATCCCGATCACCGAATAGCCCAGATTCTTGTAAGTAAGGCTTTCGGCCAGCGTGGAAAATTGCGGTCCTTCAATGCAGACATAGGTGCCGTCGCGCACCACGTTGATACCCTCAGCCATCGCGGCTGCAGCGAGATGAATTCGCAACCGCGGCGAGACCGGATGCGCCATCGATACATGGGCCACGCAGCCCTTGCCAAAAAAGGAGCTCTCCCGCTTATGCGTGCGATCAACAAATTGATCGATCAGGACAAATGTCCCGGGAGGCAATTCCTCTTTGAAAGACCCGCAGGCCGAAAGCGAGATCAAATCCGTAACGCCTGCCCGCTTTAGCACATCGATATTGGCGCGGTAATTGATGTCCGAGGGTGAGTGCGTGTGACCTTTGCTGTGGCGCGACAAAAACACCACAGGTAGCCCCGCAATCTCGCCCATCAATAATGGCGCGGAGGCTTTGCCCCACGGACTATCGATCATTTTCGTCTGCGTCTTCTCAAGGCCTGGAAGTTCATAGACCCCCGACCCACCGATAATGCCCAAAACAGCTT
Organism: uncultured Alphaproteobacteria bacterium; assembly: GCA_963742215.1. Classification (GTDB taxonomy): domain Bacteria; phylum Pseudomonadota; class Alphaproteobacteria; order Rhizobiales; family Xanthobacteraceae; genus BOG-931. The sequence goes on from CAVULJ010000003.1 coordinate 35,707, forward strand.
TGGTCATTGTCCGCCAATTTCCTTTAAAACGTGGTGAGTGTAATTGCGGTACCACTCAACAAAACACCGCAAACCCTCTTCGATCGGCGTGCGCGGCGCAAATCCGGTTACACGCTGAAGTTCCGAACTGTCGGCAAAAGTTTCAAGGACATCCACCGGCCGCATCGGCAGCAATTCGCGCTGCGCCGGTTTACCGATGACCTTCTCCAAGACATCGACAAGCTCGATGACTTCGACCGGCTGGCCGTTACCGACGTTGTAAATTGCGTGGGGGCGGCTGCCGGCCGGCGGATTTTCCGGCGCTATCCCGATCAGGCGAACAACCGCTTCGATCACGTCATCGACATAGGTGAAGTCGCGACGCATGTGCCCGGAATTGAACAGCTTTAAGGGCCGTCCCTGCAAAATCGCTTCGGTAAACAGCCAAACCGCCATATCCGGACGGCCCCAGGGCCCGTAAACGGTGAAGAAACGCAAGCCCGTAGCAGGCAGACCGAACTGGTGCGCATAGGCAAACGCCATCAGTTCGTTCGCCCTTTTTGTCGCGCCGTAAAGACTTAACGGCTCGTCAACACGGTCAGTATTCACGCAACGGCATTTCGCGATTAGCGCCATAAACGGACGAAGATGATGCGTAGACCAGGTGCCGACATTCCGCATGGCGGCAGCCCTCCAAAATGTTGGCGAAGCCGACAAGATTAGCGTCGATATACGAACCTGGATCAACGGCCGAGTGCGCTACGCCGGCCTGCGCCGCCAAATGCACCACGTAGCGCGTGCGCACCTTTTCGAAGATAGCAGCCGTCGCGGCGCGATCGGCAAGATCGATTTTGTGAAAGTGAAAGCCCGGACTGGTTCTAAGCTCCGCAAGCCGCGCCTCTTTCAAACGGGGATCGTAATAGGCATTGAGATTATCGACGCCGTGCACGGTCCAGCCGTCGGCAAGAAGCCGGCGCGCCAGGTGAAAACCGATAAATCCGGCCGCACCCGTGACAAGAATCGACTCGCTCATGGCCTCGTCCCAAGTTGCCCCTGTTCTAACAGCTTGGTTACGGCATCGGCCAGATTTGCACGCCAAGTCGACAGTAGAATTGCGCGCCAGCGAGCGCCAAAGCTTGTTGCCTATCGAGACTGCCGGCGATTAGCAATGTGCCGCCAGCCACGCCTGCAGCACGTCCAGCAGCGAGGTCGTGGACCTGGTCGCCGACGATCCACGAGCGCGCCAGATCGAGGCTCATGCGCTTTCGCCGCAGTCACGATCATGCCCGGATTAGGTTTCCGCCAGGGGTGATTGTCGATCCGCAAAGGATCGTTGCCATCTTTATGGTAGGCGCACGCCAGTACGGCATCGAGGTGAGCGCCGCTTCGGGCTAATTCGTCGGACAAGGCCGCCTGAACCGCTTCAAACCCGTTCCAATCGTAATAGCCGCGCGCAATGCCCGATTGATTGGTGACCAGCACAACCGGAATTCCCAAAGCATTACAGCGCGCGATCGCCTCGGCCGATCCAGCGATCATTTGCAGGTCTTCGACCCGGCCTAGATAGTCCGTATCGACGACGACGACACCGTCACGATCCAGAAACAGCGCCGGCTGTCCTGCGAAAGCCTTTGGGCCGATCTCACACCGCAGACCCGCATCAACGAGGGTCATTGGGCCGACGCTCAGCGACTGGTAAAGACTACCAACCGTTTGTTTGACAGCTTGCACCGTAAATCGTTCCTCAAAGCGGGTTCTTGCGGCCGCGCCAAGTTTTGCCCGCAGAACAGGGTCAGTGGCCAACTTAATCAGCGCGCGCGCAGCAGCTTCTTCGTCTCCGGGCGGCACCAAAAGGCCTTCGATACCGTCACGCACCAGTTCGCGGCAACCGGTCACATCGGTCGTCACAATCGGACGACCCGCAGCGGCAGCTTCGATCAGCGTGCGCGGGAGCCCCTCCGGATAGGCCGAAAGAAATAGCGCTACATGATGGTCACGCCAAACCGCAGCCACATCCGTGGTATGACCGTGCCATGTAACTCCCAGCAACGACGACCAACTCCGCAATGTTTCCTCAGGTATGGAATTGGGATTTAACAAATCGGGCTGACCGTACACATCAAGCTCGACGTTCGTGCCAAATGCGCGAGCCCGACGAACAGCCGCCACTGCTTCGGCAATGCCCTTTGGCCAGATCATGCGCGCCACAACGGCAACGCGCACCGGCGGCACGGGAGGTTCGACTGAAACCGAAAATTCCGAAGGGTCAACGCCAGCGCCACCGACCACGACCACATTGGAAGCATCGGGATCAAGCCCAAATACAGCTGGATCCTCATGATTTTCGAATAGGTAGTGCGTGCCGCGGCTCTTCAGAAAGGAGCCGATCACATAGCGCACCACGCCGCGGATCACGCGGCCAATAATCCCGGGCTTGAGCCAGATGTACCCCAGACCGGTCGGAGCGATGACTAGCGCTTTTGTCCCAGCGAGCTTTGCAACAAGACCGCCAGTCAGGATGGGGCGAAGCGCAATACAATGGACGATATCAGGACGCTCAGCCCGCAATATCGAAAACATTTGTACAAAATCGCCGATTGCCACCAGTGGATTGAAACTCCCGCGCTTGCTTTCGACAGGAATAACGGAAATGCCGCTTGCTTTGATTCTCTCACCCTCGTCGCGAACGCGGGTGGCAACCGCTACTTGATATCCGGCATCTTGCGCGGCTTGCGCCATAGGCAGGAAGTGCGAAACAAAAAACCAGTCTTCAGTAATGAAATAAAGCAGCTTTGGCATACTGTGCGCGTCCGCCAAGTATTCTTCTTGCTGTGCCGCAGGAAATTTACATCCGACCGGGCACTTGTTACGCTGCCACGCCTGCTTGTTCAACCTAATGAAGTTCCCTCATAAGTTGAAGATTTATGTTATCGTTATATCGACGACTTCGGTCAGCGAGCCTAAATGACGCGACGCTCCAAGAACGCAGCTCGATCCCTGATAGGCGCAAAGCATCAAGTGCGTATAAGCAATAGAATTTCGCGACAATTCACCGCTGAATACGTCCCCGTACAGTAGCGGCAGCATCTTGCAAGATCAGACACAAGACTTGTCGGGTGGCGACGTGATCCTCTCCGCCATCATCCCGCATCACAATCACGGCCGGTACATCGGTAGGGCTGTGAACGCGTTGCTCACCCAGGAACGCGCGCCTGACGAGATCATCATCGTCGACGACGCCTCGACCGATGACAGCCTCGCGATCATCAACGAATTGGCCGCAAAGTCGCCGCGGATCGTGGTAATCAACCAGCCCGTGAATGCCGGGACCAACGCCGCTTTGCGGGCAGGTTTTGCGCGCGCGAGGGGACAATATTTCGTTCTTGCCGGTGCGGACGACTGGGTAATGCCGGGGTTCTGTAAATTCGGCATGGACATGCTGACACAAAACCCGAACGCAGGACTTTTTTGTGGCGATACCGTCATCGTCGATGGCGAGACCGAGGCGACGACGGGCTATCGTCCGGCGGCTCGGCCGCTCTATCGCGCGGGCATAATAAGCCCGCGACAGTGCGAGGAGCTTCTCAAGCGCATGGATAACTTCATCCATACCGGCGGAGCGATTTTTCGCCGCGATGCTATCCTCAAGGCCGGCGGTTTCGACGACAGCCTCGGCGCCTTTGCCGACGGCTATCTAACGCGAAAGATCGCATTGACATTCGGCTTCTGCTACGCGCCGCGTGTCGTCGCCTGCTGGCGCGTCTTCATCACAGGCGTGTCCCGCTCAACCGCACTTGATCTCACCAAGGCGAAAGAGGCGCTCAAGCTCTATCCGGCGAGGCTCGCCGCCGACCACGCCTTTCCGGCGTGGTACCCTGGTGTCTTTCGCAAGCGGTGGCAATTTGCGACGTCGCGCCTAGCGCTGCAGGCAACGCCGCCGGATTTTGATTTTGTCGTAAGCATGGCCGCTACCACGGCAATCGATCGGCTCGTGTTCAACGCAATTCGCGCGATTCGCAAAAATAACATCTCGCGTGTCGCCGCACTTGGTTGGCTATGGCTGAGACTGCGGCCCTACCGCCTGACCGACCTGGTGGCGACGTGGCTGGCAAGAAAATTCGACCGGTTCAGCGCGCAGATTTAGGATTATCCGAGCCTAGAGGGATGGCCAAGCCGGATCGCGTGAACAACAGCAGCGACAATAACGGCAGCGGCAGAATCTACCGAGAGAAGTCAAAAACAAGCAAGAAGAAATTAAACTTCTCTTTTCTTGTCGGCTACCACGACGACGTAGGTAAACGCGTCACGCATCCCAAAATAGTATTCTCTGAGCTGGAATCCGGTTTGCTCAAGGAAATTGTTGACCTCTTTGCGGGAGCGGACCAGGCTGGGTTCAGCCGGGTGGAATACGATCTCCCGCCCCAGAACTCGCTTGAATGTCCATCGCAATATCTTGAGTGCTAAAACCGACAATCCGAAAGCCGGCGGCCAAAACAGCAGTATTCGACCGTTCGTCTTCAACGTCCGATTGAACTCAGTCAGAATCTTTCTGATCTCGTCCGGGCTAAAGTGCTCCATGACGCCTAGGTTATAGACGCCATCGTATTGCGGCGCATCGGGGAGACGAAAAACGTCTCCCACCATAGCCGGTATATTGAACCGACTTTTATATCTGCTGATGGCGGCAGGAGATATATCGAGCGCGGTGACGTTTGCAAACGTAACAACGTCATCGTCCACCTCACCGCCGCCGCAGCCCGCATGCAAAAGCCGCTCGCCGGGCTTAAACGTCTTTCGAATAAAATGGTTTAGCGTGCGCTTTATCAAATATTTTCGATAAAAGCTCGCGACGGCTTCATAAAATTTATATTCCGGGCGCGGCTCTCTTTGGCCCCAGTACGCGTTCCATTCTTCGGCAGTCCTATCGGGGTGATAGTAGGCTTGCCGGGACTCTCGAAACTCACGACGCAAGGTGATTAAGTTGAAGGACAGCTGTAGAAGCCGACGGACGCCCCGGACCATATGGAAAAGCTCCATTTTGGAATGGCCATATGTCCGCCGCGGCAACACAATGGGAATTTGAGCTATTTTCAGCCCTGCTTCATGGAAAATAGCAAGGCTTTCAAAAAAGAATTCATAATGTTGCGAACTGATCACCCCGATCAATTCGTCGGGTATCCGATCCAAGCGATACCGCCGAAAGGCACCGGTGGCATCGTAAGGCAGATTGAGCAGAGCCTTCGTCAGAAAGTGGCCGACATGGGTAATCGTCTTGCGAAGAGCTGACCATTCCCGGAGACTTCGTTCGGCCTCAAATCGAGACCCTACAACGACATCGTAGTCTTCGTGCTCCCGAAGAAAACGGGGAATGTCCGACGGCTGGTGGGAGAAGTCAGCATCCATCGTGACCAGAACACGATACCCGCGTTCCTTGGCGTAGCGGACTGCTTGAAGATGCGCACTGCCAATTCCCAGTTTCCCGGGACGGGATTGCAACTCAACACACGGCGCTTTGGCGGCAACCTGACGCACCACGTCCGCTGTACCATCAGTGGAATTATCGTCGATAACCAGAACGTCCGCCGACAACTCCAGCTTTAATATCAAGCGGAGCAACTCCCCGATATTACCCGCTTCGTTATAAGTGGGTACAAAGATCAGGGTATCACGTGCCGCCTGTTCCATGTCGCAATATCTAGCTCGAGATTGATGATCACCCGATCGGCGCATTGCGCCGGCAATATCATTGGCTTGTAAGCGATGAGCGATTTAAACATCGTTAATCATTGCGCTGCCGCTCCGGCCATTGCCGCAGCTGGATGTTAGCTATTTTGCCACTGGCCATTCGCTCCATGCGGAATCCGAAAGCACTCTGGACACGGCAGAGCTGCTAAGACGCCAACTTAGAGGATCGAAAGATCAGCGACGTATGTGGTGTCTCTGTTGCTTAATCAGCGCCGTTCGTTACCCGCATCAATTTGTCGAAACAAATTCAGTCAAATTTAGAAAATATTGGACTCGGTCTAACGACGCGCATCTGAACGAGGAAGAAGCTTGATATTGTTCGGAGCTGGTCTTTTAGCGTGGCGTTCCCGGCGCCACAGCTCGATCAGCATCCGCAATATCGGCTGCAGCGCGTCGGCGCTGCACGAGGAACATCAACCCACCCGGTAAACTGAGCACGACCGCAAGTAATCCGAGCTGGACCGAAAGCAGGACGGCTGCACTCGGCGCCACACCCACAAGCCCGAAGAACGTCACCACCGCTGCCTCGCGGACGCCCCAGCCGCCGATTGAGATTGGCAAAGTGGCAAACAAGGTCACCGGCTGCATCAGGATCAAGCATTCGGTCGCCGTGACGTTGAGAGACAGGCTCCGTGCAATCGCATAAGCGGCCAGCGAGCCGCCGAGCTGGGTTGCAACACCGAGCGCCAGCACCGGTATGGATGCGGCGGGTCGCAAAAACACTTGCCGGGTTGCCGCGCCAAGCGCAACTAAGTGATTGAGCAGCCGAAATCTTGCAAAGCGGCCGATGGAAATCCGGTCAAGCTGCGCAACGATGGCAATTCCGAGGAGTCCCGCCGCGGCGAGGCAAGCGAGGATCAAAGCGGGCGCAAAATAGTCGCGCCCGACCACCGTCACGAAAAACGGCATTACCGCAAGAACGATAATGGCAACGCCGGCGAGCGCAGCCACACGGTCGAGGATCACGGAAATCGCGGCCGTTCCCGCCCTGATGTTGTTGCGGTACATCAGCCAGCCGCGAGCGACGTCACCGCCAACGCTGGCCACCATGCAGGTACCGAAGAAAGCCCCGATGTAATAAATACGGCAGGTTTCAACGAACGGCATCACGGCATTGAGCGCACGCAATATGACTTGCCATCGGCCGGCACCGCACGCGATCTGGAAAGCGAGTAACGCCGCGGCGAGCACAAGGAACCAGTCGTTTTGCTCTGCCGCATATTTCCAGGCGGCCGGAAAATCCACCGAGCGCAGCGCAAAGGCCAGCATCGCGACCGTAAAGATAATTTTGAGCGTCGTCGCGAGCCACGGTGAATTGCTCAGCGTCCGGCGAAGGTGGGGCAGATAGCCAATCCGTATCTCGCGTTCCGGCGACTCTTGCATGATCGGCGCAAATCCTTTGGCAAGTTCGGCGAGGCTGAAACGCTATGCTTGAAAAAGCGCGATAACCAGCAGCCCTTGCATCATCCCAGGGCTCACGCCACCAGATCCTTTGCCCTGGTCTTGGCGACGCGGCGCCGCGATCTGCGCGGGCAACAAACCGTAGAGCTCGAACAAATCCTCCTGCAGGCCATATTTATGCGGAAATTCGTCCGGCAGGCCGAGGCGCAACATTGGCGGCAGCGATGACCCGAGCTTTTCCACGATGACATCCGTTACCGCGCTGCCAAATCCGCCGATGCGAACGCCCTCCTCTACTGTAACCACGAGTTCAGCGCCATCCGCAAAGGAAAGAATCGCATCCTCGTCCAGTGGCTTGACGGTGTGAAAATGGATCACCGACACGTCGATACCGTCCTTGGCCAGAAGTTCGGCCGCAGCCAGACAGTTTGTCGTCATCACACCTGTCGCCATCAGAACGATGGAGCGCTTCACCCTCGCCTTGCGCATTGGAATAGCCTTGCCGATGGCAAAGCCGTTCTCCTCGCGGCTGACAACGGGATCGCCGCCCTTGGCTAGCCGGATGTAGATCGGATTGGGCCAATCGAGCGTGCAGTTCATCAACCGCACCATTTCCTTGGCGTCACACACCGCCGTTACCGTCATGTTCGGCAACGCGCGCATGATCGCGATATCTTCGATCGCCAGATGCGTGGGGCCGAGCGGCGCATAAACCAGTCCACCGCCATTGCCGATCAGGCGCACCGGAAGCTCATGCAGGCAGAGATCGACGGCTACCTGCTCGTAACAGCGCCGGGTGATGAAGGTCGCAATGGTATTCACGAAGGGCATGTAGCCCTCCATGGCCAATCCCGCGGCCATGCCGATGACGTTGGCTTCGGTAATGCCCTCCATATACCAACGGTCAGGCATTTTTTGGCGCATCTCGTCAAGCAGACCTGGACTCAGGTCCGATCCGATAAACAACGGGCGTTCATCGCGCTTGGCGAGCTCGTGGACCATATTCAGGCAGGTCGCGCGCATGCGTCACTCGATGGCTGCGTAGAGCTTGGCAAGAACATCCCCGCCAATTTTGGATTTATGATGCCAGTTCGCATCGTTTTCCGCGAACGCGATGCCTTTGCCTTTGACCGTATGGCAGATAATTGCGCTTGGCCGGTCGCCCGCAGAGCGGCAACCGCGCGAAGGTACGACGAAGCGCCGCGACATCATGGCCATCGACGTCGACAGTGGCAAAATTGAAAGCCCGCCACTTGTCGAGCAGCGGCTCAAGATCCTGAATTTCGTGTGTTGGCCCGGCGGACTGAATCTTGTTGTAATCAATGACGGCCGTAAGGTTTGAGAGATTGTGCTTGCCGGCGCACATTGCCGCTTCCCAGACCGAGCCTTCGTTGATTTCGCCGTCACCCATCACGACGATGACGCGACTGTCGCGCTTTTGCATCCGCGCAGCGAGTGCCATACCGACACCAAAGGACAAGCCGTGGCCAAGCGCGCCGGTTGAAGCCTCGACCCCCGGAATTTTAGCGCTTTCCGGATGTCCGCCAAGAATAGAGTCGCGCCGGCAAAACGTATCCAGAGTCTCGACCGGAATGAACCCTTTGTCCGCGAGCATGACGTAGAGTGCGAGGCAGCCATGCCCCTTACTGAGGATCATGCGATCGCGCTTCGGCCATTTTGGCTCCGTCGGACGCACCCGCAGAACGTCATCGTACAGAACGCGCATGATTTCGATGAGCGACATCGACGAACCGACATGGCCGCGTTCGCCACCGGCCAGCGCACGGACAACCAGCCGGCGCAAATATTTCGACCTCTCGTCCAGAGGCGGCGATACCGGTGTCAAAACCGGCGCAGCCTCAGCGCTTACAGCCATCCGCTACTCCTCCACCCCTTCCGATACCGAGGCCAATAATCCGCGCGCGAGCATAAGTTGACGCGCCTTGGCTTCAGCCCAGCTCTCGGTCGCGCCTGCCAGCACTCTACGACGCCACCGATCGGGAATAAACTCGTTGAGTAAAATCAGCACCCACCGCAGACCAAATAACGGATAGAACGCATTCAGCCGAAGCGCGAAATTCTGATCGCCGCCATAGACGCCGAGTGCCGCGCGACGAAAATGCTGTTGCAGTGGCGGTCGAAGCTTGCGGCCTGGATGCAGCATAATATCGGCGGTTAGCTTCACCGGATCATCCCAGCCGAAATACTCGAAATCGAGAAATGCCAAAGACCCATCCTTGCGGCGAAGGCTGTTGTGGAACCCAAAGTCCGATGGCACCAGGCTGCGCCATATCTGCGGCAGTTCGGATGCAAAATCAAGGCGAGCGCCGAGCAAGCCGTTGCTTGGCTCTTTCCTGCACTAATCCGTAAAACGTTGCAGCGAAAGAATTATCAATAAAATCAATTAGTTCCATCTCGTCATGACCAGCGACCCGCAACCGATCAAGGCGTGTCTTGATCTGTCGGATCGATTTCCTCGCCGGACAGACAAGCTTCTGCCGCCAGCGGCTGCTTTGCTGCCCAGGGCGTTTCATTCAAAGCGTGAATTGCAGAAAGAAACGCGACCGCGAAGTCGATATCGGAAGTTGTCACCTCTCCGACAGGCGCTCCATCAATCCAGCTCAATAGCACGAAGCCGCGAGAGGCGTCGGTTGCGACAACATGGGGCACCACCGTCAACTTGAACTGCGCCATGAGACGCAGCGCGCCTACCTCGGTCGCAAGCCGGTCGCGCGGATCATCGTTGCGGGAGGGATATTGCTTGAGCGCGAAGCGGCGTCCGTTGGCAATCGATACGAAATATCCGGCTATTGCGTCCACCGCCAACTTGCTCGATGGCCTCGATCGGCCCGCCAGCAAGTGACTTCGCCACGTCGGAGATTTGGCTGAGGTCAGATACGCTCATCAAAAACCAGTTCCGCGATCTGCCGCCAATTCATGCATACAGAATAAGGCAATGGTTTTGTCAGCTGGTGAACCGTCAGCGAACAAGATCCGCCTTACGCCGATGGGAAATCCAGGATCGTCCAGCACTTCTTCAAGATCGTCGATAAAATGCGTGCAATTCAGCACCGCAATGCGTGCAAGCTTCTCGGCTCGCGTAGTTTCAAAATAAACATTCTCGACGGCCAAACCGTACCCTTGCCTATCAAAGAAGCCTTGCTGCTCCATCCACCCAAGCGCCGCCTGGCGCAGATTGACGCCGGAAGTATCGAAATGCCCATATTCGGTCTTGTGGCTGACGATAAATACCGATGCTCCGACATCGCGACAACGGTTGAGAAAATCGGCAACTCCATCGATCAACGTCGCATCGCCAATGCCCTTGCCGTACACCGCACCCTGCAACCGCATCCACTCTCGCTCGCCATCCGGTAAGAGGCGAATTTGATCGCGAACGGCTTGCTTGGTGCCGACAAAACTCTTTGGCAGGAGATCAATATCCTTCGCTGCCGACAAGAAACGCCTGCTGATAGCTTATAATCGTATTGTCGAAATCAATTCCGATCCGGCGACGCTCGTTGGATTGATCCATGAATGACCAAAACTCGGATTACTCTGGATGCTAACGTGGGTCGCGCGACGGTAAGTCATCGCTACCCAAGTCGCCGACGTTACCGCAGCCGCACGCTTTGCATACGCTTTATATTGTAATAGCGATCATCCGCCATCGAATTTGGAACTTTTCCGGCGCCAAACGCGTCCTTCAAACCGACTATGGCGTCTTCGACCGTACGCTGCGCGCTGAAGCCAAATTCCTTTTGGATGCGCGCTGATGAAACGTGATACGAGCGATGATCGTTTGTTGGGGTAACGACGATCTCAACCCGGTCACCGATCTTTTCGCGCACCATCTCCGCGATCTGCATGACCTTGAGATTGTGATAGCCTGCATTCCAGGTCTTGCGATCGACCGCGCTATCCGGGGCTTCCAGCAGTTTCACATACAAGTCGGTCATGTCGTCGACGTGAAGGTTCGGGCGCAATTGCTCGCCCCCGAACACCGTAATGCACCCCTTATTGACCGCCAGATTGGTCAGGATGTTGACTGTCAGGTCGAGACGCAGTCGCGGCGCATAACCGCAAATGGTCGCAGGTCGCAGCGTTACCGTTACAAATCCCGGCTCGGCCTCTTCGTTCAACACGTCCTCGCACAGCGCCTTGTATTTTGAATAGTCCGTCAAAGGCTGCAGCGGCAGGTCCTCGGTCACCTCAGCGTCTGGCTTGATGCCGTAGACCGAGGATGACGAGGCATAGATGAACCGCCGCACACCGGCATCCTTGGCTGCCTTAACCAGCGGCCGAAAACAATCGTAATTGATGGATTTGCCAAGTCCTGGATCGAGATCAAAGGACGGATCATTGGAGATGCAGGCGAGATGGATGACCGCATCACATCCAGTGAGCGCTTCGGCAACAGTCTCTGCACTGCGCAAATCGCCTTTAACTTCGCGAAGATTTGGATTGTCGCGATAGGCGGAGAAAATATCGTCGCCGTAGATATAGAGGTCGAGCACCGTAACGCCATATCCGGCGGCAAGCAGCTTCGGGATAAGGTTGGAGCCGACATAGCCGGCACCGCCCGTAACCATGACTCGCTTGAAAAGCTTTGCCATTCTCAATCGCTTTTCTACGCTAGACCGAATGTTATCTTTTTCTCGGAACCCCACCCCATATCGAGGTCAAGAATGGCATGGCAAATCGACAGGTGCGCAACCTCGACAAAGCCATATTCCATGGCGCGAACGTAAAAGTTCACGTCACCGGCCTTGCGCAGGTCGTTGGTTTCTGTAAAGCCCGAAAATGTCACGATCTCGCAATCGCGCTGGCGTGCGGTAGCAACACCGGCGAGAATATTCGGCGACTTCCCCGAGCTGCTGATCGCGATCACCATATCGCCCGAAGTGGCGTGGTACTCGATCTGCTTGGCAAAAACATTTTCGTAGCCGAGATCATTGCCCAGCGCCGTCAGACGCCGACGGATCGTTGAACGCCAAAGAGCGCAACTTGCCGTTTTTAGTGAAATCGATGGCAAGATGGCTGGCAATTCCAGCACTGCCGCCATTGCCGATGAAAAGAATTTTCTTGCCGGCGTCGTGGACCGATGAGCGATTTGCGGACGCGGTTAAACGCGTCCTCCACCGCCATCGCCTTGCCGTTTGCGTCTGTCACCTCAACGTCGCGAATGGCGCCGCGAGAGTGTCAAAGTAATGGTTTATGAGATTGGTCACCGGGCTTGAAGTCCTCACTTGAGCAATCCAGTGAGGCCTTTGATGACTGCGGCTTTATCAATGGATTGACGATGGCCGACAATTTCAACCTTTAAGCGCGCCTACGACATTACCGATAAACCCGACACGGTCCATGCGCCCCCCGCAGCCACGAGCGGCGCTGTAACAGCGAGAAAAGCATCGCCTGCCCCACGGTGTCGACGACCTTCCGGGCGACGGCGGGTATCGTATGAACAATGTTGCCGCGTTCGTAGGTAACGCAGCCGTGCTTGCCGTGGGTGATGATAAGCTTGGAGCAGTCGATCCGATCGTCGGCCAGGCGGTGCGCGATATCGCCGATCTTCGAAACCCGATCGCTCACAGCCAAACGCGCCTCAGGAGCGTCAATGCAAACATAATCGGCGCGGCTATAACGCGTGATCAGGTTATAACCCATATTGCCGCTGTTCGTCTGGGTGTTCACCGCCAGAAACGGTGCTGTCGCAGTCAAGGTTGCGATGGTTGACTGCGCCGATCAGACCATGACCAAAGTCCGCGACAATCACGACGTCGCTTTTGGGAGCGCGGTCGGCGATCAATTGATCGAGCTCGGCTTGCAAATCCCGCGTCAGAGGCTCGTCATCCATGACGTAGACCTCGAACAGCTTGCGCATATAGGACGGATCGACAAACCGGCGTTTGAGGGTCGTCGGCACGCCCGGCCGTTTGACGACGTGCAATTTGACGTTGGGCTGCAGCGTGGCGCGGATCAAGTCCTCATGGCTATCAGACGCGCCAAGACTGGTAATGACCTCTACTTCCTTGCAGAAGGAAGCGACATGATTTGCCGCGGCGATAATACCGCCGGCGAAAACCTCGCGATCCTGCAACCTGGTCGCAATGATGTTTTCCTTGGGCGGCTTTCCCATCGGCAAAACGTAGTGATATTCGTCGATGATCGTATCGCCGACCAGAACCACCCGATAGTCACGGATCCGATCGATCAGATTTGATGAGTTCGGCCAAACCTCCATCGGTGCGCAGCGGTTCGAGATGATCCCGCACATGTGGCTCAAATACATTGAAGTGGCGATTGATCAGTTCGGTCGAGCTGAATACGACTTCATCGGTAAAATGAATCCGGCCGCCATGCTTTTCGACAGCCTCACGCTCGTAAGTGATCTTGCCGGTAACGTCGCCTTGCGGATCCTGGTAGTCTTGACCCTTTGACATAGATGTCCGGGCGAATTGCTTCAAGCGCGCTTATCGCGTCGGGCGAATCGTTGATACCGACCCAATCCACGTATTGCAGATTGGCCAGCATTTCGGCACGCAGGGCTTCGCCAAAAACCGGACGGCCAGGTCCTTTATTGACAAAGCGATCAGCGGTCAGCGTGACGACAAGGATGTCGCCTAGTTCTCGTGCCGCTTCCAGATGCCGAACGTGACCGACATGGAGCAAATCGAAGGTGCCGTGCGCATGCACCACTTTTTTTCCGGAGTGCCGAAGCTGCTCCGTGATAGCCGCCAATTCAGAAACTGTCCGAACCTTGTCGCGCGGAGTCGCTGCCGTCCAGGGGGCCTTGGATAGCTTGACGATGCTGCCTTCCATCTAGGACCCCAACCACGCCTTTTTGGGCTATTGAGCCGAGACTTAAGTCTGCGCCGGACCGAGAAATTTGAACCAGTCAGCGGTAGCTTGTTCAATACTCGAAGCTGTCCATACCGGGGCATTACGCCAGAAGTCAATATTATCACGCATGATCTTGACGCCGCTAGAGAACTTTACTTTCGGTTCCCAACCTAAATCCCTGCGAATTTTGCTTATATCGGCGAAAGTACAGTCGGGCTCGCCAGGCCGTTTAGGGATATTAACGGTCGGAGGTGAACCAAGCTCGGCCACCAGTTCATTGACGCTGACCGGCCGTCCACTACCGACATTGTAAATTTCGCCGCTTATGGTGCTTGCTGCCGCGACCTGAAGGGCATCAACCACGTCGCTGACATAAGTGAAGTCTCGCGTCTGGGTGCCGTCGCCCACGATCGTGAGCGGCTTGCCGGCCAAGAGCTGAGCCAGGAATACCCCAAACACCGCTCCATAAGTTCCACTGGTTCGGGCACGAGGTCCGAACACATTGAAGAAGCGCAACGAAACCGTTGATAGCCGATAGACCTGCGCCCAATGCTGGACGAGCTGTTCGCCGAGATATTTCGTCAGCGCATACGGATATCGCGCGTCGGCAGGCGCCGTCTCCGGCGTCGGATAAACGTCGGGAATTCCATAGCAAGAAGAGGAAGCCACATACACGAAGCGCTTTACCTGATGACGGCGCGCCGCCTCCAGCATGGCAAATGTGCCGTCAACGTTGGCGCGAAAATAAGCTTCCGGTTCCTGGATTGACGGCACGATATCAGCTCGCGCTGCCAGATGGAACACACGCTCCACCCCGGCGCACGCCTGCAGGCAAATGGCCTTATCGGCAACGTCGCCCTCGATGATCTCCAGATTGGCATTGTTGGCGTGTTGCGCCAAATTTTCGCGCCGGCCTATGGCGAAATTATCCAGCACGCGAACGCGCCGGCCTTTGCTCAAAAGAGCATCGACCAGATGGCTGCCGATGAATCCCGCACCGCCAGTAACCAGATCCAGCACCGTATTTCTCCTTTAGAAAATCCAGTTCTACAGCATATCGTCTAATGATTTTGCCAAGCAAGGAACAGAAGACGCGAAGTCTTGCCGTCACAGCACTTTGCAAGGATTCAAGGCTTATTGATGCCCGATGGCTAAATTATCTGAAGTTTCGGCAACGGCACGATAAACTTGCCGCCTTGTTCGCGGAACGCGCGATTCTTATCGAAGAATCGGCTGAACGTAGCGCCATGCCATGATCACCACGTAGTCCGTCTTCCGCTTCTGCAGAACTTCAGGCGCCAAAACCGGCAAATGCAAGCCGGGCATCAGCGTGTTTTGTTTGCGATCGTATTCATCGACCAGATAATCGAGATAGTCCCCCAAACCAAAGTGATAGACCAAGGTGGTTGTCGTCGCAGAAGCGCCATAGCCGGCGATCGTCTTGCCTTCGCTCTTGAGCTTGTCGAGCATGGCTTCGCAGTTCTTTTTTTGCGGCCTCAATGCGCGTCGAGAACGCCTTGAACGTTTCCATACGTCCCAAGCCTCGCTGCTCTTCTTCTGCCAAAAGATCGGTAGACTGCCTTGGAGACGTTCCGCGGACCGCCCTCGAGCTGGACGGTGTAGCGCAGCGATCCCCCTTTCGTTGGCACTCGCTCCGCATCGATGAGCTCCATGCCGTGCCGGCGGAAAAAGCCTGCCAGCGGCGTTACAGAGAAGCTCGAAAGATGCTCGTGGTAGATGAAGTCAAACACCAGATTATCGATGAGATCGCCAAGATAAAACGACTCGAAAATAAAAACACCATCCGAACCAAGCAAGCTACGAATATTGTCCGTAAATTCTCCAAGCTCGTCGACATTGGCATAAATATTGTTCGCGGTGACTATCGATGCGCCGCCGCGTTCTTTGCGGATTTTTCGACTCAGATCGGCGGTGAAGAATTCCGGCCAGGTTTCTATGCCTGACGCGGTCGCGTCGCGCGCGATCTCGCGCGCTGGATCAACACCGAGCACGTTCATGCCGCGCTCTTTAAAGGGACGCAGCAGCGTTCCATCGTTGCTGCCGAGATCGACCACCAATGCACCGCGCGGCGGCTGGATCCGATCCAGCACACTATTCGCGTAACGACGGAAGTGGTCGACAAGCCCGAGCGAGCTCTTAGTCTCGTAGATGTAGTCGACATAGATTGAGTCGGCCCGCAGTACGTCACAAAGCTGGGAAAAGCCGCAGTCCTGGCAAAGATAAAGATCGAGCGGATAGGATTCCTGTACAACATGCCCTTGATTCGCGGGCAGATAAGCGTCAGCGGGAGGCGTCGGCTCGTAGTGCAGCGAGATTTCGAGATTGCGGCTGCCGCAAAGGCGACAGGTATCCCTTCGGTAATGTGTCGCGGCCATATCTACTCCACTGAGTCTGAACGTTTTCAACTGAGCGCTTACCGGCGTAGGGGCAAAGTAACAAGAGCGTCACGACTTGCGAGGCAGGATCTACCAAACGGTTCGCCGCAAGGTGAGCCAATAACCCGCGCCCTTCCGCTCTACTGTCTTGGTCTATTTTCTCGGAAATCGACAATTCAAGGCATAACGATCGCGAGACGAAAATCATCCCTCTGACCAAACCGATCTGGTCGCCGTTAGAACTCGGTTAACCATACCGGGCCACGCTCCCGAGCGAGTGCTCCGGAGGCCTCCGATGAAACTGCGCTTACCTGACGTAACGCTGGTCATGATCGACACCCAGTGCCACGAGCTTGCGCGCCTCGCGATGGAGGACTCGTTGCGCGAAGTCGAATTCGGCGACGCAGTCATATTTTCCGATGAGCCTATCGAGGTCGCCGGGACCCGCTGGGTCAAAGTGCCGAAATGGCCGAACATCGCCGAATGTTCGCACTTCATGTGGTACGAACTCCCCAACCACATCCAGACCAAATGGGCGATCAATATCCAATGGGATTCATGGATCGTCGACGCGGGCTGCTGGACGGATGAATTCCTGCAGTACGACTATGTCGGTGCGCCCTGGTGGTACAATGACAATTTGAACGTGGGTAATGGCTGTGCGCTGCGGTCGTCCGCGCTGATGCGCTTCCTTCAGACCAACAAAGAGCGCTTCCCCCTCTCGATGAGCCAGGAAGATCATCTTATCGGACGAGTCTATCGAGCCGCGCTCGAACAGAATGGGTTCAAATGGCCGTCGGAGACGCTCGCTTCGCGGTTTTCACTGGAATGCACGCGGCCGTCGCCAAGAGTTGCGGCATTTTATGTTTCACGACAGCTTCAATTTCCCATTCGCGCTTGAAGGCGAGCGACTGGCAGAACGGATGCGGTTGATGCGCGCCAATCCCGCTATTCCCGCAAGGTCGCCGAACTCAGCCGCCAGCCGATGATTATGCCGCGCCTCGCGACACCTAGTCCGGATGACAATTCAATCGAGCAAGCAGAAAGTGCGAACGCGCGTCCCAACGCCACCGAGATGAAACCCGTCCCGACCTTTCGCGAATTTCAGACAGGCCCGCGTCACCGAGCTTCTCACCACAAAGCGGTGCCTTTATCCGGGCGACGCAACTGACGTGCATAATTTTCTTCCGGGGCTCGTCGAATTGATCCTGCGCGCGAAGCCGCGCAGCGTAATCGAGATCGGATCGGATCGCGGCGTTTCGACGGAATTATTCCTTCTCACCGCGGCCCGCGTCGTCGCTGTAGACCCATGGCAAAATGAGAACTCTTTTCAGAGAGTTCGCCAACCGCTGCGCCGGCTACCCGCACCTTGAGATCATCCGGGAGAGATGTCCCGAGGCGTTGGAAAGATTCGGCGCTGAATTCGATCTCTGCTACATTGATGCTGATCACAGCTATGAAGCGGTCCGGCGCGATATCCTTGCCTGCACGCGGATTGTGAAACCGGACGGATGGCTCGCCGGGCACGATTATCACCAGCCGCAAGTCGAGCGCGCCGTTCGGTCGATTGATCGACGAGCCGATATCCTTTCGCGACGGTTCGTGGCTCGCCCGCGAACAAGCTATCCCAGCGATTTTTGGCAGAACAGGCGTTAACAGCTACCGTCTCAAACGACTCGCCTAGTCTCGTGTTGGCTTGACCTGAGTCCGCCCACAAATTCTGCCAAAAGCCTAAGCTCGCTTCCCGCTCGGGGCCAAGAGGGTTGGTGCCGGATCTTTTTAGATCAAGTAGCCGCTGGAACAGTCGTATGACACTTGCCCTAACCAGTGGACGCAATTAGTTTCTGGAATAGTTCATTGGACTATAACTTGACCTGCAGTTCTAAAAAGCGCGCAATCCTTTAAGGGTCCGCTCAGGTATCATTTTCGGCGCGCTTTGGCAGACTTTCTGTTGCCAGGAGGTCCCAAATTTACCAGTTCGCGCGCGAGCGACTCTTGCCACTGCAGCGATATGCCGCCGTCCACGACAATATCCTGCCCGGTCACAAATGAGGTCTGTTCGCCGCACAGGCAGCCAATAACTTGCGCTACCTCCCGCGCATGCCCGAAACGGCCGAGCGGCGTAATGCGGCGATACAGATCGGATAGTCTCCGGTCACGGAGGAAAAACTGCTTGGATTCTTCCTTGAGAACTGTTCCCGGCGACACGCTATTGACGCGTATGCCGCGGCTGCCGAGCGCGAGCGCCCAGTACCTCGCCATCTGCTGTAAAGCCGCCTTGGCCGCGTGATAACCGATGGGCAAGTTTCCGGCGATCAATTCGCCATTGATCGAACTCACAATCACAATTGCTTTTTCGCCTGCCGCAAACCTGTCCTGTAATGCTTCGACAACGGCCTTGGTGGCGGTCAGGCTCGTTTCGATTTCCCCGCGCCAGACCTCATCGGTGCCGCGAAACCGCTGAAAAAAGATCAAGTGATTGATCTTGCCGCTCTCCTTGATGATCCGGTGAAGAACTTCCCGAAGCGCGCTCTCGTCCCGAACATCTACCGGCCAGTAATGAGCACCTTTCCGCGCGGCCTTCCGTTCCGGCAGCCGGCGCGCGATAACGGAAACCTTGTGACCATCGCGGATGAATTGATCGACCAGTTCCCGGCCGATACCTCGCGTACCGCCAACGATCAGCGAATGGGGTTCTTTCATGCGGAGGACGGCTAGCCGGCGCGGTTCGCTCTGAATTGCGCCACCTGCTCCTCCAGCTGTTTCTGGTACCGCGGAACGCGCAACCGGATCGTTCACGTTGCTCGGCGACCACGGTGCCAGCACGGTGTCTTCGCGGCGAAACGGGCCTTCAGTTGTCTCATGAATCGCAAAGACGTCCGATCGAACAATCCAGGCATGGTAGCGCTCATACGGAGTGCGCAAATAGAACGGCAGCCCGGTCGAAGGATCGCCAACCGAAATCACGTTGGTAATTTCGCCGGCGTCGTCGAACAAAACGAAGTCAGCCCTGCCTTCGATCACATCGACCAATTTGTCTTTGCCAAGATGCTTGCTCGCCGCCAAATACGAGCCCTTGGCAAACATGATGAACATTTCTTGATACGAATCGTCCGCGCTCTTGTGCATACAGACGCGAACACGACGGCCGGCTGTCCCGGGCAGGGCATTCCGCAGTACTTCCATTTCAGCATAGCCGAACTTTCCGATCGGCTCGTCAGCGTTAAATACTTCGGCGCTTTGCTGTCTCATGCGCAAGGACGACTGGCCGCCGCCAGCCGTACGCCGATCGACCTCGGCCTCGATGCGCGCGTTGAATTTCTCGATACCCGATGCAATCGGTCTCGAGCGGAGCCCCAGGGCGCAAAAATCGTCGTGCTGTCCTTGCGGAACGGCCCCGATAGTCCCTCGTGGAGTGTAACTCGCTCGGTGCGCATCAGCATGGTGTGATAGATGCCGGTTGGGACCCGAACGTAAAACGGCTTTCCCGACTGCTGATCACCCATTTTCAAAACGTCGGTGACGTTGCCGTCCTGATCAAAGAACACGAAGTCGGCCGCACCGGCGAGAATGTGTACCGATTCATCCTTTGGATGCTTGTTAGGACGCATATACGTGCTGTTCGTATAAACGACGAACATCTCGTGCAGCTTTTCTTCGGTATCCTGATGCGCGCACAGCCGCGTCCGCTTTCGTTCGGTATATTGCACGTTATTGTTCAGAAAATTCATCTCGTCGGGGCCAACCGCCACGATCGGCTGATCGGCAAAATAAATTTCCGGGCTTATGCGCCTGATCTGCATCATCACCTATTTTCGCTCAGGCCGACACAAAGCGCGAACAAATACTGCGCCATCGGATGAAAGCCGGTATGCACGACCTCATCGTTCATTGAAAACATGAAGACGTTTCGAAAGTAGCGCTCCATTAATTGCCGCAGACCCGGCTCGTCCTTGCAGTTGATGTGGCCCTCTTTGCTCGCCGGATGGGCATAAGCCTGAGATTGTATTGAGGGCGTTCCGATAATGAGCACGCCGTCTTGCGTCAGCGATTTCACGATGTTGCCAAGAAAGATGTGCTCGTCGGACTGCGCGATGTGCTCGATAACATCCAGCGAAAATGCCGCATCAAACGGCCCAGCCACCGGGCCTGCCATCATGTCATGGACCTTGCACTCAAACTTCCAGCGAGGGTCCATGCGCTCATTGACGTCTTTGACGAAGATCGGATCAAAATCGACCGCACAGACTGAAGCCGCGTTCTGCAGTATCATTCGCGTGCCAAGCGCATCGCCACAACCAACCTCAAGCACCTTCTTTTTGCCGGTAAACATCTTGGCAACAAACTTGTAGCGTGAGAACAAAAACAACAGCCGGCGCGGATCCTGATGCCAGGCGGCGCTGGTCATCAAACCAAGCTTCGCGCGCCCGTGCTCTGCATCGTGCGCAAGCTGAAACTGATATTGCGCTTCTCGCGTTTTCTCGTCTGTCGTCATTGATTAGCAGCTTCCTTGTTCAGACTAGAAGCGAAAATCGCCTAACCACTATGGGCCTTTTGCAATATCGCAGCAATGAAAGCTTTGCCATTTTCCGTATCCTTGTAGTCCGGCGCCCAAGTTGCGTGCTCACGATCGTCTAGGCTGAACGGACCCTTGGTATTCTCCAGAAAAACCAAAAGTTCGCTCTCGATCGACAGGCTGTGAAACTGCCGTGGCGGCATCCGGTAGAAAAACGGGCGGCCGGAAGCAGGCGTACCCATCTTGATCGTTTTCTCGACTCGCCCCGTCATCATCGAACAGAATGATTTCGGCAGCCCCTTCCAAGCAGCACAAATGTCTCGGACTTGTTGAAATGGCGATGTGGCGTGACATAAGCTGTCGCGATGACTCACGATCAACATGTCATGCTGCTCGGCATCAGGGGAAAGGTGCGCACAAAACCGGGCGCGCCGAAGTGGCGATTTGATCGCCGCCTGCTTCAAGAAAGCGATCACTTCCGCATCAACCAGCGGAAGCGGGTAGCGTGAGTAGTAAACTCCATCGGCAACTTCGGAGAGATCGTCGAGCGCAATAAGTTTTGCGCCGGTAATTGCGCACGCTCAAATTCGCTTTTCTCAGGGCCGAGGAAGCAGCGAAAGCGTATCCAGCACATCGGGGACGACAATCCCGAATTTGTCTCGCAATGCGCTACTGTCGAGCGTTGTATAACGCGGCGTCGACCCTTTAGGCATTCCTGCCGAATAAGCACTCATCGGAACGACCAAATCCGGATCGGCGCCGAGTTCCCTCGCAAGGTAATGGCCGACCTCGGCATAGGCGACATCACGCGGGCCAGTGAGTTGAAAGACACCAGGCAATTTGGCGTCCAGCAGGGCAACAATCGCGGCGGTTGCTATATCCGCAGGTACTGGAGCAACTGTCATATCGGCAAAAGCCTTGATGGGACGGCCTTTCAACAGCGACTGAATCCAGCTTTCGATCAGCGGAGAATTTGCAGGTCAGTACTTTCGAGAGCCGCAAAATGGCAATTGGCGCACCCTTTGCCATTCGCTCACGAATAGCTGCTTCGACTTCTGCTTTCTGCCGGCCATATTCGCTGATCGGACAAACCGGTGAGTCGACCCTGACATTCGGCCAACTCGCCATCGAACACCTGATTGGATGACAGGAAAAGAACATAAATTCCTTTGGCCAGAAGCCTATCAACGAGACGAAGCGATTGCGTCACGTTGATTAGAGCCGACTTGGCGGGGTCGGCGGCGCAATCGCGCAACCTCGCGACGCCAAGAAAATGCATGCCGCTTCGTCTCCGGCGGCGGACTCCACTCGTCCAGCGTGTTCAAAATGTCGAAGTAAGGGCGTTCCGGTGAAACAGCGTCCCGACGACGCGTCGTCGCGATTACGGCGCGGCCCTCCTTCTTGAGGCTGCGGTAGGTTGCCGCTCCGATTTCCGAGTCGCCGCCAAGCAGAAGAAACATCAAGAATCCCGTGGGGTGCGATAATCAGGAGAACTAGCTGACCGACGTGGCCCAGAGCAACGCGAACGGCCGGCCGTTATGCTTGTAAAACATTGTCAGTCTGGCTAAAAGGCCGGCCTGTTTCCGCCCTGGGCCCGGCCGGATCCTTTGCGACTGCAGTGATCAAAGCGGCATCAACTTGCCATTGAGCGCGAGGATCCGCTTCTGCTGTTGCCTCTCCCGAATGATTTTTGCCTATAGCGAGGAACTGAATGGGACGAATGCTCAATATCGTGACGCCGCTGCATAAGGCGACCAAGCGCGACTACCTCGCCCGCATGGTGGATGACAAAGTCCACTGCATGGTGAAGGCAAAGGAATACGAATTCGACTATTGGGACGGCGACCGGCGCTACGGCTACGGCGGCTACAAGTTTATCGAAGGCCGCTGGAAGCCCGTGGCTCAGGCACTGATTGATATTTACGGCCTGAAGAACGGCTCAAAAGTTCTGGATGTCGGCTGCGGCAAGGCTTTTCTTCTCTACGAGATGAAAAAGATCCTGCCACAGCTTGAAATCGCCGGCTTTGATATGTCGCATCACGGTCTTGCCGAGGCACGCGACGAAATCAAACCGTTTCTTTTCCGCTATCGCGCCCAGGATCGATATCCGTTCGGCGACGATCATTTCGATCTGGTGATCTCGCTCGGAACGCTACACAACCTGCGCCTCTTCGAACTTGAAACCGCGGTAAAGGAGATCGAGCGGGTCGGCAAAAATAAATACATCATGGTGGAGGGTTATCGTAACGAACTCGAGCAATTCAATCTTGAGTGCTGGGCGCTAACGGCGGAATTGATCTTGCATACGTCCGAGTGGATTTGGCTCTACAATCACTTTGGTTATTCGGGCGATTATGAATTCATCTACTTCGAATAGCGGACGCAGCGAATGAAAATAAAGAACGCAAAGGCGGCAATCCTGACGGAGTCGCGCAAGCCGCTCGTTATCGACGAAATCAAGTTCCCGGAAGAATTAGAGGCCGGGCAGGTGCTGGTGAAGATTCTGTACAGCACGATTTGCGGCGCCCAGATCAACGAGATTGCGGCAGCCAAAGGCCCCGATAAATTCCTGCCCCACCTGCTCGGCCACGAAGCTTCCGGCGAGGTCGTTGAAACCGGACCCGGCGTCACTCATGTCAAACCAGGTGATACGGTCGTGCTGCATTGGCGGCCGAGCAAGGGAATCCAATGCCAGCCGCCGGCTTATCAATGGCGCGGGGCCAAGCTCAACGCCGGCTGGGTGACGACCTTCAACGAATACGCGGTGATCTCGGAAAACCGCTTGACCGTTATTGGCTCCGATTACGACCTCAAGCTCGCGCCGCTGCTCGGCTGCGCCGTGACAACGGCAGCCGGCGTAATCAATAACGACGCCAAAGTGAAAATTGGCGAGTCAGTGGTCGTGTTTGGTGTTGGCGGTGTAGGCCTCAACGTCGTGCAATTTGCCGAACTCGCCGGGGCCAATCCGATCGTTGCCGTCGATCTCATTGAAAGCAAGCTTGCAGATGGCAAAGGCGCGCGGAGCGACGCATTGCCTTGATGCCTCGAAAATTGCCGACATGGATGCGGAGATCCGCAAGATTGTCGGCGCGCAGGGACCCGATAAGGTCATCGAGACGACCGGCGTGAAGTCGGTCATTGAGCTTGCCTATAACCTCACCCATGCAGATGGCACGTGCGTGCTGGTTGGAGTTCCCAACGAAAAGGTCACGATTTACACGCTGCCCATTCACTTCAACAAAATTCTTACTGGCTCCCACGGCGGTGACGCCGTCCCGCAAGTCGATATTCCCCGCTTAATCCGCCTTAACAAAGCTGGCAGGCTCTCGTTGGACGGCCTGATTACGCACGAATTTCCGCTCGACCAGATCAATGAGGCGCTGGACGTCGTTCGCAGCGGCGCTGCCGGCCGGGTTCTGCTGCAAGTCGCGTGATTGAGGTTCGGACAGGCCTGAGCCGGGCCGCGACTGCGAACAAATACTTTATCTGGTCTCTGACTGCCTGATTTGCCGCTTCGGATTGACCCAAGGCGGGGCGCTTAATGGCTTTATTAGATATCGCGTGTAAGGAAATAAAATACGCATATGAATGTGACGCGATGAGCAGCCCACTTTTAATTCCGGTGATTATGTGCGGCGGAGCCGGCACGCGCCTGTGGCCCGTGTCGCGCGAAAGCATGCCCAAACAATTCGTGGCGCTGGTCGGCGAACGGTCGACTTTTCAGCAAGTTCTTGACCGAGTCAGCAATGACTCGCTGTTCGATCGACCGATCGTCATCACGAATTCCGACTTCCGATTTATCGTCGCCGAGCAGATGCACCAAGCTGGCGTGGACGGTGACATCGCGCTCGAACCGGTACGTCGCGATTCGGCAATGGCCGTGGCCGTTGCTGCCGTGCTCGCGGCAAAGCGCAATCCGGCAGCGACAGTTCTCATCCTCGCCGCCGATCACGTTGTCCGTGATGAAGCGGCATTCGTAAAGGCGTGTCGTGAGGCAATTGAAGCCGCAGCGAATGGCCGGATCGTCACGTTTGGTATCAACCCGACGTTTCCCGCGACCAAGTACGGCTACATCCAGCCGGGTATGGCACTCGATGGCGGCACAGCGCTCGCCGTCCAGTCGTTCGTGGAGAAGCCGGACGCCGTCACCGCAGGCCGTTACATCGCCAATGGTTATCTCTGGAATAGCGGAAATTTTGTCTTCCGTGCGGAAGTTATGCTCGGTGAGCTCGCCCGCTTCGAGCCGGAAATAGCCCGAAGCCGCCGAGGCAGCCGTCAAGGGATTGACACGCGATCTCGATTTCTTTCGATTGCCGGCGGAGGCCTTCGCAAAGGCTCCCAAGAAATCCATCGACTACGCTGTCATGGAGCGTACCGAACATGCGGCCGTGGTACCGATGGATTGCGGCTGGTCAGACATCGGAAGCTGGAGCGCGGTATGGGACGTGCTTGAGCACGATGCTGACGGCAACACCTCGACCGGATCGGTCGTATTTAATGACAGCCACAACAGCCTCGCTCATTCGGACGAGGCTATCCTCACCGCGATTGTCGGACTTGATAACGTGGTCGTTGTTGCGACGCCCGATGCAGTCCTGGTGACATCGCGCGACAAGTCAGAGCAGGTCAAGAATCTCGTTGAGCAACTTAAAGCGCAAAACCGCGAACAAGCCGTCAGACATTTGAGGGTGTATAGACCTTGGGGCTATTACCAGGGCGTCGATCTCGGCTCGCGCTACCAGGTGAAGCGGATCGTCGTGAAGCCGAATGCCACGCTATCGCTGCAAAAGCACTTTCATCGCTCCGAACACTGGGTCGTCGTCCATGGGACGGCGGAGGTAACGATTGGATCCGAAGTTCGCACGGTTCACGAAAATGAATCCGCCTACATTCCCATCGGCAGCGTTCATCGCCTCGCCAATCCCGGCAAAATCCCGCTCGAATTGATCGAAGTTCAAGCCGGCAGCTATCTCGGCGAAGACGACATCGTGCGCATTTCCGACGAGTACGGCCGCGAGTAGATAAATTCTCGCCATTAAATTGCGACAATCTCAATGCCCGCTGGCGATCTGCGAAAAGCGAGCAAACTTGCGTTAAGCAGAGCAATTGTATAATTATCGGGGCGTATGCCTGCCGTGGGGGTTATCAGTCCCGATGTGGCAATTCAGGACAGGCTCAGCTTTGCAAGCAATTGTCCGTTTCGCATTCGTGCTCGCGTTCGGAGCATTGACGGGCGGCTGTTTCCAGCCGCTATACGGCAACCAGACCATCGGCTCCGACGAGTCTGTCCGCGATAAGCTCAGTTCAGTCGATATCCCGGAAATTAGGGCAGCCAACGGCACGCCAGACGCACGGATCGCTGTCGCTATTCGCAATGCTCTGCTCTACGACTTTAATGGAGGACAGACACGCGACCTCCCCGGCCTACCGGCTGGTGATTTACGTTTGGCTCGGGCAGAACCACCGTTATTACTGACGTCGCCAGCGGTCGTCCCGACGCTCAGCTCGAAATATTCAACGCGTCGTTAACCTTGACGGAAATTGCTACGCAGAAGGTAGTGCTGCAGACGTCTACTTTTGCGCGGGCATCCTTTGACATTCCGGGTTCAGCACAGCGGTTCGCTCAGCAACGTGCCGCCCGCAATGCGGAAGATCGAGCTGTCGACGTGCTGGCCGAAAATATCCGGAACCGGCTGGCCTCCTATTTCGTCGCTGGCACTTAGGCTTCGACAATTCGGTCAGGGTAACGGATCGGAACTTGTCCTCACCGATTGCTGAGGCGACCCTGCGAATGACAGGCTGTCACTGTCCCTGCCAACAGCGATGCGGTACGATCGATAAAGGCCGCGCTTTAACCAATTCTTGTTTATATTCAATGGCCTTTGCCATGCCAAAGCCACTTTTCCCGGCCAAAAGTTAAGCGGGGAACACAGCCTCGACGACTTGGACGCCCGGACCGCAGGAACGGGCAACCTGGCGGGTTTGTGTTGGTTTGCTGGGAGCACGGGTGGGTGGTGCATCTCTCGGGTAGCCGTCAGTATGCGCGGCGTCGGTGGCACGCCCTCGCGGTGCTCCGTCTTGCGTTCGCCGCCATTGCGATCGGGTACGCTATCCAGTGCTCACCGGCATTGAGCCAAGTTTCCTCGAACAACCTTGTCGCCGGTTGGGCCTCCAGTTCTCCTGCACTTTCCAAATCGGCCGCCCCAGCCAAAACCACCGGAGACTTCCCCGGATTCGCCCATGCTCGTGCAGGCGGATCAGATCAAATACGACTATCCAAATAATTCAGTCGCGGCCGTTGGCAACGTGCAGATCTACTACCGCGGCTCCACCATCGAGGCGGACGAGGTCGACTACGATCAAAAAGAAAAGCGCTTGGTGGCAAAAGGAAATGCCCGCTTGACGGAGTCGGATGGCAAGATCACTTACGGTCAAGTTATCGACCTCACCGATGACTATCGCGACGGGTTCGTGGACTCGCTCCGCACTGAAAGTGCGGACGACACACGCTTTGCAGCCGAGCGCGCCGATCGAACGCAGGGAAACTTCACCGTTCTGGAAAACGGTGTCTACACCGCCTGCGAGCCATGCCAAAACGATCCTGCCAAGCCGCCGCTATGGCAGGTCAAGGCAGCCCGGATCATCCATGATCAGAGCGAGAAGATGCTCTATTTCGAGAGCGCAACTGTCGATTTTTTTGGACTACCGGTCGCGTACTTTCCGTTCATGTCGGCCCCGGACCCGACAGTCAAACGCAAGAGCGGTTTTCTGTTTCCGATCCTGTCTTACGGCAAATTGTTCGGATATTCGATCGAGACCCCATACTACTTTGCGCTCGCTCCCGATTACGATCTGACGGTCTACCCCCGCTACATGACTAATCAGGGATCTCTTGATGGAGGGGGAGTGGAAGCAACGGCTGGTCAACGGCGCATACAGCATCCACGCCGCCGGAATATTCCAGCAGGATCCAAGCTTTTTTGCTTCCGAATACGGCGCTAACACGCCCGAGACGAAAGACTTTCGCGGCACCATCCTGACCGCAGGCCAATTCAATCTTACTGACAGGTGGGTATGGGGCTGGACCGGCGTTTTGGTCAGTGATCCGACGTTTATATCGGACTATGGCCTCGGCCGCTTTAACGGAACCAATCTTGATCCCTTCCGCACCGGCACTAGCGAATCATCTGAGGGCATTTCACAGCTTTACCTCGCTGGCCGCGGGGTGAGCAGCTATTTCGATATCCGTTCGATCTACTACACCGGCTACTCGGAGATTGATCAGCAGGCGCAACTCCCGGTCATCCATCCGGTCTTGGACTATTCGAACGTCCTGGCGCAACAGGTCATGGGCGGCGAATTAAGCTATAAAATCAATCTCACGAGCCTGAGCCGCCAGGAGGCGAGCTTCGATCCAATTAACTTGAACGCCGAGAGCAGCATTTGCGCGAATGGTTCGGCGACGACTGCCGACTCGGCATTGCTCAATAAAGCAAACTGCCTGCTGCGCGGCATTCCGGGAGATTATACGCGCGGCTCCGGTGAAGTTGATTGGAAACGCACGGTGGTTACCGACTCCGGCATGCAGATAACCCCTTTCCTTCGTGTTAGCGGCGACGTCGCTTCGCTCAATGTTTCTAATCAGCTCGGCGTCTCCAACTACATTGCCACCGGAGATTCCGATCTGGCGCGGGTCATGCCGGTTGCCGGGCGTGGAGTACCGCTATCCGTTCATCGATGTCGAACCGTGGGGCACGCAGACCATCGAACCGATTGCGCAGCTTATTTTGCGTCCGAACGAAGCCGACATCGGCAAATTCCCGAACGAAGACGCGCAGAGTCTTGTTTTCGACGACACAAACTTATTCCAGATCGACAAGTTCTCCGGCTGGGATCGCGTCGAAGGCGGCGGACGCGCAAACGCCGGCCTGACATATACCGCCCAATTCAACCAGGCGGGGACCGTCAAAGCGGTCTTCGGTCAGTCATATCAGTTGTTCGGCGAGAACTCGTTCACGGTCGGTGACATTACCAATACCGGCCTCGATAGTGGTCTCGACAAAACCTATTCGGACTACGTCGCCGGCCTTTCCTACCAACCCAATTCCACCTACATGTTCTCCGCTCATGCGCGATTCGATGAGCAAACATGGGCACTCGAACGGCTTGAACTTGAGACGCGCGCCAATTACGGCCGTCTCGGATTAAATTTTCTTTATGGCGACTACGCGGCCCAGCCTTTGCTTGGATTCCTGAACCGACGTCAAGGCTTCATCGCCGGCGCCAGCTACAAGCTGACGAGCAACTGGGTAATCCTGGGCCGGCGGGCTACGACCTTGAGGTGCACCAATTCAATATGTCGCGCGTCGGCCTGGGCTACACCGATGATTGTTTTATGCTGGCGTTTAACTACATCACCAGCTACGCCTACAATGGAACATTAGCCCCGGTCCAGAACACTAGTTACATGTTGCAACTCAGCCTGCGGACCTTGGGACCGGACCCCTTGCATTGGCTGGCCAATACTAAGATCGCCCTTGTTCAAAGCATTAACCGGGCCGATACCTGGATTGTCTATCTACGCGGACTTTTCTGAGCGCTTGCGCTGGTCGAAGCGGCGCTCGAAAACGTTCTCCGCGATGCGATTCTTCAGCATCTCGATTGAGCCGCCTGCGATCATCCAACCGCGCGTTCGGCGCATGCAATATTCCACCAGCGTCTCTTTGCTGTAGCCAAGCGCGCCCATGATTTGCATTGCTTCGCTGGAGACTTCAAAGCCCGCCAGATTGCAGGCCACCTTGGCGATCGCGGTTTCATAGGCCGCCGGCAATCCGCGGTCTGCATGCGCCGCTGCCCGATAAAGCAGAAGTTGTGCGCTATCGAGTTTAATCGTCATATCAGCGAATTTCCACTGCAAGCCCTGGAACTCGCATAACGGCTGGCCGAATTGCTTCCGGCTCGCTGCATAGTCGCGTGCGGCATTGAAGGCGTAGCGACCGCATGCCAGTGCTCGCGCGGCATTACCGAGCCGCTCGACGTTGAAGCCGGCCATCTGCTTTTTAAATCCGCCTAGCCCGAGCAGTACATTTTCCGCCGGAATGCGGCATTCCTCAAAGTGCAGCTCGCACCACTTTTCTCCGCTCATGAATTCCGAAGGTGTACCGATGGTAAACCCGCGTGTATCGCGCTCGACCAGTACGGAGCCAATGCCGTCGAGCCCAGGACCGAAGCGCACGTAAACCAGAAAGATCTGCGCGTCGGGACTGAAGGTGGAAAAGACCTTGTTGCCGTTGATGACGTAATGCGTCCCCTCAGCCCGAGCACTGGTTTTTAGGTCGGAGACGGCCGAGCCAGCATCCGGTTCAGTCATGCCAAGACTCATGACCAGTCGACCGGACAACAACTCACCAAGCCAGCGCTTTTTCTGCGCTTCAGTACCATATTCGGCAAAAGTGCGGACCGGTCCAAAATTGCCGAACTGCACCACATCCGCACTGCGTGGACATACCGCAGCCACCTGTTCAATAGCGATCACCGCATCCATGAGCGTACCGCCCTGCCCGTCGTCGCTCTCCGGCAGCGCGATCCCCAATAATCCATGCTTCGCCATCAATTGGGCCACGTCATGCGGAAAGCCGGGATTATGGGCACGTTTGAGTGCGCCGCCGGCGAGATGCTCATGCGCAAAGCGTCTGACCAATTCTGCAAACAGCTTTTGCTCGTCGGTGTAATCGAACTCCATTCCAGAATACTCCGGGATTCTTTGTCGATGGCTGGTGGCAATCAAGCGATGGCTATTGAGGAAGAATATCGCCAGCCGCAAATACACTGTCAGAGCTTACTGCCCGACGCTCACTTCACGGAGTCTTTAAAGATATGCTACGGAAGTGAAGCCACAATCGTACGAACTTCGGCAACAGCAAAGTGCATCGTTTACCATGCTAGTCACTAACTTCAATCTCAAATATCTGCTCTACAAGATCGTTTGCGCCGCCTATCAGCTCTCTGACGTCGGACGCATTCATCCGGCACGGGAGCGCTCATTGCGCGCGCTGCAGCGGTCGGTCGACTACATCGACCGCTCAATGCCGGAAGCATTGTCCTTCGATACCCAGCGCGAACTGATCGAATATTGCTTGCAGTCCACCACTGCCGAGGGTTTCTACCTGGAATTTGGCGTATTCACTGGCGGGACGATCCGATTCATTGCGCGGCATATCGGAACAAAGACCGTCCACGGCTTTGACAGTTTTAAAGGTCTGCCTGAAAAGTGGTCTGGCTACAATCTTGGCAAAAAGGCCTTCGACGTGAAAGGGCGTCTGCCTCGAGTTCCGCAGAACGTCGAGCTCCATCAGGGGTATTTTGAAGAGTCATTGCCGAAATGGCTTAACGAGCATCCCGGCCAAATCGCGTTTATGCATATCGACTGTGATCTCTATAGCGCCACCCAGACAATACTGACACAGACAGCTCCCCGGCTGATGCAGGGAAGCATAATATTGTTTGACGAGTACTTTAATTACCCGAACTGGGAGCAACATGAATTCAAGGCGTTTCAGGAATTCGTCAGTCAATACCAAGTCAAATATACGTACTTGGCTTTCGCGCGCCAGCAAGTTGCCGTTCGCATTGATTCGATAGCCACAAATAAGTGAAGCGGCTGAGACGTCGCCGTCAGATCAAAGAGTTATGCACGTCTCTTGGCAGCCCTTCATTCAGCGAAAGGTTTTTGTTGAGGCTTGCGGTAGACCCAGTCAGCAACGCGCCTGGCAAGAATATCGAACAGCGTATGGCCAACCGACAGAAAATTGCGAAAGCTTAGCGCCGTAGACCGCCCACTCTTCTGTTCAATCGTTGTGACCGGAATTTCCCGGTACGAGTAACCGCGCGCCAGCAGCATGCACAGGATATCAGCCTGAAAGCCAAAACCACGGGTGTTCGAGTGCCACCGCATGACATTATAGCGGAGATGGATATGAAGTCCGTTGTAGTAGTGCAGGTTAAATCCACTGATGAGGTTGACCAGCGAGGTATAGACCCTGGAAATCACCAATCGGTAATTACTGCGACCTTCGGTGGTTGCATAATAAGGAATTAGAATATCAGCTTTGCCAAGATGCCTGAATACTTCGACGATTGTCTCCTTTGGCTCCGACTCGTCACCGCAAATAACCCTGTAGTATTTTCCACAACCCATGAAGGCGGCATCGACATAGTTTTGTGCCCAGCCGGTGTTCACGGCGTTTCTCCGGAACACAATTCTCATGTCCGGATGACTATTGAGGTATTCGCTGATGAGAACGTTGGAATTATCGCTTGAACAGTCGTCAATGACGATGACTTCGTAAGTGAGCGAACCGAGTTGGGTGAACGCTTCACGGACATTTTCCAACGTTCTTATGATATGCTGAGACTCGTTATAACAGGATACAAAGACCGTCACATCCAGCGCGGAGACGTTCTCCGGATAGAGCACTGCGGCGTTATCATGCAATTTTGCCGCTGCTGGCGTCATGACGATCTCTAAAATCGGCCGGCGCCGCTGACCGTTACCACTCATGCGGTTACGCCGCGTCCTTTCTGGCAACAAGCAACAAGTTGGAAGTCAGTCCGAGCAACTTTGCCGATTGCACTGTGAAATTTTTAAAACCTGCATCCCGTGCAGCCGCAGTCAAGGACGTCCTGGACATCAAATTGAGGTTTCTCTCGTCGGCAAAGAATTCAAATCCGAGTTTTTTCAAAATCTGCCGATGTTGTGCTGCAGGCAGGTAATGAAGGAAAGGCAGGACTGTGTGAAGTTCCACCGGGAACCATCGATTGGGCGTAGTAACGAATATACCCCGCTCGGCGATACGCCACAGCTCTGACAGAAGCCGGGTCTGATTGGCGAAGCTGCCAACGTGTTCGATAACCGCGCTCGAATGTACGAAATCAAACGATCTATCGCTGAATGGCAATCCGAGACCGCTTCCGCGAACAAAAGTCAAGCCCGGATAGGCTTTTTCAAGAAAAGCAGCATCCTCCATCCCGACGGCAGTGATGTTCGCCTTGTAGGCATACCAGGCCTCCAGATAATTGGAGTGGATATGTTCACGGTCGCTTGTGACGCCGATGTCGGCAATGGTGTCCGCCTGCCCGGGAGTCATCGTCTCAAGAAAGCGCGCAAACATCCGACGCCTCTGAAAATGCGACAAGCGCGCCGGCCAGGAACCCGGGCTTGCAACATTCCAATATCCAGCATCGCTAGCTTCTGCGCTCATTACCAACTCCGGCAGGTGACACGAAAGAGTTTGAAATTCTATAACCTTGTTACGCCGGCCTGGTCGATGATTTGCTTGAACATCCCGACCTCCTTAATCACACGGGCCCACGCCGCATCCGCACCTTTGCACCTGACCGCAAAGCCGGCTTTCACCAGCTTTTCATTGGTGTCCGGCATAGCCAGAACCTTCAATGTTTCAGCCTCCAGCCATTTGACATTTTCAGGCGGTGTCTTTGCCGGTGCCAGCAGTACGCAGTCAACTGCAAAGATAAAATCCTTATAACCCGCCTCTTCCATGGTGGGGACGTCAGGCAGTTCCGGCCAGCGGGCGTTGCCGGTAACCGCCAGGCAGCGCAGTGCACCGGACTTGATGTGAGGCAGCGCCGGCGGAAGGGAACCAGAGCACATTTGCGCCGTTCCACCGAGCAATGCCGCGATGGCATCGCCACCGCCCTTGAATACGATGTCCTCCAGCTTCGGCAGCTTTACGCGAATCTTCAGAAGCTCCAATTGCAATTGGGAGGTGGTGCCGATCGGAGGCGTCGCGCAATTGAATTTGTCGGGGCTGGCGCGAGCCAGCGAAATGAAATCCTTCATTGTCTTCGTCGGTAATTCGGACCGCACCGCAAATGAA
Source organism: uncultured Alphaproteobacteria bacterium (assembly GCA_963742215.1). Classification (GTDB taxonomy): domain Bacteria; phylum Pseudomonadota; class Alphaproteobacteria; order Rhizobiales; family Xanthobacteraceae; genus BOG-931. The sequence goes on from CAVULJ010000003.1 coordinate 69,483, forward strand.
TTCGGCGAAGTGGCCAATTCGCTGACGCCGACAAAGTCCTTAAACGGATCGTAAGGAAGCTGATTGTAGAGGCCGTAATTCACGGAATAAGAGTTGGTCGCCAACAGTATTGTATAGCCATCCGGGTCGGAACGGGCGACATATTCCATTCCGATATTGCCCCCCGCGCCGCCACGGTTCTCGACGATGAAGGTCCTGCCGGTCGATTGCTGAAGCGCCGCCGTAACGAGCCGGGCGACGATATCGGACGGGCCGCCGGGCGTATTGGCAACAACAAACTTGACCGGACGATCCGGATACGCGGCATAAGCCGAACGCACGCGTAAAATCGACGGCGCTGTTATTCCGGCAGCAAGCATTCCGGCGGTTTTTAGAAAGCCACGTCGTGTCATTACCAACGACCGAATGATTTTAGCCATCATCTTCTCCAGCTATTTCACGCCAGCCGCCGCCTCGTGCACGAGGCTTGGGTCAATCACGTCCTTGAACGAAAGCTCACCGGAATAGTTGAGGTGGCCGTTTTCGCGGTGGACGGTCTCCTGATCACGCAAGCTCTTTTCGAACTTCTCGATATCGAGATTGGGATCGATCGCGTAAGGCGTGCTGTTTTCCATGGCCTCGACACTGAGGCCTGTCTGCTGCGCGATTGACGCCGCAATCTTGGGATCCTGCAGATATGGCCCCTGCGCGTCGCGCGCACCGCGGACGAGTGCGCGGAGAAACGCCAGCGCAACGTCGCGCCGCTCTTTCATGAATTTCGTACCGAAATAGACGAAAGTCGTAATCGTGCCCGAACCATCGCTGACGTCTGCCTTGTCGAGCACGACCGTACCCGCCTGTTGAGCGGTGCTTGATAACGGTTCGGGAAGCGCACCGGCATCAATGGCGCCGTTCTTGAACGCCGCAAGCTGTTCACTAAAACCAAGTGGCACGATATTCATGTCATTGATCGACATGCCGTATTTTCTCGCCGTCAGCGTGAAAAAATATTCAGTGATGTCGCCGGGCGCATTGATCGCCACTTTACGGCCGCGAAAATCCTTGCCACTGCGAATGCTGCCGTCGTCCCACAGCTCTTTTCGGATGAGCGGCTGTGTCGACATGATCGGTCCCTGATAACCCAGTGCCGCGACAATGCGCATATCGAAGTTGCGAGAGGCGGCATTGAAAAATCCCGAGGTTGCCGCGCCGATACCAACGTCGAGCTGTCCCATGGCAAGCGGCGCGATCGTATCCAGCGCGCTGCGGACATTGGAGGACTCGATGGCGAGACCTTCCTTTTCAAAATAGCCGTTCGTGACCGCGATGTAGTACGGGGCTTGCGCCAACGTCCTGACCATTTGCACATGGATGGTCTGCGGCTCGGCCCGCGCCGCAGGAACCATCAAGCTCAGCAACAGCATCGCTGATGCGTAACGCCCCAACATACTTCGTCTCCGTTTTCTTGCTATTCGCGCTTTACGCCAGCTTCGCGGATGGCCGCAGACCACTTGGTTTCTTCGCGATCGATGATTGCTGCGTGTTCCTCCGGCGTGGTCGACTCCGGCTCGCCGCCTTCGAGGATAATGCGCTTGCGAACATCCTCCGATGCAAGCGCCGCCCGCAGCTCTTTATTCAAACGGTCGACGATTGGACGCGGCGTGCCAGCTGGTGCGAGCAACCCGTAGGTCAGGGTCGCGTCAAAACCAGGGAGCCCGGATTCCGCCAGTGTCGGGAGCTGGGGCATAAGTGTCGAGTGCTTCTGCGATGTCACTGCAATCGCCCGAATAAGGCCGCTGTCGAGCGCCGCGCGCGAAACCGGAATCGGATTGAACCCGACTTTGACGAACCCCCCCATCATGTCGGTAATCAGTGGATTCGATCCTTTCTCGGGGATTTGCTGGACTGTGACACCGGCTTGCTGCGCGAACAGCACGGACGCCAGATAATTCACCGTACCAAGGCCGGGCGTTCCGACCTGATAGGGTTCCTTGGAAGCCTTCATTAAGGCAATCAATTCCGCGACGCTGTTTACCGGTACATCCTTGTGCACCAGCAACAGCGCGGGTGCGGACGCGATCAAACCCAGCGGAGCGAAATCCTTGCGGGGATCGTAGCCGACATTTCTGTAGAGATTCGGCCCGGTCGCCAGCGTCGAAGTATAGCCAAGGATGACCGTATAGCCGTCAGGAGTGGCGTGAGCTACTTCGCGTGTGCCGACGGTGCCGCTACCGCCAGCGTTGCGATTTTCGATCACGATGCGCTGGCCCAAAGCGGTACTCATTTTGTCGGCGACGGCCCGCGCCATGATGTCGTTGGTCCCGCCAGGCGGTAGCGGAATCACAAGGACAATAGGCCGGTTTGGATAATCGTCCGCTGCCAGCGGCAAGGACGAGGCAACCGCAGCGCACGCCACCAAAGCCGCAAGGAGAGTCGTCCACTTCGCCAAGGCGTTTTCTCCCCTTAATCCGGCCTGCACCTTTTTTGTCGCAGCGCCAGCCGCTTCGGACCGATATATTTAGCCTACCTTTTGGCCCGGCACGTTGCCACCATGTTCCAATGCTCCGTGTCACGCTGCCGCATCAAAATGGTCCGAAAGCAATGGCATGGTCCGACACTTTTCTCGGCATATTGAAAGAGAACGACGTTCGCCTGATCAGTTTCGTTCCGGTCAACGTACTCACTCCGCTGATCAAGGGGGTGACCGCGGATAACTATTTCCTCTCGGTCAACGCAACGCGCGAGGACGAAACGCTTGGCACCGTGACCGGCGCATACGCCTGAGCCAGGCCGCCCACTTCGATAAACTTTTATCGAAATTCCTCAACGATTGGCGATCCCCGACCGGTAAACAGGTCATTGGGCCGCGGGTGGGATTAGGGACGGCTCGTGTTCGTTGTCAGACAACAGAACTAGAGCACATCGTCGCTCGATTCGGCTGCCCCTCCCGCTCGAGTGAGGAGAATACGTGGAACGGGTTGTCAGAATTTCGGAACCTGACTCCGAGGTTTTGTCGCGAGCCATCGCGGAAGTGGCCTCGCCGCCGCCTGCCGACGGCTGTCAGCGCCGGGATAAGTCTGACTTGGTTAACCAAATATTCGTCGAGATCGTGCGCGGCAGGCCCTCGCCCGAGCTGGACACCGCCTGGGACGATCTCCTCATTCGCGCCGATACGCCGAACGTGTTCATGCAACCTCGCATAGTTCGGGCAGCCACACCGGATCGTCAGGTTGTAACGTTGCTTGCATGGCGACAGGACGAAAGGCATCGTCAGCTCGCCGGCTTTTGGGCGTTTTCGATCGCCAAACCGCACCTTTCAATTCTTCCTGTCGTGGCATTGTGCGCACCGGCAGCGACCGAGCATGCTTATCTGTCGGCACCCGTCATAGACCGCGACTGGCTCGACGCCACGCTGTACGCAATGCTGGAAGCCATTGCAGAGGCTTCAGACCTACCGAGAATCGTAGCACTCGAAAGCATGAGCGGCTCGGGCCCGACCTATGAGGCGTTGCTGCGCGTGCTCGGCGAGCGCGGTAGTCAATCTTGCCGTTTGGAAGCGAAAAACCGGCCCCTTCTTGTGCCAGGCGATGGCGCATCGGATTACACGGGAAACGCGCTTTCCAGCTCGAGCCGTAAAAAGCTGCGCCAGCATCGGCGGCGGCTGCGCGAAATGGGTCGGCTCGAAACGGTCGTGGCGCGCTCCGTTCCGGACGTGCAGCGCGGCTTCGAAGTTTTTCTGACGCTGGAGCAAAATGGCTGGAAGGGCCAAAACGGCACCGCGCTACTGAGCGAGCCGGACCAGGCGAATTTTGGCCGCACCATGATCACCACGCTCGCCCAGGTAGATGCGGCATCGATCTATACACTCGAACTCGACGGGCGTCCGATTAGCGTCCAGGTGGTGCTCCGAGCAGGCCACGCCGCCTACACCTGGAAAACCGCGTATGACGAACGCCTAGGCGATTACTCGCCAGGAATGCTGCTGTTCGAAGATTACAGCAAGGCGTTCCTTGCGGATCCAAACATTGCGTTCGCCGATTCCTGCGCCTTCGATGACACCGGCTATATGGCAGCCTGGAAAGGACGCAAGCTCGTGATCGATCTTTGGTTCGACACGCGTCGAGATCGATCGACCTCGTTCACCGCTATCACGGGTGCGCAGAAAGCCTACCTGCCGTTCCGCGAGATGGTGAAGAAGATCTACCAGCGTTTGCCGACGTTGCAGGCCGCGCGCAGCGCCGCGAAAGCGGCCTCGAGCAGTCCTGTGAGAAACGGCAAACAAGCTTCTTCAAAAGCGGGGCAACTCGCACGGGCGATTTGAGGATGGCCATGCACAAAACGGATGTCGCAATTCTCGGTGGCGGCCTTGCCGGTTCTTTGGCGGCGGCGATGCTCGGCCGTGCCGGCATCGACTGCACGCTGGTCGATCCTAACGAAAATTACCCGGACGATTTCCGCTGCGAGAAGCTGGACGGACCGCAAACCGAAATTTTGCGCAAGACCGGTTTCGTCGCGCCGGTGCTTAAGGCATCGACCTTCGACGGCGCGTGCTGGATGGCGCGCTTCGGCCGGGTGATCGAGAAGCGGCCGGGAGATCAGCAGGGGTTTCATTATTCGACGCTGGTAAACACGATCCGCAGCGAAATTCCTTCACGCGTACCGTTTTTGCGCACAAAGGCACAGGCCATCACCGCCGGTTCGGAACGCCAAACCGTTACGCTCGCCAGCGGCGAGAATCTGGATGCGCGTCTCGTCGTGCTGGCCAATGGACTCAGCGTTTCGGTTCGGGATTCGCTCGGCCTCAAACGCGAGATCGTAAGCCGTTGCCATTCGATCGCGATTGGTTTCACGATCAAACCCAGGGAGCAGCGGCAGTTCGCTTTTCCGGCTCTGACTTACTACGCGGAACGGGCCGCCGACAAAACCGCGCTGGTCACATTCTTTCCGATTGGCGCTGCCATGCGGGCCAATCTTTTCGTCTATCGCGAATCCGACGATCCATGGCTGCGGCAGATGCGATCCGAGCCGCAGGCGACGTTATTCGCTTTAATGCCGAAGCTGCGTCCGATACTCGGTGACTTCCTCGTCGAGGGCCGGGTCGAAATTCGTCCGATCGATCTCTACGTCACTCAGGGGCATCGTCAGGCTGGCGTAGTGCTCGTTGGCGATGCGTTCGCGACGTCGTGCCCGGCGGCCGGCACTGGCGCGCGCAAGGTGCTCAACGACGTCGAGCGGCTGTGCAATCACCACATCCCGCAATGGCTCGATTCACCCAGCATGGGCGAAGCCAAGATTGCGGCGTTCTATGACGATCCGATCAAGCGCGCCTGTGACGATTTCGCCACGGAGAAAGCGTTCTCCCTGAAGGAATTCAGCATCGATACGAACGCCGCGGCGGCCGCGCACCGCTGGTTCAAATTCGGCGTTCAGGCGACACGCGGTATCGCCCGCGCGCTTCTCGACGGAACGGTTCCCCGCAACGCCTCCGTTCAGGCGATCAAACCGGCAGCAATGGCCAAACCGCTTCAGGAAGCGACTTCGACAGGCCGCTAATCAATCTTCGGAATACCGGCTTTGGTGATGATATCGCGATACTTCACGATCTCATCGGCGATAAACTTCTTTGCTTGGTCCGGTGGAAGATAGAGTGTCTCGGCGCCCTGCTGCTGAAAACGCACGCGCACGTCTGGGTCAGCCAGCAATTTTTTCATTGCATTATTGAGCTTGGCAACAATCGGCGTGGGCGTGCCTTTGGGAGCAAGCAACGCAAACCATCCAGACACAACGTAATCCGGCAAGCCTGCTTCCTTGCTCGTGGGCGTATCAGGCAGGATGTCAAGCCGGTTGGGCCCCGCGACAGCCAAGGCATTGGCCCCTTTAGCCTGAAGCGCGGAAGACACGTTCGGGTACCACTGGAATCCAAGCTGCACCACGCCGGACATCAGGTCTGGCTGATACTGGCCGATGTTCTTGTAAGGAATGTGCGTCAGCTTTGTGCCGGTCACCTGTGCGAAATATTCGCCGGCAAGATGCTGCGAACTGCCGATGCCGACCGAGCCGTAATTAAGTTCTCCGGGATGCGCCTTCGCATACGAAATAAGGTCCTGCAATGTATCGATCGGCAACTTGCTGGTCACCGCGACAACGATCGTGAAGGCGGCAAAGGGAGAGATCGTTTCAAAATCCTGGAGCGGGTCGTAGTCGAGATGATGGTAGAGGGTGACGTTGGCCGCGACCGGACCAGAACCGCCACCAAGCAGCGTATAGCCGTCAGGCTTGTCCTTGGCGACCAATGCCGAGCCATTATTGCCGCCAGCGCCAGGCCGATTCTCGATAATGATCGGTTGGCCTAGCGACCTTGACATGCGATCGAACAGAATACGGCTGACTACGTCGCTAGCACTCCCCGCAGCGAATGGAATAATCGCGGTAATTGGCCGCGTCGGGTAATCCTCGGCGCGAGCCGCATCTTTGGTAGCGAACGCAAGCGCAACAGATCCACCCAGCAGGAAACGCCTGCTCCATAACTTCATTGCTGTATATCCCTTGTAAACGCGTCGGCTGGCGAGATGGCGCTAGCTTCTGAAGTGCTTATCCAGCCCTTGCCAGCCTTCAAAATAGTCGTGCTGCAGTTCCGATGACTCGATGGCATAGCGCGTGAGTCGCATCGCGTAGCGGCTCTCGAACATGAACGCCATGGTGTTTTCTATTTTGTGCGGCTTGAGCTCCGCTTGCGACGCCCGTTCCCAGGTCTCGGCATCGGGACCGTGCGCGGTCATGCAGTTGTGCAGGCTGGCGCCGCCCGGCAGGAAGCCCTCGGCTTTCGCGTCATAGGCGCCATACAGCAGGCCCATGAACTCGGTCATGACGTTGCGGTGGAACCACGGCGGCCTGAACGTATCCTCGCCGACCAGCCAGCGCGGCGGGAAAATCACGAAATCGATGTTCGCAGCGCCCGGTACATCGGACGGTGCAGTCAGCACGCTGTAAATCGACGGATCGGGATGATCGAAGCTCACCGTACCGATCACCATGAAGCGGGCGAGATCGTATTTGTACGGTGCGAAGTTGCCATGCCAGGCGACGACGTTAAGCGGCGAGTGATCCATCTCCGCCGCCCACAGATTGCCCTGGAACTTGGCAACCATAGTGCACGGCGATTTGGTGTCTTCGTAGGCCGCCACGGGCGCCATGAAGTCGCGCACATTGGCGAGACCATTGGAGCCGAGCGGGCCAAGTTCCGGCAGCCGCAATGCCGCGCCGTAGTTTTCGCAAATATAGCCGCGTGACGCGCCATCCGGCAGCTCGACGCGGAACCGAAGCCCGCGCGGGATCACGACGATCTCGCCGGGCGGCGCTTCGATGATGCCGAGCTCAGTGACGAAGCGGGCGCGGCCCTGCTGCGGCACGATCAGCATTTCGCCGTCGGCGTTGTAGAAGTAGCGGTCGGTCATCGACCGGTTGGCGGCGTAGAGATGCACGCACATGCCGACTTGCGTCGCCACATCGCCATTGCCGCCGAACGTCACGATGCCCTCGATGAAGTCGGTCGGTCCCTTCGGGATCGGAAGCGGGCTCCAGCGAAGCTGCGTCGGCGTGGCATCGACGTCGTTGAATGGCGCGCTGCGGATCAGTCCGTTGTCGATCCGGGCATAGGGCCGATGCACGACCGAAGGCTGGATGCGATAGGTCCAGGTGCGCCGGTTTTCGCTGCGTGCGGTGGTGAACGACGTGCCCGAGATCAGCTCGGCATAAAGCCCGTGCGGCGGCCGCTGCGGCGAGTTGCGGCCAATTGGCAGCGCCCCCGGCACAGCCTCAGAGCTAAAATGGTTACCGAAGCCGGATTGGTATTGCAGCGTGGTTGCGAGGTTGGCCGGTTTGCTTGCCGCTTGGCGCGTCTTCGTGTCTTGCGTCATGAGACTTCTCCCGGCGACTTCTCAAACGGCCTTGGCTGCGGGGCTTACCGGATCAACAATTGGTCGCGATCGCAACTAATATCCGCCTTATTGCCTTTGAGCGCAAGTACCTTGGAATTGTTCCAAGTTCCGCGCCCGTCGATTGTCGCCGCAATTTGCCTTGGGGGATGCACATTCTCCTCAAACAGCCGCCCCGTTGGCTCGGCATGAGCCGCATCTAGTCGAGGGACATCTTTCAATCGAACTGCAGCGCGGCGGAGCCAACCGCCGTGACGGCACTCAATGCACGGGGGCGGTATGCGCGCTCTTCTCGCCGCAATATTCCTTTTGATCGGTCTGGCAGTCGCCGCGCCGGAGCCCGAATTCGCGTCGCTCGTCGGCGAATATCTCCGGGCGGACGCTGGCGAAGGACCTCCGGCACTCATTGAAATCGAGTTGGGCAAACATCGTGCGGATCGGCTACGATGTCGCAGCGCTGCCAGCTGCGGTCTCGGCCGGCGAAATGCCTCACGTGGATGCGATCGAATTGCCGATCGCTTCGGAACGCGAGCGCGGACCAGCCTCTTTCGGTCGACGATCTGTGCAACGCCCTGTTCACGTCGGCGCAGGATAACGGACTGCCCGTGCAATTCTTCGCCAACCTGATTTGGCAAGAAAGCCGATTGCAAAACGATACCGTAAGCTCGGCCGGCGCGCTCGGCATCGCGCAATTCATGCCCGAGGTCGCCGTTGAAAACGGATTGGAAAACCCATTCGATCCGCTTCAGGCGATTCCTGCGTCGGCGCGATTGCTGCGCGAACTGCGTGAGCAGTTGGGCAATCTCGGCCTTGCTGCCGCGGCGTACAATGCCGGCCCGCACCGGGTCAGCGACTGGCTTGCCAGCGGCAAGGCCCTGCCGCGCGAAACCCTGAACTATGTGCTTCGCGTGACCGGCCGATCCGCCGAGCAGTGGCGCACAACGCCGCCGGCAGACACCGCATTGACGTTCGCGGAGCATCTGCCTTGCCGCGGCATGCCGGCGTTTGCCGATCTCGAACAGACGCAATTGGAACAAGCGCAAGCCGAACAGCCTGCACAAGATCCGCCAAAACCCGTTGAGGACGAGAAGCCGATCATCACCACGACCGACCCCGCCGCAAAGGCCGACAGCGAAAGCGAACATCATGGCGGGGGCAACAAAGTTTCGCTGGCAAAGGCGTGGGCTAAGGCACTTCACATCGCCGGTAGCGATGAGGCCGGCAGCAAGCGTCATGCGAAGCGCGACGGACAGGCTCTGCGCGAGAAGCCCAAGAGCGAGCGTAACAAGAAGGTTGCGGACGCTCGCGTGGGCTGAACTTCGTCAGCCAGCCGCTATCGGGCCGGGCCCGCGCCGCTTTATTCCTAAAGCGAGAATGCGATGAAGCAGGTCAGGATATTTAATGCCGTCGTGCTTCGCCGATAATGCGAATTCCTCACCCTGGGAGATCTCAGGATTGGGATTGGCCTCAAGGAAATAAGGCGTACCGTCGTTCGCAAGCCTGAAATCGATACGGGCATAGCCGTCGAGCTCCAGCGTACGGTAGATTCGCTTCGCCATGTTCTGGATACGGGTCGCGAGTTCAGGAGCAAGATTTTTCGCCGGCCCGTGTAAAATCTTCCGGCGCTCCTGATAGTCAGTATCGTGCTTGACCTTCTCCGTGGCGATCGGCCAGTCGCCGTCGGCCAAATTGCCGAATGTCAGCTCCCAAATCGGCAGCACGCGCAGCCTGTCGTTGCCGAGAACACCGACATAAATCTCACGGCCTTCGATATATTGCTCAACGATCGCCGGCGTCCCGATGCGCTCATGAATAAAGCTGACGCGTTCGACAAGCTTCTCGTCGGTGTCAACGACGGAGGCCTGCGAAATGCCGTAGGAGCCATCCTCGTTCAGGCTTTTAACGATCAAAGGCAGGGAGAGCCGCGCCGGACGCTTGGCCTTTCGGCCAATCGGAAACACCGTAAAGGCAGGCACCGGAATGCGATGGTAATGCACCAGCGTTTTGGCCAGATCTTTGCCGCGCGAAAGCATCAAGCCGCGCGGATTGCAGCCGGTGTATGGAATACGCATCAGTTCCAGGAAGCTCGCGACGTTCTGGTCGTAGATCGCTTCGCCGTGAAATTCCTCGAGCAGAGTCAAAACAACATCCGGTTTCCAGGTCTCGATCTCGGTGCGGATTGGCTTTAGCTCATCGCTCACCCCGAGCGGCTTCACCTCATGTCCGGCGCCGCGCAATGTTGTGACGACGTCGTACTCGGTCTTCCATTCGTTGATCTGCGCCTCGGTATAGCCCTGGGAAGACTCCGGAGGGACGAGGTCCGGATGAACGAGCACCAGGACGCGAAGCCGTTTCATAGCGCGATCCACCTTCGTCGCGACGGACCAAACAGCACCTGCATAGTTTTCGCAGTGAGCAAGACTGTGAACTCCATTACAAGCTCTCGCTCCCCGCCGACCGCGCGAAGCTTTAGCTTGCGGCAGCGCGCAATCATATCTTCAAGCACGGCGTCGAAGGTAAGCTGATATTCACCGGTCCATTTCGCCACGAGCTCGCGCACGCGCGCGCGATTACGCCTGATGAACGAAGCCGCCGTCTCGGAGTGACGATGTTTCGGGTCGCGGGAAAACAGGCGAAGTAGATCGCGATCATAAGTCCTCGGCGGATCGACCTGATAGAATTCCCGTTTCTTTTTGTAGTAGTCGCCGAGCGTTTCCCTGAACTTGCTTAGCGGATCAACCTTCTTCCGATTGGTTACGAGTGCCCGTTTGCCGGCGAGTTCCCCCATCAATTCGTCGACGTAGCGCAACTTTTTCAGCGCCGGCCAGCCGATATAACGCGTGCGCCAGTTCGAGCGCGGCCGCAGCCACACGGCAAAAGTCTCGGCGAAATCCTCGTCGGGGTGGCTTTGCGCATACCAAAGACGCAAATGCTGCACGTAATTCCGGCTGGCGGGATTGGGCTGATAATATCTGGGATAACGCCGCGACGATGGACCGAATACCTGTTGCCAACGACGGCGCCGCTGAAGCTGAAAGGCGTGTTGCATGACATGCCCGGCCTCGTGCCGGAGGATGCTCATGCACGAATTCCAGGTACCGCCTTCGACTTCGAGGATCATTTTCTTCTCCAGCCGCATCAGACGCGGATGGGTCAGAAAAAACGGGATGCCGATGCCCGGTACGTTCTCCGGACTAAACCACTCGCTGGAAATCCAGGCATGGGGACGCACGGTGATTCCACGCTCCGCAAGCTCGTCATGAAGCGTCAGCAGGCCATCCTCAAGCCACGTGTCTTCGACCTTCACATGAAGGTCTTTCAGACGAACTTTCAGCAGCTGCTCATCGGGCAATGACACCCAGGAAAATTTTGCGCTCATGCTGCTCAAATCTGGCAAGGCCGTATCGGCAATGGTGTCATGTCGCACTTCGTCCGACAACTCACGCCACGGCAGGCGATGGTAATCATTGACGTTTTAAGCCAAAAATGCCCGTACGGATGGGCTCTCTATATCCTGCCGTGTAGGTAAAAGTTCAAAACGAGTGCCGTGAAAGTGCAAGATGAGGTCATACCGGTCTTGGTCGTTGGCGCCGGCCCTGTCGGCCTTGCGCTCGCGGGCGATCTGGGTTGGCGTGGAATCTCCTGCGTCCTGATCGAGCAGAGCGACGGCTCGATCTATCAGCCGCGCATGGATCTCGTCGGCGTCCGCACCATGGAGTTTTGCCGGCGTTGGGGGCTCGTTCCGGCGGTCGAAGGTTCGCCCTATCCGCGCGATTACGCTCAGGACAATATTTATCTGACCAGCCTAACCGGCTACGAGCTTGGGCGCGAACGCTTTCCGGGAATCGGCCAGGCGCCGCCGCCGAAGGAAAGCCCGCAGCGGCGGGAACGCTGTCCGCAAAATATGTTCGACCCGATTCTGCGCTCGTTCGCCGCTTCGCAGAAAACGGTGGAGATGCGTTACCGCACGCGGCTTATCTCGTTCACGCAAGACGCCGAGCGGGTAACGGCGGTGATCGAGAATGCCGATACCGGCGTCCGCGAGGAGATTTTCGCGCGCTATATCGTTGGCTGCGATGGTGCGCGCAGCCTGGTGCGCGAGACGCTCGGCATCGCCATGCACGGCAATCCGGTGCTGACCTATACCACCAACGTCATCTTTCGCTGCCCTAACCTGCTGTCGCTGCACGACAAGGGCAAAGCCTATCGGCATATCTTCATCGGCCCGGAAGGGACCTGGTCCACGATCGTTGCGATCAACGGCCGTGACGAATGGCGCTTCTCGATCATCGGCGGGGCCGAACAGCGCGAATATTCCCATGACGAAATCGGCGCACTGATCCGCCGCGCCGTCGGCCGCGACTTTGAGTTCGAAATCCTGAGCGTTCTGCCGTGGACGCGGCGGGAGCTCGTCGCCGACAGCTATCGTAACGGCCGCGGTCTTATCGCCGGCGACGCGGTGCACGTCATGTCGCCGACGGGTGGTTTCGGCATGAATACTGGCATCCAGGATGCAGTCGATCTGTCCTGGAAACTTGCGGCAATGCTCGAAGGCTGGGGCGGTGACGGGTTACTCAATTCTTACGGTATCGAGCGCCGGCCGATCGGCGCCCGCAATGTCGCGGAAGCAAGCAGCAATCTGCGCAGGATGCTTTCGGTTGCACCGCATCCGGAATTACTCGACGACACGCCGGAGGGAGCCGCCGCGCGCAAGAAAGTCGGGCGAGAGTTCTCCGAAGCCATGCGCCACGAATGGTTCACCCTCGGCGCACATCTCGGCTATCGCTACGAAGATTCGCCGATCTGCTGGCCGGATGGCTCCGAAGCCCCGCCGGACAACCCACGCAACTATGTGCCGACGGCCCGGCCGGGGCACCGCGCCCCGCACGCCTATCTCCCGGATGGGCGTTCGACCCTCGATCTGTTCGGTCGCGGCTTTACCTTGCTCGGCTTTAACAAAAGCGCTGAGGAGGCCGAGCCTCTCCTCGCCGCCGCACGCGAACGCGAGGTACCGATCAGTTTTGTAACAATAACCGATCCGCAAATCGCGGCGCTTTATCAACGCAACTACGTCCTCGTACGGCCCGACGGCCACGTCGCCTGGCGCGACGACCGCATGCCGGAAGATGCGCTATGCATTATCGATGTCGTGCGCGGTGCACAGGATCGTTGTAGTCTGACGCAGACCCGCAGGGCGGGATAAGCAATGAGGCATCCGATGCAGGCCCCTTCCCGAGACGATCTCGCAAAATCTGGCACGCTTGAAGAACTCTACGGCAAGCTCGACCAGATCGGCATCGCGCCGGGCTGGGCCAAGCGGACGCCGTCGCTATGGCCCTCCCCGCGAAAGAATTTCGTGCCGGCGCACTGGCGTTACGAACAGGCCCGCGGCGCACTCGATGCCGCCGGTCGCCTCATCAACACCGAACTCGCCGAGCGGCGCAACCTCACCCTGACTAACCCGGCCGCGACCAGCAGCGGCTACGGCACCCTTCGTACTATGGTTGCCGCCTACCAGATGATCATGCCCGGTGAATGGGCGCGCGCGCATCGTCACACGCCAAATGCACTGCGGCTTATCCTCGACTCCGACGCAGGCACTTACACCGAGGTCGACGGCGTCAAAATCTCCATGGAGCCGGGCGACGTGCTGCTGACACCGAACTGGTCAAGCCATGGACACGGCAACGACAGCCGGTCCTGCGCTTACTGGCTCGACTTCCTCGACGTGCCACTGGTGCAACTGCTCGAGCCAATGTTCTTTGAGCCGGCGGAGGAAGACAAAGCCCACGAGGCGTTCGAAAAGGCTCCGCCGACAAAAGATTCGCCTTTCGTCTTTCCGATCAATGAGACGGTGAAGCGCCTCGATGCCGCAGAACAGACACCAACCGGCTGGTTCGCAACGAGTGTCGAGCTTGGCAATCCGGCGATGGATACGATCGGGCTGCACATGATGCGGCTTGCGCCGAAAATAAAAACTGCGCCATACCGGACCACTGCGAACAACATCTACGCTGCAGTCAAAGGCACAGGCGCAACGACCGTCGACGGCGAACGCTTCGAATGGCGCCGTGGCGACGTCATTGCTGCTCCGGCGTGGCTGCCGCATTTCCATGAGGCTGCCGAGGACGCGCTGTTGCTGCGGGTCACCGATGAGCCGGTGATGCAGCGGCTCGGATTTCATCGAGTCGAGAAACAGGCTTCGGCCACACACTAATCGTGGATCGATCAGCACGGATTGCAGTTATCGGCGCCGGCCTCGGCGGCTTGACCGCCGCGGGTTTCCTGCAGCGTGCCGGTTTTTCGGTGCGCGTCTACGAGCAGGCGCCGGCGTTCTCGCGTATTGGCGCAGGTATTATCCTCAGCTCCAACGTAACGAAAGTGCTGCGCCGTCTTGGCATTGAAGACGCGTTGTGCGCCGCCGGCATCAAATCGCAGAGCTACATCAGCCGCGCCTGGGATACTGGCGAAACACTATACGAAATCAAATTCGATGCCGCGAAAGAGCAGCACTTTGGCGGCCCCTACGTGCACATCCACCGCGGCGATCTTCATGCGGTTCTGGAACAAGGCGTCTCTCCCGGCACCATTGCCTTCGATCACCAACTCGTCGGCATCGAGGAAAACGGCGAGACGGCTCGATTGACTTTCGGTAATGGTGCGACCGTGGAAGCCGATATTGTCATCGGCGGCGACGGCATCCGTTCCAAGGTCCGCGAATTCGTCGTCGACCGCTCGGCGCCCAATTACGTCGGCGCGGCGGCCTTCCGCGCCATCTTCCCGGCCGAGCGATTGAATGGCTTTTGGATTCCGGACTGCACCAAATGGTGGGGCCGGGACCGGCATTGCCTGCCCTACTATCTCACTGGCCGGCGGGACGAGGTCTACGCCATCGGCGTCATTCCGATCTCTCGCTGGGAAGGCGACAATGAAGCCTCGATCCCGGCAACACGCGATCAATATCTGGAAGCGTTCTCGGGCTTCCACTCCGATTTGCAACGGGTGCTGGAAGCCGTGGATACGGTCACGCTTTGGCCGGTCTACGATCGCGAACGCAACGACTGCTGGGACCGCGACAACCTGGTGCTGCTGGGCGACGCCTGCCACCCGATGCGCCCATTCATGGCCGCGGGCGGCGCGATGGCGGTCGAAGACGCCGCGATCTTGAGCCGCTGCCTGGCGACCTTCGACGATGCAGCCACCGCGTTTCGCCGCTATACCGCGACCCGCATTTCCAGGGTTGGCGAAGTGCAGAAAATTTCCCTCGCCAATACCTGGATGGGCGGTCCGACCGACACCGATTGGTTTTATTGCTACGATGCCTGCACGGCGTCGCTTGCCGCGCCCGATTGAGTCGACGATGTTTGAAGCCAAGCCTGACCCTATGATTGCGCGCGACCTGGTTGGTTATGGCGCTCGGCCGCCCGACCCGCGCTGGCCTGGCAACGCGTTGATCGCCGTCAATTTCAACCTCAACGTCGAAGGCGGCGGTGAATCGACCCTGATCAACGGCGATGACGAGTCCGAGGGCATGCTCAACGACATCGGCGTCGCCACCCATCGCGGCCGCCGCGTGCCGCTTGTCGAGTCGGTTTTTGACTTCGGCAGCCGCCGCGGCTCGTGGCGCGTGCTCGATGTACTGCGCGAATTCAGCGTGAAGGCAAGCATCCTCGGCGTCGCCCGCGGGCTCGAGCAAAATCCCGAACTAGCCAAAGCTTTCGTCGCCGAAGGCCACGAAATCGTCAGTCACGGCTACCGCTGGATCGACTACGGCACGGTCGCCGAGGAAACCGAACGCGAACACATCGCACGCGCCGTCGACATTCTGACGAAACTGACCGGAACAAGACCGATCGGATGGATGACCGGCCGGCCCGGACCGAACACACGCCGGCTCGTAGTCGAAGCCGCAGGCTTCCTCTATGACCGGGATTCACTCGCGGACGAGCTGCCGTATTGGCTCAACGTCAGCGACAAACCGCACCTCGTCATTCCCTATTCGTATGAAACGAACGACAACCGCTTCAACGAGAACAGCGGCTTTTCCACCGGCGACCACTTCTTCCACTACATGCGCGACGCCTTCGATCTGCTCTATCGCGAAGGCCAGCGTGGCTCGCCAAAACTTTTGTCGATCGGCCTACACGACCGCCTGATCGGCCGGCCCGGCCGCTGCATGGGCCTGATCAGGCTTCTGGAATATATGCGCAGCCGCGATCGTGTCTGGTTCTGCACCGGAGCCGATATTGCGCATCATTGGCGCAAGGAATATCCGGCCGGCGGCCATTAGCAGGGCCGCAGTTATCGCTGACTTAGCTGCTCAATAATCTTTCAGCGTGTGCAAATATTGGGCGTATTGGCCATAATACTTTTTTCTACGTCAAAATGGGGCAACTGACGCCCCGGCGGTTTTGGGGGAAAAACAAGCATGGCTTTTGCATCTAGTTGCCTGGAACTCCCCGGGAATGGGCCATAATATGCGTGCGCCGGACGTCAATCCTTCCTTCCGGCCGACTGCACCGGTCCGAAAACTTGCGGTTCATGCGCAAAACATTTCGCTGACGTTTGAAACGTCGGACGGTGAAGTTCAGGCATTGTCCGGGGTTAATCTCGACGTCGCCCAGGGCGATTTTGTCTCGTTTATCGGACCGTCCGGCTGCGGCAAGACGACCTTGTTACGCGTGATCGCCGATCTCGAGCAGCCGACTTCCGGAACTATCTTGATCAATGGCGTGTCGCCCGAGACCGCCCGCCTACAACGTCACTATGGCTACGTCTTTCAGGCTCCTGCTCTCTATCCGTGGCGCACGATCGAACGCAACGTTGCTTTGCCGCTCGAGATCATGGGGATTGGCGCAGTGGAGCGGGCGAAGCGAGTCAAAGATTATATCGCACTCGTCAATCTCTCCGGTTTCGAGCGGAAATATCCGTGGCAGCTTTCCGGGGGCATGCAGCAGCGCGCTTCGCTCGCGCGCGCACTGTCGTTCGAGCCAGCGCTGTTGCTGATGGATGAACCGTTCGGCGCGCTCGATGAAATTGTGCGGGACCATCTCAACGAACAGCTTCTGCGGCTCTGGGATCAGACTAGCAAGACAGTTGTCTTCGTCACCCATTCAATTCCCGAAGCAGTGTTCCTCTCCACCAAGATTGTGGTTATGTCGCCGCGGCCAGGCCGGATCATCGACGTGATCAACTCTGCTTTTCCGCGCGACCGCACGCTTGAAATCCGTGAAACGCCTGAATTCCTGAAAATCGCGCAACGCGTCCGCTCCGGTCTACGCTCGGGCCACTCCTATGACGAGTAGAAGCCATGAGCATTAGCGCAGTCTCATCGGCCCGTCCGGCCGCGATCCGATGGCACCCGTTCTTGGTTCGCAGCGCGCCGGTCCTCGTGATCATCGCAGCCATCATCTTCATCTGGTATGTCGCCGCAATTTTGATGAACCGCAATATCATCCGCGACGCTTTCGAGCGCGAAGACACGCCTTACACGACTGGCGAACTAATCGCGGGCACGCTCAATGCGGAGCGCCCGTTGTTGCCGGCGCCGCACCAGATTGTCGAAACCTTTGCGGATGACGTGTTTGGCTGGCCGGTCACTTCACCTCGCAGCCTCGTCTACCATAGCTGGGTGACGCTCTCGGCGACTTTTCTCGGGTTTTTGCTCGGCGCGAGCTTCGGCATCGTTCTTGCTATATTGATCGTCCACATAAGGAGTCTGCAAAAGAGTCTGCTGCCGTGGATCATCTGCTCGCAGATGGTGCCAATTCTGGCAGTCGCACCCATCGTGATCGTCGTTTTGGGTTCGATCGGCCTGCGTGGGCTTTTGCCGAAGGCAATCATATCGGCCTATCTCTGTTTCTTTCCTGTCACCATTGGCGTGGTGAAGGGATTGAATTCGCCAGATCCGATTCAGCGCGATCTGATGCGCACATGGTCGGCAACGCCGTCGCAAATTTTCTGGAAGCTGCGCTGGCCTTCGTCAGTGCCATTCCTGTTCACCAGCCTCAAGGTCTCGATCACGATCTCGCTGATCGGTGCAATCGTCGCTGAATTGCCGACCGGCGCACAGGCTGGCATCGGCGCCCGGTTGCTGGCCGGCTCTTACTATGGACAAACCATTCAGATTTGGGCCGCTCTTGTCGCGGCCTCAATCCTGGCCGTCGGCCTGATCGGTCTCGTCAGCCTGGTCGAGAAATGGGTCGGGCAGACCATGGGAGTTCGCCCATGACCATTCGCCCGAAAAAGAATATCCCACAACTCGGAGTTAAATGGCACCGGGCGATCTTGTTTCTGGCCGCGCCCGGCATGCTCGCCGCTCTGATCGTGCCGATCTCGAACGAGACGACAGTGGGGTTGCTCGCCCGGCCGGCCCTTCTCGTCGCGGCGCTCCTCGCGGTAGCGCTTTACGTGAGCGCAGCATTTTTACCGTTGGGCGCATCGATCGTGATGACGTTCGCCGGTGTCTTGCTCGGTTGTTACATGACGCTTGCGCTGCTGAACGACACCAGCATCGCAGGCTCCGCTGCGTGGGGCTTCTGGCTCGCGGTGTTGGCAAATTGGGGAGCGGCCTGGCTTGCGGTGGCGCGGCTTGCGTCCTTCCGACCGCACGATAAGACAGCATCTCGCGCTTTCGATCTTGTGATCCCGCTCCTGTTCGGTGCTTTTGTTTTTTATCTTTGGGAAGTCGCCGTGCGTGGCTTTGGCGTGCCGCCGGTGTTGTTCCCGCCGCCGAGCCTGATCGCAGTTCGCTTCTTCGGCTCGCTGTGGACGCTTTGGCAGGATTTCTTCCAGACTTTCATCCTCGGCGTGCTCTCCGGCTACATCATTGGTTGTGGGGCCGGATTCCTCGTCGCAATTATCGCGCACCGCTGCACTTTCCTGGGTCGCGGCCTGTTGCCGATCGGAAATTTCGTTTCCGCGCTGCCGATCGTCGGTATCGCGCCGATTATGGTGATGTGGTTTGGCTTCGATTGGCCATCAAAGGCCGCAGTCGTTGTTGTCATCACCTTCTTTCCGATGCTGGTGAACACGCTCGCCGGCCTCAATGCCGCCGGACATATTGAGCGCGACCTGATGCGCTCTTACGGCGCCGCTCCGGCGCAGACACTCCGCAAGCTCTATCTGCCGGCGGCAATGCCGTTTATCTTCAACGCACTCAAGATCAATTCGACGCTCGCTTTCATTGGCGCGATCGTCGCGGAATTCTTCGGCACGCCGACAGTGGGGATCGGCTTTCGCATCTCCATTGAGGCCGGGCGGATGGCGCTCGACATGGTGTGGGCGGAGATCGCGCTGGCGGCTATCGCCGGCATGGCTTTCTACGGAATTGTCGCGCTCGCCGAGCGTGCGACGACCTTCTGGCATCCATCTTACCGAACCTGACTCGGCGGTTCGCACCTCGTGTTGGAGCAACATATGAGAAACATAACTTTAATAACGGCGGCGTCAGTTCTGGGACTTTCGCTTGGTACTGCGCACGCCGCCGATTCGGTGACGGTCCAATTGAAGTGGGTGGCTCAGGCGCAATTCGCCGGCTATTTCGTCGCCAAGGACAAAGGGTTCTACAAGGACGCCGGTCTCGACGTAACGATCAATCCCGGCGGTCCTGACGTCGCTCCGCCGCAAGTGATCGCGGGTGGCGGTGCTGACGTTGTAGTCGACTGGGTGCCATCAGCCTTGGCCTCGCGTGAGAAAGGCGTGCCGTTGGTGAATATTTCCCAGACCTTCAAGCACTCCGGGCTTGAGCTGGTCTGCCGCAAGGATACCGGCATTACCAAGCCGGCAGATTTTCGCGGCAAAAAGATCGGCATCTGGTACGGCGGCAACGAATATCCGTTCCTGAATTGGATGTCGAAGATTGATATTCCGACCACAGGCGGTCCGAACGGCGTTACTGTTATCAAGCAAGGTTTCAACGTTGATCCCATCTTGCAGAAACAGGCGGATTGCGTTTCAGCGATGACCTACAACGAATATTGGCAGGTCATCGACGGCGGCTATAAGCCGAGCGATCTCGTCGTGTTCAATTACGAGAAAGAAGGCGTCAACACGCTCGAAGACGGCCTCTGGGCGATGGAGCCGAAACTCAAGGACCCGGCCTTCGTTGCGAAAATGGCGAAGTTCGTCCAGGCCTCGGTCAAAGGCTGGAATTACGCCAAAGCTCATGAGGACGAAGCGGTGAAGATCATTCTCGCGACCGATACGACCGGTGCGAAGACCGAGAAGGATCAAAAACGCATGATGGGCGAAATCGCCAAGTTGCTCGATCCGGGTAACGAGGAGCTGGACCCGAAAGACTTCGATCGCACCGTCTCGATCTTGCTGGGTGGCAAGTCAGATCCGGTCATTACCAAAAAGCCGGAAGGCGCTTGGACGCACGCCGTCTATGAGGCGATGAAGTAACGTTCGTTTTCGCACAGGTTTGCGCGTGCAGGCCCCGGCCGTTCTGCCAATCATCGGCTGTCGCCGATGATTGCGGAGCGCCGGGGCAAGCGCGCTAGCGATCAGCAATTGCTGCCGGGCATATCCTTTCGGGCACCTTCAATGCTTCGTTCCAAAGAGACGATCCCCTGCATCTCCCAGACCGGGAAGAATATAGGCGTGGTCATTAAGCGATGCGTCAATTGCTGCCGTAAATACTTCGACTTGCGGATGAGTGGCCTCGACCTGCTTGAGACCCTCCGGAGCAGCAAGTAAACAGATGAGTTTGATTTGCTGCGCGCCCAGTTCCCGTAGCCGGGTCAGTGCTGCGACGGCAGAATTTCCAGTTGCGAGCATCGGGTCCACAACGATCACGCATCGCGCGCCAAGATCGTCAGGCATCTTGCAGAAATAATGGACGGCCTCGAGCGAGGCCGGGTCACGATAAAGCCCCAGGTGCCCGACGCGCGCGGAAGGAACGGCACAAACCATGGAGTCGACGAGACCTAACCCCGCGCGGAGGATAGGAACGAGGCAAAGTTTCTTTCCTGCAAGAAAAGGGGCGCTCATCCGCTCGAGCGGCGTCTCGATCTCGCGAAGCGTCGTGGGCAGGTCGCGCGTCGCCTCGTAAAGTAGCATCGGACCAACTTCCCTTACCAACATGCGAAATTCGTTGGTCGAAGTTTCTTTCCGACGGATCAAGCTCAGCTTGTGCTGCACGAGGGGGTGGTCGATCACTTTAATTGGCACGCTCCGATCCTCAGTGTTTGCCGCCAATGTGCGCAACGCTGGCGATCTCGACCAGCGCATCGGGCTTGACCAACCCGCACTGGATGCAGAAGCGTGCGGGCTTGCCGCCCGGGAAAAATTCCGCATAGACCTTGTTCATTCCGGCATAGTCGGCCCAATCGGTGAGGAAAATGTGATTGAAGGTCACGTCCTCCATTGAGCCGCCTGCGGTCTCAACCACCGATTTGATGGTCTGCAGGACGTGCCGGGTCTGCGCCGAAATATCACCGACGTGCACGACATTGTTGTCCTTGTCGAAAGGCAACGTGCCTGAAACGTAGAGAACACCGTCCGCGAGCGTGCCGGGTGAATAAGGAGCCAGCGGCGTTCCGGTACCTGGCGGTGTGACAATGGTTTTTGGCATGCTTCAGTCCCCCTTGGAGTTTGCCGGCGCGGCCTGCAGGATTGCGCCGCAAAAATCGTTGGCATTCGATATCCAACCGAAAAACTGTTCGATATTGTAAAATGAGGCCTGCCGGACGAATTCTGGCCCGACATGATGAGTGGCATCCTCGATCACGACACTGAAGTATTCGAGATGGAACGCATCGCGTAACGAGGATTCGACGCACACGTTCGTCGCTATGCCGACAAACACAAGATTACGGATGCCGCGCGCGCGAAGCATGCTGTCGACGTTCGTATTGAAGAAGCCACTGTAACGTGTTTTCGGTAAAACGATGTCTCCCGGCTGCGGCGCGAGGCGGTCAACGATCGCGTAGTCCCAGGTTCCTTTGGCGAGTAGCGTGCCGGCAAGCTCCGGCCGGGCGCGCATTGTTTTGAGCGCATTGGACTTGTACCAGTTGGGCGAACCTGGTCCGCCCGCTTCGACGTAGTCTTTGTCCCAGCCATTCTGAAAATAGATTATTGTGCAACCAGCGGAGCGAGCCGCATCAAGCACCTTGCATGTTTGTTCAGTCGCCGCTTCTGCGCCGGAAATGTCGAAACCTGCGAGATCGATGTAACCGCCTTTGCTCGCGTAAGCATTCTGCATATCGACGACAATGACGGCGGTCTCATCAGGATTGATCTTCAGCGCCTCGGGGCGCGCCGGGAGAACGACTGACGATGCTCCGGCTTTAGAACTCGGTGCGAATCCGGCGGGCGATGCGTCTTTTGGCTCCATCAAGCCGCCTCCGTGAGTTTAACGTTTTTGCGACTGGCCATGAGCGGCTGAATGCACTCGCCAAAGTTCGTCACGCCTTTGATAAAATCGTCGAAGGTTAGCAAAACCCCGCCCGTACCGGGAACCGCCGCGATTTCATCGAGCATGCGCGCTACGTTGGCATAAGAACCGACCAGCGTTCCCATATTGAGATTTACCGCCGACGTTAAATCCGACAATTGCCGCACATTCGTGTCCGCACTTTTGTCCGCCGCTCCTTGCTGAGCCAGCCAGGCGATCGCTTCGTGATCGGCTCCCGACTTGAAATGTTCCCACTTCGCCATGGCCGCATCATCGGTTTCTTCGGCGATAATCATGAACAAAAGATAGGAAGCGACCGAGCGCCCGGTTTTGTCGGTCGCGGCCTTGAGCCGCTCGTTGACCGGCGCGAAGGCGGCGGGCGTGTTGATGCCCTTGCCCAGCGCGAAATTGTAATCGGCGTATTTTGCCGTGAAGGCCAGTCCCGCATCGCTTTGACCGGCGCAGATAATTTTCACGTCGGCCTGCGGCCGAGGGCTCACCCGGCAATCCTCCATCTTGAAGAACTGACCCTTGAAGTCGGATCGGCCAGTCGTCCAGAGTTCGCGCAATACCTCGACGTATTCGGAAAGATATTGATAGCGCCGCGAGAAATATTCATCGCCGGGCCACAGGCCCATTTGGGAATACTCGGGGCGCTGCCACCCGGTTATCACATTCAGCCCAAAACGGCCGTGGCTGATCGAGTTGATTGTCGAGGCCATCCGCGCGACGATGGCAGGCGGCATGACCAAGGTCGCTGACGTGGCGAAGAGTTTGATCTTTGAGGTAATCGCCGCGAGTCCCGCCATGAGCGTAAAGGACTCCAAATTGTGATCCCAAAACTCTGTCTTGCCGCCGAAGCCGCGTAGCTTGATCATCGATAGCGCGAAGTCTAGGCCGTACTTCTCAGCAGCAAGTACAATTTGCTTGTTCAATTCGAATGTCGGCTGGTACTGCGGCGCATTCTCCGATAGGAGCCAGCCATTGTTGCCGATGGGGATAAAGACGCCGATTTCCATGAATCCCTCTAGGCTATGCGACTGCCGAGCCCTGAATAGTAAGCAGGTCTCGTGCCATCCGCGAAGTATCTTTTTATCGATGGGACACCGATACACCGACCGACTGGCCAGAAGAGAACACTGGTCCGTCTTGTCACGCTTTGTTGCCCCAAAAGACGCCAAGAGCTGCCTGCGAGGTGGTCGTTCCGGGATAAGATCCTCGGATTCCCGAGAGGGACACTGCGCACTCTTGGGTGGGCGGTGCGAAGGATGTCGGCTTTGGTCCGCAAAAGCCAACATTAGTTTCGCCTCGCTTGAGCCATTGAACCCGACGGCCGGGAGATGTTCAGACACCAAATGTCAAACTCGAAGGGAGGCATCCATGAAGCTGCCCGCACGCATCGTGGATATTTCGGCAACGCTTGATAACGATACGGTGCTCGATCCACCGTTTATGCGACCGAAGATCGAGTATCACAATCATGCCGAGACCGCGCCGCTGCTGTGCGAAATCTTTCCCGGCCTGCGCATTGAAGACCTGCCGGAGGGCGAAGGTTGGGCCATCGAGAATGTCCATATCGCCACGCACAACGGCACGCACATGGACGCGCCGATGCACTTCCAGTCGCGCTCCATCGACGGCAAGGCAATGATGACCATCGATCAGGTACCGCTCGATTGGTTCTTCCGGCCGGGTGTGAAGCTCGACTTCCGCAAATTGCCCGATGGCCACGTCGTCACCGCTGCGGAAGTCGAGGCCGAGCTTGGGCGCATCGGCCACAAGCTCGAGCCCTTCGATATCGTGCTGGTGAATACGCGGGCCGCAAGCTGTATGGGTACGGACGAGTATCTTACCGCGGGCATCGGCATGGGCCGCGAGGCGACGCTTTACCTGACGTCGCGCGGCGTGCGCGTCTGCGGCATCGACGCCTGGGGCTGGGATGCGCCGTTCGCCCACATGCGCGAACGGTGGATGAAGACCCGCGATCCGTCGATCATTTGGGAAGGCCACAAGGCTGGCCGTGAAATTCCGTATTGCCACATGGAGAAGCTGTGCAACCTGGAAGAACTTCCGGTCGACGGTTTCACCGTCGCCTGCTTCCCGCATAAGGTCAAAGGCGGTTCAGGTGGCTGGACCCGCGCGGTCGCGATGTTCGACTAAAGCATGATCCGGAAAATGCCTGTCCTCGGACTTGATCCGAGGATGGAAACCGGCTTTCCGGAAAGATCATGCTCCACTAAAACGCTACACCGCGACCTCGTTAAGGAAGCTTTCGATCTCGCCGCGCAGATTGCCGATCGAAGTATCGACCGATTTCGATGCATTTAACACCGTTTCGGCAGCTGTGCGGGTGCCAAGCGCCGCTTCGGAAACCTTGCTCAGCGCCGCAACAACCGTGCTGGTACCGCCCGCGGCGTTCGCCGCATTGCGCGAAATCTCCGAAGTGGCAGTGTTCTGCTCCAGGATCGACGCTGCGGCACTGGCTGTACGGGTTGATATCTCGTGCATGCTCTGCTCGATGCCATGCACCGCTTCAACAGCGCCGTTGGTCGATTGCTGAACCGCCTGAATGTGGCGCGTAATCTCTTCGGTGGCTTTCGCGGTTTCCACGGCGAGCGATTTGACTTCGTTCGCGACCACGGCAAAACCGCGCCCGGCATTGCCCGCGCGCGCCGCCTCGATGGTGGCGTTCAGCGCCAGCAAGTTAGTCTGACCCGCGATGTTGCGGATCAACATGACGACATCGCCGATCTTCTGCGCGGCTTGAACCAGCCCGGCATATTGGCCGTTCGTCGCCTTGGCGTTGCTCACCGCAGTGCCTACCAATTCGGTGGTTTGCGCGAGTTGCAGATTGATTTCTGCGATTGAGGCGGATAGCTCCTCGGCCGAGCCCGCGACCAAGGAGACATTCGCCGAAGCGTCGTTCGAGTCGCGTAACGCGCTCTCCGCGTGGCGGGTGGTTTCGTGTGACGAACCGATCAACGCACTCGCGGTCGATTTCATCGCCGTGGTCGAGTCGCTGACCATGCTGAGCACTTCCTCGACCCGCTCGCGGAACGATGAGATCGCGCTCTCGGTCGATAGCCTCCGAGTCTCCGTCGCCAGCATCGTGTCGCGCTGCTGCTCGAGTTGTTGCCGCTCGGTGATGTCTTCGTGGGTTGCGACCCAACCGCCATCTTTCATCGGCTGGCGCACGACGCGAATAAGACGGCCGTCGGAAAGCTCATCAACCCGGCTCGAGACCTTGTCGGAGGAATGCTTACCCAACGCGCCGAGCTTCTTGTCGACGGCGCCGGTATTCTTTTCGCCCTTAAGGATGCCGTTCAGCACGCGATGCGCAATGATCGCTTCGTGCGTTGCGCCAGCCCTCGCAAGTTCCGGCGGCAATCGATACAGGCTGGCGTAACGCTCGTTGCAGACCACCAGGCGCTTGTTGCCGTCGAACATACACAAGCCGTGGGTCATATTTTCGAGCGCCGTGTGGAACCGCTCGTTGGTCAATTCGACCCGTACCTGCCGGCGAATACTGGCGATGATCGTTGCGACCTCAAGAACCGTGACGATGCTTGCGGCCAGTAAAAAAAGCAGACGGCGTTGCTCGTAGTCGAGGAGGCTCTCGTGATCGGCTGGCAGTACATAGACCAGCCCAAGCCAGAAAATGGCGATGATCACCAGGCCGATCGTCGGCGCCGGCCGGATGAGGGCGCGAAGATATTGGGTCAGGCGTACATTCATTTTTCGTCGACAGGTCAACGCCTTAATGCCTCAATTAGCGTTTGAATTTGGTTAAATTCCAAACCAAAGGTGGCTTTGGGGCGGCATTTACCCTCAGTTAACCGTCCGGTCCCCGCAAAAGACGGCGAATTACGCATGGGCCGGGTTCGAAGCCCACGGCAAAGCGGGTAGCGGCCTTCGCCGCGCTATGAGAAAAGTGTTGTCCCACCCCTCGTCAGGTCAGTATTCCTCGCCATCATGAACGCAGGCATCGGATCGACGGTACGACGCAAGGAAGACCTGCGTCTCGTTACCGGCCACGGCTGTTACAGCGACGACTTCAACTTCCCCGGCCAGGTCTACGGCGCGGTGGTGCGCTCCCCTCATGCGCACGCGCTGATCCGTTCAGTCGATACGGCGGAAGCCCACGCCATGCCCGGCGTACTCGCCGTGCTGACAGGAGCAGACACCCAGGCGGACGGACTGAAGCGCATCCCCCACCTCACCGCGCCGGGTACGGCACCCGACATCGTGCTGCACAACCGCGACGGTTCGCCGGTGCCGGCCGCACCGCATCTTGTGCTCTCGACAGATCGAGTGCGCCATGTCGGCGCCGCCGTCGCCTTCGTCGTCGCCGAAACGGTCACACAGGCGAAAGACGCCGCCGAGAAGGTAGTCGTCGAATACGAGCCGTTACCGGCAGTGACCGATGCCAAGGTCGCCGTCGAGGGTAGCACTCCGCGGCTTTACGACGATCTGCCGAATATCATGATCGACGCCGAGGTAGGCGACGCCAAGGCGACCGACGAAGCGTTCGCTCGCGCTGCCCACGTGACGCGGCTCGATACCTGGATCAATCGTGTGACCGGCGTACCGATGGAGCCGCGCGCAGCTGTCGGCATCTACGATCCGGAAACCAAGCGTTACACGCTTTATGCCGGCTCTGGCGGCATCGTCCGCCAGAAAAAAGAAATCGCGGCCATCCTCGATGTACCCTTTGAGTCGGTGCGGGTGATCGCCAAGGAGATCGGCGGCAATTTCGGCACCAAGAACAGTTTCTTTCCGGAATTCGCTCTCGTCGTCTGGGCGTCGCGCCGCGTCGGGCGCCCGGTGAAATGGACCTGCGACCGCAGCGAGGCCTTTGTCAGCGACTATATGGGCCGCGATCTCACCGTAAGCGCCGAGCTTGCGCTTGACGCAGACGGCCGCTTCCTCGCGCTGCGCACCAAAAATCTCAGCAATGTCGGCGCTCACAGCGGTTCATATGTGCCGCTGGTCAAGGGCGTGGGCCTCGCGACGTCGGGCTATCGCATCCCGGTTGCGCATATCAGCGCACGCGCCGTGCTCTCGACCACGATGTGCACGACGCCCTATCGCAGTGCTGGCCGGCCGGAAGTCATTTATGTGATGGAGCGGCTGGTCGATAAGGCTGCTCAGGAGCACGGCTTCGACCGCGTCGCGCTGCGCAAACGCAATCTCATTCCGCCTTCGGCATTTCCTTATAAGAACCCGCAGGGCATCGTCTACGACAACGGCACCTATCGCGTGGTGATGGACCGCGCGATGGAGCTTGGCGACTGGGCGGGTTTCAAGAAGCGCCGCGCCGAAGCGCGCAAGCGCAAGCGTCTGCGCGGCATCGGCCTGTGCTGCTACCTGGAAACGACCGGAGGATATCCCCGCGAGCGCGCCGATATCACGGTGCTTCCAGAAGGTCGTGTCGATGTTGTGGTGGGCACGCTGTCGAGTGGCCAAAGCCACGAAACGACATTTGCGCAATGCGTTTCCGAATGGCTCGGCGTGCCGTTCGACGACGTTTACATCAACGAGAGCGACACCGATATCGTCAAGGAAGGCGGCGGCTCGCATTCCGCCCGCTCGATGCGGCTTGCCGGCATTGTCATGGGCAATGCGTCGGATCTGGTGATCGACAAAGGCAAGAAAATCGCTGCACATATGCTGGAAACCGCCGAAGATGACATCGCGTTCGCTTCCGGCCGTTTTACGGTGAAAGGCACCGACCGTTCGGTCGGCATCTACGAAGTGGCCAAAGCGGCGATAACCGATAAAGCCTTGCCGGAAGACTTGCGCGGGCCGCTTGGCGCCACCTCCGACGAGACCATCAAGCAGCTCGGCTTCCCCTATGGCGCTCACGTCTGCGAGGTGGAGATCGATCCGCAGACCGGCCACCTCGACATTGTTCGCTACACGTGCGTTGACGACGTCGGACGCGCCATCAACCCGATGGTCGTCGATGGGCAGACCCACGGCGGCGCCGTTCAGGGCATCGGCCAGGCGGTCTGCGAACTCTGCTCTTACGATGCCGAGGGCCAGTTGCTGTCGGCCTCGTTCATGGACTATGCGATGCCGCGCGCGGACACGATGCCGTCATTCACCACCGATATCAGCCAGGTGCTGACGCCGACCAACCGGCTTGGCGTGCGCGGCGCCGGTGAAGGCGGCACCACCGGCGCGCTTGGCGCCGTCGTCAATTCGGTGGTGGATGCACTGGCCGAATTTGGCGTCACTCATATCGAAATGCCGGTGACGCCGGAGCGCATCTGGCGCGCAATCCACGAGTCGAAGAAGAAATAGCGGTTTAACGGGAGTTCTTATGGCTGACATTTTGACCAAACAAGACGGACCGATTCTGAATATCACTTTGAATCAGCCGGATCGCGGCAACGCCGTCTCCGATGAGATGGTCGCGGAGCTGACCGGAATCATTGAAAGCGCGGACAAGAACTCGAGCATCGTGGTGTTACGCGGCGCCGGCAAAGATTTCTGTGTCGGCCGCGCTGTGATGGGCTCGACGCCCAAACAGGATCCTGATGCGCTCGAGCGCCGAAACTTCAGCGATGTGGTGTTCAATTGCTATGGCGCCATGCGCAACGCGAAGATTCCGATCATCGCCGTCGTTCAGGGCCGCGCGCTCGGCTTCGGTTGCGCGATCGCAGCCGCCTGCGATATCACGCTGGCAAGTGATCAGGCCATATTTCAGGTCCCGGAGATGGCGCACAATATCCTGCCAACCATGGTGATGTCGTCCTTTGTCGATCGCGTACCGCGCAAGGCGATGAGCTATCTGGTTTATTCGCAGGCCGAGATCTCACCGGAACGCGCGCTCTCCTTCGGCATTGTCAGCGACGTCGTGCCGGCCGCGAAACTCGAAGCTGCAGTGGATACGCTGTGCGCCGCGATCCTGAAGGCGCCCCGGCCGGCCATCGTTGGCGTCAAGGAATACGTCAAAACCGCACCGGACATGGCAGTGTTTGGCGCTGTCGAGTTTGCCCGCAATCTGCACGCCACAGTCAACTCATCGCACGAGATGCGGCGCAAGCATTAGCGTTGCGAGCGTTGCGTTTTGCGTAAAAGCCAATAGTGTGCCGGCCCCATGATAACGGTTGCGATCGACATCGGAGGAACGTTCACCGACCTCGTCGGCTTTGACGACAAGGTCGGCAAGTTCGTCGAGGCCAAAAGCCTCACCACGCCGCACGAGCTGACACAGGGCATCCTCGACTGCATCCGCAAAAGCGGGCTTTCGGCCGACGCCATCGATGAACTGATCCACGGCTCCACAACCGCCATCAATACGCTGATCGAGCGCAAAGGCGCAAAAACGGGATCTGATCGTCACCCGCGGTACGCGCGACGTCTACATCATCGGTCGCGGCAATCGCCCGGAAGCTTACAATCTGTTCTTCCATCGCCATGAGCCATTGGTGCCGCGCCATCTCACGCGCGAAGTGGAAGAGCGCGTCCTGGGCTCGGGCGATGCTTTCAGGCCGCTGAACAAGGCAAGCGTATCAGAGGCCTGTCGCGCACTCGCCGCCGAAGGCGTCGAGGCGGTCGCGGTGTGCTTGCTGCACGCTTACGCCAATCCCGAGCACGAGCGCGTCGTCGGCCAGATGGTAAGCGAGGCGCTGCCGAATGCGTATCTCTCGCTCTCGCACGACATCCTGCGCGAGTATCGCGAGTTCGAACGCATGTCGACCACGGTGGTGAACGCCTATATCGGGCCAAAGGTCGGCGGCTATGTAAAAGGCTTGAGCGCGGCGCTCAACGGCGTCGGCTTCCACGGCAACCTCTCCATCATGCGTTCGAATGGGGGCGTCATGACGCCGGAGGTCGCGACGGAAAGGCCGGTCGCGATGATGGAATCCGGCCCCGTCGGCGGCATCATCGCCTCAGCGCGCATCGGGCAGGCCCTCGGCTTCGACAACGTGATCTCATTCGACATGGGCGGCACTACCGCCAAGGCCAGCCTGGTACGCGACGGCGAGCCCACGCTGGCGCCCGGCTATTACGTCGGCGGTTACGCCAGCGGGCATCCGGTGATGCTGCCGATGATCGATGTGGTCGAAGTCGGCGCCGGCGGCGGCAGCATCGCCTGGATCGACGACGTCGGCGCGCTCAAAGTCGGCCCGCAGAGCGCGGGCGCCGATCCCGGCCCGATCTGCTATCGCGGCGGCGGCACCGAACCGACCATCACCGACGCCAATGTCGTGCTCGGCCGGCTCGACCCGAAGAACTTTCTCGGCGGCCAGATGGAGCTTGATGCCGCGGGCGCGCGTTCCGGTATCGAGCAAAAGATCGCAAAGCCGTTAAAGCTCGATACGGTCGCCGCGGCGCAGGCCATTGTCGAAATCGCCATCTCAAAGATGTCGCTCGCGGTACGCGAAGTATCGGTGGAAAAAGGCTACGACCCGCGCGACTTCGTGCTGGTCGCCTCCGGTGGCGCCGGTCCGCTGCATGTCTGCGCCATCGCCCGTGAACTACACATTCCGAAAGTCATCGTGCCGTTGTTTCCATCGCACTTCTCCGCGCTCGGCATGCTGCTCGCGGATGAACGGCACGATTTTACCCGCACTTTCTACTATGATCTCGCCGAGTCTCGATTTCGCCCGGCTGCTCAAAGTTCACGATGAGATGGCGGCCGAAGCGAAGAAAAGCCTTCGGCACGCCCGTAATGCCGAGTTCAGGACCGAGCTCGACTTGCGTTATGTCGGCCAGGAGTTCACGTTATCTGTTCCGGTGTCGCGCGAACTGCTCGCTCGCGG
This sequence comes from uncultured Alphaproteobacteria bacterium, assembly GCA_963742215.1. Lineage (GTDB taxonomy): Bacteria > Pseudomonadota > Alphaproteobacteria > Rhizobiales > Xanthobacteraceae > BOG-931. The sequence goes on from CAVULJ010000003.1 coordinate 100,568, forward strand.
CGATCGGCAAAAAATTCGCAAAGCATTCGATGCACTCTACGAGCACCGATACGCCCACCACTCGCCGGATGAGCCGGTTGAAATGGTCAATATCCGTCTTGCCGGCGTCGGCAAGCGGCAGAAGCTGAAATTTCCCAAGCTGTCAGGCCGCGCGACGAAAAAAACGGCGCCCCGGCGCGACGTTTTTCTCAGCGACGCGCGTAAGGCTGTGTCCTGTCCGATCTATCAACGCAGCGATCTCGGCGCCGGAGCGCGTATCAAGGGACCCGCGCTGATCGAAGAACATGGCACGACGACAGTGCTGTTCGAACGGGATAGCTGCACGGTGGCGCGGTCGGGTGAACTTCTGATCGAGGTCGGAGGCGCGAAATGAGCAAGAGAGCCAAGAAGGCCGCAAAAAAGAAGCCGGCGAAGAAAGTACTCGATGCCGTCACGCTGGAAGTGATTCGAAACGCCTTGCCGGCGATCGCCAACGAGATGTCGGCCGACCTGCAGCGTACTTCCTACAACATGATGATCTACGAGGTACGGGATTTCTGCACGTCGCTGGTCGATACCGAGGGCCAGCTGATTTCGCAGAACGTCGGCGGCGTGTCGCATTTCGTCGCCGATCTCGGAGTGATCATCACCGACGGCATGAAGCGCTATGGCGCGAAAGGCTTCAAACCGGGCGACGTGATCATCACCAACCATCAGGCGGTAGCCGGCCAGCACCTCAACAACATCGTCATTTACATGCCCTACTTCCATAAGGGCGAGCTGTTGATGTTTGCGATGGTGCGCGCGCACTGGATCGACGTCGGCGGCATGAGCACCGGTTTCGGCGCCGGCCCGAGCGTCAGCGATCCATGGCTGGAGGGGCTGCAGCTCGACCAACTCAAGATCTACGAAGCCGGGAAAGTGAATGAGACGCTGTACCGCGTCCTCAAGGACAACATCCGTTTCCCGGAATCCTCGCTCGGCGACATGAAATCGCAGATGGCCGCATGCCGGCTCGCCGTCCGCCGCCTCGATGAATTGTTCGGCAAATACGGCAAAGCGACTATCCTCAACGCCATCGCGCAGATTTTCGACGAGACCGAACGTAAGTGCCGCAACGTTGTCGAGAAACTGAAGGACGGCATCTATGAAGCAAGCTCGTTTCTCGATCACGACGGCGTCAAGCGCGACGAGCCGGTACCGATCCACGCCAAGGTCACGATCGAACGCGGCGGCATGACGATCGACCTGTCGAAATGCTCGGGCGAACGTAAAGCAGGGGTCAATTCGCGTACCTATGCCGCCGCCCGTGTAGCCTACAAGGCGTTGACCGGCCCTCTCGAACCGGTCAACGAGGGCTCATTTCGCGCGCTCAAAGTCATCATACCCGAAGGCAACATCATGATGGCGCGTTTTCCAGCCCCGATGGCGGGCTGGAGCGTTATCGTTCCGACTGTGGTCGACACCATCATCCGCGCGCTCGGCGACGCCATGCGCGACCGCGTGCCCGCAGGTCATCATGGGCTGCTCGGTGGATCGATCGTGTTCTTCGGCGTGCATCCGAAAACCAAGCGCCGTTTTGTCGTGCAAAGCATCGAGGGCGGCGGTTGGGGCGGCCGTCCGTTCGAGGACGGCGCATCCGGCAGCGTTTCGGTCTGCCAGGGCGACGTGCGCAATGCCTCTATCGAGGGCATCGAGCTGAAGTGCCCCGTCGTGGTGGAAAGCCGCGGGCTGCGTACTGATTCCGGCGGCGCCGGCAAATATCGCGGCGGCCTCGGCCTCGATACCTGCGTGCGCAATCTGGTCGACGGCCGCTGGAATTTCGATCATCCGCGGCGCGAGCATTGCCCGCCTTGGGGCATCTGGGGCGGCAAGCCCGGCAGCCACGGCGATTTCCTGCTGCGTCTACCGGGCGAGAACGATTATCGCTCGATGGATGCCCCGCATTATCCGGTACCGGTCGATGCCGAGGTTATCGTTCGCACCGGCGGAGGCGGCGGCTGGGGCGATCCGCTTGAACGCGACACTAACCACGTACGCACCGATGTCATCGAAGAATTCATCTCCCGCGATGCTGCGAACGAGCATTATGGCGTCGTGCTCCAGGACGATTTGACGCTCGATCAGGCCGCGACCGAACAGCGGCGAAGTGCGCTAAGATCGGCCCGCGGATAAAGCGCAAAATAGCATCGGGAGGAAATAGTGATGAGGTCGCCGCTGACCTTCATCGCAGTGGCGGCGATTGGCCTCTCGGCATCAGTTGCCTCGGCAAACGAGCTGCTCCGGGTTGGTAATGCCGGCCGTGAATCATTTTCCTTCACGCCTGCGAATATCGGGCAAGCAACCGGCATCTTCGCCAAACACGGCCTCGATCTCGAAATCGCCGGCTTCGGCGGCGACGCCAAGCTGCAACAGGCGATGGCCGCCGATGCGGTCGATATTGGGCTCGGCTCGGGGCCCGGATTGGCGTTTATCGTCAAGGGTGCGCCGGTCAAAGCCATTGCCGCCATGGCTGGTCCGCCGTTGCTCTTTGCCGTTGTTGTCCGCGCGGATGGCACGGTAAAGTCCGTCGATGACCTCAAAGGCCGCAGGGTCGCCATCTCCACAGTCGGTTCGGCCACCAATTGGCTGATGAACGAGGTGTCGCGCCAGCACGGCTGGGACTACGACGGCTTCGTGCAAGTACCCATCGGCGAAAACAGCACACGCATTGCAGCACTGAAGTCCGGCGCCGTCGATGCTTGCGTCGTTGAAATCGGCACAGCGCTTAATTTCGCCGACCGCGGCGACGGCCACATCCTGATGCGCTTCGGCGATGTGGCGAAAGACTTCATCATGCACGTCATCTTTGCGACCAATAAGGCAATCGTGCAAAAGCCCGATGCGTTGAAAGCGTTTCTGAAAGGCTGGTTCGAAACCATCGACTTTATGCGCAACAACAAGGCGAAGTCGGTCGCAATCGCCATGCAGGTCACCGGCACCGACGAGAAAACCACAAGCGGCATCTATGACGAACTGATGCCGATGTTCAGCGACGATGGCCGCTTCGATCAAAAGGCGCTTGCGGTATTGAGCCGATCATTTGTGGAAATGAAGACACTTCCGGATCAGCCCGACATGAGCAAGCTCTACACCGAAGCATTCCTGCCCGGGAAATAGAGGAACGGCCCGTAAGCCCCCATGAGTTTCCGCCATGCGATAGCTGCTCTCCTTGCTGCTGCGCTCATCAGCGCGTGCGTGGTACAGCCGTCGCTCGCCGATGAAACGCTTCGCGTCGGCAAAGCCGTGCCGGAATCGTTTGCGTTTGTGCCACTCGACATCGGCATGCACGAGGGTCTGTTCAAGCGCAACGGCATTGGCATTGACGAAATCGCTTTCGCCGGCGACGCCAAATTGCAGCAGGCGATGGCGGCCGACAGTCTCGACATCGCGCTCGGCTCCGGCCCAGCGATGGCCTTTATCGCCAAGGGTGCGCCGACCAAAGCCATTGCCGCCATGGGGGGGCCGCCGCTCGACCTCACCATCGTGGTCCGCCCGGATGGTCCGAAATCCGCTGCGGAATTGAAGGGCAAGAAGATCAGCGTTTCTACCGTCGGCGGCCTGACCTATTGGCTGGTCAGTGAAACGTCGCGCCAGCAAGGTTGGGGACCGGACGGTATTGCGATCGCGCCGATGGGCAGCATGGCGCCGCAGATCGCGGCGCTGGAACGCGGCGATATCGACGGCGTGGTCACCGATATCTCAACCGCGCTCGAACTGGAAAAGCTCGGCAAGGCGCGGATCCTGACGCGGTTCGGCCAGATCGTGAAGGACTTTCACGTCCACATCATCTACGCGACCGACAAAGTGATCGCGAGCAAACCGGATACGGTCCGCGCTTTTCTCAAAGGCTGGTTTGAGGCGATCGCGTTCATGCGTCACAACAAGGCCGGTGCCGTTTCAATCGCCACGCAAGTGATCGGCAAGGACGACGATATCAACGGCAAGACCTACGACGAGCTGATGCCGATGTTCTCCGACGACGGCAGGTTCGATGCGAAAGCGCTCGACACGCTCGCCAATTCCTACGTCGAATTGAAGGTGCTGCCGACGGCGCCCGACATGAGCAAGCTCTATACCGAAGCATTCCTGCCACCGAAGTGAGACGAAATGCGTTCAATGAAGGTTCAACAACTGGTTTTTTGCGCAGCCGTGCTGCTTGGCCTCGTGTTCGCCGGCGCGGCAAACGCACAAACGACGCTGCGTCTCGGCAAGGCGCAGGCCAATCAATTCGCTTTTGTGCCGGCCGATGTCGGCGTCGACACCGGCATCTTCAAAAAACACGGCATTGATGTCGAAATCAGTTCGTTCTCCGGCGATGCCAAGGAGATGCAGGCGCTGGCGGCGGGCAGCCTTGATATTGCGCTCGGCGGCGGTCCGGCCATTGCCACCATCGTCAAAGGCGTGCCGATGAAGGCGGTGGCAGCGGAAGCCAACGCGCCGAACACGATCCTGCTGGTCGTGCTCAAGGACGGCCCAATTCAATCCGTCGACGATCTCAAGGGCCGCACCGTCAGCGTGTCGACGGTAGGCTCGCTGACCTACTGGCTGACCCAGCAGCTATCCCGCGCCCAGGGCTGGGGCGATAACGGCATCAAGATCGCACCGCTCGGCTCGGCCGAAACCCAAATCGCCGCGCTCAAAACCCACCAGATCGACGGTGTCACAACTGACGGCGCCACCGTCTACAAATTTGCCGAGACCGGAGCCGCGCGTATCCTGGTCAAGTTTGGCGACCGCGTGAAGGATTTCCACGTCCATGTCATCTACGCGAGCGATAGTCTGATTTCCGGCAATCCCGAGGCGCTGAAAACCTTTCTCGCGGGGTGGTTTGAAACCATCGCCTATATGCGCGATCACAGGCAGGAAACGATCGACATCGCCGTCAAGCATACCGGCGTCTCTCCGGCGGTGGCGGCTGAAAGCTATGACGACACCATGCCGATCCTGAGCACCGACGGTCATTTCAGCGCAAAGGCTCTGGATGTACTGGCGACATCGTTTGTCGAAACCCAGGCCTTGCCCTCCAAGCCCGATATGTCGAAGCTTGTGACGGAAGCCTTTTTGCCGAAATAACGATATCCTCGGGTGGAGAAGCGGAAGGAATGGCGAAAGTGTTCGCGCAGCGATCGATAGTGTTCATTCCAGACGCACTGGATATGCTGGCCGACGCGTTCGTCGATACCGAACTGCTGCCGTCAAAATCCGATATGTCCCAGCTCTACACCGAAGCGTATTTGTCGAAATGACGGCAAGCGATCTCGCGGTCCGCGTTCAAAACGTCTCGCACCAGTTCGGTGAACCGGGCGATGTGCAGCACGTACGCGCATTGCTCGACACTTCGCTCGACATCAAGCGCGGCGAATTGCTGTGCCTGATCGGTCCGAGCGGCTGCGGCAAAAGCACCCTGCTCAACGTGATCGGCGGCTTGATGCGGCCAAGCGGCGGCACCGTCGAAGTGGCCGGAAAGCCGGTGCGCGGACCACGGCCGCACGACATCGCCTTCGTATTCCAGGAGAATGCCTTGTTCCCCTGGAATACCGTAGCCGAGAACATCCGGCTCGGCATGCTGTTTCAGGGCGTGCCCAAATCCGAACACGAACCGCGGGCCCGACAATCACTGGAAGCCGTCGGCCTTACTGAATTCGTCAACCACTATCCAGGCCAACTGTCAGGCGGCATGCGCCAGCGCGCGGCGCTGGCACGGGCACTGTCGCTGCAAACCGACATTCTCTTGATGGACGAACCGTTCGGTGCGCTCGACGAGCAGACGCGTATGATCCTGGGCGAAGATCTTTCCGTGCTGCTGTCGCGCACCGAGAAGACCATCGTCTTCGTCACCCACAGTCTCGGCGAGGCGGTATTTCTGGCCGATCGCGTCGCGGTGTTCTCGGCGCGTCCAGGAACGATCAAGAAGATCATCAGCGTCGACGAGCCGCATCCGCGCAAGCCGGACTTCGTGACATCGGAAAAATTCACAACGCTGCGCAACGAGCTTTATGCGCTGCTGCACGATGAGATCCGCAAGACCGTCACCGCATCGTCGGCAGGCGGGCTCGCCTGATGGCAACCCGTGACAATCAGGCCCAGAGTTTCGGCAGCCGCCTGGTGCAGGTAGGTTTTCTCATCGCAGTGCTGGTGCTTTGGTACCTCGCGACCACCCGCTGGGGCGTCAACCGCCTGCTGTTGCCAAATCCGGTTGCGGTATGGCAGCAGCTTCTCGACGTTCTGCGCAGCGGCGAATACCTGCCCGACCTGCGAGTCACGCTGACGGAACTCGTCATTGCTTTTGCATTGGCGATGACCAGCGGCACCATCGTCGGTTTTTTTGTCAGCCGCAGGCGCTACACCATCCGCGTCTTCGATCCGCTGTTCGCCGCGATCTATTCGATCCCGATCATCATGTTCCTGCCGCTCTACGTGCTGTTCTTCGGTCTCGGCCCGGCGTCGAAAATCGCACTTGGCGCCACCATCAGCTTTTTCCCCATCGTGCTTTCGACCATTGCCGGCTTCGGCAATGTCGACCGCACTCTGGTCACGGCGGCCCGTTCGATGGGAGCATCCGATTTCCACCTCTTTCGCTACGTGCTGGTTCCCGGCGCACTCCCGGTCATTCTGAGCGGATTACGCATGGGATTTACCATAGCCCTGCTCTCCATCATCGGCAGCGAAACCATTGCCTCGCTCGCCGGCCTCGGTCATCACATCGTGCAACTAGCCGAAGGCATGGATATGGCGCGCATGTTCGCCTACATCGCCTTCGTCGTCGTGATCGCGGCACTGCTCAATGGCCTCGTTTCGTTTCTGGAAGCCCGCGGGAGACGCTGGGCATGAGCGCTCAGGCATTCCTGCTGCGGCATCCCGGCGTGGTCCGGCTCGGTGTCGTGCTGCTGCTGCTGCTGATATGGGAAATCGCGGCGCGCTGGTTCATCGATCCGATGTTCATCAGCCCGCCGTCACGCGTTCTCGCCTCGCTCGGGTCGGTTTGGCAGACGCCCGGCGTACCGGCGGCGCTGCGACTGACATTCTTCGAGCTTGCGGTCGCGTTCGCTATCGCCGTGGTGCTTGGTCTCTCGATCGGGCTCGCCGTCGGACTGCAGCCGTTCACGCGGCGCAGCTTGATGCCGATCATTCTCCTGATCTACGGTCTGCCGCAGATCACCATCCTGCCGATCTTCATTCTGTTTTTCGGCATCGGCGCCCCTTCCAAGATCGCGTTCGGCGTGACCCACGGCACGTTTCCGATCATCATCGCCGTCGTTGCCGGGCTGCAGAACATCAAACCGATCCTGCTAACGAGCGCACGCTCGATGGGGGCGAACCGCTGGCACATCCTGCGCTGGGTGATTTTCCCGCACATGATCCCGAGTTTCTTTTCCGGCATGCGGCTTGGAATGACCGGCGTGTTGCTCGGCGTGCTGCTTGCTGAGCTTTATGTATCGACCGCCGGCATCGGACATTTCACCACGCTGTTCACCGAGAATTTCGACCCCACCAAGCTGTTCGGCCTCGTCGCGATGCTGGCGGCGATGGCCATCGTGCTCAATGAAATCGTCCGCCGCGCTGAACTCCGTTTCAGCCGCTGGCGGTAAACCCGCTCCGCGAGGAGGTTGAATGTCCAAGCTCAAGCTGACCGTCGCTTGCGGCGATTACGAAATCGTCCGCGCCCTCTCCGACGGCAGCGTCCAGGCCGACGGCATCGAGCTCGTCATGCTCACCGGCATGGGCTCGCGCGAGCGCCACTGGCGCATGGCGCGCAAGACCGAGTTCGATGTCTGCGAGATCAATATCGGCGGCTACTACATGGCGCGCGACCGCGGCGAGCCACTGACCGCGATCCCGGTGTTCCTGCACCGCCGCTTCCGCCACGGCTTTGTTTTCGTCAATGCCAAATCCGGCATCCGCGAGCCGAAGGACCTGATCGGCAAGAAAATCGGCGGCACCAATTTCCAGCCCGCGTCCAATATCTGGATGCGCGGCATTCTCGAGGAATATTACGGCGTGCCGCACCGGCAGTGTACCTGGGTGGTCGAGCGCGAAGAGGATTTCGAATTCACGCCGCCGAAGGGCTTGAACATCGAGATGGCGCCGGCCGGCAAACCCCTCGATCTCATGCTCGCCGAGGGCGAAATCCCGGCGATGCTGTCGCCGGATCTGCCAAGGCTGTTCCAGGCGGGTGACAAACGCATTGTCCGCCTGTTTCCGAACTACAAGGACATCGAAATCGAATTCTTCAAGCGGACCGGAATTTTTCCGATCATGCACGTCAACGCGATCCGGCAAGAGATCATCGACAAATATCCTTGGGTCGCGACCAATCTCACCAAAGCCTTCGACGAAGCCAAGGCGCTGGCCTATCGCCGCACCGCCAATCCTCGCGTCGTGCCGCTCGCCTGGGTCAGGACGGCGTGGGAGGAGCAGCTGGACGTTCTGGGTTCCGATCCCTGGGCTTACGGACTCGGCGACGTCAACCGCAAAAACCTCGAAACAGTGCTGCGCTATTGCCATCAGCAAGGCTTGATCAAGGAGATGATGAAGCTCGATGATCTGTTCGCCGACACCGATCTGGGCGACGCCGGCGGGCCGGACAACATCTAGGGAATTTGCAATGGCCGACGAAAAGAAAGACGATCCGACATTTCTTTATTTCCCGAACAATTATCGCTGGTCGATGGGCCTGCTGATTTGCCTGTCCGCCGCGCCCTGGGTCGGCATCGAGATCGACGAGGTCAATCGCGTCGGCCGCGCGCTGAAGGACAAGGTCGGCGATGACGATGCGTGGTTCGAGGAATGGACACGCATGGGCGACAAGATCGAGGCGCGTGGCCGTGCCGCGCTCGCCGCCGGCCACAAGCGCTCGGCTGCTTCGTGCTTCATGCGGGCGACGCCGCTACTACCAGACCGGCGAACGTTTCGTCCATCCGCGCTCGCAGCGGAGCATGGACGTCTATGCCAAGTCGGTGAAAATCTTCCAGGAAGCCGCCGCGATCTTCGGCCGGCCGCGCATCGAGCCGGTCGAGGTGCCCTACGAGAATACGAGCCTGCCGGCGTTGCTGGTCCATCCGGACCCCGACGTCGCCGGTACGCGTCCGGCGCCGGCCATGGTGTTTTTCGACGGCTTCGACGTCACCAAGGAACTGCAATACGGCTACGGCATCCCGGAACTTGCCGCCCGCGGCGTCGGCTGCCTGATCGTCGATGGACCAGGCAACGGCGAGAGCGTGCGTTTTCGCAATCTGCCGCTGATTGCGGAGACCGAGCGTTATGCAACGCCGGCCTACGAATACATCGCCAGCCGCAAGGAATTCGATCCGAAGCGCATCGGCGTGATGGCGCTCAGTCTCGGCGGCTATTACGCGCCGCGGGCCGGCTCGCTGGAGCAGCGTTTCGCCTGTTGCGTCGCCTGGGGTGCGATGTGGGACTTCCATGAAACCTGGCGACGGCGTTTCGAGTTGCTGGATTCAGGCAAGGTACCGTCGCTGTCGGTGCCGCCGAAACATCTGGAATGGGTGCTCGGCGTCGAGGGACGCGATGCGGCGATGAAAAAACTCGAAGGCTTCCGCCTCGACGGCATCGTGCAGAAAATGACCTGTCCGTTCCTGGTGATGCATGGCGCGGGTGACGAACAGATTTCGGTTGCGCTCGCGGAGCGGCTTTACGAGGCCTCCGGCTCGCGACAGAAGACGCTGAAAATATTCAGCCGCGAAGAAGGCGGCTTTCATCATTGCCAGGTCGATGACGTCACAATCGGATTGCATTACATGTTCGACTGGATCACCGACGTACTCAAACCCGGCGCTTGAGGAGTTTTTCCAAATGAAGACACATCGTCTGGATGCCGCGCCTGAAACAGTGCACTGGGGCTACTTCGACGCCAATCTCAAACCGCTGATCACGATCGATTCCGGCGACGAAGTCGTCATCTCGACGGTGTCGGGCGGTCCGGGGCAATTGCCGAAGCCCGGATCGGGCTTGACCGTTCCCGACGCGCTGCCGGCAATTCACGCGAAGGTTGCGCCAAAATTGGGTGGCCCGCACATTCTCACCGGACCGGTCGCCGATACGCGGCGCCAAGGCCGGCCAGGTGCTCGAGGTCCGCATCAAGGCCGTCGAGCTCAATTGCGACTGGGGCTACAACATCATTCGGCCGCTCGGCGGTGCGCTGCCGGACGATTTCGCCGAGCAGCGCCTCATCCACATTCCACTCGACAACAAACGCATGGTCGGGCGACTGCCGTGGGGTCTCGAACTGCCGCTCAAGCCGTTCTTCGGCATCATGGCGGTGGCGCCGCCTGTCGCGTGGGGGCCGGTGTCGTCGCCGCCACCGCGACGGAACGGCGGCAATCTCGACAACAAGGAACTGGTCGCCGGCACGACGCTGTATCTGCCCGATCCATGCCGACGGCGCGCTGTTCTCTTGCGGCGACGGTCACGGCGTACAGGGCGACGGCGAAGTTTGCATCACGGCGATCGAAACCGGCCTCACCGGCACGTTCGAACTGCATGTGCGCAACGACATGTCGCTGGAATGGCCGATGGCTGAAACACCGACCCACGTCATGACCATGGCGTTCGATCCCGATCTCGACGATTGCGTCGTGATCGCGTTACGCAACATGATCAAGTTGATCTGCGCCCGCACCGGAATTTCGCGCGAGGACGCCTATACGCTATGCAGCCTCGCCGCCGATCTCCGCGTTACCCAGGTCGTGAACGGTTCCAAAGGCATCCACGTGATGCTGGAAAAGGCGCATCTCAAAAAAGTAGCAGGTCATCCGACTCGAGAACCGCCTACTTCTTGAAATAGAAGGGCCGGCCGCCCATTTATTTGCTTCATAGCCCGGTCTTGCGGTTGTTGTATCTGTTTGTGAAACCGCTATAATTCCGGATTGCGTGCGGGAAGCCCGCACGAAATACAACAGTTTCGGTAGAACGGCCCGCCATTGCGGCGGGTCTTCTGCCTTTCGGGATTCGTACGATGAACCGTTCCAATCGCAGTGACCATATCCGGCTCACCTCGCACCCCGAGCCTGGAGCAAAGTCCCAGTTTCCGATTCACTGGGGTGCCAAAACCGCGCGCGAGCGCGGACCGATCATCGGCACCGTTTCGCGGCCGCAGGACCGTAACGTCATCGGCAGCCATGGCGGCTCTTACGCGGTTTATCGCGCGCTTGCGGTTTCGGCCGGAGCGCTCGATCCGATCCGACGCCCCGATCTGACCAATACTTTTCCCGCAGCGACCATTGGCCCGTTCCCGCAATGGACTGATCCGAAGCGCATCATCTCGCTCGACCCATGGGGCCATCTGGTCGCCGAGAACTTCAAGACCGAGATTGTCGAAGGCATCGATATCCGTCCGACCATCGCGATTACGCGAGCGCGGCTCGACTTGCCGGAAATGCAGAGTGCGATTGCCGCCGGCCGTCTCAAGAACGACGGCGATGTCGTGCACGAAAACGGCAGCATCTCGGTGGTGAAAATCGCCATCGACCCGGTCTGGTATCTGCCGGGGATCGCCGATCGCTTCGGCACGACAGAAAATGATTTGCGCCGCGCATTGTTCGAGCAGACTGCCGGCATGTTCCCCGAGCTGGTGACGCGGCCGGACTTGCAAGTATTCCTGCCGCCGATCGGCGGCGCGACGATTTATCTGTTCGGCGATGTCGCCAGGCTCAATGATCCGCGCACCCAGATCACCTGCCGCGTGCATGACGAATGCAACGGCTCTGACGTATTCGGCTCGGACATCTGCACCTGCCGGCCGTATCTGATCCACGGCATCGAAGAATGTGCCCACGCCGGCCAGACCGGCGGCCTCGGCATCATCATGTACAACCGCAAGGAAGGCCGCGCGCTGGGCGAAGTCACCAAATTCCTCGTCTACAATGCGCGCAAGCGCCAGGAAGGCGGCGACGCCGCAGCACAATATTTCGAGCGCACCGAATGCGTTGCCGGCGTGCAGGACGCGCGCTTCCAGCAACTGATGCCGGACGCGATAAACTGGCTCGGCATCAAGCGGATCGACCGCTTCGTCTCGATGAGCGACATGAAGCACGATGCGCTGGTCGGCCAGGGCGTCGACATCGTAGAACGCATCGCCATCCCGGACGAGCTTGTGCCGGCCGACGCTCATGTCGAGATCGAGGCCAAGAAGGCCGCTGGCTATTACTCGCCGCAGCCGCAGAAGCCGCAGGACCTGACGGACACCGTCGGCCGCAATCTCAACAAGTACTAAGGCCTGGCTCGGGAAACGACCGTGAAGCCTGAAACGGCGGCAGCGTATTCGTTATTGAACGCTCAGGCGGTTCGCGATCGTGCGCATCGGATGCTCGCGATCGGGCTTAACGACAAGCTGCCGAATTTCCGTGTCCATCTCGGCCGCCTCGATGGTGCAGCCGAGCGCACCTTAGCCGCAACTCTGAAGGCCTATCCGTCGCTCGAAGTCCCGTTTCACTCGCGTTGGCGGCACTTCGTCTTTGAAGGCCAAGATCGCTGGCTCGCCGTCGACAAAGCCGCACGTTGGCCGGATCCTGCGGCGCGGGCGCGGGCTGCACTCGACCTTGCCATCATCAGCGTTTTGCTGGACGCCGGTGCAGGACCGCTATGGCATTATCGCGATCCGGTATCAGGCAAGAACATCGGACGTTCGGAGGGCTTGGCACTCGCCAGCCTTGACATGTTCACTCATGGTGCTTTTTCGTCGAACGCCGTTAGTCCGCTTCAGGCCGATGCCGAGGGGCTTGCGCGCCTTTCAGACCAGGCTGTTCGCGACGGCTTCCAGGTTTCCGACAGCAATCCGCTGGTCGGCGTCGAAGGCCGCGCCGATTTGCTGCGCCGGCTCGGAGCGCTGTTGGCGTCCAAGCCGGAGATTTTCGGCCGCAATGATGCGCCCCGCCCCGGCGGCCTGTTCGATCATCTTTCCACGCTTGCGAATAGATGGGAAGATCGAAGCCCCGACGATCCTGTCGGAACTGCTGCATCACTTCGGGCCGATCTGGCCGTCGCGGCTGTCGCTTGGCGGCGTGCCGCTTGGCGATTGCTGGCGGCATCCCTCGCTGACCACCGCCGATGCGACCACTGAGCTCATGCCGCTGCACAAGCTGTCGCAATGGCTTACTTATTCGCTGATCGAACCGCTGCAATGGGCCGGCATTACGGTCACTGACATCGATGGCCTGACCGGACTGGCCGAATACCGCAACGGCGGCCTTTTCATCGATACCGGCGTCCTTGAATTTCGCGATCCATCGGCCGCATCGCGCGAGCACGACGTCAGTTCGCCCTTGGTCGTGGAGTGGCGTGCGCTGACGGTCGCGTTGCTCGACCGGCTGGCGGAAGTGCTGCGGGCGCGTCTCAAGATGGATTCGGAATCGCTTCCACTTGCCAAAATTCTGGAAGGCGGCACGTGGGCGGCCGGACGCACCATCGCGCGTGAGCTGCGCGCCGACGGCTCGCCGCCGGTAAAAGTCATCAGTGACGGCACGGTGTTCTAGAGCATGATCAGGAAAAGTAGACTTCCGGTTTTCCGCAAAGATCATGCTCCAACTGGGAATCTTCGGGAGGAATTCATGGAAGGCGTCACGGTCGTCGATCATCCGCTGGTGCAGCACAAGCTGACGCTGATCCGCGAGAAGGACATTTCGACCAAATCTTTCCGCGAACTCCTCAAAGAGATCGGGATGCTGCTTTGCTACGAGGTCACCCGCGACCTGCCGCTGACCAAAGTGGAAATCGAAACCCCGATGGCGCGGATGATGTCACCACGTATCGCCGGCAAGAAGCTGGTCTTCGCGCCGATCCTGCGCGCCGGCGTGACGTTTGCCGAAGGCATGCTCGATCTCGTGCCAGCAGCACGCGTCGCGCATATCGGGCTTTATCGCGAACCGGAATCATTCGTCGCGGTTGAATACTATTTCAAGGCGCCGTCGGATCTGAACGAACGACTGGTCATCGTCATCTCGCCGGTGATCGCAACCGCCAATACGGCGACGGCTGCAATCACCCGGCTCAAAGAACGCGGCGCCAGGGATATCCGCTTTGTGTCGTTGCTTGCCGCGCCGGAAGGTCTGGAAAGACTGCGCGGGCTTCACCCCGACGTCCCGATCTGGACCGCGGCCATCGACGAACAGCTCGACGAGCACGGATTTATTATCCCGGGCCTGGGCGACGCCGGGGACAGGGCTTACGGCACTAAGTGACTTCCGTCATTGCGAGGAGTGAAACGACGAAGCAATCCAGGGGCGGCTTGCATTGAACGCTGGATTGCTTCGTGGAGCCCGTCATCGGGACGCGCGACTTCGCGCGGTCCCGTTGGCTCGCAATGACAATCCCGGCATCAAGCCGCCAACAGCTTTTGTACTTCGTTGACCAACTCGCGCAAATGAATCGGTTTGGACAGCACTTTGGCGTGCTTCGGCGCGCTCGAGTCGGAGTTCAGCGCCACCGCCGCGAACCCGGTAATGAACATGATCTTGATGTCGGGATCGAGTTCGGCCGCGCGGCGGGCAAGTTCGATGCCGTCCATTTCGGGCATGACGATATCGGTTAGCAGCAGTTCGAACGGTTCTTCCCGCAGCCGCTGGTAGGCTGACAGGCCATTGTCGTAGGAAATCACATCGAAGCCGGCATTTTGCAGCGCCTTGACCAGAAACCGGCGCATGTCGACATCGTCTTCCGCGAGCAGGATTTTGGACATGGCCCTCAAACCCGGCGTTCTGCCGGCCCCTAGACTTCCATAAGCCCGACTGCGGGTAAACAGGAGGTGAAAACCCGCCATTATTCGGCCTTGGCAACACCGTCAGGCTATGGACAATGGGCTTGGCCGCACGCTAGGGAGCGTAGGCCGGGTCGCGAATCCCAAGAAATCCCGCTAGTGTGGCGGTTCAGAAGTCCGCATTATTCTTGCCGCGAGTTCGAAATGCGGACTTCTGAACCAAAGCCACACTAGACCAATAAGTGCTAGTGCCCCTTTGATTCCAAAGTTCGCAAACGGGGGTGCCGCACAGTGATGCGAACTTTGGAATCGGGCACTAGCCGCGATGTTGGACATCCAGGACGAATTTGATCCTCCCTTCGAGGCGATCGAGCCGGAGGCGTGCCGTGGCCCCTTGCTGTTCAATTCGCCGCACAGCGGCCGGGTCTATCCTCGCGAATTCCTGCAAACGTCGCGGCTCGATCTCGCCACGCTGCGGCGCTCCGAAGACAGCTTCGTCGATGATTTGATCGCCGGGCTCATGCCGCGCGGCTACCCGATCATGCGCGCGCATTTCCCGCGCTGCTATGTCGACGTCAACCGCGAACCCTATGAACTCGATCCACGCATGTTCGACGGCCGGCTGCCGTCATTCGCCAACACCCGTTCGATGCGCGTCGCCGGCGGACTGGGGACCGTCGCCCGCGTGGTCGGCGATGCCCAGGAAATCTACGATCAGCGCATCTCGGTCGCCGAAGCGCTGCACCGCATCGACACCCTGTACAAGCCCTATCACCGCGCGTTGCGGCGCCTGTTCATGCGGCTGCATCGCGAATTCGGCGCGGCCATGCTGATCGATTGCCACTCCATGCCGTCGAGCACCGGGACGCGCGACGAGCGCCCGCGCGCCGACCTGGTTATCGGCGATCGTTACGGCACAAGCTGCGTTCCGATCATCACGGAAACGATAGAGCAATGCATGCGCGGCTTCGGCTACGCCGTCAGCCGTAACAAACCCTATGCAGGCGGATTTATCACCGAGCACTACGGCAATCCCACAACCGGCCTGCACGCGATCCAGATCGAAATCAACCGGGCGCTGTATATGGACGAACGACGCTACGAAAGGTCGTCCGGGTTCCCGCGGCTGGCAAACGAGTTCGAACAGTTGTCCGATCGGCTTGCCGAAATCCCGCTGGAAGAATTGCGCCCCTATCGCGCTGCGGCCGAATAGTTCGGTCGCAAGGATCGGCCACAAAGAAAAAGGGCCGCTCACCTTGCGGGAGCGGCCCAAGTCTAGGGAGGAAACGCCCAAGGAGGGCGACGGTAACGCGAGAGAGCCTCTCGTTACCGCACTGCAACAACATACACCGCGACGCACAAAGCGCAAGTGTTATTGACCTATTTTCCCGGTGTTTTTGCCTCATATCGTGCACACCAACTATTCCCTCGGGTCTCCATTAAAGTTTGGAATATTTTTCCTTATTGTTTCAGTAGCTTAGAAGCTTTTCTCGTATTGCTCAAAAAAGTACCAGCGGGCAAAATGTCGCGAGCGGATTTCCACTTGGTTGTTTCCCGAGCGTGCGTGACTCTTTGGCAACAGCCCGATTGCCGTTTTCGGCGCTCTCCGGTAGTCGGAACGCGAGGCATTTCATGACGGCAATCGACTTCGCGGCCTTTGTGGACGAACTCGCTACCGTGTCCGGCGAGACCATCCGGCCGTTCTTTCGCAGTGCGCTGGGCGTCGAGAACAAGAGCCGGTCCGGCGGCTTCGATCCGGTAACCGCCGCGGACCGTGCCGCCGAAGCGGCGATGCGCGCGCTTATCAAGCGGACCTTTCCCGAGCATGGGGTCGTCGGCGAGGAATTGGATGCCGATAACCCGGATGCCGAATATGTCTGGGTGCTCGACCCCATAGACGGCACCAAATCCTTCATCTGCGGCATGCCGGCCTGGGGCACGCTGATCGCCCTCACCCGGCGCGGGTCAGCCGATTTACGGCATGATGCATCAGCCGTTCACCCGCGAGCATTTCACCGGCGACGGCAAAGGCGCGCACTATCGCGGGCCGGCGGGCGAACGGGACTTGCGCGTGCGGAACTGCGCGCAACTCAGCGACGCCATCATGCTGACCACGAGCCCGCTGCTGATGAATGAGGCCGACCGTCAGTGCTTCGGCCGCGTCGAAAATGCGGTGCGGCTCTCGCGTTATGGAGGCGATTGCTACGCTTATTGCGTGCTTGCTGCCGGCCACGTCGATCTCATCATCGAGACCGAGCTTAAACCCCACGACGTGCTGGCCCTGATCCCGATCATCGAGGGCGCCGGCGGCATCATGACGACATGGGAAAACGAGCCGGCGCTTAAAGGCGGCCGCATCATCGCCGCCGGCGACAAGCGCGTGCACGCGCAGGCGATGAAGATGCTGAACGGATAGTCTTCTAGAGCACATTCCGCTCGTTCCCTGCGCAAGCGGGGATCCAGGTTCGGTGTGCGCCACCGACTGGATTCCCGCTTTCGCGGGGACGAGCGGTTCGCAACACCGACTCAGCGGATCATGCTCAAAACAGCGGCGTTCCCGGAACATAGGCATCGAACGCCGCCCAGAATTGCGAACGGTAGCGATCCTGCTCCATCAGCAATTCATGCTTGGCGCCGGCCACGACCAGTTGGGTGCCGGCGCGCAGCAGACCGCCAAAATCCTCGATCGCCGCAGTGGAAACGACGGTATCGTTGCCGGCGGCAATAATCAGAATGGGCTGGCGAATATTGGCGGGATAGCTGCGCTCGCGCATCGTTCGCATGGCGCGGAAGGCCGCGTCGGTCCACGCCACGGTCGGCGGACCGAGCGCCAGATCCGGTTCGGCTTCCAGGATCGCCGCGTTGCGCGCATAACGCACCGGATCCGAAGTGAGCATGTTGCCGGCGAACGGGCGCGATTCCATGATGCCGACTTCGCCCTTCGGCACATACATGCTGCCAAAGCCGGTCAGCCGCATAGCCCGCACCATGATGCGGGCAGTCTGCGTTGCCGCAAAACCGGTGAGGTCGATCAGCGGCGCGGTCAGCACCATGCGATCGAACCAGCGGCGGCCTTGATGCGCCGCGCGGATCAAAACCGTTGCGCCGGTGGAATGGCCCATGGCGAACAGCGGCGGCGGGCAATCCGGCAGCACGATCTCGCGCATGAACGTTTCGAGGTCACGATCGTATTCCGAGAAGTCCCTGACATACCCCTTGTGCCGGTCGCTTAACGCGCGATCGGAAAGACCCTGCCCGCGCCAGTCGAGCGCCGCCACGGCAAAGCCCCGCGAACGCAGGTCGCGCACCGTCTCGAAATATTTTTCAATCCACTCGCCGCGGCCTTGCAGGATGCACACGGTACCTTTGCGCCCGGCCGGCGGCTGCCAGCGCGCAAAGCGAAGCGTAACGCCGTCCGACGTTTTCAGAGCGCCGGCGACGAAATTGTCCGGGACCGGATTGGCGGGAATCGAGACGAGTTTCATGAAAATCAGGCCGTAGCAGGCTCCGCTTATAACAGTCCTTGTTGACCGCTCAACTTAAGGCGCGAACGAAGGTCGCGACGCTCAATTTCTTTGCTTCAAGCCGTCCACCGCGGTCGAAACGGGCCGCTGAAATTACCATATCTGACAGTGCGTTAGTCGCACTTGCGGGTTTTAGGCGCCGTTCCCATATTTCTTTTGCGCAGGCCAATGACGGATGCGCAAATCCATAGGCCGGGTCCATCCGGACAGGCCATCTGCATGTCGCTCAAGGAGGATATGCCATGCGAACTTTCGATCTTGCTCCCCTTTATCGTTCCACCGTCGGCTTTGACCGCTTGTTCTCGTTGCTCGATCAG
Organism: uncultured Alphaproteobacteria bacterium; assembly: GCA_963742215.1. Classification (GTDB taxonomy): domain Bacteria; phylum Pseudomonadota; class Alphaproteobacteria; order Rhizobiales; family Xanthobacteraceae; genus BOG-931. The sequence goes on from CAVULJ010000003.1 coordinate 119,140, forward strand.
GGCTTCGAGGGCGCGGCTCCCGGTTACCCGCCCTACAATATCGAGCGGACCGGCGAGAATGAGTACCGCGTCACGGTCGCTGTTGCCGGCTTCAATGAGCCTGAACTTTCAGTCGTAGCGAAAGAGAACACGCTGACGATCCGCGGCGAGAAAAACGCCAAGGATGAAGAGAAGCGCGGTGACGTGCTCTATCAGGGCATCGCGGCGCGTACGTTCGAGCGTGTGTTCCAACTCGCCGACCATGTCCAGGTGAAGGGCGCGAACCTCAAGAACGGTCTGCTGCACGTTGACCTCGTGCGCGAGATCCCCGAGGCGAAAAAGCCCCGCTCGATCCCGATCAGCAACGGCAAAGACGCCGGACAGAGCATCGAGGCCCAGAAGCAGGCTGCGTAATCAGCCTGACTGGAGTTAAAGGGAGCGCTCCGGATTTTCCGGGGCGCTTTTATTTTGTCAGCTTGCGATGAATCCGGACAGTGCCTTGATCACTGCGTCCGGCTGCTCCAGATGCGGCAGATGTCCGGCGTGGGCAATCTTCGCGACTCTCGCGTTCGCAATCCGCTTTGAAAACTCTTCGGCATAAACTGGCGCGATAACCCTGTCGGACTCGCCCCACACGATCAGGGTCGGCGCGGCGATGCGGTGAATGCGCTTCTTCAAGCCGCGGTCGGCGATCGGCCAGACGAACTTGCCAGTGCAGGCGAGCGACCAGTTGAGTTGCGCCAGCGTCTCGACGCGCTCGGCGGCGTCGGTCGGCATCTCGAAGAAGCGCCGCGCGGCCTCGCCTTCGGGCTCGGCAAACAGCGCCGCTGGGCGCGCCTTGAAAGGCAGCAGCATCCAGTTTGGCACTGGATGCGCGTCAAGCCACAGTCCGACGGGATCGATGAGGACAAGCCGGCTGACCGACTTCGGCGTGGCGGCGGCAATTTCGGCGGCCAGCAAACCGCCGAACGAATGGCCGACCATCGCGGGCGCCGTGAGGCCAAGACGGTCGAATAGCTCACCGTAACAGACGAGCAGGTCGTGCCAATCGTCGAGCTGGTGCGCAGCTTCGGTATCGCCGGAACTGGTGCCGGGAAATTTCGGCGCGTGAACGGTGTGGCTCGCGGCGAGCCGCGCAACGAAGGCGCGATCGGGCCCGAGACCCCAGGGGCCGTGCAGATAAACGAGCGGCGGCCCGCTGCCGGAGACTTCGACTTCGGTTTCGATCCGGTCCTGCCAAAGCTTCAGCCGGCGTATTTCGGGAGCGGCCATGTTTGATGCCCGACGTCAGGAAGCGGCGGCCATGGAGGCCGCCGCCATGGAACCGGTAGCAATGGCGGGCGCGGCGCGTTTGGCGCGAAGGCGTTCCGGCCACCAGCGGTCCTCGTAGCGGTCGTCCCATTCATCCTTCAGGTACGGCAGCACTTCGCGTGCAAACAGGTCGATGTTGTTCTTGCACACCTCGGTCGGCATCGAGCCGAAGTGCAGCAGCGCCAGAAGATGACCCATGCGCAGCGACTTGATGCCATCCAAGAGCTGCTCGCGCACGGTCTTCGGTGAGCCGACCACGACATAGCCGCGCTCGTAGAAGTCCTTGGCTTTCAGGTCGTGCGGATCGACCTCGGTACGCGGATTATGGCGCAGCTGCTGCACCATCGCGCCGTATTCGAGGCAGCCGGGGATCGCCTGATAGTGCAGCGGCGAGTAGAGCAGCTTGTGAAAGAAATATTCGGCGTGCTCGGCGTAAAGGTCTTCGGCTTCGGCATCGCTGTCGGCGACGCCGATCAGTTGCAGGAAGCTTAAGCGAAACGGATTGTCGTCGCGGCCCTTTTGCGCCGCCATTTCCCAATAGCGGTCGGTCACGTCCTTGGCGTTCTTGAAGCCGCGGTAGCTGAGATGACAGAAGCAGTGGTCGTGATCGAGCACATATTCCGCCGTGGAAGAAATCCCGGCGCCGGGAATCCAGACCGGCGGATGCGGCTGCTGGATCGGCCGCGGCCAGAGATTGACCATGCCGAGCTGATAATGCTTGCCGTTCCACGGAAAAATCTCCCGCGCCGACCACGACTTGAGGACGAGCGCCAGCGCCTCGCGATAACGCTCGCGCTGGTCGATCGGTACGACGCCGTTCGAGATCACGGCGTCGGACGGCAGGCCGGTCGGGAAGCCGGCGATGAGGCGGCCGCCCGAGATACAGTCGAGCATCGCGTATTCCTCAGCGATGCGGGTGGGCGGCGTCGTCGAGGGCAGCGTCGAGCCGAGCTGGATGATGGCGACGTTCTGGCCGTTGGTTTCCTTCGCCAGCACCGCGCCCATCAGGCTCGGATTGGCCATGAAGCCGTAGACGTTCTGGTGATGCTGGTTGGTGCACACGCCGTGAAAGCCGGACTTGGCGGCGTAGAGCAGTTCGTCGAGCGTCGCATTGTAGTATTGGCCGACTTTTTCGGAATCGGCGACGTCGAACCAGACCGGATCGATAAAGGCCGAATGGTAATGCTGGTCGAAGTCCGCCGGCAGATCCCGATACGGCATCAGGTGGAACATGCAGACTTTCACAGCGGCGTCTCCCGGCGAATTTTGGTCATGCTACGGCGCAATGCTGCGCCTTAGCCAGCGTGGCAAGCACAACCGGGATATGCAGCAGTCGCTGCCGTTACCGACAATCAATCGTTGAGCGGTTCGACCGGGATTGGCGCTTTTTTCGGCGGAGCTGATGCGGGCGGCGGCGCAGCCGTAATGACCTCGGAGCTTACCGGAGCTTTGGTCTCCGGCGTTGCATTCGGCTTTGCAGCCATCGTCTCGCTTGTGGGCGGCGGTACGACAACCGGCGCGGAAGTCACAGTGTTCGGCGCGGTATTGATAGCGGCGGACGGTAACGGCTTTGCGGCCAGATAAACGCCGTCAGATTTGCGTGATACCAGCGTCGCGGGACGGGGCCTCGGCAACGGCGGCAATGCAACCGCTGCATCCGGGACGACCCGTGGCGCAGGTGGAAGCGATCGCGCAGGCGGCGGTTCAATGCTTGCCTCGGTCGGCGGGGCCAATGGAGCACCGTAACTGGCAGGTCCGTAGGGCGGATCGCCGTAGTACTGACCGTAACGGCCAGGACCCGGCACGATCCGCGTCACGTCGCGGATCGCGGCAGTGCGCGCATCGACCACGACATGCATGAGGACGCCACGGAAATCCGTTGCTCGCAGCGCATAAGTCGGTGCCTTCGCGTAACGGCGGTGACAGCGGCTCAAAGCCCGCTGCCCGCAACGTGCGCATGATCTCGTAAGGCGAAACAAAACCGACGATGGGTTGCGAACTCAGCGGTGGGGGACCGGGCGGTGATTGTGCATGGCCTGGCGCTGCAAGCAGCAGGAACAGCAGCGACGAGATGCCGGCCTTACAAACACGCTTCACCAAGCCCCTCCCCGAACGCCTCTGACGCCTCCACCGTGTCTCAACGATAGCTGCAAATTGGGGCAGCGCTTGGGCGCTTTCAGGAATTTTTGCAAAGATTCACGAAGCGTTCGATCTCATCTTCCCTGGTGCAGAAAGACGTAACCAGTCGGACCAGCACTTGGTCGGCGCCATGCACGACGCATTTGCCAGTCCGAACGTAATACTGAGCCCCGGCGGCCTTGAGTTTTGCATCCAGCGCCTTTGGCAACACGGCAAAAACGAGGTTGGCCTCTACCGGCCACACCGGGCGCAACCCGATCGCAGCGAGCTTCTGCGCCAGTGTATCCGCCATGGCGTTGGCGTGCCGGGCCAGCGCAAGCCAGCGGCCTTCGGCCAGATAAGCCGCCATCTGCGCGGCTATGAAGCGGTGCTTTGACAGCAGATGGCCGGCCCGCTTGCGCCGCTCGGCCAAGAAACTGGCGCGGGCGGGATCGAACACCACCACCGCTTCGGCTGCGAGCGCGCCGCCCTTGGTAGCGCCAAACGACAGCACATCGATGCCGGATCGCCATGTCATCTGCGCCGGCGTCGTGTTCAGACGAACCAGCGCATTGGCGAAACGCGCCCCATCCATATGCACCGCCAGGTTGCTTGCGTGGGCGATTTCGCACAGTTCGGCGATCTCGTCGGTGCGGTAGATAGTGCCGGCTTCGCTCGCCTGCGTAATCGATAGTGTCGAAGCCACCATCTGGTGCGGCTCGTGCCCGCCGTAACCGGCCAGCGCGCTCTTTAGCGTCTCAGGCGTAATCTTGGCGCCGTCGCCGGGAAGACCTTCAAGTTTGAAACCCCCGCCGAAGAACTCCGGCGCGCCGCACTCATCGGTGATGATGTGAGCTTCATGGTGACAGAACACGACGCCCCAAGGCGGGGTGACCTGAGCCAGCGACAGCGCGTTCGCCGCAGTGCCGGTGGGCACCAGAAACACCGCCACGTCGCGCTCGAAAAGTTCCGATAGCCGACGCTCGACGCCTTTAGTCCAGTCGTCATTGCCATAGCCCATGGCGTAGCCGGCATTGGCTTTCACGATGGCGTCGAGAATGGCCGGGGCGACCGGGGCGGTATTATCGCTGGCAAAATTCATTTTGCAGACCTTGTTGCAGACTTTGGCTCGGGTAAGTGTCACGCAATCGGAATAAGTTCGCTTGGATTGTGGTGAGCGCGCAACGCTCAACCATTGCGCTCTTATGCGACCCATGATCCACTTGGACTACGGGCGTGGCGAAGACCAAGTTGTTGAGGCGAGACAACGCCTTTTGCGTCGCAACGAGGCCTATACCCTTGTATCGGCGCGTGGAATTTGCCATGTTCAGTTAGGACAGCATTGCTGTCCCAATTTGTCGACCCACGAGGCGCGCGCCGGGTAATCGGGAAGGCGCGGGGTCAGCCGCCGGCGGACGAGGGCGCGCCGGACGGCGGCGGAAAAGCAGCCTTAAGGCCGGACGCGGCACGAAGGTTGCCTCCAAGATTGGGTGAATTGCCCTCATGCAGGCGGACGTGAGCCTGCGTAGGGCGGATTTGCGTCGGGGCTGGACCGAGAAAGTCCCTAGGCTCCGGACGGGGAGTGCGAGGACGTCAATGAGTGCGTCTGGTTTCGGTTTGTTTGATCCAGCGCTGGAAAAGGATTCCTGCGGCGTCGGATTCATTGCCGACATCAAGGGCCGCAAGTCGCACAAAATCGTCGAAGATGCGCTGACCATCCTGGTCAATCTCGAGCACCGCGGCGCGGTTGGCGCCGATCCGCGCGCCGGTGATGGCGCCGGCATTCTGGTGCAAATGCCGCACAAATTCTTTGCAAAGAAGGCCGCCGAGCTTGGTTTTACGTTGCCGGCTCCGGGCCAGTACGCCGTCGGTGCACTGTTTTTGCCGCACGATGCCGCCTGGCGGCAGGAAATCATGGACACCTACGTGGCGATTGCCGCGCAGGACGGAATGAAAGTTCTCGGTTGGCGCGATGTGCCGACCGACAATTCGACGCTCGGCGAATCCGTGAAGCCGACCGAGCCGGTGAACAAGCAGGTCTTCATCGCCCGTAACCCGGCGATGACAGTCGGACGACGAGTTCGAACGCCGCCTCTACATCCTGCGCAAGACGATTTCGCGCACGCTCTACAGCAAGCGCGAGCGCAGCACGTCGAATTATTATCCGGTGTCGATCTCGTGCCGCACCGTCATATACAAAGGCATGTTCCTCGCTGATCAGCTCGGCGCCTATTACCCTGACCTGCACGATCCGGATTTCGAAAGCGCGCTGGCGCTGGTGCATCAGCGGTTTTCGACCAACACGTTCCCGACCTGGTCGCTGGCGCACCCATACCGGATGATCGCGCATAACGGCGAGATCAATACGCTGCGCGGCAACAACAACTGGATGGCGGCGCGGCAGGCTTCGGTGTCGTCGCCGAATTTCGGCAAGGACATTTCGAAGCTGTGGCCGATTTCCTACGAAGGCCAGTCCGATACGGCTTGTTTCGACAACGCACTCGAATTCCTGGTCATGGGCGGCTACTCGCTCGCCCATGCCGTCATGATGATGATTCCGGAAGCGTGGGCCGGCAATCAGTCGATGAACGAGGAACGGCGCGCCTTCTACGAATACAACGCCGCGCTGATGGAGCCATGGGACGGCCCGGCGGCAATCGCCTTCACCAATGGCCGGCAAATCGGCGCGACGCTCGACCGCAACGGCTTGCGGCCGGCGCGCTACGTGGTGACCCGGGACGATCGCATCATCATGGCGTCGGAAGTCGGCGTGCTGCAGATTCCGGAAGAAGAAATCGTCACCAAGTGGCGCTTGCAGCCCGGCAAGATGCTGCTGGTCGACCTCGAACAAGGCCGGCTCATCCCCGACGAAGAATTGAAGTCCACGCTGGCGAAGAGCCATCCATACCGGAAGTGGCTCGACGACACCCAGATCGTGCTCGAAGAGCTGCCGGAAACCTCCGAAGTCCGCGCCGATCTCGAACCTGTCGCTGCTCGATCGCCAGCAGGCTTTCGGTTACACGCAGGAAGATCTCAAGATCCTGATGGCGCCGATGGCGACGACCGGCGAGGAAGCGGTCGGCTCCATGGGCAACGACACGCCGATCTCGGCGCTGTCGGAACGGGCCAAGCCGCTATTCACCTATTTCAAGCAAAACTTCGCCCAGGTCACGAACCCGCCGATCGACCCGATCCGCGAAGAGCTGGTGATGAGCCTTGTCTCGATCATCGGCCCGCGTCCGAACCTGTTCGATCTCGAGGGCCTATCGACGACCAAGCGCCTCGAAGTGCGGCAGCCTATTCTCACCAATGCGGATCTGGAAAAGATTCGCGCCATCTCTCAGGTCGCCGACACTCATTTCAAATCGCGAACCATCGACACAACCTGGCCTGCTGAAATCCGGCGCCGCCGGAATGGAAGTAGCCATCACCGAATTGTGCGCCAATGCCGATGCCGCGGTCCGCGACGGCATTAACATCATCATCTTGTCCGATCGTCGTGCCGGTGAAGATCGGATTCCAATTCCGTCGCTGCTTGCCTGTGCCGCCGTGCATCATCATCTGATCCGCGAAGGACTGCGCACGTCGGTAGGGCTCGTCGTCGAGTCCGGCGAGCCGCGCGAGGTGCATCACTTCTGCTGTCTCGCCGGTTACGGCGCCGAAGCGATCAATCCTTATCTCGCCTTCGAGACGATCACCGCGATGAAGAGCGAGCTGCCGCAAAAGCTCGACGACAAGGAAATCATCAAGCGCTACATCAAATCGATCGACAAGGGACTGCTCAAGGTGATGTCGAAGATGGGCATCTCCACCTATCAGTCCTATTGCGGCGCGCAGATTTTCGACGCTGTCGGCCTGAAGTCCGATTTCGTCGCCAAATACTTCACCGGAACGGCGACGCGCATCGAAGGGGTCGGCCTCGATGAAATTGCCGAGGAGTGCGTGCACCGGCATCACGACGCATTCTCCGACGCACCGATCTACCGGACCATGCTCGACGTCGGCGGCGATTATGCCTTCCGCGTACGCGGCGAACAGCACGTCTGGACCGCGGCAACGGTGTCGGCCCTGCAACATGCCGTTCGCGGCAATTCCAAAGACAAATACCGGCAGTTTGCGCGCATCATCAACGATCAGTCGGCGCACCTCTACACAATCCGCGGCCTGTTCCGCATCAAGTCGGCGGCCGACGATGCACGCAAGCCCGTTCCGATCGATGAGGTCGAACCGGTGGAGAAAATCGTCCGGCGTTTCTCGACCGGCGCCATGTCCTACGGTTCGATCTCGCGCGAGGCGCACACGACGCTTGCGATCGCGATGAACCGCATCGGCGGCAAATCGAATACCGGCGAAGGCGGCGAGGAATCCGATCGCTACAAGCCATTGCCGAACGGCGACTCGATGCGCTCCGCGATCAAGCAGGTCGCGTCGGGCCGTTTTGGCGTCTCCGCCGAGTATCTCGTCAACTCGGACATGATGCAGATCAAGATCGCCCAGGGCGCAAAGCCGGGCGAAGGCGGCCAGTTGCCCGGCCATAAGGTCGACAAGACCATCGCCAAGGTGCGGCACTCGACGCCCGGCGTCGGCCTGATCTCGCCGCCGCCGCATCACGACATTTATTCGATCGAAGACCTGGCGCAGCTCATTTTCGACCTGAAAAACGTCAATCCGGACGCCGCCGTTTCGGTCAAGCTGGTGTCCGAGATCGGCGTCGGCACGGTCGCCGCCGGCGTGTCGAAGGCACGCTCGGATCACGTAACGATTGCCGGTTACGAAGGCGGCACCGGCGCCGCCCCGCTCACATCGGTCAAGCATGCCGGCTCGCCATGGGAAATCGGCCTCGCCGAGACCCATCAGACGCTGGTCGCCAACCGGCTGCGCGGACGTATCGCCGTTCAGGTAGACGGCGGCATCCGCACCGGCCGCGACGTGGTGGTCGGCGCACTGCTTGGCGCCGACGAATTCGGCTTTGCCACCGCGCCGCTGATCGCGGCCGGCTGCATCATGATGCGCAAGTGCCATCTCAATACCTGCCCGGTCGGCGTCGCCACCCAGGACCCCGTGCTGCGCAAGCGCTTCACCGGCCAGCCCGAGCACGTCATCAACTACTTCTTCTTCGTCGCCGAAGAAGTTCGCGAGCTGATGGCGGAAATGGGCTATCGCACGTTTAGTGAAATGATCGGGCAGATGCAGATGCTCGATCGCGCCAACGTGCTGGCGCACGCCAAGGCCAACGGGCTCGACTTCTCGAAGCTATTCACCAAGCCGGACGTTCCGGCAAACGTCGCGATCTACAATAGCGAGAAACAGGATCACAAGATCCACGACATCATCGACCGCAAGCTGATCGCGCTGGCGCAACCGGCCCTCGACAACCACACCCCGGTGCGCGTGTCGCTGCCAATCAAGAACGTCGACCGTACTGCAGGCGCGATGCTGTCCGGCGCAATCGCCAAGCGTTACGGCCATGAGGGCCTGCCTGCAAGACACCATCGTCGCGACGTTCACGGGCACAGCCGGACAAAGCTTCGGCGCCTTCCTTGCCCGCGGCGTGACCTTCGAGCTTGAAGGCGACGCCAACGATTATGTCGGCAAAGGCCTTTCCGGCGGCCGCATCGTCGTGCGGCCTCCTGCTGGCAGCAAGATCGTGCCGGAAGAGTCGATCATCGTCGGCAATACCGTTCTGTACGGCGCGATCGAGGGCGAATGCTATTTCCGTGGCGTCGCCGGCGAGCGCTTTGCGGTGCGCAATTCCGGTGCCATCGCTGTCATCGAAGGCGCCGGCGACCATTGTTGCGAATACATGACCGGAGGCGTCACCGTCGTGCTGGGTCCGACGGGCCGTAATTTCGCCGCCGGCATGTCAGGCGGCATCGCCTACGTGCTCGACGAGGACGGCGCTTTCGCCTCCCGCTGCAACATGGCGATGGTCGAACTCGAACCGATGCCGGGCGAGGAAGACATCAATTCCAAGGTCTTCCATCATGCCCGCGATCTCGAGGCGCATGGCATGGTGGACATCATGTCGGACATGAGCCGTTTCGATGCGCATCGCCTGCATCATCTGATCGCGCGCCATGCCCGCTTTACCGGCTCGGAGATTGCCGAAAAGATTCTCCAGGACTGGAAGACCTGGTATCCGAAATTCCGTAAGGTGATGCCGGTCGAATACCGTCGCGCGCTCAATGAAATGAAGGCCGCGGCCATCGCGGCGGAATAGAGCGCGGAAACGAGTACGCAGTGGGCAAGATTACCGGCTTTCTTGAATACGAACGCGAAGACCGCGACTACGAGCCGGTCGCAGATCGCGTGCGCCATTGGCGCGAGTTCGTGCTGCCGCTGCCCGCCGAGGATTACACCACCCAGGCCGCGCGCTGCATGAATTGCGGCGTGCCGTATTGCATGGGCACCGGTGCTGTGGCGCCCGGAACACCCGGCTGTCCGGTCAACAACCAGATCCCGGACTGGAACGATCTGGTCTACAGCGGCAATTGGGACGAAGCGGCGCGTAACCTGCATTCGACCAACAATTTCCCGGAAGTGACAGGGCGCGTCTGTCCGGCGCCGTGCGAAGCGTCCTGCACGCTTAACATCGACGAGAATCCGGTCACCATCAAATCGATCGAGTGCGCGATCGCCGACCACGCGATCGCGCAAGGGCTAAAGCCCCAACTGCCGACCACCAAGACCGGCAAAAAGGTCGCGGTTGTCGGCTCAGGTCCCGCCGGTCTTGCCTGCGCGCAGCAGCTCGCACGCGCCGGACACGAGGTCCATCTCTACGAACGCTGGGCGAAAGCGGGCGGCCTGCTCCGCTATGGCATCCCCGACTTCAAGATGGAAAAGCATCACATCGACAAGCGCGTCGTGCAGATGCAGGCCGAAGGCGTCGTCTTTCATTATGGCGCCGATGTCGGTGTCAACGTCCCGGCCGACAAGCTGCTCAAGGATCATGATGCTGTCGTGCTCACCGGCGGCTCCGAGAAGGGACGCGACATTGCCGTACCGGGCCGCGAGCTCAAAGGCATCCATTTCGCGATGGAGTTCCTGCCGCAGCAGAACCGGCGCATCAGCGATGAGAAGGCCGAAGCCGGCGAGCCGGTCCTTGCCAAGGGCAAGCACGTCGTCGTCATCGGCGGCGGCGATACCGGCTCGGACTGCATCGGCACCTCGTTCCGCCAGGGCGCGCTCTCAGTCACCAACTTCGAGATCATGTCCGAGCCGCCGCTGCACGAGAACAAGGCGCTGACCTGGCCGAACTGGCCGCTCAAGCTACGCACATCGTCCAGCCACGAAGAAGGCGCGTCCCGCGATTTCGCGGTCAACACGACGCTGTTTTCCGGCGAAAACGGCAGCGTAAAAAAACTGCATTGCGTTCGTGTCGACGACAAGTTCAAGCCAATCGCCGGCAGCGAATTCGAGATCGAGGCCGACCTCGTGCTGCTCGCCATGGGCTTCGTGCATCCGGTGCACGAGGGCCTGCTCAAGGATCTTGGCCTCAAGCTCGATCAGCGCGGCAACGTCGCCGCATCGACCGACGATTACCGCACCTCCATCGACAAGGTATTCGCCGCGGGCGACATGCGCCGTGGCCAGTCACTGGTGGTCTGGGCGATCCGTGAAGGACGCCAGGCTGCTCACGCTGTCGATAAATTCCTGATGGGTTCGACGGAGCTGCCGCAGTAGGGTCACGGCCCCTCGTTCACCCCGCTGTCAATCAGCTTTACTAGCGCATCCTCTTCGGAAATTCTTGCCGAGGCGCGAGCCGCGGAAAAGGTGCCGTGGGATGGGGACAGGCTGCTGGTGTACCGGACCATCTTTCCGAGGATGGCGGGCAGGCTGCCTGAGCAAGAAGGCGCACAACTGCGGTTCGAATTCGATACCGAAATGGCGCGTCTGAAGGCGGCATAGCCATGCCTCGTTCGCAGTCAATTTTGCTATTGACAAACATGGTGGCCGAAGCGGCTTGGGCGGCGGTCCGCGTGGCAAAACGCCGATCATCGGCGCTGTCAGCCGCAGTCGCTCTTAGCTTTCAGGCGGTTTGGGCATCGTCCCGTCCGGCGCGTGATCGGACTGCAAGGTGCCTGCTGCACTGGCGTCGGAGAGGGGACCCCGTTTGCATCCGGCGATTCCAGGAAGCGCGGCCCAGGCCGAGTTGGGATGAATAATTCCGGCGCATAACCGCGGAGGAGCGCCGAAAGGCGAGCGGTCGCAAATGACCGCGGCTGCGCCTGCTTACCGGGTGCAGCTACCGAGGTGCGCCGTTCGGCGCTCCGCCTCCCTTTGTTTGAGGGGGAGGCAAAAAAAAAACGCCTCGCTTGCGTCTGAGGCACCTTTTCTTACGCGTGAACAAGAACTCGGATGCGAACGCATCGCGGGAACGGGATTTTATTTCCCCTCCGCCTTGTGGGGAGGGGTTGGGGGTGGTGAGGAGTTGGTGCAAGCGTCGACGCTCTTACCTTCTCTCGACCCCCACCCTGCCCTCCTCAGCATGGGGGAGGGTATGGCAGTAAGCGTCGCTGTTTGACAAGTGAATCGGAGCAACGCCGGCGCACATTGCGCTGCGCGACTGTGCCGCTCGGGAGGTGGTCTTCAGAAACCGCCACCCGCCGCGCCCGGCGGTCGCGACGGTGCACCATCCAGAGACGCGCGCGGCGGCGCCGGACGGGGAGCCGCCGGGAGCCGGAGCGGCGTTGGGCGCGGGCTTGGCGTTGCCCGTGGTCTTGGCGTCCGTGGTCTTCTTCGCGTCAGGCTTTGCGGCTGAGCCTTTGGGCGCCGGTGCCGCCGGATCAGGCTCCACATCGCCACTTCCGCCGTTATCGGAAGTATGGCGAGGCCAGGAGAAATCGTCCGCGCGGCCGGATGGCGCCGCAATCGGATCGCCGTGGACGAGCACGCGCGTTGCCACTGGATCGGGATCGGCCGGCTAGGGTGCGGCCGCCGTCACCCAAAAGATTATTGCCGTCGGTATTGGCCGAAACCGAAGCAGTCAGTGGCAGCACCGGACCAACGGCCGGGCGCGGCCCGGCTGTGCCGGACTTCGGCGTATCTTCGGGCGCCGGCAGCGCGATCGGCGCGAGGCGGTTGTTCATGACCCGGTGCAGATCCTGCACTACATATTCCGCGAGCTTGATGGCGCCGGCTTTGGTGAAGTGGACGCCATCGCCGGTGCGCAGCCGCCGGATTTGGCCCTCAAAATCCGGTCCCTGCGTGACGTAGCGGCCGCTCTCGTCGACGAAACCGTCCCAGATATCGACGTAGGTGATCCCTGCCCGCTCCGCGCGCTCGCGGAATAACTCGTCGAGATAACTCATGTCGCTGGTCGACTTCGTGCCGTAGAGCGCCGGCAGACCGACCCACAGCACCGGCACGCCTCTGCTTTTGAGCGCAGCGATCATGTCGTCGATGCGTTTTGAATAAAGCTCGGCCCACTTGTCGGTGTGAAAGTCATAGCTGCCCGGCGGACCCTGGTGCTGCAGCTCATTTGCCGCAATCGATGGCGGCTGCTCGCCGCTTTGCTTTGCAGTGTCCGAAGACGCTTGAGTATCGGACGCCTTATCCTGCCCTTGCGGCGCGCCGGGCGTCGCCGGCGTTGCCTTCGGCAGCACTTTGTCGTGAAGCGGCAGACGGTCGCTGAGCCCGAGCATCACAACGATGGCGCTCGGCTTGTCCGTCCCGAGGATATCCTTGACCGATGCCGACCATTCGAGCTGGTCGTTCTTCGGATCGTAACGCACCAGACCGGATGTCGGGCGGATATAGCGCACGACACCAATATCCGGCGTATCGGACAGCGCCTCCTCAAGCCCATAGGCAAGCCAATCCGCCATGGTGTCGCCGATCACCGCGACGGTGCTCGTCGGCGGCGTTTCATATTTTTTCTGAGGCGGCGGATTGAAAGACTCGACCGGCTGTCGAGGCGGCGGCGGAGCATAGAACGGGTTGGAACCGGGACCGCCAAAAAAGGGAAAGCCAAAGATGCCCCGCTGCTGTGGCGGCGGCGACGGACGCGGCGGCCCAAAAAAGAATTGCGCGGCCGCGGGCACCGGCATCGCGGCGGCCGCGATCAGCATCGCGACGATCGGCCAGCGCACCCTCATCCGTTGAAAATTCGTCTTTGGCATTAAAGGCTTATCCAGCGTCTGTTCGCTAACCCCGGCCCACGACCGGGCTCGACCTAGCGAGATATTAGCCAAATAATGTCGGTTTGAGGATGGACGGATGCTGGCTTGGTTACGGCTGACGAAGCCGGTCCAGCACGCTCGACGAGGCAAAACCATCCGGAACCAGCCCGACCGAGGCCTGATAGTTGCGGATCGCGATCCGCGTGCGCGGCCCAAGCCGACCATCGGGATTGCCGATATCGAAACCGTGCCGCGCGAGCAGCTGCTGAAGCTCCAGACGCTCATCGAGGGTGAGAACGCGTTCGTCGCGCGGCCATTGCTGAACGAAGGGTGCGCCCCCGCGCATGCGGTCGGCGAGATACCCGGCCGCCAGCGCGTAGGCTTCAGCCGGATTATATTTCATGATCACGCGGAAGTTTTGCAGCATCAGGAAAGCCGGACCACGCGCTCCTGCCGGCAACAGCAGGAAGGCATTCTCAGCCGCATGCGGAAACGGTTTTGCGCCGGCTCGCTTTACGCCAAGCGCTTCCCATTGCCGTATCGTCATCGTCTTGGAACGGTCAGCCAGCAGATAATCGAAGTTTTGCGGCAGTACGACTTCGTAACCCCAGGTCTGCCCCGCTGCCCAACCGTCCATTTTCAGATTGTTGGCGGTCGAAGCGATCATATCGGGAATTGAGTCGACCACGTCGCGATGCCCGTCACCGTCGAAATCGACGGCATAGCGCTTGAACGACGTCGGCATGAATTGTGTCGGGCCAAACGCGCCGGCCCACGAGCCGATCAGATGATCGGGAGGCACGTCGCCATGCTGCAGGATTTCGAGCGCGGACAGGAACTCCTCGCGGAAATAGTCGCGTCGCCGCCCGACGCACGCCAATGTCGCGGTCGAGCGCACGACCGAACGAGTGCCGCCGAGCGTGCTGTAGTTCGAACTCGACTCCCCAGATCGCGGCAATGATGTATTTGTCGACGCCATAGGCTCGCTCAACGGCGTCGAATGTCGGCGCGTACTGGGTCAACAGTTCGCGTCCGCGCGCGATGCGATCATCATTCACCAGCAAATCGAGATAATCCCAGGTCGCTTTGGTGAACTCGGGCTGCGCGTCGAGCAGATCCATGATGTGCAGGTCGGGCGTCAGGCCCGCGGTGAAGTGCTCGAAGTTCTCACGGCTGACGCCGCGCCGTGCCGCGTCAGGCCACAGGCCGGCAACGCAATTGCTGAAATCGGCGGCAGCGGCACGTATCGCGTCAGCGGTCATCGATGGATCGCCGGAAGCGCCGGATTGGCCGCTCCAGTCGCCCTCGCCTCCGGTACCGGGAACCGGGGCTGTCGTCTGCGGTTGAAACAGGTGGGTCAGCCAGTTGTCAGGCTTGTCCTGCGCCCGCGCGCCGCCCGCTAGAGCGGCAAAGATCAAAAACGTCGCCGCAAGGCGCAGGACCGGCATATTAACAACCATCGCAGGCAATCTCGATTTATGGCCGCACCAATGGGCAACTGCTATATTATCGAAGCTTTAATGCAGGAATCGCTTCGTATTCATATAGCAGCAACGAGACGCCGCTAATTATGCAGGTCGCGTTTCTTTCCGGTGCCTAACGGATGCCCTGTTTCTATTTGCACAATCAATTTGGCAAGAAAGCGGACCCCCGAGAAAGCTGATCTCATGACCCTGTTCTGTCTCCTCCCGTCCTTACGGCATCGCATGAAGCCTATCCGCAAAGCCGTTTTTCCCGTAGCCGGTCTCGGCACCCGGTTTCTGCCCGCGACCAAAGCCATGCCCAAGGAAATGCTGCCGGTGGTGGACCGGCCGCTGATCCAGCACGTGGTGGACGAAGCCCGCCAGGCCGGCATCGAGCATTTCATCTTCGTCACCGGCCGCAACAAGGGCGTCATCGAGGACCATTTCGACCGGCAGTTCGAGCTGGAAATGACCCTGCTCGAGCGCCAGAAGCACGTCGCCCTTGATGTCCTCAACAAAGAGCTGCCCGCGCCCGGCTCGACGAGCTTCACGCGGCAACAGGAGCCGCTGGGCCTCGGCCACGCCGTTTGGTGTGCGCGCGAACTGGTCGGCAACGAGCCCTTCGCACTGCTGCTGCCGGACGTGCTGGTCCAGCACGAACGCGGGTGCCTGGCGCAGATGATGGATGCGGCCCGTGGCCTGTCCATTCCGGCCAATATCGTTGCGGTCGAGGAAGTGCCGGAAGACCGCGTCGATCAATATGGCGTGGTCGGCGTCGGCGAGCGTATCGGCAAGATGTTCTCGATCACCAGCATGGTGGAGAAGCCGCCGCGCGATCGGGCGCCGTCCAATCTCATCCTGACCGGCCGCTACATCCTCCAGCCGGAAATCCTCGACATTTTGGCGAGTCAGGAGCGCGGCACCGGCGGTGAAATCCAGCTGACCGACGCCATGATCCAATTGGCGCAGTCGCAGCCGTTCTACGGCTTGAAGTTCGACGGACGCAGCTTCGATTGCGGTTCGAAAATCGGCTTCCTCGCCGCCAACGTGTCCTATGCGCTGTCAAGAAGCGACATTGCGCCGGGCTTCCGCGCTGAAATTAAAAGAATTCTCAGCGAATAACGCTTTAGTTGGAGCATGATCTTTTCGGACAACCGGAAGTCCACCCCCGGATCAAGTCCGAGGGCAAGCTTTTCCGGATCATGCTCTAACGCTGCAAACGCAGCGTCAGAAGCACCGAGGTTGAATCGTAGGCAACGCCGCTGAAATTCGATGTCAGCCAGTCATGCCGCAATTCGCCCTTGAGCCAAAGTTCGGGGTTGAACTTGTAGGTCGCACCGGCGGAAACGAAATAACGATTATCATCGCGGCCAAGGCCGACATATTCGTCCCGCCCGTAGCCTGCGATGCCGTTGAGCACCAGCCATCGGCGCAGCGCGTGGTCGACTTCGACATTGACATCGCGGCTGAGCGAGCCGGAAACATCCTGCAGGATCGATTCATTAGCTACTGAAGTGGCGGTGAATTTCGCCGTCGTCAGCGGAGTAATTTGCCAGGTCAGCGTTCCGTCCAGCGTCGGTCCGTTGATCGCGGGCAGATTCGGATCCTGATACTCACGATGCATGTAGCCGACAGCGATTTCGCCGGTCAGCGTGCCCAAAATATTGACCGTCGCACCAAGCTTGACGCTGCTGCCGACGGAATTGCGCTGCTGCCCGTTGAGATCGAATTCTTCGTCATGGACGCGCTCATCTTCCTGCACTTCCACGAACGGCTTCAGGCCCGGATCTATTTCGTAGCCGACACGGGCGACGGCAGCATATTGGTTAAGGTCCTGGTCGGCATTGCTTGATGTCTCGCCGTCAGTGAGCTTGGAATCTTGGTAGGTCGAACGGTCGAACAGGCCTTTGATTGAAACCAGCAGCCGGTTGAAAGTTTCTGCAATGCCCAAAGTCCCGCCCGCGGTGGTTACGATCGGCAAAGAAGCGAGACCAGCGGGCAAATTCGGATTGCCTGGATTTTCCGTCGTTACCAGCACGCGGTTTTCAAGCAGGATCTGGGTGTCGCGATTCACATCAATGCGACCGTCGATGAGTCGAATTGAAATAAGGGCGATTGAGCGACGGCTGAAAGCTGTCGTTCGAGTAGTCGGTATAAGAGCCTCGGATATCCGCCGTCAGCGAATGACGCGACCAATCGGATTGCACTTGAAGCTCTGGCGCCACGACAAAATAAAGCGAGCTCGCGCCACCGGGAATATGCTGCGGATTGGTGTCGCCTCCGGCCGATAATTCCACCGAAGGAAAGAACATGAACGAGCCGCCGCGGATTCCGATCGGCGCGTACGGATCGCCCTCGCCGAGCGGCAGCGGAGGCTGCGGCACGGTGCCTAGCGGCAAGCTGTTGAGCGGCGGTGTTCCGGGCGGCGGCGTGCTGGCGGTCGCATTAGGATCGAGCAGCGCGGCCTTCGCGGTGTCTTCGGCATCAAGCGCCGCAGGCGGCAGCAATTTCGCGCCGGGCCGGTTTGAAGCCGGCAACGGGTAAACTTCCGCCTGCGGATTGCTGACCGGCGGTTGCAAGTATTGCTGCGGCAATTCCGAGCCAGGACGACTGGCAGCCTTTCTCGGATAAACTTCAGGCGCCGGCGTTCCAGGCTGTGTTGGCGCCGCGGGCGGAACTGCGAACTCGGTTGTAGGCAGCGGGTCGAAAGTCGTTTCCGGTACCTCGACGCCTGGTGGCGGCGGCGGCGGCGGCTTGCGCCTGGAGCTTTTTCTTTTCGGCCTTCGTCAGATTCATCGAATCAAAGCCGGTGTCGCCGGCGCCGAAGCCCTGCTGGCTGCCATATTTCGGCGTCGCACCGATGCGCGATGGCGCGACAAAAGTGTTGGTGGGAGGAGTTTGATTATCAGCCGTTCCCGGCTTGCGAAATTTGGGCGGATTGTTTGGGTTGCCCTGCAGCGAGGGCTGCAAAAGTGAGGCGTTTGGGTCCGGAATAACCGACTGTGTCATCGTTGCACCTGGGGCCGGCCCGGCACCGACTCGGGGCACCTGATTCCCATTGGCTCCTGCGGCCGGCGTCTGAGCCACGCCCACGACCGGCGCCAGCACAAAGGCTGCTGCGGCGGCGGCTATTAGTGGCCGGCAACGGCGCGACACCAACGACCTCCTCGCCACCGAGCTTGCTATCGGGACGGCCGAACACCGGCCCGCCAGGCGCGAAGCGCGCGCCAAACGGCAGCAACCGCGGCCGCCAAGGCTGGCCGAGGGTTAACGGAGTTAAAACGGATATGGTTAACGAGAGGTTGATCCGGAGCGGCGCGGTGCCGATCACACCCAGCCCTTGAGCTCGCGCATCGCAAGCTGCCAGATCATCAGCATGCCGGCCTCGCTATCGTTGAGGCAGGGTATGGCGGCGAAATTCTTGCCGCCGGCCCGCGTGAAGACATGGGCGTTCTCGACCGCGATCTCTTCAAGGGTTTCGAGGCAATCAGCGGAAAAGCCCGGTGTCACCACGACAAGATTCTTGACGCCCTTCTTGGCGAGCGCCTTGACGGTCTTGATGGTGGAAGGCTCAAGCCATTTGGCACGGCCGAAACGAGACTGGAACGTCATCATCAGCTTGGTCTCGTCCATGCCGAGATGAGCCCGCAGCAATTCCGTCGTCCGCACGCACTGCGCTTCGTAGGGATCGCCCTTGAGCACATATTCCTTCGGCATGCCGTGATACGACAAAAGGATCATGTCGGGCGCGAACGACAAATTCTTCAGCTCCGCCTTCAGTGACGATGCCAGCACTTCGATATAATATGGATCGTCGTAATAAGCCGGCATGATGCGAAGCGCCGGCTGGCGGCGGAGTTGCATCAAATATTTGAACACTTCATCGGCGACAGTCGCGGTCGTCGTCGCCGAATATTGCGGATAAAGCGGCATGACAAGAATGCGGTCGCAACCGCGCGCGATCAGTTTTTCCAGCCGCGAGGAAATTGACGGGCTGGCATAGCGCATCGCCCAATCGACGATGACGTGTTTGCCGAGCGGTTGCAGGATGCCGGCAAGCTTTTCGGCTTGTGACCGCGTGATGGTTTTGAACGGAGATTCGTTTTTCTCGCGGTTCCAGATTTTCTGATAGTCGCGCGCCTTGCGCCGCGATCGGATCGGCAGGATCACCGCGTTGAGAAAGAAGCGCCACGGCGCGCCATTTCTTTCGATCACCCGCGGATCGGTCAGGAACTGTTTCAGGTAACGGCGTATCGAAGCAGGATCGGACGCATCCGGCGTGCCGAGATTGACCAGCAGAACGCCGATGCCGCGCTCGACGGGCGACGGTTGCGAATCTGCAGCCGCCGACGTCGTGGCATCCTGAACTGGTGGCGAGCGGTGCGCTCTCGGCAACCAAAGCTGGCGCGTCAGTAAGCGGCGGTGTGTCGGCATGAACCGGAGCCGCCCTTTCCGCGACAGAAGGCTCACTAGTGTCGATTACCGCTCCGGGAACCGAAGGCTGATCATTCATGTTAGCGAGGATACTCCATCGGAGTTCCGATGGCGACTTTTGCGAGTCTCATTTTGGCCCCATTCCACTGACGGTAACTAGGCCGTTGGATTTCGTTTATCGCAATCACGAGGAAATCATCATGGTCCGCAGCATATCGGTTTTATTCGCCCTCATTATGATGTCGGGCGCGGCTCTTGCTCAGGCTAATCCGGAGGAAAACACGCCGGAGGCGCGCGCTTGCCGGGGTGATGCTAATCGCTTCTGTAAGGCCGATATTCCCGACCAATTCAAAGTCGGGTCTTGTCTGCAGGCGAACCGGGAAAGACTGAGCCGCGCCTGCAAGGAAATGCTGACCAAAAACGGCATGTGACCGGCGGGTACGCCCCGGGCAATAGGCGGCGCGTAGCCGTCCACAACGTAACCAAGTCTTCCTCGCTCGCTGGCAGGTGCGATAGCTTCTTGCAGCAATGGGAGGACTCCGGATGCCAAAAGCTGATTTGCCGCCGTATGGAAACGGCACCCTGCCGGCCGGCATCCGCTCCCGCAGCATAGCCAACGTCAACGGCCTCGCGGTGCATGTCCTCGAGGCGGGATATGAGACAACCGGCCGGCCCGCGGTCTTGCTGCTGCACGGCTTCCCTGAGCTGGCCTATAGTTGGCGCAAGGTGATGCTGCCACTGGCCCACGCCGGTTATCATGTCATCGCACCGGACCAACGCGGCTATGGGCGAACGACCGGCTGGGACGGCTCTTACGATGCCGATCCCGATCCTTTTCGGATCCTCAATATGGTGCGCGACGCGATGGCGCTTGTCTTCGCGCTCGGCTACCGCGACGTCGCGATGGTCGCGGGGCACGACGCCGGCTCACCGGTCGCGGCCTGGTGTGCGCTTGTTCGCCCCGATGTATTTCGCTCGGTCGTGATGATGAGCTCACCGTTCCCTGGCGTGCCAGCCCTGCCGTTCAACACCGCGAACGGCGCTCCGATGCCGCGGCCGCCGATGACCGACGACGAATTCGATATGGAATTGGCGAAGCTTAATCCGCCGCGGAAATATTATCAAAATTATCAGCGCATGCCGGGCGCCAACAACGACATGCTGCACGCGCCGCAGGGGCTCCATGCATTCTTCCGTGCTTACTACCACTACAAGAGCGCGGACTGGACGAACAACAAGCCGCATCCGCTCAAAGCGCGCACCGCAGAAGAACTCGGTAAAATGCCGACCTATTACGTGATGGAGCGCGACAAAGGCATGGCGGCCAATGTCGCACCATTTATGCCGTCAGCAGCCGAAATCGCGAATTGCAAATGGCTGACCGAGGCTGAAGTTGGCGTATATGTGACCGAGTACAGTCGCTCCGAATTTACAGGCGCCCTGCAAGGCTACCGCGTGCGGCGCGGCACCGATCCGAAAAGTATCGCCGAAATGCACACGTTCTCGGGGCGCACCATCGATGTGCCGTCCACGTATATCGCAGGCAAAAGCGATTGGGGCACTTACCAGACCCCCGGTGCGGCAGAAAGCATGCAGAACAACGCCTGCACCCAAATGGTGGGATTTCACCTGGTAGAAGGCGCCGGACATTGGGTGCAGCAGGAGCAGCCCGAAAAAACAGCCGAGTTGTTACTCGCCTTTCTTCGGCATCCGTCCCAAAATTCCCGTTGAAATGTCGGGCGGCAAAATCGGGAATATTGCGAATCGAATTACTCGGCGGCCTTGAGCAGTGCCGGTGAGCCGGCGCGGAACTGCTCGAGCAGCGCAGCCTCATCCGCCTCGGCGGTCGCGAGATGCTGCTGCTTGACGTGACCGAAGCCGCGAATCTTCTCCGGTATCACGGCAAGCCCAACCGCCAAATGATGATTTTCAGGCGTCAGTTTTGCCAACACCTCGCTGAGCATCGCCTCGTAATCGGCGATCAGCTTGCGCTCGGTGCGCCGTTCCCGCGTACGGCCAAACGGATCAACCGCAGTGCCGCGCAGGAATTTAAATTTTGCCAATAGCCGGAATGCCGGAAGCATCCATGGGCCAAAACTCATCTTGCGCGGTACGCCCGTGGCCTTATCGACTTTTGCCAATATCGGCGGCGCCAGATGGAATTCGAAACGCAGATTGTCGCCGTCGAATTCGGTTTCGACCTGTTTGAGGAACGCGCCATCGGTGTAAAGCCGCGCCACCTCATACTCGTCCTTGTACGCCATCAGTTTGAACAGATAGCGCGCGATCGCATCAGCAAAGCCGGACTTGCCTGGAGCGCGTGATTGTTCTGCTGCTTTCGCCTTGTCGACCAAAGTCCGGTAGCGTTCCGCATAGGCGGCATTTTGATAGGCCGTCAGGAATTGGACGCGGCGCTGCACAGTTTCCTCGAACAACTCCGATAGATGCCGCGCATCGCTGGCAATTGAGGCTGCCGGCTTGGCCAGATTCTCAACAGCCGCGAGATCAATAACGGCGCGCCGGCCCCAATGGAAAGCGGCCTGATTCATCTTGACCGCTTCACCGTTGAGCTCGATCGCTTTCTCGATCGCCGCGGACGAGACCGGAATCGCGCCGAGCTGGTAGGCATAACCGACCATGAACATGTTGGCGCTGATCGATTGGCCGAACAGCGCGTTGGCGATGCCGCTGGCGTTGATGAAATGGGTCTTGTCGCGGCCCGCGTCGGCGAGAATGGCCCGCTTCAGCCGCTCGCTCGGCAACGAGAAGTCGGCGTTACGCGTAAAATCTCCGGGCAAGAATTCCGCGGTGTTGACGATCATTTCGGTCGCGCCTGGCTTCACCGCCGCCAAGATCTTGCGCGTACCGGCAACAACAATGTCGCCGCCCAGGATAAGATCAGCGCGGCCCGCCGCAACCCGGATCGCGTGAATTGCCTCAGGATTCTCGGCGAAGCGGATGTAGCTGAACACAGCGCCGCCCTTTTGCGCCAAGCCCGCCATGTCCAGGACGCCAACGCCCTTGCCCTCGAGGTGCGCCGCCATGCCTAGAATGCCGCCGATGGTGACGACGCCGGTGCCGCCGACACCGGTGACCACGACATTGTAGGTGTGGTCGATGGCTGGAAGTTTTGGCTCCGGCAGCGGCGCGAGATCGTGATCGGCGGCAATGCCGGTGCCCTTCTTCAGCTTGGCGCCATGCACCGTCACGAATGACGGGCAGAAGCCCTTCACGCACGAGAAATCCTTGTTGCAGCTTGACTGGTCGATAGTGCGCTTGCGGCCCCATTCGGTCTCAAGCGGCTGCACCGAGACACAATTAGATTTCACGCCGCAATCGCCGCAGCCTTCGCACACCAACTCGTTGATGATGACGCGCTTGTCGGGGTCCGGAAACTTTCCACGTTTGCGGCGGCGGCGTTTTTCCGATGCGCATGTCTGATCGTAAATCAGCACCGTGACGCCGGGAATTTCGGCAAGCGACTTCTGCACTTCGTTGAGGTCGTCGCGATGGTGGATAGTGAGACCGGTGGGCCACGCGGTACCAGACGGATATTTGTCCGGCTCGTCGGTGACGACGACGACACGCTTGGCGCCTTCGGCGGCAACTTGCCGCGCCACCTGCGGCACCGTAAGGCCACCGTCATTGGCCTGGCCGCCAGTCATCGCGACTGCGTCGTTGAACAGAATCTTGTAGGTAATGTTGGTATTGGAAGCGATCGAGGCACGGATCGCCATGTAGCCGGAATGGTTGTAGGTACCGTCGCCCAGATTCTGGAAAACGTGATTGCGGCTGGAGAACGGCGCCTCACCGATCCAGTTTGCACCTTCGCCGCCCATGTGCGTGTAGCCCTGCGTTGAGCGGTCCATCCACTGTGCCATGTAATGGCAGCCGATGCCGGCGTAGGCACGCATACCCTCAGGAACAACGGTCGAGGTGTTGTGCGGACAGCCGGAGCAGAAGTAGGGGATGCGTTGGGCAATATCCCTGGTCTCGGCGGCGATACGTTGAAACTCTTTCAACCGCGCCACGCGTGCGATGATCTCATCGTTACGGTGATATTTGAGGAGTCGTTCGCCAATACAGATCGCAACTTCGTTGGGATCGAGCGCGCCTTTGACCGGGAACAGCCAGTTGCCCTGCTCGTCTTTTTTACCGATGCAAATCGGCTGGTTCGCCGTACCGTAAAGTTCCTCGCGGACTTGCACTTCGAGCAGGGAGCGTTTCTCTTCGACGACAATGATCAGATCGAGGCCCTGGGCGAATTCTTTGAGCTCGCGCTGGCTGAGCGGCCAGACGCAGCCGGCCTTGAATAGCCGGATACCAAGTTCGTTGCACTTGATCTCGTCAACGCCGAGTTCGTCAAATGCCTGTCGGACATCGAGATAGCTTTTGCCGGTGGTGATAATGCCAATCTTCGGATCGCGGCCGCCCGAGGTGATGATACGGTTGAGCTTGTTGGCGCGCACGAAGGCGAGCATCGCGTCGCGTTTGTAGTCGTGCAGACGGGCTTCCTGGGCGAGGATCGGATCACCAAGCCGGATATTGAGGCCGCCGGGCGGCATCTCGAAGTCCGTCGGCGTGATGATATTGAAGCGCTCCAAACTGGTGTCGATTGCTGCCGTCGATTCGATGGTCTCGTGCATTGTCTTGAGCGCAACCCAAGTGCCGGTGAAGCGCGACATGGCCCAACCATAAAGCCCGTAATCCAGCACCTCCTGCACCCCCGCGGGGTTCAGGATCGGAACCATCACGTCGATGAAGTGATATTCGGACTGGTGGGCGGTGGTTGAGGACTCGGCAGTATGATCATCGCCCATCAGCGCCAGGACGCCGCCGTGCTTCGAGGTGCCGGCAAGGTTGGCGTGACGGAACACGTCACCGGTACGATCAACGCCGGGACCCTTGCCGTACCACATGCCGAACACGCCATCGAACTTGCCTTCGCCGCGCAGCTCGGCCTGCTGCGAGCCCCACACCGCCGTAGCGGCCAAGTCTTCGTTGATGCCGCCCTGGAAGCGGATATCGCTCTTGTTCAGAAATGCTGCAGCGCGTTGAAATTGACTGTCGAGCCCGCCGAGCGGTGAACCGCGATATCCCGTGACGAAACCCGCCGTATTGAGGCCGTTGCGGCGGTCGAGCTCTTTTTGTGTAAGGCAGAGCCGAACTAGGGCCTGAAACCCGGTCACAAAGACCCGGCGCTCGCTAAGATCGTATTTGTCGTCGAGTTTGACGTCGCGCAGCGCCATTACGAGCCACACTCCCCGGCACAACACCCCGGCCGTCAGTTTGCCCTCGCGGAACCGATATTGCCATAGGGCGACTGGAATGAAGCGGATATGGGGTCGGCAAGGGCCAAGGCAATGCTAGAGCGCTGATACATCACGCATTTGGGAGCCGGCGAAACTGCTCAATTTGGCCGCTTCAGGCCGAAAATCCATTGATAAAAGGATTACGCGGCGCGCACGCTCGGTCCAAGCCTATGCAACAAGGCGGGGATTTCGGCGATTGGCTTCGGCTTGCTGAACAGGAAGCCTTGCACCTGAACACAGCCCTCCGTCTTCAGGATTTCGAGCTGCTGTTCGGTCTCGACGCCCTCAGCCGTAGTGATCATACCGAGACTTGAACCGAGCCGCGTGACCGCGCGGATAATCGCAACACAGTCATTTTCCTTGCCAAGTTCGCGGATAAAGGAGCGATCGATCTTGATCTTGTCGAAGGGGAAGCTGCGCAGATAGCTGAGCGAGGAATAGCCCGTGCCAAAATCGTCCATACAAATTCCAACACCGAGATCGCGGATCTGGTGCAGCGTATCGAGCACGGCACGATCGTCCTGCAACAACACGGTCTCGGTGATCTCCAATTCGAGCCTAGAAGCCGATAGGCCGGATTGGCCGAGTGCCGAAACCACAGAAAGCGCCAACATCGGATTACGGAACTGGGCAGCTGAGAGATTGACCGCGACCTTGACTTTGTCCGGCCACGCAACAGCATCCCTGCATGCCTGCTTGAGGACCCACTCGCCAAGCGGCACGATCAGGCCGATCTCTTCGGCGACCGGAATGAATTCGTCCGGCCCGATGAGGCCGCGCTCAGGATGATTCCACCTTATCAGCGCTTCGAAGCAGCAAATTTCGCCGTCCTCGAGCTGAATCAGCGGCTGGTAATAAAGCTCGAATTCCCGTGCGAGCAAGGCTTTGCGCAAGTCCAGCTCCAGCCGGCGGCGCTCCTGCATCTGCGCATCCATTCCCGGCTGGAAGAAATGATAGCTGCCGCGTCCGTTCGCTTTGGCGCGATAGAGCGCCATATCGGCGTTGCGCAAAAGTTGATCGGGTTTATCGCCGTCCGCAGGCGCCATTGCGATGCCGATGCTGGTGCCGATGATGACTTGATGGCCGTGGACCTCAAACGGTTCCTGCAAAGCCTCAATCACCTTTCCGGCAAGCTCACTGGCATCGCTCGGCCGAGCTTGGCTCTGCACGATTGCAAATTCGTCGCCGCCGAGCCGCGCAACCGTATCAACGCCGCGCACCACCCGCTGCAGACGCTCTGTCACGGCGCAAAGCAGCGCGTCCCCAACCGAGTGTCCGAGAGAATCGTTGACACCCTTGAAGCGATCGAGATCAAGGAACATGACCGCGAGCCGTTCGCCGCGCTGCAGCGCCTGCTCCATCTTATCGCGGAATAGAACGCGATTGGGCAGACCGGTAAGCGCATCATGCCGCGCCATATGAATGATCTTAGCCTCGGCCTGCCGGCGCTCGGTGACATCTTCATAAGTCGCGAGCCAGCGGCCATCCGAGGTGCGCGTATAGCTGGAAGAGACCACTCGGCCATTGTTGAGATCATAAAGGTGCGGGCCAACCGACTGGTCCCGAAGGAACCCGGCATGCTCTTCGAATAGTTCGTCGGCCGTTTTTCCCGAAAGGTTGTTGATCGGTATGCAAATCTCCAGCACGTCCTGGTAGGTCATCCCGGTTTTGATCTGCTCGGGCGGCAAACGGAAGATTTCGAGGAAGCGCCGGTTAAAAACCTCCAACCGGTTTTGCGCGTCGTATAGGCACAGGCCTTGCGACATGCTGTCGAGCGCGACATCCAACAGCAAGTTGGTCGCACGCAGCGACCATTCCTGAATCTTCAGGGGGCTGATATCGCTACACAGCACGATAAAGCCATGGTCGCGCGTCGGCGATCGGCTGATCCGCAGCCAGCGTCCGTTCGCCATCAGGGCTTCGCGGGTGGCGTGAAGCTCGTTGTCGCAACGCATCAACACGTACTCGGCGTCGGCCGAGCCTCGCAGCGCCGGCTCGAGTTGTGCCAGCGGCGTGCCGGGCTTGAGCAAGTTCGGAGGAACGCCAAGCAGGTCTGCGGCATGGGCATTGGCAAGCACGATGCCGTCGTCGGCATCCACCACCACCACACCTTCCGGCGAATTTTCCAGCGCGTCGGCCAGTCGCGTTTGCGCCGATCGGCGCTGCGCCACCTCGCTATCCATCATCGCCTTGATGTTGTCACGCATCACGCCCATGGATGCGAGTAGTGCACCAAGCTCATCGGCGCTGCCTTTCGGCACTTGGACGTCAAGCTGGCCGGCGGCGATTTTCTCGGCCACGTTGGAGGCGACTGCGACCGGTCCGGCAATTCGACGCGCCAACGCCCAGGCGACAAGCGCCGACAACAGCAACGCCAGCGCGATACCGGCGATATTAAGCTGGATATCATGACCGACCGCGGCGCGGGCACTTTGCCGGTACAAGAAGCCGTCGCCAGCGGTGTAATTCACAAGCAGATCGATCTCGTCATCGACCTTTTGTGCGAAGTGATCGAGGGTTACCCAATTGACGTCGTTCTGGGTTCCGTCCAACAGCCGTGCACAAACATCTTGCCAGGCGGCCACCGCACGCTTGACGCTTCCAGCCGCCTGGGTGGCGCGAACCGACTGTGAGCGCTGCGCGGCGATGTCAAGATCTTCCGAAAGCGACTTGCCGAGCTTTTCGATTTCATCGTCGAGCTGAGTCCGGGTCGCAGCATCGGTGGCAATCCAGCGGCGCGCGAATGCAGCACGCATCGATGCAAAATCGGTCGCCGCCGCACGCGCGTAGTTGATCGACATCAACGATTCGTCGAACGTCTTGTCGACCAGCATCCCGGCATTGCGCACACCCATCGTGGTGTAGACACCGAGGGCAGCCGTAATCATGCTCATGATTAGAAAGGCGACCAGAATACGTCCGCGAATGGTCATGCACAGTGACGCTGTGCGCGCCACGCTGTGCTGCACACGGGACATAAGACGGACGATCAGAGGGGTGCTCCGGCCACCAGTCATGGGAGTGCTACGCGTACTTTCTGCTTTAGACAGAACAGACCTACACCGGCGCCCGTTAAGGCCAGTGGAGTGGCGGGTCCAATCTTCGTGAGTTCGTTAACGGGCTCTTAACTGCACACCGGCACCGTGCTGCTTCCGGAAATACAAGCGGATTTCGCACTGCAGCGCGAATGCCGAGCAGACCCAATGGGGCAACCATGAGTTTAAAGAGGAACTTTGTGCGCGCACACGGGCTCATGGCCATCGCATTTGCCGCAGGAGCGGTCACCGCAATCGGCGCGCTGGCAGGCTCGGCATTCGCCGATTATTCGATCTCGCAGAAGGGGCGTGAATTCCATCCCGGCGAGATCACTATCAAGCGCGGCGAAGCCATCCAGATCGTCAATGACGACGGCGACCTGCTGCACCACGCCTATATCGACTTACCCAAATTCTCGTTCGATTCCGGCGACCAAAAGCCGGGTTCGGTCACGCCCATTACCTTCGCCGTGGCCGGCGACTTCGACGTGCTATGCGCTATTCATCCGAAGATGAAGCTGATGGTGCACGTCAAGTAGCACACACTTTCGGCTCAGAGAATTGTCGTGCCGAACAGTTCCGCGTGCGCGCCGTAATAGGCGGCGAGAAACAAGACCAGCGAAGCCGCATAACCGACAGGAATGAGCCAGGAGTCACGCAGTCGCGAGGGCTGACCGCCATTGTCGGAGATAATACCGAACAGTGCGATGATAATCAGCGAGTGACCGATCAGGTCAATCTTACCGAACTCGCCAACAGCGCTGATGAACATGGCGGCAAGTATGATTGCTCCAACCCGGCGCACCAGCGGCGTCCAGATCAAAGCAAATGCCAGGGCAAATTCGACAGCGCCCGCCGCGCGCATGAAGAATTCGGGCGAAAAGCCAAACCCCATATCCGGGTGAGTGATGAACAGCGGATATGACCATTCCGGATAGGCCCACTTTTCGATCGACGCCCACATCAAGGTAATGCCGGCAGCCCAGCGCAGCACATCAATTGGACGCTTACCGAAAAAGTCAGTTTGACCGCCGACCAAAGCCAGATAAGCAGCGACACCTAGAAAAATCGGATAGTCGGCGAGATGGAATGGATCGTAGTTCCAGATCTCCGACGCCGAACAAAACGAAGATACCCAGAGCGGACAACGGCATCGTCTTCCGTGACAGCATGCCTGCGGCGATGCCGAGTTGAATTGCTCCAATCAAATTTGAGTTGGTCTTCAACTCCGGCGTGAGCAAGATGCCGCCGGCGCCCCAGATCGCGATGAAGAAGAACGCGCAGCCGGCGCGAAAGATTATTTCAAGGTTATCGCGCACGAGCCGGGTTGCGGCATCCAGTGCACGCAGTATGGCGAAACCGATCGGCGTATTCTCCAATACCGATCCCGCCATCAAAGCCAGTACTGAAAGGCCCGTGAGCATTTCAAAGTCCGGGCAAAGAACATTTTCCAGGCCATCAGGCTGCCCGGCGACGTCATAAGCACAAAACCATTTCACGTGCGCGCTCGCAGAGCCCGTGAACAGAGCCTCAAAAAGACACGCAAGCGGAAGCGCGGCTGCGAACGGCAGCCGCTTGGCCACTCTCCTCATGACTGAGGATCTCCATGTGAGCTACTTCAGGGACCAGATACGCCGCCGCACGCAGCTCACTGGTTTAATTAAGCTTTTCTTTACCACGGATGTTAGGAAATCGGTAAGGATTTATTATGAACAATTAGGTATTGGTTAACCTTCGACGACAGCACAGCCGAATTGCAGAAAATTTGAACGATTTGGTCGAGACCGCGGGTAAGTAGTTACTGGTACGACCTCCGCGCTCCGGAAGTACCGGCGCGGGGGAATGTCATGCTCGGTTTTGCTGGCCTGATCAGCGCAATAATTGGCGGGGTAACCGCCTACGTCGCGGAGCGCTTTCCAGCTTATGTCGAAGTGCTTCAGACCGTCGGCGGCCTGTTGCTGATCGTCGGCTTTGGACTTGTCGGCTCGAACTTGCCGGCGATGATCTGAAAGATACGCCGCAAACCAAGATTAGCGGGGGAATATTGGAACTTCGACCTGGTCTCTTTTGCCGTCGAGCGTTTGCAGGAACGCGATGAGATCGGCCTTTTCGCCTGGCCTCAGATTGAGCTGATGGATTGCCTCGTCGCGGCTTGGCCGGTCGATACCGCCCCGATCATATAAATCGATCACGTCTGCAAGCGTCTGCAGCGAGCCGTCATGCATGTAAGGCCCACGCCACGTCACATCCCGCAGAGTCGGTGTTTTGAACGCGTATTGCAGCTTCACCGAGGATGGGAAAAACCGGCCGCGCCCAATGTCGTCGCCCTTGGCAACACCGATGTCATGAAATGACGCATCGGTGAAAGCCCAGCCACTGTGACACGCTGCGCAATTGGCTTTGCCATTGAATAGAGCAAAACCACGCTTGGCAGATGCGTTAATCGCGTTCGGATCTCCCATGATCCAGCGATCGAACGGAGCATCACGCGACACGATCGACCGCTCGAATGTCGCCAGCGCTTCCTCAACCTTGGGCGTGGCAATCTCGCCTTTGCCGAAAGCCGCATCGAAAGCCCTGGCATAACCCGGAATTGCCGACAATCGTTCCAGCATCGCCTGCTCCGGGAGATGCATATTCTCCGGCGACGTAATCGGGCTGATCGCGACACTTTCAAGATCGTGAAAGTGACCGTCCCACCCGAGCCTTGGCGTCCACGCGACGTTGAGGAGGGTCGGCGCCCGCAGCCCGGATGAAAGCGGCTTTTGATCTTCGCCTATGGCATGGGGCTGACCATCGGCCCACGACAAACCGGGATTATGGCAGCTTGAGCAGGATCGGACTTTTGCGCCGGACAGGATTGGATCAAAGAACAATGTGCGACCCAGCTCGTACTTCGCGCGCGAAAATCGATCCTCGTTCGGGTAGGGAATACCCGCTGGCCGCCGATACTGTGCCAAAAGAGTCCGCAGCCCTGCTTCGCCGGCCGCGAAGATCGATCCGCCAGCGCCAAACATCAGTATCAAAACCGCTGCCAGCGCAGCGACTTTTCCAATGAAAGGACAGAGCCGCAAAGCGGGTTGCATAAACGACAATTCATCGGGGCGAGTTGATGAACCGTTAAAGAAAATAGCGGTGGCGCCCGATTGGCCGCATCGGCGCCATGGATAAAACAGCCGATTTTACGCGCTGATTGAACATTAGCCCGGTCAACGCACCGGGGGGCTGCGCGGAAGCGCCGCGGAATGGTAGTCTCGTCCCGTCCCACCCGGAGGCCGGCCCATGAACCCGCACGTCAAGATCGCCACAGTCAGAAAGACCGATATCTCGCCCGCCGAATGGCAAGCGCGTCTCGATCTCGCGGCAACCTACCGGCTGATCGCGCATTACGGCTGGGGCGATGTGATCTACAACCATTCGTCGATGCGGGTGCCCGGCGAGGATCGCAAATTCCTCATCAAACGGCATGAACTGCTTTACACTGAGGTGACCGCGTCGAACCTGGTCAAGGTCAGCATGGACGATGACCTCGACGAATCCGCAGGCGTAAATCGGCCCGGCTTCACGCTGCATGGCGGCGTGCTCTCCGCCCGCCCGGACGTGAATTGCGCTGTTCACGTGCATACCGAGATTGGAATGGCGCTCGCCGGATTGAAGTCCGGACTGCGCATGCTCTCGCAGCCGGCAGTGCGATTCTTCAATCGCATGGGCTATCATGACTACGAAGGCATCACCGAGGATTTCGGCGAGCGCGAGCGAATTAACAAGGCTCTCGGCAAGAACCGCGCATTGATCATGCACAATCACGGCCTGCTCACGGTCGGCAAAACGACACGCGAGGCTTTCGTGCTGATGAAATCGCTGCTCGATGCCGCCGACATTCAGCTCAAGATGGAAGCGACTGGAAACGCGCTCATCGAGATTCCGGCGGAGATCTGCGAGAAAACCGCGCATCAATACGAGCATCACGATTTCGGCCGTGGCTCGGCTGACTGGCCGGCTTACCTGCGCATGCTCGACGCGGTCGATTTGAGTTGGCGCGACTAGAGCGTGCGGAGACCGTTGCCTCCGTACTTTGACGGCACGACCAAAGCATCAAGAGCCGTTCGCATTGGAGCGTTTGCGAGCGCTCCTTCCTGAAAGCCTGTCAAACTCTATTTCCCGCACTCCACATCCAGAAGTCGCGGCCTTCTTCGCGCATGAATTTTGCCAGCACCATCTTGTGCACCTCGTCGGCGCCATCGACTAATCGCGCAGCACGCGCGGCGCGATAGACCCATTCCGCAATGGTGTCTTTGGAATAGCCACGGGCACCGTTGAGCTGGATCGCGACATCGGCGGCCTGGTGCAGCGTATTGGCGCAATGCAGCTTCGCCATCGAGACTTCCTTGCGAGCGTAGTCATCCTGGTCGAGTTTCCACGCCGCGTGCATGGTGAGCAGCCGGCCGATATGAATGTTGTGGCCGACCTCGCCGAGTTTCATTTGCACACTCTCACGGTCGGCGAGCTTGACGCCGAAGCCTTCGCGCCGGTTGACGTATTCCTGCGCGATCTCGACACAGCGCTTTGACCAGCCGAGCCAACGCATACAGTGCGTCAGCCGCGCCGGCCCGAGCCGGACCTGCACAACTTTCAGACCGTTTCCGATGCCGCCAAATACGTCATCGTCGTGCACTTCAAGCCCGTCGAATTCGAGTTCGCAATGACCGCCGTGCTCCTCCGGTCCCATGATCGCGATGCGGCGCAGGATACGCCAGCCCGGCTGATCCTTATGGAACAGGAACGTCGTTATGCCCTTGCGCTTATCGTCGGAAGTCCGCGCCGCAAGGATGAAATGCGCAGCGCCATCGGCGCCGGTGATGAACCACTTGCGGCCATAGATTTTCCATGTGTCGCCGTGCTTCTCGGCATAAGTCTTGATCATGCTCGGGTCGGAGCCGCCGCCGGGCGCAGGCTCGGTCATGGCAAACGATGAGCGTACTTTGCCTTCGACGATCGGCTTGAGCCATTTTTCCTTTTGCTTCGGCGTGCCGAGCTTTTTCAACACGTTCATGTTGCCGTCGTCAGGCGCCATGCAGTTGAGCGCCAGCGGACCAAACAATGAGCGCGCGGCTTCTTCGTACATCACGGCCCAGGCAACGATCGGCAGGTCCATGCCGCCGTATTCCTTGGGCGATTGCGGTGCCCACAGTCCGGCTTTCTTGGCCTTCTCGCGCACCGGCTCAAGCCGATCGTGGGGTATGTTCTCGTGGTCGGAAAAATTGTGCGCGTCGGATTCCAGAGGCATCACGTGCTCGTCAACGAACGCACGCGTCCGCACGCGCAAATCTTCGATTTCGGGAGAAAGCGTGAAGTCCATCCGGCGCCTCAGTTTCGGGGACGAGGCGGCAAGATAGCCCGTTATCTGACTGGATTGAAACTGCCGCCGGACGCTGGCGGCTGCGCTTGAATGGCCGGCGGTGGCGTCGGTTGGTCAGTGCGAACGCAAACGCCACCGTTATTGATATAGCCGCCATTGCACCAGCAATGTGCGGTGCGCAGGTTGCCGGGAATGTAAACCGCAACAGGATGGGAATTTGGCGGGCACGCCTGTGCCATTACCGCGGGCTTACCAATCGCGATCAAGATCGCCAGGCCGCTGATCGATGCTTTTAAGGCCGAGAGCATCCGCATTATTTCGCCAGATCATTGCCGTGGTGGACGCCAATCCATATTCTATCGCCAATCGCAAAAAGTTCACGGACTGAAATCGGCAAATTCGAAGAGATTCCTCATGGAAAATTTTACTCCCATTTCGGCGGCAATTGGTGGCGCGCTGATCGGACTAGCGGCGGTGCTTTTGATGCTGTTCAACGGCCGTATTGCTGGTATCAGCGGCATCGCCGATGGACTGGTGAACCCCCGCACCGACGACCGCCTTTGGCGGCTGACCTTTATCATCGGCCTTGTCGCTGCACCGCTTGCTGCCGCGCTGGTTGGCTATGGGGTGCCGATGCCGCAAATGCCGACGAACTACGCAACCATCGTTGTGGCCGGTCTTTTGGTCGGATTCGGCACGAGACTCGGCAACGGTTGCACGTCAGGCCATGGCATTTGCGGCATCGCGCGGTTGTCGCCGCGTTCGATTACCGCGACAGGTGTTTTCATGATTGCGGCCATCGTCGTTGTCGCGCTGACGCACCACGTCATCGGAGGTTGAACCATGCCAGCGCTCGCAAGCCTGCTCTGCGGTTTCATCTTCGGCCTGGGCCTCGTCATCTCGCAGATGGTTTCGCCGACAAAAGTCCTGGCCTTTCTTGATTTCTTCGGCATTCCGAGCGGCACGTGGGATCCAAGCCTCGCCGTAGTGATGGCGGCTGGTCTCGCCGTTGCCGGCACCGGCTACGCTTTAGTACGGCCACGCACACCGATCTTCGATACGCAAATGCGCTGGCCGACGGCGACCACCATCGACCGGCCGCTGGTCATCGGCGCGGCGCTGTTCGGCATCGGCTGGGGACTGGTCGGACTGTGTCCCGGCCCGGCGATCGCGGACCTTGCAACGCTCTCGCCCGGCGTCATCGTCTTTGTCATCGCCATGGCGGTCGGGATGGTGGCCAACGATCTCTGGCAGTCGCGCGGCGCGCGGGTCGTCGAGCAGAAACTCGTGGGCGCAACAGCGGCCGACGGGTAACGTGAAAACCGGCTCTCATTCCAGATGCAGTGATCCTGCCTCGCGGCCCAGTACGGCTGCTCTGGCCGGCTATAACCATCAGCGCCTGAAGTTATTGCATTTTTCCTCGCGCACGGCACACTCGGTGCGAAGGCGAGAGGCGTGAGCCTTGTGAGGAGTACTCGTCGTGAAAGCCATTATTGCGGGCGCCGGCGTCGGCGGTCTGGTGACCGCGCTGATGCTGCATGCGCGCGGCATTGATTGTGAAATCTTTGAACAGTCGGATGCCATTCGCGAGCTTGGCGTCGGCATCAACACGCTGCCGCATGCGATCAAGGAGTTGGCCGATCTTGGCCTGCTTGATCGGCTCGATGCGGTCGCGATCCGGACCTACGAGTTGTTCTACACTAACCGGCTGGGGCAGGAGATCTGGCGCGAGCCGCGCGGAATCGATGCCGGCTACGACATCCCGCAATTCTCGATCCATCGTGGCCGGCTCCAAGGCGTGATTTATCAGGCAGTCCGGGCACGGCTCGGCGAATCCCGCATTCACCTGAATTGCCGGCTCGGTTCATTCAGTCAGGACGACGCAGGCGTGACCGCCTATTTCTTCGATCGCAGCAGCGCGCATCGACATACCGCCCGCGGCGACGTGCTGATCGGCGCCGACGGCATCAACTCGGCGGTACGCGAAAAGCTCTTTCCTAATGAGGGGCCGCCAGCCTGGAACGGTCTCATGCTATGGCGCGGCGCAATCGATTGGCCGGCCTTCCTCACCGGCCGCTCAATGGTCGTAGCCGGCGGGCTCGCGGCCAAGATGGTGATCTATCCGATCGCCGAGGGCTCGCGTCCGGACAAGAGATTGACCAATTGGGCTGTCGTCGGCCGGGTTGGCGATCCGTCGATGCCGATCCCGCACAAGAACGATTGGTCTCGGCCGGCCCGTTTCGAGGATCTGATGCCGCACGTGCAGCGCTTTCGTATTCCCTACGTGAATGCACAGGCGCTGATCGAGGCGACGAACGAGTTTTGGGAATATCCGATGTGCGACCGCGATCCGCTGCCGCGCTGGAGTTTTGGCCGGGTTACCCTGCTGGGCGACGCGGCGCATCCGATGTACCCGGTAGGTTCCAATGGTGCTTCGCAGGCGATCCTCGACGCGCGATTTTTGGCCGACCGGCTGAAGGACGCCGAGCACCCGGCGCAGGCGTTGTGGACCTACGAGCAGACGCGGTTGCCGATGACGGCCGAAATCGTGCGCAGCAACCGCCGCGGCGGCCCCGAAGGCGTCATCGACGCCGTCGAGGAGCGTGCGCCGGACGGTTTCACCAATATCGATGACGTGTTGTCATTCGAGGATCGCAAGGCCATCGTGCGCGGCTACGCGTCCAAGGCCGGGTTTGCCCGCGAGCAAGTCAACAAGGCCGCGTAGCTCAACCGCGCGTTTTAAGCCGGCGGCGGCAGGAACATCACTTCATATTTGGCCGAAAGCGCGACCACCTCCGGCGGCGTCTGTTCCTTCATGCTGTGGATCGCCCAGAACAGATCATAGAGCTTGCGGGTCGGCGCAACCCAGAAGAAGCATTTCACCGTCTGGTCGGTCTTGTTGAAAATGCCGTGCGGAATTTGCATCGGCAGCCGGATGAGATCGCCGGCGGTAGCGACGAACTCGCGACCGTCAAGCACGAGGTCGAACCGGCCCTCGAGCATGTAGATAAACTCGTCCTGCGTCGGATGGATATGCGGCGGCACGAACGTGCTGGGCGGCAGCGTTGCGTGCCAGGAGAACGAGCCTTCCGAAACCTGCTTCGGCACGTACGTCTGGCCGAGGATGTTCCATGAAATGCCGTCGATACCGGTGCCGGCCTTTGTCACTCCAGCGGTCATTGTAGTCATCGCACGCTTACTCCCTCATGCATGGCATCGGAGCGGCCCGGCCCAGCCTAATCATCATCATTCTAATTCGCGCTGTCGCCGCTTCACAAGCCTGCACTGCGATGCCAAGCTGACGATCCAGCCGGCTGCCCGGCCTGATAGCGCCACCATGCTCGATCCGTTCCCCACTAGCGCCAAACAATTCTCACTGAATGAGGAACAGTCCGCGCTGCGCGATATGGCGCGCAATTTCGCTGATGCAGAATTCGCGCCGAACGCGATCGCCTGGGATGAGGCCAAACATTTTCCCGTTGCTGAAATGCGCAAGGGTGCGGCGCTCGGCATGGGCGGGATTTACGTCGCCGAAGATGTCGGCGGCTCGGGGCTATCGCGGCTCGCCGCGACCTTGATCTTCGAGGCGCTAGCGACGGGTTGCCCAACCGTCGCCGCTTATATGTCGATCCATAATCTGGTAGCGGGGATGATCGACGCTTTCGGCTCCGACGACCAGCGCCGGCAATGGCTGCCGAAGCTTTGCAGCATGGAATTTCTGGCAAGCTATTGCTTGACCGAACCGGGCGCGGGCTCTGATGCGGCAGCGCTTGCGACTCGCGCCGTGCGCGATGGCGATCATTACGTGCTCAATGGTCAAAAGCAGTTCATCTCGGGCGCCGGCGCGGGCGATCTCTACGCCGTGATGGCGCGCACCGGCGGCGCGGGGCCGTCTGGCATTTCGACCTTGGTGGTGCCCGGCGACACGGCGGGTATTTCGCTCGGCGCGAGTGAGCGAAAGATGGGTTGGAATGCGCAGCCGACGCGTGCCGTTGTTTTCGAGAATGTACGGGTGCCCGTTGCCAACCGTCTGGGCGCCGAAGGCGACGGCTTCAAGATTGCCATGGCCGGGCTCGATGGCGGCCGGCTGAACATTGCGGCCTGTTCGCTCGGCGGTGCGCAGTTGGCCTTCGAGAAAGCCATTGCTTATATGAAAGAGCGCAGGGCCTTCGGCAAACGCCTCGATGAATTTCAGGCGTTGCAATTCCGCCTCGCCGATATGGCGACCGCGCTTGAAGCCTCTCGCGCATTTCTCTGGCGCGCCGCTGCGGCACTCGACGCCAAGGAAGCCAATGCCATCCAGCTTTGCGCCATGGCCAAGCGGTTTGTCACCGATAGCTGTTTCGAGGTCGCCAATCAGGCCCTGCAATTGCACGGCGGCTACGGCTACTTGTCGGAATATGGCATCGAGAAAATCGTGCGCGATCTGCGCGTCCACCAGATTCTCGAAGGCACCAACGAGATTATGCGCCTGATCATTGCCAGAAGCCTTGTCGGGCGATGAACGAAAAGGTCATTGGCGACGGCGATGTCATCATCCGCGAGCTAGGCGCGCTGCGGCGGATCACGCTCAATCGGCCAAAAGCGTTGAACGCAATTACGCTCGGCATGGCCGAAACGATGACCGCGTTGATACGCGCATGGGCCGAAGATCCTGCGGTCGGTACGGTTATGATCGACGGTGCGGGCGGCCGGGCCTTTGCTGCCGGTGGCGACATTCGCGCGCTTTACGACGCGGCGAAGTCGGGCAGTGATCTGCCCGCGCAATTCTGGGCGACCGAGTACCATCTCAATGTGCTGATCGCGCGCTATCCAATGCCAGTGATTGTGATCATGGACGGCTTGGTGATGGGCGGCGGGGTTGGCCTTGCCTCGCATGCGGCCCATCGCGTCGTGACCGAGCGATCTTCAGTGGCGATGCCCGAAGTCGGCATTGGCTTCTTTCCCGATGTGGGCGTCGCCTATTTGCTGGCTCGCGCGCCGGGATCGATCGGCACGCATCTCCTGCTGACTGGCGAGCGAATGAACGCGGCAGACGCGATCTACGCCGGGCTTGCCGATACTCATATCCCAACCTCCAGCCTAGAGGTGTTGCCAACCGCGCTCGCGGAGTGCCGCTCCACCGCGGAGGCACGCACAACGCTCAACAAAATAGCCACGCAGCCGGCAGCAGGGAAACTGGAGACCGCTCGGACCTGGGTCGATCACTGCTACAACGCAGACAAGGTCGAAGACGTTGTGCGGCATCTGCGCGACAGCGCGGAAGATCAGGCACGCGCCGCCCTCGACGTCATCGGCAAAGCATCGCCGACCTCGCTAAAGGTCACGTTGCGTAACTTGCGCGACGCAGCCAAATTCGAACGAGTTGAGCAGAGCTTCCAGCAGGACTACCGTATCGCGCTGGCGTGCATTGCCGGACATGACTTCATGGAAGGCATCCGCGCGACCATCGTCGACAAGGACCGTAATCCGGCATGGCATCCGGCCCGGCTTGAGGATGTCACAGACGGTATTATCGATCGTC
Source organism: uncultured Alphaproteobacteria bacterium (assembly GCA_963742215.1). Taxonomy (GTDB): domain Bacteria; phylum Pseudomonadota; class Alphaproteobacteria; order Rhizobiales; family Xanthobacteraceae; genus BOG-931. The sequence goes on from CAVULJ010000003.1 coordinate 157,796, forward strand.
ACTTCAAGTCAGTCGGTGCTTTGGAGTTACAGTTTCCGTAGGAGCGAGGCTTACCATGTCGAACATTGGATTTATCGGTCTCGGCAACATGGGCGGACCGATGGCCGCTAATCTGGTCAAGGCGGGCGAGCGTGTGCGCGGCTTCGACGTCGTAGCAGCGTCGCGCGAAGTCTCCGCGAAAGACGGCGTGCAAATCGTTGCCAATGCCAAAAGCGCCGTGGACGACGCCGACATTGTCGTCACCATGCTCCCGGCTGGCGAACACGTCCTGTCGGTCTGGAACGAAGTGGTGCCGCACGCGCGTCAGGGCACGTTGTTCATCGATTGTTCAACCATCGATGTCGCGAGCGCGCGCAAAGCGCATTCGATCGCGGCGGCGAACGGCATCGCCACGCTCGACGCACCGGTCTCCGGGGGCGTCGGCGGCGCCAAAACCGCGACGCTGACGTTCATGGTCGGCGGTACGCAGCACGCCTTCGAGCGCGGCAAGCCGGTGCTTGAGCGTATGGGCAAACGGATCGTGCACTGCGGCGATGCCGGCAACGGCCAGGTCGCCAAGATGTGCAACAATATGATCCTTGGTGCGTCGATGATCGTGGTCAGCGAAGCGTTCGTACTCGGTGAGAAGCTCGGCCTGTCGCCTCAGGCGATGTTCGATGTCGTCTCGGCATCCTCGGGACAATGCTGGTCGCTGACCAGCTATTGCCCGGTTCCCGGCCCGGTGCCGGTGAGCCCGGCCAACAACGGCTACAAGGCCGGCTTCACCGCGGCACTGATGCTCAAGGACCTTAAGCTCGCCAAAGCCGGCGCGGAATCGGTCAAGGCCAATACGGCGATCGGCGCGCACGCGGCCGAGATCTACGAACAGTTCACCCACGAATTCGAAAGCTCGGCGGATTTCTCCGCGATCATCAATCACGTGCGCAAGCACTCGAAAGGCGGCTGACGCCGGAGAAAATTATGAAGGCCGCCGGACTAGGATGCCTTGGCTTTGTGTTGGGCGCGATTATCGGCGGCGTGATCGGAATCGTGCTCGGCTTCGTCTGGATCAACGTCTTTAACACCAGCGGCTTTGAAGGCTATTCCGGCATGCTGGTGTTTTTCACCTTCATGCCGATTGGCGCTATCCTGGGCGGCATCCTGGGTGCAGCCGCCCTCGCCGCTCTTGCGTCACTAGCGGAACCGGCACCCCCACTGGCATCGTCCGAAACAAAAAAACCACCCGATTGACCAACAATGCGTTGATCAATGTGTCGGCTGCGCCTCGCGCGGGGCGGCGGCAGCCACGGCAACCTTGGCATCGGCATCGAGACGCGAATGCCCGGCCTTCATCAGCTTGCCGAGATAATGCTCGGCAACCGTAATCGGCGGGTATTTCTCCGCAGTGCCTGTGCAGCTCTCGAAGCAGCGGACCACCGCGTCAGGATTGGGATACTGGAAGAACACCAGCGAGATGCGGTCGCTCGACACAGCCTCCACGGGCGGAATGCCGACGCGGTGCAAGGTGGAGACCCAGCGATCGTTCGACCACCGCATCAGAAGATCGCCGATGTTGCAGCAAAAGCCGTCGCGCGGAATATGCACGTCAATCCAGTCGCCCTGGCGATGCTTCACCTGCAAGCCGCCCGGCACGTCATCGCCGCGCACAAAAGTCATTGCGCCGTAGTCAGTGTGAGCACCCGCGCGAAGCTGACCCGGCAGCGGCGCCTGCGTCACCGCCGGATATCGGATAATGCGCGTCGTGCTGGCCTGCCGATCGAATTTGTCGGCGAAATAATTCTCCTCGACATCGAGCGCCATAGCCATGGCGCGCAGCACCTGCCACGCCAATCCTTGCATCGCGTCGTAATAGGCCAGCATGGTTTGTTTGAAGTCTCCCGGCCGTTCCGGCCAGATATTTGGCGCGTACATTTGCGCGCTGGCAGCATCGACTTTCGATGCCCAGTCGCCAACCCGCTCTGGACCGAAGGCGAAGGCTTCCTGGATATCGGGCGGCGCCACCTGCCCCATCGAGTAAGCGACCGAACGGTCGCCGAGCCAGTTATAGCCGCGGCTGATCTTCGCCGGCGGCCGCTGCACTTTCATTTTCTCGTCGACTGGAAGTGCAAAGAAATCGATCGCGCGTTGACGCGTGGTTTCGATCAGACCCTGCGGGATACCGTGACCGGCTACCAGGAAGAAGCCGATATCAGTGCAGGCGGTATCGATTTGGCGCGCAACATCGCGCCGAGCTGCTGCGCTGCCGTCGCGCAGCGGCGATACGTCGATTGTCGGGATCGTATCATTGGCGGCCATGGCGAACCGTCCCATCAATGCTGTTGCAAAAGCTCGCCAACTATATCTCCATTGACGCCTGCGGCAACGGTGCGGAACACACGATCAACCTCGCGGGAGACGGCATGAACCGTCGATTTGCTATCGCTTCCATGCTGGCAGGCGCTGGCACGGCGATTGTCCCGCGTATCGCCCGGGCTCAGGCAAAGTTCCCTGAGCGTCCGATCCGCATCATTGTTCCGGTATCGCCCGGGGGAGGGGTCGATACCTTTGCGCGGCTGATCGCGGCCAAGATCGGAGAGCAGCGAAAAGTCGAGTTTGTCGTCGAGAACCGCACCGGTGGTAACGGCATAATCGCAGCCCTTGATGTGCAACGCGCCGCGCCTGATGGCTATGCGGTTCTGTTCCACGCGTCGACCCAAAACGTGGCACGGCTCGTGATGCGCGACGTACCTTACGATCCGCTGACGGACTTCACGCCGATCGCGCTCGCCGGCGAAGCACCGCTCATCCACATCATTGCCAATAACCGCCCGGAGAAAACCGTCAAGGAGATTGTCGCTGCCGCCACGGCCAAACCCGACGACTGGTCGTTCGCGACCGCACAACTCGGTGCGCCCGGCCACCTCGCCGAGGTCGCGTTCAACCAGTACACAAAACTCAATGTACCGATCGTGGCCTATCGCGGCACGGCGCCCGCCGCGAACGACGTCGCTGGCGGCCACGTACCGATGATGATCGAGGCTATCCTCTCGCTGCTGCCGCTGGTGAAGGGCGGAAGTGTGCGCGCCATCGCCCTCACCGGCAAGAAGCGCAGCGCGCTCGCTCCGGATGTTCCGACCATGACTGAGCTTGGACTACCGCAGCTCGACTTCGGAGCCTGGTGGGCGATGTGGGGGCCGCCGGCGATGCCGATTACACTCGTGAAAACGCTCAACGGCTGGGTCAACGATGCGGTTGCATCTCTGGCCGCGGCAGGACGCCTCGAAGCTTTGGGTATCGAGCCTGCGGCGCGGAGCCCGGAAGAGTTCGCCCAATATCTTCGGATCGACCTGGACCGCAGCGAAAAGCTGCTGCGCGCAGCGAACTTCACCCCGCAGTAGCAAGATACCACAGGACCTGAGCTCTGAGTTTCTCAACTCACGACACACGATGGTACTACATTCCAGATCGTTCGCTGAAACGGCTGGAAATAATCCCACCGTCAATGGCTTGTCGATTGCGCAAGAGCCTAAACGCTGGATATAGGGGCAATTTTGAAAGTCCGTGCTTGGCGGGCGTCGTGGAATTGGTGTGCGGGTGCGTTAGCGCTCACGCTATTGCTATTCACTTCCGCGGTTTCAGTCTTCGCGCAAACGCCGTCCGGTTTCGCCGGCGATATCAATCTGCTATTTCAGGGCATCCTCTCCCGCCCATCCGAGGTTAGCAACACGCTGCAATACGCGGCGCTGGCGTCTTCGAGCGATATCGAGTCGGCTATCAGCACATACGAGCAGCTCCTGTTCTACAATCCGAAGCTGTCCGCGGTGCGCTTTGAGCTTGGCGTACTGTATTACCGGCTCGGCGACTACGAAATGGCGCACGAGTATTTCTCGACCGCGCTCAAAATGGCGGACATCACCCCTGAACTGAGGCAACGCGCCCAGGACCTGCTGAACGCGGTCGACAAGAAGCTGTTCCCTGATCAATTCAGCGGCTACGTGCAAAGCGGGCTACGCTATCAAACCAACGCCGCGACGGGCCCCAGTGCGCAGACCGTGCTGGCGTCAGGATTGTTGTTCAACAGCAAGTTTGCCGCTCACAGCGACTGGAACTGGTTTGGCGCCTTCGGCCTGAACTACGTTCACGATTTCGAAAATCAGCGTGGCGACACATTTGAGGCGACGGCGCTCGGCTATGACGCGCAACAGTTCACGCTGCATCAGTTCGATATCAGCCTGCTGGAGTTGCGCGCCGGACCGCGCTTCGGCATTCCGACCGCGAGCCCGATCGGCCTGTCGATCAAGCCCTACGTGGTCGCCACTGGCGGCACGCTGACCGACGCACCTTACTATGGCAGCGTCGGCGGCGGCCTGACCGTCCATGTCAATGCCGGGAATATCTCGCTCGATCCTTTTGCCGAAGTGGTGCAGCAGAGCTTCCGCAATTTAACGCTCTATCCGCTCGCCAGCGGCATGAATGGTCCGCTCCAGACCTACGGCTTGCAGGCATCAGGCCCGATCTATTCGGGCTTGAGTTTCCAGTCACGCGTCCTCTACGCCCACGCTGATGCGAGCTTTAATCCATTCGGCTATGACAGTTACGCCAGCGACATCTGGTTGCCGTGGAATTTTTCGCCGCTTGGCGACGGGCGGACCTGGACCTTAACGCCGACAGGCGGCTTCACGAGTTGGCAGTACAGCGCGCCTAATCCGACCGTCGATCCGCTGAACACCCCGCATATTCTCGAGTGGCGTATTGGGCTCGGTCTGGAATTTCCGCTCTGGCAGAAGATCATGCTCGACACGCTGGTTGAGTACCGCGCCGACCTGTCGAACATCGCCGCATTTGCGATGCATGACTTCTCGGTTAGCGCCGGACCGACATTGCGATTTTGAGGATATGTCATGAGACGCCGGAGCCTTTTCCTCATCGTCCCGGTCGTCATGCTGACGGCAACTCCCGCCGTAGCGCAGCAGGTTGGCACCGCCACCGCGGTCAATCCTCAATCTGAAAGCACGCCGCCCGGAGGAACGACTGCACCGCTTATCGTCGGTGCCCATATCGTTCGCAATGAGCGCATCCACACGACGCCGGATGGAACGGTGCAGTTGCGTTTCACCGACAAGTCGTCGATGAGCATCGCGCCAAATACCGATATCGTTATCAACGAGTATGTATACGACCCCAATGCGAATAGCGGCCATCTGTTGGCTACGCTCACTAAAGGCGCGCTCCGCTACGTCGGCGGCGAGCTCAGTCACGCCGGCGCGACGACCATTACAACCTCCGCCGCAAACATTGGCGTCCGCGGCGGCACTGCAACCATTTCTCATGGTCCGAACGGCACCGAGGTCATCGACAATGCTGCGCTCATCACAATCCAGAACGGTGTCGGCACTTTTGTCCTGCTACGGTCCGACTTCGGCGCCTCAGCGCGCAGCTGGAACAGCCCGATCATTGATCTGGGCCGCATTCCACAGAGCAGAATCGGATATTTGCTGGCCCTGCTGACCAGTAAGAACGGCCAAAATGGCGGCGTGCCTGGCTTTAACAACGCAAACATCGGCCACTGCGGCTTTGGAAACGTTTCTGGGACCAACTGCCCGCAAACAGGCTGGACGCCAACGAACACCGGCGAACTGAACGCCAATAAAATTTTGGGCAATGCGGCAAGACTTGGAGTCAATCAAATAACGCCGCCGCCTGCTCCACCTGTTACGACTCCACCTGTCACGACTCCGCCCGTCACAACTCCGCCAGTCACAACTCCGCCAGTCACAACTCCGCCAGTCACAACTCCGCCGGTCACAACTCCGCCAGTCACAACTCCGCCGGTCACAACTCCGCCGGTCACAACTCCGCCGGTCACAACTCCGCCGGTCACGACTCCGCCGGTCACAACTCCGCCGGTCACAACTCCGCCAGTCACGACTCCGCCGGTCACAACTCCGCCGGTCACAACTCCGCCAGTCACAACTCCGCCAGTCACAACCCCTCCGAGAAACACCATCCCGGGAATCCGTTGAGCTAATTTTCTCGCCCATTGAGCAATCTCACCGCCCCGTCCAGATGAGCCCCAATCCTGAGATCAGGAGCAACGCCATCACGACACGCTGATAGCCGTGATCGGCAAGCCGCCGGTAAAGGAACGCGCCGAACCACGCGCCAGCGATAGTGCCCGGAAGCGCAATCGCGGCGCTGACGACAACTTGCCAAGTCAAAAGACCTGAAAATGCGTGGGACACCAGCGCTAGCGACAGGATCGCCATGTTGTAGAATTGCACGATGCTTCGGCGCTGCTCTTTGCTCCAACCGCGGATGTCGGTCCATACAATGGGCAACACGCCCGACAATCCGGTGAGGCCGCCGAGAATTCCGCCGCCAAATCCGATGATGCCGTCGGCTACCGTGCCGCCCCATGCCGATTTAATTTGTCGTTTCCTGATCAGCACATAGGCGGGATAAACGATCAGAAAACATCCGATCACGAGTTTGAAGAGTTTAGGGTCGATATGCGGCAGCAACAGCGTGCCGATTGGCACGCCCAGTATGCCCGGAACGACAAAGAACAGCACTCGTCTCCAGTCGATCGCGCGCCAGATCAAATGCAGCGTCTGGGTTTGCGATACGACCGAACAGATGATCGCCAGCGATGCCGCCACTGTCGGCGGAATAGCGTAAATCCAGATGCCAATGGCCGTGAGCGCCGTCCCAAACCCGGTGAGTCCGTTCACGATGCCGCCGGCCAACGCGCCGGCGAGAAGTAAAGCGACGTGTTGCGCATCCATCACAGCCGGTCCGCAATTTGCCTGGCCCTACGAACCAGAGATCGATTGGCGCAACCGCGCCTTGTCATAACCATGTCATGCACGTTACATCATCTTTTCTCAAAACGGCGTGCGAGCCGTAGGCGGTTGGGATGAGCGCAGTTTTGTCGGTCGCGCGGCGGCTTCTTTCCCTGTGACGTCGATCGCGCCAGATAACCTGGGCGATCCCGCGGCTTCCAAGCCGAGCGGAGTTGCGTTAGCTGCAACCGGTGTAGCAGCCCTCGGGATAGTATTCGGCGATATCGGCACAAGCCCACTCTACACGCTCAAAACTGCTTTCGACTATCTACACGGCGACGCGACCCCGGACCGTATCATCGGCATCCTGTCACTGGTGTTCTGGACGCTGTTCCTGATCACCACGGTGAAATACGTGATAGTCGCCATGACCATCGATAATGATGGTGAAGGCGGCATCCTGGCTTTGATGTCGCTGCTCGGCATCAAGGAGCACAAGCGGCCGTTGATCGTGATGGCCGGGCTTCTTGGCGCCGCGCTGATCTATGGCGATGGCGCGATCACACCGGCGATTTCCGTGCTGTCGGCCCTCGAAGGTTTCGATATCGCCGCCCCGGGATTGAAGCACTACGTGGTGCCAACCGCGGTGGCGATCCTGCTGGCACTGTTTGCCGTTCAGCCGCTCGGCACGTCCCGTATCGGTGCAGCGTTTGGCCCGATCATGCTGTTATGGTTCGTCGTGATCGGCGCGCTCGGTCTTATGGGGCATCGCCCAGGAACCGTCCGTGGTGATGGCGCTCAATCCGTACTATGGCGTAAAGCTGCTCGCTACCAACGGGTTCAGCGGCTTCCTGGTGCTCGGCGGGATCTTTCTCTGTGTCACCGGAGCGGAAGCGCTCTACGCCGACATGGGCCATTTCGGCAAAGGCCCGATCCGCATCGCCTGGTCGTGGGTGGTGTTTCCCTGCCTGGTCCTGAACTACGCCGGCCAATGCGCGATCGCACTTCGCGGCGCGTCGATCGAAGACAACATCTTTTATCGGTTGTGTCCCGAGCCGCTGCTGGTCCCGCTGGTCTGTCTGGCCACCGTCGCGACGATCATTGCCAGCCAGTCGATCATCACCGGCGCCTTTTCGATGACGCGACAGGCAATCCAGCTCGGCTGGCTGCCCCGCCTTCACATCAAACAAACTTCGGATAAAGGTTACGGCCAGATCTACGTCGGCGTGGTCAATTGGCTGTTGATGGCCGTGACGGTAGCGCTGACGCTGCTGTTCCACCGGTCGGACGATCTTGCCGCCGCCTACGGGATCGCCGTGTCGCTGACAATGCTTATGACGTCGTTCCTGCTGTTCATTGCCATGCGCGAATTGTGGCGGTGGAACCTGGTTACAAGTGCCGCCCTTGCTGGCCTCTTCGTCTTTGTCGACGCGGGATTCTTTGCAGCGAACTCGCTGAAGATTGCCGATGGCGGTTACGTGCCATTGCTGCTGGCCGCGATCATTTACGGGCTGATGCTGATCTGGCATCGCGGCTCCATTGCCGTCGCGCGCCGGCTCGAGCAAACGCCGATTTCGGTGTCGGAATTTCTTGCCGACCTGAAAGCGCGCAACGTGCCTCGTGTTCCCGGCACCGCGGTCTTCCTCACGCGCACCGCGATGGGTATCCCGCCGGTGCTGGTCTGGCACATCCGGCACAATCGGGCTCTGCACGAACGCGTTCTGGTTTTAAGGGTGCTGACCGAATCCCGGCCGCGCGCGAATTGGCCCGAGCGCATGCAGATTGAACAGGAAGGCGAGAATTTCTGGCGGGTCACCGCGCATTTCGGATTCATTCAGCGCCCGGACATTCCGATTCTACTTAAGGAAGCGCAGCAACGAGGCTGCCACACTCTGCTCGACGATGTGACGTATTATGTCGGCCACGAAAATATCCTGCACCGGCGGCACGGCCCGGCAATGCCGCATTGGCAAGAAGCGATATTCGCGGCAATGGTCAGAAACGCCTCGCACGTCACCGATTACTTCCGGCTGCCCACCCAACAGGTGGTCGAGATCGGGCGGCAGATTTCGATCTGATCCATCGCCGCCTTGCGGCAGCGAAATACTTCGGCCCGTTCCGTAGCAATACCGCGCCCGCTTCTTGCACAGTCATAAGCAGCAATTACCGGATAGGCGAATGCCGCCGAGCACCAGGCTGACCTTCTTTGGATGGCGTGTCGTTGCAGGAGCGTTTCTGCTGGCCGTATTCGGGTGGGGACTGGGCTTTTATGGACCGCCGGTCTATTTGCACGCGGTGCAGCAACAGCACGGCTGGCCACTGGTACAAATTTCCTTGGCGGTCACGGCGCATTTCCTGATTGGCGCTATTGTGGTGGCCAACCTTCCAAAACTTTATCGCCGGTTCGGGATTGCAGCGATTACAAAGGTCGGTGCGCTTTCACTGGCGTTGGGCATTATCGGCTGGTCGGAAGCGCAGCAGCCTTGGCAGCTCTTCGCCGCGGCATTGCTCAGCGGGGCCGGCTGGGCCACTACCGGGGCTGCCGCGATCAATGAAATTGTTGCTCCATGGTTTGTGCGCTCCCGACCCGCCGCGCTCGCGACCGCTTATAATGGCGCCAGCATCGGCGGCGTGGTGTTCTCGCCCATGTGGGTCGCGTTGATCGGATTTGGGGGCTTCCCGATCGCAGCGCTCATAGTGGGCATTGTGGCGTTTGTTTCCGCCTGGCTGCTCTCCGATTTTCTTTTCGCGAAGACGCCACAGGAGATGGGTCTCGCACCTGACGGCGATGTCGGCGCTACCGCGACCGACCGCCCAAGGCCAGCGCAATCGCCGCCAGGCATCAAATTATGGAGCGACGTTGGATTCCTGACGCTGACCGCAGGGATGACGCTGTCGTTATTTTCCCAAGTTGGACTGGTCGCACACTTGTTTTCACTGCTGGTGCCTGCTCTTGGCGATCAGCTAGCCGGAATCGCCATGGGCACGGCGACCGCTGCAGCAATTGCGGGCCGCACCCTTGTCGGCTGGCTGATGCCGGCTACTGCCGATCGACGCCTGATCGCTTGCGCCAATTATGCGGTCCAAATTGGAGGATCGCTCGCTCTCCTTGCTGCCGGAGGAAACAGCGTGCCGCTATTGTTGGCTGGTGTCCTCTTGTTCGGCATCGGAATTGGCAACACCACATCGCTGCCGCCGCTCATCGCCCAAACGGAATTTGACCAGGCAAGCGTTTCCCGCGTGGTCGCGCTCATCGTCGCCATCTCGCAGGGGACCTACGCTTTTGCACCGGCAGCGTTTGGAATTCTCCGCGAACTCAGCGATCGAACGGTAGGCGCTCCAACCGGTTACGCACCCTACTTCTTCGCAGGCGCGGCCATCATTCAGGCTGCTGCAATTGTCGCGCTTCTTTTGGGCCGACGGAAAATTTGCGGATCAGTAGCGATTCCACCTTAATCGCGACGGCCGGCAAACCCGATCAAAACACCGATACCGATGGCCACCGCGAGTGTGAAGAGCGGCCGCTGCTTGGCCTGACCGGCAATTCGCTCGATCGCATCGTTACCGACCCTGGCGCCGAACCGCACCGCCTCATTGCCGAAGTTGGCGGCCTCGTCCACCGCCACGCGCTGCCCGCGGCGAAAACGACCGCCGATGTCGCTTAGGATCGGACCCAATACATCGGCGATTTGATCGCTGGTTGCCGAGGCACGATCGGCAGCGCCCTGCCCGGCCCGGCGTCCCAGGATTCCCAGATCTTTCTCAATCGCGCGCAGATGGCTTGCTATGGCTGCCAGCCGAGGATCGAGCTGGTTCGAACGATAATGAAACATCCCTCGGCTCCTTACCTGTATCGGATGAAACGGGTGATTCTCCAAAAACCAACACCCTCGCGGAACAAACGTTCCAGCGCGTGAACTTTCCGGCGGGATCGTGCGTTAACGCGCGAAAAGCCGTCCATGTGGAGAGAATCATGCCTGAGTCCCGTAATTCGACCCCCGACTTCAACCGCGCTTTTGGCGACGCCAAGAAACAGGCCGCCGGAGTCGCCAACGAAGTGTCGGACGCCGCGCAGGACCTTTATGGTCAGGCCGCCGACAGCGCCGCCCAGGTCGCCGATGCGACAAAGACCGCGGCACGAAAAACTGTGGGCTCATTCGAGCGAGCGTTACGCAACACGGTCGAGACGCAACCCTATACGGCAGTCGCGATCGCGCTCGGACTTGGATGGCTGTTCGGCCGGATGCACCGGCCGCTATAGCGCCGCGATCAGCCGCGCAGCGCCACCACCTGGCCGCCGTCGGCAACGATGGTCGCGCCCGTCATGAAGCGGCCGGCGTCGGACACCAGGAGCAGCAGCGGTCCATCGAGATCGCGCTCCTCACCGAAACGACCGATGGGGATTTCCTTCTTGAGCGCCTGACCTTTGTCGCTCATGAGGTAATCGTGGTTGAGCTCGGTGACGATCCAGCCGGGCGCGATGGCGTTGACCCGAATGCCCTTGTACGCGAGTTCAAGGGCAAGACCCTTGGTGACCTGCACCACCGCTGCTTTGGCTGTGGCATAGGCAATGACGCCCTTGGAAACGCCAAAAGCAATCACAGACGCGATATTGACGATGGAGCCGCCTACATCCGCCGCGAGCATGCGCCGCGCCGCTTCTTGCGCCCAGTAAAACACAGCGTCGACGTTGGTCGACAGCACACGCCGCCACTCTTCTTCGGACAGGTCGATAGCGCGGCCCGCGGTCACCACGCCGGCATTGTTGACCAGGATCGTCACCGTGCCGAAGGCTTTCTCCGCGGCATCGAACGCCGCGACCATCGCGGCGCGATCACGAACATCGGCTTCGACCGCAACTGCGCGGCCACCCGCCTTCTCGATTTTTGCCTTCACTTCCGCAAGCCGGTCGATGCGGCGCGCCACCAGCACCACCGATGCGCCGTTCTCGGCGAGACATTCTGCGAAACGCAGGCCAAGCCCGCTCGACGCGCCCGTCACCAGCGCAACCTTGCCGTGAAGATCGAAGATTTGTGCCGCGGTCATGGCTTCCCTGCTTCCTGAAGTCCGGCTCGCGATTGACCATTGCGGACCGCATGAATTTGCGTGATTTAATGCCGGGATATCGCGTGATTGGCAAATTTGAAAGTGAGCAGGCGATGGGCTTTTTGGACATGCGGCAGTGGATGGCACAACTCGAGCAGCACGGAGAGCTGCGCCGTATCAAGGCCGAAGCTGATTGGGACCGCGAGATCGGGGCCATCACCCGCCGCATGCTGGAGAAAAAAGGCCCGGCTTTGCTGTTCGAAAACATCAAAGGTTACAAGGACGGCCGCTGCACGCGGCTGTTCGCAAGCGGCCTCGGCGCGCGGTCGCGGCTCGCGCTCGCGCTAGGCTTTTCGCAGGACTGCCACCAACCGCGAACTGGTCCAGTACGTGATGAAGAAAAATCGCGAGACCATTCCCCCGGTGATGGTCGACACCGGCCCGGTGAAGGACGTCATCATCCGCGGCAAGGACATCGACCAGTTGGAATTTCCGGTGCCGAAATGGCACTATCTGGAAGGCGGCCGCTACATCCACACGTTCACATCGATTGTCACCAAGGACCCGGACACCGGCGTGATGAACGTCGGCATGTATCGCGGCATGGTCGGGCAAAAGGACACGACGCCGTTCCTGCTGATCAAAGGCGGCCAGCATTGGGGCGCGCACTTCGTCAAATGGGCGGCGCGCGGTCAGCCGATGCCGGTCGCCTGCGTGATCGGCTGGGACCCGATCATGTCGTTCCTGTCCGGCTCACCATTGCCGGCTGGCGTTTGCGAATACGACGTAATGGGCGGCTATCGCGGCGAAGCGGCGCAACTCGTGAAATGCGAGACCGTCGACCTCGCGGTACCGGCGAGCGCCGAGATCGTGATCGAAGGCACGATCAGCGACGATCCGTCGACCTACGAACTGGAAGGCCCGTTCGGCGAGTTCACCGGCTATGTGTCGGACCTGCCGACAAAGCGGCCGACCATGAAGATCAATTGCATCACCCACCGCAAGGACCCGGTGTTCTGCGGCTCGCTCGAAGGCACGTTACCCGGCTCCTACAGCGAGAACAGCGTGATGTCCTCGGTGCAGCGTGCCGCCATCGCCTGGAACATTCTCAACACCGCCGGCATTCCCGGCATTCTCGACGTCTATGCGCCGCCGATCACCAACGGCGTCAACATTCGCATCCAGATCAAGAAGCACTATCAGGGCCAGCCGAAGCAGATCGCCGCAGCGTTGTGGGGCAACAGCGCCGCGACCTACCGCTATAAGCACGTCATCGTCGTCGAAGAAGACATCGACCCAGCCGATGACGAGCAGGTCGAATGGGCCTATGCGCACCGCGTCAATGCTGGTGAAGGCGGCGTGGTGATCTTCCCCGGCATTTTCGGCTCCCCGATCGATCCCTCAACGCCGATGGAAGACCGCGACGTGGCGCAGCTCGGCACCGGGTTGTGGAATCGCATGCTGATCGATGCCACGCGCAACTGGAAACATCCGCGGCAGGAGCGTTGGGGCAACGAGCGTTTTCCGCCGACCGTCAAGCCGCACGCTGACGACGCGGCGCGCGTGCAGTCGCGCTGGGCGGAATACGGCCTGGGCGATTTGTAGGTCCAGATTTCTAGTTGGGGCATGATCTTTCCGGAAAACCGGAAGTCCACTTTTCCGGATCATGCCCTAGGAACCGTACAGCTTGTGCGGCAGCCACGTGGCCAGCGCTGGCGCGAACCAAAGCGCCAGCAGCATCGCGAGCTGAATCAGTACGTAAGGGATAATCCCAAGATAGATGTGTCGCGTGGATATCTCCGGCGGCGCGACGCCGCGCAAATAAAACAGCGTCGCACCAAGCGGCGGGATGTATGTAGGAGGTCTGCAAGTTCACCGCCATCATGATGCCAAGCCAGACCGGATCGACGCCCGGCATTTGGAGCAACACCGGCGCGACGATCGGCACCACGACAAAAATAATTTCGAACGCGTCCATCACGAAGCCAAGCAGAAACAGCGCGGCCATCACCGCAAGCGTCGCGCCGGCGACGCCCCCCGGCAATTTGGTCAGTGCGCGTTCCACCATGCCGTCGCCGCCGAGGCCGCGGAATACCAGGCTGAACAAGGTTGCGCCGATCAGGATCAGGAAGATCATGCTGGTGATTTGAGCGGTGCGCAGCACCACCGGCATCAGCAATCCGGCCGCGCCCGATCGCAGCATCGCCAGCAGGATCGCTCCGACGGCGCCGACCGACGCGGCCTCGGTCGGCGTCGCAATGCCGCCGAGGATCGAGCCGAGCACAGCAACGATCAGCGCGATCGGCGCGATCAGAACGGCGATCAGCCGGCGCAACAAAGCGAACCCGCGCGGCCCCGTCGGATCAGGCGCGATGGCTGGCGATTTCTCCGGAAAGAATATCGCGACGCCCGATCAGGTAGAGCAGATAGAGCGCGACCAGAACCAGGCCAGGAATGATCGCGCCGGCGAACAGGTCAGACACTGACACGGTCTGCGGCGCGAAGTTCCCCTTGGCGAGCTGCGCCGCCTGATAGGAATTGCTGAGCTGGTCGCCCAGCAGTACCAGTACCGTCGCAGGCGGAAATATCTGGGCCAGCGTCGCGGTCGCAGCCACCGTGCCGGCGGCAAGTGCCTTGTCGTAGCCGTGACGCAGCATGGTCGGCAGGACGATCAGACCCATGGTCACGGTCGTGGCGCCGACCACGCCCTTGGCGGCGGCGAGCAGGACGCCCACCAGGACCACCGAGAATCCAAGGCCGCCGGGCAGCGCACCGAACAGCCGGGCCATGGTCTCCAACAAGTCCTCGCCGATACGCGAACGCTCCAGCATTACGCCCATGAAAATGAACAGCGGGATCGCGAGCAGCACGTCATTGGTCATGACGCCGAAAATGCGTTCCGGCAGCGCGCCAAGGAGCGCGAAGCTCATGATCCCGGCAGCCGAGCCGGCCACGGCGAAGAGCAGCGAAACGCCAGCAAGGGTCAACGCCACGGGGTAGCCGACCAGCAGCAGCGCGCAGACGGCAAGCACCATTCCAACGGCGAGGATTTCGCTCATGGCGCGGTACGCGAGACCGCTCAGCACGAGCCACGCACGGATCGCCTGCGCCACACCTTGCAGGCCGAGCAGGAGCGCGAACAACGGGATCAACGTCTTGAGCAGATAGACGAACGGCAGGCCGCTGGTCTCGCGCGAGCCTTCAAAGATCGCCCAGGAGCGTGCGACATAGGGCAGCGAAAGCACGCCAATCATGACCGTGACCGGAAGCAGGAAGACAACCGCACCAACAAGATCGATCAGCGCCTTCGTGCGCGGGTTAGCCTGCGCATAAAAAATATCGACCCGCACATGGCCATCGATTTGCAGCGTCCAGGCCGCGGCGAGCATGAACAGAGCGCGCATGAGCGTACAGCACAGATTCCTGCAAACGGATCGAGCCGATGCCGAAGGCGTAGCGCATCACGACAACGGCGAACTCGGCCAGCACAATGAAGACGCAGCACCACGCCGCCGCGCGGCCGATCGTTGCGGTGGCGCGGTCGATGCCGTCGGCAATGCGCTGGGCAGTGTCTTTCATGGTTTCCCCAGCGTACTATACTGACTCCCAGAGAAAATCCGGGATGCCCCCATGGCACACGATCACGACCACGACGATCACCACGGATCCGAGCTGTCGGAAATGCAATTGCGGGTGCGGGCGCTGGAAACGGTGCTGGCTGAGAAAGGCTATATCGACCCCGCTGCTCTCGACGCCATCATTGAGGCCTACGAAACCAAGGTCGGACCGCATAACGGCGCCCGCGTCGTCGCCAAGGCGTGGAGCGATCCTGCCTTCAAGAAGGCGCTGCGTCGAAGACGCCAGCAAAGCCGTCGTCGCCCTCGGATTGATGAACCGCGTCGGCGATCACCTGATCGCGGTCGAGAACACGCCGAAACTGCACAACATGATCGTCTGCACCCTGTGCTCCTGCTACCCGTGGGAAGTGCTCGGCCTGCCGCCGGTCTGGTACAAATCGGCGCCCTATCGCTCGCGTGCGGTGAACGATCCGCGCGGCGTTCTTGCCGATTTCGGCGTCACGTTGCCGGCCGGGCACCGACATCCGCGTTTGGGACTCGACCGCGGAAACCCGTTTCATCGTCCTGCCGATGCGACCTGCGGGCACCGAAGGCTGGAGCGAGGAGAAGCTTGCTTCGCTGGTTACGCGCGACTGCATGATCGGCACCGGACTGCCGAAAAATCCGAAAGAGGTCGCGTGATGGATGGCATCCACGACATGGGCGGGATGCACGGCTTCGGCAAAGTCGAGCCGGAGAAAGACGAGCCGGTCTTTCACGCCGAATGGGAAGGCCGCACGCTCGCGCTCAATCGCGCCATGGGTTACACCGGCATCTGGACCATCGACCAGACGCGCTACGGTATCGAGCGGTTGCCGCCCGACCTTTATCTCACCGCGTCGTACTACAAGAAGTGGGCGATCCGGCTGGAGAAGCTCATCGTCGAACTCGGCCTCGCCGATGCCGATGAGATCAAAGCGGGTCATGCGCTGCGGCCTGGCAAGACGCTGAAGCGAAAGCTCAACGCCGCCGACGTGCCGAACACTCTGTCGCGCGGATCGTTTGCGCGGCCTGCGCAGGCCCCTGCCGGCTTCAAGCCTGGCGATCGGGTTCGCACCAAAAACATTCATCCGGAAACGCACACCCGCCTGCCGCGCTATGCCCGCGATCGCGTCGGCACGGTCGAGGCAATTCGCGGTTGCCACGTTTTTCCAGACACCGCCGCGCTCGGCAAAGGGGACGATCCGCAATGGCTCTATACGGTACTGTTCGATGGCCGCGAACTGTGGGGCGACAGCGCCGAGCCTGGTCTGAAGGTTTCGATCGAAGCCTTCGAGCCTTATCTGGATCGGGCATGACCGCTGATGCGGCCACACTGCGCGCGACGCGAGCGGTCGCGAGCATTCCGCGCAATGACGACGGCCCGGTGTTTCGCGAGCCTTGGCAAGCGGAAGCGTTCGCGCTGGCGCTTTCACTGCACGAGCGCGGGCTGTTCACGTGGAACGAATGGGCGGCGACGCTCGGCGATGAGATCAAGAAGGCACAGGCCGCCGGCGATCCGGACACCGGCGAGACCTATTATCACCATTGGCTGAATACGCTCGAACGGATCGTCGCGGAAAAAGGCGTCACCGACGAGCGAGCAACTCAAGCGCACGCGGCACGCCTGGGAGCACGCCTGCGCGCGCACACCCCATGGCACTCCAATCGAGCTTCAGCCGAGCGATTTCCACGACTGAAAACCAAATCGTCATACAGGGAGAAAATCGATGTCAGGTGAAACCGTGAAAATCCGCGCTAACGGCGGCGGCGAGTTCGATTGCTATGTGATCGCGCCCAAAAGCGACACGCCGGTTCCGGCCATTGTGTTGGCTTCGGCGATCCACGGCGTCGATTCCGACATCAAGGAAATCGCCGGTGAGTTCGCGGCGAAGGGCTTTATCGCCGCCGCGCCCGACCTGTTCTGGCGCTCCATTCCCGGCCCTCTTGATCGCGACGACGAACGCGCCGCGAAACGCTCACAGCCGCGGCTCGAAAAGATCAAGGCCGGCGAACAGGACCTGAAAGACACACTGGCCTACCTGCGCACGATGCCGCAGTTCAACGGGAAGGCAGTCGTGATGGGATTTTGTTACGGCGGCCCTTATTCGATCCTGGGGCCGAAACGGCTGGGCTTTGCCGCCGGCATTTCCTGCCATGGCACTCAGCTACAAGACTATGTGCAGGAGCTCGATGGCCTGCTCGAGCCGGTTTGCATCATTTGGGGTGACCGCGATCACGTCGCGCCCGCCCCGGTGCTTGACCTGTTTCGCCCTCTGCCCGCGCGCATGAAGAATGTTGAGGTGCATATTTTCCCCGGCATCCAGCACGGTTTCATGATGCACAATGCCCGCGAGGCGTTCGATCAGAAAACGCGGAATTTCTCGATGTCGCGCGCCAATGCCATCCTCGAAGGGCTGCGCAGGGCACCGGCGGGCATGCGCCAGGCGTCGTAGCCTGTCCTCATTGCCGAAGCAAAGCGCTAGGCCTTTTCGTCATCGGGGGTGGTGATGATCTCGACGGAGAAGATATCGTCCGGATTGCTCGCCGGGTCTGCGATGGAATAGTACGCCTCCAGCGTTTCCGCCTTCTCGACCAGCTCAACGCTGATGATGACAAGTTCCTTGCTGGTGACCTGATCGGTGCAGTCCCGCGACATGCGGCTGCATCGGGTCGCGAGGTGGCGAAGATATTGAGCGACGGCGAGCGGCATAAATCTCGTTCCCGGACGAGGGTCTAAACCCAAGTGGCTTTGTGAATTAAGCCGGATTTGCCCCAGAGGTTCCGGCGAATAGTGGCGCGGTTTTACCGGAACGAGCACGGCGACGGGAGCAACTTACTGTTAAATGCCCTTGGCGCAGAGATTATTGCCGCAGAATCAATATCTTATGTGATTGCCTAAATTTTAGAAAAGTTACCCGCGTTGCCCGGATTTACGGCGCTTTGGTCAGGCCCGCAACGGACAACCTGTCAGCGAGCCGCTCGATGATCGCCGGTGCATAGAAAAACCTTGCGAGGCTGCCGCGCAGGTCGTCGCGCCACGCGGGATTAAGCGATGCCAGCCGGGCCAGCGCAGAGCCGGCAGCGGCGTGATCACCCTGCGCGTCGGCCACGAGCGCGTGCGCGACCAACCCGAGCTGAAAGCTGTCATTAGTGATCTGGCTGGAATGGAATGCCGCGTCGCGTACGTCGTCGCGCAGATAGGCGGCAAGGAAAAGGAAGAACTCCTCGAACGGCGGACGGACCGTGCCGTCGTCGCCGGCCTGTCGAAGCATTGCCAGGCCCTTATCAATATCGCCACTCGCGATCAGCCGGGCGCCATAGGCGCCCAGCAAGCGCATGTCATTCCTGTTGAGCGCGATCGCCTTGTTGGCCGCGCCGAAAGCGGCGCCAAGCTCGCGGCGGGCGAACAGGATGACGAACAGCATCTCATAGGCGCGCGCCAACTCCGGGTTCAGCTCGACGCCGCGGCGGGCGGCTGTCAATCCGCGATCGAGTGGCGGCGGTTCCCGCCGCGCACACCGATGCCGTACTGGTATTCCCGCAAATCGACCGCGGCCAAATAGGTAAAGCCGAGCGCAAAACTCGGATCGCGACGGATAAGCCCAATAAGGCAATCGTGGCCGCGAATCTGCTGGTCCGAATCGAAAGTGGCGAAGGATTCGATGACGTCGGTCAGGCACCGGTACCGCGGATCGGTCATGCCACCATTAAGGACCCTGGCGCGCTGATGAGCATAGATCACACCGAACGGCTGCAGCAGCGTTCCTGCCAGCTCGCGGACGACCTGCTCTTCCGCGGCTGACTGATCGTCGCTCGGCGGCAGGCGATCGAAGGCACGCGACCAGACCACGCTGTCGTCGGCGACATCGATCAGCCGGAACAGGAGACGCGCGGTTCCGTCTTCCGCATAATCGATCGAACCGGCAAAGCGATAGTCGGCGTGCGATGCGCGCGCCATCGCGGTACCGCCTTGAGCCGAGACCTGCCGCTCAGTAGGCTCCAGCTGCACGTTGACCAGATCGAAATGGCCGAACGCGGCGCTGAGCGTGTCGTGGAGGGAATGGGCGGAAATGCTGCGCGGGCCGGGCGCACCGCTGACCTGGAATGTCGGCATCAGCAGGACCGGCAATCCATTGCTGGCCGCCAACGATCCGACGCCGAATCGCTGCTGCGCTCCGTCCTGAGACTCCCTTGCGGTAAGTCCCGGTGTCGGTTCGAAGCGGTTCCACACCACGACGGAGGCAACAATTGCGACCACCGCGACCGCCGCCACGGCAATCACGCGCGTCGAACGGGAACGAGCGACTGCGGCTTGCGGTTGCGGTCCGGGTGACGTTACGCGGGTAAATGCCGGGACATAGCTGCCGCGGGGCAGATCGACACGAATGGCGTCGGCGTTGCCGATTCCCGCGTAATAGCGGTCGATGGTGCGGCGAAGACGCGTCGCTTCGACGCGCACGATCGGGTCGATCTGCGGATCGAAGCTCGTGTCGCGGCGCAGCACATCGACGCCTATCGTGTAGGCCTTGATCCGGTCGCTCTTGCCTTGCAGCACTGCATCAACGACGAAACGCAGAAACGCGCCGAGCTGAGGCGAACGGATGAACTCGTCGCTCGCGATCATGCGCGCGACCTGCGCCCGAACCTCGTCCGGGCTGGGTATTTCACTGGCCCGTTCGTCCATCGTCCTGAACCCCGCGACGGGGGCTGATGTCAGAGATCAGATTGCGGCGCTGATTCCACGCTGAACCATGCCCGCCCGCATTTAGAGTAACGTACCACGCCCAGCTCGGCTGGTCTGGGCCGTTTTGCAATTGCCACACACCGCAAGCGAGCCCCCGGAATGCTCAGCCGGTGGTTACCGCCGTCTCAAGACTGCTTGGATCGACCTCACGATTGAGACCGGCATTAAGCTTGTCGCGATCAAGTTCGCCCTCTCACCAGCGACGATGATGCAAGCAACGCCATTGCCAGCGAGATTAGTCGGCGCGCGGCAGTCGCTCATGAACTTGTCGATGCCGAGCACGACGCGCCATGCCGGGAAGCTGCACAAGATCAGAGCATGCCCAATACGTGAGGCAGCCAGAGCGACAGCGCGGGGATATAAGTCACCATTGCGAGGAAGATCAGCATGGTGAGGAGCCACGGCAGCACCGCCACGGTTAGTTCGGTAATGCCCATTCCGGTGATGCCGGAGGCAACGTAGAGGTTCAACCCGACCGGCGGGTGGCACAGGCCGACCTCCATATTGACCGCCATCAGGATGCCGAGATGGACCGGATGCACGCCGAGCGCCGCCGCCATCGGAAACAAGATCGGTGCCATGATGAGGGTAATCGCCGCCGGGTCCATGAAGTTGCCAGCGGCAAGCAGCACGACGTTGGTGACCAGCAGGAACGCCACCATGCCGAAGCCCTGCGCCGTCATCCAGCCGGCCATCGACTGCGGGATTTGCTCGGAGGTCAGCAGCCACGAGAACACCGCCGCATTAGTGATGATGTAGAGGATCATCGCGCTCATCGCCGCGGCCTTGAGCAGCACGGCCGGCACTTCAGAGAACTTCAGGCCCTTGTAAACGAAGACAGCGATGAAGAAGGAGTAGACCGCGGCGCAGGCAGCAGCTTCGGTCGGCGTGAACAGACCGGAATAGATGCCGCCAAGAACAAAAATGATAAGGAACAGTCCCCAGACGCTTTCCCGGAACGTGGCCCAGCATTCGTGCCAGCTCGATCGCTGCATGCGCGGATAGTCGTAACGCCAGGCGCGGTACCAGGTGGTCACGCCAAGCATGAAGGCAAGGATCAAACCCGGCACTAGGGCAGCGATAAAGAGCTGCCCAATCGAAGCTGAAGTCGACCACCGCGCCGGTCGGGCCGTGCGGCTGCATGCCCGAGGTCGCGACCGCGTAGATGACGAGATTGATCGACGGCGGAAATAGAATGCCCAAGGCGCCAGACGTGGCGATGACGCCTGCCGAAAACCGCGGCGGATAGCCTTGCTCCACCAGCGCTGGCAGAATGATCGAGCCGATACCAACGACCGTCGCAACCGACGAGCCTGAAATCGCCGCGAACAAAGCGCAGGCCACGACGCCGGCGAGACCCAATCCGCCGTACCAATGCCCGATGAGCGACGTGGCAAAATCGATCATCCGCCGCGCTACACCGCCTGCAGTGAGGAAATTGCCGGCCAGGATGAAGAACGGAATCGCCATGATCTCGAAGCGATCGAGGCTGGTAAAAAGCTTTAGGCCAACCATCTTCGGATCGACATCGGAGAGGATGAAAAGAAACGTCAGGACCGAAAGCCCGAGCGCGATCGAGATCGGCATACCGCACGCCATCAGCGCCAGCAGCAGCGCGAACAGGAGCTCGGCCCGCACGGTGTGCGAGAGATCGATGATATGTAGCCGCGCGGCAAAGCAGACGAGCGCAAGCGCGATCGGAAGCAGCACGATCAGCGCGGCAGTGATGTTGTCGCCGAATGTTTTCGGTGCTGCCGGTTTGGAAACGTGCGAGACCGTCGTCATCGTGCAATCTCACTCGCCGGAATGACTGGCGGCGCACGCGCGTCGCGCGGCTCTTCATATTCGATGCCGTGACCTTGATGTGGCACATAGCCGGTCCGCAGGTATCGCCACATCACTTGCAGGAAGCGGAAGCACATCAAATATGAGCCGAGCGGGATGCACAGATAGATGATCCAGCTCGGCCATTCGAGCTCCGGCGAGACCTGATCCGGATCAAGCTCATAGACATAAGCGGCGCCCAACGTGCCGATGACGCCGGTGAACAGCGCGCCACAGAGCAGCGCAAAGACGATCACCGGCTTTCGCGCCGACGGCGAGAGCTTGTTGACAAAAACATCGACGCCGACATGGATACCGGTACGGACGCCGAGGGCCGCCCCGAACTTAGCCATCCACACGAACATGTAGGTGGAGAGCTCGTTGGCCCAGGACAAATTGATCGCGGCGAGCTGTTCATAGACCGCGTTGGCTGCGGCTTTCAGCCAGAGCAAGTGATGCATTCCCGCCCAGCGGGCAAGGCTCGCCGAGTTGCTCGCACCATAACGGTGCACGACGGCGACAAAGGTCAACACAGTCGCCGCCGCGATCAGCGTGAGGATAATCCACTCTTCGAGCCGATTGAGGATACGGTCGAGCAACGGCTGTCCCCCGAGAACAAAAATCCCTCCCGCCAGCGGGAAGGATTTAGCCGCGTTTAAGACTGCGGCGGGACAAAGCCCGATGCTTTGTAAATCTGGGCAATGAACTCCTTGCCGAACCGGCCTTCCATCTCCTTGTGGACCGGCATCAATTTGGCGATCCAGGCCTGCTTCTCGGCATCGGTCAGCACATGAATTTCCGTCTTGCCGCTGGCCTTGATCGTTTCCATCGCGGTTTGATTATCTTTAGCCGCCGTATCGTTGAAGAAAGCCGTCGTCTCCTTCACCGCGCGATCAAGACCGGGCCGCACATCCGCCGGCAACCCATCCCAAAACTTCTTGTTGGTGATCAGGGAATAGGTCAGCCGGCTGTGATTGGAAACCGTAAGGTTCTTCTGCACGTCATAAAGTTTCTGGGTCGAGATATTCGAGGCAACATTGTCTTCGCCATCCACCACGCCAGTCTGTAGCGCCTGATAAAGCTCGCCGAACGCGATGATCTGCGGAAGGGCGCCGAGCTGCCGCGCAACGGCATCAAGCACCTTGGAGCCCTGGATGCGCATTTTCAGGCCGCGGAAATCATCGGGCATGATCAACGGCACATTCGCGGTATAGAGCTGCGGGCCGTTATCCCAGTACGCCAGCGGCGTGACGCCTTTGTCTTCGAGCTTCTTGTTGAACAAGTCCATCATCGGGCTTGCCATCATCGCCCGCGCGTGGGTTTCGTCGCTCATCAGGAACGGCAAATCGAAGACGTCGAATTCCTTGACTCCCAGCGGACCGAATTTCGAGACCGACGGCGCCAAGAACTGCACCGACCCGAGCTGCAGGGCCTCAAGCTCTTCCTTGTCCTTGTAGAGCGAGGAGTTTGGATAGACCTCTACCGACACTTTGCCGTCGGTGTATTTCTCGGCGAGTTGCTTGAACAACAGCGCCGCTTTCCCCTTAGGCGCGTCAGGCGTCACCACGTGGCTGAATTTGAGAATGAGTGGATCGGCATGGGCCGCCTTGCCGACTGCAAACATCGGGACAGCGGCGGCGAGACCAAGCGCCGTACGGCGGGTAATCTTTGACATTTGTTCCCTCCCAAAAGCGGCTGATTTCACCGCGCGCGTTGTTTGACCTTTCCTTAGCGCGAAAGCTCAAAACGGCCAATGTCGCCTCTGTCGCACACCTAAACCCCTGCGCTATCGGCACTTCCCCGACACTTCCCAAGGGCTGGCGAGCATCGAAAGCGATGTTATATTGTTACATTATTGGCTGCCTTTTGCCGGGGTTTTAATGACGCATCATCCTCACCGAGCGGGCGCGCGCCCTTCGCCCGCGCTTTCCCCTTCGTTGTTGCGGCTCTCGGCGCTCCAGCGGCTCTCGATTGCCGGGTTTTTAATCGCCTTGATCTGGGCAGCGTCTTTTTGGGCAACAAATTGAGTACCCAGGTTTGATCGAGATGGCGGCACTCCGATTTTCCGACGCGACGCTTGGCTATGACCGGCACCCCGCCGTGCATCATCTGACCGGCACGGTCGAAGCGGGCTCGTTGACCGCGGTGGTCGGTCCGAACGGGGCCGGTAAATCCACCTTGTTCAAGGGCATTACCGGCACGTTGAAGCCGCTCGCCGGCCATATCGACCGCAATGGTTTTGGCGTGCGCGACATCGCTTACTTGCCGCAGGTGGCCGAAATCGACCGCTCGTTCCCGATCACCGTCTACGACATGGTGGCGATGGGACTTTGGCGCCAAACCGGACCGTTCGGTGGCCTCGGCCACAAACAAAACGACGCCATCGAAGCCGGCATCGCAGCCGTTGGACTGACTGGTTTCGAGCAACGTGTCATCGGCACATTATCAGGCGGCCAGATGCAGCGCATGCTGTTTGCCCGATTGCTGATCCAGGATGCACGGCTGATCGTTCTCGATGAACCGTTCAGCGCCATCGACGGCAAGACTTGTAACGACCTGATGCAACTGGTCAGGCGTTGGCATCAGGAAGGCCGCACGATCATCGCCGCGACCCATGATATCGAACTGGTCCGGACGAACTTCCCGCAAACGCTATTGCTCGCCCGCGAGCCTGTAGCGTGGGGCCCAACGCGCGAGGTGCTGACAACGGAAAACCTCCACACCGCGCGATGCATGTGCGAGGCGTTTGATGAAAGCGCCGAGACTTGCGTGCAGGCTGCGTGACGGCATGATCCACGACGCCCTGATTGCTCCTTTTGAGCTTGACGTCATGCGCCGCGCGCTGGTGGCGACATTCGCATTGTCGTTCAGTGCAGCACCGATTGGCGTATTCCTGATGCTGCGCCGGATGAGCCTGATCGGCGATGCGTTGTCCCATGCCATCCTGCCCGGCGCAGCGATCGGTTTCCTGATCGCGGGCTTAAGCGTTTTCGCGATGGCCGGTGGCGCCCTAATCGCGGGCTTCCTTATCACCATCGGCGCGGGCCTGATCGCCCGAGCAACGCCGATAAAGGAAGATGCTTCGCTTGCCGCGTTCTTTTTGATTTCTCTAGCGCTTGGCGTCGTCATTGTGTCGGTCAAGGGTAGCGACGAAGATCTCGTCCATTTCTTGTTCGGCTCGGCAATGACGATCAAGAGCCCGGCGCTGATCCTGATTGCGGCTATCGCGTCAGTATCGCTGATTGCGTTTGCGCTGATCTGGCGACCACTGGTGATGGAGTGCGTCGATCCGGGATTTCTGCGCTCGGTGAGCGGCGCGGGCAGCAGCGCACATATCGCCTTCCTAGCGCTGATGGTTCTCAATCTGGTCGGCGGTTTTCTGGTGCTTGGCACTCTACTCGCGGTCGGCATCATGATGATTCCGGCCTTCATCGCGCGATTTTGGGCGCGCGACATCACCGGCATGATCATGGTCGCGATCGGCAGCGCCATGATCTCGGGCTACGCCGGGCTCGTGGTATCCCATAGCGCCGGCTTGCCGGCAGGACCGACCATCATCCTGGCCGCGGGCGTGCTCTACGCTCTGTCGGTCATTGCGGGCCCGGCAGGCGGCCTGCTCTGGCTCGCGCTGCCGCGCCGCCATCTCAGGGCCTGAGCGACCGCCTTCATCACTTCAAACTGAGCTTCGCCACGAGCGATGTCTTCTCGGCAAGGTCGGCATCAAGATTACGGGCAAAGCCGGCAGCGTCGGCAAAATAGCCCTCGGGCTGGAACGTGCTCTTGACCACGCGCTGCGCCGCTTCGCCTTTCATGATGTCAATACAGGCGGCTTCGAGCTTGCGTACGACTTCCGTCGGCATTCCGGCCGGACCCAACAAACCGCCGACGCTTAACGGCGCAATGTCATAGCCCTGCTCTTTGAAAGTCGGCACTTCGGGCATGGCAGGATTGCGGGTCTCTGCAAAAATTCCGGGCATGGAGAGTCCACTCCCGGCCGCAACGGTCAATGGCACGGCTGCGAATTCGAGCTGACCCGATCGTGTATTCTGAACTTCCTCGGCCGTTCCTTTGAAGGGAACCAGATTGAACTCGATCCCCGCCTGCTGCTCCAGCTCGATCATGGCAATGTGTGGAATGGTGGCAATGCCGGGAATGCCGACATTCATTTGGCCCGGCCTGTGTTTTGCTGCCTCGACCAGATCGCGCGCGGTCTTGAGCGGCGAATTCGGCGGCACGAGGACGACCTGATCGTTCTTGAAGGTCTGGCAGATCGGCACGAACGACTTGAACGTATAGCCCGCCTCCTTGTCGGTAAGTGGCTGCACGACGATTGAATAAGTCGCGCCATGAAACAGCGTATAGCCATCCGCGTTGGCGCGGGCGACGTCAGCGGTGCCCAGCACGCCCATGGCGCCCGGCTTGTTGATCACGACGAACGGCTTGCCGAATTGGGCAGACATGCCATCGGCAAGGACGCGGCCCAAAATGTCGGCACTCGCACCAGGGGTCGATGGCGCAATGATCTGGACCAAGCGCTCGGGGTAACCCTGCGCCGTCGCAGTGGTCACAACGCCGATGGCAATAGCTGCGCTCGCGACGATGGGCGCGCCTCTCCGCATCGTTCCCTCCGCTGTCGTGGCCGTTGCGGTCGAAAACGATAGCCGAAGCGAAACCCGGATCAAGCCGGCCACGCATGCAAAACCGGCGAGCGTGCCTTGGCGCGCTGATGCAAGTCCCGACAGATACCTATATAGAGGGCCAACGGAGGGAAGAGATGTCCGAAGAGAAAGTCCAAGAGAAAATCCCCGTCACGGTGCTGACCGGCTATCTCGGCGCCGGCAAAACCACCCTGCTCAACCGCATCCTGTCCGAGCAGCACGGCAAGAAATACGCAGTGATCGTCAATGAATTCGGCGAAATCGGCATCGACAACGACATTGTCGTCGGAGCCGACGAAGAAGTGTTCGAGATGAACAACGGTTGCATCTGCTGCACAGTGCGCGGCGACCTGGTGCGTATTCTCGACGGCCTGATGCGCCGCAAAGGCAAGTTTGACGCCATCATCGTCGAGACTACGGGTCTCGCCGATCCGGCGCCGGTGGCGCAGACCTTCTTCATCGACGAGAATATCGGGCGCAAAACCCGGCTCGACGCGGTGGTGACGGTCGCCGACGCCAAGTGGCTCAATGATCGGCTCAAGGACGCACCGGAGGCCAAAAACCAGATCGCCTTCGCCGACGTGATCCTGATCAACAAGACCGATCTGGTCACGCCCGAGGAGTTGAGCGAGGTCGAGGCCCGCATCCGCGGCATCAACCCCTACGCCAAGGTGCATAAGACCCAGCGCGCCAAGATCGACCTCGATCAGGTGCTCGGCCGCAACGCGTTCGATCTCGACCGTATCCTCGATATCGAGCCCGACTTCCTCGGCGCCGACGATCACGACCATCACCACCACCACGATCATGATCACGGCCACGATCATGACCACCACCATGATCACGAGCACTCGCACGGAGGCTTAAAGCACTACCACGACGAGGACATGCAATCGATTTCGCTTCGCACCGATAAGCCCCTCAACCCGGACAAGTTCTTTCCGTGGGTGCAGGAGTTGGTGCAAAAGGAAGGCCCGAGCATCCTGCGCTGCAAGGGCATCCTGTCATTCAAGGGTGACGATGAGCGGTTTGTGTTTCAGGGCGTGCACATGATCCTCGACGGCGATCACCAGCGACCGTGGAAGGATGGTGAGAAGCGCGACAGCCGCATCGTCTTCATCGGCCGCAACCTGCCGGGCAAGGCGATCGCTGAAGGTTTCGAAAGCTGCGTCGCCTGACCGGCCTGCATGTCTGACACCCGTAACGAGACCGTTTCCGTCGTTGAGCGCACCCATTCGGTCGCTGCAAGTGGCACGGTGATTGCCGCTCATTTCCTCGGCAAGACGGCGGTATTCGCGCTGGCCGAGGAAGCCATCGTGCTCGCCGAGCCGACGGGCGAACCAAAGACTGTCGCGGTTCACGGCGGCGCGATACTTGCGGTGACCGCCAACGACAACGCCATTCTGACTGGTGGCGACGACGGCAAAGTCATCACAACCAACGCCAAAGGGCAAAGCCGAGACGTAGTGACCGATCCGAAGCATCGCTGGATCGACCGGGTCGCCCTCGGCCCCGATGGCGCTATTGCCTGGTCGGCCGGCAAATCGGTGTTCGTACAGGCCAAGGAACTGCGCACCTTCGAAACGCCCTCCACTGCAGGCGGACTGGCGTTTCTGCCGAAAGGTTTTCGCCTCGCCATCGCCCACTACAACGGCGCGACACTGTGGTTTCCGAATGCACCGCAGGCTGAGCCCGAGAGGCTCGAATGGAAAGGCTCGCATCTCGGCGTCATCGTGCACCCTGACGGCCGCTTCCTGGTCACGAGTATGCAGGAGCCGATGTTGCACGGGTGGCGGTTGGTGGATCACCAGCACATGCGAATGTCTGGATACGCGTCGCGTGTCACCTCGCTCGCCTGGACCGCGGGCGGACGCTTCCTTGCGACTTCAGGCGCCAACCAGATCATCCTCTGGCCGTTCCACAGCAAGGAAGGCCCAATGGGCAAGCAGCCGAAAATCCTGGCGCCTTCGGAGCACAAGGTCGAAGCGGTCGCCTGTCATCCGAAACAGGACATTGTTGCCGCCGGTTACACCGATGGCATGGTGCTGCTGGTCCGCGTCGACGACGGCGCCGAGATTCTGGCGAAGAGGCCGGGTGGCGCACCGGTTACAGCGCTGGCCTGGAGCGCGGACGGCTCCCTGCTCGCCTTCGGCACCGAAAACGGCGAAGCCGGGATTCATCGATCTGGCGTGATGACGGCATAGTCCGGAGCTTCCATGTATGTGAAATTCTCCACCGCCGGTGGGCTGCAGTTCGAAGACCGCGATAATTTCCGCGCCTTTAAACTCCTGGTCGAAGCACCGTGGCCACCTCGACGACGTGCGGCGTGCGCTCGTGGGTAAAGCCGAACTGCCTGATGCCGAGACTGCTCTGGAATTTTGCGGACGCGCTACTGCACTGGCCGGGCGTCGAACACAGTGCGGCGTGGCAGCAGAACCTTTCAGCGATGATCGAGAAGGCGCGGCCGCACGGCTGGATCGACGACAGCCGCAAGGCCAAAGACGCATGTCAATGGGTCGGAGACTAGAAATCGTCATTGCGAGCGAAGCAAAGCAAACCAGAACCACCCGAAGACTGGTTTGCTTCGTCGCTCCGCTCCTCGCAATGACGGAGGCGGCCTAAATCACATATTGCCGCAGCGGCGGATAACCGTTGAAGCCAACCGAAGAATAGGTCGCGGTGTAAGCCCCGGTCGCCTCGATCAGCACCCTGTCACCGATCGCAAGCGTAACCGGCAGCGGATACGGTGTCTTCTCGTACAGCACATCCACCGAGTCGCAGGTGGGGCCGGCGATGATGCTCGGAACCATTTCATCCCGATCGTGAGTAGTGCGGATCGGATACCGGATCGACTCGCCGATGGTTTCGGCGAGGCCATGGAACTTACCGATGTCGAGATAGACCCAGCGCACCTCATCTTCGGGTGAACGCTTGGCGATCAACACGACTTCGGCTTCGATAATGCCGGCATTGCCGACCAAGCCGCGGCCGGGCTCAATAATGGTATTCGGCAGATTATTGCCGAAGTGTTTGCGCAGCGCCTTGAAGATCGCCTTGCCATAGCTCTCGAGCTTGGGAGTCTTGCGCACGTAGCGCGCCGGAAAACCGCCACCGAGATTGACCATCGACAGCCCGATGCCGCGTTCGGCGCAAGTCTTGAACACCGCCGCGGTTGAAGCGAGTGCACGATCCCAAGCTTCGACGTTGTGCTGTTGCGAGCCGACGTGGAAGGAGATGCCATAGGGAACCAAGCCGGACTTGTGCGCCAGCTCCAGGATATCGGCGGCATAGGCCGGCTCGCAGCCGAACTTGCGCGACAGCGGCCACTCAGCGCCCGAGCCGTCGCAGTGGATGCGGCAGATCACCCGGCTACCTGGGGCAGCGCGCGCAACCTTCTCGACCTCAGCCTCGCAATCGACGGCAAACATCGATACGCCAAGCTTGTAGGCGGCGGCGATCTCGCTCTCCTTCTTGATGGTGTTGCCGTAGGAGACCCGGTCAGCGGTGGCGCCGGCAGCCAGCACCTGATGGGTCTCGTTGACCGAGGCCACATCGAAACAACAGCCGAGCTCGACCAGGAGCTTTAGAATTTCGGGCGCCGGGTTCGCCTTGACGGCGTAGTAGACTCGGGTGTCAGGGAGTGCCTTGGCGAAGCCAAGATAATTCTCGCGGACGACATCAAGGTCGACAACGAGGCAGGGGCCGTTTTCAGTACGCTTCTTGAGGAATTCGCGGATGCGTGCGGTCATCTCGACCCAGCTCCTCTATCCGGCCGGTGGCGCAGCCACCGAGGTGAACCTCCTATGACGCTCGGA
This sequence comes from uncultured Alphaproteobacteria bacterium, assembly GCA_963742215.1. Taxonomy (GTDB): domain Bacteria; phylum Pseudomonadota; class Alphaproteobacteria; order Rhizobiales; family Xanthobacteraceae; genus BOG-931. The sequence continues at coordinate 188,243 of CAVULJ010000003.1, forward strand.
TGTTTCGCGGATGCGAAACCCGTAACGTCACGCGATTGCTGCCTTGGTCCGGATGAGGGAAATCCCGTTCCGCACTGCTGGCAAAGATGGACAAGCCTCTTCGGTGTCCCCGGCATTGGCGCCGGCAGTCATCCAAAAAAGCCCTTCCGTCGTTGCTTTAAGCCGCGTCGCCAGTGGAGAGCTGGCATCGCCGGTTCGCCTCCGGCTGCCGGTCGCGGGTGCAAGGAAGTACTGCTCACTTCCTTAGGCGGCTGTCCGGCCTCTTGTCCGGATGCCCACCGACCGACACACGGCCACAGGCACGTGCGAAATTGGGCAAGAGTCGAAATAATCCAATTGACCACATCGCGCAACACTTTTTGTTCTAACAGAACGTAAAAGCGGTGCGTGAGCGGTGGAGAAGCGAACGCGAGAGAGTGAGTCAGCCAGCGGTGAAGGGTTCGACGCGGCGCGCGGCGCGAACGAATTGCACCATCACAGCGATGCCGCACAATACGAATACCCCATCGAGGATGCGCGCGCCGAACGATCCGATCGACAGCAGGCTGGCGATCGCCCAGCTGCCGGCGAAGGCCGCGCCAAAGACTTCCGCGCTGATGAGAATGGCCGCGCTGACCACGGTCAGCACGTTGAGCCACTTGATGCGCTTGCCGCGCGGCGGTGCAGGTTGATCCATCGCTTGATCCTTGGCGCGGCAGTTACGCCGAAACAGAGGGCCGATTCAAGGCAGTCTGTTTAGGCCGCGTCGCGGGCTGCTTTCTCCGACAGCATCCCGGCCTCGACCAGGGCGGCACGGATACGGTCGATCTCGGCGCGGCTGATCTTGACCAGAGGCGGACGAACCACGGCGCGCGACAGCCGTCCGAGCAGCACCAGCGCCTCCTTCATGCGGTTGTGCATGTCGGCCCAGGGCTCGGCGTAGAACACCTTGGCGAGCGGATAAATCCGGTCGTTGATACGGCGCGCCTCGGCGAGATCGTTGTTCTTGACCGCCTGAAACAGCGCCGATTGCAAATCGGCGATCACGCTGCCGGAGCCGGACAGAAGCCCATTACAGCCGAGCACCAGCGAGCTGAACAGCCAGGCGCTGTGGGTTGAGAGCACGTTGACCGGGCGCGGCAGGCTTTGCAGCGCGCGGATATGCATCTCGTGTTGCGGGACGTTGCCGCACCAATCCTTGATGGCGCGAATGGTCGGCACTTCCTCGCACATCTTGAGAAGAGTGTCGCGCGGATAGCCTTGGCCGGTAGCCAGCGGATACTGGAACACGATGATCGGCAGGCTCGAGGCGCCAGCGATGCGCTTGAAGTGCTCAACCGCCATGGCCGGTGACTGTTGCAGCGTGAAAGGTGCAGGCGGGAATACCAGCAGCGCCGAGGCACCACCCTCCTCCGCCATTCGGGCGATGCGTGCGGCTTCGAGGCTGCCGTCGGCCCAGATGCCGTTAATCAGCGGCAGCTTGCCGCCGATCTCGTCCTGGGCGATGTCGAGCACCCGGCGCTGCTCCTCGAAGGTGCAGGACGCGACCTCGGTCGAATGGGCATTGATAGTGACCGCGGTCAGATGCGGGACAGCCGCGACATCGCGCAGATGCTTGCGGAAGCTCTTTTCGTCGATCGACAGATCGTCGTTAAACGGCAGCAGGACGGCCGGAATGACGCCATGGGGTACATAATGAGCGTGGCGGGGCATTAATCGGGCTCTCCTGTGGCCGGTTGGCTGCGAGGACATATATCATGTCCCGCCTGCCCAATGAATAAGGGTGTCCAATGAACAGCCATGCCGCCACCGCCAACCCGCTTTTGGCGGATTGGACGACCCCCGATGGGGTGCCTCCGTTTGATGCCATCAAGCCTGAGCATTTTCGCCCGGCCTATACCCAGGCGCTGGCAGACCATGAGGCGGAGATCGCGGCCATTAAGGCTGATCCCGCGGCGCCGAGCTTCGACAATACGATCGGGGCCCTTGAACTGAGCGGACGGGCGCTGACGCGCGTCGAGAACATCTTCCACATGCTGGTTAGCGCCCACTCCAATGAGGACCTGCTCGCGATCGAGCGCGAGATCGTGCCGTTGACCGCGCTGCACTGGAACAAGATCAATACCGATGCCGCATTATTTGCGCGCGTGGATGCCCTGATGCAGCAAGCCGGGAAGCTCGGTCTCACGGCCGAGCAGGCGCGCGTGCTTGAGCGCTATCACACCGGCTTTCGCCGGGCCGGCGCCGGCCTCGACCAGACCGCCAAGAAGCGCCTGACCGAAATCACCGAACGGCTGGCGGCGCTCGGCACATCCTTTAGCCAAAACATCCTTGCCGATGAGCAAGCTTATACGCTTCAGCTTGACGGCGAGGCCGAGCTTGCCGGGTTGCCGGATTTCATGCGCGAGGTGTTGCGATCCGAAGCACAGGAGCGTGGCCTTGACGGCTAAGTCATCACCCTCTCGCGTTCCAGCGTCGAGCCGTTTCTGCAATTTTCCAGCCGAAGGGACCTGCGTGAAAAGATCTTCCGCGCCTTTGCCATGCGCGGCGACAACGGCGGCGCGACCGACAATAAGGCGATCATTGCCGAGACGGTTAAGCTGCGGGCCGAACGCGCCAGGCTGCTTGGTTTCCCGGACTACGCCCATTACCGGCTCGATGACGCCATGGCAAAGACGCCAGTAGCTGTACGCGACCTGCTCGATACGGTGTGGGCCAAGGCGCGCACACGCGCACTTGCCGACCGCGACGCCCTGCAAGAACTCGTCCGCGAGGATGGCGGCAACTTCAAGCTCGCGGCCTGGGACTGGCGTTATTACGCGGAAAAACTGCGCCAGCGCGCGTTCGATTTCGATGAAGCGGCGATCAAACCCTATCTTAATCTCGACCGCCTGATCGAAGCAGCGTTCTATACAGCGCAAAGACTGTTTGGATTGACGCTTCAAGCCGCGTCCCGACGCACCAGCCTGGCACCCCGATGTGCGGGTCTGGGAAGTCCGCGACAGCGGCGGGGAAAAAATCGGCCTGTTCTTCGGCGACTACTTTGCGCGGTCTTCGAAGCGCAGCGGCGCCTGGATGACGTCGCTGCGCGACCAGGAGCGGCTTGCCGGCAACATCGATCCCTTGATCATCAATGTCTGCAACTTTGCCAAAGCGCCAAACGGAGAACCGACGCTGCTCAGCTTCGACGATGCGCGTACGCTGTTCCACGAATTCGGCCACGCGCTGCACGGCCTGCTCTCCTCAGTCACCTATCCGAAGATATCGGGCACCAGCGTGTCTACCGACTTCGTCGAATTGCCGTCGCAGCTTTACGAGCATTGGCTCGAGCAACCTGATGTGCTGCGGCGCTACGCACGCCATTACGAAACCGGCGAGCCGATGCCGGAAGAATTGCTGCAGCGCCTGGTTGCGGCACGCAATTTCAATATGGGCTTTGCGACGGTCGAGTATGTCTCGTCCGCGCTGGTCGATCTTGAGTTTCACTCTCTGCCGACCGCTGATAGCCTCGATGCCACGGCGTTCGAGAAAAAGACGCTCTCTGAGATCGGCATGCCGGCTGAGATCGGAATGCGGCACCGCTCACCGCATTTTGGGCACATCTTCTCTGGCGGCGGTTATGCCTCGGCCTATTACAGCTACATGTGGTCGGAAGTGCTCGACGCCGATGCTTTCGCGGCATTCGAGGAGACCGGCGACATTTTCGATCCGTCAACCGCAAAGCGATTGCGCGACACCATCTACGCCGCCGGCGGCAGGCAGGACCCCGCCGAGGCTTACAAAGCCTTCCGCGGCCGCCTGCCCAGCTCCGATGCGCTGCTGCGCAAGCGCGGCTTCGCTGCCGCATGACTGATCTTCACACCGCGGGGCATCGCCGCGGCGCCGTCTGCGCGCCCCATGCGGCTGCCGTCGAAGCGGGCCGTTCGATCCTGGCCGAAGGCGGCAATGCCGTCGAAGCTATGGTGACGATGGCGGCCACTATCGCCGCAGTCTATCCGCATATGAACCATATCGGCGGCGACGGCTTCTGGTTGATCCACGAGCCGTCAGGACGCGTCCGCGCCATCATGGCTCCGGGTCCCGCCGGCCGGAATGCACGGCCTGAGCTTTATCGCGACTACGAAACCATTCCACCGCGTGGGCCCCTCGCCGCACTTACGGTGCCGGGTGCGATCGGCGGCTGGATGCTGGCGCTGCAGGTGGCGAAAGCGCATGGCGGCGCGCTGCCTCTCGATCTGCTGTTGGCCGACGCCATAGGTCACGCCCGCAATGGCTACCAGGTGACCCGCAGCCAGGAACGGCTGACGCGAGAGAACATCGAAAACCTGAAATCGGTGCCGGGCTTTGCCGAAACGTTTCTGGTCGACGGCAAAATTCCGGCTATCGGCACTACGTTGAAGCAGGAAAAGCTCGCCGCCACACTGTCCCATCTCGCCCATGCTGGCCTCGCTGATTTCTACCGCGGTGACGTCGGGCACGAGATTGCGGCCGACCTCGAACGCATCGGCAGCCCCGTCACGCGCGAAGACCTGACGCGCTACGAGGCCAAGTTTGCCGAACCGCTACGCGCTGATCTCTCGGTCGGTACGGTCTACAATACCGACGCGCCGACCCAGGGCATCGCCTCGCTGATGATCCTCGCCCTGTTCGACCGCCTGAGCGTCAAAGAGCCGGAAGGCTTCGATCACGTTCACGGCCTGATCGAAGCGACCAAACGTGGCCTTCGTGCTCGTGACCGCGCCGTTACCGACCCGAATTATCTCGCTCACCCGCTGGATCGGTATTTGGACCCGCGCTTCCTCGCCGGCGAAGCAATGAAGATCGACCGCCATAAGGCCGCGCGCTGGCCGATCGAATCCGGCGGCGGCGATACAATCTGGATGGGCGCGGCGGACTCGTCCGGCCTCGTCGTGTCCTACATCCAGTCACTCTACTGGGAATTCGGTTCAGGCTGCGTGCTGCCACGCACCGGCGTGCTCATGCAGAACCGCGGTGCGAGCTTTTCGCTGCAAAGCGGCGCCGTCAACCCGCTGATGCCGGGGCGATTGCCAATCCACACGCTCAATCCGGCGCTCGCTGTGCTCGATGACGGTCGCGTCATGGCCTACGGCTGCATGGGCGGAGACGGTCAACCACAAACTCAAGGCGCGGTGTTCACGCGTCACATCATGTTTCGCGAGCCGCTCGATCAAGCGATCGACCGGCCACGCTGGGTGCTCGGACGCACGTGGGGCGCGGCGCGCACGTCGCTGCGTCTTGAAACCCGCTTCGACGGCAATCTGATCGATCAGCTTGTATCTGCTGGCCATGACGTCGACGTGCTCGCGGAAGACTACTCCGACGTCATGGGGCACGCCGGCGCGGTCGTGCTGCACAAGGACGGCACCTGCGAAGGCGCACACGACCCGCGGGCCGATGGCGGCGCCGCAGGTGTCTAACCTTGAGCCTCACCTCACTTGGGTGCCTTGAGGCTCGGGGACGTGAAGACCAAGCGATTCGAGGTAGCCGCGGTTGATCCGGCCTTTCGCGAATTTGGCCGCTTCAAGATAAGCGTCGAGAATTGATCGGGCCTCGGATGGATCCGGCTGGCGGCCACCGCTGCCGGCGGCAGCGATCAGATCCCACCCTTCGGGCTCGCGGATGGAGATGACGCTCGTTTCCGAATCCAGGTTCTTATAGGGCCAGAAGCACCAATCAATATCGAAGCTTTCGTTGAGCCGGCGAAACTTCTCGTTCCATTCATCGCTGGCCTCACCTGTCTCGCCAATCAAAATCGGTACATTCCAGCGATAGCTGAAATTGACGTAACTCTGGACCTCATCGCGCGCCGGCCGCGCCCAAAACTTGTGATAGGTGTACACGGCGTTCGCGTCGAACGGTGGGCCAAACACGTTGAAATTGGTGCTCCACTGCGCGCCCTCCAGAAACACCAGATGATTGCCGTCGACGGTGCGGATTGCGGCAATGATGTCGCGATAAAACGCTTCCAGTCGCGGGTTCAAATAGCTTTCATCGCTGTATGGTGAAATCGGTTCGTTCAGAAGATCGTAGCCAAGCACGGTCGGATCGTCTCGGTAATGCGCGGCAAGCGCACGCCATAGCGCGACCGTCAGGTTGCGATATCGCGGAACGTAAAAGGTGAGCGGGAAGCCTGTACCGTCGTCGTGATTGACTCCGGTCTGGCCGCCGGGTGCCGCGTGCAGATCGACAATGACGCGGAGGCCGGCGTTGCGGCACCATTGTACTAACCGATCAAGCAGTGCCCACCCCGGCCCTTCGAAGCGATCGTCGCCGGCCTTGTCTGGGGTAACAAACAGCCGCCAATGCAGCGGCACCCGCACCGTATTGAAGCCTGCCGCCTTGATGAAACGGATATCATCTTCGCCGACATAGACGTCGCGAAATTCGCTCCAGAACCGCGCCGCCTGCTCGGCTCCGACCAACTTTTCAACGACGTCTTCGATCTCTTTGGGCGCCAGAGCCTGCTTGAATTTAAACATGTAGCCTTCAGGGACCAGCCAATTGCCGAGATTGATCCCCTTCACCGCGAAGCGACGGCCGTCGCCGTCGGCCAGATGCCTGCCGTCGGCGCGGATAAAGTCAGATCGTGAAGCCGCCGATGCTGCGGGCGTCGCGGCAATCAGGGCTACCAGCAGGATAAACCCGCCAAGCCGAAAGGTGAGTGGACACCTTGAGATGCGGCGCATAGTCATCGGCACGCTTCCTGCAAGATTAGCACCACTACAGCTACGATCCCGACCGCTACGCTCAATCTTAGGAAATCGTGCCGTGAGCGCCACGGCAATCGGACAAGCGTTAGGGACTGCGAGGGATAACTTCTGATGACAGGTATGCCCGCAGCCCAGGCCCTGGTCTTCGCGATATCGGTCATTGCGATCATCGCGGCGATCCGTGCCCGCTTTCATCCCTTCCTCGTCCTCACAATCGTTGCGTCGGCATTCGGTCTGATTGTGGGATTGTCGGTCGGCTTGCTCGGAAAAGCCTTCGGCAACGGCTTTTCGGAAGCGCTCAATTTGCCGGGCCTGGTGATCGTCGCCATGGTGCTGGTCGCAGGGATCGCTGAGCAAACAGGCACCACGGGCAGCCTCGCGACTGTTGGGCGCCGGCCCTGGCTCGGCAGCAGCGATTGGATGATGGCAATCGTCGGTCTGGTCGCCGGCGTTGCCGCCTCGCCGGCCGCTGCGTTGGCCTTACTCAGCCCTCTCCTGCAACGTGGCGGCGAGAAATCATGGAGCGAGCGAAATGCCACCCGCGTGGCCTTGGCGATCTCAGCCGGCCACGGGTTGATCTGGCTGTCTCCGGTGCCTATTGCCGCGGGCGCTATTCTCGGTGCGGGCTGGCAGCGTGTTGCAGTTTTCGGGGTGCCGGTTGCCGTCGTCTCCGCGGCGATTGGCATCGGATGGGCGCATTTGGTTTCTCCGCCGCAATCGGCAATTTCCGATCCGTCCGGTCTCAAAGACAAATCCGGTATCGGATCGGCCGCTGTCCTGCTTGCCGCGTGTTTCATTCCGTTGCTGATGCTGATGACGCAATCGGTCGGTGATATGCCAAGCGAACCGTTCGGCGGCGGCGCGCATCGCGAACTCATCCTGGGCATCGGCCGGCCACTGGTGTTGTTCCTCGTGAGCGTGTGCATCATCACTCTCGGGCATTGGCGGCTGACCTTAAAATTCATGAGGGACTCGGAGTGGACGGGACGCATTTTGGGAAAAGCCGCGGGAATTATCCTCACGGTGGGTGCAGCCGGCGGTCTGCAGCGGCTCTGTCAGCAGACCGGCATGGCGGAGCTGTTGGGCGAGCGTCTAAGCGCATGGCATGTTGCCGGAGCGGCCGGTGTGCTTATCCCGTTCCTCGTCGCTGCTGTTATCAAAACGCTTCAAGGATCGTCGCTGGTCGCCGCCATCACTACGGCCGGGATGATGCAACCGCTGCTGTCGCCACTTGGGCTCGACAGCGATAGCGGAATAGCACTGGCAGCACTCGCCGTCGGCGCAGGCACCATAATGATCTCCCACGTCAACGACGATTTTTTTTGGTTGGTGTCGTACGTCACTGAGGTTTCGCCGCCGCGAACGCTCGGTACTTTTTCTGTCGCGACGCTATTGCAAGGCTGTGCCGCAGCAATGCTGCTGCTGCTTTTCGCCGCGTTTGGCGTCTGAGCCGTCTGCTGAATGCGGTAATATCAGGTTATGAAAGAATAGATGCTGATTATTTCTCGCTGGTTGGGATGCAATTTACGCAACGCAGCGATCCAGGCTGAATCTAAAAGATACACGAACGTTATCCCGATAAGCCGACCACGCGCCCTGCCGGTCGCCTCGTATAACGAAACATTCGATGCCGACCTGCGCCGATCGCTACGAAGTCAGCTGCCAAGCCGGCCGCAGAAGAAAAACATTCTATCGCGTTGCGGTGTAGTCATATAAATACGCCTGTATAAATTCCATCAACACATTGATCCACATTGCGATTATATGACTTACCTAAAAATAGATTTTATTGTGTGTCGCAAGGCATCGTTGCTATTTGACCTTCAGGGCGACGCACCAAATTGACCAAATTGAAAGAGCAAAACCAAATGGACTCGTTCGAAACTATACCGCGGTTGAATCGAATTGCCGGCGTGGCCGGCAAGTTTCTCCGCGTTACATTGGCCGTCTCGGCGCTTGCAACTCTCGGCGCGGCGCCGACGCTTGCAGCATCCTCGCGTCAGTCCGGAAATTCCAACGGCGTCTTCGCCAACGACGTTGACACCGGAAGCGTGCCGATCAGCGCGAAGCGAGCGGCCGCTGTCCACGATTGCAGCGTCGAGGCCTCCAAATATAACTTCGCTGCTTTCCAAACGACCCAGCTTGCAGTTTACGGCGAGTGCATGACAACCCACGGCGAGGTGCCGTAAGTCGCAGACGTTCGCCATTGCCGGGCTAACGATCGAAGGGGTGGCCTCCTTTGGCCACCCCTTCGCATTTGACAAAAAAATCTACTACGGTTCCATCGGCGACATACCGAGACGGTGCATCAAATCCTGATCGCGATCACGCTTGGGATTCGGTGTCGTCAAAAGTTTCGGTCCGTAAAAAATCGAATTGGCGCCGGCGAGAAAACACAGCGCCTGTGTTTCCTCGCTCATGTCTTCACGGCCGGCGGAGAGGCGCACCACCGAGCGCGGCATCGTGATGCGCGCGACCGCAATGGTGCGCACGAATTCCAGCGGCTCGAGCGAAGGCTCGCTTGCAAGCGGGGTACCGGCGACGCGCACCAGCATATTGATCGGCACCGATTCCGGATGCTCGGGCAAACTCGCCAGCGTCGCGATCATGCCAACACGGTCTTCCCGGGTCTCGCCCATGCCGACGATACCGCCGCAGCAAACATGGATGCCCGCGCCCCGCACATGATCGAGTGTCTGCAGGCGATCCCGGTACACCCGCGTGGTGATGATCTCGCCGTAGAACTCTGGCGAGGTGTCGAGGTTGTGATTGTAATAATCGAGACCTGCATCCTTCAGCCGCAGTGCCTGAGCGCCGGTAAGCATGCCAAGCGTGGCGCAGGTCTCAAGCCCGAGCGCTTTGACGCCCTCCACCATGGCGCAGACGTTGTCGAGGTCGCGATCCTTAGGCTCGCGCCACGCGGCACCCATGCAGAACCGGCTTGCGCCGGCATCCTTCGCCGCGCGCGCTTCCCTGAGCACGGCGTCGAGCGGCATAAGCTTTTCGGCTTTGACGCCGGTGTCGTATTTCGCGCTTTGCGGGCAATAGGCGCAATCTTCAGGGCAGCCGCCGGTCTTGATCGACAGCAGCGTCGAAATCTGCACTTCGGTCGGCTCGAAATTCACCCGGTGGACGGTTAGCGCCCGGAACATCAAATCCGGAAACGGCAGGTCGAACAGCACACGCACTTCTTCGCGTGTCCAGTCATTGCGGACGATACTTTTGCCTGCAAGGAAGAGGTCGGAGGCGGAATTGTCCAAACCCTGTCCCTTTTGACGGGAGGGACTCCGCCACGCCTGTTTCGCGTCGTTCACTACGGCAAACCTCCACGTCGAAAACCATCTTAGCCTGTATCACCGGGAAGCAAAATCCAGGCTAAGCTTGTTCTGCCGGCCCTAAACAGGTGCATCAATGATCCCAATCCGCCCGATCCCCTTGGCCGCGGCGATCCTGCTGGCGGTGAACTCCGCCGCCGCGCCTGTGATCGCGCAGGATTGGCCGAGCCGCCCCGTGACCATGGTAGTGCCATTTGCGCCAGGCGGGGGCACCGACGTGCTTGGACGAATTGTTGCCCGCCAGCTTTCACAGACCTTGGGTCAGCAAGTCATTGTCGAGAATATCGGCGGCGCTGGCGGGATGATTGGCTCGGCTCACGTCGTCAACGCGACGCCTGACGGCTACGAGTTCGACCTCGGCAGTCGCGCTGACGCTATCAATCAGACGCTCTACAAGCATCCGCTTTACGATTTCAAGAAGGACCTGGTGCCGGTGATCCTGGTCGCGGATCAAGCAATGGTGCTGATCACGCGCAAAGACCTGCCGGTCAATGGTTTGCAGGAATTCATCGCCTACGTGCGCAAGAACCAAAGCAGTCTGCGATCTGGTTCAGCAGGGGTCGGCTCGACAGGTTATGTCGACTGTGCGCTGTTCAATCAGGAAATCGGCGTCGACGTGCAGGATATCCCCTATCGCGGCGGCGGCCCGGCAATCCAGGACCTGATTGCCCAGCAATTCGATTACTTTTGCACCTTGGGCCCAACCGGCTTGCCTCCTCTTCAGGCGGGGCTGGTCAAGGGCATTGCAGTACTCGGACACAACCGTCTGCCATCGCTTCCCGAGCTCGCGACGACGTTCGAGCAAGGCATGGATTTCGCAGCCTCAACGTGGTTCGGCTTCTTTGTGCCCAAGGGAACGCCGCCGTCGATCATCAAAAAACTGCACGACGCCACCGCTGAGGCGATCAATACCCCTTCCGTGCAGGAACTGCTCGTCACTACCGGCACGTTCGTCGTACCACCGGAGCATCAGACGACGGAGTACCTGCAAAACATCATCGGCCCCGAAATCGAGAAGAACGGTGCGCCACTCAAGGCCGCCGGGATGTCCATCGAGTAAGCATCGTGCACGGCCCTTTTGCGCAAAGGCGTCGCCTTGTCAGGACCGCCAACAGCCGCCATGGTCGCAGCCTCTCATTTGCGGAGTAAACATGAGCTTGTTTCGCGCCCTGTGCGCGGCATTGATGGTAATCGTCTGCTTAAGCGCCGTAGCGGCCGAGCAATGGCCGGAACGCCCGATCCTGGTGATCAGTCCGTTCAGTGCCGGCGCCGCCAACGACATCATCGCGCGCGTGGTGCTCGATAAGGCCGGGCACGACATGGGCCAGCCATTTGTTGTCGAGAACCGTCCGGGCGGCGGCGGCGTTGTAGGTGCGGCATCCGTATCGCGGGCCGAGCCCGACGGCTACACGCTCCTGTTGGCCGGTGCATCGATGAGCTCGGCGGTCATTCTGCACAAGTCGCTGCCTTACGACACGTTGCATGATTTTGCCGGCATCGCGATGCTCGGGGTGCAGCCGAGCGTTCTGGTGTCGGCGCCATCAAAGGGGTTCAAAACGGTGGCTGATCTCGTCGCGGCGGCCAAAGCCAATCCCGGCGCGCTGAATTTCGCTTCGGCCGGTATCGGCTCGGCGTCCCACATTGCCGGCGAGCGTTTCGTTCTGAGCGCGGATATTGATGTGCAACATATCCCCTATCGTGGCCCCATCGAAGCTTTTGCCGACTTGATGACCGGCCGCATCGATTTCTACGTGGTGCCGATCACGCCGGCGGCGCCGATGATCGAGCAAGGCAAGGTGACGGCGCTCGCGGTCAGCACGCCAAAGCGTTCCCCGCTTCTTCCGGATGTACCGACCATCGCCGAGGCCGGTTATCCGGATGCTGCCTATCTGTTTTGGGGCGGAGTAATGGCGCCGGTGAAAACTCCACGCAACATCGTCGACAAGGTCCACGAGGTCGTGCAAAAGGCGCTCGACGTTCCGGATGTTCAGGAAAAGCTGACGCGTCTCGGCGTTTCTCCCGATCCGATGGCACCGAATCAATTCGATAAATTTTTTGCCGACGATGTTGCGACTACAATAGCGATCGGCAAAGCTGCCCACATCGAACCGACAGAATAACTACCATGGCTGATGAACTTCCCGACCGCCTCTCGACCAATCCGAATAGTCCTTACTACAACGCCGCGCTGCTCGAGCGGGACATCGGCGTGCGCTTCAAGGGCGTCGAGAAGACCAACGTCGAGGAATATTGCGTCAGCGAGGGCTGGGTGCGCGTGTCGGTCGGCAACGGCAAGGACCGCAACGGCAACCCGCTGACGCTCAAGCTCACTGGGACGGTCGAGCCCTATTTCCGCGAAAGCGGCAGGTAACGCCGATCAGCCGCAAGCCAGCGCGTAAATATGCTGCACGTCCTTCGGCAGTGGCGTCACGCTCCAGCTCTCGCCGCCATCCTGCGTGCCGAACACTTCGCCGTAGCGAGCGGCGGTGTAAACCTGTTTCGGATCGGCGTGATGGAGGCTCACCGACATGAGCGTGCCGTGCGGCTGTACTTTGTCGAAACGCTGCCAGGTTTTGCCGACATCGCGGCTGCGGTAGAGAGCGCCGTCTTTGGAAGCTGCAGCAACGCTTAGACAAGCGTAAAGCGTGTTCGGGTCCTGCGGCGACACCTTGATGTCGCGGCCATAGGTAAATGGCGAGAACCGATCGACCCGCATGTCTTCCCAGGTCTTGCCACGGTTGTCGCTGCGGAACAGACCCATCCGCACCGCAAGAATGACGCAGTCGGGATCGGCAGCGCTCATGCAGATGGCGTGACCATCGAGCATGCCTTCGGCTTCGGTATCGCTGACGATCTTGCTGCGCAACCGCGGCTCATCGACCGACATTTTGATCAGGTGCTCGCTGCTGTCATTCCAGGTTTCGCCGCCGTCGGTCGAACGCATCACGCCGCCTACTTCAAGCGCGGCGAAAATTTCCTCCGGCCGGTTCGGGTGCCGCGCAAAGCGCATCACCCGGACCGCGAATGGTGCCTTGCCGCGATCCGGAAGTTTTGGGTCGGCCTGGCGGGCCCAGGTCTCGCCGGCATCGTTGCTGCGATAGATGGTAACCGGCGAGCCGCCGGCAAGGATGCGTTTTGGATTGGCGGGGTCCGCCAAAAACGACCAGATTTGGATGCCGCTATCGGGAAAGTTCGCACGCTTGAATGTCGCGCCGCCATCGGTACTGCGACAGATGCCATCCTTGGTGCCGGCGAGAACGAGGCTCGGATCCTGCGGATGCACGAAGACGGTATAAGCTTCCGGCTCGGTAAGAACGTGCTTCCAGTCGTTGCCGCCAACGTCGCGGCGGAACACTCCGGCGAGATTGCCCTGATTACCGCCGTAATAACCGCCGACGCCGGCGAACACATGCGATTGAGCCATCGCGATCCTCCCAAATATATTTTGGAGAATGATATTACCGGCGCTGGCTCACGACAATCGGGCTTAGTGCAGCGTCGGTTGCTCGGCGACAACGCGCAAATTTATCAGCCCGATCAACGCGCGCCGGTTCGTCTCGGCTTTGGCCAATTCAGCCGTTGCTTCTTTCGCCGTCGATCCGTTCGAACCCCAAACCACGATGCCCCCGAGCAACGCCGCGAAAGCAGTAAGCATTAGCGTGGGATCGAATCGGATAAGCCCAAGCAGAAGGACGGCCAGTAAAATAGCGCCACCGGCAACAGCAATGCGGGCGGCCAGGATAAATTTGCGGCAGCTTTCGATGCGGACTGATAGTATTTCGATCTGCGCCTCAAGGCGCACGATCTCGTCGTGTGGATCGCCGTTGCCTATCGAACCATCCAACTCCATTTTCGATCACCTGCCCGCTGGAGCACGCCATGCATAAAGTCGCTGTCATTTTCATTGTAGCAGCCGGCCTCGGCGCCTGCGGCGTGATCAGCACCCTTGTGGACGGCGTAAAGCAAGCGAGGGCAGTTGAAAGCGACCTTCAAGAAATGACCGGCCTAAAACCCCAGGTCAGCTTTAACTGGAGCAACGGTCGGCTGGTGACGGTGACCGTGACCTTTCCGCAGCTCTACGAGAGCCAACCCTTGCGTGAACTCGCCGGGACCGTGCGCATCGCCCTTGCAAAGCAGTTCAAGCAAACGCCTGAAAATATCTTGCTGGCCTTTGCCTTGGGCAAAGGAAACCCGCCAACGATGGCACAAGCGGCCGTCCCTACTCCGCCGCAACCCGCGTCGCCGGATCGACGGCCTCGAGCTTCGCCGCGCAGAACTTGAACTCAGGGATCTTGCCGAACGGATCGAGCTTCGGGTTGGTCAGCAGGTTTGCCGCCGCCTCGACGAAAGCGAACGGGATGAACACTACCCCATCGGGAATGCCGTCATCCTGTCGCGAATAAAGCTCGACGGTACCGCGCCGAGTGGTGACGCGGATCATGTCGCCGGGCGCAATGCCAAGCCTGGCGATGGTGCCGCGTGAGACCGCGGCGATCGCCGACGGTTCGAGCGAATCCAGCACAGTGGCACGCCGCGTCATCGCTCCGGTGTGCCAGTGTTCAAGCTCGCGTCCAGTGGTGAGGATGAACGGATATTCGTCGTCGGGCACTTCGTCCGGCGGCTGCAACTTCGTGGCAACAAGTTTTGCGAAGCCACCGGGACGCGGGAAGCCCTCGTCGAACACCACGTCGCGGCCCGGCACGTCAGGCCCGTCGACCGGATAGGTGACATGGTCCTCGCGCTCGACGCGATCCCAGGAGATGTTGGCGAGCGCCGGCATCATCGAAGCCATCTCAGTGAAAACCTCGCTGACGTGCTTGTAGGTCCAGCCGCAGCCCATGCGGTTGGCGATGTCCTGGATGATCCACAGGTCCTGACGCGTATCGCCGGGCAGAGGCAGCGCTTGGCGGCCCATCTGCACCTGGCGGTTGGTGTTGGTGACCGTGCCATCCTTCTCGGGCCAGCCGGACGCCGGCAGCACGACATCGGCGTACATCGCAGTCTCGGTGAGGAACAGGTCCTGCACCACGAGATGCTCGAGATGCGCCAGCGCCTCGCGCGCGTGATTGAGATCGGGATCGGACATCGCCGGGTTCTCGCCCTCGACATACATGCCCTTGATCTCGTCGGCATGGACCGCGTCCATGATCTCGACGACGGTCTTGCCCTTCTTCGGCGGCAGCTTGACGCCCCAGGCCTTCTCGTACTGACCGCGGATCTCCGGGTTCTCAACCGACTTGTAGTCGGGGAAGAACATCGGGATCAGACCGGCGTCGGAAGCGCCTTGCACGTTGTTCTGGCCGCGCAGCGGATGCAGCCCAGTGCCGGGCCGGCCGATCTGGCCGGTGATCAGAGCGAGCGCGATCAGGCAGCGCGCGTTATCGGTGCCGTGGGTGTGTTGCGATACGCCCATGCCCCAGAAGATGATCGAGCTTTTGGCGCGGGCGTAGGCGCGTGCGACCTCACGCAAGGTTTCGGCCGGGATGCCGCAGATCGGCGCCATTTCCTCCGGCGTGAAATCCTTGATGTTCTCCTTCCAGGCGTCGAAACCCTCGACGTAAGTCTGGATGTACTGCTGGTCGTAGAGCTTCTCATCGACGATGACGTTGAGCATGGCGTTGAGCATCGCCACGTCGGTGCCGTTCTTGAACTGCATCATCTTCCAGGCATGGCGCTTGAGCGCCTGCCCGCGCGGATCCATCACCACGAGCTTCGCGCCATGCTTGGCCGCCTGCTTGAAGAAAGTCGCGGCGACCGGATGGTTCTCGGTCGGATTGGCTCCGATGACGATGATAACTTCCGAGTTCTTGCACTCGTTGAAGGTCGCGGTGACGGCGGCCGAGCCGACGCCTTCGAGCAGTGCCGACACCGACGAGGCATGGCAGAGCCGCGTGCAGTGGTCGACGTTGTTGGTGCCGAAGCCGGTGCGCACCAGCTTTTGGAAAAGGTAAGCCTCCTCGTTCGAACCCTTGGCCGAGCCGAAGCCAGCCAACGCGTCGGAGCCGTCGCGGTCGCGAATTTTGACGAGGCCGGAAGCAGCACGATCGAGCGCCTCCTCCCAGGTCGCCTCGCGAAAGTGCGTCCACGGGTTCGACGGGTCGATGAACTCGTGGGGTACCTTGGGCACGCCGTTCTTGCGGATCATCGGCTTCAGCAAGCGCTGCGGATTGGCGACATAGTCAAAGCCGAAGCGGCCCTTGACGCAGAGCCGGTTCTCGTTGGCCGGACCGTTCCGGCCTTCGACCGCGACTATCTTCTCGTCCTTGATCTGGTAAGTGAGCTGGCAACCGACCCCGCAATACGGGCAAACGCTGTCGACGGCACGATCGGGCTTGCCTTTGTAAACGTTATTGTCGTCAACCATCGTTGCCGGCATCAGCGCGCCGGTCGGGCAGGCCTGAACGCATTCGCCGCAGGCGACGCAGGTCGAAGCGCCCATCGGATCGTCAAAGTCGAACACGATCTTTTCGAGATAACCGCGGCCGGCCATGCCAATCACATCATTGACCTGCACCTCGCGGCAAGCGCGAACACACAGATTACACTGGATGCAGGCGTCGAGATTGACCGCCATCGCCACGTGACTGCGATCGGACGCCGGCACTTCGGCCGGCTTCCGCTTCGGAAACCGGCCCTCGCTCGGCCTTCAAATTGGTGATTGTTTTCCAGAGTTCAGAACCTGGATCGTGCGCGACGGCGATTTCGGGCTGGTCGGTGAGCAAAAGCTCGGCGACCATTTTGCGTGCGGTCTTGGCGCGGTCGGTCTGGGTTTTGACCTTCATGCCCGGAGACGGCGTGCGCAGGCAACTCGCGGCCAGAACGCGCTCGCCTTCGATCTCGACCATGCAGACACGGCAATTGCCGTCCGGGCGATACCCAGGCTTCGGCGAGTAGCACAGATGAGGCAGATCGATGCCAAGCCGGGCAGCGGCGCGGAAAATCGTCTCGCCGGCCTGGATATCAGTCTCTTGGCCGTCGATCGTAAAAGTACTGGGCTTTGGTGCGGTTGCGTCGCTCATCAAGAAGACCTTTCGATCACCACTTGCCCAGCGGCTTGGTCAATTCGTCCGGAAAGTATTTTAGCACAGAAAGCAAAGGATTTGGCGCGGCCTGGCCGAGACCGCAAATCGATGCATCGCGCATCAAGGTCGACAGCTCTTCCAGCAAGGCCGGATCCCACGGACCATGCGACATCATGTGGGCAGCCTTCTCAGTGCCGACACGGCATGGCGTGCACTGGCCGCAGCTTTCATCCTCGAAGAATTTCACGAGGTTCAGCGCCACCGCTTTCATGTCATCCTTGTCTGACAGGATCACAACGGCGTGCGACCCTACGAAGCAGCCGTATTTTTCCAGCGTGCCGAAATCGAGTGGCAAATCGGCCAACGAAGCCGGCAGGATGCCACCAGACGCGCCGCCCGGCAGATAACCCTTGAAGGTGTGGCCATCGGCCATGCCGCCGCAGAACTCATCGATCAGTTCCCGCACGGTGATGCCGGCGGGAGCGAGCTTTACGCCGGGATTTTTGACTCTGCCCGACACCGAAAAGCTGCGGAAACCTTTGCGCTCGTGGCGGCCTTGCGAAGTCACCCACTCAGCGCCTTTCTCGATAATGTCGCGAATCCAGAACAGCGTTTCGACGTTCTGCTCCAGCGTCGGCCGGCCGAACAGCCCGACCTGCGCGACATAAGGCGGACGATGCCGCGGCAATCCCCGCTTGCCCTCGATGGATTCGATCATCGCGGATTCTTCGCCGCAGATGTAAGCGCCCGCGCCGCGGCGAATGTGGATCTTGGTGTGGCTTGAAAGACCCTCAGCTTCGACTTTGGCAATTTCGTCCTGAAGCAGCAGGATCACCTCCGGATATTCATCGCGGACATAGAGATAAGTATCAGCAGACTCGACGACCCAGGCGGCAATCAGCATGCCCTCGATGAAGCGATGCGGATCGCGCTCGAGATAATAACGGTCCTTGAATGTGCCCGGCTCACCTTCGTCGCAATTGACGGCAAACAGCCGTGGCGCAGGCTCGGCGCGAACCAGCGACCATTTGCGCCCGGTCGGGAATCCTGCACCGCCGAGCCCGCGCAAACCAGCGTCGCTGACGATCTTGATCAGCTCATCGCGCGTACGCTTGCCGCCGATACAGGCCCTGAGCAGTTCGTAGCCGCCGCTTTTCACATAGGCATCGAACGGGGTCGGCGTCGGATAAACGTGCGCGTGGGCAGGCTTCGCGACCGCAGCCGCGACTTTGGCGTTGTCGGCCTTGAGTACCTGGACATGGCCGACCGCGCAGACTGGTGCGCGATCGCAAGCGCCCATACACGGGGCACGCACTACGCGCACGTTGGGCCCGAACTCTTTTGGCAATTCTGCGAGCAAATGTTCGGAACCAGCCATGGCACATGACAGCGAATCGCATACCCGCACCGTGACCGGCGGCGGTGGTGTCCCACCTTCTTTCACGACATCGAAATGCGCATAGAAAGTCGCGACTTCATAGACTTCGGTCTGCGCGAGCTTCATCTCGGCAGCAAGGGCGGCCAGGTGCGCACTGGAGATGTAGCCGTACTTGTCCTGGATCAGGTGCAAATGCTCGATCAGCAAGTCGTGGCGACGCGGTCGATCAGTCAGCAAAGCCTCGATGTCGGCGGCGGCTTGCGGATCGATTTGACGGCCTTTCGGCGTGCGGCGGGGTCGATTACGTGTCCGTCCGACCGGCGCGGGCGGTTGCTCAGTGATGCTCATCGCGTTCTTTCTAGACCTTAAAATGCCGATTGGAACAGTCGCATTATGCTGCAGAGCAACAAACATCGGTATTGATTGGCGCGACACTTAGTCTCGGAAAACATGATCTTTCCCAATCCGGGATAGCGGCACTTAATCGCCCATAACTATACCTTTGATTGTAGCATAAGTAATTGATATAGCATAACTTTAAGCCGGCGTTTAAGCTGAGGCGCTCAATAGGCATTTTTTCAATGCTCGGCTATTTGCGGGAATAATCGCACCGCCGCATAACGTTTGTTGTCAGGAAAATTCGCAACTGCCGCAGACTTTGGTCGAACTTGCCAGTCCGTCATGGCGGCGAGTACATTTTTGACGATTTAAATATCTAAAGGCGCGCCCTGGTCGCGGTGGGGGTGTCTTCTAAAAAACGACGAACAAAAAGCGACTGGGGACCCAAAGGAGGACGACGCAATGAGCTTTCTCGATCGTAGCTATTCGATCGCCAAGCCTGGCTTTAACCGCTGGATGGTGCCGCCCGCCGCACTGTGCGTGCACTTGTGCATCGGTCAGGCCTACGCATTCAGCGTGTTCAATTTGCCGATGACCAAGCTGCTCGGCATCACGCAACCGGCGCCGGGCGACTGGAGCATTCCAGAACTGGGCTGGATCTTCTCGATTGCAATCTTCGTGCTCGGATTTTCCGCCGCGATTTTCGGCCGCTGGGTCGAGGAAGGTGGTCCGCGCCGCGCGATGTTCACCGCCGCGCTGTGCTGGGGAATCGGCTTCCTGATCTCCGCGTTTGGCGTCTACATCCACAACATCTGGGTCGTCTATTTCGGTTACGGCCTCATCGGCGGCATCGGGCTCGGCATCGGCTACATCTCGCCGGTCTCGACCCTGATCAAGTGGTTCCCCGACCGTCCGGGCATGGCGACCGGCATGGCCATCATGGGCTTCGGCGGCGCCGCCTTCATCGCCTCGCCGCTGTCGGTCTGGTTGATGGGCCAGTTCTCGACATCGACGCATGTCGGCGTCGCTGAGACCTTCATCGTGCTCGGCGTCGTCTACTTCGTCTTCATGATGGTGGGGGCCTTCCTGGTGCGTTTGCCCGCGCCGGGCTGGAAGCCGGAAGGCTATGTCGCACCGACGCAAGCCTCGAAGCTGATCACCACCAGCGACGTCTACGTCTACGACGCGCTCAAGACGCCGCAGTTCTGGTGCATCTGGATCGTGTTGTGCATCAATGTAACCGCCGGCATCGGCGTGATCGGTCAAGCTTCGGCGATGGCTCAGGAAATGTTCCCGGGCAAGATCACCGCGGTCGCGGCTGCGGGCTTCGTCGGCTTGATGAGCCTGTTCAACATGGCCGGCCGGTTCTTCTGGGCCTCCACGTCGGACTATATCGGGCGGAAGAACACCTACTTCTGCTTCATGGTGCTCGGCTTCCTGATGTATTGCACCGTGCCCTATTCGGGGTCGATCGGAAGCGTGGTTGGCTTCGTGCTGGCGTTCCTTGTGATCATCAGCATGTACGGCGGCGGCTTCGCCACCGTGCCAGCCTATCTGCGCGATATGTTCGGCACGCGCTACGTCGGCGCGATCCACGGTTTGCTCATCACCGCGTGGTCGATGGCCGGCATTTTCGGCCCGGTGCTGGTGAATTACATCCGCCAGTACAATATCGATCACGGCGTGCCGAAAGCGCAGGCCTATAACGTCACCATGTACATCATGGCCGGCCTGTTCATCATCGGCTTCATCGCCAACGCGCTGATCAAGGCGGTCGATGCGCGTTACCACATGAAGACGGATAACAATGCTGACCGCGCCCAGATGGGTGTCGGTGCGGCGGCCAAACCGGCTGGCGCATAAGGGAGAGACGCAGATGGCAGACTCAAATCAGCAGACCGGCACTACCGGAATACAGTTGGCGCTGGCGTGGCTCTTTGTCGGCATTCCGCTGACTTGGGGCGTTGTCCAAACGCTGATCAATTCAATGAAGCTGTTTCAGTAAACAACTGAAGCTTTCGAAGGAAGAACGGCGCGGCCCTAAAGCCGCGCCGTTTTCAGTCTCCGCTGCGGCGAATAATGCACCTGCGCTATTTCATCGCCAGCGCCGGGGTGATGAAGGCTCTGTTCACGAAAGTCGCGTAATCGGGCTGTCCCGCGAGATTGCCGAGCGCGATCTGCGTGTTCATGGAAATCTTGAGCGCATCCGCCGTTATGTCGACGCTGTTTGGATACACGCCGTCGGCGATCATCCGCTTGACCGCAGCTTCGACCACGGCGGGATCGAGGCTCGAAAATTCCGCCTTCGCGATTTCGATGGTACGCGCTTCGTTTGCCGGCATGAAGCGCAGCGCCATTTCGAGGCCTTTCACCAGTCGCTGCGCGGCGTCCGGATCGACGTCATTGCGGGCGGTAATTGCCGAGAAGGCGTACGCCCCATAGAGCTTCGGAAAGCCGACTACGACCTTCATACCTTTCGCGACGACCTGATCAACGCCTGGCTCGTACATCACCGCCACCTTGGCCTGCTTCGCCATAAACGGTCCCGGCTCGCTGCCGATCGGGACCTGGATCATCTCGACGTCCGTATTGGCGTCCATGCCGTTTTCCTTGAGCAGCTTGATGAAGAGCGACGTGCTGGTGGTCGGCATGGTGCCCGTGACGACCTTCTCGCCCTTGAGGTCCTTCACGCTGTCGAACTTGAAGTCTGGCGTCGCCGCGATCCACACCGCGGCGCCGTTCACGACATTGGCGATGATCCCCACCTGCGCGCCTTTGCTTGCCGCGATCGCGGTCCATTCCGGGCCGTGAAGCGAGAAATCCGCACTCTTCGAAATAACGGCATTGAGCGCGACCGTCGGCGAACCAGCCGTCTGCTTCTCGAGGTCGAGACCTTGCGCGGTGAAGAAGCCCTGATCGATCCCGACATAAAGCGGCAGGTAAAGCATCGACTGGAAAGCCTGAGAGATCACTGCTTTCTTGCCGTCGGCAAATGCCGGCGGCGACGAAACGAAAGCGAGGCAGGCGGCAAAAGAGGCGGTAAGAGCCAAAACAAAACCGCGAAGATAGCGCATGTCAAAGTCTCCGTATTGCGGGGGGATCAAACCTGAACCTGATGCGAGGCGCTCGATACTTTCCATGGAATGAGTACGCGCTCGATCACATCGATCACGTAGTAGAGGACGAAGCCGAGGAGCATGAGCACGAAAAGCCCGACCCACACGGTGTTGAGATCGTAGAAACTCGATGCCGTATAGATCAGGTGGCCGAGCCCGTGCTGCGACGAGATGAACTCGCCGACCACCGCGCCAACCAAGCCGAAGCCGATATTAATGCGGAAGGTCGCGATGATCGGGGGGATCGTCGAAGGAACGACCGCCTTCGAGAAAATCTGGTGCTTCGTTGCGCCCATGGAGATCAATAGCGCCTGCAGATCGGTGTCGGCGTCTTTCGCCGCCTGATAGGCCGCAATCAGCGCGACAATCGCGGTGAGCGATACGGCAAGAGCAACCTTCGAGACGAGACCTGTCCCGAACCAGAGAATGATGATCGGCGCCAGTGCGATTTTTGGCACGCTGTTGATCGCGACGATGAACGGCTCGACGACACGCGCGACGAAAATCGAGTACCAGAGCGCCAACCCGGCGATCGACCCGGCAATGGTCCCGATGACGAAACCAAGGCTTGCTTCGAACACGGTGTAACTCGTATCGATGACCAATTCGCCGCTCTTCATCATGCGGATGAAGGTCGCGTAGATTCCGGACGGTGCGCCGAACAGAAAATCGGATATCCATCCGATCTGCACGCCGGTTTGCCAGAGCGCGAAAAGCAGAACGACCGCGGCGGCCTGCAACGCAGCGCGTCCGATCGCGGTATTGAAAAGCGGACGCTTGCGCCGCACCGGGCGCGGCGCGGCTTGCGGGGCTTTGCCGGCGGCAATGACGCTCATATTTCCAGCGCCGGGGTTGCCTGCGCCTCGGTCTGGATATCAAGCTCGCTACACAACTTGCGAAAGTATCCGGCAAAGCGGCGGTCGCTGCGCGCGGCGACCGGAGACGACTCCGCGATGTCGATATCATGCACCGTTTTCACCCGAGCTGGACGGCCGCTGAGCACAACGACACGCTTCGACAACGCTACCGCTTCGTCGATGTCGTGCGTCACCAGCACCACTGTCTTATGGAAATTCTCGACCGACTGCTTGAGGACACCTTCGAGATAAAGCCGGGTCTGATAGTCGAGCGCGGAGAATGGCTCGTCGAGCAGGAGAATGCCGGGATCCATAATCAGGGTACGGATCAGCGCGACGCGTTGGCGCATGCCGCCCGACAGCGTCTTCGGGTAGGCGTTCTCGAATCCGGCGAGACCGAAGGCCTGAAGGTGCCGATGCGCCTGTTTGACCGCCGCCTCGCGCGCCACCCCGCGTACCTCAAGCCCAAGCAGCACATTGTCGAGCACCGTGCGCCACGGAAACAGCAGGTCCTTCTGCATCATGTAGCCGACCTGCCCGCGTAGGCTCGCCACCGCCTCTCTTCGATAGATGAGTTCGCCGGAATCCGGCTCGATCAGACCAGCGATGATGTTGAAGATCGTGGTTTTACCGCAGCCGCTCGGCCCGATAATACTGACGAAATCGCGCTCATAGATGTCGAAACTCAAGCCGTCGAGCACCCGGACTTCCGCACCCTTGCTGGCGAACGCTTTATGGATATTGCGGACGCTAAGCTGAATTGCAGGCTCGGCCATGCCTCAGATTCCTGTGTGCAGGCAGACATCATGCAATCCGCGTGCCGCTAGATGCAGCAGAAAACGCTATTCGGCTGAACGGGTTGGCGCTACGCGCGAAATTCTCGCCAACGGAAGCGCGAGCTTTGTCACAAACGCAAACAGCGCGGCTCTATGAGCCGCGCTGTTTTTATTTTCGACAGAAACTCGCGACTACGCCACTTTTTCCTTTAGATGGGGGAACATGGCGTGCAGCGCTTCCTGATCCATTTCGGTTTTGAACTTGTGACGGTCCTTGAGCGCATTCGCCTTTTGCGCCGCCGGCCGGGCGTTGATCTCATCAACCAGACGCTTGATGTTCTTGTACTTGTCCCATGCGCTATCACCGACGACGTTCGGCAGCATCTTCGTCCAGCCCCAGACGTTCATGTCGGCGATGGTGTAGGTGTCGCCGAGCATGTACTTATGCTTGCCGAGCCGGGCGTCGAGAATGCCGGCATGGCGATGCGCCTCGAAGACATAGCGGTTGGTAGCGTAGGGAATCTTCTCCGGCGCGTAATTGCGGAAGTGCACTGCCTGGCCGAAATACGGGCCGACGCCTGACGAAACGAAGAACATCCAGGAGAGCAGTTCGCCGCGCGCCTTGTCGGTTTTGGCCGGCAGGAACTTTCCGGACTTTTCGGCGAGATAGAGCAGGATCGCGCTTGAATCGAATACGGTGACATCGCCATCGACGATCGCCGGCAGTTTCGCATTCGGATTGATCGCCAGGAATTCCGCCTTGTGCTGCTCACCCTTGCGGGTATCGACCGGGATCGCCTCATAAGGCATGCCGGTTTCTTCCAGAAACAGCGCGACTTTGGTCGGGTTCGGCGCCCCGCTGTAATAAAACTTCAACATATAAGACTCCTTGTTTGGTCGTGTAGTCAGTCTCTTCACCTAAGCGTTGCCGCTTCCTGCGCAAGCGGGAGATAGAAAATCATGCTGCGCCCACTTCAGCGGCACGAATTGCTCAAGATCGTCAGAACAATCCGACAATCTTGCCCTGTGCATTGACGTCAATGGAATCCGCCGACGGCACCTTCGGTAAACCTGGCATCGTCATAATCTCACCGCAGATCGCCACGATGAACTCGGCCCCGGCGGAGAGCCGCACTTCGCGTACCGGAATGTTGAAGCCGGTGGGCGCACCCTTGGCGTCCGGATTGGTCGAGAATGAATACTGCGTCTTGGCGATGCAGACCGGCAGCTTACCGAAGCCCATTTCTTCCCAGGTCTTGAGCTGATCCTTCACCGCCTTCTCGGCGGTCGCATCGTCGGCGCGGTAGATCTCTTTCGCGATCGTGCGCACCTTTTCGAACAGCGGCATCTCGTCCGGATAAAGGTATTTCAGGTCAGCCTTGCCTTCGTCGATAACCTTGACCACCGCGCGCGCGACGTCGGCTGCGCCCTCGCCGCCCATCGCCCAGTGATCGGCCATCAGCGCCTCGACACCCAGCGCCTTGCACTTTTCCTTGACCAGATTGATCTCGGCGTCGGTGTCAGCGGAGAAGCGGTTGATCGAAACCACGGCCGGCAGATTATACTTCTTGATGTTCTCGACGTGGCGCTGGAGGTTGGCCATGCCGGCTTCGAGCGCCTGCAGATTTTCTTTCTTGAGGTCGTCCTTCTTGACGCCGCCATGCATCTTAAGCGCGCGGATCGTAGCGACGATGACCACGCAATCCGGTTTCAATCCGGCCTTGCGGCATTTGATGTCGAGGAATTTTTCCGCACCGAGATCGGCGCCGAAGCCAGCTTCGGTGACAACGTAATCGGCAAGCTTGAGCGCCGTCGTCGTGGCCGATACTGAGTTGCAGCCATGCGCGATATTGGCGAACGGACCGCCGTGGATGAAGGCCGGCGTGCCTTCGAGCGTCTGCACCAGATTTGGCGCGATCGCATCTTTCAATAGCGCCGTCATGGCGCCGTCGGCGTGCAATTCCCGCGCGCGCACCGGCTTACGCTCGCGCGTGTAGGCAACGATGATGTCGCCAAGACGCCGCTTGAGATC
Organism: uncultured Alphaproteobacteria bacterium; assembly: GCA_963742215.1. Classification (GTDB taxonomy): domain Bacteria; phylum Pseudomonadota; class Alphaproteobacteria; order Rhizobiales; family Xanthobacteraceae; genus BOG-931. Next base: position 213,808 of record CAVULJ010000003.1, read on the forward strand.
TTCGAGATCGGTGGCCAGGCAGAAGATCGCCATCACTTCCGACGCCACCGTGATGTCGAATCCGGCCTCGCGGGGATAGCCGTTGGCAACGCCACCGAGCGAACAGACGATCTCGCGCAACGCGCGGTCGTTCATATCCATCACGCGGCGCCAGGCGACACGTCGGGAATCGATACCGAGCGCGTTGCCCCAGTAGATGTGATTGTCGATCAGCGCTGACAGCAGGTTGTGCGCCGAGGTGATGGCGTGGAAGTCGCCGGTGAAGTGGAGGTTGATGTCCTCCATCGGGATCACCTGTGCGTAGCCGCCACCGGCCGCGCCGCCTTTGACGCCGAAGCACGGACCGAGCGACGGCTCGCGTAGCGCGCACATTGCCTTCTTGCCGATGAAATTGAGGGCGTCGGTCAGACCAACCGTGGTCGTGGTCTTGCCCTCGCCGGCCGGCGTCGGATTGATCGCGGTGACGAGGATCAGCTTGCCGTTCTTGTTGTCCTTCAGCGTCTTGATGTAATCCATCGAAACCTTGGCCTTGTAATGGCCGTAGGGCTCAAGGTTCTCCGGCGCGACGCCAAGTCTCTCCTTGGCGACATCCACGATGCGCTTCGGTTTTGCGGCTTGGGCGATTTCAATATCGGACTTCGGATTTTGGTGTTGGGAGGCGGGCATGAGGATGATCCGTTGCTAAGAGAAATATTCGTTGGAAACGTTTGGTTCGTCATGCCCGGTCATAGTCGTTCGAAGAACGGCGTCGCTTCGCTCGCCTATGTGCCGGGCAACCACGTCTTTCTTCTTGGCCAAGCAAGACGCGGATGGCCGGGACAAGCCCGGCCATGACGCTGAGAGTCAGGTGAACCTTGCCTTCGGTTGGAGATTGGCCGACTTCGCCCACTCTCCGGCATCGATCTTCTTGCCGTCGGCAGGCTGCACCCGTGTGACTTTAAAGCGCCCATCGGCGCAGACCACGGTGAAACCGTCCGCTTCCACTAACGCGATCTCGCCGGTCTTTCCGGCGATCCCTTTCGGATCTTTGGCCGGCAGCGGCTTGGCGTCGAAGATTTTGACTTGCTTGCCGTCGAGTGTGGCCCACGCGCCGGGCGCCGGATTGCAGCCGCGGATCAGACGATCGATCTGCTCCCATGGCTTGCCCCAATCGATCTTCGCGTTGTCGGGGCCGCAGCGGCCTTCGTAGGTTGCCTTCGACTCATCCTGCTTGATGCGCGGCGCTTTGCCGGCCTTTACCAGATCGACCGACTCCATCATGGCGTCGACGCCCATGGGAAAAAGACGATCGAAGTAAACAGTTCCGAGCGTGTCGGTGTTACTGATCGGCGTCTTCTTCTGGATGAGTACGTCACCAGTATCGAGGCCATTGTCGGGCCAGAAGATCGAAAGTCCGGTTTCCGTCTCACCTTTGATGATCGGCCAGTTGATCGCACTCGCGCCGCGATAAGCCGGCAACAGCGACGGGTGGTACTGGATCGAACCGTGGGTCGGCATGTTGAGGAACTCTTCCGGCACGAACAAAGTGACGAACGCCATAACCTGAAGGTCGGGCTTGAGCGCTTTGAACTCCTCCCACACTTCCGGCTTCTTGTAGGAATCGGGCTGATAAACCGGCAGGTTGGCGGCGAGCGCGGCTTCCTTCAGCGGATCGGCTTTGGCGCCCGGCTTTTCCGGCGCGACATAGACGGCGACGACATTCTCGCCACGCTTGAGCAGCGCTTCGAGCACCGCCTTGCCGAATGCTTGCTGACCATGAACAACGATGCGCATGGTCAGGCCGCCTCTGCCTTGGCCGGCTTCTCGGGCACGGTGATCGCGCCTGATCCGCGGATCTCGGCGACCTCTTTTTCCGAATAACCGAGAACTTTTCGCAAAATCTCGTCGGTGTGTTCGCCAAGCAGCGGCGAGCGGCGCACGTCTTGCGGCGAATCCGACAGTTTAACCGGGTTGCCAACGGTCAGGTACTTGCCCCGTCCCGGATGGTCGACTTCAACCACAGTGCCGGTGGCACGCAGCGACTGCTCCTCGGCGATTTCCTTCATCGACAGGATCGGGCCGACCGGGATGTCGACGGCATTGCATTTATCCATGACCTCGAACTTGGTCATGGTCTTGGTCCATTCCTCGATGGTGGCGAAGATATGCTTCAGGCGCGGCAACCGCGCCGGCGGCGCTGCATAATCCGGATCGGTCTTCCACTCCGGCTTGCCGATCAGATCGCAGATCGGGCCCCATACCGGCGCCTGGGTGATGAAGTAGATGTAGGCGTCGGGGTCTGTCTCCCAACCCTTGCATTTGACGATCCAGCCCGGCTGGCCGCCACCGGAATCGTTGCCGGCGCGCGGCGTCGCCTTGCCGAACGGGACGCTCTCACCGTACTGGCTGTATTCGGTGAGCGGACCGTGAGCGAGGCGCTGCTGGTCACGCAACTTCACGCGCGCCAGATTGAGCACGCCGTCCTGCATGGCGCAGAGCACCTTCTGGCCGCGGCCGGTACGTGTGCGCTGATAAAGCGCGCTGACGATGCCGAGCGCGAGATGCAGGCCGGTACCGCTATCGCCGATCTGCGCGCCGGTGACGAGCGGTGGACCTTCACGGAAGCCGGTGGTCGACGCGGCGCCGCCGGCACACTGCGCGACGTTCTCGTAGACCTTGCAGTCTTCATACGGCCCCGGGCCAAAACCTTTCACCGATGCGACGATCATGCGCGGGTTGGTCTTGTGGATGTAGTCCCAGGTCAGGCCCATGCGATCGAGCGCACCCGGCGCGAAATTCTCCACGAGCACGTCGCAGTGTTTCACGAGGCGTTCGAGGATTTCTTTACCCTTGGCGTTCTTGCTGTCGATCGTGATCGAGCGCTTCGAGCCATTGAGCATGGTGAAGTAAAGGCTGTCCTGCCCCTTCACGTCGCGCAGTTGCGTGCGCGTAATATCCCCGACACCCGGCCGTTCCACCTTGATCACGTCCGCACCCATGTAGGCGAGTAGCTGGGTGCAAGTCGGCCCCGACTGCACGTGGGTGAAGTCGAGGATCTTGACGCCGTGCAGGGCCAAGCCCGCCTGTCCCCACGGCTTCGTGCTCGGCCGCGGCAAGCCGTTGCCGTTCGCGGATTTAGCCACCGGCTTCTTCGCCAGCAATTGAATGACTTTCCTTGACGACTTCTTTGCCGCCGCTTTTTTCGCAGCGGGCCTTAATTTGGCTTTGACTTTCTTCGTTGCCATCGTATTTGTTCCTAACTCGATTTCTTGCGCAGCGCGCTTTGCGGATTGAGATTACCGATGCGGCCGCTTTCACTGCCGGCGGCGGGGTCAATCGCGGCGTTGATGAGGGTGGGTTTGCCGGAATCCATCGCCGTATTGACGGCGCGCCTGAGTTCGTCGGGCGACGTCGCATTGACACCGACACCACCGAACGCCTCGATCATCTTGTCGTAGCGCGCACCCTTGACGAACACGGTCGTCGCCGCGTCCGCGCCGGCCTTGTTGACGTCGGTGCCGCGGTAAATGCCGTCGTTGTTGAAGATCACGACGCAGACCGGAAGCTGGTAACGGCAGATCGTCTCGATTTCCATGCCGGAGAAGCCAAAGGCGGAGTCACCTTCGATCGCGAGAACCGGCTTGCCGGTCTCGATCGCCGCACCGATGGCGTAGCCCATGCCGATACCCATGACGCCCCAGGTGCCGACGTCGATGCGCTTGCGCGGTTGATAAACGTCGATGATGCCGCGGGCGAGGTCGAGCGTATTGGCGCCTTCATTGACCAGGATGGCATCCGGCCGTTCCATAACGATTGTGCGCAGCACGCCGAGCGCGCCGTGATAATCCATCGGCGAATTGTTATTCATCAGCCGCGGCGCCATCTTGGCGACGTTCTCATCACGTTTTGAAGTGACCGTCTTGATCCAGTCCGCGGGCGGCGCGGGCCAATTACCGCCCATCTGCTCGAGCAGCGCAGTAACGCAGGAACCAATGTCACCGACCACCGGAGCTGCGATCTCGACATTCGAATCCATTTCCTTAGGCTCGATGTCGATCTGGATGAATTTCTTCGGCGCTTCACCCCAGGCTTTGCCCTTACCGTGGGACAACAGCCAGTTCAGCCGCGCACCCATCAGCATCACCACGTCGGAGTCTTTCAGCACCGTCGAGCGCGCCGCACCCGCGCATTGCGGATGCGTGTCGGGCAGCAGGCCCTTGGCCATGCTCATTGGCAGGAACGGCGCACCGCTCTTTTCAACGAAACTCTTGATCGCATTGTCCGCCTGCGCATAGGCCGCGCCCTTGCCGAGGATAATCAGCGGCCGCTTGGCGCTTTTGAGCACATCGAGCGCACGCTTCACCGCATCCGCCGCAGGTATCTGGGCCGGTGCGGCATCAATGACCTTCACCAGCGATTTCTTGCCTTTCTCGGCATCCATCACCTGGCCAAACAATTTGGCCGGCAAGTCGAGATAGACCCCGCCGGGCCGACCGGACACCGCAGCACGGATCGCGCGCGCGAGCCCAATGCCAATGTCGGCTGCGTGCAGCACACGGAACGCCGCCTTACAGAGCGGCTTGGCGATCGCGAGCTGGTCCATCTCCTCGTAGTCACCCTGCTGGAGGTCGACAATCTCGCGCTCTGATGAACCGGAGATCAGGATCATCGGGAAACAATTGGTCGTGGCGTGGGCGAGCGCGGTGAGGCCGTTAAGGAAGCCCGGCGCGGATACGGTCAGGCAAATGCCCGGTCGTTTGGTGAGGAAGCCCGCGATCGAGGCGGCATAACCGGCGTTCTGTTCATGCCGAAACGACAGCACACGAATGCCCGAGGCTTGCGCCATGCGGCCGAAGTCGGTGATCGGAATGCCGGGCACACCGTAGATCGTCTTGATGCCGTTGAGCTTGAGTGCATCGATGATGAGATGAAAGCCGTCGGTGAGTTCTTGCTCAGCTTCTGCGGCCGCGGGCATCGGTTTTACTGCTGCATCAGCCATGGGCGTCTCCAATCGCTGCTTTCAATCCAGATAGTCGGCGTATTTCTCGACATGCTCGGCCAGACCGAGTGCGTGGTCGCGCACCAGCTTCTCGGCGCGCATGCGTGTCGCGCGCTTCCAGCGCTTCGATGATATGCATGTGATCGCGGATCGAGCGATCGACGCGATCTTTTTCGCCGATCGTCTTGCGGCGGATCATCCGCATATGAGTGAAAAGATTTTCGGCGAGATTGATCAGCACGCTGTTGCGGCTCAGGCGCACCAGCGTCTGATGGAATTCGATATTAGCCTCGGAATATTCGTCGAGATGCGCGCGCAGTTCGCCATTGTCGAATGCGGCAAACACGCGACGCAGCGAAGCGATCTCTTCGTCGCTGGCATTCTCGGTGATCAGCCGCGCCGCCATACTTTCAAGCGCGGCCCATGCGGTTATCAGCTCGATCACCTCGCGTTTGGTCTTGCGCACCACATAGACGCCGCGCCGGGGCACCGAGCGGACAAAGCCCTCGCGCTCAAGCTGCGCCATGGCCTCACGCACCGGAGTGCGGCTGATGCCGAATTCTTCCGCGAGGCTCCGTTCGTCGAGGCGGATTTCCTCACGGCTGCCGTACACATCCATGTCGGTGATGACGGCTTTCAGCGCTGCGTAGGCTTTGTTCTTGAAGCTGAAAGAGGTGTCGATCGGCTCAAGCCGGGGGCGTGAAACTGACCCTGCGTCACGCGGGTGGACGGAAAGCCTATGCACACCGGAAGCCATTCAGGACGCTCTCAACGAAGACGCTCACAACCCCTGCCGAACGCGATCTTTTACAGATTTGGCCGCGCATTCGGCTTTCCCATAGCGCACTATAATACATTATGCCAGAGCCGAAATGCCGCTATTTGAAGGTTGCAGTCCGGGTGACTGAGAGGCTTCCCCGCAACTAATAAGGGCCGCTCCCGCGCCTTCAATCCATCACCGCGTTAAACAGGCCCGGATCAGCCTCTAGCCATCATGCGCGCCCGCAGGGGTTTGAGCACGAAAATCGCCAGGCCCACGACGGCAAAATTCATGATCGCGGTGGCGACGAACACCATGTGCCAGCTTCCGGTCGCATCCTTGATCAGGTTGGCGATCGGAACCAGAAACGCCGACGTGCCTTTGGCGGTGTAGAGCAGGCTCAAGTTAACGGTGGCGAACTTGGTGCCGAACGTGTCCGTGCAGGTTGACGGGAACAGGCTGAAAATCTCGCCCCAAGTCAAAAAGATCATCGCGGCGAACACGCACGAACGCGAGCGGCATATAGCCAAGGCTACCGAGCAACCAGTACGCAACGCCGCCCAGACCGAACGCCAGCACCATGGTGTATTCACGGCCGATGTAATCGGAAATCCAGCCGAACAGCGGGCGCGCCGCGCCGTTGCAGACATTGTCGATGATCAGGGCCGCGCTCAGCGTCGTCGCCCCCCAGAACACAATGCTGTCGCCAACGTTGAAGTCCTTGGCGATCGGCGCGAGTTGCGCCGTCGCCATCAAGCCCGACGCCGACACCGTGACGAACATGACATAGAGCAGCCAGAAGATCGGGCTCGCCAGCACTTCCAGCGGAGTATAGCTGCGTGCGTTTTGCACGACTTTTGGCGCGGCAGTCCCGGCCAGTTCACCGGCTTCCGGCGCGCGCATCAGCCACGCGACCAGAAAAACTACCCCGCCCTGGATGATGCCGAACCAGAAGAAAGCGGCCTCGTATCCGCCTGAAGCAATCACCTCGCGGATCGGCACGACGCTGATCGCCGCGCCGGCACCGTAGCCCGCGGCAGTCAAACCGACGGCAAGACCGCGCCGATCGGGAAACCACTTCACGGCTTGGCCGACACAGGTCGCATAGATCGCTCCGCCGCCGACGCCTGCTATGACAGCACCGGCATACAAAGCGGTGAGCGATTGAGCATAGGCATTAACGATCCAGCCCAGCGCCACCATCATGCCGCCGAAAGCAACCATCAGCCGGGGACCGTTTCGAGGGCCAAGCGCATCGACGATCCAGCCCTCGACCGGGGTTAGCCAGGTTTCAAGCGCGATAAAGATGCTGAATGCGAGCTGGATTTCCGCAATCGACCAGCCGTGCGCTTTGTTGATCGGATTAACAAACAGCGTCCAGCCGTATTGCAGGTTGGCAATCAGCACCATGCAAATGATGCCGACAGTGAGCTGCGCCCAACGTGTTGCCGAAGAGGCAGCGGCCTCTGATCTGAGTGCCGCCGCAGAAGAAGCCGTCATCAATCCTGCCCTGGATAAATTTTTTTTGCAAAGTGTCTTTTCTTTGGAACAATCCAGTAAGGCGCTTTCACATGCTTGTCATGGGTTTTTTGTGTCTCGGTGGCGAATCGCCGCAACACATAGCTAATGTGTAAGGTCGGGCTCGAAGCGTGCAGCCCGCACGGTGTGCGGTGCAGCAAAAAATACTTGCTGAAGGGGGACCTATCTTGGCTGCTGCGCGTTCCGTTCTTACAGGAGGAACCGAATGCGCGCCGCTATCAGCCTTTTCACCCTAGTTTTGGCAGGAACGGTCCTCGGTTCTGCTGCGTGCCGCGCACAATCGGCAGGAGCGGACGAAATAATCCAGCCCGGCGGCGCGATAACACAGAGCATTGCGCTTACCGCAGCGCAAAAAAAGTCGATCTATAACGCCGTTTTCCAGAAACCGGCGAAAACCTACACGTTCGAGCTCGCCACATCGGTTGGCGCCGACGTACCACCCTCGGTCGAACTCACCGATCTGCCGGGCGATGTCATTGGCGGAGAGCCATGGGCGGATGGCCTCAAATACGCCATGGGCGGAGACAACATAGTCGTCGTTGTTGATCCGCTACGCCGGCGCGTCGTTGATGTCATTCATGGCGGCGCTCAGCCGTAATTTCGACAGTTGCGTTCCGAACCGAAGCTGAAACGTGATTGTTGCGTCGATATTGCCGGATTCATGAATCTGAACCGCAAAGTGAAACGCAATGTCGCCTGAGACTGCCGCGAAGCTTCATATTGTCGATCCGCCGGCCGAAGCACCTTTTTATATCGGCGCGACAGAACAACCCATTAGCCGACCAACCCGCGTCCTTAAATACGGCGATAGTTTCATCGTTCTCGACAGCCGCGGCGACATAACCGCCGCCTCCGGTGGATCGGCCGGCTTATTCCATTGCGACACCCGTTATCTCTCGCGCCTTGAGGTGTTGGTGAATGACACCCATCCGCTGCTGCTGGGATCAAATCTGCGCGACGATAATTCGGCGTTCGTTGTCGATTTGACCAACCCCGATCTGCATGCGGACCAGCATTTGTTGCTGGAAAAGGATACCGTCCATATCCTGCGCACGATTTTTTTGTGGCGTGGCACAGCGTATCAGCGGCTGGCTGTGCGCAATTACGGTGATCGCGCCGTCGATTTGCGACTTCTAATCTTGTTCGAAAATGACTTTTCCGATCTTTTTGAAGTTCGCGGCATCCATCGCGACCGCCGTGGAACAGCGACCGCAACGTTGCGAGGCGACGAGCAGGCGCTCCTTATCTATCAAGGCCTCGACGGCAAGACACGGCGCACCGCACTGACTTTCGATCCAAAGCCGGAGCAGCTCACAACCAATTCAGCGGTTTATGAGCTGCACCTTGCTCCCGGCGAAATGCAGCCGCTGTTTTTGGCCATAAGTTGCGATCCTGCCGAATCCCGGCCCCTGCCCTTCCTGCGCGGCTTGATTGCCGCGCGCCGCGAAATGCGCGAGCAGACGCTCGAGCGCACATCGGTCGAAACATCAAACGATCGCTTCAACGAAATTCTGTGCCGGTCGGCGGCCGATCTCGCGATGCTGATGACCGATACGCCGCAGGGCCGATATCCTTACGCCGGCATTCCGTGGTTCTCGACCACCTTCGGCCGCGACGGCCTCATCACCGCATTGCAGATGCTGTGGTGGAGCCCCGAAGTGGCACGCGGCGTGCTCAGGCGTCTCGCCGCGTATCAGGCTAAGACCAATGACCCGCAGGCTGATGCGGAGCCGGGAAAAATCCTGCATGAGATGCGCGGCGGCGAAATGGCGGCACTGCGCGAAGTACCGTTCGGTCTTTATTACGGCAGCGTCAATTCAACGCCGCTGTTTGTGTTGCTGGCCGGGCTCTACGCCGAACGCACCGGCGATACCGGCACGATCGCGGCTTTGTGGCCGGCGATCGAAGCCGCGCTCGGCTGGATCGATGGACCCGGCGACCGTGATGGCGATGGCTTCGTCGAATATTATCGCCAGACCGAACAGGGCCTTGCCAATCAGGGCTGGAAAGATTCACACGACGCGGTTTTCCATGCCGATGGCCGCCTGGCCGAAGGACCGATCGCGCTCGCCGAAGTACAAGGTTATGTCTATGCGGCGAAACGGTTGGCGGCGCGATGCGCGCTGAGACTCGGGCATGAAGCGGCGGCAAAAACGCTGAATGCTGAAGCAGACCGGCTCGCCGTGCGATTCGAGGAAGCGTTCTGGTGTCCCGAGATTGAGACCTATGCGCTCGCGCTCGATGGCGATAAGAAGCCGTGCCGGGTGCGCACATCGAATGCAGGCCAGGTGCTGTTCACCGGAATTGCTGCTGCGGATCGCGCCGCGCTGGTCGCGAAAGGTTTGCTGCAGACGAACTTCTTTTCCGGTTGGGGTATCCGCACCGTGGCGCGGGGCGAAGCGCGCTACAATCCGATGTCGTATCACAACGGTTCAATCTGGCCTCACGACAATGCGCTGATTGCGCTGGGGCTGGCGCGCTACGATCACAAACAAGCCATCGAGACACTGTTCAACGGCTTGTTCAATGCCGCGACTTATATGGAGTATCGCCGGCTGCCGGAATTGTTCTGCGGCTTTCAGCGCCAGCGTGGCCAGGGACCGACGCTTTATCCCGTCGCCTGTTCCCCGCAGGCTTGGGCAAGCGCGACACCTTTTACACTGCTCGAAGCTTCGCTCGGTCTGCAATTCGATCCGTTCAACGGCGAAATCCGGCTGTGCAATCCGCGCCTGCCGGCGTTCCTTGACGAGGTGCTGCTGCGCGATTTGCGGCTCGGCACGTCAAGCGTCGACCTGCGCGTCCGGCGTCACGGCCATACCGTTTCGCTCGATACGCCCAGGATCCACGGCGATATCCGCGTTTCGATCATTTTTACCTCCTAATCCGCGGGTATCGTCCGCCACGCGGGCTGGAACTTGGAACCAGCCGGTCTGCGGCGGTTTAGTTGGGTGAGTTCCCTCAACAATCCGGAGGCAGAATGCGCCGCACACATGCTTTCGCTTTGGCGGCAACGATGGCAGCCATGCTGGCGACGTTGCCGATCGCGCATGAAGGTCTGCGCGCCGCGGATGCGCCCGGGACAGCAACAACCGAGCCACCGAGCGCCACTCCCGCAGCGCCTCAGGCTCCCGCACCGCAAGTTCCGGCCTCGGTAACCGTTCTCAACAAGCACGAGGTCCAGGGCGTTCTTGGTCGCGAAGTTCTGAGCTCCGCCAACGAAAACATGGGACGGATCGTCGATATGCTGGTTGACCGCGACGGCCGGGTGCGTGCCGCAATCATCGATTTTGGCGGGTTCCTCGGCGTTGGCAGTCGCAAGATCGCCGTCGAGTGGAACGCATTGCATTTTCCCGCGCCCGGGAAAACCTGACGAGCGCGTATCACACTCGATCTAACTCGCGACCAGGTGAATGCCGCGCCAGCCTACGAAGATGGCAAGCCCGTGATCGTGCTTGGCGCGCTCGGCAAGCTTGAACCACTTCCGTTTGAATAACAGCCCTGCTGGAGACGTGCCCTGTCCGCGAATCCGACTACCCGTCATTCGCGACGAAGAGGATCGGCAGGAGGCCGCTTCCGGAGGCTTGCCGCCGCCGGTAGAGCCGGAAGGCTGCGAACCGCCGTTGACGCCGTCCCGGTCGAGCCTGCGCGGTCTCGATTGGTTCATCTTCTTTGTCGCCGACGTGCAGACCGGTTTTGGCCCGTTTGTTTCGGTCTATCTCACGACGGAGCGATGGACCCAATTCGATATAGGCCTTGTTTTGTCGGCGGCGGGTTTTGTCTCGTTGCTCGGCCAGATGCCGGGCGGCGCTTTGGTCGATGCTGCACGCTCCGAGCGTTTCGTAGCCGGGGTTGCCATCATCACTATTTGCATTAGCGCGCTGACTTACGCGGCTCTGCCGATTTTTCCGATAGTCTTGGCCGGCTCGATCCTGCATGCGCTGGCGAGCTGCGTCCTCGGCCCGGCAATGGTCGCGATAAGTCTCGGTCTCGTCGGCCATGCCTCCATCGGAGAACGGCTCGGCCGGAATGCGCGCTTTGCCTCGATCGGTAACGGCCTCGCTGCGGCGGTCATGGGCGCATGCGGTTATCTACTCTCGGCTCGAGCCGTCTTCATCGTTACCGTGCTGCTGCTCCTACCAGCTCTGTTGGCGTTACGTACAATTTCGCCAAACGAAATCGACCCGGAACAGGCACATGGCGCAAGGCCGCGGCAGCCGAAGATCAAACCGCCGATCAAACCCGGTGAGTTGATGCACAACAGGCCGCTACTCATCTTTGCCGGCTGCTTGTTGCTGTTTCACCTCGCGAACGGCTCGATGCTGCCGTTGATGGGCAGCGTGATGACGATGCATTCGGCACAGTGGGCGACGCTTTTAATAGCGGCGTGCATCGTCGTTCCACAGCTTGTAGTCGCCACGCTGTCGCCCTGGTTTGGCAACCGTGCAGAGATATGGGGACGTCGTCCGCTGCTGCTGATCGGTTTCGCGGCGCTCCCGATCCGCGGCGCCCTTTTTGCGCTGGTGAGCAATCCGCTGCTGCTGGTCGGAGTACAGCTTCTCGACGGAATTACCGCCGCCGTCTTCGCCGTGATGGTCCCGCTGGTGGTTGCCGATCTCACCCGCGGCACCGGACGGTTCAATCTCGGGCAGGGCATTATTGGCACAGCAACCGGTATCGGTGCGTCGCTCAGCGCAACCTTTGCCGGTTACATGACCGACCGTTTCGGCAGCGTGCCGGCTTTCGCCGGCCTCGCCCTTATTGCGCTCGCCGGCCTGACGCTGCTTTGGTTCATGATGCCGGAGACGCGGCCGGAACCGAAACCGGCGTAGCTAAAGCGCCGGCGCGTCGTGGCTGACAAGCCGCAGATGCGGCGCGAGTTTGTCGGACAGCGCGCGGTAAACACTGAGGTAGTCCTGCGCCATCCGCCGCGCGGTGAACCGCTGCTCAAACTGCCGGCGGATTTTTTCCCGCGACAGATGATCGAGCCGATCGACAGCACCGATCGCGCCATTGATATCCTCGACAATGAAGCCGCTGATGCCGTCGTCAATTACTTCCGGCACCGAGCCGCGATTGAACGCGATGACTGGAGTACCGCAAGCCATGGCCTCGATCATCACCAGCCCGAACGGTTCCGGCCAATCGATCGGCACCAACAGGGCAATGGCGCCGCTAAGAAAATCGGATTTCTGCGTGTCGTTGATCTCCCCGATGAACTCGACGTTGCCCGACTGGAGCAGCGGTTTGATCTGCTCGTCGTAATAATCCTGGTCGGCGCGATCCACTTTCGCGGCAACTTTCAGCGGGATGCCGCAGTGCTGCGCAATGCGAATGGCGCGATCGATGCCTTTTTCCGGCGCGATGCGGCCGAGGAACGCCAAATAGCTTGGCTTGACCGGCTTCGGCGTCAACAAATGCTCCGGCAAACCGTGGAGCACCGTGCGCGCCCAATGCGCCTGCGGCAGCGGGCGGCGTTGCGAATTGGAAATCGATACGACCGGCACGTTACTGAATGTATCGAATACCGGCTGATGCTCCGGCAGATCGAGGCGGCCATGGAGCGTCGTCACGAACGGCGTCGGCTGCCGCGAGAACAGCGAAAAAGGATAGTAATCGAGATGAAAGTGCAGAAAATCGAATTCACCGGCGCGCTGATAGACCTGCTCCAGCATCATCATGTGCAGGCCATTCGGATCGCGCACCGAGCCGTCGAGCCGCAGCGCCCGCGGCCACATCGGCTCAAGTTTTGCCGACGTGCGTGAATCGCCACTAGCGAACAACGTGACGTCGTGGCCGAGCGCGATCAGTTCTTCGGTGAGCCACGACACCACGCGTTCGGTTCCACCATAAAGCTTCGGCGGCACCGCCTCCGTTAAAGGGGCGATTTGCGCGATGTGCATCGACGATGACCTCTCACTAAAGGGAATTGCTAAAGGGAATTCCCGCAGCCGGCACAGGACAACCACGAAAGCGCGGAATCTTTCACCAGGGCCGGAACTTTTTTTATTTCACAAAGGATGGAACTTTTTTCGCTTTCGCGGCGGGCTGCAAAAATACGCGGCATTCGCAAGAACGATTTGCTCAACGATTCTCAAGACACATAAAGAGTTGCACCGACACAAAATGGACGCGGGACCGACACGGTCCATCCACGTTGTTTCGCAGGAACTTTTTTGTGGATTGAACTGACCGGTTTCCGAGTTCCGGCGTTGTGCCTAGTGATGATGCCCTCCGGGGAGGGCTGGCTAATCAGGGTGCGGAGACCAGACACGTATGGCCGATCTTTGCGATTTTGCCGTTCGTCCCCTCGCTTTCATCTTCCGATATGTGCGGCACCGACCCTTCTCCCACGCGATAATTCTTGCGGCGGTGCTGGGAGCGGTGAGCTGCTCGGTCGGCACGCAATACGGCGTCAAGCACCTGGTGGACGTGCTGTCGAACCATAACGGTGCTGGCATCTGGTACGCCTTTCTGCTGCTTGGCGTCCTGATCGCCTCGGACAATCTGCTTTGGCGGGTGGCGAGCTGGATCGCGAACTACGCCTTTGTCGGCGTCACCGGCGATCTGCGGCGGGATCTGTTCCGCCACCTGATGGGGCATTCGCAAGCTTATTTCGCTGATCGCATGCCCGGCATGCTGACCAGCCGTGTCACGGCCACGTCTAACGCCGTTTTCACTGCCGAAAACATGTTCATGTGGAATGTGCTGCCGCCGTGCGTGGCGACTGTCGCGGCGATTGCACTGATTTGCACCATCAGCCTGACGATGGGCGGCAGTCTTGCTGTGATTGCCGGCATCATGGTGGTGCTGATGTTCCGGCTCGCCGCCGCCGGCCGCCCGCTGCATCATGACTTTGCCCGCAAGGCTGCGTCCGTCGACGGCGAAATGGTGGACGTCGTCGGCAATATGTCGCTGGTGCGGGCATTCTCCGGCCTTGCCCGTGAGCGCAAACGCTTCGACGCCACGGTCGATCGCGAGATGAATGCACGGCGACGCAGCCTGCTTTATCTTGAGAAGCTTCGCATCTTCCACGCTGTCGTCACGATCACGCTGACGCTGGGCCTGCTGGTTTGGGCAATTGTCCTCTGGCAGCAAGGCGCGGCGACGACAGGCGACGTCGTACTCGCCTGCACGCTGTCGCTCTCGGTGCTGAGTGCGACGCGCGACTTGGCGGTGGCGCTGGTCGATATCACCCAGCACATCGCGCGACTTTCGGAGGCAGTGGCAACGCTGCTGGTGCCCCACGAACTCCGCGACCATCCCGAGGCCGAGCCATTGGTGCACCGTGGCGCCAGCGTGAAGTTCGAGCATATCGATTTTCGGTACCCCCCCAGCCCGGCGATCTTCGAGGACCTCAACCTTCATTTCAGTCCAGGCGAGCGGATCGGCCTGGTTGGCCGCTCGGGCGGCGGCAAGTCCACCCTGTTTGCGCTGTTGCAACGGTTTTACGATCCGCAGGCCGGCCGCATTCTGATCGACGGCCAGGATATTGCGCGTGTCACCCAGGACAGTTTGCGCGAATCCATCGGCATCGTGCCGCAGGATATCGCGCTGTTTCATCGTTCGGTGATGGAAAATGTCCGGTACGGCAAGCCTGACGCCAGAGACGATGAAGTACTCGAAGCCGCGATTACGGCGCGCTGTGATTTTATCGAAGATCTGCCGAACGGCATGCACACCATCGTCGGCGACCGCGGCGTAAAGCTCTCCGGGGGTCAACGCCAGCGCATCGCCATCGCGCGCGCTTTCCTCAAAGATGCGCCGCTTCTGCTGCTTGACGAGGCCACCTCCGCGCTCGATAGCGAGTCAGAAGAATTGATCCGTGAAGCGCTAACCCGGCTGATGAGCGGCCGCACCGTGATTGCCATCGCGCATCGCCTTTCAACAGTGCGCAACTTCGACCGCATCATCGTGTTGCAAGACGGCCGCGTCGCACAGGACGGTGCGCCCGACTTCCTGATGCGCAAGGAAGGACTTTACCGCCAACTCGTGCAGCGCGAGATGGATCGGCTGACCAGGCACGCAGCTTAATCTGTGTGTTTAGGCAGCGATCATCTGCGGCAGAATCGGGGAGTCGGCGTCGAAGCGCCTACCGGCGCGCAAGCAGAACGCCGGCCGCAACAGGAGATCATATTTCGGAGTTTCAGCCATGGCGCAGTCTCTTCGTTCGATACGATGCCGGTTTTATAGGTGAAAATTCTACGAAAAATTTTAAACGTCAGCAACGCTCAAAGCTGTCTCGTTTTGAGCCGAGATAAGCTTCCTGCACGCAGAACGGCGACCTAAAAACAATCTTTCCCGCGCTCCGCACAGCGCACCATTTTCTTTCGCCCAATTCGAGCTAACCCGATCAGAACTCTCTTATTTTTGTTCGCTGCATTGACTATTCACCGCGGCGTGGCGAAATCGATTATCCGATCGTTCATAAAAAATCGATCGGGTCGCGGGATTTGATGGAGCAGCTTGCGCCGCGAGAGAAAGCTAAAGCGCCATGAACGCTGGAATGCAGCGTCTTCGTGGGCTCCCTAACCATGGAGATGGACCAATGACGTCGGAACTCTGTTGCTAGCGATTGCTTGAGCGGCCGCCTTTGCGCCGCTGCTCGCACCGACTTCCAACTCAAAACTGCTGTCTGCAAATGCCGGTCACATCCGGCGCTGGGGATTATCATGTCTACTGCCTATGCCACCGAGGTCAATTCACCTGACACCACCGCGCCCGTCACGGCTGCCGTTCTCAATGAGGATTGGCTCGCCGTCATCCTGGGCTTGGCGATTTTTATCCTCGGCCTCGGCGCCGTGGCCAATCTCGATCTAATAGGCTGGGTCGTCAGCACGTCGGTCTGGGGCAACTTAAGCAACGCGATCAGCCCGGTCTCAAAGAACTACGCATCGCTCGGAGGCGTCGGCGCTCTGCTCGCGACCTATATCGGTCTGACGCTGGTGCTGAGCGCGGGCATGGCTGCGCTCAAGACCGACGTGAAAAAGTTCGCACTGGCGTTCACAGCGGTGTTCTGGCTCGCTTATGCAGGTTGGTTCATCGGCAACTATGCAAACTTCGCTGCAGCAACGCCGGCGGAATTTCAGAAATTCGGCATCAGTTGGTCACTCAGGCTTACCAACGAAGGCGCTTTCATTTTCGCGCTGATCCTGGGACTGATCATCGCCAACGTGTTTCCGCGCTTTGCCGCCGCGATTAGAGAAGCGGTGCGTCCGGAGCTCTATATCAAGATCGCGATCGTCATCCTTGGCGGCGTCATCGCCGTCACGGTGGCGGGACGGCTCAGCTTTGCCACAGCGGTGATCTTGCGGGGCATCGCCGCCATCGTTGAGGCCTATCTGATCTATTGGGCCGTCGTCTATTTCATCGCCCGCAAGTGGTTCGGTTTTCCGCGCGAATGGGCGGTGCCGCTGGCTTCCGGCATCTCGATCTGCGGCATTTCAGCGGCAATTGCCACCGGGGGTGCCATCCGGGCGCGGCCGATGGTGCCGATCCTAGTGTCGTCGCTGGTGCTGGTGTTCTCGGTTGTCGAGCTCTTGATCCTGCCGTTTGTGGCGCAAGGATTTCTCTCGCACGAGCCGCTGGTCGCCGGCGCCTGGATGGGTCTTGCGGTGAAGACCGATGGCGCTGCGGTGGCGGCCGGCGGCATTACCGACGCGCTGATCCTCGCCAAAAATGCGGCCGAAGGCGTGCACTACCAGCCAGGCTGGATCCTCGGAACGGCCGCGGTGATCAAGGTGTTCATCGACATCTTCATCGGCATATGGGCTTTCGTGCTCGGCTATATCTGGACCAACCATATCAACGTGACGCGGGACGCCGACAAAGCGAAGGCCAGCGAAATCTGGCAGCGCTTTCCGAAGTTCATCATTGGCTTCGTGATCACGTTTGCCATCGGGCTTTATCTCGCGCTCGGCACGTCCGCCGACGTTGCCAAGAGCGTTCCAGGAGCAATTGCCGAAGCCAATTCGCTCCGCCTCATCTTCTTCGTGCTGACGTTCTTCTCGATCGGCGTGCTGTCTGACTTCAGGCTGTTGTGGCGGGAAGGTTTCGGCAAGCTCGTCGCCGTCTATGTCGTCAGCCTGTTCGGATTCGTGATCTGGGTCGGTCTCCTGATCTCGTGGATTTTCTTCCACGGCGTCACGCCGCCGCTCGCAAGCTGACCGCTGATTTCAACCAACTCTCCCCATAACCATCAAGGAGCTTACCGTGACGCACTTCACCCAAACCGAACTTGATAACGAGTTGCACCGCGCACCGGTCGAACCGCTGTTGCCGGTCGAGAAGAAGCTGATCATCTGGAGCTTGAGCCTCGGCCTCGTGCTGCTCGCCGTGCTGGCAATGGTCAATCATTTCTTTCCAGTGGCGGCGTAAGCGCAGCCAAGGCAGTCTGCCCCGGCCCTCGGGATTTGGCGCGATCATAAAGACGCTGTGCCGGCCTTCGGATAACGCTAAATGCAACGCCGCCAAGTCTGACTGATAAGTCATTGACTTGGCGGCGTAATTTGGTTGCGGGGATAGGATTTGAACCTATGACCTTCAGGTTATGAGCCTGACGAGCTACCGGGCTGCTCCACCCCGCGTCAAAAGGGTCGTTTTAATTGTGACGCTCATGTAGCAAGCGCCCCCCCATAAGGGAAGTGCGCAGCCCGGTTTATTTCGCCATACTGGGTTTAGGTTCTCCCGAAACCAACATGCACGCACCTATAGAAGCCAAAATGGGCAAGAAACCCGCCTTGCAGCCAAGCGCGGCCATTGGACCCGCCGTGCGTGCGATCGGCACCCATATTCTCGCCCATGCCCGCGCCGTGATTACCGAGCCGGAGCGCTCCAACCAGGAGGCCGTGCATCAGTTTCGCCGCGACATGAAAGAGTGGCGCGCGTTGATGCGGCTGATGGAACCGTTCATTCCCGACGCCCCCCGCTGGCGGCACGACGCGCGGGCGCACGCCCGCTCGCTCGGCCATGCGCGCGACGGCGCGGCTGCACTCAACGCGTTCGACACTCTGCTGGAGCGCGGCATGGTGCTCTCGGAAACCTCGATCGGCACCATCCGCGGCCGCATCGATGCGATGCGCGGCACTGAAGAAGCCGCGGTGCTGACGCCGGCGCTGCGAGACACGATCATCGCGTGGATCGATATCGCATCCGCGGCCATCGAGTTGTGGCCGCTAGATCCTTTCGACTTCTCCTCGATCGCCGGGCAACTGGCCGATAGCTACCGCAGCGCCCGCAAACGCATCCCAAGCGACTGGTCGCTTGCCAATGCGCATGAGCTGCACGAACTGCGACAGCGGGTCGTCGATTTGCGCTACCAGATGGACCTGATCGAACCGCTATGGCCGCGTTTCGGCCGGATGTGGACGGAAGAAGCCGAACGGCTGCGCGCCCGACTAGGGCAGTGCCAGGATCTCGAGGTGCTAAGGCAACTCACTGGCTTGCATCAACCGCTGGCGCACTGGCGCTCGAAGCTCACGCCCGCCGCCGACGGGCGTTCTGCGGAACTTGCGCAACGCGCCGCGCGGATAGCCGTGCGGCTGTTTGCCGAAAAGCCGAAGGCGTTCCGCCACCGGCTGGAAATGCTGTGGGAGCATAGCCGCTAGCCTGGCCGCCTGCCGTTTTCACCAACTTGCAGGGGCGTAGTGGTCCTTCTTTTTGGATAGGTCGTCGGTGTTGTGCAAATTTCGGGCCTTCTGTCTAAAACTTAACCTCGCAACTATCCTAATCAGTCTTACATGCGCTTCATCACCGACTGCGGCGCCGTGCCAGGCGTCGGTGGCTGAGAGTTCGGTAGCGCTCCCGCCTGTTTCAGTGGAGTCGCACGTGCGGTATTACACTCACACGCCCTTAGCTCCCACCATCGAACGCTTGCCTCCGGCGCCCGACACGACGCTGACCATACTGTGTGTCTCCTGCGGCGACACCATGAAGCACTTCCGCACGATCGCAAAACTTGGAATGCGTCCGGAACAGCACATCTTCGTCTGCCCTTCGTGCAAAGGGGTCGATAACAAGGAACTTACGCGGGTGGCGTGATCTCATGCGTATTCATCTCGGTTGCGAGCTCAACTTCGAGTTTCCGCAAACAACGCCCATGATTGTAACGCTGAACGTGCATTTCTCGCGCGTCTCCGAACTGGAACGTCCAGATTATCTGATAACAAACCCTTCGGTTCCCGTTGAAGCCTACCGCGACAGTTTTGGAAATTGGTGCAGTCGCCTCGTTGCGCCCGGCGGCCATTTTCGCCTCGGCACGGACGCTGTCATTCGCGACTCGGGCCTGCCGGACCCGATCGATCTGAACGCTCTGCAGCACCAGGTTCGGCACTTGCCGGCGGAAGTCATACTGTTTTTGCTCGGCAGCCGTTACTGCGAGACCGATCGCCTAGCCGACGAGGCTTGGCGACTATTCGGAAACACGCCGCCCGGTTGGCCGCGGGTGCAGGCTGTCTGCGACTTCGTCCATAATCACATAGCATTCGGTTACGAACATTCCCGTCCAACCAGAACGGCATTTGAAACATACGGAGAGCGCAGAGGCGTGTGCCGCGACTACGCTCATCTTGCCATCGCTTTTTGCCGCTGCTTGAACATTCCGGCACGCTATTGCACCGGTTATCTTACCGATGTCGGCCTTCCACCGCCCTACCCGCCTAATGATTTTGCGGCGTGGATCGAGGTCTATCTCGGCGGCCGTTGGCACACGTTCGACCCGCGCAACAATGCCCCTCGGATCGGGCGTGTCCTCATCGCGCAAGGCCGCGACGCCGCGGACGTGCCCCTAACCCATACCTTCGGGCCAGGAACCTTGTCGGGGTTTCGCGTCTGGGCCAATGAAGTGCCGACAGAATAAACGCTCTGCCTGCCAACGAACGATCATCACGATGTCCGCGCAATCTCAGGCACCGGCAGCCGCTGCCGTAGTGACCTTCACTGCGACTTTCATGGCCAGATGATCCGCCGCAGTTCCGAACCATGTGCCTTGCAGAGGAATCGCCTCGCACGGGTGATGCGCGACCGCGACGCGGATGAGGTTTTCATTGCCCACGATGCCTCCCGATGGATCGAAGTCGACCCAGCCCGGACCGGGAACATAGACCTGAACCCAAGCGTGGGTGTTGCCGCCGGTAGCACAATCGTCGTCGTCATCATTGGTCAAATGGAGATATCCCGACACGAACCGCGCGGCAATTCCGCGCGCGCGAAGTGCCGCTATCATAAGCACGGCGAGATCACGACAACTGCCGCTTCCGAGATTAAGCGTGCAGACGGGATCCTGGATACCCTTCTCGTGCCGCGACACGTGCTTGAAGGTCCGCATGATGGTCCGCGTCATATTGCCGAGCAGCTCGTGAGTGTCGGCAGAGCCATCTTTGCGGAAGAACCTAGCGCTCCAGCGATCAATCTCGGGATGCGGAGACAACGGCCGGATGAAAGGTTCGAGACCGGGCCAATCTTCCAGCGCGTAGGCAAACGGATAGCTGCGGGCAAAATTCCTTATATCGGTTGCGCGAAAGCCGGCAGGCGCATGGTCGACACGAATATTGCTGACAACGCGAAGCTCGCGGGCCCGGTTGTCAAAATGAGCAGTCGCTACGTGATTGCCGAGACTGTCGCGCGTCCAGGCAAGCTGCTTCGGCCTGGGCGTGATTTCTAGTTCTGTTTCAATGACCTTTTGATCGTCGTCGTCGCGTGGACGCAACATCATCCGGTGCTCGCCGAATGCGACCGGCTGTTTATAGTGATACGTCGTAACGTGTCTGATGCTGAGAATCGGCATTACCGTTCATAATAATGGGTACGACAGCAACATGCAGGGGTGACCGCAATCATCTCCACAACATGCATTTCTTGGGCCAGATAATGTTTTTACGCTTATTTTGAACCGGAGTGTGCCGCCACGCGCGTGCCGATGCCAAGATAAATCTCCCGCACCTGCTCGTTACTCTCGAGATCGCGCGCGGGACCTTCAAGCGCAATGCGCCCGGTTTGCAGCACATAGGCGTAATCGGCGATGCCCAGCGCCAGCGGGATCGACTGCTCGGCCAACAGCAATGTGAGGCCCTGCTGATGCAGTGTCTGCAAGGTATCGTAGAGCGTTTCGACCACGGCCGGCGCGAGCCCGAGGCTCGGCTCATCCAGCATCAGCAATTGCGGCTCGCTCATCAGCGCGCGGCCCAGCGCCAGCATTTGCCGCTCCCCGCCCGACAACGTGCCGGCAAGCTGGCGCCGCCGCTCGGCGAGCCGTGGGAACAATGCATAGACACGTTCGAACAAAGCGCTGACGCGCGAGCGATCGGCGAGCGCGGTGGCGCCGAGTTTCAGGTTCTGCTCGACAGACTGCGCAACAAACAATCGCCAGCCTTCCGGCGACAGCGCCAATCTCTTGCTGACAATGGCATAAGCCGGTTGCCCGGAAATCCGCTCGCCGCGCCATTCGACCGTGCCTCGCGTCGGACGCACAACGCCGGCGATGGCATTAAGCGTCGTGGTCTTGCCGGCGCCGTTGGAGCCCAGCAAAGCGACGATCTTGCCACTCTCGACGCGCAATGAAATGTCGGAAACGCCGACCAGGTCGCCGTAACGCACCTCAAGATGCTTGACGTTGAGGTCAGCCATCCTGCGATCCTTTGGACACTTGCCGCCGATACGCACGGCCGAGATAAGCCTCGATCACCGCCTCCTCGTGCACCACGGCTTCAGGCGTACCGCTGGCGATGACGCGGCCCTGGTTGAACACCAGCACGCGCTTGGTCAGCGTCATGATCACTTCCATGATGTGTTCGACAATGACGATGGTGATCCCCATCTCGTGGATGCGCCGCACCAACGCGATGGCTGCCTGCAACTCGGTCGGCGTCAAACCGGCGAGCGCTTCGTCGAGCAGCAGCAGGCGCGGCTCCGTCGCCAGCACCCGGGCGATCTCAAGGCGCTTGCGCCCTGGCGTGCCGAGCGTACGCGCGGGCTGATCGGCGCGCAGGCCGGTCAATTCGATAATGTGGCGCGCCTGCTCGCGGGCATCATTGCGGCCTGGATAACGCAGGAAAGCACCGACCATGACGTTGTGCAGCACCGTCATGTCCTCGAACGTGATCGGCACCTGAAAGGTGCGGCCGATGCCCGCGCGCGCATGCACCTCCGGCGGCGCATGGGTTATGTCTTTGCCGTCGAAGACAATGCGCCCGGTGGTGGGCTGGGTTTCGCCCGCAAGGCAGTTAAAAAAGGTCGATTTGCCGGCGCCGTTCGGGCCGATCAGCCCGATGATCTCGCCCTGCTCTACCGCGAGATCGGCGCCAGCCACGGCGCGGAAGCTGCCGAATTCCTTGGAGACATTGGTCGCCTCAAGCAGCATGGGCGCGTCTCCAGCGTTCCGGCACGATACGGTGCCACAGATCGAACAGGCCGCCCGGCTCAAAACGCGCAATGACGACGATGATCCCGCCATAAATAATGTAAGTGAGGCCGGAGCCGCCACCGCCGAACCAGCTATTGGTCGCGGTCTGCAACGGCACCAAGATCACCGCGCCAAGGAGCGGGCCGAACAACAGCCCCGCGCCGCCAAGCGCGGCGATGATCACCATCTGCACGGAGACCAGAATACCGAAGCCGGAATCCGGATCGATAAAGCCGGTCTTCACGACGTAAAGCGAACCGGCAATGGCCGTGAACGCAGCGCTTAGCGCCAGCGCCTGCAACTTGGTTCGCCGCACCGGAACGCCGAGACTGCGCGCCGCACGTTCGCTGGCCTTGATGGCGCGCAGATAGAAACCGAAACGGCGCCGCTCTATCGCCGCGGTTGTCAGCAACACGACGGCAAGCACGCCGAGGAAGATATAGTAGTACGGCAGTTCGCCGCGGAACGTCAGATCCCACCAACCGCGCGCGGTCGCCGGCCCCTGCAAGCCAATCGCCGCGCCGATGAAATTCCAGGTGCTGGCGAATAATCGGATCAATTCGGCGACAGCAATTGTTGCCATGCTGAAATAATGGCCGCTGAGCCGGAACGTCGGCGTGCCGACGGCGATGGAGAGCGCGACCGCAAGCACGACGCCGAACGGAATGCCGAGCAGCGGCGGCCAGCCCCACAGATTATAGACCAGTAACGGCGTATAGGCGCCGAGCCCGAAGAACATGCTGTGGCCGACCGAGACTTGCCCGGCATAGCCGCCGACGATGTTCCACGCCGAAGCCGAGATCGCCGCCAGCACAAAGGAGACGCCGATGTCGCGATAGAACGCGCCGGTGAAAACCAGCGGATAAAGCAGCAGCCCCGCAACAACCAGCGTAACGCCAGCGCGTGGGGTGAGAAACTTGCTCACGCCTTGCCCATCAATCCCTGCGGCCGGAACCACAGCAGCGCAACAAATAAGCCGTAGACAACGATATCCTTGTAGATCGCACCGAGCCAGAATGCGGATGCCGCCTGGATCAAGCCGATGATCAATCCGGCGTAGAGCGAACCGAGCACGCTGCCGAAGCCACCGAGCGCAACCACGACAAAGGCGATCAGTCCGAAGGTTTCGCCGACCGACGGCGACCACGGATAAGCAGTCGCCATCAGCGCGCCGGCGATACCCGCTGCGCCCGCCGACAAACCCCACGCCAACGCTTGCATACGATCCGGGCGGATACCCATCAGCATCGCCGCGGTACGATCTTCTGCGACGGCGAGAAGCTTGCTGCCGATGATGGTGCGGGTGAGCAGCATGTGCAGCGACAAGGTAAGGAAGATCGCCACTGCGCCAGCGACAAGCTGCGCCACAGGGAGATAAATTCCGCCGAAATTAATGGTCCCGGACAGCGACGTCGGCGGCAACGATACGAAATTTGCCGAGAAGAAATAGAACGCGCTGTAGCGCAACAACAGCGCGAGCCCGAAAGTCGAGAGGATCTGCGCCAGCATCGGGCCGCGCGCCACGTGCCGGATCAGCGAGAAATAAATGGCAACGCCGAGCGCCGCGAGCGCTACCGCCGCCGCGATGCCGAACACCGGTGGGCCGCCACCGATCCAGGTCACGGCCAGCAGCGCGACGTACATGCCGAGCATGACAAACTCACCGTGGGCGAAATTGATGAAATTCATCATGCCCCAGATCAGCGTGAGACCCGAGGAGAACAGCGCGTAGATCGCCCCCAACAGGAGGCCGCCGACGATGACTTGGACAACAACCATGGACGCGCCCAGTGCCCTACCGCGCTCCGGCTTTATTGCGCCGCGCCTCCGAACGGCCACTGCAATTTGTCAGTCGCCGCCTGCTCGGGCCAAACCATATTGTATGATTTGCCGTGCAACTGGATGAGATAAGTCGAGGCCAGGATGTTCTGCCCGGTCTCGTCGTACTTGATACCCTGATAGCCCATCATCAGCTGGTCGGGCTTGAGATCCGTCTTGGTCAGCGCGTCGCGGATCTTTTCCGGATCGGTAGAGCCGGCGCGGTTGATGGCGTCGGCCAGTGCGAGGAAGGCCTGCATGTTGCGGGCCGAGGTGTCGTCGAGATCGCGGCCGGTTTTCGCTTTGTACATCGCGTTGATCTTGTCGGTCGGTCGAGCCTGGCTTACCGATCGCCCAGGCGCTGCGGTTCATCACGCCTTGCGCGATATCGCTGACGGCAGGAATGAATGATGGATCGGAAAAGCCGGTATCATCGCCGATGACCATTTGCGGCTTGTAGTCGAGACTCTTCATCGTCTTCATGTAGAGAATAGCATCGGCAGTGTAGCTGATAAAGATAACGACGTCCGGATTGGCCTGCTTGAGCTGAAGCACTTGCGCGGAAACGTCGGTCGAGCTTGCGCTGTAGGGAATGCGGATCGCGACCGGCAAATTGGTCTTCTTCGCTTCCGCTTCGATCGCATCGCCGACCGAGGTGCCGTAGTCGGTATTCTCGTTGACGATGGCGATATTGTTATCTTCTTGCCCTGATTCTTCATGTCGGCAAAGAAGCTCATATAGGCCCGCGCGTAATCGGTCGCGATCGGCGTGGCGCGAAACACGTATTTCAATCCGCGCGTCGTGATGTTGAGCGCCGATGAATTCGCCGACCATGAACGGAATGCCGTAACGCTCGGCAACCGGCGTCGCGGTAAATGTGCACGACGACTGATAAGCGCCTAACAGCGCATTGACCTTGTCCTCGGTAACAAGCCGCGTCGCCAGTTGCTGGGCCATCGACGGATTACCCTGATGATCGACAAAGACCACGTCGAGCTTGGCGCCGCCGAGATTGGGCAGACCAGCGCCGGCCGCAAGCGGGATATTGCCAAGCTCGGGATGGGCGTTGTTGACGATGTCGGCGGCAACTTCGATCGCCGCTTTTGAGGCCTGGCCGGCGGCGGCTGCATTGCCGGTCAACGGAAACAGAACGCCGATTTTCACATTGTCCGCGGCCCGCGCGGGCATCGCGGCAACAAACGCGACCACAGCGGCCGCGGCAAAATACAACGGCGATCTTTTCACGTTTAACTCCAGGTTCTTCGATTGCACACGGCAGGGTCAGACTGTCTGGAGAAGACCGCGCCTGTCAATCGTGCGGGACCACGCCAATCTGTCCCAAGGTACCGCGTTAGCCGGCCGCCATCCCAGAAACCACGTTCGTGTCTTGCGAAGAGATCGGCGGATCGGCAAAATTCCGACCGAGCGGACTCTGAACGTCAGATCCTGACTTGAAACGTTGTCAAACTCGAATCCCTCAGACTGGAGATAATCATGTTTCTGAGAGCTATTTTGATGTCGGCATATATGGCGATGGCAGCAACCCAAAGCGCAAACGCGCAGACCGCTATCGCGCAGATCCCAATCGTGAACACCACGATCTCCCCGCAACAGATGTCGGGAATACTGACCAAGGCCGGTTATCCGGCAGACCTCGCCGATATAAAAACCAGCGAAAAAGGCCTTCTTGGACAGATCGTCAAGACGACAATGGATGGCAAAGGCGTCTTTATTTATTTCTTCGATTGCAACAACGCCAACTGCAAGTCTTTTCAGATAACGCTTGGCCTTACACCCGAGAGCAGATTCACCGTCGACTTTGCTAACCGATGGAACCGGTTAACGCAATTTGTTCGCGGCATGGTGGCAGCAAATGGCAATTTTGTGATGCAGTATGACGTCGAGGTCAGCGGGGGAACCACCGATGCTTGCCTGACCAACAGCATCACCTTGTTCAACCAGGTTCTCACAGACTTTGATAAATTTCGGTGATTGCTGCGCGACATCTGTCGTCGAACGTGATGTGTCCACAGCGAGGCTTGGGAGAAGGTTTTGGCTCAGTATTACGACGTTGCTGTCATTGGTGTGCGGCCGGGAACACATCCGCAGGCGCTTGATATCCTCGGCAAGAACCTGATCAACGATCCGGCGCTGCTGGGCTGCTGGTTTTCCGATATCGGCGCCGTCAACCAGATCCTGATTATCCGCAATGCCGCGGCGGCTGCTGCCACGCTCGACAATCGTTTTGCTGCACAGAACACCACCAATCCGCTCGGCATCGGTGATTACATCACGACGATGACCATGGACACCTACGTGTCATTCGATTTCATTCCGCCGATGCAGCCGGGCCAGTTCGGCCCGTGCTACGAGGTGCGCAATTACGTCCTCAAACCGGGCGGCCTGTTGCCGACGATCGAAGCATGGCGCAAATCTGTGCCCGGACGCGTGAAGCTTTCACCGCTGCTCGCGGCGATGACGTCGGTAACCGGCGCAGTGACACGTCTCATGCACATCTGGCCCTACAAGAGTTTTGACGAGCGCGCGCGGCTTCGCGAAAAGGCGATCGCCGACGGCGTCTGGCCGCCGCCAGGCGGGCCGGGCCATCTGTTGTCGCAGCAAGTCGATATTTATCTACCGGCGGCTTTCTCGCCGATGAAATAGCGAAGCGGTTCCTAAAATTATTCCGCTGGACCGGCCTGAACCGCCGCAACGCCGGCCGCGTGCGAAGCCCGGCGCATCAGCGTCAGGTAGATCAAAAAGCCCAGCGCCAGGCCGATAAACCAGGTGAAATTCGCCAGAACGTGCAGCGACGGTAGCAGCGCGCAAATCGCCCCGGCGAGCGCCGACGGCAACACTGCCATCACCGCGCAGCGGTTGTAGCCGCCGTCATACCAATAAGCACCGTCAGGCTTGAGCGTGTAGAGATCGTCGACGATGATCGTTTCCTTCTTCACGTAATAGAAATCCGCAATCAGGATTCCGAACAGCGGCCCGATGAAGGCGCCGAGAATGTCCAGCGTGTAATGCACGACTTCTGGATTGTTGTAGAGATTCCACGGCGTGATGAAGACCGAACCGATCGCAGCAATCATGCCGCCCATCCGCCAGCTGATCCGCCTCGGCGCGACGTTCGAGAAATCGAATGCCGGCGAAACGAAATTCGCGACGATGTTGATGCCGATGGTGGCAATCATGAAGGTGAGTGCGCCGAGCGTGACGGCAAAAACATTGTCGATGCGGCTCACTGTCTCCACCGGATCGATGATCAACTGGCCAAACACCGGCAAGGTACAGGACGTCGTGATGACCGTGAGCAGCGAGAAGCCCAAGAAATTGACCGGCAGGCCCCAGAAATTGCCGCTCTTCACCGCCGTGAAGGTTTTGCCGTAGCGCGAGAAGTCGCCGAAGTTGAGCATTGGCCCGGAGAAATAGGATACGATCAGCGCGATCGCATTGATCATGACGGGCAGCGCCGCCCATCCGGAATATTTCACCTCGCCGAGCGTCAGGCTGACGTATCAAGCCCGGCCTTCATCACGAGGTAAGCCGCGAGCGCCAGCATGACAACATACACGGCGGGGCCGGCCCAATCGATGAAACGCTTGATCGCTTCCATGCCGCGCCAGAACACGAAGGCCTGGACGATCCAAAGCGCCATGAAACAGGCCCAGCCGAGGAACGACAATCCAACGAAGCCGTAGCGTGTCACGTCTGCATAGAGTGCGAGACCCGGAAAGAATTTCAGGGCCACGACCATAAACGCGCTTGATGCCAGATAGGTCTGGATGCCGTACCAGGCGACCGCGATCGAGCCGCGAATGATGGCCGGTATATTCGCGCCCTTCACGCCAAACGACGAACGGCACACCACCGGATAGGGAACTCCGGTATTCTGGCTCGGCTTGGCGACGAGATTACAGAAAAATTGGACGATGACGATGCCGACCAGCAGCGCGACCAGCACCTGCCAGCCGACCAGGCCCAGGGAGAACAGGGTACCGGCCGTCACATAGCCGCCGACGCTGTGCACGTCGGACATCCAGAACGCGAAGATATTGTAAGCCCCCCAGTTCTGGTTTTTGAGCGGCGCCAGATCCTCATTGGTCAGAGCAGGGTCGTAGCTGGCCTTGATCAGGACACTGGGATGGGCGGAATTCCGCCGAGCTGCCTAGAGATTCGGCGGTGTTGGTCGAGTTCGTCATGCCATACTCCCACGCATAGATAGCTCGAACCGCGAGGCCTGCCGCAGGGTCGCTGTGCAAAGCATGTGCCAGACATGAAGCTACTGGTGATCAATCCGAATACGACCGAGAGCATGACGGTCATAATCGAGGCTGCGGCCAAGGCGGTGGCGGCGCCGGGAACGGAGGTGCACGCGGTCACATCGGCCATCGGCCCGGCTTCAATCGAGGGCTTTTATGATGAAGCCTTCGCTGTCCCCGGCATCATTGCGGCCCTGCGCGAAGCGCCCGATAGCGATGCCGCCGTCATCGCCTGCTTCGACGATACCGGGCTCGATGCCGCACGCAGCTTCGTGACCTGTCCGGTCGTAGCGATTTGCGAAGCCGGCTTGATCATCGCCGGGCAAGTGTCAAAGCGGATCGGCGTCGTGACAACGCTGTCGCGCTCGATTGTCCCGCTCGAGGAATTGGTCAGAAAATACGGCTACGCGGAGCGCGCACGGGTTTACGCCTGCGATGTAGCTGTGCTCGACATCGACCGGGCAGGCTCAAATGCCCGCGCGAAAATTGAAACCGAGATTGCGCGCGCGCTGGCTGACGGTGCTGACTCGATTTTGCTTGGCTGTGCCGGAATGGCCAGGCTCGCGGCGGAGCTGTCGTCGGCCTTCGGCGTTCCGGTCGTTGATGGCGTCACTGCCGCTGTAAAACAAGCCGAGGCGCTGGCCGCACTCGGGCTCACGACCTCCAAACGCGGGGCTTACGCCGCACCGCTCAAGAAAGACTATCGCGGGGCGTTAGCCGGCTTTTCGCCTTCCCGTCCCAAACGCCCCGATGATCGATAGCCACGCGCTTCATTAGTATTTATCGTCATGACTTCGTCGCTTGCAAAGCGCACTACTCGTCATAACACTATCGGGAGGCAATACTAAAATGCGCTATCGGGCTTCATCATTCGTGGCGTTGATCACGATATCGCTCGCGTCTTCGATCGTCGTCTCTTCGGCCGCGCTGGCTGCCGACACCTATTACATCAGCCCGGCCGAGATCGATCTCGTCCATATTCTTGCACCGCCGCCGATCCCGGATTCGCCGACGGGGAAAGCCGACCTACAAGCCGTGCTTGCGACGGTGAATGCCCGCACCGACGCGAGCATCAAACAGGCGCAAGACGACGACCAGCGAACGGTGTTTCGATTTGCCGATGTGATGGGCCCTAATTTCAAGACCGAGAATCTACCGCTCACGACCGCACTCTTCCAACATGTCTACCAGGATGGCAATGCCGCCACGTTCGCCGCCAAGAATTTCTTCAAGCGAACGCGCCCCTTCGTCGTTGATCCGGAGATCAAAATCATCGTCGTTCAGGCGCCGGATTTTTCCTACCCAAGCAATCATTCGACTTTCGGCAATGAGGCGGGAATTCTGCTGGCGGAGATGGTTCCGGAAAATGCAGTCGCGATTTTCGCGCGTGGGGCTGAGTATGCCCACAATCGTGTCGTCGCCGGCGTTCACTTCCCGACCGATGTCGAGGCCGGCCGCATATCAGCAAGCGTGATCGACAACACGCTGTTGCACAATCCCCATTTCGAGGCAGACTTTGCGCAGGCAAAGACCGAGGTCCGCGCGGCGCTCGGCCTGGCTGCAACAGGCAATCAATAAAAAGGGGCCTGTTTGATTTAGCTCAAAGCCACGACCGCTGTCGGCATGACATCCTTGGATTGGTTTCAAGGAGAGTTGCCATGTACAAGGATCTGGTGGTCAATCTGAGCGTTCGAAAAAACGCAGCGTCCGGACGGGACTACGCACTTTCCATAGCCAGCGCATTCGACGCCCATATAACCGGGGTCGCGTTCGCTTTTGTGCCGAATATTCCGGGTGCCAGCATGGGGTACCTGCCTCTGGAGACAATTGAAACGCAGCAACGCGACAATGAGCGCGATGCCGAAACAGCGGTCAGCGAATTCACGTCGGCGGCGACCGCCGCTGGCGTAATCGCCGAAACGCGGATAGTCCGCAGCAGCCTTGACGATGCGGCCGACAATTTCAGTCTTTTTGCGCGCCGCTTCGATCTGGCCATCGTTGGTCAGACCAACCCGTCGCAAAATTCTGTCAACGGAATGATCTCGGAAAGTACGCTTTTCGAATCTGGGCGCCCCATTATTGTGGTGCCCTACATCCAGAGGGCACCGCTGAGGCTTGATCGAGTTATGATCTGTTGGGACGGCAGTCGTGCCGCCGTCCGCGCCATTGCCGACGCGGCCCCTTTTCTGGACCGGGCCAGCGCCATTGAGGTCGTCACCGTCAGCGACGATCACCGAAAGCGCAATAACATCCAAGGTGCGGACATTGGCCTGCATCTGGCCCGTCACGGATACAAGATCGATGTCAATCAGCTTTCACGTGGCGACATGGACATAGCCGATGTGTTGTTGTCCCACGCCGCAGACAGCGGAGCGGATTTGATTGTCATGGGTGGCTATGGCCACTCCAGAATGCGGGAATTCTTGCTTGGCGGCGTTACCCGCAGCATCTTTCAATCAATGACCGTGCCGACGCTGATGTCGCATTAAGTCGACTATACGCCCGGCGGAGAGCCAGCCTCGGCTATCTCGCATCCTCCCCTGTACACGGCTATCCTCAAGCATCCGCGCAAGAAACCGGAGGCCAGGGAGGACAAATGCGAAGGCTCACGATCGGCGACGTCACCATTACCAGCATCATCGAGCGGGATGGGCCATGGCGGAAGCCCGAGGAAATGTTCCCTGCCTACAACCCGGAGACCGGCAAGCGCCATCTCGCGACGCTGGATAAGGAAGTGTTCGATCCGGCATCCGGCAAAATGGTCATCACCTATCAGACCTTCATTGTGCGCACGCCGAAGCACACGATTCTGGTCGATACTTGCACCGGCGAGGACAAGGGCTATCCGGCGCCGATGGATTTTCCAAAACAACCATGGCTCGACGGCTTTCATGCCGAGGGCCTGAAGTTCGAAGACATCGATTACGTGTTCTGCACCCACCTCCACATCGACCACACCGGCTGGAACACGATGCTGCGCAACGGGAAATGGGTGCCGACCTTCCCGAAGGCGAAGTATATCTTCCACAAGGGCGAGTACGCGGCGTGGGAAGCGGAAGCGAAGAAAGGCGGCAACCGCCCCGGCGGCGGCGGCAATGTGTGGCCATTCAACTGCGAACCGATCGTGGCAGCAGGACAGGCGCTACTGGTCGATGACAACTTTCAGCTCGACGATAACATCTGGCTAACGCCGACGCCTGGGCACTCGCCCTGTCACTGCTGCGTCAATATCCGTTCGGGCGGACAGCAGGCAGTCGTGGTCGGCGATCTGATGCATCACGCATTGCAATGCCGCGAGCCGGACTGGTCGACGGTGTTCGACTGGGATCCGAAGCAGGCGGCGCAGTCGCGGCGCAAATTCCTGCGCGAAACCGCCGGCACCGGCCACTTCGTGCTGCCGATCCACTTTCCGCCGCCGACAACCGGGCTGATCGAAGCCGACGGCGGCGAACGCTTCCACTACAAATACGTGCGCTAGGCAGCGCACTTACTGGTCCGGCATATCGCGACCCAACGTAGACTCGGCTTCAAAAGCCTCCAATGCGTTCACGACGGGCGTGCCGCGCGCACGCGAGCGATAAGCTCTTCAACTTGCGGCAAGATGCGCTGAACGATGACGTCGACGCCCCGGGCATTTGGGTGCTCGCCATCTAACTGAATAAGAGCGGCATTGCCTTCCACTCCATCGAGGATATCCGGGTACCACACATACGAATGGCTCGCGGCCAGCGATGGATAGATCGCCGCGAAAGCGCGCACATAAGCCGGCCCTTTGCCCGGCGGCGCGTGAAAGCCTGTCAACAGAACCTGAATATGACGGTCCTGCAGCTGTTGCAGCATTGAACCGAGCGCTGCCTCGGTCAGGCTCGGGCTTATCCCCCGTTCTGCATCATTGGCGCCTAATTCAATGATCACTGCCTCAGTGTCTCCAGGAACAGCTCGGTCGAGCCGAGCAAGCCCGTCTGAAGCCGTGTCGCCGGAGACACCCGCGTTTACTATCGTGACAGGGGTACCTTTGGCCCTGAGAACCTGCTCCAGCCGTTCGGGAAATGCGTAACCCGGCAGGAGACCAAACCCGGCGCTGAGCGAATCGCCAAGCACAACTATTTTGACTGGCCGCTCCCCGGTAGCGGGCAACGGGGCGTGTGTGCAATGGCTCAAAAAAAGTGCGATCAATACCGGCACCGCGAGCCGCCGGACCAGGGCGGCGATCATCCGGTGTGGATCGGAGCGTGAGCGTTGGCGTCGCGTTAACACTCCAGGACCGCGATAATTAGCCCGGCAGCCGCCTCGTTCTGATTGAACAAGCGCCCAGAATCACAGGATCGGGCCTCGAGCATATCGCTTGCCGGAAAACTGGCTGATCAGCAAGGCGGTAAAACAAAAAGACAGCCACGCCGTGAGGTCTTCGCTGCTCTCAATTTCGAGGCTGAACTTGGGCTCGATTAGGAAAAAAGCCGCGCAAATGCTGCTCAGCGCCGCCGCGCTGAACGCTGCAGTTCTGCCAAATTTACCGGCAACGAAAAGAATTGGCACGACGTAGGCGAACATCAGATACGGACTACCGAGAAATTGATCGACCCCCAACAAAGCCAGGGTAGAGAGAACCACGGCGCAAGCCGATGCAGCCTGTTTGCCCCAATTCGTTTCGAGCGAGCCGGACAAGCAGCCAAAAGCTGATGAAATTTCAGCACGAAGCTCTACGGATGCTGAGATGATCGCACGTTTGCAATGCGAGAACGCCGCACGCGCCGCCGCAATCCAGGAGCTTTCGCTTTTCCTGTCGACAGCCGGCGCCCAGAGCTCGTCGTAATTGTCGAACATCCTGAGCGTCTTGTCGTAACGCGTGGGCTCGATCCACGGCAGGATACGGCGCAAGATCGAATTGCAGAACGCCGAGGTGTGCCGCACGTAAAGGTCGATGGGATCGAGCCGATAGCGCAGGTGAAATTTAGGGTCGTAGTTCAAGGCGCTGCTGTGAAACCACTTGTAACCGTTCGCGATCCCCCAACTGATCAGATCGCGGAAAGTATAATGGTACAGGTGCAGGTCGAACGCGACCGCGTAATCAAGTCCGAGATACTCGGCGTGGATCATGTCTTCCTGAAGAAGACAGCAACCGAAGGCGACGATTTTTCCGTTTTGGCGCCAGATAAAGAAACGGTTCTTGTTACCGAGGCGGGTGCCAAGACCGCAAAAATATTCCTTGGTGAGTTTCTCGAAATGCAGACTGGACCTGTTATAGACCTGCAAATAAAGCGGATACACAT
Organism: uncultured Alphaproteobacteria bacterium; assembly: GCA_963742215.1. Lineage (GTDB taxonomy): Bacteria > Pseudomonadota > Alphaproteobacteria > Rhizobiales > Xanthobacteraceae > BOG-931. The sequence goes on from CAVULJ010000003.1 coordinate 247,832, forward strand.
CGTCAATCATCGGCGCGATGTCATCGACGACGCTCATTTCGATTGGCGGCGCGTGTTCGGCAGCCTTCAGCTTCAGCCTCAATTTTCGGCGTGCGCCGCCGCTGAGCGCGCGCATCATGTACTCGTCAAAGCTGGAATAATTGATATTCAGCATGACGTTGGGCATGCTGGGAATCCTGGTAAAATCCTTGTCGACAAAGCATTCCAGGGTCGGGCGATATTTGGCCGGAAATTCCTTGAGGACCACCAGCCTGGCTTTTAGTTTACGCGCTTCCTCGACAACCGCTGATGCCAACAGGCGGGCTGAGGATCGCTGCGCGAACTCATCCTTGCCGTCTAGATGACCTTCTCCCGCGGCGCATCCCACCATCAGCGTGCGCGCAACCATGAAGCTCGGCCACAAACGTCGAATGGAATCGATCAACCAGCCGAGTTTAGGCTTGACGCCGATGAGCAAATCTTGATCGAGGATAAAGAACGGCTGGATCGCACGTATCTCGCCGGTTTCATCCCGCACGATGAAATACCTGTAATCGAACTCCGCGTGGATCGTATCTTCGACCAGCTCGTAATACCGCTGATCCTTCGCTTCTGTGCTGAGAGTATTTGCCCAATGCTGGCATTTACTCGCCCCGGCCCGCGAGACGACTTCCACACTTGGCAAAGCCACACTGGCTTGCCCCGGAAAATTGACAGCATAGTTCATCTGAGCGCCGCCCCCGCCGCGCGTCTGTTACATGAGCTGTAACGACAGACCTATTGGTCTAGGTCAAAGTCAAAAGGCCGTCACGCTTTCAAGGCGCGACATGCCGTCGCAAAGTGGACGGCGCAGCCGGCCCGGAGAAACAATTGCTGCATTTTCGAGCCATAATATGCGGGATCATGAATGCCGGTTCATGAATGTCGACTCACAAAGGGAGCGCCCTAGGCCGCTGGCGAGACCAGCTCGCGGAGTGCCGCGGAGACGTTGTTAATCACGCTGTCCCAGTCGCCGAGCGCGGTTTGCCGGAACAGGCGCGCGGTCGGATACCAAGGCGTGCTGTCGCCATCGAGTGTCCAGCGCCAGTCGGGCGCAAACGGCACCATTACCCAAACCGGCCGGCCCATGGCGCCTGCGAGATGGACCACCGCGGTATCGACCGCAATCACCAGATCGCACAGCGCCACGACTGCGGCCGTATCGTCGAAATCGTTGAGTTCGCCGCCAATGTGCGTGACACGCGGCTCGGCCGCGAGCACATTTTCGTCCTCCGCGCGTACTTCGCGCTGGATGCTGATAAAGCGCGCCGGAGAAGAGAACAGCGGCGCAAGCTTCGCAAACGGCATCGAGCGATTGCGGTCATTAAGATGGCTGGCATTGCCGGACCACGCGATCGCAATACGTGGCCGCGGGCCAACCCGTGCCGACCATTTGGCGAGATGCGCTTCATCAGCTGACAGATAAGGGATCGGCGCCGGTACGTTTGATGGCTCAGTCTTGAGCGCCAGCGGCAGGCTGCCGAGCGGACAATGCACGTCGTAAGGCGGCGTCGGAGCGCCATGAGGAATTACGGTCTTCGCACCTTCAAGCCGCGACAACAGCGCGGTCAGCTCCGGCTGCACTTCGAGGATGACGTTGGCGCCGCTGGCCGCGAGCTGCGGTACGTAACGAGCGAATTGGATGGTGTCGCCAAAGCCCTGCTCGGCGTGCAGCAGTACCGTCTTGCGCGCCAGCGAATAGTCGCCGCGCCACAGCGGCCGACCTCGGCTTTTCTGCTCCGGCATGCCGGAACGCCGCCAGCGCGCTTCGTATTTCTCGAAGCCCTGGCGGTAGTCGCCGACCATCAGCAGAGCGAGCGACTCCATGAAATGGATATCGGGATTGTCCTTCTCGATCGCTTTCGCCTTGTCGTAACTGGCAAGCGCATCGTCGAGCCGCTTAAGCGCAGCAAGTGCACGGCCGCGATTGAGCCAGGCGCCGGGATGCCCCGGCGCTGTCGCAAGCGCATTGTCGTGGGCATCGACGGCATCGGCATAACGGCCCAGCTCGTAGAGCGCGACACCACGATTATAGTGCGCAACCGGATGGCCGGGAGCGAGCGACAAAGCCCGGTCGTATTCCGCAATCGCATCTTCCATCGAGCCAAGTTCCGCATGCGCGATGCCGCTATTGAGATGCGCTTCGCCATGATTGGGGGCACGCGCCAGCACTTCGCGAAACTGATCGAGCGCTTCCTCCGGCCGGCCGAGGCTGAGAAGCGTATTGGCGCGGCTGTTGAGGATATCGACATTGTCCGGTGCCAGCGCATAAGCCTTGTCGTGGCACTCAAGCGCCTCCTTCGGCCGTTTGAGCATTTGCAAGACTTGCCCGAGATTGGACCAGACCTGCGGCACATCGGTTCTGATTTTCAGCGCGGCTGTAAACAGGCGGTGCGCCTCACCGATGCGGCCAAGCCGCCACTTGACGGTGCCGAGCAGATTGAGCGCATCAAAATGATCGGGTGCGGCTTTGAGCACGCGGGTATAAATCTTCTCCGCGTCGCGCAAACGGCCCTGACGGTGCAAGGCGACCGCTTCATTGAAAACCTGGCCGAGATTGAATGGCGCGGAGCTCACAGGCGATTGATCCGTGCGATACGCCGCGTGACGTCGGCCGGCGTTTCAGCGTCGGCTTTGTTTTTCAACGCCAATGCCTCAAGCGCCGCGGGGCGGCCCAGGCACCGTGTCAGCCACGCTTTCAGATGCAGCCACGCCGACAAATCCATATCGACCGCACGGCTGATCACGGCAGCGACATTAAGATCAGCCACGGTAAACTCATTGCCGAGCAAATAAGGCTGCTGCGCAACCGCGGCGTCGAGCACCTTGAACGGCGACGCGATGACTTTCAGGGCTTCCTCGCGCAGCACATTGTTGCGCTCTGCCGGCGGCAGCCGTACTGCGTGCAGCGACCAGATATTGACGCCGCGGTCGACTTCAGTGACGGCCCAGAGGCTCCATTGCCATGCCCGCGCCTCGCCCTCCAGCGTGCCGGGATAGAGCTTGCCACTGGAATGCTTCTTGGCGAGGTAAAGCGTGATCGCCAGCGAACTCGAACAATACAAAGTCGCCGTCAACGATGACCGGCAGCCGGCCGTTCGGATTGATCGCCAGAAACTCCGGGCTTTTGGCGCCGTCGTCGCCGATCTCGATCGGCAGGTGCTGGTAGTCGAGACCCAGCTCCTTTGCCACCCAAAGCGCACGAAATGCGCGCGTGCGGGCAATGCCATAGATGCGCAGAGACGACATGCCGACTTCCCGGTTTCGCGGCGTCAAAGCCCCGCAATTGCACGACATACGCGTTGCGTCCGCAAGCGTTGTCAAGCCGAGGCCGGGATCGTAACGTGCCGCCCCAAAACGGGGATTAGAAATGGAATTCGGACTTTTTTCGAACGGTTTTCGTCCGCAGACCACCGCTGCCCAGACCTACGAAGAGGACCTCGCCGAGATCGTGCTGGCAGACCAGCTCGGCTTCCGCGACGTCTATATCAGCGAGCACCACGGCGAGCCGATCTATATCAACAAGGTCGATACCCTGCCGGTGCCGGAGTTGCTGATGTGCAAGGCCGCGGCGCTGACCAAGCAGATCCGGATGGGCGCTGCGGTGAAGCTGATCCATCTGGCGCACCCGGTCGATACCGCAATCAACGCGGCGGTAGCCGATCATGTCATCGGCGGCGGCCGTTATATCTTCGGTTTTGGCTCCGGCTTTCCGAGCCCACTGTTCGCCAACGAGCGCGGGCTGACCTACGAGGATCGCCATGAGCGGCTGCGCGAAGCGCTTGATCTCATTTTGAAGTGCTGGACCGCGAAGGAGCCGTTCGACTGGGACGGCAAGCACTTCAAGGGCAAGGGCATAGTCGCCACGCCGCAGCCACTGCATCCGCCGCACATGCCGATGGCGACTGCGACAGACACGCCGGCGATGATGGATATTGCGGCGATCCGCGGTTACACGCAACTGATGGCCCAGCTTGAGCCCGCCTCGTCGGTCCGCCGCAAGGGCGACCACTACGCGCGCGCCGCAAAGGCCGCGGGCCACCAGGTCCCGCTGAAGAACATCACGGTCGCGCGTTACGTTTATCTCGCGGATTCCCGCAAGGAAGCCATGGACGATCTGCGCGACGACATCAATTATGAGCTTGGCTATCAGATGAAGCGCGGACTGATCCGCCTCATCAAATCGAACTACGACATCGGCATAAAGGGCGACGATGTCACTTTCGACCAGCTCGCCGAAGCCGGCATCTATCATCTCGGCGATCCGGACACGGTGGCAAAAGAGCTTCGCGAGTTTTACGAAGAGGCCGGCGGTTTTGGCACGCTGCTGATCGTCGCCGGCAAGAAATGGGCGACCCGCGAGAAGGTATTCCGTTCCATGCGCATGTTCATGGAACACGTTGCACCGAAGCTGCGGGATCTGGTGCCGATGCGCGATCCGGACGCCGCGGCCGCGTAACCGCGCACGCCGCGGGAGATAAACATGTTCGTTGGCCACTACGGCGTCGCTTTCGGCGCCAAGCCTGTCGCGCTTGCGGTTCCGCTGTGGATCTATTTCATCGCGGTGCAATGGCTCGACGTGGTCTGGTCGGTGCTCGTACTGCTCGGCGTCGAGAAGCTGCACATCGTTCCGGGCTTCACTGAGGCGAACCCGTACGATCTCTACTACATGCCCTATACGCACGGCCTGCCGGGAGCTGTCATACTTTCACTCGCGCTCGGTGCTGTCGTTGCGGCCTCGGTCGCGCAGCAACGAGGACGGGCCTTCCTGATCGTCAGTGCGGCGTCGTTCTCGCACTGGATCCTGGATTTGATCGTGCACACGCCCGACCTGCCACTCTACGGTAACTCCGACAAAGTGGGCTTCGGATTATGGCGGCACGTGGCGATCAGCTTTCCGCTGGAGATCGCCGTATTGCTTGCCGGCACCTGGTACTTCGCACGCCGCCTGCCGCCGGCGGATCAGCGCGGCCACTGGGTACTCCGTATCTTCACGGTCGGGCTGGTTGCATTGCAGGCCTATGCCAATTTCGGTCCGCCGCCATCATCGGAAGTGGCGATGGCGGTCATGGCCTTGTCATTATATGTCGTGCTCGCGGCTCTCGCGGCCGGTCTCGAATACATCCGCAAGGCGCATTGAGCTTCAATACCTTCATCTGATTACGCATCGGATAATTGCCGCGATGCGGCCATCCCGCACCTCGATCGCATCTTGGGCGGCAACATCACTCTGTTGCGCTGAACTGATCTCTGACCCATGGCACGACGACATGATCGAATATCCATTGATCCCTCACGGTCGCTGAGCGACCCATTGTCTGACCGGTTGGATTGATCCACGCGTACTTCGGGCTGCCGTGCTGCAAAAGAAGCTCGGTATCGGAGAAAGGCACTTGGGTGTCTTTCACGCCACCAATCACCAGCATCGGCGGCGTTGGCTGATCCAGCAATCCTTCCGTTTTCAAAGACAAGGTTGGCATGAGCTGGTAGGCTTCTTCCACCGAAGAGACGCCGAGCATATGCAGCCGTAACTCGACATAATCGAACAGAAACTCGCGGGTCTGAAACGCTTTCTCCTGCCAGCTTCTCTGGAAGTAGCCATCGACAGGGCCGCTCTGAAAAACGACACCTTTGAGACGCTTCACCTCAGCGAAGCCGACGCGCGCCGCCCAATAACTGCCCCAGCTTTCGCCACGAACGATAATGCGCGTGCCGTCGAGGTCTGCCCGGCTTTGCACGTAGTCGATAACGGCGGAGTAGACACGCTCGGCTCCCGGCCAACTCGCTACGGGTGAGTCGCCGGTACCCGGCATATCGACTGTGATGGCGGCAATGCCATAAGGCAGGAATGACCGCATCGTTATGGCGGCATAGTCGCGCCAAAGATCCGATCCTGCGATTCCGATCACGACCGGCGGATGCTCAACGCCGTCCGGTCTCTGTAAGGTGACCTTGATTGCCCTTCCTTCGAAAGGGATCGAAATGGCCTCGATCTTCGGGCTTTCGAGCTTGCCGTAGGTCTCGAATGCCTTCCAGGCCTTGGCGCGGCTTTCTGCCTTGCTTGGCGAGGAGGCGACCGGCCAGCCTCCCATGCCATACAGCCGCCAAGCGTAAAGATATTCATCTCGCGCAGCGACCGGCCGGTTTGCCTCGAGAGATTGTGCACGAGCGAAGTGCACATCTCCGGCCTTCATCCACTCGCTGCCCCACTCCTCGGGACTGAGACTGTGAATGTTGTCCAATATGGCGCGCGCATCCGCGGGATCGATATGAAATATCGGGTACGCGCCGCGCTCGGCTCGCGAAAGAGTCTCGGCTTTCAGCTCCTCCCAGGTTCGTTTGGGAAACACATCCTGGGCGTGCGCCGTCGACAGAAGAAAGGTGGCAGCGATGATCGTGAATAGTCGCTTGATCATGGATTAAATTCCCGCGCACTGACGGTCAGCGCGTGAAGCGCACCGAAACGTCGCCAATTGGCGCGAGGGTATAACTAAATTCGGTCTCATCGGCCCCGATGAATGGCGGCGGCACTGTCGAACCGCAAATGACCAGATCGCCGGCCCGCAACCGCTCGCCGAACGCACCGAGCAGGTCGGCGAGTTGCACCACCACATCCACTACCCTTCCGGTAATCGCCTCGGGCGTCGCGGTTTCCGCCGCAAGCTTGCCGCGACGATAGATGTGAGTCGACAGCCCTGAAGTATCGCCGCCCGTGCAATTCTTTTTCGACAAAACGACGTGCCGTTGAAAAATATTACGGACCAGGACTTTCTCGACATCAGCGTCCGTCGCCGAAAATTCGAGGTCGGCGAGTTCAATGGTGGGCGTCAGCGAGGCAATTGCGGCTAGTGCGGCAGCAGCATCCGAGCCGGGCGAGAGGTCCGCCCCGAGCCGCGCACCGATTTCTGGTTCCGCCACCGGCTGTGTCCACCCTTTCACGCTGGCCGTAGCGCCGGTCGGCAGCAACGCGCCCTGCATCAGATAGCCGAACAATGGCGTCGAGAGGCGCAGCTTCTCCATCGCCGCCGGCGCACCAAACCCGACTTTCCAGCCGAGCGGCTTTTCTCCCGCGGAGATGCGCGTTTGGCGCTGCGCCAGTTGGGCAGTCATGCCGGCTTTGATACGTGGATCTTCCAAGGGCTTCATTTGTGGCCCTCGGGATGGACTTCGTAGCCGGAAGCTTCGATGGAACCGGCGTCCATCCAGCCCCACACCAGCACGACATCTTCGCTGGAGGTGTTGTTGAAGCCGTGCCAACAGCCGCGCGGCGAATAAATTACGTCGCCTTCGCCGGACGGCACCTGCCCTGTCTCGGTGTAGATATGGCCGTGCCCCTTAAGCACGATGAAAAACTCATCGCAATTGTGATGCCGGTGGTTTTCGTGGCGCGCACCGGGCTTGAGCACGGTCCAGCCGACGACGTGGTCGGCACCAGCCGTTTTCTTGTCGATCAGAAACTGCACCTGCATATCGACCCAGCCGTCGTCGCGCTTGAGGCCGTCGACCTTGGGCACGTCGTGTAAATTGGTGCGATACATTTTCGGCGCCGGTCCATCGTCACGCATTTTCGCCATTGCACCTTTGGCGGCTTTCGCCAGCGCCGCTCCGATTTTTTCCGATTGCGAAGTCATGTCTGTCCTCCAAGACGCCGATAGACCTCATGAGCGACGACGAAATCGCTGCCGTCGATACCGAGCCCGCGGCAGGCATTCATCATCTCGTTCGCAGCGGCCGCAAGCGGTACCGGGCTGCCGAGCTGGCGGCCGAGGTTAAGCGCGAGCAACATGTCCTTCTGCTGCAGGGTGACGTCAGCGAGCGGAACGACCGGCATTGCGCCATCGAGGATGAAGGGTCCGCGATAGCCGAGCACCGGCGAGGCGGCGACACTCTTGAGGATGGCATCGAGCGCAACGGCGCGATCGACGCCGCCCTTTTCGGCCAACGCGACGGCTTCGCCGAAGCAGATCACCTCGACCATAAGCAGGAGATTGACGGCGATCTTCATCTGGCAGGCAAGACCGTTGCCGCCGATGCGTGTCACCTTCGGCCCGATTGCAAGCAGGACTGGTTTGGCACGCTCGAACGCCGCCTCATCGCCGCCGACCATGACTGAGGCATTGCCCTGCTTCACCGTCACCGGCGAACCGGACAGTGGCCCGTCCAGCATGATCGAACCCGCCTTGGCAAATTCGGCCGCAATGGCGCGGCTTTCATCGGGCTCGATCGTGCTCATATCGATGAAAATGCCGCCGCGGCGCAGACCTGTGACTACGCCGTTCTCGCCGAGTGCGGCGGCACGGACCGCCTTCGCGTCGGTAACGATGGAAAAGACGATCTCGGAGGCTTCGGCGACGGCGCGCGGCGTATCGGCCCAGCGCATGCCAGCTTCAGTCAGCGGCGACGCCTTTTCCCGCGTCCGATTCCAGCCGGTCACGGGATGTCCTGCCGCCATCAGCCGCGGCACGATGAGCTGACCCATCGCGCCCAATCCGACAAACCCAAAATTCATTTTCCAACTTTCACTGCAACGGATATTCGAGCTTGCCGGATTGAAATTTCGCCGGATAGACCACCACTTGCCGCGACCAGTCCTTGAACTGATCGACATCGTGACCGCTGATGCCCTGGAACTGGATGCAGATGATGCGCGGCGTCGTCCATTCGCCGTTCTCGCCAAACTTGATCGGCCCGATAATGGTATCGAACGAATTGGCGCGCAGGTACGCGGCGATTTTGTCGTGATCGAGCGATTTTGTCTCCGTCACCGCCTTGGCGAGTACCTGCCCGGTCGCATAGGCGTAGGGCGGATAGGTGTAGCCGAGCGGATCGATGCCGAGCTGCTGCGCGCGCTTCTGATATTCCTGAAGGAACGCTTCGGTGCCGTCGAACTGCAGGCTCGGCGCCGGAATATAGAATTCGTTGCTGATATAGCCGTTGATATCAGGTCCGAGCTTCTGCTTGATCGCGGTGATCAGGAGGCCGAGCATCGCGCCGCCGATCATTTTCGGCCGGAACTGGATTTCCTTCGCCGCCTCGACGATGCCCGCGGTATCGACCGGAAGTGTCGCGCCGAACACGACGTCCGGATTGGACGCTTGGATCGCTCGCACAATCGGCGAGAATTCCGTCGTCGACAGCGGATAGCTACGATCAAAGACGATATCGAAACCGAATTTCTTTGCGTTGTTTCGCGCGCCTTCGAGCGCTTTATGCGAATATTCGATATCGGCGCCGACCAGCGCTACCCGTGTTGGCTTCGGCTTCTGCGCAGCGGCAAGTTCGAACACGCATTCCGAATAGCCGGATGTCGACTGACCCTGAGAGTTCATCGAGAAATAGCGCAGATATTTGAACTCCTCGTTGGCGCCCAATCCGAAAATGCCGATCGTTGTGCGGTTCGCCTGCATGATTGCCGGCAATGCCGCTGCGATAACCTGGGTGCCGTAGGGCCCGATCAACAAATCGACCTTGTCGATGCCGATCAGCTTTGCGTAAATTCCCGGTGCATTCGCAGGACTGCTTTGGTCGTCGTAATAGACCAGTTCTACTGGACGATCGAGCAGACCGCCCTTCGAGTTCACGGCGTCACGCCAGATCTCAAGACCAGCCAGGACCTGCTTGCCCGCAGGCGCAGTTGGGCCGGTCAGGCTGATGCTCAGTCCGACGCGGATCGGATCGGCAGCGGCGGCATGCCGCACGCCGACGACCGCAATGATCAATCCCAGTAGACAGAATGCAGCGGCTTTCACGAAGCCGCGAAAAATTCTCGCAAGGCTCGGCATGGGTTTGCCCCCTCTCCATAGCGCTTTCCCCGTTACGCCGGTTATGGCCCGGCTCTATCGTTAGTGTAGCGCCCGCCCGAAATTCTCGGCAATTGCTTTCCATGCTACGAGGAACCAAGATTGCAAATAAGTGCGATTAAGGCGCATGGCTCGCACGGCGGCGCCGCAAGGGGGAGAGAAGAATGTTCAAGGCGTCAGCCAATGTAATGCTGCCTACTTCCATTATCGGCTCGCTGCCCCGTCCCGCCTGGTACACCGCTGCGCTGGGTTCACAGACCTTCATCGAAGCGATGGTGAATTCGCGCTACCGCGAGCAATACGAGGACGCCGTCTCCTGCTTTTTGCGGGCCCAGGAAGTGGCCGGCCTCGACATCGTGACCGATGGCGACGCCCATTACGACGAGCAGGTTAGCGGTTTGAGCTGGCAGAGTTATCCGCTCACGCACATGGCCGGCTTTTCAAAGGAAGCAAAGCCTGCGGTCTACAATGTCGGGGCTTCGGCCTATCCGCGCGGCCATATCCTGCATGACTCGCTCGAAGCCCGCGTCTTTCCCGGATCGTCGGCCCGGTGGGCCGCGGTGACCTGCAATACACCGCAATGTGGAAAGCTGCCCAACGCATGACCACGCACCCGGTCAAATTCGGCACCATCCTGCCCGAACTGCTCGCGGCTTGCTGCGAGGACGACTATTACAAAGACCCGATCGAGCGTACTTGGGCGCTAAGTGACGCGCTCAACGCCGAGCTCAGCGACCTCGCCGAAGCTGGCTGTCCGCTGGTGCAGATGGAAGAGCCGCAAATCCACATGGTGCCGGTGCGCGGCAAGGTATTCGGCAAGCTCGACAGCGCCGACCTGGTCAAAGTCTTCAACAACACGGTGAAGGGACTGCGCGGCAAGACCGAGGTGTGGTGCCACACCTGTTGGGGCAATCCATCACAGCAACGCATTTTCAAGGAAATCCAGAGCTACCAGCCGACGCTCGCCGCGCTCAACGAGCTCGATGCCGACGCACTGACCTTCGAGACCTGCTCGTCGGGCACCGGCGACCTCAAGGCCATCGGCGAAGTCATCAAAGACAAGAAGATCGTCATCGGCGTCATCGATCATCACACCTTGCAGGTGGAGCGGCCGGACGAAGTCGCCGCCATCATCCGCGAGGCACTCAAACACGTTCCGCCGGAACGGCTCATTATCTCCTCGGACTGCGGCATGGGCCGCGAAGGCATGGCGCGCCGCCACGCGAACTACAAGATGGTCGCGATGGTTCTGGGCACCAATATCGTCCGCAAGGAATTGGGATTACCGGAGGCGCAATGCCTCGCAGCCGATGCCCGCTATTCGCTGACCCTGACCAAACGGGATTAGACGAGCGCTTCCGCCACGGCCTTGCCGCAAGCCTCGGTGCCGGCCGGGCCGCCGAGATCGCGGGTGCGCAGTTTCTGCTCGCTCAGCACCCGCTCGATCGCCTTGACGATTGCGGCGGCTGCTTCCAGCTCGCCGAGATGCTCGAGCATCATCGCGCCGGACCAGATCTGGCCGATCGGGTTGGCAATGCCCTGCCCGGCGATATCCGGCGCCGAGCCATGCACGGGTTCGAACACCGACGGGAATTTGCGCTCCGGGTTGATGTTGCCCGACGGCGCGATGCCGATGGTGCCAGTGCAGGCGGGACCGAGGTCGGAAAGAATGTCGCCGAACAAGTTCGAGGCGACAACAACGTTGAACTTGTCCGGCCGCAGCACGAACAGCGCCGATAAAATATCAATGTGATACTTGTCCCATTTGATGTCGGGATAATTCTTCGCCATCGCTTCGACACGCTCGTCCCAGTACGGCATGGTTATGGCGATGCCGTTCGATTTGGTCGCGGACGTGAGATGCTTTTTCGGCGTCTTGCGGGCGAGTTCGAAGGAAAATTTAAGCACGCGGTCCACGCCGATGCGCGACATCACAGTTTCCTGGACGACCACCTCGCGCTCGGTGCCGCCGAACATCCGTCCGCCGATCGCGGAGTATTCGCCCTCGGTGTTTTCGCGCACCACCCAGAAATCGATATCACCGGGCTTGCGGTTGGCGAGCGGCGACGGCACGCCGGGCATCAGCCGCACCGGGCGCAGATTGACGTATTGATCGAACTCGCGGCGGAACATGATCAGCGAACCCCACAGCGATATGTGGTCCGGAATTTTGGCCGGCCAGCCGACCGCGCCGAAGAAGATCGCGTCATGCTTGCCGATCTGGTCCTTCCAGTCCTCCGGCATCATGCGCTCGTGCTTGGCGTAATAGTCGTAGGAAGCGAAATCGAAATTGTCCTGGCGCAGCTCAAAACCGAATTTCTTCGCCGCGGCCTCCAGCACGCGCACGCCCTCGGGCACCACCTCCTTGCCGATGCCGTCGCCGGGAATGACGGCAATGTTGTAGACGCGATTGGTGGCCATAAGCGCTCCTCCGGACAATTGTTTAATCGAAATTAGCGCGAATGAAGCGGCTTCGGGAAGCCGACTAAGCGCACATTCTGCTTTGCGACGCGCTGACGTCGCCGAACTCGTCGAACGCTTCCGCCAACAGCCGCAGCACGATCGCCGGATCGGTCGCGGTCAGGACGCAGCTTCGCGCGGCTTTCAGTGTGTGGTCCGACACGCCTGCGGTCGCGGCAGCGGCATCAAGCGTCCAGCCAAGATGCTTGCGGGCATGACGGAGCCCGACCTCGCGCCCGTAGTGGCCGATCATTTCGCCGTAGAGCGCACTGATCAGCGCGAGTTGCTCGCTCAAGCGCGGCGGCGCCCGGCGGATACCGGTTGCGAAGTAGTGCGCGAGCTGGCCGGGAAACCACGGACGGCCCTGGGCGCCGCGGCCGACCATCACAGCGTCAGCACCGGAGGCTTGCAGCGCCATGTCGGCATCGTCGAAGCTTTCAATGTCGCCGTTGACGACGACGGGCACCGATACGGCCGCTTTGACAGCGCGCACCGCCTTCCAGTCCGCGCGCCCTTTATAAAATTGGCAGCGGGTACGGCCGTGCACGGTGACGAGCTGCACCCCGGCTTGTTCAGCGCGGCGCGCTAGCTCGGCGGCGTTGTGCGAAGTGTCGTCCCAGCCAAGCCGCATCTTCAGCGTCACCGGAACGCGCGCCGTCCGCACCACCGCGTCGATCAGCGTGAGCGCGTGGTCGAGATCGCGCATCAGCGCGGAACCGGCCGCGCCGTTGGTCACGTTCTTCGCCGGGCAACCCATATTGATGTCGATGATGGACGCGCCGGAGCCTTCCGCGATGCGCGCACCCTCCACCATCCAGTGCGCCTCGCAGCCGGCAAGCTGGACGACATGCAGTCCGGCACCGTGATCGGCGATACGCCGGCGCGCGATGTGCTTTTTTTGGTGTTCGTCCCGGGCGAGCGCAGCGCACGCGGTCATTTCAGAAATGACGAGCCCCGCGCCGAGCGCCGCCGCCTGCCTGCGAAACGGCGCGTCGGTTATGCCGGTCATCGGCGCCAGCAGCACCGGGTTAGGCAGTTTGATGGAACCGATCGAAAGACTCTGCACGCGCGGCTTTCGTAAAATCGAAATCGTGCAGCCGCGATAAATGAACTCGTCGCCAGGCGCAAGCGGCGCCCGGCGCGTTACATCTTTCAGTTCTTGCGGCTCGGCTCGGCGTTGAGCGAGGCCGCAACCGCTTCCTCATGGTACCAGCCGCTGCCCTGGTGCGCGAACTCCACGCCCTCCGGCAGCTTCACATTAGCCGGCAGCACGTCGCCCTGCATGCCCAAAGCAAAGCGGCCGCGCGGAGGAAACGCGTAGATCTTAGCCGTACCGGTGATTGGTGCTGTCATAATATCGGCTCCTTCGCCGTGCGCATTTCAACAACGCGCATCTCGTGAGTTTCTCTGATTCCTTCTTAATATAATCTTCTGCCTGAGATTTGCTCGGAATGCCTCATACAAAATCAGCGCATGGCTACAATATGAGCATTGTAATTTCTGCTCATCCCAATCGCATCTGCCTGACCTTGAATCAGTAACGCTGCACTGCACTCTTTTGTTGCAACGCCATCTGGCCCCGCAATTGGCACATTCCCTGCTTGCAAATGGCCGGGAGGCGGCGTCAGCCGCCGATCGCGGCTGGGCAAGGCAGTCCAGTCTCATTCAACCACCACGAAGAGAGACGCCAATGACCAAGTACAGGTTAGAATATATTTGGCTCGACGGTTATACGCCGGTGCCGAACCTGCGCGGCAAAACGCAGATCAAGGAATTCGACTCGTTTCCGACGCTCGAGCAGTTGCCGCTGTGGGGCTTCGACGGTTCATCGACCGAATCAGGCAACCGGCTCGAACTCAGACTGCGTCCTAAAGCCCGTCGCCGTCTATCCGGATGGCGCGCGCACCAATGGCGCGCTGGTGATGTGCGAAGTGATGTTGCCGAACGGCCAGCCGCACGAGTCGAACAAGCGCGCCACTATTCTCGACGATCCCGGCGCCTGGTTCGGCTACGAGCAGGAATATTTCTTCTATAAGGACGGCCGTCCACTCGGCTTCCCGTCGAGCGGCTATCCGGCGCCGCAAGGCCCGTACTACACCGGCGTCGGCTACAATATTGTCGGCAGCCTCGCGCGCAAGATGGTCGAGGAACATCTCGATCTCTGCCTCACCGCCGGCATCAACCACGAAGGCATCAATGCCGAAGTCGCGAAGGGCCAGTGGGAATTCCAGATTTTCGGCAAGGGCTCGAAGACCGCCGCCGATCAGATGTGGATGGCCCGCTACCTGATGCTGCGCCTTACCGAGAAATACGGCGTGGACATCGAATTCCACTGCAAGCCGCTCGGCGACACCGACTGGAACGGCTCCGGCATGCACGCCAACTTCTCGACGGAATATATGCGCACCGTCGGTGGCAAAGAGTACTTTGAAGCGATGATGAAGGCATTCGAGACAAACATTGATGCGCACATCGCCGTATATGGTCCGGACAACGATAAGCGTCTGACCGGCAAGCACGAGACCGCTCCGTGGAACAAGTTCAGCTATGGCGTAGCCGACCGCGGCGCCTCGGTCCGCGTGCCGCACAGCTTCGTCAACAATGGCTATAAGGGCTATCTCGAAGATCGCCGCCCGAACTCGCAAGGCGATCCCTACGCCATCGCCTCGCAGATCCTCGCGACCATCGCGTCGGTCCCGACCGCCGGCAAGGTCAGCGTAGCGGCGTAAACGCTCGTCTCGCTATCAAAAACGCGGCGAAGCATTCCCTGCTGGGTTGCTTCGCCGCAACGCCGCCGCAGACGAACCCGGACGCCATTTTGTCTGACGAACTGCAGGCAATTCCCTACTAGAGCGAAGTCGTTTTATATTGAATCGATTGTCGCTCTGGCATTTTGATTGAGCATGATCTTTGCGGAAAACCGGTTTCCACTTTTCCGGATCATGCTCTAGCCGACCCGGCAACCAATCGGCATCGGCCTTCAATCGAACCTTATTGAAAATCGATGCCGCGGGGGAGGTACTTGGCGTCCCTCCCCGGCTTTGCCGTTCACGACGCTGCTACATCCGCCGAAACATCACACTGAGGTTGTTGGCCGGCATCTCGATCGTTTCCGGAGCGTCAAGGCCGTGACGCTGAGCAAGCGTAGTGACATCCGCCGAGATCGCGAATGCCCCACGCTGGATTTCGGCGACGCAAATCTTCGTCGAAAGCCTGATTGCTCGGCGCAGTATGCAGCCCGCCGATTTTGTACGGACCGTAGAGAAACAGGATGCCGCCCGCCGCAAGCACTCGCTCTGCGCCCGCGATCAGCCCTTCGGTCGCGGCCCACGGCGAGATGTGAATCATGTTGTTGCACATGACGACATCGGCGCGACCAACCGGCCAGTCCTTCGCCGTCACATCGAGATGCAACGGCGCCAAAAGGTTCGGCCGGGCGGCATCGGCGCGATGTGCGGCGATACTTGCCAGCGCCCCTGCATCGGGATCGCTCGGCTGCCATGTCAGGCCAGGGAGCTCTTTCGCGAAATAGGCGGCGTGCTCGCCGCTGCCACTCGCGATTTCGAGCACGAGGCCTCGCGCCGGCAGCACGCGCCGCAACACGGCGAGGAGCGCTCGCGGTTGCGCGCGACATGGGGCCGATAGATGCGCGGATCGGATAGGGAAGACATCTGACACCTTGTAGCGTGAATTGAGCAAAAACGAAGTCCGGCCCATTGATCCAAAATTTTCTGGTCCAGGTTTTGCGTATGGCCGGAATGGGTTAGTGCAAGCGACCAGCGCGGTCGCCCAAGGTCCGGTGGAGAGAGACTGGAATGAAGCGCGTTGGATGTCTCATCGGCATTACTTTTTGTTTTGCAACAGCTTTTGCCCCAGCAACGGCGCGCTCCGACGACTACCCGTCACGGCCAGTCCGGCTGGTGATCTCATATCAGCCCGGCGGCATCGTCGATTTCGCAGGGCGCGTTTTGGCGCAACAGCTCGGTCGGGTACTGAACCAGACATTCGTCGTTGAGAACCGGCCGGGCGCAGGCGGCATCGTTGGGGTCGAGTCGGTCGCCCACGCGACGCCCGACGGTTACGACCTCGTTCTGATCGATCCCTCGATCGTCACCAATCCGGTCCTGCACAAGACCATGCCGTTCGATGTGTTCAAGGACCTGGCGCCGGTTTCGCTGATCGGTTCTTCGCCGGACGTTCTGGTCGTAGCGCCGCAGTTGCAGATCAATTCGTTTGCCGGGCTGGTCGCCTACGGCAAGGCCAATCCCGGTAAGCTCGACTTCGCCTCTCCCGGCATCGGCACCACTGGGCACCTTGCCGGCGAGATGTTTCGGCAGCGCCTCGGCATCGATGCCACGCATATTCCATATAAGGGTTCCGGTCCCGCGTTTGTCGATCTGATGAGCGGAAAGGTGCAAATGCTGTTCTCCAGCATCGCCGGTGCTCTGCCGTTCACGTCGAAGGGCAGCATCGTGCCGCTCGCCACGACGGGGCGCGTTCGCTCGCCGATCTATCCGGATCTGCCGACGGTCGAGGAGGAAAATCTGCCGGACTTTGTAGCCGATACCTGGCTATGCCTCTTTGCGCCGGCCGGGACGCCGGAAAGCGTTATCGCCACGCTCAACGGTGCGGTCGCCAAGGCAGTCGAGGCCGACACCCTCAAGGACGATTTCGCCAAATTCGGAGTTGATCCGCGCCGCAGCAGCATTCCGGAAACGGCGACGTTCGTGAGGAGCGAATACGAGAAGTGGAAAACGGTCATCACCGACAGTCACATCTCGTTGGAGTAACGGATGGCGCTCGCCCAAGCCGATGACCTTGGTGACCTATGGGCCATGGCGTTTAACGATCTCCAACGCAGGAGAACACAATGATCGTTCGAGGCGGCTGCCTCTGTGGCGCGGTGACCTTTGAAGCGCGCCTGCCGTTTGCAAAATTTGTGACCTGTTATTGCTCACGTTGCCGCAAGGCGTCCGGCAGCGCGTACGCCGCCAACGCCTATGTTTCGCCCGACGCATTTCGATGGACTCGCGGCGAGACTGTGGTGGTTCGCTACGACCTCCCGCAGGCACGAAGCTTTGCGGCTTCGTTCTGCGGCAAGTGCGGTTCGCCGCTGCCACATCACACGCGGAGCGGACGAGAGATCGTCATTCCGGCAGGCTCGCTCAATGACGATCCCGGAGTGAAGCCATCGGCTATTGCACATTGGGACTCGCGCGCGCCATGGGTCTCCGCCGCGAACGATCTGCCCTACTCCGAATAGTTCGTCGCAAGAGGGCTGGGCGCGGTGAAGTCTCCCAACGTGGAACGAGGATAGGCCATGCCGTGTTCGACTTACGAACAATTTGCCCGCGCGATGGCCGCAGGACAGCAGATTCTTTGCGAATATGACGGCTATCCGCGGGAGCTTTGCGCAATCATTCTCGGCCATTCGAAGAGCCAGGAGAAAGCGCTCGACGTTTCAATTCGCCGGTCAAAGCAAGTCAGGGCTGCCGCCGCGGGGTGAATGGCGCTGCCTTTGGCTATCGAAAGTGAGCAATGTGCGCTTGCGTAATGGCGCCTGGCATTCCGGCACGCAACACACCCAGCCGCAAGGCTGCGTCGAAGATGTCGACTTAGACGTAAATCCATCCAGCCCATATCGGCCAAAGCGGCGGTTGTAACGGCTCAGGTCTCTCCGCGCAGACGTAATATGGAGGATCCGCCGGAAACTAAAAACAAAACGCCCTGTGGCGACCCAAAAATAATTACTTCGTTACGATACAGAGTCAGAGTTGGATCGCGTTCCTTGGCCAACCAGTGGCCCGCCGCCCTTCGGTTTCGTCAAGTTCGATGCCGAACGTTTCGGCAAGGCCCGCGCGGCCAGCCGGCATGAGATGCAGTGCCCGGCTGTTTGGCTTGTGCTTGAACCAGCCGAGCGCCAGCAGGCGGTTCAGGATAGCCGAACCAACGAGACCCCGGACATGGTAACGGCGCTCGCTCCAGTCGAGACAAGGCTGGCAGAAAATCCGCCGAGTCCGCGGCCTTAGATCAGCGCCGAACGCGGAAAGGAAACGCCCGCCCGAAGACGTGACCTCACCGCCTTCATCGGTGAGTACGATGTGCCCCATGGACACAAGTGCATCTGTAATAGCAACTCCTACCTGGCCAGCCAGGTGATCATAGCAACTTCGGGCAAAACGGAGTGCATCGTCGTTTGCTGACCGCGGCTGACGGCGCGGTGGCACCTCTATGGCGGCGACGACCTTGATGCTCTCCAGCATCGTCGCGACGAGCGGGGACGCGATCCGATAATAGCTGAAGCGGCGCTTGCGAGTGACCGTCAAAAGCCGCGCGGCAACCAGCTTGCTCAGGTGGCCGCTCGCCGTCGAGCGAGAGACATTGGCGCAGTAAGCAAGCTCAGTAGCCGTCAGCGACTGGCCGCCCATGAGGGCGTTAAGCATTGTCGCTCGCGCAGTGTCACCCACGAGAGCGGCCACTTCCACCAGATTTGCCGCCGCGACCATCCTTAAACCCTATCGCTGATATCGGAAGCATATCAATCGAAAACAGTTCGGCGTGGGCCCAACTGTTCGCGCGGGACAAATGCGAACCTCGCAGCAAGAATGCGAACGGCGCGTAAGCCTGGAGTTAAACGCGTGTTGATCCGCACCCTTTATTTCGAGCAAGCAAGTATCATCGCTGCCGTGGTTTGCAGCCTGATCGTCGCCGGCTTCCTGAAGGGGATAATCGGGGTCGGTATGCCAGTCGTCGCGCTGCCGCTGCTGTCGCTGTTCATCGACATCAAATCAGCGGCCATGCTACTGAGCATGCCTTTGATCTTCAGCAACTTGCCGCAGGCGCTGGAGGGCGGAAAGACTGGACGGTGCCTCATGCAATTGATGCCGGTGATTCTCGGCATGATTCCCGGCCTCTTCCTTGGAGTTCGAGCCCTGTTGGCGCTCGATGCGAACGTTGCAAAGATTATCGCAGGCTTGGTGCTGATGGGCGTCGGCGGCGTCACGCTGCTCGCGCCGAAGTTGCAGCTTCAGTCTCGGTCGGTTTTACCAACCGGCATCACATTCGGATTTTTCGGCGGGATTCTGGGAGGCATCGCAGCGATGCCGGGACCGCTTGTTTTCATATTTCTGCTTGCAAAGGGACTACGCGGAAAGGCATTCACAAAGGAAGCATCGCTGTATCTCGTCGTTTCAGCCGGCTTGCTGGCAATTCTTCTGACGGCCAGCCGCCAGTTCAGTTTGCTTGACGTTTCAGTCTCGACGGCTGCGATGTTGCCGGTCGCGCTCGGCATGTACGCCGGACAACATATGCGCGATAAAATTGCGCCTGAGACATTCAAGAAGCTGGTGTTGATCGCGGTCATTGTCGCGGGCGCCGACTTGCTGCGACAT
>CAVULJ010000003.1:277500-488744 GCA_963742215.1 uncultured Alphaproteobacteria bacterium
AGAGCGCGAAGAAATTCCTGGTGCGCAAGCCCGTTGCCGAGGCCATGGTGACCTCGCCGTTCGGCTGGCGCAATCATCCGATGCTGCATGTTTCCGAATTTCACAGCGGCGTCGATTGGGCCGCGCCGTTCGGCACGCCGATCTTCGCCGCCGGCACCGGCGCGATCGAGGAAATCGGGCTCAAGGGCGGCTACGGCAAATACGTCAAGATCAAGCACGCCAACGGCTACGAGACCGCCTATGGCCACATGACCGCGTTCGCCAAAGGCCTCGATGTCGGCTCAAAGGTGCGGCAAGGCCAGGTGATCGGCTTCGTCGGCTCGACCGGCATGTCCACCGGCTCGCACGTCCACTTCGAAATCATAGTCAACGAGCGCTTTGTCGATCCGATGCGCATCAAGCTGCCGCGCGGCCGCGTGCTCGATGGCTCGTCGCTGGCGATCTTCGAAAAAGACCGCGAGCAGCTCGACGCCGTGATGGCGCATGCGCCGGTGCCGGTCGCCACCACCGCCGGCGGCCACGTCGCGCAGGCGACGAAGTAGTTAAGTGTTTTGCAGGCGAATTGAATTCCGTCATTGCGAGCGCAAGCGAAGCAATCCAGCGCTCAATGCAAACCGCCCCTGGATTGCTTCGTCGCTACGCTCCTCGCGGAATGAGCGTAATGTAAGAGGCCACGCGTGATCCAACCCGCCCCTGACCGCATCGAAGTGGCCTCCACCCGGTTCTGGGCGCTGTGCCATTTCAACCTGACGCGGTTGCTGTTTCCGGCGCGGCTGATCGCCGATCACATCGGTGTCTCGACCAACATCGTGCTGTTCTGGCTGACGCCGTGGCGGCGCACCGACGAGCATTTGCCGCTGTCGCATGTCGCCGAAGTGATCCACGTCCGCGGCCTGTTCTGGGATGCGATCAGCGTCGAAAGTTCGGGCGGGCTTAATCCGCTCGGCGTCCGCGGCCTGCCGAAATCGGCGGCGAAATTTTTCGTCGAGCATGTGCGCGAGCGGCTCAACGAAGTCGGCACCGCGGCGCCGTTGCAGCCGCGGTAAACTGTCATCCTGCCCCGCGATAGCGCGGAACGGCGTCCCGTGACATGCTTGCGCAGCAAGATGGTGCGCAAGGGGCGCGGCCCTGGAGTTTCATCGAGCTCAAGGCGCTTCGGCGGCGACGGACCGTGCCTGACACGCACAATCGAAGTGTCGATGGCGACGCCCCCTCCACCGCTCTTCGCGCTGGTCCCCCTCCCCCGCTTTCGCGGGGACGAGAGGAAGTTGTTACGCCGCCTGCTTCACTTCGGCGCCGTTGAAGGTGAGGCCGTCGCGGCCGGCGGAGATGCGCACCTTCTCGCCGTCCTTGATCTTGCCGGAGAGGATCAGCTCGGCGAGCGGATCCTGCACCGACTTCTGGATCACGCGCTTTAAGCGGCCGCGCGCCGTAGGCCGGATCGTAGCCTTTTTCGGCGAGCCACTCCCGCGCCTTCGGATCGAGCGTGAGCGCGATCTTGCGGTCTTCGAGCAGCTTCCTGAGCCGCTCCATCTGGATATCGACGATGTGCGCCATCTGATCGCGCTTGAGGCGATGGAACAGGATGATCTCGTCGATGCGGTTCAGGAACTCCGGCCGGAAATGCGCCCGCACGTCCGCCATCACCAGATCGCGCACTTTTTCGCTGTCTTCGCCATCCGGCTGGTTGACCAGATATTCGGAGCCGAGGTTCGAGGTCATGACAATGAGCGTGTTGCGGAAATCGACCGTGCGCCCCTGCCCGTCCGTGAGCCGCCCGTCGTCGAGCACTTGCAGGAGCACATTGAACACGTCCGGATGCGCCTTCTCGATCTCGTCGAACAGCACGACCTGATAAGGCCGCCGCCGCACCGCTTCAGTCAAAGCGCCGCCTTCGTCATAGCCGACATAGCCGGGCGGAGCGCCGATCAGCCGCGCCACCGAATGCTTCTCCATGTACTCCGACATGTCGATGCGAATGAGCGCCGACTCGTCGTTGAACAGGAATTGCGCCAGCGCCTTGGTCAGCTCGGTCTTGCCGACGCCCGTCGGCCCCAGGAACATGAACGAACCAATCGGCCGGTGCGGATCCTGCAAGCCGGCGCGCGCGCGCCGCACCGCGGTCGCGACCGACCTCACGGCGTCGGCCTGGCCGACCACGCGCTTGCCGATCGCGTCCTCCATCTTCAGGAGCTTTTCCTTCTCGCCTTCGAGCATGCGATCGACCGGAATGCCGGTCCAGCGCGACACCACACCCGCGATGTTGTCGGCGGTCACCGACTCCGACGCCACGACGTTGCTGGTGCCGCTCTTCTCGCTGACCTTTTTCAGCTTGGCCTCGAGCTCCGGCAGCTTGCTGTATTGCAGCTCGCCGGCCTTCTGATAATCGCCGCGGCGGATCGCGTCGGCGAGATCGTTCTTGGCCTTGTCGAGCTGGTTCTGCAGATCGGCGGCGGAGTTGAGCTTGTCCTTCTCGGACTTCCACTTCGAGGTCAACGCATCGGCCTGCTCCTGCAGGCCGGCGAGATCCTTCTCCAGCCGCTTCAGGCGGTCCTTCGAGCCGGCATCGGTCTCTTTCTTCAAGGCCTCCTGCTCGATCTTCAGCCGCACGATCTCGCGGTCGAGATTGTCGAGCTCTTCGGGCTTGGAATCGATCTGCATGCGCAGCCGCGCCGCCGCCTCGTCGATCAGGTCGATCGCCTTGTCGGGCAGGAAGCGGTCGGTGATGTAGCGGTTCGACAGCGTCGCCGCCGCCACCAGCGCGCCGTCGGTGATCTTCACCTTGTGGTGCGCCTCGTATTTCTCTTTCAGGCCGCGCAGGATCGAGATGGTGTCCTCGACCGTCGGCTCATCGACAAACACCGGCTGGAAGCGCCGCGCCAGCGCCGCATCCTTCTCGATGTGCTTGCGGTATTCGTCGAGCGTGGTGGCGCCGACGCAATGCAGCTCGCCGCGGGCGAGCGCGGGCTTGAGCAGGTTCGACGCATCCATCGCGCCGTCGGCCTTGCCGGCGCCGACGATGGTGTGCATCTCGTCGATGAAAAGGATGTAGGCGCCGGCCGAGCCGATGACCTCCTGCAGCACGGCTTTCAGCCGCTCCTCGAACTCGCCGCGGTATTTCGCGCCGGCGATCAAGGCGCCCATGTCGAGCGCGAGCAGCTTCTTGTCCTCCAGGCTTTCCGGCACGTCGCCGTTGACGATGCGCAGCGCCAGGCCTTCGACGATCGCCGTCTTGCCGACGCCGGGCTCGCCGATCAGCACCGGATTGTTCTTGGTGCGCCGCGACAGCACTTGAATGGTGCGGCGGATTTCCTCGTCGCGCCCGATAACGGGATCGAGCTTGCCGTCGCGCGCGGCTTGCGTGAGATCGCGGGCATATTTCTTCAGCGCGTCATAGGCGTTCTCGGCGGAGCGCTGAGTCCGCCGTGCGGCCCTTGCGCAGCGCCTCGATCGCGGCATTGAGGCTTTGCGGCGTGACGCCGGCTTTGGCCAAAATCTGCCCGGCGTCGCTGTTCTTTTCCAGAGCGAGCGCGAGCAGGAGCCGTTCCACCGTGACAAAGCTGTCGCCGGCCTTTTCGCCGGCCTTCTCGGCGGTATCGAACACCCGCCCCAGCGCCGGATCGAGATAGACTTGCCCGGCCCCGCCGCCCGAAACTTTCGGGCGCTTGGCAAGCGCCGCTTCAGTCGCGGCCAGCGCCGCGCGCGAATTGCCGCCGGCGCGGTCGATCAGGCCCGCGCACAACCCCTCGGGGTCGTCGAGCAGGACTTTGAGCAGGTGATCGGTAGAGAATTGCTGATGTCCCTCGCGCTGGGCGAGCGACTGGGCAGACTGGATAAAACCGCGGCTGCGGTCGGTATATTTCTCGATATTCATGTGCTTCTTCCCTCTAGGCGAAGGCACTAGCTTGGCGCCCGTTAACGGCACGCCTCGTGACACCCATAGATTACCGGCCCCCGAAGGCGACCGGCAGAGATTATATGGGGGGCGAGCTTGCGAGTGCGAAAAGGGGCCAAATGCTGGGACTTTTCGGATATCTCCGAGCACCCATCGATCTATTCGTCGTCAACTTTATCGGCGGCCGGTTCGTCAAGAAGCCTCGTGACCAACTCGTCGATCTGCGGAGCAATACCTGACTCGGTGAGCGCGTCGCGATGAGCTTACGCGCGCGCTGAAACTTCACGCTTTCCGGTAGCTCGAAAGCCGCTGTAATTCGTTCTGCTTCCGCCGCAACTGCCGCGAGATCGTTGTGAAGCGCAACCGTTGTGTCAAAGCGTGGAATTGGAAGATTAAACATAACCTTGTCGAAATGTCGCGCTCCCCATTGCCCGCGAGCCTGCATGGCGGCGACACGAGCACGAGACGTCTCACTAATCATCAAGGCCACGAAATAGTGGCCTTCACTTTCGTTCGAGACCTGTGCCCAATAGATACCGTGTTCAATGATCGCGCTCGATCCCCTGACCAAACAAGCTGAAGGGATTGTTCCGGAAGCCGCATAGACGACCCGCAGGCGGGAAACCGGAAATTGCACCCCCAGTTCGTGATGGTAATTCCAACGATCAATGAGTTTCACGATCCACTTTCAGCGTTGCAGCCCCAGATCGATTCTGTTGCCGACATCCAACCGTGCAAGCCGGAATAGCCGCGGTTTGCTGCGGCCTCCGCATTAAGCACCGCTCCTTGCGCAGTTACCGGCACAACTCCCTCGAACGGACGCCACACCCGATAGGGCAAGATGCTTTCGCCCAGCAGCACAGGGTGGAGAAACTCGGCTTCGAGCGATGCTCAACTCCCGGCAGGGATTTCCAAGGTTGCTTTTCGTGGTTGTTGCGCCGACTAACCACAAACGGTGCGGTTGGGTCCTGACCGAGGCGGCCCATCGCCCTGTGCTCCACAAGGCACAACATGCGCGGCACCAAGGTGGCACCTTGGCGGAACGCTTTCCGGTAGGCTGAGCCGCCGGTGAACCGACCTTCGGCGGGCTTAGGCGCATTCTCTTGCACCGTTAGGGCGGCATCGGCCTGAGCTTCAGTCGCATCGCGCAGCGGTAGCTCGCCGGAATAAGCCCTCACCGTGTCAGGCATGGCTGTGGCGGTTGCGCGGCGGCGGCCGAACACGACGCAGGACGGTACCGGGAACAGTGGCTGCACGTCGTCGTTCATCGTCCAAGGCTGCTCCCACACAATCCTGGCGCTCGTAAAAGAGCCTTTGCGAAACTTCTCGAACTGCCCGCGCGTGAGCGCCGCTAGCGGCAGACGAAGGCGATGCGCCCACCTGAGAGGAAATAGTGGGAAGGGGAGCGGTCTGTGAATAACCCGGCCAGATCTTTGTGCGTTGCGAATTTGCCGCCAACATAGACCCGCTCGCCCTTTGCCAGTTCGCGAAACCGCGTTTGCAAATCTGTGCTCATATGCCGAAAGGCGACCCACGGTGGATTGCCTACGACAACGTTTGCCCATCCGACCCCGAACGACAGCGCTAGTGGCCGCGACAGGTTGCGAGCGACGTATGTCCAGACGGAATCTCGACCGTCCCGACGAAGTTTGTCAAAAGTGATATAGGTCACTACCATTTCACGGATACCGTCGGCTTCGCCCTCCGTCATCCCGCGCATGTAGTGACGCTCAACTTCGAGCTTGAACGCCGGCTCGATCTGCCGCGCTGTCAAACCCTGTTCCGAACCTTGCCGCATCCGCGCAACAAGCTTGTCGAACAGATGGATGTCCTTGCAAAAAATTTCCGGGAATTTGAGGTCTGTACTTTCCGGGGGCGGAGGCACGCGGATGATCAGCTCTCTCAGATGCATGGTTGTCGCCGTCGACAACTGCAGCGCATGGCCGAGATAGACCGGGATTGGAAAGGGGACCGGCACGCCGAGCGATGACCGGTGCGAGCGCCAGAAGATACGTTACGCGCGCGATGATTACCGCGACCGGGTGAATATCCATGCCGGCGACATGGTTGGTCGCCTCCTGAGCGCGTAGCCCCTCCTCCAAACCGAGTTTAGGCCTCGTCTATGAAATTGCGGATGGCGTGAAATAGTAAGGTGCCCGAACCACACGCCGGATCGAGCACCCGCTGCTCATCGGCCGTTCGACAGCGTGGCGTACGATTTTCGCCGCCAGCCAGTCCGGCGTGTAATATTCGCCGAGAGCATGCCGCTCATACGGTCGATCAGCGACTCGTAAAGAATTTTTAGACATCGCTTTCAACCTGATCGAGGCGGAAACGCCTGACGTGAGTGAGGATTCGTCGGATCAGCGCCTCACCTTCCGGCGTCGCAACCACCCAGTCGAAAAAGTCGCTCTCGGCCGCACCAAAGATTCTGGAGCTCGAACGCTGCTCCCGACAGCACATGCCGCGGATTATCGTCACGCAGACCGAGAACGGCGAGCGCAATCGCCTTCGCCACGACCACCAGAAAGGTGTGCTGGAAAAACAGCGCGTCGCTCTCAACTTCCCGCCCATATACCAATTTCAGAAGTTGCGCCCACAATTGCCGCTTCAACGCGACAGCGGGATCGTCTTTCACGCTCGCTCAGATTGTCCGGAGACCTTCGTTGGCGCGACGGAACGCAACCGAGTCCTGACCGAGTTCGATCCGCACGGTGAAGGGATCGGGCGGCAACGCGCTTTTGAGTGCGACAGCACCGTCAAGCCATGCCAGAAAAACGTCCGATTTCTCCGGGTCGAGCGTGATTTTTTTCAGCTTGACGAGCTGGTCGCCATTACGCTCGAAGACAACTCACTTTAAGCCGTCGGATGCAATGCCGACGAAGCGCTCACCTTCCTCGCGCTTGCGGTCGGCGAGAAAGTGCGGCATGCGCCGAACCACATCATCCATTCCTGATCGAGGTTCCGCTTGGCTTCGAATACTGTGCGCCCAATCAGAGCATCGAGCCGTCCTCTCACTCGGGAACTCGGCGCTCGAAGTCTAGCGCGCCAAGTTCGACGCCGAACTCCTCCACCTAGCTGCCGAAAGTCCGACTTCACCTCATCGTGGCTGGGACGGTTCGCAAGATGATGCAAAAGTGCCCGTTTGCGTGGATTTTCGGTCAAATTTTTCCTCGATCGCAAGATGTAGAAGTTAGTTCCAAAGTAGGCATTGAATGTCGGTGATAACGATAGGGCAAGCGAGACACGTGATATTCTGCTGTCGTATTGACGAATTGATTCTGGAAACTGCGGAAGTTCGTTAGGCCATGGCGCAATCCCCCCAACAAGACCTCTTCGGCCACGCCGAGCCGCAGGCAGAACTATTCAGCGCTGACGATGCCCCGCTGGCCTATCGGCCCAATCCGGACGATATTCGTAAGCGATTGCAGAGAATTCTCGCAGAAGCGCGCTGGCGAAATGATGCCGTGGGATGGGCACGACTCCTGGTGTACATACCCACATTTCCCATGGCAGGCTGGCTTCCGGAGGAAGAAGCTGAGCAATTGCGGTTCCAATTCAACACTGAAATGGCACGGCTTAAAGCAGCGTAAGCCGTCGGGTTTTAGGGGTGCCCCTAAGAATATGTTCGTTGTGTATCCTCCTAAAGACGCTGTCAAGGGGCCCGTTTCGACTCCACCATTGTCTCGCTGAGATGCCGCCATGAGCGCCAGCCTCGGGAGAAGCGCCGCGAGCGACCGAGATACCGCAGCCTATACACTGGCCGAAGCCGCGCGCTATTTGCGCCTGCCGTCGGCAACGCTGCGATCATGGGTGCTGGGCCGCGACTATCCGACTGCGGAGAGGCGACGGCAAATTTCCGCCGCTGATCCGGCCAGCTCCAAAGCGCCCTCCGCTGCTGTCGTTTCTCAAACCTGATCGAGGCGCATGTGCTGCGATCGCTGCGGACCGAGCATGGCGTGCCAGTCAAGGCGCTGCGCGACGCGCTGGCCTATGCCGAAAAGACACTGTCGCATCGAGCGACTGTTGCTTCGGCCAGAGTTGCGCGCGAACGCCGGCAAAGTCTTCCTCGACCGCTACGGCGAATTGATCGACCTGTCAGCGTCGGGTCAGCTCGCCATGCGCCAGCTCTTCAACGAGCATCTCAAGCGCATTGAATGGGACACATCGAAATTTCCGGTGCGGCTTTATCCATTTCTGTCGGTCGTCTCCGCGAGCGGCGAGCGCCCAATCGTCATCAATCCGCAGATTGCGTTCGGCCGTCCTGTTGTGGAGAGCAAGGGCGTTTCCACATCGGCGATCGTCGAACGCATTGATGCCGGCGAAAGCGTCGAAGATGTCGCCAACGATTACGATCTCGGGAAATCCGAAATCGAGCAGGCGATCCTCTACGAGCGGGCGGCTTGAGCTTTGTCTATTTCACCGATCGCGATCTCGGCAAACGATTCCCTGAGATTCTGAAATCCGGCGGACTGACGGTCGAGCGGCACGCGGATCACTTTGCGCACGATACGCCGGACGAGACATGGCTGGAGGACGATCGGAAAGCGCGGCTGGATCGCGCTCACCCATGACCGTCGCATCCGCTATAAGCCGAATGAACTGCGTGCCGTCATGCAGCACCGCGTCGCTTTGCTGGTGATCGTCGGCAAAGTGCCGTTTCCCGACCTCGCCCGCAGCTTCGTCGACAGCCTGCTCGGTGATCGAGAAATTTCCTCGCGCGGCGCAAACCGCCATTCATCGCCAAGGTTTATCGGCCGTCGTCATCCGATATAACGGAACGCTCGAATGCGCCCGGACGGATCGAGCTTTGGTAATGCGTAGCCGTTGCGTTGAAGTGAGACCGACTAAACTATTGCCAGGCCAGCGAATCTTGTCGCGAGTTGCCGCGTATTTGATGTCGGATAAATTTCTTTTCCTTCGAACTATTGCGTTTATCGAATAATCATGAAACTATTGCCATAAGTCCCCATTTCAGTTCGAAGGCAGATCGACTAAGTCAACCGGAGCGGCAATCCAGCAGCGGCCCATCTGTCCGAGGTGATCCGTGTGTTGTAGAAAAAATCGACGCGTAACTGAAAGTCCGCGCCTCGGCGGCCTGAGCGTTGAGAACCGAGACTTGTTAAGTTATTGCCGGAGCAGCGAATCTTTGCGGCGGTTGCTGCGGAAAATCGCCTCCCAAACGAATTCTCCCATTCTTTCAAGTCATTGCACTCATTGCATAATCACTTAACCATTGACATGAAGTCCCCATTTCAGTTCTAAACGCCAAATCCCGCTCGCTTAAGGGCGCCTTCGGCCGAGGGTACTCAACCAAGGTGGAGCGGGTGCGGCGCCTGCGCGCGGAGCCATACACTCCGCTCCCGGGCGGGTTCGGGCATCATGCTCGCCGGCATTACGACCGGTGCGTGGGGTGCTGCCACTGGACTGGGACAGGAGACACTGGATAACACCCAGTGAAACCACGTCCCAGGAAGCCTGGCCTGGACCTGAGCCTTTGGGACCAACGTCCCTCTGGCTGGAGCCGCGAGTGGAACGCCGACGGGCAGGCGCGCTGCGCAAGCAACGCGTCGCCGCATCCTGAAAAGATGCGGTACGTACGACCGGGCTTGTCGGCGTTCTGCTTCCCTTCTTCGCTGAAGCTTCGAAGGGCAAGCCCTCCAAAAGCTTCGAAGAAGATAAAGGGAAGTCCCTCCTACGCCAAGGCTTCGGAGGGTGAAGTACTTGCTCTCCGCGTGATGGGAGAGATTTCAGAGCCATCCGTACGATCCCCCGCGCGAAAAATGAGGCGCGGGAACGGGAGGGGTTTGCGTCAATGAGCCGCACTCGTCATTGCGAGGAGCGCTAGCGACGAAGCAATCCAGAGCGGCCGCATTGGCACATCGCCTGCTCGGATGTGCTTCGCCTGACGCTCGCAATGACGAGCGGCAAACGCCGGGGCCGTCGTCCTTCGAGGCCGCGCTCCCGCGGCGCACCTCAGGATGACGGGGAAACGGAGAGACGAGCAAGAGGAGCGATGAAATCCAAGTCCGCGTCCGTGAAGGCAACGCCGGTGAGGACATTTCCGTTGAAGCTCGGCGGCGTGACGTTGGAGGTGCGGTTGCCGCGCGCGATGTCGGCGCGGGAATACGAGACGCGGTATCGCGCCGAGGTGAAGGCGCTGCGGCGGCATTACTGCTCGTTGTTCGGGTTCTGGACATGGTGCGGGCACAAGCCGTGCCGCAAGGCGCGGGTTTGCGCCGGCGATGCGCTCGCGTGTTTGAAACGCAATGGGCTGGAGCTGTCGAACACCGAACAATTCAACGCGCGGCAGAAGGTGCTCGAGGCGACGCCGCGCAATATCGGCGCGCCGGAGCGGGCAGCGCGGCAGACGATGCCGTTGGGGTTGGTGGGATGAGGCGTACATAACCATCCCCCCCCGCGATAGCGGGGGAGGGGGACCGTGCATAGCGGAGCGAAGCATGGTGGAGGGGGCGCGGGCGGTGAGCGAAAATTCTGAGGCGTCAGGAGAAGCGGCAACGCAAGCGCCCCCTCCACCGCGCAAGAGCGCGGTCACCCCTCCCCGCTATCGCGGGGAGCGGATTAAGAAGCTCACAGCTTCAACAAACGCTGGGCGTTGCCGGAGAGGATCTTGGCCTTGTCGGCGTCGGAGAGCGGCACGGTGTCCATCCATTCGATCGCCGGCGGGTTGGCGACGAACGGCCAGTCGACCGCGAACAGAATATGATCGACGCTCATTTCCATCACGCAGCAGAGCAGCGCCGGATTGGAGAAGTTGCCGCTGGTGGTGATGTAATAGTTGCCGCAGAAGATGTCGCGGAAGCTCATCGATTTCTGGCCCGGCCGCTTCAGCGCCTGGTCGATGCGCCAGACCAGATACGGCAGCGTCTCGCCGAGATGGCCGAGGATGACTTTCAGCTTCGGATGTTTTTCGAACACGCCGGAGATCGCGAGCCGGATCGCGGTGGTCGCGGTCTCCACCGTATAGCCCCAGGCCGGCCGCGCCACGGTCGGGAAATCCTTGACGTAATCGTCGTAATAGACCCGCGACACGTCGGCGTTCGGCAGCGACGGATGGAAATAGACCGGCACGTCGAGCGCTTCGGCGCGGGCGTAGATCGGCCAGAACTTCTTGCCGTCGAGGAATTCGCCGTTGGCGAGGCCGTGCATCATCGCGCCCTTGAAGCCGTGCTCCTTGACGCAGCGTTCGAGCTCGTCGGCAGCGGCGTCCGGCACCGCGGTCGGCAGCGCTGCGAAGGCGGCGAGCCGTTTCGGATTTTTCTTCACCTGTGCGGCGAGGCGATCGTTGACGCGTTTGGTCAACGCAAGCGCGGTGTCGGCCGGCAGCTTCTGCGTGGACGGGGCGCCGAGCGACAGCACCTGCATGTCGATGCCGACAGCATCCATCTCGGCAATGCGCAGCGTGTCGAAATCGTAGAGCCGCTTCTGTTGCTCACCCGGCCGGCCGGATTCGCTGCCGGTGTAGGTCTTGGCCAGCTCCTCGTCCCAGTAATGCTCCTCGATGGCGATGACCGGACAATGCGGTTTCTTGTACATTTAACTTCCCTCGCGTGTTTCCCCTCGGATTTTCGGAAAGGTCGTAGCAAGTGGGCGACGGGGTGTCACCACGCCCTCGTCATGCCCGGCTTTATGCCGGGCATCCACGCCTTACTTGCGTGGCGAAAGGAAGTCGTGGATGGCCGGAACAAGTCCGGCCATGACGGAGCGTCGAAGGAACCATCGCAGCCGAACGGAATTAGCGAGCCGGGTGAGAGTGGCTACGGAGACAATCCCCATGCGCATTATTGCTTTGGTAACCCTGCTCGCCGCGACGCTTGCCGCCCCGAGCGCCTTTGCCCAGAAAAGCGACTACCGGCACCACGCCTTCTGCATGAAACGCGGTTCCGGTCTGGAATGCGCCTACGACAGCTTCCAGCAGTGCGAGGCGTCGAAAAACGGCGCCAACGACAGCTGCATGCCGAACAGCGCGCCGCAGGATCACTAGGCACGCGAGCATGCGCTCATCCTTGTCATCACCCGCGCAGGCGGGTGATCCAGTACTCACGGCGTGCCATTTTCTTGCACCACCTGCGTTTACTGGATGCCCGCCTTCGCGGGCATGACAAGAAAGGGTCACCGCGGCGGATTGGCCCGATAATACGCGGCATCCTCCGCGCTTTGCTTCCAGCCGTCGCGGCCGCGCCAGGTGACGTGACGCGCGGCCATGTCGGCGCCGTAGCGCACGCGGAACAACAACGTGCGCTCAGCGCCGTTCTCATATTCATGCACTTCGCCGGGCGGATGCACGACGAACGCGCCGGGCGTCACCGCGATGGTCTCGCCGGGCGTGCGCATGGTGCCGCCGCCTTCGAAGCAGAAATAGATTTCAGTCGCGTGCGGATGGCAGTGGTTGGGGCTGATCTGGCCGGGCTCCCAGCAGGCCACGGTGACGTCGCCCTCCCCGACAGTGCCGAGGATCTTCTCGACGTGCTTTTTCGGGTCCCACTCGGCTTCGCGGGACAGGCTGAAGACGTGCATGGCGTTCCTCGGCGTTGAGAATTCTCGTTGCAGCAGGAGATCTTTAGCGGAAACCGGTTGCATTTGCGACGGACCAATTATGCGGCCGTCATGCCAAAAGCCACGCAATGGTTGCAAAGCTGCCTTGCCGGGGCCCACGATACGGAAATATCGAGTTGGGCGTTAGATGGAGTGAAGGAAGAAACGTCGAAGCAGGGCAGAACACTGCCGGGGATGGCAACGATGGCGACGACACTACATCCTGTTCATCATCTCGACGACAAGCATCATTTCGACCGCGAAGCTGTGACGCGGCTGCACTCGATCATCGTGTTTGGTCTGATCGGCATCGGCCTTGCGCTCTGCGCGTTCGGCGCCATCGCCTTCGACGTCATTCGTCTGTTCCGCAGCTGGTAAGACCTGCTTCTGGCCGTTTCCGCGCAGTCGCGCCGTATCCGCGCCGTAACCCTTAATCGGGTCTTAACGGTTGCCTCCTATTTTTGCGCGCGAGACTTCGGATTAGGGGCTTCCGATGAGCGAACGCCGCACCGCCAAGCGAATGAAAAGCTTTCTTCGCGGGCTGATCTATTTCGACAAGCGCCGCGGCGCCTCGAGCTGCCTCATTCGCGACATGAACGAGGAAGGCGCGCGTATCATCTTCTCCGAAGCGATCACGCTGCCCGACACCATCAACCTGCACATCCCGCAGAAAGAGCAGACGCTGCGGGCGCGGGTGTCGTGGCGGCGCGGCGACGAGATAGGCTTAAGCTTCACCGCGGAAGCCGCCAAATTGCCGGACTCCACCGATCTGATGCAGCGCGTCGGCCAGCTCGAAGCCGAAATCCTCAAGTTGCGGCGGATGCTCAAGCGGCTCAAGAACGGCGCCGAGCCCGACAATCAGCCGTACGACGACGGTGTCGCCGCTTAAATTCCGCGACCCGTCCTTTCCTCCGCACCGTTTTCCCGTTCCGTACCGCATTGCGCCGCCGCAGCAGGCGTGCGACCTTTTTCGCGCAATCTGTCAACGAATGTGTAAGGGAGACGATAATGGCCAAGGCTTATTGGGTGGCGACTTATTTCGGAATAAACGATCCAAACAAGATGGCGGAATACGCCAAGCTCGCGCCCTCGGCCTTGCAAGCCTTTGGCGCCAAATTCCTCGCCCGTGGCACCGCAGCGCAAGCGTACGAAAAAGGCATCAAGGACCGCGTCGTCCTGATCGAGTTCGAAAGCGTCGAGAAGGCGATCGCGGCGCATGACAGTCCGGGTTACCAGGCGGCGTTGAAAGCGCTCGACGGCGCCGCGCAGCGCGACATCCGCATCGTCGAAGGTTTGTAGGCAAGACGTCATGCGGCGCGCGGGCATCGCAGCAGGTTTGGCGATCCCGGGAGCGATCCTGGGCTTGCCGCGCTGACCGCAAGCGCCACCTGACCACAAGCGCGATGGCGCAGATCAATTCTGCGCCGAACACCGTGCCGGGTACGGAGGCCAATCCGTTCCCGGTGATCGAGATGCAGTCGAATTACGGCGAGCGGCCCGACCATTACCGTCACCTGCCGTTTCGCGATCTTGCCACCTCGATCAGCATCCAGCTGCCGGCCGGCGCGCTCTACGACTTCAACGTGATGGCCGTGCGCGCCAACGCCGCCGATTACCTGCAGCAGGCGGCGAACCTGATCTACGAACACGCCGGCGGCCCGGTGAAGATCGAATGCCGCTCCGATCGCGGCGCGGCGGCGGCGGCGCAGAAGCTCGCCGCGCAATGCGCGCTCGCCATCTCGCAATGGCTGACGACGCAGGAGAAGCTCACCAAGGTGAAGTTCGTCACCGTCGGCACCGCGGTGCCGCCGCCCGCTCCGCCCGATCCGCGCGATCTCATGCCCAAGGCCTCGCCAAGCCAGAGCAACATCACGATCGACTTTGCGAAGAGGTGACGGGTCTAGATTTCTAGTAGCTTGCGCATGACCTTTTCGGAAATCCGGAGGTCCACTTTTCCGGATCATGCTCTAGGCGTCGAACATCCGCTCGCCCTGCAGATCGACGATCTGCCGCGCCTTGTTGAGCGTGAAATTCACCGCATCGTCGAAAGACGCATACGCGTCGGCGCGAATGAAGCGATGCTCCTTGCGCACGCCGCCGACTTCGCGCGCGATCGTGCCCGCGGTCTGATAATGGCCGTTGTTCTTGTACGGCGCGGCGACGATCACATAGCCTTTGTATTCGACCGGATCGGATACTTTCGCGGCCTTGCTGCCACCGCCGCCGAACAACGCGCTCCAGAACGACATCGCCTGCCTCCGCCAACAATGTCATGATAGACTCAATCGCCATCACGGGTAAGGAGCTTGCGCCATGCCGAAGGGCTACTGGGTCACCGTCTACCGTTCGATTTCCGATCCGAAGAAGGTCGAGGCCTATGCCAAGCTCGCGCCGGCTGCGACGACACCGTTTGGCGCCCGCTACATCGCGCGCGGTGCTGCGGCAGAAGCGTTTGAGGCCGGTCAAAAGGAGCGCATCGTGATCTCGGAATTTCCGAGCGTCGAAAAGGCGATCGCGGCGTACAAGAGCCCCGCGTACCAGGACGCGCTGAAAGCGCTCGGCGACGGTGCCGTGCGCGACATCCGCATCGTCGAAGGCACGGATTAACGCTTTCCTTTTCGGGGGTTCCGCGGCCGATTGCAAAATCGCCCCAGCATTTCTATATACGCGGCTTGCGTAAAGGCGGGACAGCGCCACATTGGCGCCCGCTTTTTCAATCCCATCCGATCAGGAGAACAACAATGCCGAGAAAACCGGGATTGAATTCGGAATTCGTCATGTTCGACGTCACCTACGAGGACGGCTCGCTTCGTTCCAACCGCAAGGTGCCGCGCGAGCTCCTGGAGAGCCTCGACGGCGACAAGGCGGCGTATGGCTTCCTGATCGAGCAGGACCGCGAGATTGGGGAAAAATCCGGCAGGGCGCCGCTGAAGATTCAGAACGTCACGCGCTCCGGCGCGAAGAAGAAAGCCCGCGATCTCGACTATACCGGCGCCGGCTGAAGCTTTCGTATTATCCTGTTGAAAAAACGGTATCCGCTTTTTCAGATGATGCCCTCAAGGTAGCAGTCCTAATACCCAACCCGGTTGAAATACTGGCGCAGCAGCGCGACGTTGCGCCGGTTGGCGCGGAAGTAGATGTCGAACGCATCGCCCGCGACCGGCACCGCGCCGACCGCCCCTTCCAGAATCACATTCGCGGCCATGCGCGCGAGCAGAAGCTTCGGCACGCCGAGCCGCGACGCTTCGTACAGCAGATAAAACGACAGCGCCGACGCCGCGATATCGCCGACGCCGGGAATGAGCCGCAGTACGGCTTCGGCGCCGAACCGGATATTGGTGCCCGGCACGATCAGCGCGGTATCGAACACGGTCGCCAGCATATCGACCCGATCGAGCGCGGCACGGCGCGACGTGGCGTCGTAAGGCCCGGCAAAAGTGCCGTAGTTGAAGCCTGCAAAGCGTGATTGCGAGAAAGCCATAGCTGCAACCCTTTTAGCCTGTGGTTTCCTCACATTTGGGATGACGCCGCCGCGGCGCAAGAGCGCGCGACGACGGACTGCACCGCCTCGCGGTCAAGCCGCAGCGTCAGGCAGCAGGCGGAACCGCCGCTGCGGAGAAAAATGTCGAGCGGCGTTTCGGTCACGGTGTAACCGCGCGTTTCCAGCTTTCGCCGCAGCGCCGGGCTGCACCGCGACATTATGATTGTGCGGCCGACACATACCGCGTTGGCGGCGAAGCACGCGGCATCCTCGCGGTCGAGCGCAACACGGTCGAACACCGCGACATGGTCGTGGAGCGTGGCGAGCGCGGCCGGCGTGAACGCGCCCGGATAGTACATGACGCCGCCGCAGGGCAGCGCGCAGAACGCGGTGTCGAGATGATAGAAGCTCGGATCGGCAAGCGGCAGCGACAGACACGGCACGCCGAAATACGCCGCGATCGCGTCGCCGGCCGCCGCATCGGACCGAAAGCCGGAGCCGTTCCAGAACACGCCGCGGTGCGCGTCGAATAGGCAATCGCCGGCGCCCTCGCCCATCACGCCTTCCGGAAGCGTCGCTACCTCGTCGAGCAGGCCGCGCGCGCGCAAGGCGCGAAAGGCCGATGCAAAGACCGGTTCCTCGCCTTGCCGCTGTGGATGCCGAAATCGCGCCAGCATGGCGCGGCGATTGAGCACGACCGCGGCATTCGCGGTGAAGACGAGGTCCGGCAAGCCGGGCCGCGGCCGCAGCTCTTCGACCGCCGCGCCAGCCGCCGTCAGCGCCTGGCGCAATCCGGTCCATTGCCGTCGCGCTTCGGCGTGCAGCATGTTGGCTCCGCGCGCCCAGGCGTGCGGATCCATCCACGGATTGATGCTGTAAGTCACCGCGAAATGCCGCGGCGGACATATTAGAAAGCGAGGCTGCGAAGTTTCGGCGAGCGTCGCGTGAATGTTCATTGCGCTTCGAGCATGTCCTTCAACTGAACGGCCCGGAAACGAATCAGCAGGCTGATGGTAACACTTCGCCGTAAGATGGAAAGTTAACGCACGCATTCAAGCTTCGGACGCGCTCCTTCTCCCCGCGTGTGGGGAGAAGGAGATTTCGCAGTCACACCGCGTGATGGCGGTAGTGACGCACGCGGAAGTGCGACGGATAGGCCGGCGCGTACGCGTAAAGACCGGACTGCCAAGTGGACTGCCAAGACGTCTGGTATCCTGTCGTCTCCACATAACGCGGCCGCGGCGCACGATCGTAACGAACCTGCTGGTACTGCGGGTGATCGTACTGCGCCTGATCGAAGCGGTCTTGAACCTTGCCTTGCACCTTCGCCGGAATGTAACGCGGCGCGGCGGCTTGTTGCCGATAACCGCCAAAGCCCGAGCCCTCAGAGCCGAAGCCTGTCTGCGCTGTGTTCGCCTGTGCCGTTTCATAGGATGAGAAACCCTGCGCCTTGGCCTGCGCATAATAGCCGCTGGCATAGAGCGCGACCGCGCGGCTTTCGTTGCCGCCCGCGGCGCGGTAGGCGCCGGCGAGATATTTCACCGCGTAGGTCATGTTGGTCTGCGCATCGAGCAGACCTTCCGCCGAGCCGGAGTAGCCCATGGCGCGCGCGGTGCCGAGACGGATCTGCATCAGCCCGTAATTGCCTTGCGACACGGCGCGCGGATTGCCGCCGCTCTCGCGCTTGATCACGCGTTCGACCAGCGACACCGGAATGCCGGCCGCGCTCGCGGCCGAAGCCGCCATGCCGCCGATCGGCGAAGACTCGCCTGCCGCCGCGCTGCCGTTGAACGATAGCGGGCGTTGAGAATCCTGCCGGCCGCCGAATGCCGGTTGCGCAAAATTCTCGGCCAACGCCGGCGCCGCTTCGCGCCGTACAAGATAATGATGATGATAGGCCAGATACTGATGATGATAAGCGTGCGCCGATGCCGGCGCGCTTAAAATCAATTGCGCGACGGCAAGCACCGGCAACACGGCAATCGCGGTCGCCAGTATTGCAGGCAAGCGACGTCGTCCATCGTTGAAATACGCCATTCGGAACTCCGTGAGAGGACCCCGACACACCCATCGGCCTTCTCACGATCAAATCCGGCCGTGCTTCGACCCTTTAGTGCTGCCGCCAAGGTCAAGTCGTGGCAGGGGAACAGTGACAAGCCGCCCGAAAGCGAAGCGCGAAAAATCCGCCTGCAGGCACCTCACCCGCTCCGCAATCAAGGATCGCCTCCAGATCGCGTCCTGTTAGGTGGGTGAGATGGCTTAATTCCTAATTATAGTTAGGAATAAAATCTATATAAGACCCCATCTATGGTAATTTTCGTGACAGTATTATTGCACCGCAACCCATGTTCCATCGGCATACAATCCATGCAGATCAAGGATTTGCAATTAACACCCCTTAAATATATTGCAGCGCACAACGATATAAGACAGGGACGGAAACGTCCCCAAAACCCATTGTTTCAAGAAGAAAATCGGAGATTTTCGTTATGACCACGGCCCGCACCATGACTTCCAGCCACGACATCGATGGCGCTCTCCGGCGCGGGCTTTCGCGGTTCGTCGGCGAGATCGCCGCGGGTTTTGAGGCGATCGTCGAGATTTTCGCCGAGGCCGGCGACGGTTCGGCTGCTGCGCGAGCGCGTTTCCCGTCTGCGGATTGAGAGCGTCAGCATTTCCGGCTTGGCTAACAAGCGCTAAAGCCGATCCACACAAATTGACTGTGATTGCGCGCGTTATTTTTACGGGCGCAATGGCATGATGACGCCCGAACCAAAGCACTCGTTGTGCGTTGCAATAGTGCCGGGATTATTCGCGCCCCTTAATCTCCCCCCAAGGCGCAAGCAGAAGGTGAAAGCCGATGGCCTCGTCGGACAGAATGCTGTCGCCTGCCTGTAGCTGTGGCAAGCCGATGCGGCTCGCCGCGTCGCACGCCATGCCGGCGCGTGACGAAACCCACATCGACATTTTCCACTGCGCCGCCTGCGGGCACGAGATGCGGGTGACGGTGTGGGGCGAAGAGCGGCTGACGAACGCGCCGCCAAACCGGCCATTATTGGCCAGCCATTTTACCTGCGCCTTTCCGCGCCCGCTGTAAGCGGCCGCGATTCGCCTTGAAGCCGTCGCGCCCGATACCGGAGCGCGACGAAACCCACATCGACATCTTCAATGCGACGCCTGCGGCCACGAGATGCGCATCGCCGTATGGGGCGAAGAGCGGCGGTAATCATTGCCGTCATTGCGAGCGCAGCGAAGCAATCCAGCGCTCAATGCACGCCGCCCCTGGATTGCTTCGTCGCTTTCGCTCCTCGCAATGACATGTCTCTCGTCATGCCAAGCTTTGCTCCGCCTGCGCGGGCGATGACAAGCGCTACGTCCGCCCGCCGATCTCC
The DNA here is from genome assembly GCA_963742215.1 of uncultured Alphaproteobacteria bacterium. GTDB lineage: Bacteria > Pseudomonadota > Alphaproteobacteria > Rhizobiales > Xanthobacteraceae > BOG-931. The sequence continues at coordinate 296,825 of CAVULJ010000003.1, forward strand.
TGCGCAAACAGCACCAGCGTCTTGCGATAGGTCTCCGAGTGATTCCATTCGTGCATCGCTTCGAAATTCGGCGTGCCTTCGTGATACGGCTGTCCCGCCACCCAGCCGTTGGTGTGCAGCAGGTTCGCCGTCGAGGCGAGCACGTCCGGCACCGAGTGGCGCAGATCGACTCTGCCGTCGCCGTCGAAGTCGACGCCGTACTTTATGTAGGACGACGGCAGGAACTGGGTCTGGCCGATCTCGCCGGCATAGGCGCCGATCAGGTCCCGCAACGGCAGATCGCCGCGCTGCAAAATCTTGAGCGCCGCGATCAATTCGCCCTGGAACAGATCGGTGCGCCGGCAATCCCAGGCCAGCGACGACAGCGTGCGGATCACCGGCAGCTTGCCCATGTCGCCAGTGCCGTTGTCGGTTTCCATGGTCCAGATCGCCATGATCATCTCGCGCGGCACGCCGTATTTCTGCTCGATGCGCGAGAACAGATCGGCGTACTGCGCCAACAGCTTCTTGGCGCGATTGATGCGCGCCGGGATGACGCGCGTGCGCGCATAGGTCTCGAAGCTCACGGAATGAAACATGCCGTGCTGGCGGCGATCGAACGCGAGCACGGTCTGGTCGGCCGAAAGCCCGGCAAACGCGGTGGCGATGGTTTGCTGGTTGACGCCCGCCGCCAGCGCATCGTGCTGCATCTGGGCGAGGAAGCCTTCGTAGCTACCGCCGCACTGCGCGGCGGATGCCGGGGCGGCGAGCGCCAGCGTAGTAGCCGCGAGCGCAAACCCGGCAGCGATAAAGCGGGCTAATCCAAAACGCGAAATCATTCCTTACCTCGTTGTCGTCCCGCCGGGGTTTTACACGTCGAGACGGGACTTGTCCCGGCTCTCACACTCGTCACCACCGGGCTTGACCCGGTGGTCCATGCTGAGAAGCGGGATGTAAACGGTGAGGCAAACGCAAGCGGCAGCGCCGGCATGGATTGCCGGGCTAAACATCAAGCCCGGCAATGACCCATCCTCCGCTTTCGGATTCAATCCTGACACGAAGCGCCATTATGCGTTCGCCCGAAGCGAAGCTAGCGGAACCCCGAACAGGAACCCCAAAAGACATGCCGAACGCGCGCCAGAAGCTGTTTCTCGAAGGACCGATCGGCACGGCGCTGACCCGGCTTGCCATTCCCATCATGCTCGGCAACCTGTTGCAGACCGGCTACCAGTTGACCGACGCGTTCTGGGTCGGCCGCCTGGGCGCGGCGGCGGTGGCGGCGGTATCGGTCAGCTTTCCGGTCACCTTCCTGGTGATCGCGCTCGGCGCCGGCCTCGCCATCGCGGGCGCCACGCTGTCGGCCCAGTACATGGGGGCCGGCCGCCAGGACATGGTCAATCACGTCGCGGCGCAGACCATGCTGATGGTCGCCATCACCTCGGCCGTTCTGGGCGCGGCGGGCTATGTGCTGGCGCCTTACCTGCTCGAACTGATGGGAGTCGCGCCCGACGTCTATCACGGCGCGCTCGGCTTCATGCGCGTCTCCTTCATCGGCATTATCTTCGTCTTCCTCTACGCCATGTTTCAGGCGCTGATGCGCGGCGTCGGCGAAACCAGAATGCCGCTCCTGATCGTGCTCGGAACGGTGCTGTTGAATTTCCTGCTCGATCCGCTGTTCATCTTCGGCTTCGGGCGGCTGCCGCCGCAGGGCGTGATGGGCGCGGCGCTCGCGACGCTCGACGACCCAGGCGCTCGCCGCAGCGCTCGGCGTTGTCATCTTCCTGCGCGGCCGCCACGGCATCCAGTTGTCGTGGCGCGGCTTTAAGCCCGATCCGGCCTACATCAAGCGCGCGTTCTTCTTAGGCTTGCCGGGCTCCGTCGAGCTCGCGACCCGCGGGCTTGGGCCGTTGCTGATGTCGTTTCTGGTGGCGGGCTTCGGCACGGTGACGCTCGCGGCCTATGGCATCGGCTCGAACATCCTGATGTTCGTCACCATCCCGGCGATGGGATTGTCCATGGCCGCGGCGACGCTGGTGAGCCAGAACATCGGCGCGGGCAACATCCAGCGCGCCGCCCGGGTGACGGTGCTCGGCGCCGTTGCCGGCTTTGTCGTCCTGACGCTGGCAGGAATAGCCGCTTATGGTTTTGCGCCGGCCATCGTCAGGTTCTTCGTGCCGGGCGACGCCGACGTGATCGCCGAGGGCGCGCGCTTCATCCGCATCATGTGCCTCGCCTGGGGCGGCATCGGCGTGCAGCTCTGCATCGTCTCCGCGTTCCGCGCGTCGGGCAACATGCTGATCGCCATGGTGATCGCGCTGGTCTCGCAATTCATGTTCCAGTTCCCGCTGGCCTACATCCTGTCGAAACACACCAGCCTTGCGGCTTTGGGCCTGTGGTGGTCGTTCCCGATCGCCAACATCGCCGTTGCCATCGTGTCGGCGTGCTGGTTCGCGGAGGGCAGCTGGAAAAAGACCCGCCTGACGGAAGAGGACCGGGAGGCGGCTCACGTCACGGTGGAGACGATTGCGGAAGAGGGGATTCGGTAGCCGGCAGGATGTTGCGCCATCAGCCGCGTGGCCCTGCTGACGGCAGGACAGGATAGGGAGCACTACCGCTTTGTAGCGACGAGAGCTTTTTCCCTCTTTATGTGACCATTCAGACTGGCGGCACGTGGATAGTGTAGACGCCATAAAGCCCCCAGCTGAGAGCAAATAAGCCTTCAAGGCAAACTGCTATGGACATCATTCCCACGAATGGCGCAAACTTATTTACGAACAATAGTATTCGCGCAGACAACGATTTATTTTCGATAAGTTTCATATGCTCAATGGTTCTGAAATACGGCCGGCGCATCAAATAAATAAATATGCCATAGGCAATGCAACCAATTCCAAAATATATCGCGCCGCTGTTGTTGTTTTTTGGAGCCAATCTCGGTGACCCTTCATAGGATAGCAAAGTTTCAAAAAAATGTCCGCCGACGCTGATCTTAGGATCGCCAACTTCTGTATGAACGATAGTAAGACGAAGACCCTGTCCCGGATCAAAGAAATTCCAGTGAATGAGTAATGAGCCATGGTCTTCTGAACTGTTTTATATTGTAATCAGATTCATCGACTAGGTTGTGGGTTCCGAGAATGTGATAGTAGATAGTGCTATTTTCTAGTGAAATCGTAAGCGGCTCCCGGATTCGATCCGACGTTTCACTCAGAGATAAATCCCCAGAATTCCAAATTACAAATTCAGTGGCATATACTCGCTTGTCCACGGGAGTCTTGTTAGGGGTGACAAGCGTAAAGCCAGACAGATTCGCCGGATCAAAAACCTTTTGAGTGTCGAACAAGTATGAGATTCGACCTACCTTGTTGTTGGCAAAGTACGTATAGACTGCGAATATGCATGAGAATGCCGTTATCAGACCAAACAAAAAATTCAGAAAGTTCCAGTTAGAGTCTTTCATTTCCCCCGCCCCCGACGGCCCCAATAATAAACCGATGTTGACTTTATTTATCACATCTTGGGCTGCCGTATCGCCAAGAGGTTGCAAAATCCGTGCGGCCGAGCTTGACAGAATTACTAAAGCGGGCGCTGACGGATCGAACAAAACCCCGGCCTACGAAAGAGAGAATGGCCCTACGTCGCCCGGCGCTGGTGTTTCCCTTCTTTCACTTCCTCGATAATCCAGGCCGTAAGGGCGTCGAGGTCGCCCGGGTTGGGCGAGGTGACGACGCCGTGGTCGGTGACAACTTCAGAGCGACGAATAATGTGCGTCGGACAAAGCCCTCGCGTGCACTTTCTTTAGGTTCGCGGAGGCACTCGGCGCGATGTCCGGATTATCTAACAACGATAAGAGCATCATGAATTTTGAATGCGTGATGCCATTTGGCAAAGAATTATTTCTCGCCAGCACAAAGTTTTTGATTGCTGTATAGCCCTTTGTGCGACGGCATGAAGGGGATAAGGCGGCGTATCGTGGGGGTGTTCGACGCCTCCACTTCTCCACCGAAGGAGTGATACGCCGTGACCGAGACTAACGTTTTCATTCTCCCAGCCAGGAACATTCACCGATCCGCTGACCGAGGTATTGCGCAGTGGTGCGCGAGCGCTGCTGACGGAGGCGGTCGAGGCCGAGGTCGCGGCCTTGCTCAGCGGACATGCCGACTCAAGACCGACGACGGGCCGGCGCGGTTGGTGCGTCACGGTCATCTGCCCGAGCGCGAGATCATGACCGGCATTGGTGCGGTCGCGGTGCGCTGGCCGCGGGTGCGCGACCGCGTCGGCTGAGGGCTCCGAGCGCATCCGCTTTACGTCGGCGATTCTGCCGCCTTACGCGCGCCGGTCGAAGAGCCTGGAAGTGCTGATCCCGATCCTCTACCTCAAGGGCATTTCCACCGGCGACTTCGAGGAGGCGCTGGTCGCGCTGCTCGGTAAGGACGCTGGCGGGCTCTCGGCATCGACCATCGCGCGGCTCAAGGAGGCCTGGTCCGAGGAGCACGCGCGCTGGGGCAAACGCGATCTATCAGCCAAGCGCTACGTCTATTTCTGGGCCGACGGCATCCACGTGCAGGCTCGACTTGAGGATGACGCGCAGTGTCTGTTGGTCATCATCGGCGCCACCCCCGAGGGCAAGAAGGAACTCGTCGGTCTCATCGATGGCGTGCGCGAGAGCGCGCAATCCTGGAGGGAGTTGCTCCTCGACCTGAAGCGGCGTGGACTTGCGATGGCGCCCGAACTCGCGGTCGCCGATGGCGCCCTCGGCTTCTGGAAAGCGATCGAGGAGGTGTGGCCGGCAACCCGCGGTCAGCGCTGCTGGGTGCACAAGACCGCCAACGTCCTCAATAAGCTGCCGAAGAGCCAGCAACCGAAAGCTAAGCGGTCGCTGCAGGAGATCTGGATGGCCGAGACCAAAAAGGATGCACTTGCAGCTTTCGACGCCTTCATCGAGACCTACGGCATCAAATACGAGAAGGCCGTCGAGTGCTTGATCAAGGATCGCGACGCCCTCCTGGCCTTCTACGACTTCCCCGCCGAGCACTGGAAACATCTGCGCACCACCAACGTCATCGAAAGCTCGTTCGCAACAATCCGCCATCGGACGGCGCGCTCAAAGGGATGTCTCTCGAACAAGACCGCGCTCGCCATGATCTTCAAGCTCGCCGAGGCTGCCGAGAAAAGTTGGCGTCGTCTCGACGGACACAATCAGTTGCCGAAAGTCATCCTCGGTGTAAAGTTCACCGATGGAATCGAGGTCGTCAGATCGCAAGATCAAGCCGCTGCCGCCTGACCCTCTCGTCACCAAGATTTGGCGATCTTTGTTAAGTTCTTGATGGAATTGCAGCACGGTCATAGACCAAGCATTGCCTGCACGTAAAATGATAGCTTCAAATTTTGCACGATACGTAGAATGTGAGAAGCGTGGAAACAGCCCCGCGACCAATCTCGACAAGTGCTCCTGTGTTACCCAAAGCGATACAGTAGTCTCCACTAGCTTCATAAGCTCATCTTCTGAACCATATTTCGAGAGCAACAACGCCATGGAATACCAATCCCATGGGGCTTTGTCGTTTAAATTCTTTAGAATATCGTGTATTTGGTCGAAAACAAATTTGGATTTCGGAAGTCGAGCGGCCACGATAGAAATCGTTGCGTCCATCTTTGCGGCATCGTCAACCAAATTTCCCGCCTTGAAGAGATCGACTAATACTTCAAGCTTGGACTGGGATTAGTGATACTTTGCCACCATATGAGCGCGGTCGGACGAAGACCAGGCCAATTGTTGAGGATTTCTGAGAAATTTATGTCACTGATATCTGCGCGTACCTGACGCGCCAAATTAATTAGGCGCTTAAAAATTTTATCGCCGTTTCCAAAAGCAAAGCTGCCGCGCCTTAGGCCGCCCCTGATCGCAAGTTCGACCTTGCGTCGTTCCCTATCTATCGGTTTCTTACTAGCAGTCTTGGCCTGAATTAAGTCTGCCAACTTGTCGATGAAAAGATTTCTCGAATTTTGAAATGTCTGTAAGCGTCGCTTTCGGAAAGGATACGTGTTTTACCAGAGTTCAGTCGGATCTGCCTGGTTTGAAGGGCCAAGTCCAAATCCCTTAGCACCGACTTTGCTGCTGCAACACTATCAACCCCGATATCAATATCATCCATGTATCGGGCGAAGTCGACCTTCGGGGTGTGAGATAGAAACTCGTCGATTTCAAATAAGAAGCAATGAGCAAGAAGGCGCGGCGCATCAAGGTTAGATTGAGGAAGACCGACAGGCACACGCGGCATGTAGTCAGGCTGCCAGAGCATGCACGACAACGTATAGATTAAGAGGTCCAGCGCGTGTTCGCGCGCAATCGATAAATCAGCCAAGATATTTCTTAAATGGTCATAGGAAATAGTGTCGTAGTAATTTGAAATGTCAGTGACTACGACGAATTTCTTGCTTTTCGCAAAGCCGAATATCGTTTCTTGAAATGCTAGCCACGCGTTCAGCGAGCCGTATTCGGAAGAGTGTCCTTTGATGACCTTGGAGAATTGGTGGTCACCGGGAGCATAAAATGATTTTTTTGTCGGCGCCTTGGATCGAATCTCAGCCCATAGAGCATCAGAAAGAGTCTGCAATACCAGGGCATCCTTCACCGACGGGATTACCAGTTGTCGACAGAGGCCTCTTGATTTTTCGGACAAGAAACGGATCGGACTAGCCGGTATATACGCGCCAGATAGCACTTCTGCTTCGATCGCGGCGCACATGGCGTCTAGCCGAATGTGAAAATCGAGATTTTCGAGCGGGTCGGGAATCGGTTGCCGCCGCATTGCCTCTCGGACTTTGTTTTTCCAAGTTGCTTTTAGTCGCAGGACGTTGATTACGTCGTGCAAGCTTTTCGCTTTGAGTGGAAACTTGGGCGAGTGCATCTGATTTCGCTGCCACAACTCGATAGTTACTTGTTCTTACATCACTTCTGCCGCCATATCAGGCAACTCGGGCAACTATTTGAGATATGATCACGGCGACAAAACCCAGGACCGTGCTCACGTAAGCGGCGCATATTGTTGAACTACGCAATCGCCTCTTTACGACCGGGCAATGTAGCCGCTGCACTTTCAAGACCAACCCACAGCCCGACGCATTGGCATAACGACAGAAGTATGTCGCTGGTCACGCCAACGGCTGCCACCGTCAGAATGAATAGGCAAAGTACGATGCCGGTATAGAGACCGCCCGTAATCATCGCCGCCATGCTGTAGTTTGCACCGCGCGCTACCTTCTCCATTGCCCATACTGCGCAGAACCCTGCTACGCACGCTTGCATAAAGCTCGGAATGGCGTGCCCGAATATCCACTCGTAGATCATGCCCGGCATATTGAGACCAAAGAGAGCGTGCAGGTACAAGAAGTCCGAGCCTTCGGCCCATCCACCGAAGAACACCATGACAAGCTTGAACAGCGCCCCGACAATAAAGCCCGGAATGACTGCGATGGCGCAAACCGCCACTGCAAACCATGTCTGCTGTCTCATGAATTGCCTCCCATCCCCGAAGGCAGCTTATTAAATCCCAGGTTGTAGACAAGCTGCTTGCTGCCCTACGTACTCTCCCGGCCTTTCCTGCCGTCTGCTTCGCCTTGCTCCTCTTGGCTGCGCAGCGTCAGCCTTTGAAACGTCGCACTCGAAGACGATCAAACAAAAACCCCGGCCGAGGCCGGGGTTTTCAGAAAGACGTGGATGGCCAGACTTATTACATCAAGACGGCGCTGCGCGTTTGCTGCCGGCCATGACGTGGTGGATAGGTCCATCATCCTGCGGATGCGCCGCTACGCCGCCCGGCGCTGGTGCTCCCCTTCTTTCACTTCCTCGATGATCTTCCTCGTAAAGGCGTCGAGGTCGCCTAAGGTTGCGCGAGGTTTCGCGCCCCGACATGATCTGTCGTCGCGGCCTATCCGATGAACCCAGGGAAGATTCGCCGCGACGAACCGGCAAGACCGCGCGTGGATGGCAGCGCCGAAGAGGTCATACGTCATGTGGACCCGCACGCAGTTTGCCTATTTGCTCGCGGCTGCCGTGGTTGCCCTCTTCCTGCATCTGTATTTCGTCCTGAGCTGGGACAGTCTTTATGCGCCCCACCCGTGGCGCGGCTATGCGCCCGGGCGTGGCGCCGCCGTTCTTCACCTCTTCCCAGCGGAGCGAGCTTGTCGCCGGCGCGGTGCTGTTCGCCATGACGCTTGGCATGACGCTCCTGCCGACCGGCCGCGCCGCGTTGACAGGCGTGGCGATCTGGGCCGGCGTCATGGCGGCCGTCGTCGTGCTGTGGGTGGCGACGCCGCCGCTGCGCAACGACAGCGACATGTGGCCCATCGACCTGGTGTTTCTTGCGGTCAACACCGGCGTGCCGATCCTGCTCGGATGGATTGCCGGGTGGGCTCTCTGGCGCTTGCGCAGCGGCCGGTGGCGAGAGCCGGAGCCTTGACGCTCCCTCACCTCGTCACCACCGGGCTTGACCCGGTGGTCCATGCTGAGGAGCGGCCATAAAAACGGTTGGGTAGGCGGCAAGCGGGCGGGCGGCCGCATCGATTCCCGGGTCAAGCCCGGCAATGACGATTGAGAGGGGAGCGCTAACAAAAAACCCGACCGAAGCCGGGGAGCTTAGTTTGATTTTCAAGAAAGACGTGGATCGTTCCAGGGCCGGAAGCCGGAAGTTACCCAGGTATCGAGCCAGCGCACAACATCGTCATGCGCCACAGTCGGCGCGCCGGCTTTTCATTGCGGCCCGCTGCCGGTCCAGGTCATCCACTTCGTCACGCCGATGAACTTCGCCGCACCTTTGACCGCGACCATTTCCGCCAGCAGCTCCGGCACCGACAAACCGGGCTTTTCAGGCAGCGCGTCTCAAGCGCCGTGTGCGGTCGCGTCGTCCACTTCGATGGTGCGTAGTTTGATGTTCATGTCGCGGCGCCTTAGGAAGCTGATATATCTCGCAGGATCATCACGCGCACCGACCAAAGACGTGGATGGCCGGAACTTGTTACATCAAGATGGCGCTGCGCGCCTTTTGTCCGGCCATGACGCTCACCCTACTCGTCACCCCGGGCTTGACCCGGTGGTCCATGCTGAGGTGCGGGTCATGAAAACGGTTGGGCAGGCGTTAGCGGCAGCGCCGCATGGATGGCCTCCCTGAAAGCCGAAGTCCATGCATCATGATGTGTCGGTCATGTCCTCGAACACCCGTCGGGGATGTCTCCGGGCTAAACATCAAGTCCGGCAATGACGATAGAAGGGGCGGCGGCACTAACAAAAAAACCCCGGCCGAAGCCGGGGTTGATTCATCTGAAGATGGATGCCCGGGTCAAGCCCGGGCATGACGCTGGGTCAGTTATCGAGGAAGCTCCGCAGCTTCCGCGACCGCGACGGATGCTTGAGCTTCCGCAGCGCCTTGGCCTCGATCTGGCGGATGCGCTCGCGGGTCACCGAGAACTGCTGGCCGACTTCTTCCAGCGTGTGGTCGGTGTTCATGCCGATGCCGAAGCGCATGCGCAGCACGCGCTCTTCGCGCGGCGTGAGCGAGGCCAGCACCCGCGTGGTGGTTTCGCGCAGGTTCGACTGGATCGCGGCGTCGATCGGCAGGATCGCGTTCTTGTCCTCGATGAAATCGCCGAGATGCGAATCTTCCTCGTCGCCGATCGGCGTTTCGAGCGAGAGCGGCTCCTTGGCGATCTTGAGAACCTTGCGCACCTTCTCCAGCGGCATGCCGAGCTTTTCGGCCAGTTCTTCCGGCGTCGGCTCGCGGCCGATCTCGTTGAGCATCTGGCGCGAGGTGCGCACGATCTTGTTGATGGTCTCGATCATGTGCACCGGGATGCGGATGGTGCGCGCCTGGTCGGCGATCGAGCGCGTGATCGCCTGGCGGATCCACCATGTCGCATAGGTCGAGAACTTGTAGCCGCGGCGGTATTCGAACTTATCGACCGCCTTCATCAGGCCGATGTTGCCTTCCTGGATCAGGTCGAGGAATTGCAGGCCGCGGTTGGTGTATTTCTTGGCGATGGAGATGACGAGGCGCAGGTTGGCCTCGACCATTTCCTTCTTGGCCTGGCGCGCTTCGCGCTCGCCCTTCTGCACCATGTGCACGATCTTGCGGAATTCGGGGATCTCGAGACCGGTCTCGGTCGCCAGCGTGTGGATGTTGGTGCGCAGTTCCTTGATGCGGTCCTTGTCGCGGGCGACGAAATTCTTCCAGCCCTTGGCGGACAGCTTCGAGACGCGGTTGAGCCAGCGCGGATCGAGCTCGGTGCCCTGATACTGCTTGAGGAAATCGTCGCGCGCGACGCCATGGCTTTCGGCAAGCCGCATCAGGCGGCCTTCGTGGCCGACCAGCCGCTTGTTGATGTCGTAGAGCTGCTCGACCAGCGCTATCGATGCGCGCCTGGTTGAGCCGCAGCGACTTCACCTCGGCGATGATGTCTTCCTTGAGCTTCTTCGACTTGCGTTCCTGCGCCGGCGACAGCGTCTCGTTGTGCAGCTTGCCCTCGATGTCGAGCTCCTGCAGGCGGCGCAGCCGCTTGAAGGCGTCGGCGATGTTGTCGAAGGTCTCGAGCACTTTCGGCTTGAGCTCGGCCTCGATCGCGGCAAGCGACATCGAATTCTCGATGATCGTCCTCGTCGAGATCGGCTTCCGCAGATCGGCCGGCTTCTTCGCCGCTCGCCGTCGCCGGCTGCGCGCATCGGCCGGCGGCTTGAACGGCGTCGCGGCGGGCGGCGCCGACGGCGGCGCCACCAGCCTGCGCGGCCGGCACTAGCCGGGGGCGCCGGGAGCCGGGCGCGACTTGCGCCGGAACGGCTGGCCGTCGGGGCCGATCGCGGCGCACCATGCTTGGCGTCGGGGCCGGCATAGGTGGCTTCGAGATCGATGATGTCGCGCAGGAAGACTTTGCCTTCGTTGAGTTCGTCGCGCCAGATGATGACGGCCTGGAACGTCAGCGGGCTTTCGCAAAGGCCGGCGATCATCGCCTCGCGGCCGGCCTCGATGCGCTTGGCGATGGCGATTTCGCCTTCGCGCGACAAGAAGCTCGACCGAGCCCATTTCGCGCAGATACATGCGGACCGGATCGTCGGTGCGCTCGGACGGCTCCTTGGTTTCGGATTTGGCGACCGCCTTCGGCGCTGACTTCGACGAGTTCGCCGGCCTCGGCTCTTCCTCTTCCTCTTCCTTCTCCTCGCCGTCGGCCTCGGCTTCCTCGTTCTCGACGACGTTGATGCCCATCTCGTTCATCATCGCCAGCACGTCTTCGATCTTCTCGGAGGTGACCTCCTCGGACGGCATGACGGCGTTGAGCTGCTCGTAGGTGACGTAGCCGCGCTTCTTGGCCTGCTTGATCATCTTCTTGACGGCGGCATCGGAGAGATCGAGCAGCGGCAGCGGGGCATCCGGGGTCTCCGCGCCGTCCTTCTCCGGCGTCTCGGCATCCTTCGGCGGGCGCCGCCTTCCCGCCTTGGTCGGGGCGGTTTTGGCGCCGGCGCTCTTCGTTGCCATGCTTGCTCAGTCTTCCACGCGACGCTTCGGTCCCCTACCCTATGGTGTGCGAGTCACCTGGGTCTGGAGACCAACTCCCGGACCCTATGGGCGAAACTCTGCGCCGGAGCCCGCAGACCCCGGTTGCTGGTCCGCCGGCTTCTGCCGAACAGGCCAAAAGGGCAGTGCCCGGGGAAACCCTGGCACCGCCCGAATCGAGGCCTCAATGTGTCGGAACTCCGTTAAGCTCCGACTAACCACAACAGCGCGGGCGACCTCTTATTCCCCGTCGCCGATCGTCCGCTACTCGCTGGCCGACAGTCCCTTCAAATAGCCGGCCTGCCTCCGGAAGGTTCCAAGGAGGAACAAGCAGCCCCTACATCGAGCCGGGCCGCCCGGCCGGACGATGCGCCGAAACCTTCGATCAGGGCTTCGGTACCGTCAAGCGAGGACAGCCGGGCTTTGACATCGCGCAGCCGCGCGTAATTCGCCTCGGTATTGTCCTGGCCGAGCGCCGTTTCCGCGTCCTTAAGTTCCCTAGATAGGGAATGCCATTGCCGATGCAAGGCAACAAGCTGCTTCCAGGTCAGCAAAACATCGTCCGGCGCGGCTTCCGGCCCCGCGCCCCAGACCGAGGGCGTGGTGATGGTGCGCTCGATGCGGGCAAGGCGCTCGGCAAAGCCGAGGCGGTCGAGCTCCGCGACAAGCTCCGCGCGGTCGGCCGTCGGTGCCGCCGTCGGCGAATTCTCCCGCCGAATGGTGGGCGAACACGTCGATCAGCGCGCCTTTGAGCTTTTGCGTGTCGGCATGGCGGAACTCGGCGTCGGCGAGTTCCTCCATGTGGTCGTGCAGCAGCCACGGATAATTGAGCGCGGCTTGCAGGATCAGCGCCTCGCGGCGCGGGATCGCGGCGCGATGGCCGCGATGCAGCGGGCTTGCCGCAAGTTGCGGGCTGGCCGCGACATAAGGCGTCTCGTCGCCGAAACGGCGCCGCGGCGCCGGCGGACGCTGCCGCGCGCCCGGTGACGCCGCACTCGCCGGCGTGAAATTCCTGTCGCCGTAGTGCGGTCGCCGAAATTGCGCCGGCGCGTCGCGATTGCACCGGCGCGAACATTTGTGCGCAGCCGCGTCGGAGAAATCCTGCCGGTAATAGCGGCGCACCGATTCGTCGGCGATCGCCGCCGTGACTTCGCTGATGCGCGCTTCAAGCGCGGCGCGGCGCTCCGGCGTATCGAACGGGCCTTGCTCGGTCTCGCGCGCCCACAGCATGTGCGCCAGCGGCCGCGCGGCGCCGAGCACGTCCTCGATGGCGTCGCGGCCGCCGGAGCGGGCGAGATCGTCGGGGTCCTGGCCGTCGGGCAGCGTCGCGAATTTCAGGCTCTTGCCGGGTTTGAGCAGCGGCAGCGCGAGATCGAGCGCGCGATAGGCGGCGCGGCGGCCGGCGTCGTCGCCGTCAAAACAAAGTATTGGCTCGTCGTCCATCCTCCACATCAGCGCCGAGCTGATCGGCGGTGAGCGCGGTGCCGAGCGGCGCGACGGTCGCCTCAGAAGCCCGCGGTGACCATGGCGATGACGTCGACATAGCCTTCGACCGCGATCACCCGCGCGCCGTCATGCGCGGCCTTGCGCGGCGGCGGCGATGTTGTAGAGCGTGGCGCCTTTGTGGAAGAGCGGCGTCTCCGGCGAATTGAGGTATTTCGCCGGCGACTTCTTTCTCGAGCGCGCGGCCGCCGAAGGCGATGACCCTGCCGCGCCAATCGCTGATCGGAAACATCATGCGGTCGCGGAAGCGATCGTACGGCACCGGAATATCTTCGCCGGCGACCATCAGCCCGGCCTCGACCATGTCCTCGACCGGGATTTTGGCCGCGCCGAGATGCTCCTTGAGCGCGTACGCTCGCCGGTCGCATAGCCGAGGCGGAATTTCAGCTGCGTCGCCGACGATGAGCGCCGCGGTCGGCGAGATAGCCGCGGCCGCGCGCGCCGTTGCGTGACGCCAGCGTCGCTTCGAAGAATTTCGCGGCAAGCTCGACGATGTCGTGCAGCGTCTTGCGCCGCTCTTCGCGCGCTTCCGCCTCGCGGCGAATAAGCCGGCAGCGCCACGCCGGCCATCGTTCGCCAGCCGCTCGACCGCTTCCGGGAAGCTGACGCCTTCGGTCAGCATCAGGAAATCGAAAATGTTGCCATTCTTGCCGGAGGAGAAGTCGAACCAAGCCTGCTTCTGGTCGTTGACGAAGAACGACGGCGTCTTCTCCTTGTTGAACGGCGACAGGCCTTTCCATTCGCGCCCGGCCTTGCGCAATTTCACGCGCCGGCCGACGACTTCCGAAACCGGAAGCCGCGCGCGCAGCTCGTCGAGAAATTGCGGCGTAAAGCGCATGGTGATTTGCCCTGGACCTGCAAGGGTAGCGCAGGGACGACTTCAATATAGGGTGAGTCCCGCCACGGCGACGCCAAGTCCGATTAGTCCCGGTTATCCACAGGCTCCGATGCCCGTCATCCTGAGGTGCGAGCGCTAGCGAGCCTCGAAGGATGAGCGGCCCGGCTGTCGCCCTTCGAGGGCCGCTTCTCGGCCACCTCAGGGTGACGGATTTTGCGTGGCGGCCCTGGATGACGGGCTAACTCACCCGCCAGCCATCCGCCGTGTAACCGAACAGCCGCTGCACCCGGTAATAGCGGGGCGAGCGCGGCGCGGTAAAGCCCCAGAGCTCGGAGCGGCCTGCGGTGTATTTCCAGTAATTGGAATCGTGCGGCTGGTAGCCAGCGTCGACCTGGAGCACTTCGGCGGCGTATTCCAGCGGCACCTCGTCGGGCCCGCAGAAATAGGCGAACACATTATTGCCCGGCCCGTGGCGGCCCGGACCCCATTCGATCGGATAGCCGTTGTCCTTCATTCGCCCCATGCCGCGCATGACCGAGTTGATATCCGGCACGTCGAACGCGATGTGGTTGAGGGTAGGCAGACCCAGCTTGCACATCACGATCGAGCAGTGATCGCTGTTCGAGCAGTGCAAAAAGGTGAGCGGCGCGTTCTCGTCGTAAAATCGCGAAAGCCGAGCACCTTGGTGAAGAACGCGAGCGCTGCCATCGTAATCGTGGGCGTTGAGATTGGCGTGGACGATCTTGCGCGGCCTGTCGCCTTGGTCGGCTATGATCGGCGTGATCCTTCACCTCGCAAACGAAAGCGAGGTTGCGGCCGTCGGGATCCTTGCAGCCGAAACCTAACCGCCGCCGGCGGATTTCAGCACGGCCGGCGCCGTCGCCTGACATCCTGCGGCCGTCACCGCTTTATGCAGCGCCTCGACATCGGCACGGTTCGCGACGTCGAACGTCAGGCGAACGACCGCCGGCTGCGTGCCACGATGCAGCCCGAGGATATGGTGATAGCCGGCGGTGCCGCGAAAATAATGCGCGTCATGGTTTTGCGCGACCGGCGTCAGATTCCACACCGCCTCATAGAAACGCGCAGCTTCCTCGAGATTAGTGGCGACCAGTTCGGCGCTGCGCAGGCCGCGAATAAGACAGTCAGGCATAATGATTTCCTTTTAGAGCATGATCCGGAAAAGTGGATACCGGTTTTCCGGAAAGATCATGCTCCACTAAAATATCTAGACCATGATCCGATTTCAACTGATCGGATCATGGTCTGATGGCGGAGCAGCCGTCGCGTCGCTTCGCCGGCAAGGCGGGCGCGCTCCGCGATCGGCAGATTTCCGGTCGCCGCGTTCGGCGCCTCGACCGCGATCGGCGTATCGGGCGGGAACGCCGCGATAAAAGCATCAAGCCACAGTTCGCCATCGCCGGGATAGAGCCGGTTGCCGCGCGCTTCGTCGCGGTTTTGCTCCGGCGGCGGCTTGGTCTGCGGCGCGTCACATAGATGAATGTAGGAGAACAGCGCCGGATCGTAGGCTGCGATGTCGGACGGATGACCGCCGGAGCGGCTCAAGTGCAGCGCGTCCACCAGCAGGCCGGCATCCGCCGGCGCGGTCTCGGTGAGGAACGCATGCGCCTTCTGCAATGTGCCGAGCACCGAATACGGAATGAATTCCAGCATGGTGCGGAGCCCGCAGGCAAAAGCCGCGGCGCAAAGCTTGCCGAAATTATCCGAAAGCCTTGCCATGTCGTCATCGAGCGCAATGGTCAGCACATATTTGGCGCCAAGTTCGGCGCCCGTTCCGAGCGCGGGCTTGAGCGCTTCGATCCGCGTTTCCGGCTCTTGAGCCAGATCGCCTCGACGTCGAGGATTTTGAGGCGGTCTCCGACTAAGCCGCTGCCTGATCCGGCGTTGCAGACCGGCATCGCCGACCACATCGGTGATCTCGCTCGCGGCAAGCGCCGGAACGATGCGCAAACCGACAGCATCAAAGCCGCCTGCCGCCGCCGCATCGATCAACGCGATCGGATCGGCATCGAGCACCGTGAGATGCGCAAGCGATATCGGTCTCAAGGCGTGCTTCCTTCCCAGGCGGATGTTAACCGATAAATCGCGCGGACCAGACCCGATCCGATCAAGTGGAATTGGATCAGGGTCTAGATTTCAAGTTGGAGCATGATCTTTCCGGAAAACCGGAAGTCCACTTTTCCGGATCATCCCTCTAGTCCACACGGATAAGCTCGCGGCGAATTCGCATCCGTTGCCCGATGACCACCATCAGCACAACGGCTCCCGCATAAGCCAGCGTCGTCAAGCGTAGCGGTTCGGAATTGATCAGCGCCGCCAGCACCACAATGACGAAGGGCTGCAACAGCATCAGCTGCCCAATCCGCGCCACTCCCGCCATGGCCATCGCCGCGTTGAACACGAAGAACGCAAAGAACTGGCTGACGAGCCCGACATAAGCCAGCCCGCCCAGACCTGGGGCGACACCGCGCCAAGATCGCGAGGCCACAGCAGAAAAGCCGCACACGCGGAGAACGGCAGCAGCATCGCGACCTGCCAGGACACCATTTCCGATCCCGGCATACGCATGCTGGTGCGGCCCGAGAGCGTATAGCCGAACGCGCCGGCGATGACGGTGGCGAACAGATAAAGGTCGCCGGCCGCGAACCATTGCATATGATTTTGCCGAAGCACGAAGCCGATCACGATGGCGGCGCCGGCGAGGCTTGCAAGCCAGAAGCCCATGCTCGGCCGCTCACGCGCGACCAGTGCCGCGGCGCCCGCCGTGGCCAGCGGCAAGATGCCGAGCACGACTCCGCCGTGAGCGGCGGGCACGCTCATCATCGCCAGCGCCATGCACACCGGAAAGCCGACCACCGTACACAGGCCGCCGAGGACGATCTCGGGCCACAGGTCTCGCGGCGGCAACGGCTTGCGGGCGATCAGCAGGAAGACAAGGCCGGCGCAGCCGGCGATCGTGGCCCGCGCCGCAGTTAGAAACAGTGGATCCAGTTGCGCAACAACAAGTCGCGTTGCCGGCAGCGTGCCGCCAAACATCACGACGCCGGCAACCCCGAGCGCCACGCCGAGCCTGCTACGGCGACGGGCCGCTGAATGCGGATCGGCGGAGGCCGCCGCAGCGGCAGCCCGTTCAAGCGTACTCACGCCGTTTCTCCGTGAGCCTGCGTCAGCCCGCGAGCAGCTTCTTCACCATGGCACTGGCTTTGGAAAAATCCATCTTCCCAGCGAAGCGCTCTTTCAGCGCGTCATGGTGCGGCCCATATCCTTGAGCGTTGCGGCTTCGAGTTCCTTGATCAGCGACGAGATCGCCTCGCCCGCTTCCCTATCGGACATCTGCTTCGGCAGGTAGGCAGAAATAATCTCGATCTCCTCGCGCTCCTGGGTGGCGAGATCGGTGCGGCCAGCCTTCTCGTAAATCTCGAGGAATTCCTGGCGCTGTTTGATCATCTTGCCCATGACGTCGAGGATCTCGGGGTCACTGAGCTTCAGCCGTTCCGCACCGCTTGTCTCGCGCTGGAGAATCGCGGCATTGACGAGACGGAGCGTGGAGACCCGCCGTGTGTCACCGGACTTCATCGCCTGTTTCGTCGCGTTGTTGATATCGTCGCGCAACACGGCTATGCCCTCTCGCACCAACGCCCGCACGGGTCGGCGGGCGGGCAATGATGTAGGCCCTTGCCGATGCCGATACAACCGCAGAGTTCCGCACCAAACTCTTCCCTATGGGACGAGCCGAAGCCGACCGCCGTGCTGGTCATGGCCGACGGCACGTGCTGGAAGGTGTCGGCTTCGGCGCCACCGGCCACGCCGTCGGCGAAGTCTGTTTCAACACCGCGATGACCGGCTACGAGGAGATCCTCACCGATCCATCCTATGCCGGGCAGATCATCACCTTCACCTTTCCGCATATCGGCAATGTCGGCACCAACGAGGACGACATCGAGACCGTCAACCTCGCGGCGACGCCCGGCGCGCGCGGCGTGATGCTGCATTCCGCCATCACCCAGCCGTCGAACTATCGCGCCACGCGCGCATCTCGATGCCTGGCTGAAGAGCGCGCGGCATCATCGGGCTCGCCGGCATCGACACCCGCGCGCTGACCGCGCTGATCCGCGAAAAAGGCATGCCGAATGCCGTCATCGCGCACGAGCCGTCCGGCACATTCGATCTCGATGCGCTCAAGCGCGAGGCGAAGGCATGGCCCGGCCTGCTCGGCATGGATCTCGTGCCGATGGTGACGACGCGGCCAGCGCTTCACCTGGGATGAAACGCCGTGGCAATGGGGCGAAGGCTACGGCCGGCAACTGAAGACGCAAATTTCACGTCGTCGCCATCGACTACGGCATCAAGCGCAACATTCTGCGCCAGCTCGCCGGCCATGAGTGCAATGTCACCGTCGTGCCGGCGACGACATCGGCCGAGGACATCCTGGCGCTCAAGCCGGACGGCATTTTCCTCTCCAACGGGCCGGGCGATCCTGCCGCGACCGGCGAATATGCCGTGCCGGTGATCCGCGCGCTGATCGAGCAAGAAGCCGGTGTTCGGCATTTGCCTCGGCCACCAGATGCTCGGCCTGGCCGTCGGCGCCAAGACCATGAAAATGCATCAGGGCCATCACGGCGCGAACCATCCGGTGAAGGACCTGAAAACCGGCAAGGTCGAGATCACCTCGATGAACCACGGTTTTGCGGTCGACCGCGCGACGCTGCCGAACAATACCGTCGAAACCCACGTCTCGTTATTCGACGGCTCGAATTGCGGCCTCGCGCTCAACGACAAGCCGGTGTTCTCGGTGCAATACCATCCGGAAGCGTCGCCCGGCCCGCAGGACAGTCATTATCTGTTCGGCCGCTTTGTCGATCTGATGCGCGACGCCAAGCGGACTTAGATCCGGTCTGGCGTGACGCGATACGGAATCGCCGAAAAAATCAACGCAGTCACACTGGACCGATCAATCCATGAAGTGGATTTTTGTAATTATCGCCTTTGTCGGCACGCTGCCGGCGCTGGCGGCCGATTTGCCGTCCCGCAAGCCCGGTCTGTGGGAAATCACGACGACCGTCGAAGGCGGAAATCCGCAGACCAAAAATTCGCCGGCCCAGGTTCTCGAGCAGTGCATCGACAAGGCCACCGACCCGATGACGCTGTCGATTGCCGGCCCGTTCTCGCCGGCGGTCTGTCCAAAGCGCGAGGTAAAGTCTTCCGGCGATACGATCACGGTCGATTTCGACCTGCACGATCGGCAAATCGACCGCGACCGCGCATGCCGTGATCACCGGCAGCTTCGACAGCGCCTATACGATGACAGTGAAGTCCGATAGCTCCAACCTGCCGGGCGGCACGATGACGATGACAATTACCGGAAGCCGGTTAGGTGACTGCAGCCCCGATCAGAAACCCGGCGACATCATTCTGAGCAACGGCAGGACCTTCAACATCCTGGAAGCGCAGAAGTACGTCCCATCGAACATTCCGCTGGGGGCTCCACAGTCTCCGCCGCAATAGATCAAGGGCCACTTACAGCGCGTCGAGAAACTTCAACGTATAGCTCTTGGCGTATTCGGGACTGGGCGCGATCACGCCGGCACTGACCATTTCATCGACAAACGCCGACATTCGCTTGTCGCTGATAACGCCGATCTTGCCGGCGGCAGCGTCGCCGCCGTCGAGCAGTTTGTTGTCCTTGATCATCTTGAAGCCCTCAACCAGCGTCGGCATGTCCAGTTGCGGGTTCAGCCGGATCAGCTCTTCATTGGTTGCTTTCGGGTCGGCGAGATATAGGCGCCACCCTTCCGCTGTCGCCTTAAGAAAGTTGCGCAGTATCTCGGGCTTCTCGCTGATCAAGGTTTCCGTCGTTTCGACGGTGTTGATGTATTGGGTCCAGCCGAAGTCGGCCAGCATTAGCGAACGGCCATTTGGGACACCAACCCCAACCATGTTCGGATGGTCGATGGTGATATAGCCCTGCGCCACTGCGGTGGGATCGAGCGACCAGGCACGATAGCTCGAATCGAAGGGCTTCAGTTGCTCATCGCTATAGCCGAACTTCGCTTTCAGCCACGGCCAGTAGTTCACCCGCGAAATGCCCGGAATGTACATCGGGTCGTGGCTCAAGTCGGCGAGCGACTGCGCCTTGTTCTCCGGATGAAGCATGAAGGTGGTGGCATCCTTCTGATACCACGACGCGATGGTCACGATCGGAACTCCGTGCAGCCGCGCGTTGAGCGTCCGCATCGTCGTGCCCATGATCATGTCGGTCTGGCCGGCCGCCAGTAATTGATAGACGTTAAGTTGAGGACCACCCGGCGTAATCGTGACATCCAGACCGTATCGTTCGTAAATGTGCATCACCTTGGCGGCAAAATATCCGGCGTGGTCCGCGGTCGGGAACCAGTTGAGGGTAAAGCTTACCGGAGTTAGCGCGCTGTCCGCGACCGCACCCACGGTCGCCGCGCAGAAAGTCGCCAGGAAAGAAAAGGCAAAGACGAATATTTTTCTCATTTCGCGGCCCCTCTTGCTTGTCGGCGTTTCCGTTCCTCGTGTCGCAAAAAAGCAAGTTCGGTGCCACGCCCGGGCGGCCAACACGCGGAACTCTCCGATGCATGGCCCAAATCTGAGCGTTGCCTTTGTGGCAACGCCATGTTGCTAAAACAGTGCTTGTCGTAAGGGCCCCAGCACCGTCTAATCTCATCCAGCCGTCGCTAGGGGGTATCCGCCGGGCCGCCCCTGAGCCGGACTGAGAATCTGTTTCTCAAACATAGTCCTCGACTGGAGCCTGGCATGCTGGTCTATCAACCACCGCTCGCACCGAAGAACATTCCCGTCGTCGATCTGACGCCGAGTTTTTCCGGCGACATGGCGCGTATCGACAGCGTCGCCGCAGCAATTCATCGCGCTTGCCGGGAGATGGGATTTTTTTATGTCTCCCATCACGGCATCGACCAATCTCTGATCGAGGACACCTTCGAATACTCGGCGCGCTTTTTCAGCCTCCCCACCGAGGCGAAACGCGCGCTCAACATGAAGAACTCGCCGACTGTCGCCGGTTACGAATGCGGCGACCAGCAGCTGGACAGTCAGACCGCAGGTGCGGAAAAGGCGCCGCCAGACCTGAAAGAGAGTTTTGCCTTCGGAATGGAGTTGCCAGCCAGCCACCTGCTGTCGCAAAAACGCATCCGCAACTATGGCCACAATCAATGGCCGGAGCTGCCCCGCTTTCAGGAGACGATGCTGCGTTATCAGGGCGAAGTCCGAAAGCTTGGCGATCACCTGCTTGGATTGCTGGCCCGATCGCTCGACCTGCCGCTCGACTGGTTCGTGTCACACTATCAGATGTGCTCGCAGTCGGTCCGGCTGCTCAAGTATCCGCCGCAGCCGCAAAACGCGGCCTTTAATCAGATCGGCGCCGGCGCCCATACCGATTGGGGCGGTGTGACCGTCCTCGCGCAAGACAGTCTCGGCGGTCTCGAAGTCCGCAATGCGAATGGCGACTGGGTTCAGGCGACGCCGATCCCGAACACGTTCGTGATCAATCTCGGCGACCTCATGGCGCGCTGGACCAACGGCATCTACAACGCCAACATGCACCGGGTAAGAAATAACCGCAGCGACCGCGACCGCTATTCGATCGTGTCGTTCAACAGTCCGCGCCCGGAAGTCGTCATCGAACCGATGCCTGGGTGCATTACCGAGGATTTCCCGCGAAAATTTCCAACCTGCACCGCACAAGAACACGTCAATGAGATGTTCCGCCGCTCCTACGGCTATAGCCCAGGCCAGACGGCGGCAGTCGCGTAGACAAGCACCGGGCTGCTCCTGACCAGATATGATCCTGATGAGGCAGCAGTCTCGTCGCTTCTCTTAGTGATAAAAGCATTGTTCCCTCCTCGGTCGCTTGCAAAAAAGCGCGTGCAGCCGGCTGGAGGCGTAATATGCGCGCGCTTCTGTTAAGGTCGCTTTGAAGAGAGACGAATGGCCACGCCTGCTGCGATCGAGCAATTTCGCCTGGATATCGGGAATGTCTTTTCCAGCACCAATGAGCGCGTGCTGCGCCAGAAGTCCCACGATTTTCACTGGTACAGCCCGATCCTGACGCCGCAGCTTGAGCATTGCTGCGCGGATATTGTCGTTCAGCCCCGGACCGAAGAAGAGATCGAGACTGTCGCTGCGTCTGCGGCGAAGCACCGGCTGCCGATTACGATTCGCGGCGGCGGCACCGGCAACTACGGACAGTCGGTGCCGCTTAAGGGCGGCATCGTTCTCGACATGACCGGCTACAACAGAGTCATTGCGGTCGAACCCGGCAGTATCTGCGTACAGGCCGGCGCCATCATCGGCCCCGTGCTCGAAGCGGCACTGGCGAGCGGCCAGCAGTTGATGATGTACCCTTCGACTATGAAATCCGCCACCATCGGCGGCTATCTCGGCGGTGGGTTTGCCGGGATCGGTTCGGTGCGCCACGGCATCATCCGCGATTCAGGCATGATCCAGTCGCTCAAGATCATGACGCTCGAAGAAAGCCCGCGTGTGCTGACACTATCGGGCAAGGATGTCGGCTTTGTTTTTCATTCTTGGGGTACGACCGAAATCATCCTTGAAGCCAAGCTCAAGCTCGTTCCCGCACAAAAATGGATCGACTGCATCGCCACCTTCCCGACGTATGGTGACGTTATCGCGTTCGGCAACGCTGCATTCGCCAGCGACCTGGAAATATTCCTGCTCAGTGCCGTCGAGCGACGGTTCGCGCCATTCTATAAAAGGCTCAACGATTATTTCGACGGCAGCCGCCACGCCATGTTCTCAATGGTGAAAGACGGCGACGTCGATGCCTTCTTCGCTCTCGCCGCAACCTTTAACGGTATGCGCGCCATGGCGGTCAGCGAAGCCGAAAGCGAAAAG
The DNA here is from genome assembly GCA_963742215.1 of uncultured Alphaproteobacteria bacterium. GTDB lineage: Bacteria > Pseudomonadota > Alphaproteobacteria > Rhizobiales > Xanthobacteraceae > BOG-931. The sequence continues at coordinate 319,604 of CAVULJ010000003.1, forward strand.
GCGAAGCTGCGGCGCATTCACGAGACCGCGTTCAATCATACCACCCTGATGGCGCTGCAGGTCGACCGGCACTGGACCTATCTGCAACTGGTCACGCCGAACCCGTTCCCGCCGGCGCTGGCCGAAGAGCAGATGCGCCGCTTCGGCGACGAAGTGATGATGCATCACGAGTACACCAAGGAAAACGGCCGCTGCCGCATCGGCGGGCTGCCGCTGATCCGCTACACCACCGAGGCGCGCCTGAACGTTATCATGCGCTCGTTCGAGGACGATGGCTGCACCATCAATAACCCGCACATCTTCAAGCTCGAGGACGGCGGCCGCTTCGATCCGGAGGGCCGCAAGATGGCATTCCGCAATACAGCCGATCCGCTCGGGCTGATGAACCCGGGAAAGCTTCGATCCGTGGACAATTAGCCGGGAAAGCCGGCTAACGGGCGGAAACAAAGCAGCTGTCATCCGGTTAGAAAATCTCAACCCTATAACGGTAGTAAGCTGCGGCGAGCCGCTCATCAATTTTGTCGTCCCATGAACTCCGTTGTCAAATTGCCAAACCCGATTACTTACCAATTAACGGACGACGGGCTCATTCCGAACAACCCGTCCCTGCCCTTGATTCTCTATCGCGGCGGCATCGATCTCTCCGGTTCGCCCGACCCTGAAAAGGTGATCGAGAAGACCCTCGGCAATAACGGCTGGCGGGATATATGGCGTAACGGCATCTATCCTTACGTGCATTACCACTCGATGATCCACGAGGTGATGGGCATCGCGCGGGGCCGTGCCTGGGTCCAATTCGGCGGCGAGAACGGTGAAGTGCTTGAGATCGTGCCGGGCGACGTCGTCGTCCTGCCGGCCGGCACCGGGCATCAATGCCTGAATCAGAGCCGTGACCTGGTCGTGATCGGCGCCTATCCGCGGGGCGGCACATACAATCTGTGTCGCGCCACTAAGGCGGAATACACTAAGGCACTGGCGACGATCCCCGATGTACCGCTGCCCGAAACCGATCCAGCCTTCGGGCCGGAAGGGCCGCTACTTACGCTGTGGCGATGAACTGGCTCGCGTTCTGGGATAGTCCGCACTCGATTTACGTCAACGTGCGGCACAAGGACGTCCACTATCGCGTCATCGCGCAAGCGATCGCGGCGCTGGTACCGTCGCCGCAGGCGCGCGTGCTGGACTACGGCTGCGGTGAGGCATTGCATGCCGATATTGTTGCCTCGGCTTGCGGCCAATTGCTGCTCTGCGAAGGCGCACCGCGTGTACGATCCGGCATCGCCGCGCGCTTCGCCGACAATCCTAAAATCCGCGCACTTGCGCCTGACGATCTCAAACCATTGCCGGAACGATCGCTCGATCTGATCGTGCTGCACTCGGTGGCACAATATCTGACGCCCGAAGAGCTCAGCGCGCTGCTGGCGCAATTTCACCGGCTGCTGAGTGCAAGCGGCACGCTGATCGTCAGCGATATCATTCCGCCTGAGGTGCCGGCGGCGACCGACGCCCTTGCTCTCTTGAAATTCGGCGCCGCGAACGGCTTTTTCGTTGCCGCGGTTGCCGGCCTCGCCCGCACTCTGGTGTCAAACTATTGGCGGCTGCGCTCGCAATATGGCCTCACGCGCTACAGCGACGCGGCGATAATCGACATGCTGGCCGCGGCGGGCTTCGCCGCGCAGCGAAAGCCCGATAATATCGGTCACAATCGGGCGCGCGCGGCGTTCACGGCGCGGCCGCGCTGACGGCTGATCATTCGAGACGCTCACGCAGAGCCGCCGACAGGCGTTCCGCGGCCAGCACGATCACGAAGATGATGATCAGCAGCAGCGAGACTTCCTGGTACTGGAACAGATTCATCGCCGTCAGCAGCTCGAAGCCGATGCCGCCGGCGCCGACGAAGCCGAGCACCAGCGAGGAACGGATATTCTCGTCGAGCCGATAAAGGCTGATGCCGAGCAGCGCGGGCAGGATCGTTGGAATGATGCCATGGCTGAACACCTGGATGCGCCGCGCGCCGGTCAATTCCAGTGCGTCGATCGGCGCCATGTCCATCTGCTCGATGGTCTCGGCGAACAGCCGGCCGAGCATGCCGACCGAATGCACGCCGAGCGCCAGCGCGCCGGGAAACGGGCCGAGGCCGACCGCGGTGACGAACAGCAGCGCCCATACCAGATCGGGCACCGCGCGCGCAAAACCGATGATCGACCGCGCCATGTAATAGGCGAAACGCGACGGCGTCACGTTCGCTGCGGCAAGCATCGCCAGCGGCACCGCAAGGACGATGCCGACCATGGTGCCGAACAGCGCGATGTCGATCGTCTGCAAGGTCGGCCAGATTGCGTCCGGCAGCTTGGAGAAATCCGGCGGCACGGCGCGCCGGATCAGGTCGGCCATGCCGTGGACGCCGGTGATCAGATCTTGCGGCCGTGCCTCGACGACGATGAACGGTCTGAACGACGATCGCGATGCCGAGCAGGATCAGCGACGAAACGGACGGCGATGCCGGCCGCGCCAGCCCCAGCTCGCGGAGCCGCCGCGCGAGCGCGCCGGTCGCGCGCGATCGTTCCGGCCGGCGCGGCGTCAACGGTCATGCAGCCTCACTGAGATAGAGCTGGTGCACCGCATCGCGCGAGACTTCGGCGCGGGGCAGATCGAACGCGATGCGACCGTCGCGAATGCCGACCACGCGGTCGGCGTAGGCGTAAGCCAGTTCGACCTGATGCAGTACGCACAGCACGGCGAGATGCTCCGTGCGCGCCAGCTCTGCAGCAGCCGCATGATCTCTTCCGACTGCTTCCGGATCGAGGCTTGCGACCGGCTCGTCGGCCAGCAGCACGCGCGGCCGTTGCGCCAGCGCGCGGGCGATCGCGACGCGCTGCGCCTGGCCGCCCGACAGCGTGCCGGCGCGCTGCCCGGCAAGCTGGGCGAGCCCGACATCGGCGAGATGGCCGCGCGCGGCCTCGAGCTCCGGAGCCGGCAGGCCGCCGAACGCCGTCCGCCGCGTCGGATAACGGCCGAGCGCGCCGCTTGCGACATTGGCAGAGCACGCTGCGGCGGCGGACCAGACTGGCCTGTTGCCAGACCATGGCCAGCGCCAAGCGCGCTCGCCGCAGCTTCTCACCTCGAGCGCGCAGAGATTGGTTTCGCCGAGCCAGACCTCGCCGGCGCTCGGCTTCAGCGTCCGGGTGATGCAGCGCAGCAGCGTCGTCTTGCCGCTGCCGTTGCCGCCAAGCACAACGACCAGCTCGCCCGGCTGCAACTTCCGAGCTCGAAGTCAGCTAGAGCGAGCTTGCCGTTCGGATAGCGCAGCGACAGACCGCGGACGCGCAGCATCGGCTGGCCTCTCGAGACGCTCAGCTCAGCTTCTGCGAGATCGATGTTGAGCGTCTTCACCAGGTCGCGGATCAGATCGTAAGGCTGATCGGTCTGCGGCACGATCTGGGTGATGCCGGCGCCGACCAGAATTTTGCGGTCGGCCGGATCGAGGCTCATCAGGTCGAGGTGCTGCAGCGCGTCCGTAAGCTTCTGCTTGAGGCCGTCGGGCAGGTCGCCGCGCACCGCGAACGGATCGGTCGGGATCGGATCGGACTTCCACAGGAAGACGAGGTCGCCGTCTTTGTAGTGGCCGCGCTGTGTCGCGGATTCGAGCTGTTCGCTGTTGAGTTCGCCGGCATCGACCTTGTGATTGTAGAGCGCCTCGAATGACGCGGTATGGCTGCCGGCATAGAGCGCCTTGATGTCCTTGTCGGGGTCGATGCCGGCCTTGCGCAGGCCATAGGCCGGGAACAGGTGGCCGGAGGTGGAAGCCGGATCGGAGAACGCGAAACGAGTGGCCGCGGATGTCGGCGACCGTTTTGATGCCCGACGATGGATAGGTGACGAGGCTCGCCCAATAGGTGACGGGCTTGCCGTCGGCGGCGCCGAACGCGGCGACCGCTTCGGCCTTCGCCACCTGATGCGCCAGCACATAACCGAGCGGACCGAACTCGGCGATGTTCGAGCTTGCCGTTGCGCATCGCCTCGATCTCGGCGTTGTAGCTGGTGGCGACAAAGACCTCGACGCTGCAGCCGACTTTGTCGCCGATCAGCTTGCCGATCTTCTCGTAGATCGGCACCAGCCGCGCCGCGGTGTCATAGGGCTCGACGCCGAAGCGGCACGGTCCCGCCGTCCGGGCAATCGGCGGCGGCCGCCGCCGGCTGGCGAAAGGTCCACTGGCCATGGCGGCGGCGATTGTCGTCGCGGCGGCGGAGATGCCGAGCGAAAAGATCTGCGCCTTCATCGTCAAGCTCCTGATCATCGCGTCTGATGCGATTGGCTGCTTGTGATGGCCATGTGTGTTTGTTCCGGCATGCAATGCCGATGCGGGCAGCGCTGACGCGTCGCATCGACGCTGAAACTAACGACGCGCTTTCACATGGGACACACCAGAAATTCACACGAAGGATCGATTGCCGCATTCCGGCAAATGTCGTGACGAGCTAGAGCGGCGCCATGACAGTCGCGTGAATGGCATCCGATACCCGCGATGACGAAGAATGTGACTTGTCATAAAGCGTCACTGGAGACCTGTCACTCAAACCGTCACTGGCGCGGCACCAAAGCCTTTCATCTGAAGATCAAGCCATGACCCATCGGCGTGAAAACCTGATCCTGCCGCAGACGCAGTCGTCGAGGTCAATGGACGCAACTATGCCGCTGCCAAAACGCCCGACCGTGGTGATCGTAGTCGACGGCTTCGATCCGGCCTATCTGCAACATGGCCTCGCCAACGGCACGTTGCCGACCATGAAGTCCTTTAAAGAGCAAGGCTTCGTCGGCATTGCCGATTGCTCGATGCCGAGCACGACCAACACCAACAACACCTCGATCGTGACCGGCGTGCCGCCCGCGGTGCACGGCATCAACGGCAACTATTATCTCGATGCCGAAACCGGCAAGGAGATCATGATCACCGATGCCAGGCGGTTGCGCTGCGGCACGATTCTCGGCGCGATGAGCAAGGCCGGCGTGCAAACCGCGGTCGTCACCGCCAAGGACAAGCTGCTCAAGGTGCTGGCCTATCGAAATGTCGGGCATCAGCTTTTCCTCCGAATATGCCCATAAGGCCAATCTCGACGACAACGGGATCGAAAACGTCGAAAGCTGGTCGGGCGGCCGCAGCCCGACCAATACTCGGCCGACCTGTCGCTGTTCGTGCTCGATGCCGGCGTGAAGCTTCTGTCGTCGGTGCGGCCCGACCTGATGTACCTGTCGACCTCGGATTACGTGCAGCACAAGCATGCGCCCGGCGAGCCGGAGGCCGATGCCTATCATCATGCGGTGGATGCCAGCGTCGCGCGGCTGATCGCGCTCGGCGCACGGTCGCGATTACCGCCGATCACGGCATGAACGACAAGTCCGCCGCCGACGGCACGCCGAATGTCGTTTATCTGGAGGACGAACTCAATTCGCGCTTCGGCGCCGGCACGGTGCGCGTGATCTGCCCGATCGCCGATCCGTTCGTGCGCCACCATGGCGCGCTGGGCTCGTTCGTGCGCGTGCATTTGCGCAAGCCGGCGGATGTCGCGGCCGATGATGGCGTTCGCCCGCACGTTGCCGGGCGTCGAGCTCGTGCTCGACAAGGAGCAGGTCTGCAAGCAATTCGAACTGCCGCTCGACCGGGAGGGCGATTTCGCGGTGTTCAGCGACCGCCAGACCGTCGTCGGCGCGCGGCGCGAGGATCACGATCTCAGCCAACTGGCGGGACACCGCCTGCGCTCGCATGGCGGTCTCGGCGAGCAGAAAGTGCCGTTCCTGCTGTCGCGCCCGCTCAACCCCGCCTATCGCAGGCGCGCCGAGGAACGGCCGCTGCACAACTACGATATTTTCGATTTTGCGCTCAACGGCGTCGAATAACAGCGCGCCGCAAGCGCCGGGAGGGAGCAGGATCATGCGCACCGCCAAGGCCGCCGTGTACGAAGCGCCGAACACGCCCTTCGTCATCAAGGAATATCCGCTGCGTCCGGGCAAGCGCGGCGAGGTGCTGGTGCGGGTCACGATGTCGACGATCTGCCGCTCGGATATCCATTCCTACGAAGGCCGGCGGCCCGAATCCGTTCCCGGGAATTCTCGGCCACGAGATCATCGGCATCATCGAGGAAATGGGCGCAGGCATCGAGCAAGCGATATGCGCGGCGACCCGCTGCAAGGTCGGCGACCGCATCACCTGGAGCGAATATTTCTTCGACGGCGACTGCTACTACCGCGAAGTCCTCGACATGCCGCAGAAGTGCCAGGGCGTGCGCAAATACGGCCACGATCTTGCCGAGGAGGATCCGCATTTCCTCGGCGGCTTCGCCGAAGTATTGCTACATCCTGCCCGGCACCTGGATTCTCAAGCTGCCGGACGAATTGAGCGACGAGGAGGCGACGCCGCTCAATTGCGGCGTCGCCACGATGGCGTCGGTGACCGAAGCCGCCGACATCGCCCTCGGCGACGCGGTGGTCATCCAGGGCCTCGGTCTGCTCGGCCTCTACGGCGCGGCGATGGCCAAGGCGCGCGGCGCACGCTGCGTGATCGGCCTCGACGCGGTGCCCGAGCCGGCTCGAGGTCGCCAAGAAATTCGGCGCCGATCACGTCATCGACATCAGCCGCCACGGCGCGGAAGAGAACGTCATCGCCGAGGTCGCGCAGGCTGTGCCGCCCGACGGCGCCGACGCTGTGATCGAAGTCTGCGGCGTGCCCGAGGTGATCCCGCAGGGCCTGCAGATGCTGCGCATCGGCGGCCGCTACGTGCTCGGCGGCCTGGTCAACCCGGACGCGAACGTCACGATCGACGCCAATATGCTGGTGAAGCGATGGATCACCATGCGCGGCATCCACAACTACCACCCGCGGCACCTGATCCAGGCGCTCGATTTCGTGCATGGCGAACCGCACCGGTTTCCATTCAAGGAGATCGTCGATTCGAAGTTCGCGCTGAAGGATCTCGACGCCGCTTTCAAGAAAGCCTCGGAGCGCACGGTGCTGCGCGCCGCAATCGTTCCTGAGCTCAACAGGATAAGTCATGCAATCTCCGGCACTCAATTTCACTCCGCGCGGCCTCTATATCGGCGGCCGATGGGTTTCGCCCGATCGACGGCAAGACCTTTGCGTCGATCAATCCGTCCAACATGGAGAAGCTCGCCGACATTCCCGCGCCGAGCGAAGCGGACGTCGATACCGCGGTGCAGGCCGCAAAGAGCGGCTTCAAGGAATGGTCGCGCGTGCCGATCAAGGAGCGCGCCCGCTGCCTCGAGCTTCTGGCCGACCGCATCGAAGAGAACGCCGACGAGCTGGCGCTGTTCGATGCGGTCGATTCCGGCAACGCCATCGTCGGCATGCGCGGCGACATGATTTGGACCGCGGACTGGCTGCGCTATTGCGCCGGCCTCATCACCGAGATCAAGGGCGAGACATTCTCGCAGGGCGACCGGCACCTCAACCTCACGCGCCGCCAGCCGTTCGGCGTCGTCGCCAAGATCAATCCGTTCAACCACCCGTTCCGCTTCTGCGCCGAGAAGGCCGCGGCGCCGCTCGCGGCCGGCAATACGGTCGTGATCAAGGGCTCCGAGCAGGCGCCGCTGTCGAGCCTGCGGCTCGGCGAATTGTGCGAAGGCATTTTCCCCGCCGGCGTCGTCAACATCATCACCGGCGACGGCAAAGTCGGCTCCGCGCTGGTGCGCCATCCCGACGTGCGGCGCATCGGCTTCGTCGGCTCGGTACCGACCGGCCGCGTCATCGCCACGGAGGCGGCGGCGGCCTCAAGCGCGTCAGCCTCGAACTCGGCGGCAAGAATCCGATCATCATTTTTCCCGACGCCGATCCCAAGAAGGCGGCGGCGGCCGCCATCAAGGGCATGAACATGAACCGGCAGGGCCAGTCGTGCAGTTCGACCTCGCGCGTGTTCGTGCATGCGTCGCTGCACAGCAGGTGGTCGATGAGCTGGTGGGGCTGGCCGAAGCGCTGCCGATCGGCGTGCCCTGGCTGAAGCAGAACGAGGTCGGCCCGATCGTGTCGCAGCGCCAGTTCGACCGCGTCATGGGCTTCATCGAGTCGGCCAAGGCCGAAGGCGCGCAACTGCTCACCGGCGGCGGTAGGCCCGCCGATCCGGCGCTCTGCCGCCGGGCTTGTTCATCGCGCCGACGGTGTTCGAAGCGTGACGCCGCAAATGCGCATCGGCCACGAAGAGATCTTCGGCCCGGTCATGTCGGTGATGACCTGGGACGATTACGAAGACATGTTGGCGAAGGCGCAACGGCGTCGAATACGGCCTCACCGCCGCGATCGTCACCAACGATCTCGCCAAGGCCATGGAAACCGCGGAACGATCGAGGCCGGCTACGTCTGGATCAATTCCAGCGGCCGCTACATCGGCGCGCCCTATGGCGGCTGGAAACAGAGCGGCATCGGCGAAGAAGAATGCTTCGACGAAATCCTGAGTTACACGCAGATCAAGAACATCAACATGCGATGGTAGGCCGCCGCGCCCCGTTGCGGCGCAGGCTAGTCCAAACGCGCCCTGCGCTCGTAGAACGTCCAAAGCAGCGCGAATAGCCGCGGATTGAAGGTGCCTTCGGCGCAGTCGCGCGCCTCGTTTTCGCTCAGTTCGATGGCGCCGCCGGCGATTTCGGCTTGCAGCTGGATTTGCGCGTTTTCTTCCAGGAACGTGCAGGCAAAGAACGCTTCCTCCGCGGTAGCGCCGACCACGACGCTGCCGTGGCCGCGCATTTGCGCGGCACGGTGGCCGGGCGAGCGCGCGCGACAGATCGGCGGCCTGATCGTCGTTCACCACCAGCCGCGGATTATTCCAGGTCGGCACGCCGGTGCACAGGAACGAGCCGTGCAGGAACACCGGCTTGAGCGGCTTACCGGCAATGCCGAGAGCGCGCGCATGCGGCGCGTGCAAGTGGCAGACACACATCGCATCGGGCCGGTCGCGATGGATCTGGGTGTGGATGCGCCATTCCAGCGGGATCAAGCCGCCGGGGTGCTCGATAATGGTGCCGTCAATGTTGTAGACGAAAATCTGTTCCGGCCGAACCGTACTCGGCTCCGTGCTGGCGCCGGGGCTGATGAAACAAATGTCGGTGCCCGGCATGCGGATCGAGACGTGACCGAACATGCCGATCACGCCCTGTATGTTTGAGCATCCGCGTCAGCGCCGCGGTTTTTGCGCGCAACTCTTTTTGGTCACTCATGGGAAGGCATTTCCATTGGCTTAGGTTGAAGACTTGGGCTTTTAGGTTGAAGACTTGCAGGTTGAAGACAAGACGGAGCTAAAGCGATTTTGCGACGCCCGCACGCTCCACGAGCTTGCCCCAGCGATCGATTTCCGAAGCAAGCCAGGGCTTCAATTCAGCCGGAGACTCACTTTTCACCGGCAGCGTGCCCGACGTTGCAGCATCAGGGCATGAACTTCGGGCGTTTCGGCCGCGGCGGTGAACGCGGCGCTGAGCGTGTCGAGGATCGGCTTCGGCGTCGCCGCAGGCGCACAGACCAGCGTCCAGCCAACGGCCTCGAAACCAGGCACGCCCGCTTCGGCAATAGTCGGAATATCCGGCAGCGCCGGCACCCGTGTCGAGCTCATGCCAAGCGCACGCACCTGCCCGGCCTTGATTGTCCGCTCACGCTGCCGGCATCAGCGAACATCAGCGCGACACGGCCCGCGATCACATCGTTAAGCGCAAGCGGCGCGCCGCGATAGGCGACGCCGGTCATCGTCGTATTGGTCATGATCTGAAACAGTTCGCCAGCGAGATGGATCGCCGAGCCCGGACCGCCGTGGGCGAAATTAATCTGCCCTGGTTTTTCCTTGAGCAGCGCGATCAGCTCTTCGATGGATTTCGCCGGCACTTCCGGGTTGACCACAAGCGCAAGCGGCGTGCGAAACACCAGATAGACCGGCTGCAAGTCCTTGAGCGTGTCGAACGGCATCGACTTGAACAGCGTCGGGTTGGCGGCAAGCGCGCTGGCGTCGGCAAGCAACGTAAGGCCGTCGGGATCGGCTTTGGCGATCGCGCCCTCGGCAACGACCCCCGCGGCCCCTGCCCGGTTTTCGATCACAATCGGCTTGCCGAGCCGTGCCTGCAACGGCGCGGCCATGGCGCGCATCATCACGTCGATGCTACCGCCCGCCGGGAACGACACGATGATCTTGATCGGCCCGGACGGATAATCGGCGCGAGCACCGAAGCCCGGCAGTGTCAGCGCGCAAGAGAACGCGCTCGAGAGCGCGGTGATAACAGAGCGGCGTGTGTGCATGTTCGGTCTATAACCGCGTTCAACTCAATCGGGCTTGATGCCCGCGTCCCGGATCAGTTTGCCGTAGCGCGCGTAGTCTCTGGCGATTGTATCGGCAAATTGCTTGTTGTCGAAATATCGCAGGTTGTAGCCGAGCGGCGTCAGTTTCCTCTCGACGTCCGGCATCTTGTCGACCGCAGCGATCGCGCTGCCATAGCGCGCGACGACATCGGCCGGCATCTTCGCCGGTCCCGACACGCCGTACCACACGGTGACATCGAAATTCGGATAGCCGCTCTCGCTCACCGTCGGCACATCGGGAAGAATGTCGATGCGTGACGGCGAGGCCACCGCCAGCGGTTTGATCTTGCCGGTTTCGACATATTGCATGAGTGAATTCGGCGTCGACCAGATCAGCGGAATTTGCCCGCCGAGCAAATCGCTCAGTGCCGGCGCGGTGCCCTTGTAAGGCACATGAGTGATCTCGACGCCGGCCATGACATTGAACATCAGCGCCGCAAGGTGATGCGGCGTACCGACGCCGGGGGTGCCGACCGTGAGCTTGCCGGGATTGGCCTTGGCGTAAGCGATCAGGCTTTTCAGATCCGATACCGGCGAGGCCGGACCGGCAAACAGAAAGATGGGCGTCGTCGCGATCTGCGCCACCGGGGCAAAATCGGCGACGACGTCGAACGGCACATCCCGATGCAGCCACTTGTGCAAGACGGACGAGGTCTCCATCAGCAGCATGGTGTGGCCGTCCGGCGGCGACTTGGCGACGGTATCGATGCCGATGGCGCCGCCGGCTCCGGTACGGTTCTCCACCACCCACGGCTGGTTGAGTTGCTCGGACAGCTTGGCGGCAAATTGCCGGCCGATGATGTCGACGCCGCCACCCGCGGCAATCGGCACCACAAGCGTTACCGGCCGGGTATCGGGGGTCTGCGCGGAGGCCCCAATAGCCAGGCACAATTGTCATGGCGGCAATGGCCACTCCAAGCCCATAAATCAACGGCTTTTGGGCTGATCGCATCGTTCCCTCCCGCCACGTTTTATTGGTTCCGGTAAGGCTATCCCGCAGCTACGCACAGGACAAATCCCCGGAATTTGCCCCCCCATCCGAATCTGGTCTAAGACCCCGACGCGCGGGGCCGGACCCCGGCGCTCGGGCGGCGCGCAAGAGCGCGCCCTTTTTTTGTGCCCTGAAGCGGAAACGATGCCCAAGCGGACCGACATATCCTCGATCCTGATCATCGGCGCAGGCCCGATCGTCATCGGCCAGGCGTGCGAGTTCGACTATTCCGGGACGCAGGCGTGCAAGGCGCTCAAGGAAGAGGGCTATCGCGTCATCCTGATCAATTCCAATCCGGCCACCATCATGACCGATCCGGATTTGGCGGACGCGACCTATATCGAACCGATCACGCCGGACATCGTCGCCAAGATCATCGAGAAGGAACGGCCCGACGCGCTGCTGCCGACCATGGGCGGGCAGACCGCGCTCAATACCGCGCTGTCGCTGCGCAAGATGGGCGTGCTCGAGAAATTCAACGTCAAGATGATCGGCGCCACCGCCGACGCCATCGACAAGGCCGAAGACCGCAAGCTGTTCCGCAATGCGATGACCAAGATCGGCCTCGCGACGCCGCGCTCGCATCAGATCAAGACGCTGATCCAGGCGCTGGAAGCGCTCGACGATATCGGCTTGCCGGCGATCATCCGGCCGTCGTTCACGCTCGGCGGCACCGGCGGCGGCATCGCCTACAACAAGGCGGAGTTCATCGACATCGTCGAACGCGGCATCGATGCCTCGCCGACCAGCGAAGTGCTGATCGAGGAATCGGTGCTGGGCTGGAAAGAGTTCGAGATGGAGGTGGTGCGCGACAAGAAAGACAACTGCATCATCGTCTGCTCGATCGAGAACGTCGATCCGATGGGCGTGCATACCGGCGACTCGATCACGGTGGCGCCGGCGCTGACGCTGACCGACAAGGAATACCAGATCATGCGCGACGCCTCGATCGCGGTGTTGCGCGAGATCGGCGTCGAGACCGGCGGCTCCAACGTGCAGTTCGCCGTCAATCCGGCGGATGGCCGCCTTGTCGTCATCGAGATGAATCCGCGCGTGTCGCGCTCTTCGGCGCTGGCGTCGAAGGCGACCGGCTTCCCGATCGCCAAGGTCGCGGCCAAGCTTGCGGTCGGCTACACGCTCGACGAGATCGCCAACGACATCACCGGCGGCGCAACGCCGGCATCGTTCGAGCCGACCATCGACTACGTCGTCACCAAAATCCCGCGTTTCGCCTTCGAGAAATTTCCCGGCGCCGATCCGGTACTGACTACTTCGATGAAGTCGGTCGGCGAAGCGATGGCGATCGGCCGCACTTTCCAGGAAAGCCTGCAGAAGGCGCTGCGCTCGCTCGAAACCGGCCTGACCGGCCTCGACGATGTGGTGATCCCCGGTCTCGGCCAGGGCGACGATAAGAACGCGCTGCGCGCCGCGCTCGGCACGCCGACGCAGGACCGCATCCTTGCCTTCGGCGCAGGCCGATGCGGCTCGGGATGAGCGACGCGGATATCCACACGCGCCTGCCGCATCGACCCGTGGTTCCTCGAGCAGATCCGCGGCATCGTCGAAACCGAGGCCGAAATCAAAGCCAAAGGGCTTGCCGACAACGGCCGTGACATGCTGCGCCGCCTGAAATCGATGGGCTTCTCCGACGCGCGGCTGGCCGTGCTTGCCAAACGCCATGAGGCGGACGTGACCGCGGCGCGACACGCGCTCGGCGTGCGGCCGGTGTTCAAGCGCATCGACACCTGCGCCGCCGAGTTCGCCTCGCCGACAGCTTATATGTATTCGACCTACGAGACGCCTTTTAACGGCCGTACGGTCGATGAAGCGCGGCCGTCCGACAAGAAGAAGGTCGTCATCCTCGGCGGCGGCCCGAACCGCATCGGTCAGGGCATCGAGTTCGACTATTGCTGCTGTCACGCCGCCTTCGCGCTGAAGGATGCCGGCTACGAAACCATCATGGTCAACTGCAATCCGGAGACGGTGTCGACCGACTACGACACCTCCGACCGGCTCTATTTCGAACCGCTGACGCCTGAGGATGTTCTGGAGATCATCGACACCGAGCGCAGCAATGGCACGCTGCATGGGGTGATCGTGCAGTTCGGCGGCCAGACGCCGCTCAAGCTTGCGGAATCGCTGGAGAAGGCCGACGTGCCAATTCTCGGCACGTCGCCGGACGCGATCGACCTTGCCGAGGACCGCAATCGCTTCAAGCTTTTGCTCGACCGCCTGAAGCTGAAGCAGCCCCAGAACGGCATCGCTTATTCGGTCGAGCAGGCGCGTCTCGTCGCCGCCGACCTCGGCTATCCATTCGTGGTGCGGCCGTCCTACGTGCTCGGCGGGCGCGCGATGCAGATCATGCGCGAGGAAGACCAACTCGGCGATTATCTGCTCGAAACGCTGCCGCAGCTTGTCCCGCACGACGTGAAGGCGCGTTATCCGAACGACAAGACCGGACAGATCAACACGGTGCTCGGCAAGAACCCGCTGCTGTTCGACCGTTATCTCACCGACGCGATCGAGATCGATGTCGATTGTATCTCCGACGGCAAGGATACCTACATCGCCGGCATCATGGAGCACATCGAGGAGGCCGGCATTCACTCCGGTGACAGCGCCTGCTCGCTGCCACCGCACAGTCTTTCCGCCAGGTGATCGCAGAGCTCGACCGGCAGACCCGCGAACTTGCGCTTGCGCTCCAGGTCGGCGGCCTGATGAACGTGCAATACGCGATCAAGGACGGCGACATCTACGTGCTCGAAGTCAATCCGCGCGCCTCGCGCACGGTGCCGTTCGTCGCCAAGGTGATTGGTATTCCGGTTGCGAAAATCGCGGCGCGCATCATGGCCGGCGAAACGCTGGCAAGCTTCAAGCTCGCGCCGCAGCATTTCGAACCGGGCGCCGCAAAGCATATCGGCGTCAAGGAGGCGGTGTTCCCGTTCGCCCGCTTCGGCGACAAAGTCGACACCGTACTCGGCCCGGAGATGAAATCGACCGGCGAGGTCATGGGTCTCGCCCGCGTTCGACATCGCCTTCGCCAAGAGCCAGCTCGGCGGCGGGACCCGGGTGCCGAAAACCGGCACCGTGTTTGTCTCGGTGCGCGACGCCGACAAGTCGCGCATCCTCGAGGCAACGCGGCTGCTGGCCGGGCTCGGATTCAAGGTCGCTGGCGACATCGGGAACCCAGCGCTACCTCGCCGAACAGGGGGTTCCGGCAGTCAAGATCAACAAGGTCGCCGAGGGCCGTCCGCATATCGTCGACGCCATTAAAAACGGCGAAGTTCAGCTTGTTTTCAATACCACCGAGGGGGCTACCGCACTGGCCGACAGCCGCTCGCTCGCGGCGCGCAGCCCTCTTGCATAAAGTGCCGTACTACACCACTCTTTCAGGGGCTGTCGCCGCAGCACAGGGCATTAAGGCCTATCTCGGGGGCGACCTCGAGGTGTGTGCGCTGCAAAGCTACTTCGGAACCGAATCTGATCGCGAATCGGGGCGGCCGAAGCGACGGTATGTGTAGAGCCAGATTAGGATCGTGTGGCCAGGCAATGCTTCGGCCCGCGATCTGACTTTGACTCTGGAGGTTGAGATCGATGGACAAGATTCCGATGACGGCCGAGGGTTACACAACCCTGGAAGCCGAACTCAAGCACTGCCAGCAGGAGCGTCCGCGCATCATTCAACAGATCAGCGAGGCGCGCTAGCCACGGCGACTTGTCGGAGAACGCCGAATATCACGCGGCGAAGGAAACCCAATCGCTCAACGAAGGCCGTATCGCCGAACTCGAGGACAAGCTCGCGCGCGCCGAAGTGATCGACGTCTCCAAGCTGTCCGGCGACACCATCACGTTCGGCGCCACCGTGACGCTGATCGATGAGGACACCGAAAAGAAAGCCATCTGGCAGATCGTCGGCGAACCCGAGGCCAACGCCAAAAAGGGCAAGATCTCCATCACCTCGCCGCTCGCCCGCGCGCTGGTCGGCAAGAAGAAAGGCGCGCAGGTCGAGGTCAACACGCCCGGCGGCGCCAAGGCTTATGAAATAGTGAAGGTGGAGTGGAAGTGACGCAGTAGCGTCATCGCTCGGCGCCCGCAGAAACGCGACCGGGATCCATAATCTCTGCACCGCTAATCGAGCGGTTCTCGATACCCGCTTACGCGGGAATACCGGGATTATCGTTCCGGCTCGCGGGAAAACTAAGCCCGCGCGCCGGAATGACATGAGGGAGGGAAGCGTCGTGAAATTCGGCGTCTTCGATCATCTGGACGATGCGGGCGTGCCGCTCGGCGCGCTCTACGCCGACCGCCTGCAATTTGCGGAAGCGCTCGATCGCGGCGGCTTCCACGCCTATCACCTGGCCGAACATCACGGCACGCCGCTCGGCATGGCGGCATCACCCGGCATCTTTCTCGTCCGCGCTGGCGCAACGAACCAAGAACGCTGCGCTTCGGCCCGATGGTTTATCTGTTGCCGTTCTATCATCCGCTGCGCCTGATCGAGGAAGTCTGCATGCTCGATCAGATGAGCGGTGGGCGCTTCGAGCTTGGCGTCGGCCGCGGCGTGTCACCGTTCGAGACCGCCAACTACTCCCTCGACTTCGCACAGACCCAGGCGATGTACCACGAAGCGTTCCAGGTGCTGCTCAAGGGGCTCGACACCGAAGAGCTGAATTTCGAAGGCAAGTTCTATCGCTTCAGCAAAGTGCCGATGCTGCTCCACCCGGTGCAGCGCCCGCATCCGCCGTTGTGGTACGGCGTCAGCATTCCCGAGAACGCCGACTGGCCGGCGCAGAACGACATCAACGTCATTTCGCTCGCGCCGCCGCAAGCGGTGCGTCCGATCTTCGATCGCTATCGCAGCGTTCGCCGCGATCTCGGCAAGCCGGACTCCACACTTTATGGCGTCGGGCGGCATGTCGTGGTCGCCGAGACCGATGCCAAGGCGCTCGATATCGCGCGGCGCGCCTATCCGAAATGGCGGGCAAGTTTTTTCTGGCTGTTCGAGCACCACGGCGCGGCTCCGCGGGTCGGCGCGCTTTACCCCAACACGTTCGAAGAGGTGCACGCGCTGGGTACCGCCATTGCCGGCTCGCCGGAGACCGTCCGCAATTTCATCAGGGCCGACAGCGAGACGACCGGAGCCAACTACTTTGCGCCCTGGCTCGCCTTCGGCGACATGACGCTCCCGGAGATCCTTCAGTCCGTCGATTTATTCGCCCGCGAGGTTATGCCCGCGTTACGGTAATGGCTGTGGGTGGTCCGGGTTGCGTCTCTTGCATGGCTCGGGAAAATCCTTACATTCCGAATGGCTTTGGGTGCCGTTCGACGGACCCCGCAAATCCAGCGAATTCGGCTGAATCTCTGAGGCCGCGTGCCGCGAAGGGGCTTGCTTTGACCAAGACTACCCACGCCAAGGTCGTGATTATTGGCTCCGGGCCCGCGGGCTATACCGCTGCCATCTATGCGGCGCGCGCGATGCTTGAGCCGATCATGATCCAGGGCGTCCAGCCTGGCGGCCAGCTCACCGTCACTACCGACGTCGAGAACTATCCGGGCTTCGCCGACGTGATCCAGGGCCCTTGGCTCATGGAGCAGATGGAGAAGCAGGCCGTCCATGTCGGCACCACGATGATTGCCGACCATGTCAGCAAGCTCGACGCCTCGCGGCGGCCGTTCCGCATCGAATGCGACTCCGGCGACGTGTACCTCGCCGAGACCGTGATCCTCGCGACCGGCGCGCAAGCGCGCTGGCTCGATCTGCCGTCGTGAGCAGAAATTTCGTGGCTATGGCGTCTCCGCCTGCGCCACCTGCGACGGCTTCTTCTATCGCAACAAGGAAGTGCTGGTGATCGGCGGCGGCAACACCGCTGTCGAAGAAGCTTTATTCCTCACCAACTTCGCCTCCAAGGTCACGCTGGTTCACCGCCGAGACAGCCTGCGTTCCGAGAAAATCCTGCAGGACCGACTGTTCAAGCATTCGAAGATCGAAGTGCTTTGGGACACGGTACTCGAAGACATCCGCGGCGCCGACAATCCGCTGAAGGTGACCCACGCGCGTTTGAAGAACGCGAAGACCGGCGCCGTCACTGAGCGGACCGTCGACGGCATTTTCATCGCCATCGGCCACGCGCCGGCGACCGAGCTGGTCGCGGGACAGGTCGAGATGAAGCCGTCGGGCTACGTCAAAACCGCCCCGTACTCGACGGCCACCTCGGTGCCCGGCCTGTTCGCCGCCGGCGATGTTGCCGACGAAGTTTATCGCCAGGCCGTCACTGCCGCCGGCCTCGGCTGCATGGCGGCGCTGGAGGCCGAGCGATTTCTCGCAGCGCATGCCGAGCACCGCGCGGCGGCAGAGTAACCGTATCCTCAGCCCGCTACGGGCCGGGGAAGAAAGATGTCGATGGACTGGGACAAGCTGAAAGTATTTCACGCCGCCGCCGAAGCGGGAAGCTTCACGCATGCCGGCGAGCAACTCGGCTTGTCGCAATCGGCGGTGTCGCGGCAGGTCAGCGCGCTCGAACAGGAGCTGTCAGTCTCGCTGTTTCATCGCCACGCCCGCGGCCTGATCCTGACCGAGCAAGGCGAGCTGCTCTATCGCACCGCGCACGACGTGTTCATCAAGCTCGAAGCAGCGCGCGCCAAACTGACCGACAGCCGCGAGCGCCCGAACGGCGATCTGCGCGTGACGACGACGCCGGGTATCGGCATCCACTGGCTTACGCCGCGGCTCGGCGAATTCGTCGATATGTATCCCGACATCCACATCACGCTGCTCACCACCGACGAGGAGCTCGACCTCGCGATGCGCGAGGCCGATGTCGCGATCCGGCTGCGTCAGCCGACCCAACCCGACCTGATCCAGCGCAAGCTGTTTTCCGTGCACTTCCACGTCTACGCATCACCGGAATATCTCAAGAAGTTCGGTACGCCGCGGGCGTTCGACGATCTCGATGTTCATCGCGTGCTGGTGCTCGGCGGCAACGTGCCGCCCTACCTGCAGCGCTCACGCTGGCTGATCGAGGTCGCGCGCGACGGCAAGGGGCCGCGCGTTCCGCACCTCATCATCAACAATATTCTTGGCATCTATCGCGCCTGCCAGCGCGGCCTCGGTATTGCGATGCTCCCCGATTATCTGGTCGAGGAGAACGGCGGCCTCGTACAACTTTTCAGCGAAGCCGAAGCGGTCGCGCTCGACGCCTATTTCGTTTACCCGGAAGAGCTCAAGACCGTCGCTCGCGTACAGGCCTTCCGCGACTTCCTCGTCGCCAACGCTCAACGCTGGAATTACTAGCGAGCCTTTTTCGAAGGCATTCGCCCGTCGGGATTACAACGCCTGCGGCAATTTTGCCGCGGTATTTCGCATCGAGAACAAACGCGATTTACGCGGCGATTACGTAGTTGCGATGACCGCATGGCTGACATGCCCCCCTCTGTGTTGTGTGCGTGAACTGCGGCTCGCATAGTGGCGCTGTTGCTGCACGACACGCGGTCGCCTCATCCTCCCAGATCGGCGATCGTGAAGTCGGGCAGTTTGTTCCCCTCTGGAAGATGAGTTGCTGGCGCCCCCACGCCGGCGAACTTGAACCGGGCCCGCAAGGGCCCGGTTTTCTTTTGGCGCCCAAAACGGGTAGTGATGGACACATTGATCCATTGCCAGAGCGCCTGCGATGAAAGTTTCCATTCTCGATGACTATTACGACACGCTGCGCACGCTGCCGTGCTTCAGCAAGCTCAACGGCCACGATGCCACAATCTGGAACGATCACGTGCAGGACACCGACGCGCTCGCGGAACGGTTGCGCGACACCGAAGCGCTGGTGCTATTCCGCGAGCGCACGCAGATTCGCACACCGCTCTTGGAGCGGTTGCCGAAGCTCAAGCTGATCAGCCAGCGCAGCGTCTATCCGCATATCGACGTCGATACCTGCACCCGGCTCGGTATCGTGCTGTCATCGAGCCAGCATCCGGGCACACCGTCTCATGCCACCGCCGAGATGACATGGGCGCTGGTCCTCGCCGCCGTGCGCAAGATCCCGCAGCAGATGGAGTCGCTCAAGGCCGGTAAATGGCAGATGGGTGTCGGGACAACGTTACGCGGCAAGACGCTGGGCATCTACGGCTACGGCCGCATCGGCGGCGTTGTGGCCAGCTATGGCCGGGCGTTCGGCATGAACGTGCAGGTCTGGGCACGGCCGCAGACGCTGGAAGCGGCGCGCAAGGACGGCTACACCACCGCAGCCAGCAAGGAAGCCTTCTTTGCCGACTGCGACGTAATCTCGCTGCACATGCGGCTAGTCGATGCTACGCGCCACATCGTCAAGGCCGCCGATCTCGCGCGCATGAAGCCGACCGCGCTTCTGGTCAACACCAGCCGCGCCCCGCTGATCGAGCCGGGCGCACTGGCCGAGGCGCTGCGCAAGGGCCGGCCCGGCATGGCCGCGATCGACGTTTTCGAGCAGGAGCCGGTGCTGGACCCCAAGCATCCGCTGCTCAACCTGCCGAACGTGATTTGCACACCGCATATCGGCTACGTGACCAACGAAGAATACGAGACGCAATTCATCGATATCTTCGATCAGATCAACGCCTACGCAGCGGGCAAACCGATCAACGTCATCAATACGGCGGTGCTGGAACACGCGCGTTGAGGAAGAAAGCCGTTACCGTCAACGACAGGATGCAGCGCGGTTATCGCTACGAACTGACAGCGCCGCCGGGCCGTAACTTCGATCCGGAATTTCAGCCCGACCTGACGCCGGCCGAGATGCTTCGCCTCGGGGTGTTCGGCGGCAAATACATGACCGACTGCGCGAGGGAGTTTCCCAGGAGCTGGTTTGCGCACGCCAAGCTTGCGAAAAAAAAACGCGACAAGTCGCTGAACTATTTCGGCGTCGACGCCAGCCAGCCGTTATCCGAGTGGCGAAAGAGGGGCTGGATCTATCGCGACGACCCGCGCGGCTGGTTTCAGTGGTACT
Organism: uncultured Alphaproteobacteria bacterium; assembly: GCA_963742215.1. GTDB lineage: Bacteria > Pseudomonadota > Alphaproteobacteria > Rhizobiales > Xanthobacteraceae > BOG-931. Next base: position 339,913 of record CAVULJ010000003.1, read on the forward strand.
GCCGCTACTATAGGGGCCGCCGCATTGCCGACGAGGACGCACGGCAGATCAAGCGGTGGAAAATGATCCGGCGGCACGTCCGCCAGATCGAACGCAATTGCGAACCGGGCGACGTCCACTGCCGACCGCGGCAGCGGCAAGCCTTACTGCACTGGGCCTACGACAGCCGGAAGATCTAGCTCCGCGCGAAGCGAGTAAGGTCATCTCGCCTCGTTGTGCCCGATGCCCTCCAGATAGGGCAGCACTTCGCTCAACGGCAATACGTCGGCGTATTTGGCATCGAGATCAAATAGGCTCTGATCGTGCGCTGCGGCGGAACGGTCGCCGACGGCCTCGCGCACCACAATCGGCTTGAAGCCCGACTGGCAGGAGTTCGACAGCGGTCGCCCTGACGCATCCGCTGGTGGTGCAGCCGGTGATGATAAGAGAGTTGATCCGTGCCGCTGCCAGCCGCGATACCAGGTCGGTTCCAAAGAAGCAGGACGCATATCTCTTGCGCAGCAGGGTGTCGCCGGGCCGCCGGTCGAGCCGTTCGTCAATTTCGACGTTCACCGTGCCTGCCCGCAGAGTGTCGAGACCCGCGATCTTGTTGATCCAGACGCCGGCGTCCTTCAGGTCGGGGTCGTCGTACACGCAGACCGAGAAAAACACCGGAATATTTCGCCGATGCGCGACGTCAAGCAGCGGCACCGTCGCGGCGATCTGGCTGTCGAGGTTCGAGCCCAGCGGCGCGTCGGGATTGGTGAAGCCTTTCTGCATGTCGATGATAACGAGGGCCGGGCTGGTGCCGAAGCCCATGCGGCCCTTGAACCCTCGATCCCGGAACAGCTTTTCGTCGCGATCGACCGGCATTTGACGCTCCTTGGTATTCAGCCCAGGTATTCAGCCTTCATGCCACCGCAACACCCGATGACGGATTCGTAGCAGTTCCACGTCCAGAATGTATCCGCAAAGCAGCATGACCAGCAGATACGCATAGACGGTCGTGCTCTCGAAATAACGCTGCGCCAGGACGAGCGCACCGCCAAGGCCGCCACCGGCGACCATCTCGGCGGTGAAGGTCGTCAACAGCGCAGTCGGGACGGCGACGCGCAGGCCGCTCATCAGCGCCGGCATCGAGGCCGGAAGCACGACGCGGCGCAGGATGACGAACTCCGTTGAGCCCATGGCGCGGGCCGCCCAGACCTGGCTGATGGGGACTGACCGAGCTCCCTGCGCCGCGGAGAGAATGAACGGGAACACGGTGGTCAACGCCACGAGCATGATCTTGGACACATTATCGATGCCGAACCACAGGGTGAACACCGGAATCAGCGCGAGCTTCGGGGCGGGATTGCCCAGTGCAACCAGCGGCTCGAAAAACCACGACACGAGACGGCTTCGCACCATGAGGAAGCCAACAGGAATACCCACGACGCCTGCGATCAGAAGTCCGGCCGCCGTGCGGTAGAGACTTGTTGCCAGCGGCGGAAACAGCTCGCCGTTCGAGACGACGGCGAAAAGCTGCTTCACCACCAGGGAAAACGGCGGCAGGAACAGCGGACGGATCAGTCCCGCGCGTGCGACCGCTTCCCAGACGACGATCACCAGCACGAGCGGGTAAACCGCGACGAATGCCCGGCCCATTGCCGGCGCGATGCGATGAGCAACTTCACGCATGCTGCTCGGCCTTGTCCTGCCAGCGCAGGATGTGCGCGGTGGCGAGCTGCAACAGCCAGTCGGCCACGAAGGCCGTGGAGACGATCGTGATGACGGCGGCGAACATGTAGTTATAGGCGCCGCTGTCGCCGTAGAGGAATATCAGCTTTCCGATGCCGTGGTTCGAGACGATCATCTCCGCGGCGATGGTGACGATAAATGCAAAGCCAAGCGCGATGCGCACGCCCGTCAGGATCGCGGGAAGCGCGGCCGGCAGGATGATGCGGCGGAGCAGCGTCGCAGGCGGTGTGCCCATGGCCTGCGCGCTCCAGACGAAAACTCGCGGCACGCCCTGGACCCCGTGATAGGTGTAGATCACGATCGGCAGCAACGTGGTCAGGACGGTCGCCAGAACGTTGGTCATCCCGCCGACGCCGAACCAGAGCACGAACAGCGGAATGAGTGCGGACTTCGGCAGCGAGTAGGTGGCCTTGATCAGCGGACCAAAGAAACCGTCGGCACCCTTGGAAAGCGCCATGACGGCCCCAGCGGCACACCGATCAAAATTCCGCTCGCGAGCCCCGCGCCAGCGGTCAACAGAGACACGCCGAGCTCGACGAAGATCGTCTTCTCCTTGGCGAGATCGTAGAAGGCTTCGAGAACGGCACCCACGCTTGGCAGAAATTCCGGATCGGCCACATGCAGCGAGGTCACGGCTTGCCACAAGGCCAGACAGATGAGGATCGGCGTCAGCCTGGCGGCTGCGCCGATTAGCGTCTCTTGCAAGCCTTTGCTCATGAGCGCCTATCCGGCCGCGGCCAGTGCCTGCCGCCGCACCGACAGCCAGACCTTGTTGCGGACATCGGTATACTGCGGCGACAGCACGACGGCCTCGCGGCTTTCCGTGTGCTGCAAGGCGATCGTATAGGTTTCGATGATCCGGCCGGGCCGCTTGGACATGACGCAGACCTTGGTGGATAGATAGACGGCCTCGCCGACATCGTGGGTCACCATGACGATGGTCTTGTTGGTGGTGCGCCACAGTCGCAGCAGTTCGTCCTGCATGATCTCGCGCGTTTGCGAGTCGAGTGCTCCGAACGGTTCGTCGAGCAGCAGGATATCTGGTCCGTAGGCAAAGGTTCGCGCGAGCGCCACGCGCTGCCGCATCCCGCCAGATAGTTCGCGCGGATAACGCTTCTCGAATCCGCCAAGACCGATGACGCTGATGTAGCGCGCGACGGTTTCCTTGATTTCGTCCTGGCTGCTTTTCTTCATCTGCAGCCCGTAGGCGATGTTCTGCTCGACGGTGAGCCAGGGAAACAGCGCGTAGTCCTGGAAAACAATGCCACGATCGATGCCCGGCTTGACGATCGTCTTGCCGTCGGCAAGCAGGCGTCCTGCGGTCGGGCTGATAAATCCGCCCAGCATGTAGAGAAGAGTGCTTTTTCCGCACCCGGAGGGGCCGACGATCGAAACAAAATCCCCGGCCGTTATCGTCAGATCGATGTTCTCGACCGCCAGAACGTCATCGAATCTTTTTGACAATCCTTCGATGACGATCTTGCAGGAGTCTACGCCTTGCATGGATGAGGCAAGAACGAGGTGTCGATATATTTCCCCATGTCGACCGGGCCGGGCAGGAAGCCTTCCTTGGTCATGGCGTCGATGGCCGGCTGGAGGGTCTGCGCGGTGATACAGCCCGAGGGATCGCGATAGTAGTCGCGTGGCGTCAGGAAATAGGTGTCCAGAACATCCGCCGGCGATTTGGTGAACGCGGCCGTCACTTCCACCGCCTTTGCGCGGTTCGCAGGCGTGTAAAGCCACGTCAGCATCGCGACGTAGTCCTCAACCCACGCTTTTACGGCGTCGCCGTGCTCCTTGATGAAGTCGTTCCGCGCCGCCATGAAGACGACAGTAAACGGCGGGAACGCATCCGCCCCGGTAAAGAGCACGCGCAGCCCGCCTTTGCTCGTTTCGACGGCCATGAAGGGAAGCACCATAACGGCGCAATCGACCCGCTTCTCACGCAGCGCAGGACCCATGTTGGGAATCCCACCTCGACGATCTCGACATCGCGCTTGGGATCGAGGCCGTTTTTCTTCAGGACGACGCGCAGCTCCAGGTCGACCGCGGAGTTGAACGCATTGATGGCGACCTTCTTCCCTTTCAAGTCCTGAATGGTCTTGGGGCCGTCCTCGAGCACGAAGAACGTGTTCGAGGCATAACCCGCGCGTGCATCCTGGAACACGTCAGCGATGATCGACATTCCGCCGGGGACCGCGTCTTTCAGCACCGAAGCAGCAAAGATCGGGAATGACAGGCAGGCGAGATCGGCCTGGCCGGCGGCCATCAAAGCAGCGGCTTCGGGCGTGCCGCGGGTGAACGTGGCGCTCAACTCGTAATCTTTGCCGTAGTGGGTCAGCACGTTCTTCTGGAAGAACTCGACGGTCATCAATGTTTCGATTTCGTTGGGCGCTATCGCCCCGCCATTGGCGAACCGAATGGTTGTGGGCGCGGCACGAAAATCGCAGGTGAAAAGACGCAGGCTCCGGCAAGACCAGCGGCACCTCCTCGCAAAATGCTACGGCGGGAGATTTCTGCTCTGGATCGGGCCGCACCCATGACGTTGGCTCCTCTGACGTAAGGCAGCAGAGTATTTTTGCGTTATAGTCGGGTCAATCGAAGCCAAGCCTATCTTTTTGCCGCAGGTCGCCCGTTGTTTCGGCAACATGCCGATCGGGGATCAATCGTGGGAGATACGTCGTGACTGTTCGCAAGGTGCAGCCGCAGGCGCTTTTTCAACGCTCGCTGGATGGCCGGGTGCTTTACAGCCATGTGGTTGTGGCCGAAGCCAAGTCGCTGATCTTCATCTCCGGGCAACTCGCCCGCGACAAATCCGGGCAGATCGTTGCTCCCGGCAACATGCGCGAGCAGATCAAGCAGGTCGGGCAGAATCTTCGCGCCGCTTTAGAGGAGATCGGCTCAAGCCTGGACGATCTTGTGAAGACCACGACGTTCGTCACCGACATCGACGAATTTTTCAAACACTCGGACGTGCGGCACGAGTTCCTTGGCGCGGCGTTGCCGGCGAGCACCACCGTTGAAGTCAGGCGGTTGTCGCACCCGGATCTCATGGTGGAAATTGAAGCTATTGCCGTTAGAGGATAGGCACTTCCCCGATAACTTCTCTTCTGCCTTCCATTCGCTTTACCTGGCACCTACCAAATAACGCGAAAAAACTAGCGACACTCACCCCGCGAATACGTTTCCGGCAAGCTCACGACGCGTCGATGTAGGGCCAAATTGCCTGTATCTGCCGGGGCAGATATTCGGCTATGCTGAAGGCATCCCCGTTAAGCGACATCCGTTCGACGTTTCTGAACCCGGACGTGCAATAAAGGGGGCTGAAGTTGGCGCAAATCTTTCGGGAGTCAGCCAGACTGGAATGGCCGGGTGCGCATCAGCGCTGGCTCCGACCAATGGGTTTGGCCATTGTCGTAGGCATCGTCTATTTCCTCGCGGCGCGGCTGAGTCTTTTTCTGCTCACCAAACCCGATGGGGTGGCGGTATTCTGGCCAGCATCCGGCGTCGCAACGGGTGTCCTCGTGGCGCTCGGTCCACGAGCGCGGATCCCTGTAGCCGCAGGAACGATCGTTGCAACCATTATCGCCAATATACTGGGCGACCGGACTTTATTGAGCGCCGCCGTCTTCGCGCTATGCAATGCCGGTGAAGCATTGATCGCTGGATGGCTGATCGAGCACTACTTCGGACCGGATTTCAGCCTCGACAAACTCGGCCATGTGCTTGGACTGCTTGCGGCGGCGGTCGTCGCTACCGCGATTTCCGGTGTTGGCGGTACCGCAGGATTTCTCTACTTCCACAGCTCGACGGCCCCAGTTCTTACAACCTGGCAGCACTGGTTTGCATCCGACGCACTCGGAATTGTGACGGTCGCCCCGCTGATCATCGGATTTACCTCGGCCGTCCGCTCACCGCCGACCCCGCGGGAGCGAACAGAAGGCTTCGTGGCGCTCGCAATTCTTGCAGTCCTCGCGGGGTTCGTCATTTACCTCCCGCAAGGTCTCTGGGGGACGGTCGTACCGATTGCGATGCTGTTTCCGATGCTGTTGTGGCTGGCAGCCCGATGCCGTCCGGTCTTCACTGCAGCCGCCGCTTTCATCATCGCTCTTGCGATTGTTTGGACAACGACATTCGGCATCGGCGTTTTCGGCGATGCCAGTTTCCCGATTGACGAGCGGATTCTGGCGGCCCAGGCCAGCATTCTGGCGATATCGCTCTGCGCATTCGTTCTTGCCGCGCTCTTCGCCGAACGCCGGCAGCATGAAACTGTCCTTGTGGAGAGCGGCGCGCAATTGCAGAAGGCGCTAACGGAGTTGCGGCTGTTTACGAAAATGCGCCGATCGGACTTGCGTTCCTCAGTCCCGATTGCCGCTATCAGCAGATAAATCGTCATTTGACCGAGATCTGCGGCATCTCGATCGCCGACCATATCGGCCAGTCCGTGCGCGACACGGTCCCGCAAGTCGCCGAGCAGGTCGAATATATCGTTCAGACCATTTTGCGGACCGGAGAGTCGATTACGGGCGTGCCGGTCAACGGCCAGCGGCCGGACGGAAGCAACGCCCGCCGGATATGGAACACATACTGGCATCCTCTCAAAGCTGCTGATGGCTCCATTCTCGGCATCAATGTCGCGGCCGAGGAAGTTACCGAACAAAAAGAGGCGGAAGCTGCACTTCGGATCGTGAATGACACTCTTGAGGCGCGCACCGTCGAGCTTAGCAATTCACTCGAAGAATTGCGCAACGCGCAGGATCGACTTGTTCAAAGCGAGAAGCTCGCCTCCCTTGGTCAATTGACCGCCGGGATCGCACATGAAATCAAGAACCCGCTTAATTTCGTCAACAATTTCTCAATCGTCTCAATGGAACTGATCGACGAATTGCAGGAGGCCCTGAAGCACCGCGAGAACTGATGATCAAAATGTCGCGGAAATCAGCGATCTTGCAAACACGCTTCGCAACAATCTCGATAAGATCGTGCAGCATGGCAAGCGTGCGGACTCGATCGTGAAAAATATGCTGCTCCATTCGCGCGAAGATTCAGGCGTACGCCGGTGCGTCGACATCAACACGATCGTCGAGGAGAGCCTGAATCTGGCCTATCACGGCGCCCGAGCCGAGAGGCCAGGCTTCAATATAATGTTGCAGCGATCGTTCGACCCGGCTGCGGGAGAAGTCGACCTGTATCCACAGGAAATTACACGCGCGCTTCTCAATTTGATTTCCAACGGCTTCTACGCCGCGAACCAGCGAAAAGTGCAAACAAACGGCAACGACAGTTATGAACCCACCCTTGCGGCGGCGACCAGGAATCTTGGCGACAGCGTAGAAATCAGAATTCGGGACAACGGCACTGGCATCTCGCCGGATATGACAAAAAGGATGTTCACTCCGTTTTTCACCACCAAGCCTCCCGGGGAAGGAACCGGATTAGGCCTGTCGATCAGTCACGACATTATCGTCAAACAACATACCGGATCGATCGATGTGGACTCCAGGCTCGGAGAGTTCACTGAATTCAGGATCGTTCTGCCGCGGACGGCGCCTTACGAGAATGCGGGAGGGTGACATGCGCACGGTCGTCCTCGTGGTCGACGACGAGCCGGACGTTGAGTCCTTGTTCCGCCAGCAATTCAGGCGCGATCTACGCGCTGGCCGCTTCGAAATGGCATTTTCCCGCTCCGGTACGGCGGCGATGGATTACATCAACGGCGGCCAAACCGGCGTCATCTCCCTAATCCTGTCGGATATCAATATGCCCGGCATGGACGGCATCGAATTGCTTCAGAAGGCAAAATCCGCCAAGCCGGAAGTGCCAGTCATCATGATTTCTGCGTACGGCGACGCCGAAACAAGACACAGAGCGCTCCAATCGGGAGCCGACGACCTCTTGACGAAACCTCTGGATTTTGCGGCACTTCGGCATGCTATCGACAAGCGGGTCGAGCGCACATGACAGCGCATATTCTGGTGGTCGACGACGAACCCGATATCGAACCGCTCATTTTACAAAAGTTTCGTTCTCAAATTCGGCAAGGCGTTGTGGCGTTCTCCTTTGTTCGCGACGGCGTCGAAGCACTGAATGCTCTGCGCTTGAACAATTCCATCGATCTGTTGATCACAGATATCAACATGCCCAGGATGGATGGCCTCTCGCTGCTGCAAAGCCTGCTCGATAGCGAGGAGAACGTATCGGCTATCGTCGTGTCCGCCTATGGCGACATGCGGAACATCCGCACCGCAATAAATCGCGGCGCATTCGATTTTGTGACGAAGCCCATCGATCTCGAGGATCTGGAAGCCACAATCGCCAAAACGATCCGGCACATCCAGGTGCTACGGCAAGCACGTGAGCGCCAGGCTACCGCGGAGCAGGCCTATGCTTCGCTTTCACGCTATTTCTCCCCGAATCTTGCCCGGCAGCTTGCCACTGGGCTTGAGCCTGTCGATCTCGGCGGCCAGCGTCGCGAAATTGCCGCCATCTTTACCGACATCGCCAATTTCACGGAACTTGTCGAAACGCTTGAGCCCGCCGTGCTGGGTCCGATCCTCAATGAGTATCTGACCAGCATGACGGAGATCGTTTTCAGCTACGACGGGACCGTCGCGAAAATAATCGGAGATTCATTGTACGTGTTGTTTGGGGCGCCCGGTGACCAGAAAGACCACGCGACCCGCGCCGTGGCGTGCGCACTTCGCCAGGACGAATATGCTCAAGCGTTCTGCAAACGTCTTCAGATGGACGGGATCGCGCTCGGCGTTACTCGCATCGGCGCCCATGCCGGACCGGCGATCGTCGGCAATTTTGGCGGCGGGCGTTTCTTCGATTACACGGCATACGGCGATACCATCAATGTTGCAGCCCGGCTGGAAGCCGCGAACAAGCAACTCGGAACGCGGATTTGTGTCAGCGCGCCGCTCATGAGCGAAGTCGAGGATTTTCAAGGGCGACCGGTCGGAGATTTGGTGTTACGCGGAAAAACTGACGCGCTGCGTGTATTCGAGCCGTTGCCGTCCAATCAAAGCGGAAGCGCCGCGACGAAAAGCTACGTTGAAGCCTTCGCAAAACTCGAGAGTGGCGATCCGGGCGCAACGTCGGCATTCGCGGCGCATCTCGGCAAATATTCGGACGATGTTCTCGCAACCTTTCACCTGAAGCGGCTGTTGAATGGCGCTACGGGCACCAGCATTCGCATGGACTAGAGTTGCGTTCGTGCGCTGTTTTGAAAATCCCGACGGCGGTGAGCGTCGGCTCCGCCTACCGAAGGCTGGCTGCTTCGGAGTTCATGCCGGATCAAGACCCTTGGCCTTGAGCACCCGCTTGGCATCCGGCGTGGTGAGGAACGCGATCACCGCCCTGCCCGCCGCCGCGTGGCTGGCATTTGTCGGAATGGCCGCAACAAACGGCGTGACCATCTGAATTTCGGGCGGCAGCGGTCCGACCACGTCGATGCCGTCGACCGCCATCAGTTCCGCCATCTGCTGAATACCGATATCGGCTTCGCCGCGCAGCACCACCAGGCCGGCAAGCCCGGCCGCGCCGCCGGCGCCGTATTTGGACTTCGCCTGCATCTGCTCGGTGATGCCGAGGTCAGCAAAAACCTTGGCGATATGAACGCCGCTCTGGCCGCCGCCGACCGGTCTCGAACACGCGATCGACTTCGCCGCCAGCATCGCGCGCTTGAAGCCGTCCACCGTGGACAGATCCGGCTTCGGCGCACCCTTCGCAACCGCAACACCGATCGACGACTTGGCGATCTCGACTAAACTGCCGTCGATCAGCTTGCCCTGCGCGACCAGATCGCGCCCGCCATTGGCGGACACGATCACAACGTCGGCTGTCTCGCCTTCCCCAATCTGCTTCTCCAGCCGCAGCGATGGCCCAAGCGAGACGTCGAGCCGGTTGCCCGTGGCGCGCTCGAATGCCGGCGACAACTCCTCGAACACCATCTTCATCGCCGTGGTGCTGAAAACCTTGATGTCAATCGCCACGGCGCTGCCCTCAGGCGTCGCGCCCTTGCGTGATCACATTGATCAGCGCCGGCGTGCCGGAGCGCACAGCCTCGAAACCGCGCTTGATCGTGTCGAACAGGTCGCTCGGCTGCTCGACTTTCATGCCGACACCGCCGCAGGTGGTGATCACCTTCTCGTAGTCCGGCGTCGGCTTGAGCTCCGTCAGCGGCATCGAGTTCGCCTTGGCGGCGTGGCCGTCGGGAAACACGTCGAGGGTCGACGCGCGCACCGCGTGCCAGGACTGGTTGTTGGAAATGATGGTCAGCGTCGGAAGGTTTTCCGAGCGGCCGACATAGTGGAACGGCAGCGGATTGCCGAACATGTAGGAACCGTCGCCGACCACGGAGATCACCTCGCGTTCGGGCGCGGCGAGCTTGGCGCCCAGCGCCGCACCAAGGCCAAAGCCGAGACCGCCTGCCAACAAGCTGCCCATATAGCTGCCCTGCTTGGTCATCTGGAGCTGGCTCATCGGCACGCCGAGTTCGTTGATGATGATGGCGTCCTCGGCTTTCAGCTCGTTGAGGCAGGCGGCGATATGCGCGGTCGAGATCGGCATCCGCGCCTTCGCCGCTTCCATCGCGCGGCGGCGGCCGGCCAGCATCTCCTCACGCATCGCGGCGACGGTGTTGCGCCGGGCCTCGATGTCGTCACGCTTAAGCCTGCCGCGCAGCGCCTCGCGGAGCAGCGGCAGCGCGCCGCGGGTCGTGCCGGTGACCAGCAGGTCGGCCTCGAAGTCGCGGAACGGATACTGCGTTTGCAGCGGATCGGGTGAAATATGGATGACCTTGGCGTCGGACGCCGGCGTGACGGTTTTCGGAACCCACGGCACCGGCGCGTCGAGCACCAGCACTACGTCGGCGCGCGGTAGCATCGACTTGACGTCGAAGCCGAGATTCATCGGATGATTGGTCGGCAGATTGAGGTCGTTCGGCTCGCTCTGCAGCACCGGCAGCGCGAACTCCTCGGTCAGTTCCGCAAGCGCGGTGAAAGCTTCCGGCGACCGGCCCAACGCCGACGTCAGGATCAGCGGGAACTGCGCCCCCGCGATCATCTCGGCTACCTTGGTAATGGCTTCCTGCGACGGCACCGCCGCCATGGCGCCGAGCGGATGATCGGTGTCGCGGCGCATGGCGGTCGCGGTATCCGACAGCACTTCGCGCGGCAGCGTCAGATAAACCGGGCCGCGCGGCTCGCTCATCGCGATATCCAGCGCACGATCGACGATAGCCGCGACCGGCTGGCCGGATCGCAACTCGTAATCCCATTTGGTGAATTCGCGGACCATGCCGCCCTGGTCGAACAATTCCTGGCCCCAATGGATCGGCCGGTTGCGCGAGGCCTTGTGGCCGGTCTCGGTGATCGGCGTACGGCCGGCGGCGAGCAGGATCGGAATATTGTCGCGCGCGGCATTCATGATGCCGTTCACGGTATTACCGGTGCCGACGGTGACATGAACCATGACCGCGGCCGGTTTGCCGGCGACCTTGTAGTAGCCGTGGGCCATCGCCATCGCGACATTCTCGTGCGGCACCGTGACGACACGCGGAAATTTGCGCCGGCCGTTGGCGTTGATCGACAGCAACTCGATGATCGGCGCGAAGTCGGTCCCGGCATTGGCGAACACGTATTCGATGCCGCGGTCGGCAAGGCGTGAAAGGTAAGCCTGCGCGGAGATGGTCTGGGGATCCGGGTCTCTCATCGATAGGTGTCCGTCCTGTTAGGCGTTTTCCCGAGGATTAAGGGTCGATTGGGGCCGCACCATAAAGGCCAAAACTGCGGTCCGATAGCCCACTTCTCACGGTGCCAAAGGCCGCCGCGCGGCCCGCATCAACTCCTCGTGAAACGCGCGTTGCGCTGGATCAAATTGCAGTCCAGTCCGTATCTAGAGTGTCGAGTTGAGGTACAACTGCGCATGCTTCGCGCTTCCGGAGGGACATCCATGCTGACACGCCGACAAGCCCTTTATGCCAGTGCCGCGGGAATTGCGGTGCTCGCGCTTGGCCGCATGGCCCAGCCGCATGATGTGAAGGCCGCCACGGTCTACGAGGTCACCCATAGTGACGAGGAGTGGCACAAGCTGCTGACGCCCGCGGAATACGACGTACTGCGCGAGGAAGGTACCGAGCGGCCGTTCACCAGCGCGCTGCTCAAGGAGCATCGCGACGGCACCTTCGCCTGCGCCGGCTGCGCGCTGCCGCTGTTCTCGTCCAAGACCAAATTCGAAAGCGGCACCGGCTGGCCGAGCTTCTGGACACCGCTCGACAAGGCGGTCGACGAGACCACCGACCGCTCTTTCGGCATGTCCCGAACCGCCGTGTCGTGCCATCGCTGCGGCGGCCATCTCGGCCACGTTTTCAACGATGGTCCGAAACCGACCGGCCTGCGCTATTGCATGAACGGCGTAGCGCTGAAATTCACGCCGACGGCCCCGAACGCGACGTAACGGCACAAGCCGCAAAATTGAATAGATCAAGAGGCCCCGCCACCGCGCGGGGCCTTCTGCTTTATGAAGCTGCGGCGGCGCTCATCTTGAAAGTCCTGGCCTGGAGCAGCTGGACGTCAAAAGTGCAGATGAGTGCGCCTGACGCATAATCGAAATTGGCGTGGCCATTGAGCGATCGGACCGAATTCGGAAATCACGGTGTTGCCGAAACCGGTGCGCTGTGCCGGAGTGATTTGCGGACCCGAGTGCTCGCGCCATACGAAGTTGATGCACAGGCTTTCGTCCGACTCCGAAGCGATGGCCCAGGTCAATTGCACCTGCCCTTTTGGCGACGACAGCGAGCCGTGCTTGACGGCGTTGGTCGCCAGTTCATGGAAGATCATGCTGAGCGGCTGCACCGAATTGGCGCTAACGACAATGTCCGGCCCTTCAAGCCTGAACCGGCCCTCGGCCAACGGCGCGATCTGAGACAACGCGATCTGCCGCAGCGAGGTCTCGCGCCATTGATTGTCGATCAGCAGATCCTGCGAGGTTGACAGCGCGTGCAGGCGCTGCTCGAAACGCTCGATGAAATTATTGGTATTGGTGGCGCTGCGGGCGATAAACCGCGCCATGGAAATCACGATCATCAAAATGTTCTTGGAACGATGCATGACCTCGTTGGTCGCGAGCTGCATCTGCTGTTCATGCATCGCGAGCTGGCGGGAGGTTTCCGACAGCGTATCGAGGATTGCGTCGATGTCGCGCTCGCCGGTCCGCTCTTCGACCATTTGCTGATCGCGCAGGCTGATCGCCGCGCGTTTCACCACCGCGAGCGCATCGCTGACGCGGCGGCCGAGCGCGCTGACGATGAAAAGCGAGAACAGGATCGCGACCGCACCGGCAATGCCGGCGATGATGATCGACCGCCGCAGCGGCGCATAAAATACGGAGGTGCGCACGGCAACGCCGGCGACCCAGCCGGTGTGCGGTGAAGACTCATTGGCATCGATCAGATCGTCGCCCTCGCGCGACTTGAATTCGTACACGCCATTCCGGTGCATGTTGTTGCGCCAGCCCACGCTTGCCGGCTGCCCAACAACTTCATCGCTGCGATAGGATCGGGTGACATAATCACCGCGGCTGTCGATCACGCCAGCGAGCCAGCCTTCAGGCAGGCCTTCCATGTTTTTATCGAACATGCTGGCGTGAAACACCACCGCAAGCGCGTAACACGCGCCGTTGATATGGATCGGAAAATTGACCGAAGCTACGGCTTCGCCGCCGACGGCAGGGCCGCTTCCGGCATCGGCGATCTGCTCAGTACCAAGCGCGCAGGCGCGGCGACCGGCTTCAATGGCAAGTTCATTGCGTACCGGCAGGTCTTGGCCGGCCGGCACCAAGGTGTTGAACAGTTGCTGGCCGTTGCTGTTTGTCAGCAACAACCAGGAATCGGTCAAGCCAGCGGCACTTCGGCGTGCCTGCTGTTCAAACGCAGCAATGTCCGGATTATCGCTCGTAAACGCAACGCTAAGAACACGGCCGATAGCAGCGTAGCGTTCGATCTGAGCATCCACCGCGCTCATGATCGTCTGCGCCGAATAAACCAAGGCTTGCCGGCTGCTCTGGGTCTCGACCTGGAACAGCCAGACCAGCATCGCAATCCACAGGGCCGTGAAGACGGCCCCGACAGCGACGATGGCAAACCGCACACGTTGCGCGATTTGATAGGTCCGCCCCATAAAAGCGCAGCTCCGTCGCTTCGACCAATCAATATAGCGAAATTTGGGACGATGCGGGAATTTCGGCCCATTTCCAGTTAACGAACTCAGGTGCCGACTTTCAGTTCCGTGACCAGTGCGCGAAGCGCCGCAACCGTACTCAACGGTACGATGCGGCCGGTACGCGGATTGGCCGACGGGATGCCTTCGATCGTCATCGAGAAGCGCGCCGTATCGGAGTCGACTTCGATACGATGCGTGTTGCGGTCGATCGCCGGATCAGCCCAGATTTCGAGCTTGGTCTTGTCCGGCCCGATGCCCGCGAGGCTCAAGGCCGCGGCGACATTGACGTTGGCCGGGAATCCACGTGCGCCGTCGCGCGCGGTGCCGTCAAACACCTTGCGGGCGGTGTTGATTCCCTTAAGCGAGATGCCGCGCTCGACCAGATAAGGCGCGCCCTCAAGTCCGTTCGGCGGCTTGCGCGTCACCATGGTAACTGAATGGATCGTGCCTTCGCCTGCGGCGCGCACGGCGTCGAGGCCGATCAGCGCGCCGGTCGGCACCAGGATACGCGCGCCGGTCTCTCTGGCCCGAGCGACGAAATCCCAGTTCTCCAGAAGCTGGCCGACCGACAGCGGCATGAATAGCTTGCCGCGCTCGATCACCGACGCTGCGATCGTGCGGAATAGCTCCGGCGGCAGGCATTCGACAACGAGGTCGCAGCTTTCGGCCAGCTGCTTCGGCAGCCATGACGGGAATGCGGTCGCCAATTTGCGGCAGATTGCGTTTGGCCTTTTCCTTATCGCGCACTGCGACGGCCGCGAGCATGAGGCCCGGAATTCCGGCCTCGATCCGCCGCGCCACCTCAAGCCCCACGGCTCCAAGGCCCGCTAACCCAACCTTGAGAGGCTCCTTTGCCACGCTTCCCTTGCCCTTTCAGCCGCCCCTGCGGACCGTTACATTCTGTCTCTATGCGCCGGCCGGAGCATCACGCAACCGGCCAGTAAACCGGCCAGTAAACCGACTATGCCCCGGGCGGAACGATGCCTCAGAGAGAATATATGACCAATATCAATCCCAGTACTTTTACCACCCGCCCCGAGATCGAAGGCACGTTCGGCGTCGTGACCTCGACCCATTGGATCGCAACGGCGGTGGGCATGGGCATATTGGAACGGGGCGGCAATGCGTTCGACGCAGCCGTCGCGACTGCGTTCACGCTGCAAGTCGTCGAGCCGCACCTGAACGGGCCCGGCGGCGACGTGCCGGTCATCGTCTACGACGTCAAACGCGCCAAGCCGGAAGTGATCTGCGGCCAGGGCGTGGCGCCGGCGGGCGCGACGATCAAGTACTACAAGAGCGAAGGCCTCGATCTGGTGCCCGGCACCGGACTGCTCGCGGCCTGCGTGCCCGGCACATTCGAAACCTGGATGATGCTGCTGCGCGACTACGGCACGATGCGCGTGGCCGATGTGCTTGCGCCGGCGATCGGCTACGCACAGAACGGCTATCCGTTGCTCGAGCGTGCCAGCGCGACTATTGCCACGGTCGCGCAATTGTTTCGCGAATACTGGCCGACCTCGGCCGCCGTCTACCTGCCGAACAACGAAGTGCCGGCCACCGGTTCGCTGTTCACCAACAAAACCTTCGCCGCCACCTATACCCGCATCGTCAAGGAAGCCGAGAGTGCCGGCAGCGATCGTGTCGCGCAGATCGAACGCGCCCGGCAATCATGGTCGAAGGGCTTCGTCGCCGAAGCGATCGATCGGTTCTGCCGTACCCAGGACATCATGGATACCAGCGGCCGCAAGCATCGCGGCGTGCTGACCGCCGACGACATGGCGCGCTGGACGCCGACGGTCGAAGCGCCATGCACCTACGACTATCATGGCTATACCGTTTGCAAGACCGGGCCGTGGGGACAGGGCCCGGTGACGTTGCAGCAGCTCGCGCTGCTCAACGGATACGATTTCGACGGCCTCGATCCGACCGGGCCGGATTTCATTCACCTGATCGTCGAATGTTCGAAGCTTGCCTACGCCGACCGCGAAGTGTTCTACGGCGATCCCAAATTCGTCGAAGTGCCGATGGCGACGTTGCTGTCGGATGCCTACAACGCCGAACGCCGCAAGCTCGTCACCGACAAAGCCTCGATGGATCAGCGGCCGGGCTCGATCGAAGGTTTCGGCGCCGTCGTCAAACTGCGGCACGATCCGGCGCCGCTCGCCGCGGGCGCCGGCGAACCCACCGTCGGCCAGCTCGGCGCGGGCGAACCGACCGTCGGCCGCATGGGCAGCATGCGCGGCGACACCGTCCACTGGATATCATCGACCAGGCCGGAAACATGGTTTCGACCACGCCGTCCGGCGGCTGGCTGCATTCGTCGCCCGTCATTCCCGAGCTCGGTTTCTGCCTCGGCACCCGCGCGCAGATGTTCTACCTTGAGGAGGACCATCCAGCGGCGCTGGGGCCAGGACGGCGGCCGCGCACGACGCTGTCGCCGACCATGGCGCTGCGCGACGGCAAGCCCTATCTCGCCTGGGGCTCGCCGGGCGGCGACGGGCAGGATCAGTGGATCACCCAGATGTTCATGCGCCACGTTCATTGCGGCATGAACCTGCAAGAAGCGATCGACGCGCCGGCCTGGCACTCCGAGCATTTCCCGAGCTCGTTCTGGCCGCGCACCGCCAATCCCGGCAAGCTTGTGATCGAAAGCCGGGTGCCGAAAAAGACCATCGACGAGCTGGAACGGCGCGGCCACAAGATCGAAGTCGGGCCGGCGTGGTCGGAAGGCCGACTGACCGCGGCGTCGCGGGTCGGGCCACGCCGCCGTGCCGCCGCTAATGCGCGCGGCATGCAGGGATACGCTGCGGGACGTTAGCTCAAGGTCGTGCCGTCATAATACGCGATGTCCGCTTTTCATCTGATAGCGGCAGAAAAGTAGACATCGCTTGACGTCGGCGATGGGGCATTAACGACGTTTTGCATTGCAGTAATATAGAAGGCCTTTTGCTGATCACTGATGCGGTGGTCGCAGGATCAATCAGCAAATGCCCTGACAGGTGGATGTAACACTCCCGCAGTCACTCAATCGCGCAGAGAGCTCATCCGTCGGCGGTCACCTCGCCCGGAGGCGCTGTGTCCGGCGCCAGGATCAGTTCCGCGTCGTCGACGACGTAGCGGACATATTTATAGTCGCGGATGAAGCTGATCCGGCCGTTCGCCCATTCCACCCACATTAGGTAGCTGGGCTTCACCGCCGCAGCATCATCGTAGACCGCGATCACCTCACGGCCGTCGAGCCAGGCGGAGGCGAGCCGTACCGGGGCGCTGCGGGAATAAATGCCGAAGAACATGCCCACGTCGGCGGCGCCGGTGCGCAGCGGATATGTCGACTGAACGAGCCGCACATCGTCGGCCAGCATCGCCGCAACGCGTCCCAATCGCGCTGGTTGAACAACGCGACATAACGGGCCACTGCGGGTGACGGCGGGCGCGGCGCGGATTTTGCCGGGGCCTCGGCGTTGATGGTTTTGAGCCGGGCCCGGCCGCGGGCGAGGTGCGCCTTCACCGCATTGACCGTGACATCAAGCATTGCGGCGATTTCTTCCAACGACTGGTCAAGCACGTCTTTGAGGATCACTACGCTGCGCTGCATGGTCGGAAGCTCTGCGAACCGAGACACCGCTGTTTCGACTGCCTCCCGCCGCATCATCACCTCCACGGGATCTGGAATATCCGGATCGGCGACCTCCTCGGCCGCCTCGATTGGCTCGGCCGGGCGGATCGCACGGCTGCGCAAGAGATCGAGCGCACGGTTGTGGGCGATGCGGAACAGCCAGGCGCGCATTGGCGCACTCTCCTCTAGCTCGTCGAGCGCGACGAAGGCGCGGGCGAAAGTGTCCTGCACCACGTCCTCGCCATCGATCACCGAGCCCATCAGCCGCGCGCAGTAGCGGTGAAGCTCCGGCCGCAGCTTTTCGACCAGCGCCAGGAACTGTGCCTGGCGCGGCGTTGGCGGCTCGTTGGGCGGCGAGGATGGGCTCAAGCTGCCACTCCCTCGAGGACCGTGATCCCGGTATCGCCCTTGAGACCGAAGGCGACGCCCTCGGCATATTTCGGGTCGTCGAGGAGCGAAACAACTTTTTCGCCGAACTCCCGTGGCGGCAGCGGCGCGCCGAAGCGAGCCAGGAATTGTTCAGGCTTCATGCCCATGGCGCCCGCGTAGGCGTTGGCGCCCGCGTCGCCAACCCCAGTCCCGCCAATAATCTGCAGCGGCACAATCGCCTGGAAGTGGATGCCGAGGCGCTTCTCCGCGGAGATGCCGTTGGCGTATTTGGCCATCGTCCAGAGCATGCGCTTGGCGCCCGCATAGCCGCCCGACATCGGCGATCCGTTCACGGCCGCGCCGCTCGACCCCACCAGGACGCGGCTTCCCGGCTTGAGCGGCAGGTTGAGTGCTGCCTGCAGCCAATAGAGCCCGGCCTTGACGTCGGTGTCCCAGGTCGCGGTGAAATCCGCCCAGCTCACTTGATCCAACCGACCCATCCGCGGCTTGCGCCGGCGTTGAGCACAAGAATGTCGGGGCGGACTTCGGCAAGGATACGGTGGGCGGCGTTCTCGTCCGCAACGTCGGCGGCGATTGTGGCGACGCCGAGCCGGGCGCTGACGGAGCCGAGCGCATCGGTGCCGCGCGCAACGACCGTCACTTTGGCGCCCTGGTCCACTAGGGCCTCGACGAGCCCGAGGCCCAGGCCTCGGCTGCCGCCGGTCACGACGATGGTCTTGTTCTTGAGGCTCATGTTGCTTGCTCCTGTGCTCTTTGCTTAGTGTACTGCGGCTGAGGAACCTCACGTGACGTTCGCGGACCACGGAAAAGAGTCACCGTGGCCCCGCTGGATTGCCTCAAGCCGCAGCCGCAGCCCGGCCGAATGCCTCCGCGTTCCTCTGCGCAAACTCTAAGAAGGTTGTGGGTTTGACGTTAAATAGCTCGTGTGTCGAAAGGTCCACTTGCGACTCAATCCCGCCTTTCAGTCGCTCCTCAACCTGCTTGTCCAGAGCGTCTGCAAACTCCGCGGGGATTCCGTGAGCGATCAACGCCTGGCGGCGCGCGTCCGGAGATATGGGGACGTAGCGCACCGTCCTTCCCGTGGCGCGTGAGATGCGATCGGCCATTTCCGCCATCGTCAGCGCTTCCGGGCCGGTCATGGGTATCCGTGCGCCCTCATGTCCACCGTTGCGCAGGAGCAAAAAGCCGACCTTGGCCACATCGCTCAAATCGATCGGATTGAGCTTCGAGTTGCCGAGCGCCAAGTACAGAGCACCATCTTTAATGATACTCGGTGCCTCCCGCAGATACTCTTGCATGAAGCCCGTTGGACGCAGTTGGGTCCATGCGAGGCCGGAGGCCTCGAGGTATTTCTCAATTTCCAAATGCATAAGTCCGAAGGGGAAAGTCGTATCAGGCCGAGCGTCCAAACCGGAGAATTTGATCACGTGGCGAACACCTGCCGCCTTGGCAGCGTCGATAAAAGTGTTTTGCGTTTCGACCATATCCATGAGCGGAGCTGAGATCATGAGAACTCGGTCGACGCCGTCTAGCGCCGGACCCAAAGTGCTCCGTCTGGACATATCGCCCTCAACGATTTCAACAGTAGGGATTTTTTCGAGCCCCGCCGCCTTTGCCCTATTCCGCACCAAGATCCGGACAGGCACACGCTCGCGCACGAATTCGTTGGCTATGAATGAACCGGCCGTACCGGTAGCTCCTGTGAGAAGAATCACCGTGGTTTCTCCTTGGGTTTCACTCTTCAGCGAGAGTGGGGCTAGCGAGGCTCGGTGGCCTCCTGGTTCTAAAGACGTTCAGGACCGACCAAAAAAGTCACGGTGCGCCCTGCACGGCGCAGTGGGTGGTACATTCGACGAGCCTGAACGATCAGCTTGAAGTCAAAGTGCAACGCCTCGTAACAGCGCGGCCGATGTCGCTGATGCGTCATTCGCATCATTTCGGCTCTTTAGCTGGAAGTCGGTTTTAGGACCCGAAAGCCGACATCCCGTTGGTCTCACTTAAGTCGCTAAACGACATGAACTTCAAGCCCCATCCAAGAATCTCAGCAGCGCCATTGTGAACGCCGCAGGTTGTTCCAGCGGCGACATATGACCGCTGTCTTCAATTACCTTCAAAGACGCATTCGCGATGGTTTGTGCTATCAGCCTTGACGCCTTGCTGCATACGTAATCGTGCTGCCCGACAAGCACGAGCGTCGGCGCCTTCACTGCTTTGAGCACATCATTCAATCGGAATAGCGACTTCCGCTTCGCTAGCACTTCCGACAGCGTAAAGCGCAAACCATGGAGCGGTGTCGTGCGGATCAGGGCGGCCATGTGGTTACGGCTGCGCATATTGCGCCTGGCGTAAACCTTGAACAGTTCGCTGCGCAGCATCTCGCAGACTAGCTCGTCCGTCTTGCCCAGATCGATCAGCGAGACCCAGCGCCGCACCATGCCCTCGATCTTCACCGGATCGTCGGCGCCGGCGCCAACATCGGCGAGCACCAGCCGGGAGACACGCTCCGGCTTGCTGGCCGCCAACGCCAGCGCCGGACTGCCGCCCAGCGAAAACCCGACAATCGCCGCGCGCTCGATCTTCAGTGCGTCGAGCACACCGGCAAGATCGCGCGCCAGATGCGCTGCGGAGTATCCCGTTGCGACGGCGGGCGCGTCGGTCAGACCGTGGCCGCGCTGATCGTACGCAATGACGCGGAATCGGTCTTGCACCGCCCGGATCTGGTGAAACCACATCCGCCTGCCGCAGCCGAGGCCGTGTAACAGCACAACCGGTGGACCGTTGCCGATGTCGCTGACGACTACGGCAAGATCGCCGACCTGGATTTTCTTGACGGCATTTCCCGAACCCATCGGGCAAAGGTAAGCGGTTTGACGCGACCCCAACAGCCGCTACGCGGCAACAGTGCCGAGAAATTCCTCGACCTCCGCGCGCAGCTTGTCGGTCGCCTTCTCGACTTCCTCGGTCGCTGTCAGCACCGTTTGCGCCGAGCTGCGGGTCTGGGTAACGCCGCCGGCCACGTCATCAAGCGCCGCTACGACAGCTTTGGCGCCGGCCGCGGCGCTCGCGACGTTACGGGAAATTTCGCCGGTCGCCGCTTCCTGCTGCTCCACCGAACCCGCGACCGCCGACGTGTAATGATTGATGTCCTGCATCCGCTGCGTGATATCGCGAATGGCCGCAACAGCACTTGTGGTCGAGTTTTGCACCGACAGGATTTCCCGGGTAATTTCTTCAGTTGCCTTGGAGGTCTGTACAGCGAGCGACTTGACCTCGGAAGCAACGACAGCAAAGCCGCGTCCGGCCTCGCCGGCACGCGCCGCTTCGATCGTGGCATTGAGCGCCAGCAGGTTGGTCTGTCCGGCAATATTCTGGATGAGCTTGACCACGTCGCCGATCTTTTGGGCGAGGCGCGCGAGCGCGGCGATGTCCTCGTTGGTGGTGCCGGCATCGGCAACCGCGCCCTGCACGATGTCCTTTGCCTGGGTAAGCTGGCGGCTGATTTCGCCAATGGAAGCCGCAAGTTCGGTGGCCGCCGTCGCCGCGGTTTCGACATTGATCGAGGTTTCATTCGATCCGTGCACCGCGCCTTCGGTGCGCTGAAGCGTACGATCGGATGTTGTCAGCAGCGTCTTCGCTGCCGACTTCATCGCCACGGCGCTTTGGCCGACCGTTTTCAGCACGCTTTCGACTCGCGCACGGAATGTCGATATGGCCGCATCGATGGCGTGGCGCCGCTCTTCGCGCTGCCGCAGCGAGTCGCGTTCGGTTTCGACCGACAACTGATCGGTCACGTCCATGTGCGTGGCGACCCAGCCGCCGTTCGGCAACGGACGGCTGACCACCGTGACGACACGGCCGTTGATCGAGGTCGTCCCGGTTTCGGCGCGTTGCGCCGCAGCCCGTTGCAGGCGGTCGGAGACATATTGCGCCGCGTCTCCATTGAACGTACCTGCGGCCTGACGATACGCCAGTAGATCGCGCAGCGGCGTCCCCGGCCGCCCCTGTTCGGGCCGCAAACCGTACATGTCGAGATAGCGCGCGTTGCACAACGTAAGTCGCGCGGCGCTGTCGAACATACAGAGGCCCTGCGTCATGTTGTTAAGCGCCGCGCGCAGCAGGCGGCTCTGCGCGCGCCGGTTAGCGTTCACGACCAGCCCGCTGATTGCGGCCGCGCCAAAAGCGAATGGCAGCGCCACCACGGCCGCCGCGACGGGGGCGGGCGCCTCTGTCAGCAGACTGATGATCCAGCCGGTGCCGAAACTGAGATATCCAACGACGCCGGCGGCAAAGCCTACGGCGCCCGCAGTGACCACGAGCACCCAATTGCGGCTGGCTTTCGCGAGGGTCATACCGGCAGGGATCACGCTGTAGCGAACAAATTCTGCCGAGCGTAGGCACCCACCAGTTTTTTTGAAGTTAAGGCGGCTGCCGGATTTCTTAACAAGGGGTGAGCGTGTAAAGGTCCGGCACGCAAAAACCGGCTTGTGAAATGCCGGGTGGAGGAAAAAGTGGGAAATAAGCGACTTTACGTCATTCTGGCGGCCTGTCTTTTGACGGGGGCGAGCGCCGGCCTAAGCCTTGCCGAGGATTATCCGACCCGTCCGGTACGGATCATCATTGGCTTCGGCGCCGGCGCGGTGGCTGACACACCGGCGCGGCTGCTGGCGCAGAAATTCGGCGATGCATTCGGCCAGCAATTCATTATCGAGAACAAGCCCGGCGCGGGCAGCAACGTCGCAGCCGAATACGTCGCGCGCGCGCCAAACGACGGCTACACGCTGTTCATGGCGACGGCCGCACAGACCAATTACGCGGGCATGACCGTCAATCCCACTTACGACGTGGTGAAGGACTTCGCGCCGATTGTCCGCGTCGCGTCGGTGCCAAACCTGCTGGTCGCCAATCCTTCGCTCGGCGTCAGCAACCTGAAAGAATTGATCGCGCTCGCCAAAACCAGGCCCGGACAGATTTTCTACGCCTCCTCCGGGACCGGCACGACAACTCACGTGGCCGGCGAGCTCATCAACATCATGGCCGGGATCAAGCTCGTTCAGGTGCCCTACCCCGGCAGCGCACAAGCCCTGACCGACGTTGTGACCAACCGCGTCCAGCTGTGGTTTGCGCCGGCATCGGCTGCGATCCAGCAGGTTCAGGAAGGAAAGCTCAAAGCCATTGCCGTGACCACAGCGCAGCGCGCCAGCATCGCGCCGGACGTGCCGACCATGGCCGAAGCAGGATTGCCTGGTTACGACCTTGGCCTCTGGTTCGGCCTGCTTGCGCCGGCCGGTACGCCAAAGCCGATCATCGACAAACTCGCGGAAGCCGCCAACACCGCATTAAAATCGAACGATGTGATCGAGCCGTTGCACAAGATCGGAGTCGATACGGTCGGCGGCAGCCCGCAAGACTTCCAGCGTTACATTGAGGCCGAGGTCAAGAAGGCCACAGAAGTCGCCATTGCCGCGAATATCCGGCAGTAACGGCCCTCAATCTCCCGAACCTCGAACCACCAGTTTTCATGGTTCCGACACTTTTTTGGCAGCATTGTCGGGCTGGGACTGAGGGAATTTTCATGATCCGGCCGTCTGCCACGGCATTGGTTTGCGCCGCTCTGCTGGGCGCGGCGGCGCTGGCCGGCTGCTCCAGCAGCGAGAGTCTGCCTGAAGGTATACCGAGCTTTTATCGCGATCTCGCGACCAGCGAAGCCGTTGTCGATGCGGCAGCTGCGAAATCGATGATCTCCGGCTATCGGGCCAATAACGGGCTTGGACCGGTCACCATCGACCCGCAATTGATGAAGATGGCGGCCGATCAGGCCCGCGTTATGGCGGCAAAGGACAAGCTCGACCACAGTGCTGGCCGGCCGTTCCAGGATCGCATCCAACAATCGGGGTTTGATGCCGGTGTCGCGGTTGAGAATATCGGCGCAGGCTATCACACCCTGGCGGAGGCATTTTCCGGGTGGCGCGATTCACCGCCGCACCGCGCCAACATGCTCAACAACCAGGTGACCAAGATGGGCATCGCCGCGGCCTATTCGCCGCAGTCAAAATATAAAGTGTTCTGGTCGCTGATCCTCGCCGCGCCGGACGAACATCACCGCGGCTAGCGAGCGATTACGCTCCGAAACCATTCATTTCGACCGCAGGCGCTTCGCCGCATCGACAACGATCTCATAAGCATCCCGTATCGCAGGCTTTGTTTTCGAAACGTCGTCGCCGACGCTGGCAAGCGTCGCCATCATCGACGCCTGCTCATCGGGCGGCAGTGAGATCAACTCGCCGCCGCCGTCGGTCCAGCCTTTGCGCATCGTCGCAAAAATCTGAAGCGCCTGCGGTGCGATGGCAACCAATTCCCTGGCGCCATCATCGTCGACGATCTTTTGCAAATCCGGCGGCAGCGAGTTCGTACCATTTCTGGCTGACTTCAACGACGATGAAGACGGCGGGCTGATTGGTCTCGGTCACGTATTTCGCCGCGTCCTGATAATGAAACGGCGTATAGACGGTGAGACCCGCAATGGAGCCGTCGATCGCGCCTTGCTGCAAAGCCGGCAGCACATCGCCCAGCGACATCGCGACCGGCGTCGCGCCGAGCCGTGAGAACGCCGCGCTCTGGAATTGCGAAGCGAAAATCCTGAGCTTCTTGCCGTTGAGATCGCTGAGATGGCGGATTGGCGTCCGTGAAACGATCGACGACATCTGCGTGCTGAACATACCGACGCCATGCAGCCCCTTGTTGGCGCCAAGTCCGTTCATCAGTTTCAGGACCGCCGGATCCTGGGAAAGGCGCAACGCCTCAGCTTGCGAATCCACCAGACCCGGCGCCGCCATGACCTCGAAACGCTCGTCGACACCGACAAAGAATTCCGGCGGGATGATCGCGCACTGGATTGCGCCGAACTGCACGCCCTCGATCTGGCGCGGTATCGAGCCGAGCTGGCTCGCCGGATAGATTTCCGTCTTGATACGGCCGCCGGAGTCTCTCTCCACCGCGGCCGCATAATTCTTGGCAAGCTGGTGCTGAGCTTCGTTCACCGTCGGCAGGGTGAACTTCATCACATAGGTCTTGTCGTCAGCGTGCGCCGCCGTCGCCGCTGAAATAAGAGCACAGGCGACCACAATTTTTCGAGCTGACGCCACGCAATTGGTCAGGTTCACGAATTTCTCCTCCGAAAGGATCTCCGCAACGGATGCACGAACTATGCCACGCCTTAGATCAAATCGAACATCTGGCGACCGTAAGTCGTACGCGCCTCGGTGAGAAGCGGCGCCACGGCGGTGCGGAATTGAGTGTGCTGAACGGCATTGAGCTCCGTGATCTCACAATCGGCAGCAAGAATCGCGGCGCGCGCCTCGCGGTCTTCTTCGATCGCCAAACCGCGCTGAAAGTCGACGGCTCTTGTGATCGCGTCGCGCATGGCCTGCTGCAAATCCTCGGGCCAACCGTCGAACGCCGGGCGATGCAGAAAGATCGGCCGCGAAATATAGAAGTGGTTGGTCACGGTATGAAAGCGGTGAAATTTGTGCACGCCGTACGTCACTGTGTTGGCGAACGGATTCTCCTGCGCGTCGATCGTGCCGGCCTTGATCGCCGCGATCGCCTCGGTCAGATCCCAGCGCAGCGGTACGCAGCCGAGCAGCTCGAACGTGCGGGCCTGCACTTCGCTCGGCAGCACACGAATACGCATGTCTTTAAGATCGACCGGTGAATGCACCGTGCGCAGCCGGTTCGAAATTTGGCGGAAACCGTTTTCAAACCAGCCGAGGATGCGATAGTTCACACGTTGTTCGATCTTCTCCGCAAGAACCCGGCCAAGCGCACCGTCCATCGCCCCACGCGCCTGGTCCCGCTGCGCAAAGAGAAAAGGCAGATCGACGAAGCCCAGTTCCGGAACACGATCGGTCAGATAGCTCGACGATTGGTAGCCGAGCGTCAGTACGCCATCTTCGACCAGCCATAGAATTTCCTCGGCCCGATAGCCGAAATCCATGATGTTCCAGACGTACTTCACGTCGATACGATCGCCGAACTCGGCCAGGAGCGTATCGCCGATGAGTTTGAGAGAGCGTGAGAAAGATGTCGTCGGCGGCCCATAGCCGCCCATACGGATCGCGATCGGATTGGCCATCACAGCTCCTTCTGGGGAGCCGCAAGCTAACCGAGACAGCTTATTGATGGAACCAGTCGCGGACGCTTTTGGCGGCGGATGCCGAAAGGCCGCGCAGCCGCTCCAATTGCCGTACGGAGGCAAATGTTGCGCTCGAACGAACGCCAATCAGACGGTCCGCCAATTGCAGCCGCTCGCGCCAAATATGATTGATCATCGGATGGTTCGCAGTCGCACAGGAATCGGTCCGTTCCAGCGTTGCGTCCTCGACGAGGTCTTCGGTAACCGCGAGCGTGAGCACGACACCCGGCGAATACGGCGCAAAGCTCTCGTCGTAGGCAATCTTCCAGAACCAGGCGGTGTCACCGCTGCGCAGCGTGATCGTGGCCGCAATAGCGCGGCCATCGATAAAAATGCGATTGATCGCTGCTTTGCCCTGCGCTGCCAGGGCCATAACCGCGCTCTTCATGAAACGGCGGACATCGTCGTGAAAGACTGCCGCGGACCCGGCCTCACCTTTCCAGCCGCGTACTTCCAGTTCAAAAAAATCTTCGATAGCTGACGCGACCGCTTCCGGCTCTGTCGCGGTCGTGAACAGCAATGCACCTGCATCGCCCAGCCGGCGCACAAGACGGCGCATTTCCTTGTGCTTGTGCTGCCCTAGCGTGCGCTCGACGTACAGCAGGCGGTCGC
Organism: uncultured Alphaproteobacteria bacterium; assembly: GCA_963742215.1. Classification (GTDB taxonomy): domain Bacteria; phylum Pseudomonadota; class Alphaproteobacteria; order Rhizobiales; family Xanthobacteraceae; genus BOG-931. The sequence continues at coordinate 366,665 of CAVULJ010000003.1, forward strand.
CACGCGGCGCAAGCATCGCTCTTTCGTGAATATTGAGATCGACGGCCGGTATCCGCCCGCGCTGCAAGATCGTATGCAGTTCCGAGGCAAACGGACTGACCGGCCGGACATAGGGCAGCAGCACAATGCCCGGCAACGCCGTATTGTCAGCGATGTGAGCAAGCCAGGCTGCAATGACCGGCTCCGCCGCTTCACGTTCAACCAGCGGCGTGCCGAGCGGCGCGTAAGGATGCGTCCAGCCGACCAGGACCGGCAGATTGATGCCATAGCGCCGCGTTTCGATGCGCGCCGGAAAGAAACCAAGCAGCTTGCGCGGCGCGGTGCCCGACCACACCAGCACCGCACCGGCACTGGCGCCGAACACCGCGGCTGCTTCAAGCGCGAAAGCAGGTTCATAAAACACGTTGGGCTCAAGCGCCCGCGCGGCGAGTTCCCGCCATTCGTCTTCGATGGAAAGCAGCTCTCCGAGGCTTCGCCACTCGACGGTAAGCGAATTGGCGGCGTAACGAGCGGCCACTGTGGCGCGGCGCGCACTCGCAATCGCCGATGCGGCGCCGTCCGGGGCGAGATTAGGCTTTGGCTCTGTTGCTGTGACAGACATACCTGCGCCTCAGCGATCCCCGGGAGCGCCGAAAACCAGGCAATGAACGCCGAGCCGAAATTTCGCGACGAGGAAAAGACAAACGGATTCGAACATCATCGTGCAAGCGCTGGCGATGGCGGCGCCGTTTATACCGAAGCGCGGGATAAGCAGTACGCAAATCAGAAGATTAAGCAGGAACGAACCGGCATAGACATACGCACAATTGCGCCGTTCGCCGAGCATGTTGAGCAGGCGCTCAACCGGGCCGACGGCTGCGCGCGCCAGAAGGCCAATCGCCAAGATGAACATCAAATGATAGCCGCCGGTGAAGTCTTTGCCGTACATCCGCAGCAAGGGTTCGCCCAGCGCCAGAAAGATCACCACCATCGCGAGCGTCGGCCAGAACGTCATGCGGATCGCATGCGCCATGAATTCCGTGAGCCTTTTCTGGTCGCCGGAAACATCGATCTCGGTGAATTTGTGCGCGACTGTCTGCGCGACCGCGAAATAGATGAAGGCGACCAGCGCCATGATCTTTGCCGCGGCGTAATAGGTCGCGACTTCCTCCGGCGGCCGGAACTGCGTCAGCACGATCACGTCGCAGTAAGTGACGAGAACGTAGAAGCCTTCGACCAGCGAGATCGGCAACGCTGTATTGAGCCAGGTACGCGCCGCGTAAGTCTTCGGCCCCGCTCCGATCACCGGGCGGAGCCGCCGGTTGAGCACAAAAAGCTGACCGAGCGTGCAGGCCCAAATCGTGATGAAGGTGACCGCCATCGTCGTGACAGCGTCCATCGGCAGGCCGGAAAAATAAGCTGACGCCATCAGCACCATGAGAGCGATCTGGCGCAGCACATAGGTCGGCGCCAGGCCAAGATTGACCCAGTTATAGGATCGCGCGACGCCGCTTTGCACCGAAGCGATGGCAAAAGCCGGCAGCGCCGCAAAGGAAAAACACAACGGCAGGAACGACTGCGAACTTGCCAGCGGCGATAACGCGATAACTCCGACCGCGACGGTTGCCATTGCGCTGGCAATCACCAGCGCCAGCCATCGGCCGCCGTCAACGAAGCCCCGCAGCAGCGCGAACTCTTTGTGCTCGCTGTATTCCGGAACGAAGCGCTGCGCCGCGGATCCCAGGCCGAGATCAGCGACGCCGCCGATCAGCAGCAGCCAGGTCCACGCATACACGTAAATGCCGAACTCGAACCGGCCGAGCCAGCGCGCGAGCACGATTTGCACCAGAAAGGCGAGCAGCGCGGAAACGACGCGGAGGATGAATGCCGTGCCGGCCAGCCGGCGCACCAACGAGAACTCGCTGCCGCCGCGGAACAGCGCCAGCACGCGCGCAATTGCAACGCGAATGTCCGCGGACCAGGAGGCGCGCCACGGAGAGCGCCCTGCACGCGGCGCCCGCTCGGAACCAATCGATGCCACAACGACCTCTACGCCGCGACTGGCGGCATCCCCCGATCGGCATCATTAGCAACGAAGCGTTAACATTCAGTTGGGGGAAATTAACAATTGCTTTGCAATATCACGCCGGCGCGGCGGCCTGACCGCTCATTTCATCAAGCACCGCCGCGACAATGCGGCGTTCATCGGCGCCAAGCGGCCGCTGCGGCGGAACCGGGTCGCCGACGTCGTAGCCCTGATGCTGCAGCGCCGCCTTGATGCAGGCGGCAAGATTGAAGCGCGCAAAAACTTCATTGATACGCCAAAGTTTGTGCTGCAATTCCATGGCTTCGGCCCAGCGCCCGGCGTGGCACAGATCGTAAAGCCGGACGCTCTGCCGCGGAATGATGCAGGCCGGCCCCGCCATCCAGCCGACACCGCCGATCAGCATCACCGCAGCGGGAATATGCGCCGAAGCGGAAAACACCTTAAGCCGCTCGCAGCGATTCATAATCGAGAGCAGCCGGCCGGTATTGGTGGAAGCGTCTTTGATGTACCGGATGCGCGGATGCTCGGCGAGCCGCGCAATCACGTCGAGCGTCAGATCGGTGCGCTGAAACTGTGGATTGGTATAGAGCACAATCGGAATGTCGACGGCGTCGGCGATGGCGCGGAAATATTCCTCGACCTGAGCATCCTTCAGCGGAAAATAGGATTCAAGGATGGCGAGGATGCCGTCAGCGCCGAGGCTCGCGTACAGCCGCGCCTGCGCCACCGCATCTGCCGTCGCTGTCGCTGCGACACCGGCCACGACCGGCACGCGGCCAGCCGCCGCCTTGATCGAGATGCGGACGACGGCGGAGCGCTGCTCGTTATTGAGATAAGCAAACTCGCCGGTCGAGCCGAGCGGCGTCACACCATGTACACCCGCCTTGATGAGATCGTCGATCAGGCACATCAGCACGTCGTCGCGGATCTCACCGCCCTCGCCGACCGGCGAAACCAAATACGGATAAACGCCGTGAAAATCGGTCATTGGAAAATTGGTCATGGCTTGTGCCGCGCCATGGCGTCGGTCCAGACTTTTGTCCGGTCATCGTCAAAAACCAGCGACGGATCTTCCGGCACGCTGAGCCAATCGCCGCGCCCGACCTCGCCATCGAGCTGCGACGCGCCCCAGCCGGCATAGCCGAAAACAATCAGGCTTTTGACGGGACCTTTTCCGAGCCCGATATCGCGCAGCACTTCAGTTGCCGGCGTAAGCGCCACACGGCCGTCGATGTCTATCGTATCGGAGAGATGATAATCAGCGTTGTGCACGACAAACGCGACTTCGGGACTTACTGGACCGCCAAGAAAAATGCGCACGTTGTCCTTGACGCCGCGGGTATCGGAGCCGAGCGCTTCCAGAACACTCGCGATCGGGCGCTCATCGAGCGGCCGATTGATGACGATGCCGAGCGCACCGTCCTTACTATGCTGGGCGATCAGGATCACGGCATGCTCGAACGTCGAACCCTGCAGCGCCGAAGTTGCGATCAAGAGCTGACCGGTGAACGACGTCGGGCCGGAAATATCGGGCGACGTCGGCAAGGCGGCGTGGAGCACGGTTGCAGACGCCGTGATGGCGACGGCGGCCAAAATCCAACGCTTGCAGGTCAACGCAACCATGACTCGCTCGCCGGTCAGACGAATTGCAGTGCGATGCCTCCAAGCTCGCCAAAGTCACCGTGCAGCGTATCGCCTTTGCGGGCGTGCACCACCCGCGTGAACGAACCAGCCAGCACGATATGGCCAGGTTCGAGCGTCACACCGTGCTGACCGAGCTTGTTGGCAAGCCACGCCACGCCGAGCGCGGGATGGCCAAGCACACCCGCGGCGACGCCGGTCTCCTCGATTTCGGAATTGCGATACATGATGCCGCCGACCCAGCGCAGATCCACGTCGAGCGGCCCGACCGGGCGGCCACCGACGACAATGCCGGCCGCGGCCCCGTTGTCCGATACGGTGTCGAAGATCTTGCGCGGATCTTGCAAGCGTGCGTCCACGATCTCCAGCGCCGGCACGACATATTCCGTCGCACGCAGCACGTCGGTCAGACCGACACCCGGACCTTTGAGCGCTTTGCCCATGATGAAGGCGAGTTCGACTTCGACCCGCGGCAGGCAATAGTCCTCATGCCGCACCTTGGCGCCGTCGGCGATCATCATATTGTCGAGGAGGTGGCCGTAGTCCGGTTCGTCGATCTGCGAAGAGCGCTGCATCGCTTTCGAGGTGAGGCCGACCTTGTGTCCGATCAGCTTGGCGCCGCCGGCGATCTTGCGGTTGGCGACTTCAGTTGAAATCGCGTAGGCGTCTTCCATCGTGATGTCGGCCCAGGTTTTCGATAGCTGAACCGCCTGTTTGCGCTCCTTTTCGGCGTTGATGAGAATGTCGGCGGCCTTGCCGCGGTCTTCCTTGGACATCATGACGCGTCTGCTCCCCACTGAACTTGCAGCGGCGAACTTAGCACATTTGCGATGCGAAACAGCGGCGCTGCGGTCGCGCACGCCCTATTGGCAGACGACGCCGAGGATGTAGGTTTCGTCGTGGCAATCTGCGGCCGTCGGCGACCGCCCGGACAGCAGAGCCTGCGGCGAGCAGACCTGCGACGCGCTGATGCCCATCGGCTTGCCGGTGCTGAAACCTTTGGCGCGGCAGGCATTGCTGGCAGCCGTCGGACAATCCGGCGCACCGTTCGCCGCCGGCTGACACTTGTCGTGCAACTCGAACATGCGGGTGCTCGGCAAACGCACCACCGCTTGAGCGGCACCCTTCAACGCATCCTGGGTGGCGGCGGCCGCATCCTTGGTCGATTGGTCCTTGCGCAAATCGTCCAGCCGGTCCGCGGCGTTATTCATCTTGGTGTGGAAGTCGCCGAAGCTCTGCCCCCACCATTCGCCCAACTGATGCAGGAAGCCGGGTTTGAACGCCGGCGGCGGTTGCTGGGGAAGAGAGCCAGATGACGAATCAGGTGGCGCGGCCGGCGCCTGCTGGGGTGCAGCGGGTGCCTGCTGAGTGGCGGCAGATGCAGGTGTTTGGTTGTCGTCGGCAGCGGCCACGCCGACAGCGGCAATTAACAGCGCCGCCGCAAGCGGCGCGAGAACCACCACAAGCCGGAAACTTCGTACGTCGCCCAATCTCGCCATCGCCCAACCGGCGTCGAAATTTGCCGGTCCCGAAGATTTACTGATCCCCAGCTTCCGCGCCAAATGAGGTCAAAATACGCGCGCGACAGCAATAAAGCCAATCGCATCCGCTCGCGGATTAATCCGCGGATCGGCGGATTTCCCGCCATCTTGACCAAACCAACCAGATAAATCCGGCTACGACCGCAACAACAACCACCGCGTCGAACTCGTGGAACAATCTGCGGAAGGTCGGATCGCTATCCCAACGAGCGCCGAGCAGATAGCCGATATAGGCCAGCGCAAGGCACCAAGGCCATGAGCCAAGGAACGTATAAACCTGGAATTTCAGCATCGGCATCCGGGCGAGCCCCGCCGGAAAAGCGATAAAGGTTCGAACCACCGGAAGCAGCCGGCCGAAAAAAACCGTCGCTGCGCCATAGCGAGCAAAAAAACGATCGGTGCGCTCGAGTTCAGCCGGGCTGATCAGGACATATTTGCCCCAGCGATCGAGCACCGGCCGGCCGCCGATAGCAGCGACGTAATAGGCCACGGTCGAGCCGACATTGCAGCCGAGTGCACCCGCTGTCGCGGCGCCAATCAAGCTGAATTGCCCGATCGATACCAGGTAGCCGGCGAACGGCATGATCACTTCCGACGGCAGAGGAATGCAGGCCGAACTCGATCGCCATCAGCAAAACGACGCCGAAATATCCGGCAGCCGAAATGACTTCGACAATCCACGATGCGAGCGCCGAGATAACCTGGTCAATCATTGCTGGCTGAGACGGATAAAATCAGCGCCGCTTGCGTGCGCGGCGACCTTCAAGGATGACCACTTTACGCCGGGAAGAGTTGTCGTCGACAATTTTCTTCTTCGGCACCTTCTCGGCGATGCCGAGAAGCCGCTCGCGGCGATCCATTTCCTTCCAGACATCCTCGGGGCGAATGCCGGATGCGACCCACAGCACGACCAGATTATAGATAAGGTCTGCGCTTTCCCTGATCACGGCGTCACGGTCGCCGGTCATGGAGTCGATGACGACCTCGACCGCCTCTTCGGCAAGCTTCTTTGCCATCTTGCTGCGGCCCGAACGCAACAACCGCGCGGTCCGCGACGTCGATGGATCGTCATGCCGGCAAGACAGCGTGGCCTGGTAAAGCCGTGAAACCGAATCAGCCATGGCCAAGCAGAATAGCTTGAACGCGTCAGAATTGTGTTAATTCGTGACAATAGCGCTAGCCTTGGGGGCGGCCGGCCCTTCAGTCACCTTGGGCCAACAGGCTCGCATTGCCGCCAGCGGCGGCCGTGTTGACGGTGACCACCTGCTCGGAAGCGAAGCGGCGCAGGTAGTTTGGACCACCGGCCTTGGGTCCCGTGCCGGATAAATGAGTCCCGCCAAAGGGCTGGGTGCCGACCACCGCACCGATCATGTTGCGGTTCACATAGACGTTGCCGCTCGGCAGCCGCGCCGCGACCCGCTCCGCGGTCAGATCGATCCGGGAATGGATGCCAAGCGTCAGCGCCGTACCGTTGGCCGCGACGTCGCCGATCAGGCGGTCCAATTCGTCCGCGCGCCAGCGCACCACATGCAGCACCGGGCCGAACACCTCTTGCCTGAGGTCTCGGGCGCGATCGAGCTCGACGATGGCGGGGCCGACAAAGGTCCCAACTGACGGTAGCGCGCGATTGCGGTCCCAGCGAAAACGCACGCGGCCGGCGCGCTCCTGCTCGTCGAGCCAGCTATCGAGCTTTTGCCTGGCATCGGCATCGATCACCGGGCCGAGGTGGGTTGAGAGCTGGCGCGGATCGCCGACTTCGAGCTCGTTCGCCGCACCGGCCAGCATGTCGAGGATCCGATCGGCCACATCGTCTTGCAGGCACAGCAGCCGCAGCGCCGAACAGCGCTGGCCGGCCGAGCGGAAGGCCGAAGTGACGACATCGTCAGTCACCTGTTCAGGCAATGCCGTGGCATCGACGATCATGGCGTTGATGCCGCCTGTCTCGGCGATCAGCGGCAAAATCGGACCGGATTTTTCGGCCAGCGCACGATTGATCGAACGACCGACTTCAGTCGAGCCGGTAAAAGCGACACCGGAGACTTTGGCATTGGCGACGAGCATGGCGCCGACCGCGCCATCGCCGGGCACGAGGTGCAATGCGCTTCGTGGCACGCCGGCTTGATGCAGGAGTTTTATCGCGCGTGCCGCGATCAGCGGCGTCTGCTCGGCCGGCTTGGCAACCACCGCATTTCCGGCAACGAGTGCGGCACTGACTTGCCCGAGAAAGATCGCCAGCGGAAAATTCCACGGACTGATGCAGACGAAGACGCCGCGCCCGCGATAGCGCAGCTCGTTGCTTTCGCCGGTCGGCCCCAGCATCCGCTGCGGCATCAGAGAGCTCCGCGCCTGGGCAGCATAGTACCGGCAGTAATCGACGGCCTCTCGCAGCTCAGCCAACGCGTCATCGAGCGTCTTGCCGCCTTCATTTTGCAACAAAGCGATCAATTCGCCGCGATGAACTTCGAGCAGGTCGGCGGCATGATCGAGAGGCGCCGCACGATCGCCAACGGCCGTCGCCGACCAAGCCGGGAAACCGGCTTGTGCGTCCGCCATGGCCGCGGTTGCAATTGTCGCGTCGGCCTCGCGGACAATACCGATGACGCGACCATCGATGGGCGATCTCACTTCACGCTCAGCGCCGGGAAGTTCAACGCCATCGATTAGCGGAGCGGCAATGCCTGGCTCACGTGTGCCGGCCCGGACCTCATCGAGCAAAGCACGGAGCGCGGCCCGATCGCCAAACTCGACGCCGGCAGCGCCGCGTCGCTCCGGCTGATAGATGTCACGCGGTAATGGAATCCGGCTGCTGCGTGCGGCTTTCGGATCAGCAATGAAACTTTGCGGCCGGCGCAGAATTTCCGCGATCGGCACGTTTGGGTCCGCGGCCACCGAGACGAACGACGAATTTGCGCCGTTCTCCAGCAATCGCCGCACCAGATAAGCGAGCAAGTCGCGATGACCGCCAACCGGCGCATAAACCCGGCAAGCGGCTTGCGGCAATTCGGCGAGCAACGCGTCGTAGAGCGCGTCACCCATCCCGTAGAGCCGCTGAAACTCGAAACCTTCGACGCTGCCGGCATCCTCGATCACGCTCGCGACCGTCAGCGCGTTATGGGTGGCGAATTGCGGAAAGATGCGATCGCGCACGGCCAGCAACCGTTTCACGGAAGCCATGTAGCAAAGGTCGGTCATCGCCTTGCGGGTGAACACGGGGTAGTCGGCAAGGCCGCGTTCCTGGGCGCGCTTGATCTCGGTGTCCCAATAGGCGCCCTTGACCAGCCGAACGGTCACGCGCCGGCGCGTCGCAGCCGCGGCGCTCTCAATCCAGCCAATCACATCGAGCGCGCGCTTTTGATAGGCCTGCACCGCGACGCCGAAGCCGTCCCAATCGGTCAGCGACGTATCGGCCAGTACACCACCGATAATGTCGAGCGATAATTCGAGGCGGTCAGCCTCCTCGGCATCGATGGTGAATTGCAGGTCGCGCTCCCGCGCCATGCGCGCCAATTCCAGCACGCGCGGTGTGAGCTCTTTAAGCACACGCTCGCGCGAAATCGCTTCGTAGCGAGGATGCAACGCCGAAAGCTTGACCGAAATGCCGGGACGTGCCGGCTGTGCTGCGTTGCCGGCGCGGCCACCGATAGCGGCGATGGCGCCAGCATAAGCTTCAAAGTACTTCTCGGCGTCGGCGGCGGTGCGCGCGCCCTCACCGAGCATATCGAACGAATAGCGGAGTTCGGCGTGGCCGCGCGCCCGCGACAGCGCCTCGTCGATCGTCTGGCCCATCACAAAGTGCGAGCCGATCAGCCGCATCGCCTGCCGGACCGCGGCACGAACCGCAGGCACACCAAGCCGGCGCACGATATTGTCGAGGATCGTCTCCGGCGTCTCGCCGGGATGGATGATCCGCGCCGCAACACCGAGCGTCCAGGCTGAAGCCGAAACAAGGATCGCGTTGGATTTCACGTCACTTTCCAGCCAGTGACCGGCGGCAAGCTTGTCCTCGATCAGACGGTCGGCGGTAGCCGTATCGGGCACGCGCAACAGGGCTTCGGCGAGCACCATCAGCGCCAGACCCTCCTTGGTGGAGAGCGAATAGGCGTGGAGAAATTCCTCGACGCCACCAAGACCCGCGGCCCGGGCGCGGATGGCTTGCACCAATCTTGTCGCGCGGCTGTCGACGCGGGCTTCGGAGGATTGGTCGCGCGCTGCGCCCGCGAGAAAGCGCACCGCCAGATCGTCATCGGGAGATGCGAACGGCGCTTGAAAGGACGGCAGGCTGGCAACAGCCGCGCTCATGCCACCAATCTATGCCTTCCGGCATAGCGGGAGAAGGATCAGGCTATCCGAGCAATGTAAGCCTGCAGCTTGTCGATGCTCTGGGTCCAGCCCATTTCCATGCCCTGCAGATTGGCTTTCGCCTTCTCAACCACCGCGACCATTCCGGTGTGCAGGGTGAGCTTCGTCTTTCCGTTTTCTTCGTCGAATAGAACGGTCGTGAGACCTTCAAGCAGGTGGTTGCCCGCCGCATCAACAGCAATGCTGGTGAAGACCAAACGCTCCGGCGGCGCGAATTCACAGATCACGCCCTTCATCGGATAGACGCTGCCGTCCGGTGCCCGCATATGGATGCACAGCTCACCACCGACATGCGCATCGAATTCGCAGACCGGATTGGTGAAGCCCTGCGGACCCCACCATTGCGCCAGGTGCTTCGGATCGGTCCACACCTTGAACACCAGCGCGCGCGGCGCATCGAAAACGCGGGTAATCGTCAGTTCCCGCTCGGCGAATTTGTTCGATGGCGTGGTTGCATTCATGACTTGCTCGCCCTTCATCACGCGTGTCCGTCGTAGGCGCGTTGCAGTGCAGCGAGATCGAATTTCTTCATCGCCATGACGGCCGTCATCACGCGGTCCTGCCTCGCGGCGTCGCCGCCGCTCATGATCTGCGGCAACTGCGACGGCACGACCTGCCACGACAGGCCGAACCTGTCCTTGAGCCAGCCGCACTGACTTTCCCGGCCGCCCTCCGTCAGCGCGCTCCAGAAGTGATCAATCTCGGCCTGGCTGTCGCAATTCACCTGAAACGAAACCGCTTCGTTGAATTTGAAAAGCGGTCCGCCGTTAAGTGCGGCGAAGCTCTGCCCATCGAGCTCAAAATCGACCACCATCACCGAGCCCGACTCCCTGCCGTGAACCTCGCGGCCAGCCTCGCCATAGCGGCTAACCGCCTTGATCCGGGAGTTCTTGAACACCGAGACGTAGAAGTTTGCCGCTTCTTCCGCCTGGTTATCGAACCAGAGAAACGGGCTGATCTTTTGCCTGATTGCCGCCATTGCTGACGTCCTTCCTGAAGGCCGGCGCTATTTTGCACCGGCGAGATAATCGGCAAGCCGCTCGAACGTCCCGGTCCAGCCGCCCTGCATGCTGTCGTGCGCCGCTGCGAAGGTCTTGCGCTCCTCTTCGGTCGCGTTAATCGGCGTCCACTGCAAGCGTCAGCTTCGTCTTGCCGCCCGGCGCCTCCTCGAACGTAACGGTCGTGAGCAGTTCGAGCGGCCAGCTCGCACTCAACGGATGCCGCGTCAGACCGCCCTTCTCGTCGGAGAATGAGTGCACCCACGACAGGTGCTCAGGCGGCGCGACCTCTCGATAAACGAACTTGGCCCACATAACCTGGCCGTCGGGATTGCGCATCGCGCCGTGATAAATCCCGCCGACGCGCAGATCCATTTTGGACGAGACGATCGTCGAGCCCTTCGGACCGAACCAATGCTTCATGCGTTCGGGATCGGCGAACGCTTGCCACACCAGTTCGCGCGGCGCGTCAAAAACACGCGAAATAACGAAATCGGCGCTTTTCGTTTCGGCATCGGCCATGACTCTCACCCGCTTATTTGGCGGTTACTGATTGCAGTCGCGTCTTACTGAGAGACCATGACCATCCAGCCGACGCCGAATTTGTCCGCCACCATGCCGAATTTCGGCGAAAAGAAAGTCTTGGCCAGCGGCATGTTCACTTTGCCGCCCTCCGCCAGCGCGTTGAAAATCCGCTCTGCGTCGGCCTCCTTGGCGGCGCTGAGCGCGAGCGCGATGCCATGGAAATTCGCTCCGCCCGTGCAACGCCCATCGGACATCAGAAGCTGCGTATCGCCGGCCCGCAGCGCGGCATGCATCACCTTGTCCTTGTTCTCCGGCGTGACCATCGATTGATCGGGCGCTTCCTTGAAGCGCATCAGCATGTCGACCTTGGCGCCGATCGCTTTCTTGTAGAACTCGATCGCTTCGTCGGCGCGGCCTTCGAATGATAGGTAAGGTTGGATTTGCATGGTGGTCTCCTCTGGGTTTTCAGAAATTGCGTTAGTGGTCCTCACGTGGGCTGACTTTTGCGTCATCGGCGCGGCCCAGTTGCCTCAGCGGCCCACCCTCCAGACCGAAATAATAGAAATAGCCTGACAACGGCGTGGCGAGCGGTTCGATCATCGGAATTTCACCGATCCTGTCTCTGCACGATCAGATGGATCGCGTTCGGGGTCGGAACACGCTCGGTACATGCATATCCGAGAGCGCGCAGATCGAGGCCGGCAAAGAGAGGCTCACCCGAGCCGAGGAAGACCGGCGCGACTGCAAGATGCATCTCATCGATCAGCCGAACTCGCAGGTACTGTTGAATTGTTGAGACTCCACCGCCGATCCGAACATCCCTCCCCTGGGCGGCCTGGCGGGCCTGACGCAAGGCGGACTCAACGCCTTCGGTGACGAAATAGAAGGTGGTGCCGCCCTCCATCACAATTGGCGAGCGCGCATGGTGGGTGAGCACGAAAACAGGCACGTGATAAGGCGGATTTGTGCCCCACCAACCCTTCCAGCTCTCGTCAGGCCAAGGTCCGCGCACCGGACCGAACATATTGCGGCCGAGCACCCATGCTCCGACGTTCTCGAAGCTTCGCGCCGCAAACTGGTCGTCAATTCCGGTTTCTCCACCTTCCTGGTCATGCATCTGCCGGAAGGTGTGCGTCTTGAACAGCCATTCGTGCAGCTCCATCCCGTTCACGCCAATCGGATTCTGCAAACTCTGATCGGGCCCAGCGCCAAAGCCATCGAGCGATAGCGAGAACGCCCCTGCGCACACTTTCGACACAGCAGCCTCCCGCTTACGCCGGCGTCGGCAGGTTCTGCCGACTGCGCTGCACAAACTCTCCAAGACGCGCCATGCACTCCGCAAGGCCTTTGTCGGCGCCATATTCCTTGATGACCCGCGTACGTTCCGCCGCCGACGAAAAATCGCTGCGCCAGGTGACGCGAGTGCGGCCGCCGATGTCTTCGAACATCACCGTCTGCTGGAATTGCACGGGTTCGACATCTTCACCGCCGCCGTGGCGATACACGATGCGTTTCGGCGGCACGATCTCGTCGAATAGTGACTCGGTTCTGATAATCGCGGCCGTCCGGGCCATGCATCACGAAACGCCAGATGCCGCCGGGCCTGAAAATCGAAACTCGATGTGGTGGTGCGTAAAGCCGTTCGGTCCCCACCACTGCGCGAGATGCTCGGCGCTGGTCCATGCCGAAAAGACCAGTTCACGCGGCGCATCGAATTCGCGAACGCCGATAATCGATCGTGCGTCGCTGTCGAGATCAAGACTATTTTTTACGGCCATGTTTCACGCCCTTGGACTTTGCTTCGCCGGCTTGCAGCTTCTTCAGATAATCGTCGAGGCGGTCGAGACTGCCCTCGAAGAAGCGGCGGTAGCGTTCGAGCCAGTCATCCACCTCTTTCAAGGCGCGCGGATCGATCCGGCACGGCCGCCACTGCGCTTCGCGCGATCGGGTGATCAAGCCTGCAGTCTCCAACACTTTGAGATGCTTCGAGACGGCCGGCATGCTCATGGCGAACGGCTTGGCAAGATCGGTCACCGACGTTTCGCCGAGCGCCAGCCGAGCCAGGATGGCGCGGCGGGTAGGGTCGGCTAGAGCTGAGAAGGTGGCGTCGAGGTTCATAACCATCCAGTTAAATAACTGATTGGTTAAATATAGCCCGGCGCGTTTGGCGTCAAGCGAAAAACAGAGAACAGCGGCTTAAGTGCTTTAAGCCGACCGGCGGGCTTCTACCGTATCGTCGGCAAGCGGCGATGCGAATGGGATCGGCCGCGCCGAGGTGGGACGCAGGATATCGGCGAACAGATCCGCCAGTTGTCCGAGCGTCCCGTTAACCGCTCCCTCGCGCATGAAGACCCCGCCATAAGCGGCCGGCGCGGACGGCAACGGACCGTCATCCCATGACTGTAAGCCGGCTGGCAAACGATGGCGCGGCAGCAGCATCACACCAATGTTGGCGGCGACCGCGCTGCGGAGCGCTTCGGCGGTATTGGCGCGGAACACCAGTTCACCCCGCAAACCCGCTTTCTCGAGTGTCGCGATCGCGACGCTATGGCAGAGGCAGCGATCGCCGTAAGCAAGCAGCGGCACGGGTATTTTAAGATCGATCACCGTGTTTTTGCCACGAACCCAGGTGAGTTCCTCGATCCACAAATGCCGCGCTTCAAATTCAGATTTATCGGGAGTCAATGCGATGACGATATCGATCTGATCCTGCGTGAGCTGTTGCAGCATCCGCCGCTGACCGGCGCCGATCACGGTCAGCCGCAGGTGCGGCCAGCGTGCACGCGTCGCGGCGAGCATCTCGACAAGCTGCTCGCCCATACAATCCTTGCGCACGCCGAGGCGAACAAGCTCCGCCGCCGAACCGGGGCTTGCCATCTGCACGATATGATCATTGACCGACAGCAGGCGGCGCGCCGACTCCATCACGTTCTGCCCGGTTGGCGTAAGGCTGATGCCCGGCGCACTCCTGTCGAACAGCTCGACGCCAAGGAGGAATTGCAATCGGCGGATTTGTGCGCTCACTGCCGGCTGCGTCATGCCCTGCGCCTTCGCGGCGCGCGTGAAACTGCGCAATTCGACGACCGAAACAAACGTGCGTAACAGATCAGTTGGAATGTTCGTCATTATTGCAGTATCTGATACCTCTCGGTCCTTGTGCTGTCCCTAAGCGGACAGATTTTCTCATTTTTTTAGACGCCCTGTGACTGATAGAAATCACGGCTACTGCAGTGCCGCATTTGGGCGCAACAGCGCTAAAGTAACGCAATAAGTGCACGGAAAGCGGGCATGTCCTTTGTACGAGTTTACCTGCGCGTTCTCGGGCTTCTGAGCGCCGAAGCGCGGCTCGCCATAACGCTGGCAGCGGCAAATATCGCGCTGGCGGTTTCGCAATTCGTCGAACCCGTTCTGTTCGGCCGGATCGTCGACGCATTATCCGGCGCGCTGCCGGAGGGTCTCAGCCCCGCGGCGCGAGCGCTGGCGCCGCTGGTCGGTGCCTGGGTCGGTTTCGGCCTGTTCATTATTATTGCAGGCGCGCTGGTCGCGTGGTTCTCGGATCGGATGGCGCACAGCCGCCGCAACCTGGTACTCGCTGACTATTTCGAGCATGTCCTGCAATTACCATTAGCCTATCATGCCGGCGCCCATTCGGGCCGCCAAATCAAGATCATGCTCGCCGGCACCGATACGCTGTGGTGGCTATGGGTATCGTTTTTTCGCGAGCATTTCGCGGCATTTGTTTTTATCGCCGTACTGCTGCCGGCGACATTGTTTCTGAACTGGCGGCTAGCATTGCCCTTGCTCGTACTCTGCGTCGCGTTCGCCGCACTGACGCTTCTGGTGATGCACAAAGCCGACGCCATGCAACGCGCGGTCGAGGAGCATTACTCCGATCTCGCCGAAACCGCCGCCGACGCGCTCGGCAATGTCGCGCTGGTGCAGAGCTTTTCCCGCGTCGAGGTCGAAGTATCGCTGCTGCGCGGGCTGGTAAATTCGCTGCTGCGCGCGCAGATGCCGGTGCTGTCGTGGTGGGCGGTCGCTGCGGTGCTGACCCGTACCGCGACGACGCTCACCCTCTTGGTGATCCTCGTGGTCGGCACGTACCTCAAGCTGATGGGGCTCGCGTCGGTGGGCCAGATCGTCAGCTTCATGAGCATTGCGGCGCTCTTGATCGCGAGACTCTGAACAGGTCGTCGGCTTTGCCAACCGCCTGTTCATGGATACGCCCAAGCTCGCCGAGTTCTTCGGCGTACTCGATACCGTGCCCGCGGTGCGCGACCGGCCCGATGCCGTCGATCCCGGCAAGCTGCGCGGCCTCGTCGAATTCAAGGACGTCTCGTTTTCCTATGACGGCAAGCGCGCCGCCGTGGCAGACTTAAGCTTCACCGCGCTGCCAGGGGACACGATAGCGTTGGTCGGACCGACCGGCAGTGGCAAATCGACAGCGCTGGCGCTGCTGCATCGCAGCTTCGATCCGCAATCCGGCGTGATTGCCGTCGACGGCATGGATATCCGCGACCTGACCTTGACGGGTCTGCGGCGGAATATCGGCGTCGTCTTTCAGGAGACTCTGCTGTTCAACCGCTCGATCGCGGAGAACTTGCGCGTCGGCAAGCCCGACGCCACGCCGGAGGAAATGCGCGAAGCGGCCGCGCGGGCGCAGGCGCTCGAATTCATCGATCGTAATCCCGACGGACTTGAGGCGCGGATCGGCGAGCGCGGTCGGTTGCTGTCCGGCGGCGAGCGGCAACGTCTCGCCATCGCGCGGGCGCTTCTGAAAAATCCACCGATCCTCATTCTCGATGAAGCCACCAGCGCGCTTGACCCGGTGACCGAAGCCAAGGTGCAGGCCGCACTCGACGAAGTGATGAAAGGCCGAACCACTTTCGTCATCGCGCACCGGCTCGCCACCGTGCGCAAGGCCACCCGCATTCTGGTGTTTCAGAATGGTCAGGTCATCGAAACGGGCACATTCGATGAATTGCAGCGCCAAGGCGGATTCTTCAGTGAATTGGTGCAGGCGCAATTCGCCATTGCCGCCGAGCTTTCGCAGCAGGACGCCCTCGTCGCTCCGAAATAATGGACGCGCGGGGGAGGCTCAGCGCAGCCGTTCCAGAATGCTGACGTAATTGGCGACCGCGGCTCCACCCATATTGAAGATGCCGCCGAGCCGCGCGTCCTTGATCTGCATGTCGCCGGCGGTGCCGGTGAGCTGCATCGACGCCAGCGCGTGCATCGACACGCCGGTTGCGCCGATCGGATGGCCCTTGGACTTCAATCCACCCGACGGATTGATCGGCAGCTTGCCGTCCTTGGCGACGATGCCGTCGGCAATGACGCGCGCGCCCTGCCCTTCCGGCGCAAGCCCCATCGCTTCGTATTCGATCAGCTCGGCGACCGTGAAGCAGTCGTGCACTTCCGCGAATGACAGATCGTTCAGCCCGGCGCCGGCCTTCGCCAGCGCGCGCTTCCAGGCCTCGGCGCAGCCTTCGAACTTGAGAATGTCGCGCCGCGACATCGGCAGGAAATCCTGCACATGCTCGGCGGCGCGGAATACAATCGCTTTCTTCATGGTGAGCGCGGTCTCGACATCGGTGAGCACCAGCGCAGCCGCACCGTCGGACACCAACGAGCAATCGGTACGCTTTAGCGGCCCGGCGACGCGCGGATTCTTGTCGCTCTCGGTGCGGCAGAAATCGTAGCCGAGATCCTTGCGGATCTGCGCATAGGGATTGCCGACGCCGTTCTTGTGGTTCTTCGCGGCGATACGCGCGAGCGCGTCCGATTGATCGCCCCAACGCTGGAAGTAAAGCGACGCAATCTTGCCGAAGATGCCGGCAAAGCCGCCGTCGATATCGGCTTCCTCGCGCACATAGGAGGCCTTGAGCAGGTTTTGGCCGATTTCGACGGCTGGAGTTGTTGTCATCTGCTCGACGCCGACCACCAGCACGACACGGGCTGAGCGCGCCGCAATCGATTTCAACCCCTGATGCACGGCAGCCGAGCCGGTCGCGCAGGCGTTCTCGACCCTTGTGGCACGCTTGAAGCGCAAATCAGGCGAAGCCTGCAATACCAGCGATGCGGTGAAGTCCTGCGCCGAGAAGCCTGCATTGAAGTGGCCGAGCACGATCTCGTCGACGTCGCTTGCCGCGACGCCGGCATTGGTCAGCGCCTCATTGGTTACGCGAACAATGAGGCTTTCGACGGTCTCACCGGTAAGCTTGCCGAAGGGCGTGTGCGCCCAGCCCACGATACAGGCGGTCATGTTGGCTCCAAAGTCTTCGAGGTCTCTTCCGGGTTCTGGGCTCTAAATCGTTATTTGCCGAATTTTGGTCGCTTTTCTTTGGCTTAGGCTGTGCTGGTAAGCTTTTCTGGCGGCCGCTAAACGATCCACACCGGGGGGTGACGATAGCGGTATTCGGCTTTGCGTTCGAGCCTTGCTTTCGGGTACATAGGTGCGCGCCTGCGCCTCGTGAACCCTCCGTGAAACCTTCGCGGCCCTTTGGGCCCGACCAACCAAGCGGACCGCGACACGTGAATGGAATGAAATCTCTCCGGGCTCTGGCGCTCGGCCTAGCTTTGAATTCCGGCGCAGTCGCTGCCGTCACATGTCTTGCCGCGTCGCCTGCACGCGCCGAAGCCCTGATCCTGATCGATGCCGACAGCGGCAAGGTGCTCCGCGCCGAAAACGCGACCTATCCCTGGTATCCGGCTTCCACAACCAAACTGATGACGCTCTACGTCACGCTGAGCGCGATCCGGGACCACCGCATCACTTTCGATACATTGTTTACCGTGTCGCAGAACGCCGCCATGCAGGCGCCGACCAAGATGGGCATTCCGGTCGGTACCCAGGTCACCGTCGATAACGCCATCAAAATGATGATGGTAAAATCTGCGAACGACATGGCCATGCTGCTGGCCGAAGGCGTCGGCGGGTCCGTCGATGATTTCGCGCAGGAGATGACGGACACCGCGCACAAGCTCGGCATGACGGAGTTGAGCTTCGTCAATCCGAACGGCTTGCCGGCTGATGGCCAGATCGTGTCGGCCCGCGATCTGGCAATCCTGGCGCGGGCGCTGATCCACGATTTTCCCGAATACAGCTCTTACTGGCACATTCCGGCGATCAAATTCGGCCGCCGTGTTACACGCAATTACAACCCGCTGCTTGGCCGTTATGCCGGCGCCGACGGCATGAAGACCGGCTTCATCTGTGCATCCGGCTTCAATCTGGTCGCCACCGCGCAGCGCGACAACAAACGGTTGATCGCCGTCGTGCTCGGTGCACCGTCCGGCGCGGCGCGCGCGATGAAAGCCGCGCAGATGCTCGAGAGCGGGTTTCACCAAAATCCGCTCGGCTGGCTGACGCCGTCGCTCGGCGCCGTCGACGCGCTGACGCCGATGGATGCGGCGCCGATGAATCTCAAGGATGAGATGTGCGGCGGCCACCGCAAGAAGCTTCATTCGGAAGACGAAGACATCGACGCCGACAGCGATACCGGTCAATCGGCCGGAGACATCGCGCAGCAGCACTCGTTTCTGCTCTCGGCGCTCCGCGCGCCGACCGATCCGGTCCTGCTCTCCGATCTCGGCCCGGTGATGCCGATCGTGGTCTATACCGGACCGACCCGGACGCCGGACCAGCTCCAATCGCTTCAAGCGATGCCCGAAGAAGACGCCACAGCGCCAAAGAAGAAGGGTAAGTCGAAGGCTGCTGCCGCCAAGACCACCGATGACAAGCCAGCGCCGGCGAAACCGGCCGCGAAGCCCGCAGCCCCCAAACCGACTGCCAAAAAACCAGCCTCCGGCAAAGACTCTCAAGCCGAGCCGAGCGGCACGAAAGCCGCCTCGGCGAGTCCTTGGACCGCACTCTCCTCTTCTGGGCTCGCCGGAAGCCCGCCGCCCGAGTTGCGGACCAGTCCGTCCTCCGAAGCAAAGTAGCAGGCTTGAAGCCTTCCCCCTCGCCGCCGTGCTAAAATAGCCGCGGCCACGGGAGCTTTAGAGACATGCCTGACAAGATGACGATCTCCGCGCTTCAAGCGATGAAGCGCGAAGGAAAGAAGAGCATCGGCGTTGTCGCCTGGGATTATCAGATCGCGCGCATTGCCGACCGCGCCGGCGTGGATTTCGTCTCGGTCGGCGATTCCGTCGGGGTCAATCTGTGGGGCCGCGACGAAGTCCTCGAAGTCACCCTCGATGAAATCCTGATCTGCTGCAAAGCGGTGCGGCGCGGCGTCGAGCGCGCGCTGGTGAGTTGTGACATGCCATACGGGCCGGCTCAGCAGGGCGTCGAAACGGCGCTCGCCGCAGCATCTCGGCTGGTCAAGGAAGGCGGCGCCGACATGATCAAGGTCGATGCCGCCGCGGACTTTCCCGAAGTCGTGCGCGCGCTCGCCGGTGCGGGCATTCCAGTGTTCGCGCAATTCGGGCTGACGCCGCAGACCGCGGCGAAGTTCGGCGTCCCGTATAGCGCACAGAACTCGCCGCAAGCGCAAGCGACCGCGGAAGCCGCCGACAAGCTTGTCGCGGAAGCAAAACGCCTCGAACAGGCTGGCTCGGCGTTGCTCGATTTCACCAATTCGGGTCCCGTTGCCGGCGCGGCGGTGGTCAAAGCGGTAACGATCCCCGTGATCGGCGGCTTTGGTGGCGGCCCGTGGCTCGACGGTCGGGTGCGGCTTGCGCACACGGCGATCGGCTACGCCGAAAAATGGATCGACTCCAAGACCGAAACCTATGTGAACACGGCGAAGGCAGCGCTTGATGCTTTCGGTTCGCTGATCGCAGACGCGCGCGCCGGGCGGCAGATCAAGGGCTGATCATGCCGACCACGATTATCGACGGTATCGCGACGCGCTACGAGGTTGTCGGCTCCGGACCGCCGCTCCTGATGTATGCGCCGGGTGGCTTCAACGCCGTGGTGGAATCCTGGTCGACGCTCGGCGTCTACGCCAAGACCAGGATGATCGACCATCTGCCAGAACAATTCACCTGCATCCTGTTCGACCGCCGCGAATGCGGCCAGTCGGGCGGGCGGGTCGAGGCCTTGACTTGGCAGCATTTCGTCACACAGGGCAAAGGCCTGCTCGACCATCTCGGCATCAAGCGCGCCCATATTATGGGCGGCTGCATGGGTTGTCCGCCAGTCGCGGCTTTTGCCGTCGCGCATCCCGACACTGTGTTGAGCCTAGTGCTGTATTGGCCGGTCGGCGGCGTCAAATACCGGCTGTCGAGCCACCAGCGTTTTGCCGACCATCTGGACTTTGTCGTAAGCGCCGGCCTCGATGGTGTCGTAGCGTTAGTGAAGAAGGACGGTAAACCATTCGGCGCCGATCCACGCGGCGGGCCGTGGGCGTCGGTCATCAAGCATGACAGCGCGTTTGCGGCTTCTTACGCGGCACTGGAGCCGGAACGATACAAGAGGATCTGCAATGCGATGTGCGGCGCGCTGTTCGACCGCGATACCGCGCCTGGTGCCGAACCCGGGCAACTGATGCGGCTCGACATGCCCGCTCTGGTGGTGCCGGGCCACGACGCCTCGCATGCGACATCGGCGGCACGCTACCTTGAGGAATGCCTGCCGCGGGCGGACTATTGGGATGTGGCGGTCGAGCAGCAAACCGAAGATAATGTCCCGGCACGGGTGATGGATTTCCTGTCGAGAACGAAAGCCTGAACGGCCGCGATCATGGTCGATTATTATTCGATCCTTCGACCCGCCGTGACGGCGGCCAACGCCGGCGACGCGCAATGGCGCCGCGGCGTCTACGGTCGCGCGCGGCAGATGCTGACCACGCGGCTCAAGGAACGCCAGCCGCCTGCAACAATGGCCGAGCTTGCCGCCGAGCAGGTTGCGCTGGATCGGGCGATCGCGCAGCTCGAATCCGAGCTGGCGGAGCGCGATGGCGGTATTGCCGATATTGCTCCGGAAGAAATCGAGCGTGGCGCAGCCGCGAAGCCGTTCCAGTTCACAGCCGCGACGTGGATTGTTGCCGCGGTCATCATCGCCGCGCTTGCCGGAGGCGGTGTGATGATGTGGTCCGGCAAAGGGCAACAGAAGACTGTGCCGGTTGCCAGCAATCCCGCCCCTGGCAGCAATTCCGCTTCTGGAACGGTGGCGCCGCCGGCTCCCGCCGTGAAGGTCGCCACCGCAAAAGACGGCGATCTTCCGGCCGGCATCGATGGCGGCTCGAACGACCCGGACCAGTCTTACGTTTACCGCAAGCAGCCCACTTTCTATCGCACGCTGCAACCGGTCGGCACCGTCATCATCGATAAGCTGCAGCACTTTCTTTATCTGATTCAGCCGAACAATGTCGCGCTGCGCTATGGTATCGGTCTCGGCGGCGCGTGCACCGACCTGGCCGGCCTCCGGCACATCGCCAGCATGGCCGAGTGGCCGCAATGGCAGGCGACGGAGGATATGATCGAGCGCAAGCTCGCCAAGCCGGGCATCGTTGCCGGCGCGCCGGGCAATCCGCTGGGCGCCCGCGTGCTGCAACTCGACGACGGAAAATCCCGCATCAACGGCACCAACGCGCCGAAGACCATCGGTACCACCGTGCTGTTCGGCTGCGTACGTCTCGTCAACGACGATGTGGTCGATCTTTACAACCGCGTAAAAAGCGGCACCTCGGTGGTCGTCAATTAGGCTGGCTGCTCAAGCTGAGACCACCGATTTGGCGGACGTTAGCAATACCCATTGAACTGTAGATTTATTCGTCACGATTCCTTCAGCACATTCGAATTTGTTAATTCACCTTAAGCGAAGGGCAATTGAACTGCCGTACTGCCATCGGTCGGTAGTAATCTCGCAGCTTGTGAAGAATTACAAATGGTACCAGTTCATGCCCCGGCGGCGAGCGAAACACGCCCTGCTGCTGCCCCAGAATCCATTGGCCGCGTTGCGGCAATTACCGGTTCGGAAGCAACGATCGACCTGTCAGGACGCATAGCGGGGGCCAATACCGCAACGGTTGGAAAATTTGTGGCCATCGTGACGGCCAAAGGCCTGATCGTCGGCTTGATTACCCAGATCGGCGAACAGGCGATGCCCGCAGCGGGCGCCGGCCAGCCGTTTCGCAAAGTGGCCGAAGTCGACATGATCGGCGAGATTCGCGCCCAAGCGGGAGGCGCGCACTTCCAGCGCGGTGTCTCGGAATATCCGAATATCGGCGATACCGCGATCATGCTGACTGACGCCGAACTGAAGCTGATCTACGGTTCCCCTAACGGCGACAGGGTCGACATCGGTCATTTGCAGCAGAATCCGAACGTCCATGTCCATATCGACATCGAGCAACTGGTAAGCCGGCATTTTGCCATCGTCGGTACAACGGGGGTGGGAAAATCCAGCGGTGTCGCCACAATCCTGCAGCGCATCCTCGACACGCGACCGAACTTGCGGATTTTCCTGGTCGATCCGCACAACGAATACGGTCGCTGCTTCGGCGAAAAAGCTCAGGTCCTTAATCCGCGAAATCTGCGCCTGCCGTTCTGGCTGTTCAATTTCGAAGAAATTGTCGACGCCTTCTTCGGCGGCCGGCCCGGCGTTTCCGAAGAGGTGGAAATCCTTTCCGAGGCCATCCCTCTGGCGAAGGCGGTCTACCTGCAATACCGCCCCAGCAACGACCGTCTCGCCAACAAGAAGCGCGATACGCGCGACACCGGCTTCACCGCGGACACGCCTGTCCCCTATCGCATCGAAGATCTGATCAATCTTCTCGACGAGCAAATGGGCAAGTTGGAGAACCGCGCGTCGCGCATGATCTATCACAAGCTGATTTCGCGCGTGCAGACGATCCGAAGTCACCCGCGCTACGCATTCATGTTCGAGAATGCCAATATCGGCGGCGACACCATGGCCGACACCATTTGCCAACTCTTCCGCTTGCCGCCTCAGGGCAAGCCGATGACCATTATGCAATTGGCCGGCTTTCCGGCCGAGGTTGTCGATTCCGTCGTTTCCGTGCTTTGCCGCATGGCCTTTGATTTCGGACTGTGGAGCGATGGCGTAGCGCCACTGCTGTTCGTCTGTGAGGAAGCGCACCGCTACGCACCGGCCGACAACAAGGTCGGATTTGGCCCAACCCGCCGCGCGCTGTCGCGCATTGCCAAGGAAGGCCGTAAGTATGGCGTATTTCTCGGGCTCGTGACGCAGCGGCCCGCCGAGATCGACGCCACCATCATTTCGCAATGCTCGACGCTTTTCGTGATGCGACTGTCGAACGACCGCGATCAGGCGCTGATCCGTTCGGCGGCCTCGGATGCGGCGGCCAACCTGCTCTCATTCATTCCGTCGCTTGGAACACGCGAAGCATTTGCCTTCGGCCCGGCCGTCGCTTTGCCGACGCGCATGAGCTTCAGCGACCTGCCGCCTGAGCTGCGGCCGAACAGCGAGGCGGCCGGCAATACGCGCTCCGATGCCGGCGCCAATCTCAATCCGGACCTCATTCCGATGGTGATCGAACGGTGGCGGAGCGCCACCGCGCATCAGCGGACACGCGAATTCGAGGCCCCGGGCGCCGCTGCACCAGCGGATGCGCTGGGTACTCAACGGCCATCTGCGCCGCCCCCACCGCAAGCGCCATCGCTTCAACCGGCACTACGACCCGACGCGTTGCGTTCGAGCTTGCTGAAAAGGCCACTGGATCAGGCGGTCGCTTACGCGCCGACGGTCCCGCCGCAGAGGATGCGGTAGATTTATCGGCTATCCACGGCGGCGCATTTGGGCCTACGGCGATGCCATGTGCAGCGGCGCGTCGGTCACGTCCTGCAACTCTTTTAGCGTCAGAATTTGATCGAGGCGTCGTCGAAATCGATACCAGAGTTTCCGCCCGCACCGCAGAGTTATCGGTTCGCATGCGCAGCGGCGCGTTGGGATGAATTGCACGCGTCGAGGGTCGCGAAATCTTAAGCACTCCGGACTCATAGGAGATGAATAGCAGCTCAATATGAGCACCGTCAGAGTTGGGGGTATCAATATGAGCACCGTCAGAGTTGCGGGTATGATGAGCATAAGCCAATTTTTTGGAGATACCTTCGCGGCGATGATCGGTATCCCATCAATTAGTAACTGATACGGGAAGCTCGTGCCGAGCAACGGGGATCGCCAAGAAAGTTCTAGCACGTGGTTTTCTGTCTTATGCCTGAACGTTTCGGTCTGTGACCCTTTGATCCTCGGCACTCCTCCGGTGCGAAGAATGC
The DNA here is from genome assembly GCA_963742215.1 of uncultured Alphaproteobacteria bacterium. Lineage (GTDB taxonomy): Bacteria > Pseudomonadota > Alphaproteobacteria > Rhizobiales > Xanthobacteraceae > BOG-931. Next base: position 390,961 of record CAVULJ010000003.1, read on the forward strand.
AGAGACCGTCAAGGTAAACGTCGATTGAAACCGTCGTCCAACAATATCGTGGAACAAATTCAGCCTTTACCTCAACGTCGGAACCACTCCAGCGCATCATCGCGCCATGTGTAGCGGCGCGTCGGTCACGTCCTGCAACTCTTTCAGCGTCAGGCCTTTGACCATGTCGCGCACGGCAAAACCTTCGTCGGTAACGTCCATCACGGCCAGGTTGGTATAGACGCGCTTGACGCAGCCCACCGCGGTCAGCGGATAGGTGCAGCGACGCACCAGCCGGCTTTCGCCGGTCTTGGTGGTGTGATCCATGATCACCCAGAGATTGCGGGTGCCCGACGCCAGGTCCATCGCGCCGCCGACCGCGGGCGCGCTTTCGTTGTCGGAGGTCGACCAGTTGGCGAGATCGCCGTTCTCGGCGACCTGAAAGGCGCCCAGCACGCACAGATCGAGATGGCCGCCGCGAATGAGCGCAAAGCTGTCGGCGTGGTGCATGTAGGAGCCGCCGGTACGGAGCGTGATGTATTGCTTGCCGGCATTGATCAGCCAGCGATTGATTTTGTCCGGCGCCGGCGCCGGACCCATGCCAAGCACGCCGTTCTCCGACTGAAACACCACTTCGCGCTCTTCCGGCACGTAGTCGGCCACTTGCAGCGGCGCGCCGATGCCGAGATTGACGTACCAGCCTTCGGGAATGTCATCGGCGAGACGCGCCGCCATTTCCCGGCGCGGCATTGGCTTATAGGCTGCCTGAACGCTCACGGTTGCCTCCGTTAAGTGACCGTCGGTTCGCCGTACGGCACATGCACCACACGGTCGACGTAAATGCCGGGCGTCGCGATCATTTCCGGATCGAGCGCGCCAAGCTCAACGATGTGTTGCGCCTGCACGATCGTCAAATCCGCGGCTGTCGCCATCACAGGATTGAAATTACGCGCCGACGATTTGTAGGTGAGGTTGCCCCAGCGATCGGCTTCCCAGGCTTCGACCAGCGCGACGTCACCACGCAACGCTTCTTCAAGAATGTAAGCGCGGCCGTTGAACTCGCGTTCTTCCTTGCCTTCTGCGAGCTTCGTGCCGGCGGCGGTCGCCGTGTAAAACGCCGGGATGCCGGCGCCGGCGGCACGCATCCGTTCCGCCATCGTGCCTTGCGGTACACATTCCAGCTCGATAGCGCCTTCGCGCCACAGCTCTTCAAAGACTACTGGATCCGCCGTGCGCGGAAACGAACAGATGATCTTGCGCACGCGCCGGGTCTCCAGCAGCGCCGCGAGGCCGACGTGACCGACGCCGGAATTATTGGCGACGACCGTAAGGTCCTTCGCACCCTGCTCGATCAGCCCGGCAATCAGCGCGTTCGGCTGGCCGATACTGCCGAAGCCCCCGACCAGGATGACGGAGCCATCCTTGATGCCGGCCATTGCGTCGGCCATGCTTTGCACGATTTTGTTGATCATCAGCGATGTTCCCCTCCCCCTTGTGGGGAGGGGTTAGGGGTGGGGGTGGAACGGTATTTCCTCGACGCCTGTCGCACCACCTTACTACCCCCCTCCCTACCCTCCCCCACAAGGGGGGAGGGATTATTCAATTATCCCACCACCCGCATCGGCGCTTTGTCAGCGAACGCCGGCATCACTTCGCTCGCGAAGCGGCGCAGCGTTTCGTTGGCGTGGCCGCTGACCCCGCCGCCGTTGAGGAGGATGTAGTCGACGCCGAGGCTGTGCAGTTTCTCGACCTTCGCGGCAATCTCATCGGGGCTGCCGTACAGCGCGCTTTCCTCGCTCGCTTCGCGGGTGTCGGAATAGGCCATGATGCTGGCCTGGTTTCTGGTGCCAGGCGCACTCGAGATAGCTTCAAGCCGCCGCTGTGCTTCCATGCGGCGCTCCAGCGCGGCTTCCTTGTCGGCCGCGTCTTTCGCCACGAAGAACGCCCGCGCCACGCCGACATTGGCAGGATCGAACGCGTGGCCGAATTCTTCCATCGCGGATTTGTAGATCGCGATGCGTTCCGCAACGCTGTCGAATGAAGCAAATTGGTCGAGCAGCAGATTGTAGCCGCGCTTCGCGACCGCGCGAATCGAAGTCACGGCTGCCCGCACCCATCCAGATCGGCGGATGCGGCTTCTGCGCTGTCGGTGGCTCGACAATAATGTCGTCGAACTTCCAGTATTTGCCTTGATGCGAAAACCGCTGCTTCGACGTCCACGATTTGATGATGACGTCGAGCAATTCATTGAAGCGCGCGTCAGCCTCATCGATCGGCACGCAGAAGCCGGCGAATTCGTTGTGGCGGTAGCCCTTGCCGACACCGAAATCGAGCCGGCCACCGGAAAGCAGATCGATGCTTGCGGCCTGCTCGGCGAGCAGGACTGGATTGTGCCATGGCAGGACCAGCACCGCGGTGCCGAGCCGGAGCGTCTTGGTCTTTGCCGCCACCCAGGTCAGCAGCGAAAGGCTCGCCGATACCTGGCCGAAGCCGGTGAAATGGTGCTCGACCAGGAACGTCGAGTGATAGCCGAGCGCCTCAGCCTCGATATTGTAATCGACGAACTGCTTGTAGCCTTGGCCGGAATCCACATCGGGGCCGCCGTGGCGTGCCGTTGCGCTTCCGAAAAGTCCGAACCTCATGAGGGCGCCTCCTGCGTCGTTGGGCAATGTAGCCCATGGCCCGTGGCCGGAGCTATAGTTGCGGTGACGGGGGAAAACAAAATGCGCCGGGTTTTCGCAAGTTTTGCAGCGCTTGGGCTATTCGCCGCGCTTTTAACCTTGCCGCAAAGTGAGGCGGTGGCGGAGGACTATCCGGCCCGACCCATTACTTTGATCGTGCCTTATCCGGCCGGCGGTGGCGTCGATACCATGGGCCGCATCGTCGGACAGAAGCTCACCGACGCACTCGGCCAGCAGGTCATCATCGAGAACCGTGGCGGCGCCGGCGGCATGATCGGTACCCGCGATGCCGCCAAATCCGCGCCGGACGGCTACACTATTGTCATGCTGCTGACCGGCATCAGCCTCGGTAACAATCCCGGCTACGACCTGCAAAAAGACTTCGCGCCGATCGGGCTGGTCGCCTCGACGCCGATGATCGTCGTATCCAACCCGGCATTCCCGGCGAAGACGCTGACCGATGTCATCGCGTTGGCGAAGAAAGACCCCGGCAAATATTCAGACGGCACACCGCCGGCGCCAACCGTTAATTATTTTGCCGCCGAACTGCTCAACGCCATGGCCGGCGTCGATATCACCGTTGTCACTTACAAAGGCACCGGCCCGCTCACCACCGATCTGCTCGGCGGCCATGTGCCGCTCGGCGTGAACACCATTCCCGCCTGTGTCAGCCAGGTCACCGCTGGACAATTGCGCGGTCTTGCTATCGCCGACACCAAGCGCTCGCCGGCTTTGCCGGATGTGCCAACCTCCGCTGAATCCGGTCTGCCCGGATACGAAGCGGTGCAGTACTACGGGCTTGCTGCCCCCACGGGGACGCCGAAGCCCATTATCGACCGGCTCAACAAAGAACTGGTCAAAATCCTCGGTACCGACGAAATGAAAAAACGATTGTTGCAGGAAGGCAGCGTGCCGACGCCGGGCACGCCGGAAGATTACGCCGCCAATATGCAGCGCGAAGAAAGCAAATGGGCCGCACTGATCAAGAAGCTTGGGCTAAAGTTCGAGTAGAGCATCGTATCCCGGAGAAGCTCTATGGTGGATAAGACGCAACGGCGATAGAATGGACATCTCCGAAATCAAATTCTGATCCGCAAAGATTCGTACGCACATTCAGCATCGATCGATTGAAGAAAAATTATTCTTGTCGCGTCTTAGTTTTTTGCGTTTTCACACAGCCCAGGCCAAAAGCCGACATAGGCAAAATGCACGCGCGTTAGCAACGAGGCGTTGATTTAGCTAGGATCGGCGGCGGCGAACCACGAGGGATGTATCAATTGGGCTTCGCCCCGCTTTCGGAAATCACCTGGCGCCACCGATCGCTTTCACGCTTGATCCAGGCCGCGGTTTCTGCGGGTGAGTTTCCCACTGGTGTGACCATGAACTCATCAAGACGCTTGGCGACTTCGGGTAGCTTGAGCGTTTCGGCAATCGCGAGCGAAAGCTTGGTGGCGATCGCAGGCGGCGTTTTTGGCGGCGCCATAAAGGCGAACCAGTCCTGGTGCTCGTAACCCGGCAGCACCTCGGATACCGTCGGCACGTCGGGCATCGTCGGCAAGCGCGCGGCGGTCGTGACCGCCAGCAATTTCAGCCCGCCATCCTTTACGTGCGGAGCGACATTACCGAGATTGTCGATCATCACGTCGATATGCCCAGCGAGCAGATCGACCATCGCCGGCCCAAGACCCTGATAAGGGACGCTGACCAGATGAATGCCTGCAGCAAGCTGGAACTTTTCCATGGCAAGCTGAGGAGTGCTACCGGCCCCCGGTGAGCCATAAGTAATCTTGTTGGGATTGGCCTTTGCGTAAACAATGAACTCTTGCAATGTCGACGCTGGCACCTTCGGGTTGACGACAAATGTCGCGGGCACTGTGACCAGCACCGTTATGGGAACGAACGCAGTCGGGTCGAAGCCGAGCTTCGGGTAAAAAAACTGGCTGATGACAAGCGGACCTGGCGGCGTAAACAGCAATGTGTAGCCGTCCGGATCTGCATTGAATACTGCCTCGGCGCCGATGTTCTGGGCGAAGCCCGGGCGATTCTCGACAATGACTGGTTGGTGCCATTGCGCGGCGAGCTTTTCGCCGACAACGCGCGGCAGAACATCGAGGACCGGTCCGGGCGGGATCGGTACAATGATCTTGATCGTCCGGTTGGGGTAATCCGCCTGCGCCGAGGCGACGGTGGGAGCCAATGCCAAAAGCGCTGCAAAGGTGAATGCAAGTCCGATCTTCGACCCGAGATTTTCGCTTAGCGTGAGAGCTCTCCAAAGCGAACGCGCATTCATGTCTCAATTCCTCTCGTCTGTCGCATGTCGGCTAAGTCGATAACCGCGGCAACTCTTCCATACGCGACCCGGGCCTGGTCACGGAGGCGGAAGTCTGGTCGTGAAATAAGAGGTCATGTGAGTTAGCGAATGTCCCGATCAGCGTCCGGCTGCAATTAGGCACCTTTTCAATTGTAGTCTAAAGCTCTATTTCTTGACACTGATGTAGCTATTTAGCTTTAGGCGCGAATTATGCAGGATATCCAACGCGTTCTTCGCCGCATTAAGCTCAGAGATTTCCGAGTTCTGCGCGCGGTGGCGCAGTCGGGAAGCATGTCGAAAGCTGGCGTACTTCTGGCCGTTTCCCATCCTGTCATCTCGAAGACAATTCGTGATCTTGAACGCGCTCTTGACGTTCGGCTTTTCGATCGTACACCGCAGGGCGTGGAGCCAACGCTTTTCGGAAACGCATTACTAGAATGCGGCACGGCGATGTTCGACGACCTCCATCGAGGTCTGCAGCGAATGGAGTTCTTGTCCGATCCGACCGCGGGGGAATTGCGTATTGGCGCCACTCCACCGCTGATAGAGGGGCCGATATTGGCGGCAATAGAAGCGTTAGTTAGCCAGTACCCGCGAGTTAAATTCCGCGTGACGGAAGGTGACGAGGCGATGCTCCATCGCTCGCTGCATAAACGCGAGATCGATTTTGCCGTGTCGCGAACGCTCCGATCCATCGAAAATGACGGACAAGAAATCGCATTTCAAAATCTATTTGACGAGGATTTATACGTGGTTGCTGGGGCGCAAAATCCTTGGGCTCGCCGCCGAAAGATCGAACTCGTCCAGCTTCTGGAAGGTCCGTGGGTCATGCCGCCCATCGAAAATCCGATGACGGCACTCACCGCCGAAGGTTTCCGCTCAGTCGGATTGATGCCTCTTAGCCCGCTGATCGTAACAACTTCCATAGCCGTTCGTCTCCGGTTGATTACGACCAGAGACTTTTTAACAATGATGGCTGGGTCTTGGTTGCATTTTGCGGCGAAGCGATTCCCGATTGCGGCTTTGCGTGTCCGGTTGCCAATGAAAGCGCAGAAGATAGAAATCGCAATCTTGAATAACCGCATGCTGAATCCGCTCGCCAAGACATTTATTCATAGCCTGCAAAACATTGTGAGGCCATTAGCTAATCGCCAACCTCGAAGTTCAGACTGAGTTCGCCGCTTCCAACTTCCCTACCGCGTGAGTTACCGGCAATGCCCGCTTTGGGTCTTGGTCTTGTGAAAACTTCGAAATTGAAATTTCAGATAGAAAGTTCGTATCGCCTTCGTCAATTTGAAAACAAAAGGCTCTGACGATCACTGTTAGGAGAGGGCAATCGAGAAAACAATTCTACGCGTTCCTCGCGCGCAGACGTTTTTACACAGCCTGGGTCGCACCCGTAGCCGGTTCAAACATCGGCACCGGCGGGCCGTCATCGGTATCCTTAAAGACGACGGTTACCGGCTGGCCGATGTGGACCGCATCGAAATCGCAATCGACGATGTTGGTCATCATCGTCGGTCCTTCCGCGAGCGTGACATAAGCGATTGCGTAAGGCTCCTTCGCGCGGCGCATCACGCTGAACGTATAGATCGTGCCTTTGCCGGATGCGTCGCGCAGCGCAACCTTGTCGCTGCCGCAGAACGGACAGATCGCCCGCGGGTACCAATGCGCTTTGCCGCAGGCGCTGCATATCGGCACCGTAAAACGATGCTCGCGCGCCGCGTTCCAGAATGCTTCGTTCTCGACGGTCACGATCGGCGACGGGATTTGGCGCGTATCGGGCATCGCTCACTCCCGTTCCATGATCAGCGTCGCGCTGCCGTGGCGCGAACCGAGCTGCAAGCCGGTGCCCTGCGCCAACGCAAGATCGCAATTCTTCACCTGTACCGCCGGATGCGCTTCACCGCGCAATTGCCGCACCGCCTCGATCACCTTGGTCATGCCGCCGCGATTGGCGGGATGGTTGTTGCACAGCCCGCCACCGTCAGTGTTGAACGGCAGCTTGCCGACGCCGGAAATCAGATTGCCGTCGGACACGAACTTGCCGCCGGCGCCTTTTTCGCAAAAGCCCAGGTCTTCGATCTGGATCAGCACTGTGATGGTGAAGCTGTCGTAGATCGAGGCGTATTTGATATCGGCCGGCTTGATTCCGGCTTCGGCGAATGCCGCCGGGCCGGTGCGCGCGGCGCCGGAGGTCGTGAGATCGAACGTTCCGCCGGAAAGATGTTTCACCGTTTCGCCAGCACCGATGATTTTCACCGGCGGACGTTTCAGGGTCTTCGCGATTTCCGGCTTGACGATGACCAGCGCGCCGCCGCCATCGCTGATCACACAGCAATCGAGCCGGTGCAGCGGCGAAGCGATCACCGGCGAATTGACGACGTCTTCGACCGTAACCACGTCGGGCAGCATCGCGTTCGGATTGTGCTGCGCGTGATGGGACGCCGCGACCTTAATCCACGCCAACTGCTCGCTGGTCGTGCCGTATTGATGCATGTGACGCATCGCACACATGGCGTAGCTGTTCGCCGTGGTCATGCCGTAGGGACCTTCCCACGGCGCTTCCGGCTGGCTCGCATCGCGCTGTCGCGGCGCGGTACCAGTCGACTGCCCATCGCTGCGCGGCCGGCCGGCCAGCGTCACCAACGCCACGTTGCATTTTCCGAGCGCGATCGCTTCGGCGGCGTGTGCGGCGAGCGCAACATACGATGTACCGCCCAACTCTGTGGAATCGAGATGGCGCAGCTTCAGGTTCATATATTCGGCCATGGTCGCGGCGCCCGGCGCAGGCGCATCGCCGGCGCAGAAATAACCGTCGACGTCATCGCGGGTGAGGCCTGCATCTTTCAGCGCGCCGAGCGCCACCTCGGCGTGTAGCTGTGCGACAGTCTTGTCTGGAGCACGCCGCGTGGGATGCTCGTAGGCGCCGGCAATGTACGCTTTACCCTTAATCGTCATCTGCAATTTTCCCCGTCCCGCTATGACGCTATCCCGGATTGAGCGCGAACGAAATCCGGTGCCTACTAGGCAAACGAGAGGGAGAGAACGCCGATGGAACTTGGACTGAAAGGCAAGGTCGCGCTCGTGACCGGATCGAGCCGCGGCATCGGCCGCGGCGTCGCCCTGGCGCTGGCGGCCGAAGGCTGCGACGTGATGCTGACCGGACGCGATGAGAAGGCGCTGCAAGAGGTCGCGGCCGACATCAAAAAAATGGGCCGGCGCGCCACCGTCGCGGTGATCGATTTGCGCGAGAAGGAGGCACCGGCGAAATTGGTTGAGCAGACCAAGCACGAGCTCGGCGGACTCGACATCCTCGTCAATAACGCCGGCGCCACCAAGCGCGGCGACTTCCTCGATCTCACCGACACCGACTGGGAGGACGGCTACGCGCTGAAGTTCTTCGCCCATGTGCGGCTCGCGCGCGCCGCCTGGCCGATCCTGAAAGAGCGTCGTGGCTCGCTGATCTCGATCGGCGGCACCGGGGGCCGCAAGCCTACGGAAGAATTCACCATCGGCAGTTCGGTCAATGCGGCAGTTGCTGCTTTCTCGAAGTGCATGGCCGATCGCGGCAAACACGACGGCGTCCAGGTGAACTGCATCCATCCGAGCATGGTCGAAACCGACCGGTTGTGGAAGCGCATCAAGGCGGAGATGGATCGCACCGGCTGGCCGGAGCAGAAGGCGCGCGAGGAAATGTGCAAAGGCTTCGGCATTACGCGCTTCGGCAAAGTCAACGACGTCGCCGATCTCATCAGCTTCCTGGTGTCGTCACGCGCGACCTGGATGCACGGCGCGACCATCGATCTCGACGGCGGCGAGATACCGACCCTGTGAGCAACATACTGTTCACGCCGGCCCGCATCGGGCCGGTCGAAATCAAGAATCGCATCGTCATGCCGCCGATGACCACGCGGACATCGGATGCGGAAGGCTACGTCACCGACGACTCGGTGGCTTATTACATGGCGCGGGTGCAGGGCGGTGTCGGCCTGATTACTGTCGAGATGGCGTCGCCGGAAAAGTGCGGACGCCATCGGCGGCACGAAGTCGGCATCTATGATGACCGGTTCGTGCCGGGCCTGACGCGGCTGGTGGGTGAAATTCATCGCGGTGGCGCCAAGGCGTCGATCCAACTCGGCCATGGCGGCGGCCATACCCGCATCGACATCTGCGGCGAAATGCCGATCGCGCCGTCGGCGATACCGCATCCGGTTTATGAGACGACGTTCGAGATCATTATCCCGGAGGAGATGAGCAAGGCGCGGATCGCGCAAACCATCGCCGCGCATGCCGCCGCGGCAAAACGCGCGCAGTCCGCAGGCTTCGACTGCGTCGAGGTTCACGCCGCGCATGGCTATCTGATTTCGCAGTTTCATGCGCCATTCGAAAACCGGCGCAGCGACGAATATGGCGGCAATCTCGAGAACCGCGCCCGCTTCGGCCTTGAGGTCCTGCGCGCGGTGAAGGCCGCGGTGCCGAGCCTCGGCGTGATCTACCGGCTCTCAGTAGAAGACTTCTTTCCCGGCGGACTTATTTTCGAAGAAGGCCAACAGATCGCACTGTGGGCCGCCGCCGCAGGCGCCGACGCACTGCATATCACTGCGGGGCATTATCGTTCGTTGCCGTCGGCGCAGATCGTTTTGCCGCCGATGGCGATGCCGGACGGTCCGTTTCTCGATTTCGCCGCGGAAGTGAAAAAGAAGGTCGATCTGCCGATCATCGCCGTCGGTCGGCTTGGCGATCCGGCGCTGGCGGAGTCCGCGGTCGCGAGCGGCAAGACCGATTTCATCGCGCTCGGCCGCACGCTGGTTGCCGATCCGCAATGGGCCGAGAAAGTCGAGCGCGGCGAACCGATCCGCCGTTGCCTTGCCTGCAACACCTGCATCAACGAGATGCGCGGCGGCGCACGTATCGGCTGCGTCGTGAACGGCGCCGCCGGCCGCGAAACCACGTTCGCTCATCCGCAGCCGCCGCGCGGCGAGCGCATCGCCGTGATCGGCGCCGGGCCCGCGGGCCTCACCTATGCGTCGCTGGTCGCCGACGGCAACACGGTGACGGTTTTTGAAAAGGCGGGCCGCGCCGGCGGCAGCTTCCGATACGCCGGCGAGGCGCCTTTATTCCAGGAGGTTGAAGCCAATCCAAAAAGCTTCGAGCGCTATGTCGCCGACATGGTCGCCGCTTGCGAATTGAAAGGCGTTACGTTCCGCTTCGCAACTGATGTTCAAGCTGCACCAAATCTCCTGGAGCCGTTCGATCGCATCGTGGTCGCGACCGGGGCGGCGTACCGTTACGGTCTTGGCCCACTCGCAACGAAATTACTCGATAGCGGCGCCGCGCGCTGGCCGGGCATTGCGCGGTTGATGTCATCGCCGAAGCTGCGCGACTGGTTCTACTATCGTGCGCGAAAGGCCACCGGACAAAAGTTCAAAAAACTGGCGCGGCCAAACCAAACTGTTTTGATTATCGGCGATGCCGTGCGCGCCGGGAAAAGCAAGCCTGCGATTACCAGCGCCTTTGAGGCCGCGCTCCTCGACAAACAGCCGGCCTGACACCTCATTCTATAGTTCCCTGCGCCTATCCGATGGCACGGATATTGCTGTATCATCGTGTCACGCAGGGACTTCATAATGCCCGCGAAACTTCGCCTCGATCAGGTCAGCATGGCTTTTAAGACGCCGAAAGGCGTCTTTCAGGCGCTCGCGCCGGTATCGCTGGACATCCCTCAAGGCCGCTTCGTCAGCCTGATCGGTCCTTCGGGCTGCGGCAAAAGCACCATTTTCAATATCGTCGCCGGTCTTCTGGAACCGAGTGCCGGCCGCGTGCTGATCGACGGCGCGGATGCGACCGGCACGATCGGCCGGGTCGGCTACATGCTGCAGAAGGATCTGCTGCTGCCGTGGCGCACCGTGCTCGACAACGTCATCCTTGGCATGGAGATCCAGGGCGTGCCGCTGCGCGAAGCGCGCGAGCGCGCGCTGCCGTTGCTGCATCGGTATGGATTATCCGGCTTCGAATATCTCTATCCGAACGCGCTCTCCGGCGGCATGCGCCAGCGCGCTGCGCTGCTGCGCACGCTGCTGTTCGACACCGACGTCATTCTGCTCGACGAACCGTTCGGCGCGCTCGACGCCCAGACCAAATTGCGAATGCAGGAATGGCTGCTGGGTTTGTGGTCCGATTTCGGCAAGACCGTCGTGTTCGTCACCCACGACATAGAGGAAGCGATCTATCTCTCCGACGAAGTTCATGTGATGGCGACACGGCCCGGACGGATCGTCGAGTCGATCACAGTGCCGATTGCGCGCCCGCGCCTGCGCAACGCTGATCCTCACGCCGGAGTTCGTAGCGATCAAAGAGCATTGCCTCGGTCTCTTGACCAGCGGCCATGACGCTGCCCTTGGCGAGGCGGCATGACCGTGCAGGACACGTCCCGCCTCGGCACCGGCATCGACCTTTCGCGCACGCCGGCTGCGCCTGCCACGCGCCAGCAAAAGACAATGCGCCGCCTGCCGGTACAAAAGGACTGGCCGCTTTGGGCGATCATCGCGACCCAGATCGGCATCTTCGCCGGACTGATCGTGCTATGGCAGACTGCGGCCGTTTACGGCTGGATCGACGGCTTCTTCTGGTCGAAGCCGAGCGACATTTACGACACGCTGATCAAGTTCTTCACCGAGGGCGATGCCTGGATCGATATCAGTTACACGTTCCGCGCTACGATCATCGGCTTCCTGATCGGCACCACGTGCGGCTCGCTGCTCGGCCTGTCGTTCTGGTGGTCGCGCAATTACGCCGCGATCATACAGCCTTACGTTATTTGCTTCGAGACCTTGCCGAAACTGGCACTGGCGCCGCTGGTAATCCTGGTGTTCGGCCTCGGGCTCGCGTCCAAGGTCGCGATCGCGACCGCACTCACGCTCGTGGTCTCGACGCTGACGGCCTATGCCGGAGTCAAAGCCGTCGATACCGATCAGGAGCGCCTGTTCTATTCGCTCGGCGCGAGCCGCATGCAGGTGTTTCGGAAGCTCGTGGTGCCGTTCTGCCTGCCGTGGATCATTTCGGTGCTGCGGGTGAATATCGGTCTCGCCCTGACCGGCGCCGTCGTCGGCGAATTCATCGCCGCGCAACACGGCCTCGGCCGCCAGATCCTTTACGCCGGCCAGACCTACGACATCGCGCTGGTCTGGGTCGCGGTGCTCGTGCTCTCGACGCTTGCCGTTATGATGTACGCGGCGGTGTCATGGCTTGAGAGCATACTGCGCAAAGGCGTCAAACAATAAGTCACGTGAATGTAACAGGAGAGTTGTCATGATCACGCGCAAATATTCCCGGCGAACGATGTTGAGCTCGACCGCGCTCGCCGGCGCGGCGCTTATGGCGCGCCCCTACATCGCCAAAGCCGACACCAAGGAAGTGCTGATCGCGGAGCCGGTACACGGCACCGGCTATCTGCCGCTCTATATCGGCATCGCCAAGAACTTGTTCGACGACGTCAAGGTCAACATCGTCACCATCGAGACCGGCTCCGGGCACACCAACGCGGTGCTGTCCGGCCAGGCCTTCGCCTTTATCGGCGGCCCGGAGCACTGCGCCTTCGCCAAGGCCAAGGGCGCCGAGCTGCGCTGCGTGGTCAACTGCGTCGATCGCGGCAATGTTTATTTCAACGCGGCGAAAGATGCAGAGCCGACCAACAAGGACTGGCCGGCTTACTTCAAGGGCAAGACCATCGCCACCAGCGGTTTTGGCGGCACGCCGAACTCGATCACCCGCTATCTGTTGAACAAATGGAAGCTCGATCCGTCCCACGACGTCACGCTGATCGAAACCGCCAATTCCGCCATCTTGCCGGCTGTCAAAAGCAAACAGGCGCAGATCGGCAGTGTGACCGAGCCATTCATCACCCAGGGCATTCGCAACGGCACGTGGGGCGAGCCGTTCTTCAATGTGCCGAAGGAGCTGGGCCCGTACGCCTATTCGACCTTCAATGTCCGTCTCAACTCTGTTCAGAAGACGCCGGACCTGGTGACCGGCTTCGTCCGCGGCATGATGAAGTCGCTGAAATTCGTCCACGAGAACCGCGACGAAGCCGCCGAGATTTCCAAGAAGCAATTCCCGACCATGGCGATCGAGGACCTCAAAGCGACACTCGACCGAACCTTTCGCCGACGAGCTGTGGAGCAAGGATGGCGTGGTCAGCCGGCCGGCCTGGGACACCGCCAAGGCCGTGGTCATGGGCGCCGGCATTCTCAAAACCGATGTCGGCTATGACGAAATCATCGACATGAGCTTTGTCCAGAAGCTTCAGGCAACGCTATAGTATCGACGACCAACACGGGAGACCGCCAATGTCCGAACCGATCTGGAACAAATTCCTCACCGAACGCGACAAGGCGGTGTTCGGCACGTCGGGCTACGGCGCCCGCGGCGGCTTCGGCAAACGGCCGGCGCTTCTGGTGATCGACGTCAACTGGGCGTTCTGCGGCGATCGTCCCGAGCCGATCCTCGAATCCATCAAGCGCTGGCGCAATTCCTGCGGCGAGGATGCCTGGACCGCTCTGCCCTATATCCGATCGTTGATCGACAAGTCCCATGAAAAGGGCGTGCCGGTGCTCTACACCACCGGCGTGCGCCGTGAGGACAACTGGGATTCCGGCTCGTGGGCGTGGAAGAATTCGCGCAACGAGGAAGATCGCGAGACCATCGTCACCAATCTCGACGGCAACGAGATCGTCACGCCGATCGCGCCGGGCCCGCAGGACATCGTCGTACTCAAGCAGAAGCCGTCCGGCTTCTTCGGCACCAATCTGGCGAGCTATCTTACGCTTCTGCAGTGCGACAGCCTGATCGTCACCGGCACCACGACCTCGGGCTGCGTGCGCGCCACGGTGCTCGATGCTTTCAGCCTGAATTATCACATCGCGCTCGCCGAGGAAGGCTGCTTCGACCGCTCGCAGGCGAGCCACGCCATCAATCTTTGCGACATGAACGCCAAATATGCCGACGTGGTGAAGACCTCGGAGGTGCTGACGTTCTTCGATTCGCTGCCGAGCGGCATGTTCGACCTGCCGAAAGGCAACGCGCCGCAGGTGAGGCCAAGCACGCGAGCTACTAAAACCCGCCCCGGCGAATTCGTCCGACATAGGGAGGCGGCGGGTTCTGCAGTGTCATGGTATCGACGAAGTCCGGGCGCCGCATCCGCGGCCAAATCTCTTTCTGATGTTTCACCCAAGCCGGCATCCGGTTTCGTAACCTTCAGCTTTTTGCAGCGTGAGGTTACGGTCGGCCTGTCCGTTGCGCTCACCATCCTCGGCACCTGCCTTGCAGCCGGTGTTCTCGTATTCAGTCCGCTGGGCCCTGACTATGTCCGGCTCGGCGCAGCGGCAGGCATCTATGGTGCGGTGATCGGCGGTGCCTGCGCCGCTTTGGCGGCACGATCCTCATTCATTCTTTGGACCCCACAAACGACGATTGGCCTCGTGCAGGCGAGCCTTGCAGCGTCGCTGATGGCCGATCCGAATTTCATGCACGACCGAGCCGCGGCCGAGATCGCTTTGATCGCCTGTGTAGCGCTGACCGGCGTTCTGCAAATCTTGTTCGGCGTGGCTGGTCTTGCCAGGATCATCAAATATACGCCGCACCCGGTTCTTGCCGGTTTCATGAATGGCGTTTCGATTTCGATCCTGCTGGCCCAGATCAAGCAATTTCTGCCGCTGCAAAGCTGGCTCGCCGGGCACCCGGCAGACTTTCTTCACCCGGTTATGCTGGTGTTTGTGCTGGCGCTTGTCGCTTTCGTCTTTTGGTTCGAGACATGGACCAAGAAGATTGCTGCGCCGATCGTGGGACTTCTGGTCGGCTTCATCTGCTATCACGTGCTTCATTTCCTCGCGCCAGGCCTCGATCTCGGTCCGACGCTGGGCCGGCTGCCGGTACAATTTCCACCGCCGCTGCCGCTCGCGGGACTGTTAAATTCGGGGACGCGCGCAACGTTGGCCGGTGGCTTGCCGTCGATCCTCTCCATCGCCGCCGCGATGGTCGTCGTCGGCACGTTTCAGTCGCTGCTTGCCTTCCGCATGGCGGAAAATTTCGCCGGCTCGCCGATCCCGGCGAGCCGCGGCCTCGTCGCCCTGGGCTTTGGCGATATCGCATCCTCGGCGGTCGGCGGCCTGGCATTATCCGTAGCCGTACCGCAGACCGCAGCGGCGTTTCGTGGCGGCGGACGCACCAGAGCGGTGGGCCTGACGGTAAGCCTGTCGCTCCTGCTGCTCGCCGTCCTGCTACCCGATCTCCTCGGCGCTATTCCGCTGTCGGTCATCATCGCCTCGCTGATTGTCGTTTCGATCAGCGTGTTCGACCGCTGGAGCATTGCGCAGGTTCGCGCCCTGATAAAAGCAAAGACGGCTGCGGAGCGGCGGCGCATCTGTTACGACCTCGCAGTGGTGCTGGTCGTCATGGGCGTGATCGTTACCACGTCGGTCGTTCCCGGTATCCTGGCGGGATTCGTTGCCGCGTGCCTGACTTTCGTCATGCGCATGAGCAAGCCGATCGTGCAGCGGCGCATGTCCGGATCGCACGTCCATTCCAAACGGGTCTGGGCGCATGACGAAGCGGCCCATTTACAAGAGACCGGTGAGAGGCGGCGCGTGTTGAGCCTGAACGGCGTGCTGTTTTTCGGCAATGCCGAGACGCTATCACGCGAAGTCTTGAGCACATTCAACGACGCCGACGTTGTCATCGTCGATTGCCGGGGCGTCTCCGACATCGACGCTTCCGGCGCCAACATCATCCGCGAGTTGGCCGACAAAAGCCGCAAGCTCGGCAAGCTGCTGCTCTTTTGCAACGTCCCTCCGGTTCACCAAAATGCCGTCAGCGCCGCGGTCGGTACCGGTAAGACGCCGTCGCTGTTCACCGATCTCGAATTCGGCGCTCGAATGGTCGGAAGAACGGGACCTTGCGACGCATGATCGAGGCAACTCGCAATCGGGCGTAATCGAGCTTGCGCAGCACGATTTCTTGCGCAGCTTGAGCAGCGATGATTGTCAGGTTCTGGCATTGCTCCTGCAGAAGAAAACCTTCGCGAAGGGCACGCAGCTGGCCGCCGAGGGCGAAGCCGGCGATCGCATGTGGCTGATCGGCAAAGGCTCGGTCGACATTCGCCTGCGGGTCGAGGACGCGCGCGGCAGCCGCCGGATCGCCAGCCTCGCGACCGGCACGACGGTTGGCGAGATGGCATTGATCGAAAACGCCGCACGATCCGCCAGCATCATCGCTGCCGAAGACGTGGAATGCTGGGAACTGGATCGCGCGACTTACGAAACCATCATGCGCGACTATCCGCATATCGGAGCGCGGCTTTTGACCAATCTGTTCCGCGAGATGGCTAACCGCTTGCGCAATACCTCGGATCAACTGCGCGAATCGGAAAGCTGAAGGCGCCGAAGGTGGCCATTCGCGCCAGTTCTAAAACCTTCAAGCCATCAAGGCGTTACGCCTAAACCGTCGTTCTGTGACTACAATCACAGCAGGAATATAGCGGTGCTTTATCCTTAATCATCGCTTCGAGAGGAGGGCATCATGATCACCAGCAACGCACGCAAACCGGGGTATTACTGGATCAACTGGACCGGCTTGGCCGATCCGAGCCTGGCGACTCGCCGCCCAGGACCCCTGGTTGGCGAATGGGACGGCAAAGTCTGGTGGCTCAGCCGGGTACAGGCCTACCAGTTCGACTGCGACGTTACGGTAGTTCGTCCGCTGTAACGCGGTCCTCAGTGCCGTACATCGCGTGCAGGACGCCCGGTATGGTCAGGCCCTGCACGACGATGGTGAACACGACGACCGCATAAGTCACCACCAGCAGGTCGGCACGCCACGGCGACGGCGGCAACGTGAGCGCCAGCGCAATCGAGATGCCGCCGCGCAATCCGGCCCAGGTCAGCACGCCCATTTCGCGCGCCTTGTCGGCGAACGGCTGATGGGTCAGCAACAACGGCAGCGCGACGCTGAGCAGCCGCGCGAACACCGCGAGCGGAATGGCAAACGCCAGCGGCACAAGCTGGATCGGCGTAATGACCAGGCCGAGAATTTGCAGGCCGACCAGCAGGAACAGCAGCGTATTCATGATCTGGTCAAGCAGCGACCAGAAACCGACCAGCATGGTGCGCGTCTCCGGCTTTATGCCGAAACGCTGCGATGGCGAAGCCAGGCACAATCCCGCGCTGACCACGGCGATCGGACCGGAAATTTCCGACAGATTGGCCAGCCGATAGACGACGATCACCAGCGTGAGCGAAATCAGAAGCTGTAGACCCTGGTCGGCGACCCGGCGCAGCATGAGCGCCGCCAGCCAGCCACGCCACGAAGCCGAGCAGCGCACCGCCGCCGATCTCGCGCAACAACGCGAAAAGAACGACGCCGTGGCCGAGGACGTATGTGTCGCCCTGCGTGACACCTAGTCGCGACCAGAAACAGCACCACACCGGCACCGTCATTGAACAGGCTTTCGCCGAGGATGGTGGCGCGCAGGTTCGGCGGCAGCTTTACCTGTTGCAGCAGGTTCTCGACCACGACGGCGTCGGTGGGCGCCAGGATCGCACCGAGCACGATGCACCAGGCGAGCGGCACCGACATCCCGATCAGACCAGTAGGTGTAATACATCGCCCAGCCGAACGCGGTTGCCGAAATAATGACGCTTGCCGTCGCCAGGATCAGGATGGTCCGGCGTCGGCGACCGAGCTCCGCCACATCGACATGCAGACTGCCGGCGAACAGCAGCAGCGCCAGCACGGCGTTGAGGAACACGCGCGGCAAATGCGCGTCATCCAGCGTGCCGCGAAACCACCGCATCACGTGCAGATGAAAAACGTGATCGCTGGAAACGATCAGCAGCGAAACCACCAGCGAACCCAGCAGCATGCCGATCGCCGGCGGCAGCTTGATCCACAGGTGATTGATGCACCCGATCAGCACCGCCAGCACAAGCACGATGGCGAAAAGATCGACTGGCTCGAACTCAACATGCCGCCGTTGCGCCCCCCGCTTGGCGACCGCGGAGAAGCTTTAGCTTCTTCCCGTCTGCTTCTGCGCCGCGGTGAAGTGGCCGAAGCTCTGGGTCGGCGCCATCATCAGGAAGCGATAGCCTTCACTGACGATGCGCTCGACGTTGCCGCTCTCCACATGCGGATGGCCGACCACGACATTGTGCTTCTTGCAGGTGTCGACCACGCGCTTCATCCACTTCAGCAATTCGGGATGCTCATACTGCCGCGGGATGCCGAGCTCCTGGCCGAGATCGCCTTCGCCGATCAGGATGGCGCCGATGCCGGGCACCTTGGTCAGCATGGCGTCGAGGTTTTCGACACCACGGGTGTCCTCGATTTGCAGGATGCAGAAGATCTCGCCCTGCGGATTGAGCGGCCACACGTCGGCCTTGTTGTAATAGTCCTGCTGGCCGAGACCCCAATAGCGCGCAGCCGTAGTCGGGCCGTCGCCGCGGATGCCGACCGGCTCATAATACTTCGCGCTTTTCAGCCGCGGATAACGGCATGCGCCCACGGCGTTGGCCGCCTCTTCGACCGTCGAGATGTGCGGGAACACGATGCCGAAACAGCCGGAATCGAGCGCCTGCTTGGCCTGCCACTGCGCCATCTCGACGCCGTTCACCGGAATGCGAACCATCGGCGTCACCGGCGGCACCAGCCCGGCTTTGGCGATCTGCGCGCGGTTGAGCATGTATTGCAGGCAGTCCCGCAGCCGGCCGCTGTCCCACGGGTTATGCTCCATCTCGAACACGCAGCCGTCATATTTCGACGCGCTCATGCCGACCGCCGAGTCGGTATGGGCGGGCGCAAAGCATGTCAGCGCATGCTGGCCGGCTTCGAGTGCACGGATGACATTGTTAAGACGCGGCAATTCGGCCATTTTCTGAAATCTCCCTTTATGCGGGCGGCATCCTAGACGAATTGCCGCCGCGGTGTGAACACTCAGCTATGGTTGAGAAACTCATCAATCGTCTGCGCTGACGGCAGCGCAAAGCCCGATTGTGGAGTGCGGCTGACGACCGGAACGCCAAGACGCTTGAGTTTGACCGCCATTTCGGCAGCCTTGATCACCACCGTGACCCCGTTGACGATCGGAGCGCCAGCCACGTTGGCGTCCGGCTCGTTACCGAACAGCATCATCGGAATGCCGCCGGTTGGCACGATGACATCGGCGCCGCTATCGATCAGATGGCGTGCCTCGCGCTCGAATGCAGCCTGCATCTCGCGCTTCTTTGCCGGCGATGCGAACGCTTCCATGTAGTCGCTGATGGTTGCTTCGATCGCGCGGACGCCGGCGACCCGCTGTTGCAGGCCGTAGCGATAAATTTGCTCGTTGTGGGTCGGTATGAACGCGGGATTGATTGCAAGCAGGCCGAGCTTGCGACCCATGGTGCAGGCGTGGTGCAGGGTCGCTTCGCCGAGGCCAAGCACCGGAATCTTCACCGCCGCTCTCGCCTCGTACAGACCGACATCCTGAAAGTGATTCATGAAGAAAACGTCATAGCCCTTCTGCTCGGCCTCGATGGCGCCACGGATGACCGCGCGCGAGAAGCGGAATTCCGACAGCGCGTGTACGGTGGTCACGGAGGGCGTCATGGTCTTGAATTCGAGTTCGAAGTCCGGGTCGGTGCAGGCCCCCATGTGCGGCAACAGCTTGTCGAGGTAATTGCGGTGGCCGATTTGGTCGGTGGCTCCTTGCGCCCAGATGCGAGATTTCTTCGTCGCGTTCAATTTTCCCTCCTTGAGGCAGTCACCAAGCTTTAACGCCTGCGAACCGTCCGCGGCAATCGGCCAGGCGGCTATAGCGATGGAATTTCCACGCTGAGATCAGGGGTTTGACAATGCCGTCCCGCGCCGTAGCATCCCCCGACCCTAATAGCCACGCAGAATGGTGCCATGATTATCGATTGCCACGGCCACTACACCACCGAGCCCAAGGACCTCCATCGTTTCCGTAAGGAACAGACCGCGGCCGCCGGCGCCAAGGACAAGACGGCGATGCCGTCGCGCGCGGCGTTAAAAATGTCCGACGACGAAATCCGCGAGAGCATCGAGCAGAACCAGCTCAAATTCCAGCGCGAGCGCGGCACCGACGTCACCATCTTCTCGCCGCGCGCTTCCGGCATGGGCCATCACATCGGCGACGAAAGCGTCAGCCTCGAATGGTCGCAAATCTGCAACGATCTGATCGCGCGCGTCGTCTCGCTCTACCCGAAGAACTTCATCGGCGTCTGCCAGTTGCCGCAATCGCCCGGGCGTGCCGCCCGAACATTCGGTGGCCGAACTCGAGCGCTGCGTGAAAATGGGCTTCGTCGGCTGCAACCTCAATCCGGATCCGTCGGGCGGTTATTTCAATTCGCCGCCGATGACCGACAAATCGTGGTTCCCGCTCTACGAGAAGATGATCGAACTCGACGTGCCGTGCATGATCCACGTCTCCGGATGCTGCAATCCGGCGATGCACACCACCGGCTCTTACTATCTCAACGCCGACACCATGGTGTTCATGCAGGTGCTGCTGTCGGACCTGTTCAAGACTTTCCCCAAGCTGAAATTCATCATCCCGCATGGCGGCGGCGCGGTGCCATTCCACTGGGGCCGCTTCCGCGGCATCGCGCTCAACAACGGCAAGCCGGAGCTTGCCGAGATCATGGGCGATAATATCTTCTTCGACACCTGCGTCTATCACCAGCCGGGCATCGACCTGCTGACCAAAGTGGTGCCGATCGACAACATCCTCTTTGCATCGGAAATGGTCGGCGCGGTGAAAGGGCAACGATCCGAAGACCGGCTTCGGCTTCGATGACACCAAACGCTATGTCGACAGCGCTCCGCTTAGCGCCGCCGATAAGAAAAAGATTTTCGAGGACAATGCGCGCAAGGTTTATCCGCTCATCAAATCCATCCCGCGATGAAGGCACAGGCTTAACAGGCTTGATCTCATAGATCCTGCAATTAACGCCTTTATCGCCGCAATCGATTGAAGGCGCAGATGCCCGCACCGATGCGGGCATCGTGAGGCAGGCTGGCGAGTTGGGGCTAGGCGTTGATAGTAACTAAATCGGCGCACCGGGCGTAAATAGCATCTCGTCACCATCGGGCTGCGCGAGATCGAAACACGCGGGTTCGGCACTGGATTCTGGAACGATCTCTACCATCGCTCGATGACCGTCCATTGGCCGGGATTCTTCGGCAGCGCTGCGCTGATCTTCATCATCCTCAATACGGTCTATGCGTCCTTATACTGGCTTGGCGAAAATCCGATCGCCAAGTATCGGCCACCTGCCACTGCCGCTGAGCCTGTTTTATTTCTCGATCGAGACGCTGGCGACTGTCGGCTACGGCGACATGCACCCGCAGAGCAACTACGGGCACCTTATCGCCACGGTCGAAATCTTTACCGGCATGAGTTTTCTGGCGGTGATGACCGGACTGATATTCGCCCGCTTCTCGCGGCCGCGGGCGCGCTTCGTATTCGCCCGCCATCCCATCATCACCACGTATCAAGGCATGCCGGCACTCCTGATCCGCATCGCCAACGCCAGACACAACGCGATTTCGCAGGCGACTGCCCAGCTTTGGCTGTTCCGCCTCGAACGCACCAAAGAGGGCGAAGAATGCGGCGCTATTACGAACTCAAGCTCGATCGCAGCAGCATCCGATGTTCTCATTGAGCTGGACGCTCATCCACGTGATCGACGAGACCAGCCCGTTCTATCGGCATGACAGCGGACGATTTTGACGGCGTCGAAGGCGCGCTGATTCTTAATGTCGGCGGCATCGACGACAATTCAGCACAACGGCTTTATGCCAGGCAACTCTATTCAGAGCTGATATGCGCTGGCATCATCGTTACCGGGATATCACCAGCTATTCGGATAAGGGACGCTTGGTGCTCGATTACTCCAAGTTTCACGACGTCGTTGCCGAGAACAAATAGCGCGCGAACAATTTGATTGGCGCCCGAGGCGCTATGCGGATGCGCAGGACGATCGTCGCCTATCTTGATGCCGGCGGCGCGGGACTTGATCCCAAGGTCCGCAAGGCTATCGAGAGCCTGCAGCAAGGTGCGGAAAAGAGCTGAGCGGCCACAGCGATGCCGGCTTGCTTGCCTGTTGCATTTCCTGTGACCGCGCGAGACACTTGTAAACGGCGCATGACATTCAGGCGCGGAACAAACTGTTTTCAGATGAGGGAGACGACCATGTGGCGGATGAGCTTCGCTGCCGTGACCGCGGCGCTGATCGGGAGCGCTCTGGTTGCGCAGGCGCAACAACCAGCTCCGGCTCAGGCGCCCGCCTCTGCGCCAGTCGCAGCCCCGCCGCCACCGCCCACAGCAACCACCAAGGTCACCGACAACGTCTATATTTTCCGCTATGTCGGCCATCAGTCGATGTTCATCGTGACGCCGGCCGGCGTGATTGCGACCGATCCGATCAGCGAGCGCCGCCCGGCGAAACCCTATATCGACGCTATCCAGGCGGTGACCAAGGCGCCGATCAAATACGTCATCTATAGCCATAGCCATTTCGACCACATCGCCGGCGGTCAGCCGTTCAAGGACCTCGGTGCGAAATTCATCGCCCAGCGCAATGCCAAGGAGCGCATCCAGGAATTGAAACCAGCGGACGTGGTCGTCCCGGATCAGGTCGTGGACGGCAAGAGCGTGATTTCACTCGGCGGCAAGACGCTCGAACTACTTTATGTCGGCAAGAACCACTCCGACAGCACGCTGGTCATGCGGCTGCCGAAAGAGAAGATCATCTTCACCGTGGACTGGATTCCGATTCAGGCCGTGCAATTCCGCGGCATGGCGGACACCTACGTCCCCGACATCGAAGACGGCCTGAAGAAAGTTATCGCGATGGACTGGCAAACGCTCATTCCGGGTCACCCCGGTCCGGGCGGCAAGCAGACCGGCACCAAGGACGACGCCACCAATCAGCTTGCCTATCTGCAAGACCTATCGGCCGCGGTGAAAAAGGAAGTCGACGCCGGCAAATCCTACGACGACGCCATAAAGGATATTTCGCTGCCGAAATACGCCGCGTGGCCGAGCTACAAGGCGTTCCTGCCGATGAACATCGAGCGCTATTACGATTTCTGGAACCGCGGGATTTGATGAGGCGCGGGTCCAAACCCGCTCCCGACTGCCAGGGCAAAATAGCACTGTAATTGTTACAGAATTCAGCGTTGCCTTGACTCGGCTTATATAGGTGAATATTCAACTATTGAAATTTGAACTATTGAGGAGCCCGGACTATGGTGACGCGCCCACACGACAGTGGCTCGTCGCGCGCCAGCCGATCCCTCGTGGTTGAGCTTGGCCCAGGTATCCCGCCGGTGCGCCGGGTTGCGACTGCATTAGCGCGGCGCTTCTACCAGATATGCGTGACGCTGAGCGCCGACTCGGTCGCGGAAGCCAACCTGACACCGCTGCAGTTTGCTGTTCTGGCCTATCTCAACAAGAGAGACGGTCGAGCCCGGAATAGATCAAAACAGTCTTGCCGCCCGACTCGGCGTTGAACGATCCCATGTCAGCCTGCTGGTCGAGGAACTCGGCAAGAAGGGGCTTGTCGAGCGGCGCGTGAACGGCGCTGACCGCCGCGCCCGGATTTTGCGGCTCACGCCAAAGGGCGAAGGCGCATTTGATCGGCTTCGCAACAAAAATGCGGCTCGCCAACGAGCACGTGCTTGATCCGCTTACGGCGAAGGAGCGCGAACTTCTGTTCGATATGCTTATCCGCGTCATCAAGCAGAACACGGCTCATGCCCGGCCCGGAGCCGGCCGGCGCAAGCGGCGTCCCAACCAATCAAAAGCCGGCAAAGGTCAAGGCACGCCAGTCTACGGCTTCCCGGCGTGGTTATTGGTAAAAAGGAGTAACGCATGTTCACCAGACGATGTGTTCTCTCGGGCATCCGTTCTGGCCCTTGGTCTCAATCGAGCCGGCTTCGCGCAGGAGCAATCTTATCCGAACAGACCGATCAAACTCGTCGTGCCGTTTCCGGCAGGCGGACCGACCGATATTATGGGCCGCATCGCCGGACAACTGGTCTCGTCGGCCCTCGGTCAGAATGTCGTGGTCGAGAACCGGCCGGGCGCCGGCGGCACGATCGGGTCCCAGGATGTCGCTCGCGCCAATGCCGACGGCTACACATTGCTGTTGGGCGGCACGAATACGAACGCGATCAACGCGGCGATCTACAAGAAACTCAATTATGACCCCGTCGACGATTTCACGCCGATTGCGTCCATCGCGGTCGATTCCTCTGCGCTGGTGATTTCGCCGTCAATACCCGCAAAGACAGTTCAGGAGTTTGTCAGTCTATCTGAAAGACAAGCCGGGCAAGTTGACCTGCGGCGCGGTTCTCGGCATCGCGCCCCACGTCATGGTCGAATACTTCAAGGTCGTTACCGGCACCAACATGGTGTTCGTGCCCTACAAAGGCGGCCCTGCGATGATCCCTGATTTGCTGGGCGGTCAGATTCAAATGACGTTCGGCGCCAAGTCGCTTTTCCTCCCGTATATCCAGTCCGGCAAGCTGCGTGCGCTCGCGGTAACCAGCGACGCGCGTTGGCCGGAGCTCCCGGATGTGCCGACAATGAGCGAGTGCGGCTTTGCGAATTTCCCAGCTTATCAATGGTTCCTGGTGCTCGCGCCAGCCAGAACGCCAGCCGCGGTGGTCGATAAGCTAAACGCGGCCATCAACGATGGATTGAAGTCGCCTGACGTGCAGTCACAGTTGGCCAAACTCGGAACCGAGCCAAGGATTCGCTCCCAGCAAGATTTAGCAAATTTCATGGCTGAAGAGGCCCAACAATGGGCCAAGATGGTTTCTTCCGCCGATATCAAACTCGAGTAACGGCCGCTCACCTGACAGTTCAGCCCGGACGCCCTGCCCGGGCGCGCCATCGCAGCACCGCTATGCCGCGAACGCGGGCGGCCGCTCGACCGCAACGCCGCATCATGCGTACTATGCCGAAATCCGGGCTCGGACGAAAATGCATAATGCAGGAGAACGATCATGACGATGAAGCGACGCGACTTACTGTTGGGCGGCGCCGGCATGGCGGCGGGCGCGGCTGCCGTCGGGCTCTTGCTGAAGCGAAGGCCCAGAAGCACAATCCGGCATCCACTGGGATCGCGAGGCCGACGTCGTCGTGATCGGGTCGGGCGCCTCAGGCACTCCCCGCCGCCATCGTCGCGCGCGAAGCCGGGTCGTCGGTGATCGTCGTCGAAGCGCAGCCCCATACCGGCGGTCACGCGATCTGCAGCGGCGGCAACGTTCCGCTCGGCGGCGGCACCAGCTTCCAGAAGAAATGGGGCATCCAGGATTCCCCCGATCTCGTCTTCCAGGATCTGACCGACTGGTCGGTCGTCGAGCCGAACGGCTTTCCCGATTACCGCTTCAACGACCGCGAAGTGATCCGGGCCTTCGCCGACAATTGTGCCGCGACCTACGAATTTCTGATGGCGCACGGCGTTGTGTTCGTCGACAAGGCGCCCGACACATTCGGTGGCAGCTCGGTCGGCAACTCGGTGCCGCGCGAAATGCACGCGGCGCCGATGGATTGGCCTTTGATCCAGACCGGCAAGCCGGCGGCGCCGGACGAGCGCACGACGATGTCCACCGGCAACGGCCTCATGCATCCACTCGACGCCGCGGCGACGAAAGGCCGGCGTCGAAATTCTTCTGTCGCACAGGATGACCGCAATCCATCGCGAGGCGCCGCACGCCGGGCCCGTGCTCGGCATCGCCGCGGACAATAATGGCACGCCCGTCAATATCCGCGCGCGCAAGGCCGTGATCATCGACACCGGCGGATCGACCACCAACGTGAATTTCCGCCGCATGTTCGACCCGCGCCTGACCGAGGAATATTGCGGCGTGGCCGGCCAGCCCTGGTCGGATCAGGACGCCAGCGGCGAGCTCGCCGGCATGGCGATCGGCGCATCGCTGTGGGGGCTTTTCAACAATACCGGCGAGTTCGGGTCGGGCATTACCAAGCCCGGCACGATCGGCGGGCAATACGGCTACGTGAATCTGCGCTGGTTTCCGGGCAGCGAAGTGTTCGACAAGGCCCGCGCCAGCGGCCTGCACGTCAAGGACTGGCAGGATGTCGTGCTCGTCAACATGATCGGCAAGCGATTCTACGACGAAACCGCGCGCCAATTCAGCTCGGGCAATTACGGCTCGATCGACCCCTATGTCCCGGACAGCTATCGCAACGGCCAGAATCTGAAATTCAAACCCAACACCTTCCTCGATGCGGCACTGGCCGGGATCGGCGACGGGCATAATGGCGGCGGCCCGATCTGGGCGATTTTCGACGCCGATGCCGTCGAGCGCGAGCAATGGGATCCGAAGCCGCCCAACGTCGATTACGACGCCGGGTTTTGCTTTACCGCGAACACGATCGAGGAACTGGCCAAAAAGATCGAGATGAAATACCAGCGCGTGCCGATGCCGCCCGAGGCTCTTGCCGCGACCGTCTAGCGCTACAACAGCTTCGTCGATTCAGGCGTGGACGAGGATTTCGGCAAGCCCAAGCCGCTCTACAAGATAGCGAAGCCGCCGTTCTATGCCGGGTGGGCGACGCCGGTGCTGCACGACACGCGCGCAGGCTTGCGGATCAATGCGCGCTGCCAGGTCGTCGACATGAACGGTCAGGTCATTCCGGGCCTCTATTGCGGCGGCGAGTCCGCGGGCGGCTTCAGCATGCACGGCCTCGCCCGCGCCACCTGTCAGGGATTCATCGCCGGCACCAATGCCACCGCGGAAAAGCCGAGGGCCTGATGTCTTAAGGTGGAAATCGTGACAAATAAAAGACCAGGAATTATTACGGCAATTTGCGTAATCGGATTTATAGGCGCCTTCGCTGCTGTTGCATTAGCTTTCTCCGATATATCTAAACAAATAGGTGCTTGGTACCCGCCATATTTGGCCTTTAGTGCCGTTGTTGGATTCGTTTGCATGATTGGTCTGTGGATGATGAAAAAATGGGGCATAATCACCTACGCTACATTTTTTGGTATAAACCAGGTTGTGTTACTGGCCTTTGGTGTTTGGAATATTTTTGCTCTCATCATTCCGGGAATTGTGATTGCTATCGGATTCTCACAATATAAGTTGATGGAATAAACAGGCTTAGGCTGCGTGGACAACTTTGATCCAGTAACGAGCGGCCAACCTATCAAGCGACAAACGCGAGCCCGACATGACTGACACATCGCAATACACGCCACCGGAAGTCTGGGTCTGGGAGAAGGAGGGCGGCCCCAATTGGCGCTATGGCAATACCAATCGCCCGATCGCGGGCGCGACGCATGACAAAGAGCTGCCGCGCGGAAAGCATCCGCTGCAGCTCTACTCGCTGGCGACGCCTAATGGCGTCAAGGTGACAATCATGCTGGAGGAATTGCTGGCCGCCGGTCATAGCGGCGCGGACTATGACGCCTGGCTGATCCGGATCGGTGAGGGCGACCAGTTTGGCAGCGGATTTGTCGGGGTGAACCCGAACTCCAAAATCCCGGCGCTCATGGACTATAGCGAGCAGCCGCCGCAACGCGTGTTCGAATCCGGCGCGATCCTGCTTTACCTCGCGGAAAAATTCGGCGCCTTCCTGCCAAAGGATCGCGGCAAGCGCACCGAGGCGCTGAACTGGCTGTTCTGGCAGATGGGTTCAACGCCCTATGTCGGCGGCGGCTTCGGGCACTTCTATGCCTATGCTCCGGTGAAGATCAAATACGCCATCGACCGTTTTACAATGGAGGTAAAACGCCTGCTCGATGTGCTCGACCGGCGGCTTGCGGACAATCAATTCATCGCCGGCGACGAATATACCATCGCCGATATGGCGATCTGGCCGTGGTACGGCAACGGCATGTTGAACGGCGCCTCCTACAACGACCCGCGCAAGTTCCTGCAGACGCACGACTATAAAAACCTGACGCGCTGGACCAAAGAAATCGGCGAGCGCCCGGCCGTCAAGCGCGGGCGAATGGTCAACCGCATCAGCGGGCCGCCTGAAGGACAATTGCACGAGCGCCATGACGCCGGCGATTTCGCGACCAAAACGCAGGACAAGATCGGCGCGCGCGGGTAAACCCCCTCGTAATCCCCGATAAATCAAGCCGACGATGCCACCCCGGATTGACGCCGGGCGCGGAGTTGAAAGCCAGGAATTGTCGAAAGCCAGGAATTGCGGAGCGACGCGTTTGGCGTTGGTTAAGGCGCCGTTAAACTTTCAGGTTCCAAATCCTGGTGCCGGGCAGAGAATCACCAATGAGGTGAGTCACATGTTCGAAGTTACGAGATACGACCATCCGCATATTTTTGTGACGCGTCGCCGTACTGGCGAGACTTACAAGTTTTCGATCAGAAGCGACGGTGATCTGACGCATCCAGAGGCGAATTCAGGTCAAGGCGTCGCGCGACAGGTCGCTGTCGAATGGCTGGCTCAGCGAGCAGGAAGCAGAGAGCTGGAGTTCGCTTAGATAGAAGCAACCATCCAGACTTTTTCAACGTTCGGCCAGCAGCGCCTGATCGCCCGGGCGCCGTCATTGCGAGCCATCAGGGCGTTTACGCCCGTCTTCGACGGGCTATGGCGAAGCAATCCAGCGCTCAATGCAAGCCGCCCCTGGATTGCTTCCGCCTTCGCGCTCCGCGCTTCGGCGGACTCCAACCCACCGAAGCTCGCCAAGCGAGCGTAGGAGGGTCGTCGCTAACGCTCCTCGCAATGACAACCCACATTCGTCATTACCGCGCAGGTGAGCCCACCCCGGAAACCAGTGTCACCATCTGGCTCACGCTCACCGTTAGGATGAGGCGCTAACGCCAGAGTGGGCTCGCCTGCGCGGTCGCGACGTAAAGGAAATTCAGCCGTCATTGCCGGACTTGATCCGGCAATCCATACGGCACCTCAGCATGGACCACCGGGTCATAGGCGAGCGAAGCGACGCCGTTCTTCGAACGGCTATGCCCGGTGGTGACGAGAGGATAGAGAGCATTACGACCGAGACTTGATTTGACCATAGAGCTACAGCGCCCGGTCAAATTTGTCATTGAAGAGCCACATCGCATCGAGAATCTCGCGGATCGTCGCGGATGTTTTCGCCCTGTCGGCTTTTCCAAAAGTGAAGATGCTGTTGTTTCGGAGAAATCCCATGATTCGCGGGTCGGAAATCTTATAGCCGGTTACGTCACCGGACTTAAGAGCCGCCCTGGTCGGAGCTAGGAATGATCTGAATGAGTTCGAACAGTTTCATCTGATCGATCGGGTCCGGCAGCGCTTTCGCTATCACCGGGATTTCCGCAAAAAGATCGGCATGGGCGTTGGCAAGGCCGTCTCTCACGGCCGTCCAGTGATTGAACCGATGATCCAGATGGCCGACCCTCGCCTCTTCCCTGTCGTCACGCGCGTTCAGGGCGGGATCGAAGGCCGCGATGGACCTTTTCATCGCCGCCCATTTCTTCTGGCCATTTTGGTCTTCAGCGGGGCCTGTTTGTAAGCTTCCCTTGTAAGTATTGGAGCGCGCATTGCCGACGTTTTGTTTGCCATTGGTCTCGGCAAAGAACAGGCCTAGGCAGATTCGGCCGGCAACTTCAGAAGTCGTTGCATCAAGGCCCTTGGCTCGCGCAATGGCAGTTCCCAAATCGACGACGTCCTTGAATGGCGTATCCGAATTCTGAGCGTTAGCCGGAGGCGCCTCCAGGATGTCGAAGATTGCTCTGTATTCATCGATCAGCGGCTCGCTGTCGGCGTCAAAGTACGCGGGAGGAATCCCGAATTTATTGGCTCTTCCAATTTTCGAGGGAACAGCATCGGTAAGATCCTTATAGGCGCTCATCATGCGGATACGCGCGAGGTAGAGCGCCTGTCCCGGCAAGCCCGGCAACGGCTGCTTCGCATTGAGCTCGGCCCGTCGCTCACGCAAGACTTCGCGAAAGCCGTTTAAGGCATCGTTGTAAGCACTCGAGCGCATCCAGTTGTGATTTGTGTGAGTACGTCCCGCTGCTCCGGTTGTTGCGCTCGCGCGGCGCGTGACCAGCAGTGACCGCACGCCAAGAAGAAAGACGAAATTCCGTCGATGTATCTTCGCCATCGTGGGTGGAGACCTCAATGCAGATAATAAAAGTCAGCCTGTTATTTCCCCAAAAACCAGTGTCACCGTCTGGCTCACGGTCACCGGTAGGATGAGGCGCAGACTACCGAGTGGGCTCGCCTGCCTACTTACAAACGCACATGGGTAGAAGCGCTTCAGAACAACGGGCCTAACTTAGGATAAATCTCCCACCACGTGTCCTCAATGCCCCGATAGCCGAGTAAGCTGTGGCACGATTGCAGGCCTGCGCCAGGCGAGCAGCTCGCCCCGGGTCATGTATTTCTAAAGTTTTGAGCTAGCTTCGCTGCACCGCTCGTATCAGGCTTGAGTAATCCAGGAGGAAGCAATCATGAATTGATCCAAATCCACCGATCGATATCTTTAAAGGTCATTCTTTTAGTTCGCGTTAGCGATTTGACAGCGCTGTCAACGGCAGCCGCGCCAGGCGACGGAGACTGGAGGCGCCAATGCAGGAGGGCTTCTATCGCAGCGCCGGCTAAGACTGTCGCAGCCTTCCATTCGGCGTTGTTTAGTGCACGATTGGCAGCACCAATATCCTGCCTGATGCTCTCCCGTAGAGCTTCGTCTCCGATGAATGATAGCTCAGATGTACTTTGTGGCGGATATTCATCAGGACATTTTGCTAGCACACGTCGAATAGTAGTGACCGCGTCATATCCTTTTACTTGGGCCAAGTAGCCGACGACGTTGCCTCTTGCTGTGGTTATAGCCACCCAGTCTTCAATTGCACTTTTTGCTAGGATTAAGTCTGCATAGTCGGCCGATGTGGCGTTGAGAAGCTCGTCAGGAACATCTCTAAGAAGGTTCAGTATTCCGAGCAATTGCGAATTGTTTCCGGAAATTTGGGCGTTGGGCTGGTTTAGCAGCGTGGGGAAATATCTCGTCGATCGTTTCAATCACTCGGCTAGGCATTACGCGGGCCATGGCGGTCCTCTACATTTCTTGACACAGCTTTCCCGGTCGATACCAAGCGCCTTTTTTGCCAAGGTAATTTGTTATTGCATTCCGAGACTTCTTAGCGGGCCAAGCTCAGGACTTAACAAGCTCCTCCCAGCGATCGCAAGCAAACTGAGCCAAGCGCAGAAGTTGGTGAAGCGCCGTATATGCCTCTATCTCAGAGATTTCCGACACCGTGCCGTGCGCCGCGTCCCTCCAATATCGAGAGCAAGTCTGGTAGCCGCTTTGAACGCCGCAACTATTCCCGGCCCGGCCGACCCGATGATGAAATTGATTACGTTACGCCTACCATGCATGGCTGGGTAAAGTTTGAGAACACGTTTCTCATCGCCGTCCTTTGCAATAGCAACCGAGAGGACAATTGCCTCGGCTGCGGCTCCGCACATGGCGCATGACGCAAGATAACACTTCAGCGCGTGACAGTTCGCAGCCTCCGATGCCCTTCGTCCAAACCCGAGCCCAAGTCGTCCCTCAGACAATTTCTCAAAAAGTTGAGCCAATCTGCTGGGATTCAGAACAAGGGGTTCAAATCCCTCCCAAGTCTAGCCACGACTTACCAGCGCTTGTAATTGAGAAGCCTCTACCTTCGAGCCTGTGTTGCACCTCAGCTGGCCTCAAAATCCCGCGTCAGCAAAATTCCCAGGCTGTATCTAGGAAGACGGGAAGCAACTCTCTTGCTCTACCGTGGTCGCGGACAAGATGTGAGGGAACGTTTTCCTGCTCCTCCAAGTAGGACGCGATGATATTCGGCAAATACACTTCGCAGTCTGGCGACCCATACACACTTGTCCGCGGCCTCTTAATGCAGTCCAGAAGGAACGCGGCAGCTTCATCTATTTGCATTGCGACCTGCCATTCTGCGATTGATGCAACTGCGCAAGAGATCCAACCCGGAAGCCAGCGTCACCAACCAAACCTCTTGCAGCTTGCTAACTTCCCAGAGCGCGCATTCCAAGCCACCCGCGCTCTTCAGCGAAGAAAATTAGATAAGACGCATCCAGCGCGCACCGAAAGCAATAAGCGCTAGGATGACAACAACAATCAGCGCATCAGCGCCGCTAGCTGCCATATCGAGGCCCAGGAAGTGAATGGAAATGGACGGATCATTCATCTCGCACCTTCGCTGAAAAAAGCTGTCGGTGCGATGAGACCCCCATACCTTCCCAAACGGGGGTGTCTGTCAAGTTGATCCAGACGCGGATAGCGAAGGGTCAAATAGCGGAGCAAACAAAAAGAGACTCACCGATTTTAAAAACAAAATCGACCCTCCCGAGGAGGGCACCTAAAACCCTTTGCCCGGCTTAAAATTTTCTAGTTCCCACTAAAATCACACACACGCCGCTACGCGCTACGAGCAAACAAAAACTGGCACACCAATCGCACTATTTTGCCTGTGGAAAACCAAATTTATTACTAGGTCAAAGAACCAGCAGCCGAACGCCGATGACCATGGCAAGCAGAATCGCTGCCAATGCGATCTGGTGTCGGCCGACAAGATCCAGCCGAAACTTTCCCCATCTGATGAGGATAGCGAACTCAGGGAGGTCTTCGGGAATCACGGTCGCACCTCTCACCAAAATTGTTCGGTGCGACAGGGGTTATTAGGGGTTGATTTGCGGACTTCGGCAAGCCCCAAAAAACCCGTTTTCCCAATCGCGTCCTAACACGTTGAAAACCCGTAGGTTTCTACGCGTTCTACGGTAGATCACCGTGCAACGGGAGCACTTTCGAACTCCCCGCGATGTGACCCCAACAAGTCATTGAAAAGGTTGAATTCCTTCTGATCGAAATGGCGGGGCACCCTCAGCGAACCGCTAAAATCCCTTTTCATGTGATATTATAGAGACTTATGGCATTCAGCGCCGAGCAGCAAAAAGATCACCGCAAGACATTCATCAAAGAGTGACGGCAAAAGGTCTGGGGCGCTGCCCCGGCAGGGACTTGCCTACTCAGCTTTGCGTTTGAGTTCTTGCTGCTCGTAACGCGCTTTCAGCGCCGGATCGCTTGTCTTGCCGAGGACTTCGTTTTGTTCGTCGTTTCCATCGAGGCCCGGCGCAAGTGCAATCGCAGCCCCAAGATGATCTTCGCCGACAGCGCCTCGGATGAAGGGCTTAAGGTATGCGTCCAGATGGGCTTTATCTGGATCGTCCAGTTCTTCGGTAAGGGCTGACAGATAATCGGTCTTGTCAGTCGCCGCCCAATCGATACTGAATCCGGCCCGTTGGGCCATGACACCATGCACAACCATAATGCTACGGCCATTGCCATCCAAAAAGGGATGAGCATAGGCGAGGTATCCCATGACTACGCCGGGCTTCTCCTTCATGAATTGCCTGTCTTGCCCATGTGAGAGCGCGTAATCCGCTGCACGCTGGATATGCTCCGGGTGAGCGAAAAGAACCGATCCCTTGCTGATCGCCAGATCAGGAGCGGTTTTCCCACGGTCCTGTCCAGCCCAAGGGTAGACGGCTTCAAATAGAATTCGGTGAGTTTCGAGAATGTCCGTGTAAGTGAGGCGCTTAACTTTGGCGAGACGTTCAAGCGCAGCGTCGATGCCAGTCATGAACGAGGTATGCTCAAGGCGCCGGACGATGTCGGGATCTTTTTCTTTGGCGAGATTGCGCAGATAACCTTGCGTTTCGAAATCGCCAAACGGATCGAATGTCACGGGCTGGCTTCGCGTAGATAGGCCGCCTGGAGTTGCACCATCTCGGTACGCGACAGATAACCGCTCCGTTGCAGAGCGATCAGCAATTGCTCGATCTCATCGAGTTGCACGTCATCACCGGCAAGGCGCGTGATGTCGTGCGCAAGCATGTCACGTGGCGCGCGGACATAGACCACATGGTGCTCCAAAGCCATTTTCCGGATGCGGGTTGCGACTGCTTTTTCAACGGGTTCAGTCATGAATTCTCCTCTCGTTAAAATAGCATTTCGAGAGGTGAAAATCCATTAAAAGCGATAGAGGTAGCGGTGGGGCCGGTGTCGTCGGTGGCCTATTGAAGCGGCCGTTATCCATTGCCAAAGTGCGTCATGGCTGAAGCTGGTACCGGCGAAAAGCTCAAGGTGTTTATCTCGTACTCGCGGCGGGACAGCAGTGACTTTGCCGATGAGCTGGTCGCGGGGCTGGAGCTTGCGGGGTTCGCGCCCTTTCTCGATCGCCATGACATTGCCGCCGGTGAGGAGTGGGAAGCACGCCTCGGCAGTCTCATCCAGACTGCGGACACCGTGGTGTTCGTCGTGTCTCCCGAAGCGGTGAAGTCGG
Source organism: uncultured Alphaproteobacteria bacterium (assembly GCA_963742215.1). Lineage (GTDB taxonomy): Bacteria > Pseudomonadota > Alphaproteobacteria > Rhizobiales > Xanthobacteraceae > BOG-931. The sequence continues at coordinate 425,323 of CAVULJ010000003.1, forward strand.
AGCGTTGCGTCTGGGAGGTCGATAAGTCACTCGCGGAATCAAAACGGCTGCTGCCGGTCGTTTTCAAGCCGGTGCCCGAGTTTGACATTCCGGAGCAGTTGCGGCGCCGGCAGTTCGTGCGGTTCGATACCAGTCCGGGAATAACGCGTCCGCTCGCACAATTAGCCGAGGCGCTACGCCAGGATATCGACTGGATACGCGAGCACACGCGCATCGGGGAGCATGCGCAGCGTTGGGTGACACGTAGCCGTCCGGAATCGCTGCTGTTGCGCGGCGATGAGCTTGCAGCGGCGCAGACGTGGGCCGGGAACTGGAAACCGGGTGCACCGGCCGTCACTGATGTGATGCGGTCGTTCATTGCTGCAAGCAAGGAAGCGGAAGCAGCATCGCTCCTGAAATCGAACTCTGTGCGGCGTCGTGGGATTTGGATGCAGGCGCTGGTGTCTGCGCTGCTGCTGGCGGTCATTATCGGCCTCGTCGGCTGGATCGAACAGGGGTACATCGGCGAGCAATGGCGCTGGTGGGCTGTTACGCGCCCGTACATGGTCTCGCAGGTTCGGCCACATGTGCTGACGGCTGCGCAGGAGCAGGCGCTCAAGCCTGGCGATTCCTTCAAAGAGTGCGCCACCGACTGCCCGGAGATGATCGTGGTCCCGGCGGGGTCGTTCGCGATGGGATCGCCACCGACCGAGAAGGACCGCGATACCCGCGAAAGCCCGCAGCACACCGTCACGTTTTCCAGACCTTTTGCGGTCGCGAAATATGAACTGACATTTTCCGACTGGGACGCGTGCGTCACCGGCGGCGGCTGCGATGGCTATAAGCCGAACGACCAAGGCTGGGGGCGCGGGCAGCAGCCGGTGATCAACGTCAATTGGGACGATGCGCAGCAATACGCGGCCTGGCTCTCCAAAGTCACCGGCAAGACCTATCGGCTGCTGTCCGAGGCCGAATACGAGTATGCGGCACGCGCAGGAACCACCACGGCGTATCCGTGGGGCGACGACATCGGCAACAACAACGCCAACTGCAATGGCTGCGGCAGCAAGTGGGATAACCGGCAAACGGCGCCGGCCGGCTCCTTCCCGTCGAACAAGTTCGGGCTTTATGACATGGTCGGCAACATCTGGGGGTGGACTGAAGATTGCGTTCACAACAGTTACGATGGCGCGCCGGCTGACGGCTCGGCGTGGATCACAGGCGGCGATTGCAGCAACCGTGTCCTCCACGGCGGTTCCTGGAACTACGCCGCGGTCTACCTCCGCTCGGCGTTCCGCGGCGGGCACTCCACCGGGACCCGGGACAACTACTGCGGCTTCCGGCTGGCGCGGACGCTTTTTACGCCTTGAAGCGGCTGCGGCCATGTCCCTAACGGGAATACTGCGCGCATGAATTGGCGATCCGGACTTTGCCTGTTGGCGATCGCTCTCCCGGCGATGGGGCTTCTTTGGCCTCACAGCGCGCTTGCCCAAACACCAGCACCCAATGCCTTCAGCGGCTATGCGACATTGGCGGAGTGCAAAGCGTTCGCCGACGAGCACGCCAATCTCGGTCAGCGGGCCGCCGGATATTTTTGCGCCGGCGAGCTTCGAGCGCTGGCCTATGTCAGCCACGTTCTGGCGCCGGAGCTCCGGTCGTGCGTGCCGGATAACCTGTCAAACGGGCAGCTTGTTGCTGTCGCCATTCAATATGTCGAGCAACACCCCAGTCAAATGAACGATGATTTCATGAAGCTTGCGCTGCAAGCCTACCGGCAGACGTGGCCGTGTGAATAGACTGGCAGCATCCGTCATGCCCGCACTTGTTGCGGGCATCCACGCCTTTCTTTTCAAGCATCAAGCGAGTTGATCGTATAGATCATCCCATTCGGGAGTCATTTCCCTGATGAGCCGAACTTTCCACGCACGCGGCCAATGTTTGAGAAGTCTTCTCACGCTAAATCGCCAGACGGATGTCGTCGTATTGCTCGCAATAGACTAGTCGTTTCAAGCCGTATCGCTTGCTGAAACCGCTTATCAGCCCCTCACGGTGTTCAAAGGCGCGGCGCGCCAAGTTGCTGGTGACGCCGGCATACAAGATGCCGTTAGGTTTGTTAGTCATGAAGTCAACCCAGCCGCCGCGCATACGATAAGTAAAGCAAGGCGTGGATGGCCGGAACAAGTCCGGCCATGACGGGGACTAAACCATTGTCATTACAGCGAATCATTGTGCTCAAAACGCGCGGATTTTGCCGCCGATATCGCCCGTCGCACAGCTCAGAAGCCCCGCCAAATGGGCATAAGTTGCACAGGGAAATAATTCCGTGACATCGCGATCTGGATTTGAAAAAAGGCCCCCAATCTCGCTCCCGTACAAGGACGTTATGCGGTCACTCCGCAGGGCGGAGCGAGAGTCGGTTCCCGCGGGCGGCGGTTCGTCACCGCCGTTCCCGGGCGGCTTCGGGCATCATGCTCGCCGGCATTACGACCGGTGCGTGGGGTGCTGCCACTGGACTGGGACAGGCGACGCCGGGTAATGCCCGGAGAGACCACGTCCCAGGAAGCCTGGCCTGAAGCAGAGCCTTTGGGACCAACGTCCCTCTGGCAAGAGCCGTGGTGGGACGCCGAGAGGCGAGCGCGCAGCGCTCTGCGCGCGCCGCACCCGCAAGGGTGCGGAGGTTGGATACGCGTCTCTCGGCGTTCCGCTTCCTTGCTTTCTTCTTTCTTACATTCGTGGCTCGAAGCACGGATCGTGAGGATACCGGCATCCACCGCCGGTATTCTCTGGCGAAGATCGGTGCGGAGAGCGGAGAAATTAGTTCTTGAACAACAACTCGGGTGCGGATCGCACCGCGAGAACGAGATCGTTCGTCATTGCGAGGAGCGAAGCGACGAAGCAATCCAGGGGCGGCTTGCATTGAGCGCTGGATTGCTTCGCTCCGCTCGCAATGACGAAAATATCATCCGCCCCCGTGATAGCGGGGGACCATCCGTGGCGCGCAGCGCGAAGGATGGTGGAGGGGGCGCTTGCGGTGAGGAAAATCCTGACGCGTCAGGAGAAGCGTCAATGCAAACGCCCCGCCCACCGCGCAAGAGCCATAGCCGACGCTTGCGTCGGCGTTCGTTAAGTGACGGCGGCCGTAGGCCGCCTATGCCCCCCTCCCCGCTATCGCGGGGCGGGATGAAGTGCGTCGCTGTTTGACATCGTCGAGGAGAAACTAAACGGCAGCGCTCAACCCGCGCGGCGGGCGTTGAACCAGTTGCCGAGCGCCTTGGCAAAAGCATTCGGTCTGGTCTTCTGATAATCCATCGCGATCACGTGGGGCGTGGCCGGCGCCGCCGAAGGCCGCCGCTTGCTGACGCCGCGGCGGGAGACGCGGGTTTTGCGGCGGGTCGCTTTCTTGATTTCGGCGAGCGCAATCGGACCGACGTGAGTCAGAAATACCTTCTCGTGCGGGCGGCTCAACAGCTCGATGGCCTGCTTGAGCGGCAGCCACTTCACCGCTTTGACATCGCTCGACAGCTCGCGCTCCGGCAGGCCTTCGGTCCGCATCAGCCAGAACTGCACGATCTTGATCCTGCCGACGGCCGGATAGGCCACCGAGCCGAGAAATTTGTGGACCGACACGTCGTGCCCGGTCTCTTCCAGAACTTCCCGCCTGGCGGCATCGCGCGGATGTTCGCGCGGCATCAGCTTGCCCTTCGGCAGCACCCACGACTTCTCGCGCCGCATCCGCACGACGGCGAAGCGAGGCTTGGTGTTCCCGCGTAACACGATGCCGCCCGCAGCCAGAATCGGCGCTGGGCCCTTCACCGAATCGGTCATGGCAAATTTATGCCGGAGGCGACCGCGCCGGGCAAGTCGGCAATAGCACTGATGCAAGTGTTTAATAGGGTGTAACACTCGCTACGAGACATTTATGACAATCTTGCCGAAGTGCTGGTTGGCTTTCATCATCGCCAGGCCATCGGCGATGTCGGCAAGCTTGAAAGTCCGGTAGATCGGCAATGTCAGCTTGCCGCTTTCGAGCGCCGGCCACAGATCGGCGCGCATCAGCCTGACGATCTCGCGCACCTCTTCGAGCGTGCGGGTGCGGAATGTGACACCGATATAGTCGATGCGCTTGAGCGCATGGAGGTCGAAGTTGAAGTCGCCGTGAGTTCCACCAAGCCGGCCGACATTGACGATACGGCCGAGCAGCGCCGCCGCTTCCAGATTGCCGTTGGCGACCGGCGCCGACACCATGTCGACGATCAGGTTGGCGCCCTTGCCGCCGGTGGCCTTCTTCACGTCTTCCGGCCAATCCGGCTTGCTGGTGTCGATCGCAACGTCGCAACCGTATTCCTTGAGCCGCGACCGGCGCTCGGCATTGGTCGACGAGCCCATCACCACCGAAGCGCCCATCAGCTTGCCGATCTGCATGCCGATGAGGCCGACGCCGGAGCTTGCGCCCTGGATCAGCAACGTCTCGCCGCGCTTGAGCCGGCCGGCCGTCACCACCGCGTTGTGCAGGGTCTGCAGCGCGACCGGAAAACAGGCGGCCTGTTCCCAGGTCATGTTGTTGCCGGGGATGCGATGGGCACGGCCGGCATCGGTCACCACATATTCGGCAAAGCCGCCGGGCGCGGAAGCGAGAACGCGATCGCCGGGCTTGAAGTCCTTGACCTCGCTGCCGACCGCTTCGATTTCGCCGGAACATTCCAGCCCGATCCGCGCACCGACGCCGCCGACGCTGCCATGCTGGATGCCGGAAGCGACCAGCGCGTCGGCACGATTAAGGCTCGACGCGCGGACCTTGATCAGGACTTCATTCGGCTTCGGCCCGGGCTTCGGCAGATCGCGGATTTCGACGCCCTGCTCGCCGAGAACGGCTGCTTTCATGATAGTTCCTCCCGTTTGTCGCTTCTATCGTCCAGTTCTTACCGTGCTATCGTCCATCCTATCGTCGATTTCAACCGGGTGATCGAAACTCATGACGCGAATGACAGGGAGCATCCTTGCCGGCGCCGCAGCCATTCTGACAACGGCGGTTGCGATCTCGCCGGCGTCGGCGCAATTGCAGGCGCAAGTCGCGTGGTGCGGAAACATGGCACACAAGTTTTCGCTCGCAATGCAGATCGGCGGCTGCACCACTTTGATCGAGTCCGGCAAGATGGCGGACAAGCCGCTGGCCTGGTCGCACGCCAATCGCGGCATGGCCTATGTGTTCAAAGGCGACATCGACAAGGCCATGACCGATTTCAACAAGGCGGTCGCGCTCGATCCGACCTACGCCACGGCCCTGGTCGATCGCGGCACCGCCTATGACAACAAGGGCGATCATGAGCACGCCATCGCGGACTTCGATGCGGCCCTCAAGCTCGACCCGAAATCGCCCGACGCGCTGACCGGACGATGCGCCGCGCGCGCGGAAGCCGGCAACGATTTGCAGCAGGCGCTGGCCGACTGCGAACAGTCGCTTGCGATCCACGGCAAGGATGCCGGCGCGCTCAACAGCCGTGGCTTTACCTATCTGCGGCTCGGGAAATTCGACGAAGCCATTGCCGACTACAACGCCGCGCTCAAAAGCAACCCGAAGCTTGCCAGCGCGCTCTACGGCCGGGGGCTCGCGAAACAGAAAAAGGGCGACACTGCCGGCGGGCAAGTCGATATGGCGACGGCCAATCTGGTGCAATCGGACATCGCCGACGAATTCGCCGGCTACGGGGTCAAATAACCGGGCTTCGTTACCGGGACTTTGTTGAACCGGCGTGCTAGTATTCGAGGTGCTATGAATCAGGCCGTTCGACCCCGCATCGGCGCTTCCGCCTGCCCGCACGATTGTCCGTCGACCTGTGCGCTTGAGGTTGAAGTCATCGACTCGCGCACCATCGGCCGTATCAGGGGCGCGGAAGACAATCTCTATACGGCAGGCGTGATCTGCGAAAAGGTCGCGCGCTACGCCGAGCGCGTGCATCACCCCGACCGTCTGCTGCATCCGATGCGCCGCGTCGGCCCGAAAGGCTCCGGCCAGTTCGCGCCGGTATCATGGGATGACGCGCTCGATATCGTCGCCGAGCAGTTTCTCCGCGCCGAACAAAAACACGGCTCCGAAGCGGTGTGGCCCTACTATTACGCCGGCACCATGGGCTACGTGATGCGCGACGGCATCAACCGCCTGCGCAACGCCAAGAAATATTCCGGCTTCTTCTCGACCATCTGCGTCAATCCGGCCTGGTCCGGCTACATGGCCGGCACCGGCAAGCTTGCCGGCGCCGATCCGCGCGAGATGGCGAGGTCCGATCTTGTGGTGATCTGGGGCACCAATGCGGTGAACACCCAGGTCAACGTCATGACGCACGCCACGCGCGCCCGCAAAGAACGCGGCGCCAAGATTGTCGTCGTCGACGTCTATATGAATGCCACGATGAAGCAGGCCGACTTGCCGGTGCTGATCCGGCCAGGCACTGACGGGGCGCTGGCCTGCGCCGTGATGCATTGCCTGTTCCGCGACGGCAAAGCCGACCGGGATTATCTCGAACGCTACGCCGACGCGCCACGCGAGCTTGAAGAGCATGTGCGCAGCCGCGACCCCGCATGGGCGTCAAAGATTACCGGCTGCCCAGTCGAGACCATCGAGGCGTTCGCCGCTCTCGTCGGCGAAAGGAAGCGCGCTTACTTCCGGCTCGGCTACGGCTTCTCGCGCTCGCGCAACGGCGCCATCAATATGCATGCCGCAAGCTGCATCCCCGTGGTGACCGGCGCCTGGAAACTGGAAGGCGGCGGCGCGTTTCACAACAATGGCGACGTCTTTCATCTTGACAAGACACTGATCGAAGGCCTCGACGTGCGCGATCCCTCGATCCGCATGCTCGACCAGTCGCGCATCGGCTCGATCCTGACCGGCGACAAAGAGGCGTTGCTCGGCGGCGGCCCGGTGACCGCGCTGCTGATCCAGAACACCAACCCGGTTTCGGTCGCCCCCGATCAGGAAGTCGTCAAACGCGGCTTCGCCCGCGACGATCTTTTTGTCTGCGTGCACGAGCAGTTCATGACCGATACGGCAAAGGTCGCCGATATCGTCATTCCCGCCACCATGTTCCTCGAGCACGACGATTTCTATACGGCGGGTGGCAGCCAATATCTCCTGCTGGGGCCGAAGCTGGTCGATGCGCCCGGCGAGTGCCGCTCCAACCACGAAGTCAATTCGGCGCTGGCGCGGCGGCTTGGCGTGCAGCATCGCGGCTTCGAGATGACGCCGCGGGAAATCATCGACGCCACGCTGCAAGCTTCGGGCTGGGGCACGCTCGATGAGCTCGAAGCCAATCGCTGGATCGACTGCCAGCCGGACTTCGCGACCGCGCATTACTCAACGGCTTTGCCTATCCCGACGGCAAATTCCGCTTCAAGCCGGACTGGCCGAATGCGCCGTTCGGCCGCTGGCATCGCTATGAGACGCCAACGAAGCCGATGCCGACACTTCCGGATCACTGGGACGTCATCGAGGAAGCGGACACCGAGCATCCGTTCCGGCTCGCAACCTCGCCGTCGCGCGGCTTTCTCAATTCAACCTTCTCCGAGACGCCGACGTCGCTGTCGCGCGAACGCCGGCCGACGGTGATGATCAATCCCGACGATGCCGCAGCTTGCGGCGTAACCGACGGCGAGCAGATCGTGCTCGGTAACCGGCGCGGAGAGGTGCGCATCCACGCCAAGCTGTTCGACGGCGTGCGGCGCGGCGTGCTGATCGCGGAATCGCTGTGGCCCAACTCGGCTTACGCCGACGGCCGCGGCATCAATACGCTGACCGGCTCGGACTCGGTCGCGCCTTTCGGCGGCGCGGCGTTTCACGACAACAAAGTGTGGCTGAAGAAGCTGGCGGCCGAGCGCAACGTCCGCTATTTGAAGGTGATCAGATCCGTACGGCTAAGGGTCGACGCTCTGTTCTTCAAAGGCTCGTTCGTGGCATTCGAACTGTTCTGATGCAGGATTTGATATCGCCCAATGGCAATTTCGTAATCTGTGGCATCCAAAGTCGTATCGACGGGAACAACGACTGTGTAACCACGGAGCGTTGCTCCGACCGACGTATAGGTCACCGATCCGCTCACCTTCCAGCCAGTCAAGATGAGCGTTGTAATCCCTTTGGCTTTTAGCGTCTGGTCGAGGTCGGTGTTGTAGAATCGGTCCTGCGCCTGACTTTCAATCTTGATGTCGCCGGGCGCAGGAAGAACTTCCGGCAACCACTTCGACATGGTCGGCGCGCGTGTCCCGTAGGCAACGGTAACACCGGCTTTCCGCGCCTTCGCCAGCAACGACGAGATCGCCGGCACCATTTTTCCCGTGCAGTTGGGTTGCCGCGTGCAGATAGGATCGACGATGTCGAATACCAGCAACGCCGTCGTTGCGGCATCAAGAACCACCGGGACGGGATCCGGTGATTGCGGCATTTGGAAAGTCAGCAAAGCGTTGCTCATTGGGGACCTCCCGATTGCGATACGCGCGCCTTGAGATGCAAGCGCTTGGCAGCTCATCCCGGTTGAGCGCCAGAGGCAGCGTCCCCTCGCGCGCTGTTTCGACCACAAGCTTGAGTTTCGCGATCTCGTCATCGACCGTCATGGTCTGACCGCCGATGCCCGAGGAGAAGCCGCATTGCGGCGACAGCGCGAGCTGCTCGAGCGGCACATAGCGGCTGGCCTCGTCGATGCGGCGCTTGAGCTCGTCCTTGGTCTCCATCTTCGGGCTTTTGGTGGTAACAAGACCGAGCACGGCGATCTTCCCCTTTGGCAGGAAACGCAACGGCGCAAAGCCGCCGGCGCGATCGAAATCATATTCGAGAAAATAGCCGTCAACGCCGATCTGGTTGAACAATAGCTCGGCGATCGGCTCGTAGCCGCCGTCAGCGATCCAGGCGCCGGCAAAGTTGCCGCGGCATAGATGCATGCAAACCGTCATGTCCGCGGGCTTATCGGCAATCGCAGCATTGATGAGCTTGGCGTACGTCTTCGGTAGCGACTCCGGATCCTCGCCGATATTGGCGACCTGCCGCCGCAATTCCGGATCGCAAAGATAAGCGAGATTGACCTCATCGATCTGCAAGTAGCGGCAGCCGGCATCGGCAAGATCGCGCGATTTCGGCGCGATAGACCGCCGCGAGATCGTCGTAGAACGCGTCCATCTGCGGATAGGCTTTAGCGTCGATGGCATCGCGGCCGCCGCGAAAATGCACGATGGTCGGCGACGGAATGGTGATCTTGGGCGTCGCTTTCGCCACCGATTTGAGAAACTTGAAGTCATCGACAAAGATGCCGGACGGCCGCGACAGCTTGCCCGCGACCCGCAGCGACGGCGGCGTGTGATCGCGCGTGCCGGCTGCGGAATGGAAACGCACCGTAAGCCGCGATTCCATGTTTTCGACGTTGCCGATCTTGAGCAGGAAATCGCGCTGCCAGGAGAAGCGGTTGTATTCGCCGTCAGTGACGAGCTTGAGCCCGATATCCTCCTGCATGCGCACAACGCCGCGGATCGCATCGTGCTGGATGTCCAGCAGCTCTCGCGGCGTCATCTCGCCCTTTTCGGCGGCGGTCCGCGCTTTCAGAAGCTCATCGGGCCGAATAAGGCTGCCGACATGGTCGGCGCGGAAGGGCGGCTTTGATCGTTCCGGTCATGGGTCCTATATTCCCGGCAGTGGTTTTGATGCTGATGCCATCGGTGTAAAAGGATGGCAACGGTCATCAAAGGCTGGGTCGCACGAGGTTAGCAATGGTTCCGCAGGCTTTGGGATATGTCGGGGTTCGCGCCAAGGACTTGGGCGATTGGGCGAGCTACGGCTCCGGCCTTCTTGGGCTGCAGCCCATCGACAAATCGCGCTCGACGCTGGCGTTCCGCATGGACGATCGCAAGCAGCGCATCATCGTTGACGCCGACGGCGGCGAAGGCATCGGCTTCTTCGGCTGGGAAGTCAGCCGACGCCACAGCGCTGGACGCCATCGCGGCGCATCTTGAGCGCAACGAGATCAAGGTCGCACGCGGCTCCCGCGCGCTTGCCGACGAGCGGCACGTCAAGGATTTGATCGTCTTCAACGATCCGCTCGGCAATCGGCTGGAGCTTTTCCACGGCGCCGAGACCACAAGCGAGCCATTCAAGCCCGGCCGCGCCATCTCCGGCTTTCGCACCGGCCCGCTCGGCCTCGGTCACGTGGTGCTCAATGTCGACAGCCGCGAGACCATCGACAAGCTGATGGAATTCTACCGCGGCATTCTCGGCTTCCGCCTGACCGATTATTACGATCATCCGTTCGTCGCGCGCTTCCTCCATCTCAATCCGCGCCATCACAGCCTGGCCTTCATCCAGACCGGCAAGAACGCCGTGCATCACATCATGATGGAGGTGTTCAGCTTCGACGATGTCGGCCAGGGCTACGATCTGGCGCTCGGCGAAGAAGGCCGCGTCAGCACGACGCTCGGCCGGCATACCAGCGATTTCATCACCTCATTCTATTCGTTCACGCCTTCTGCTTTCATGGTCGAATACGGCTGGGGCGCACGCTCGATCGACGTCGACACCTGGCAAGCCTCCGAACGCAAGGAAGGCCCCAGCATGTGGGGCCACGACCGCGTGTGGCTGTCGCAGGAAGATCGCGCCAAGGCCCGCGCGCTGCGGCTGAAAAACGCCGAGCAAGGTTTCCGCCGCCCGGTTCAGGTGATGGAAGGCAATTACGAAGTGATGGCCGGCGTCTGTCCGTGGTGGGACAGCCTCAAGTCGCGCACTGCCGCGCGCTGACCGCGAGTATCACTCATGAGTGCGCATGCCGGCGGCGACAACGTCCACACGCGCCGTATCGCCGAATTCGTTTCGGGATTGACCTACGAAAAAATTCCCGCCGAGGTCCGCGAGCGGATCAAGCTCCTTATTCTGGATTCGCTCGGTTGCGCCATCTATGGCGCCAATCTCGAATGGTGCCGCATCCTGCGCGGTACGCTGGAGAATCTTGACGCAACCCGCACGACCTCGATCTGGGGCACCGGCGCGAAGCTGTCCTCCGATCATGCCGCGCTGGTCAATGGTACCCAGGTCCAGGGCTTCGAGCTCGATGACGTACACCGCAAAGCGGTGCTTCACGTCGGCGCAGTGACACTGCCAGCGCTGATTGCAGTGGCCGAAAGCCACGCGGAACTTTCTGGCCGCGATTTTTTGACCGCGGCGGTCGCCGGTTATGAGATCGGTCCGCGCGTCGGGCTATGCATGGGGCAGGAGCATATCGGCCAAGGCTGGCACTCCGGCGCTACCGTCGGGGTTTTTTCCGCAGCTGCCGGCGCGGCACGCGGGCTCGGTCTCGATGCAGACCAGACCGTCCATGCGCTCGGCATCGGCGGCACCCAATCGTCCGGCCTGATGGCGGCGCAATATGGCGCCATGGTCAAGCGCATGCATGCTGGCCGCGCCGCGCAAAGCGGGCTTTACGGCGCGTTGCTGGCGAGCCACGGCTTTACCGGCATCGTGGACGTGTTCGAGGCGCCCTATGGCGGCTTCTGCACGACGTTCTCGCGCTCGACCGATCGCTTCAATCTCGACGAGCTGAGCTCCGGCCTCGGCGAGCGTTTCGAGACCATGCGGATTTCGCTGAAATTCTATTCCTGCGTCGGCTCCAATCACACGACGCTCGACGCCATCCGCGATATCCGGAAACGCCGGCCGTTCACACTCGACGATATCGACAGCATCGTCGTCCATGGCTCGCAGGTGACCGTCGATCACGTCGGCTGGCCTTACAAGCCCGAAGGCTTGACCTCGGCGCAGCTCAATCTGCCGTTCTGCGTCGCGACCCTGCTGCTCGAAGGCGATGTGTTCGTCGATGAATTCACGCCCGATTGCGTCGACGACCAGGCGCGCATCGAACTCTCGCGCAAGGTGAAGGTGGTGCACGATCCGGCCATCACCGCGCTAGGCGCCGGCGCGCGGCACAAGGTTCGGGTCGACATTCATTTCCGTGACGGCTCGGTCGAGAGCGAAACCCGCGAGGCGCCGCGCGGCAGCGAGCAATCGTTCGCCAGCGCCGAGGATATCGTCAGCCAAGTTCCGCAAACTGACGCGTGGCGTCATGTCGACAACGCAGCAGGATGCGCTGCGCCGATGCAGTGCTCGGTCTGGACAAATTGCCCGACAGCCGTACGCTGATCGAACGATTACGCGCGTGAATGAGCGGGGTCGATCATGGAATTCGGCGTCTTCGATCACCTCGACCGAACCGGCGCTTCGCTGCCGGACTATTACGAAGATCGCCTCAAGATCATCGAGGCTTACGACCGCGCGGGCTTTTACGCCTATCATCTCGCCGAGCACCATTCGACACCGCTCGGCATGGCGCCGTCGCCGAACATATTTCTCGCCGCGCTCGCCCAACGCACCCAGCGGCTGCGTTTCGGCCCGCTGGTCTTCGTGCTGCCGCTTTATCATCCGCTGCGGCTGATCGAGGAAATCTGCATGCTCGATCAGATCAGCGGCGGCCGGCATGGAGCTTGGCTTCGGCCGCGGCGCTTCCCGACCGAGATCGAATATCTACGGCATCGATCCGGCCACGGCGCAGGAGATGTACACCGAAGCGGTCGGAGTGATTATTGCGCGGCCTGACCAAGCCGATGCTCGATTTCCACGGCAAGTATTTCACTCCAACAACGTGCCGATGGAATTGCAGCCGTTGCAAAAGCCGCACCCGCCGATCTGGTACGGCGTCCATGCTCCCGAAAGCGCCGAGCGCGCGGCAAAGCGCAATTTGCATGTCGTCGATCTCGATCCGCCGGAGGCGACGCGGATCGCCATGGATCGCTATCGCGCGACCTGGCGGCCGCCGCATCCGCGGCGCGCAGATGCCGAAGCTCGGGCTCGGCCGCTTCGTCGTCGTCGCCGAGACCGATGCCGAGGCGTTGCGGCTCGCGCGGCGCGCCTATCCGGTCTGGCATCGCGCCTTTACCCATCTGTTCACGCTGCTTGAACCGACCGCTTCAAAATCATCCGCGGCCGGCGGACTTCGACTCATTGATGGCGCGCGGCCAGGGCGTCGCCGGCTCGCCGAAAACAGTAATCGACTTCTTGCAGCAGCAACTCGCCGAGACGCAGATGCAATTACTGCGTCGGGCAGTTCGCTTTCGGCGACATGACCCTCGACGAGTGCCTGAACTCGATCGGACTTTTCGCCAGCAAAGTCATGCCGGCGCTGCGGGCAGCCGCGCCAGGCTGAAAAGACGCTAACCACGGTCAAATAGCTACGACAGCTCTTCGAGCTTGCCGCCGACCGGAATTTGCGGCGCCGCTCGATCTGTCTCAGCTCTAATAATAAACCCCAGGGTCGTTTATCGATCGCGCATTGCTTTCAAATGCTGCATCACTCTGGTGCGCAGCGCCGTCTGTTGCTCGGGGCTCCAGCTCTGAAAACCCTGGCCGGATTTAAAACCAAGCTTGCCGTCGGCCACAAGCTGCTGCAGGAGCGGCGACGGCCCCGGCCGGCTTTCGATCGCCGGCAGCACAACGTCGTGGATAGCGAGTGTCAGATCGGTGCCGACCTGATCGGCATTTTCCATCGGGCCAAGCACTGCAAGCCGCCGGCCGAACGAGGCTTTGACCACATCATCCACCGTCTTGGCATCGCAGATACCGCGCTCGACCAGCGAGATCGCCTCCCGCCACAGCGCATGTTGAAGCCGGTTGCCGATGAAGCCCGGCACATCCTTCTTCACGTGCGCAGGCATTTTGCCCGCCGCTTTATGCAGATCCATCGTATAGGCAATGGCCTGCGGCGAGGTCCACTGCGTCTCGATCACTTCGACCAGCGGCACCAGGAACGGCGGATTCCACCAATGGGTGCCGAGCGCCCGCTCCTTGCGGATCAGATCCTGCATGATCGCGGTGATCGGAATGACCGAGGTGTTGCTGGCGAGGATCGCATCGCGGCGGGCCCGCAACTCGATATCGGCAAACAGTTTCTGTTTAAGGTCGAGCTTCTCGGCTATGGCTTCGACGATGAAGTCCGCGTCCCGCACCGCTTCGGTCAGATCGACACACGGCTGCACCCGCTCCGCGGCGCTCTCATCGTCGCCGAGATCGCGCAGGTTTGCGGCGATCCGCGATTGCACCGTGTCGAGATTCTGCACCACCGTATCGGTGATATTCACCTCGTGGCCGGCAAGCGCGAACACCTGCGCAATGCCGTGCCCCATCAGGCCTGCGCCAACAACGGCGATACGCGCTTTCGCCATTATCAGCCCGCCGTATAGCCGCCGTCGGCATAGAGGATATGGCCGGTATAGAAATCCGACGCCTTGGAGGCGAGGAAGAGCAGCGGCCCGGCAAGATCGGACGGCTCGCCGAGCCGGCCTTTCGGCACACGCGTGATGAAGCCCTTGCGCACCGCGGTCGCGTTGTCATTGTCCTCGTACATCCAGGCGGTGAGCGGCGAGCGGAATACCGTCGGCCCGATCGCATTCACGGTGATACCGGTCGGGCCCCATTCGCAGCCGAGCGCCTTGGTGATGCCGTCGATCGCCGACTTCGACGCGCAATAAGCGGTATATCCGGCCGGATGGCCGAGCAGCCCGCGCGCCGACGACATGAGAATGACTTTGCCGCCGCGGCCCTGCGCCAGCATCTGCTTGCCGGCGGCGCGCGCCATCAGCCAGGACTGCGTGACGTTGACGTCCATCACCTCGGCAAAGGCCTCCGGCGGCTGATCGACGATTTTCTGCACCTTGTTGATGCCGGCGGCGAGCACCACGATGTCGACGCCGCCGAACCGCTTCACGGCGGCCTCGACGATCTTGTCGCAATTAGCCGCCGAGCTCGGCCGCATATTGACGGTCTCGGTCTTGGCGCCAAGGTCCTCGCATTCCTTGGCGACCTTCTTCAGCGCCTCGGTGCCGCCGGCCGACAGCACGAGATTGCAGCCGGCGCCGGCGAGGACTTGCGCGGCGAGCGCGCCGAATGCGCCAGTCGCACCGGTAATGACCGCTGTCTTGCCTTTGACGTCGAACAGCGACAGCGGATTTTTCAGATAATCTTCGGGCATGATATACTCCATGCGTTCCAGACCTGTCATGCCCCGCGCAGGCGGGGCATCTAGTAATCACCAGCGTCGATCAATTTCTTTGACGGAAGTGATTACTGGATCGTCCGCCTTCGCGGACGATGACGCCACTTTGAAGCGTCATTTCACCGGCGCGACGGCCACCGCGATCGTGCAGACATCGTGACCGCGATTGATGATCTCGCGGCTCTCGTTCGGGCCGATGTAGACGCTGTCGCCAGCCTTGGCCACGATCTCCTTGCCGCCGGCGATCACCGTTAGTTCTCCCGCCAGGATGTAATAAATCTTCTCCGGCGGCGACGCGTCAGGACCGGCGCCGCCGCCCGGAAGAAAGTGCGAGATGCCGAACACCAGCGTCTGCGAGCCGCCCATCTCGGCGCCGTATACGCGAAACGATTTGTAATCGCGATGGTTCGGCGCTTCGTAAGCCTTCGCCTCGGAGAATTTGCGAACGATCATTTGAACCTCTTTCCGCTCTCGATGCGGTACTTGCCCTTAGGATCGATGATGGCGACCAGGCGGATGATGCAGCCATCGCCGCGGTCCCAGTTCCACGGGAAGAAGCGCGAAGGTGCAGCGCCGGCCGGTGACCTTGTCGAGATCGCCGCCGACATTCTCGATACCGAGGATGCCGTTGTTGAACAGGATGCGGTGCACCGGCTCCCATTCCGGGAAGTCATCCTTCCAGTCGCGGCCGCCGGACCATTCGCGGTATTCCTCGGCAAGATGCGGATGCAGCGGGCCGTTGCGCTGCGGGCCGATCGCGGTCGCCAGCGGATGATCGTTGGCCTGGGTATCGTGGCCGATCACCTTGACCTTCTTCTCGACGAACCATTCGCCGGCCGAGGACACGAAGCCCGGCGAACGGCAGAAATAGTCCTCGCTATCCTCGTACTGGTGATGCCAGCCGGTATTGACGATCACGACGTCGCGCGGGCGCACGATCTTGCCGGCCGCTTTCTCCAGATCGTCATAGGTAATCGGCTCCCACTTCTTCTTCGGGATCGACACCACGATGCCTGAGCCGAAGAAATGCGGCAGCGGCACTTCGTCGATGAACGGCAGGCCTTGGACCACATGGGCCGGAGCGTCGATATGGGTGGTGTTGTGCATCGACGTCGTGATGCGCTGCGACAGCACGCCCGACTTCGCCATGTAATGGATGCGCTCGATCTTGACGTCTTCGAAATACGGCCAATTCGGCGATTGGTATCCAAACCGGTGGGACAGGTTATAGAACTCCAGTCCCATCGCGTTGTTGAGGTTTTCCTCCATCGCGATGCCGCGTATCTTCTTGACCACTGACTTCCTCCCTAAACACGCCTTGGGCGATGCTTATAGCATTCGATGGGCGGTATACCACGGCAACGAATATCGGTTATAGACCCGCCAAGAAACAGATTTTTTGAGGAAACGCATGGTCAAAAAAATAGCACTGGAAGAACATTTCCTGTCACCCGGCCTAATCGATTACTGGCGGCCGACCATGACCGAGGTCCCCCCCGAACGCGCTGAATATTTCTTTCGCAATCTGACCGATTTCGGCGAGTTGCGCCTCCAAAGCATGGACGGCGCCGGCATCACGCGCGCGGTCCTGTCGATCGCCGGCCCCGGCGTGCAGGCCGAGCGCGATGCCGCCACGGCGACGCGCCGGGCGCGGGAATCGAACGACTTTCTCGCTCGCGAAATCGAAAAGCGACCCGACCGCTATTCCGGCTTCGCGCATCTCGCCATGCAGGACGCCAAGTCCGCAGCCGACGAGCTGGAGCGCTGCATCCGTGACCTGAAGTTCTGCGGCGCCATGATCAACGGCCACACCCACGGACAATATCTCGACGACCCCGCTCTCTATCCGTTCTGGGAGCGCGCCGACGCGCTCGGCGCGGCGATCTATATCCATCCGGCCGATCCGGTGGCGCAGCCGACCGTGCTGTCCGGCTACAAAGTGCTGATGCGGCCGATGTGGGGCTGGGGCTTCGAGACCGGCTCGCATGCGTTGCGGCTGATCATCGGCGGCCACTTCGACCGTTTTCCGCGCGCAAGGCTGATGCTCGGCCATCTCGGCGAGACGTTGCCGTTCCTGCTCTGGCGGTTTGACAGCCGCGCCAAGTTCCACGGCGTCAAGCTGAAAAAGGCGCCGTCCGAGTACATCAAGGAAAACATCATCGTGACGACATCGGGCATGTGCTCGGCCGAGCCGCTGAACTGCACGCTTGCCGCGCTCGGCGAAGGATCGGGTCATGTTCGCCGCCGATCATCCGTTCGAGGATGCGCAGGAAGCCGGCGAGTGGCTCGATCACGTGCCGCTCGACGAAACGCTGCGGACGGATATTGCCTCGGGCAATGCGGCGCGTTATTTGGGCTTGCCGCAGGACATGACCAAAGTCCTGATCGTCGACGTTCACGCCGAAATGTATCGCGACGCCTTGCATGCGCAATTTCCGTCGCTGCAATTTGCGCTGTTCCATAGAGCAGCAGACGTCGAGCGGAGACCTGTCCGATATAGACGTCATGCTCATGTTCGGCATCGAGTTGCGGGATTTCATGCTTTCTGGCGCGCCCAAGCTGAAATGGATCCAGTCGCTGGCTACCGGCGTCGATCATTTCCTGCGTGCCCATCGCTTAAGCCGGAGGTGCTGATCACCAGCGGGCGCGGCATCCATGGCCCGCCGATGCGAGAGCAAGTCATCTATATGATGATGGGCGTCAGTCGCGACGTGGTGCGGCAGTCGGCGACCAGAAAACGCATTTTTGGGAGCGGCGGCTGTGGCGCACGCTGCACGGCAAGACCGCCGTCATTGCCGGCACCGGCATCGTCGGCAGCGCTATCGGCGAAGCCCTGAAGGCACTCGGCATGCATGTCATCGGCGTCTCGCGCACGCCGCGCCAGGAAGCCGGCTTCGACGAGATGATCCCGACCGATCGGCTGACCGACGCCGCGGCACGTGCCGACTATCTGATCAACATGCTGCCGGCGAGTGCCGAGAACATCGGTATTTTCAGCGCGAAAATTTTCGCCGCGATGAAGCCGTCCGGCTATTACATCAGCGCCGGCCGCGGCCAGACTGTCGATGAAGCCGCGATGCTCTGCGGCATTGCGCGAACACCGCATCGCCGGCGCCGCGCTTGAAGTCTTCCAGACCGAGCCGTTGCCGCCCGACAGCCCGTTCTGGGATCTGCCGAACGTCTTCATCACGCCGCACGTCGGCGGCTACGTCGTCGAATACGAAGAATTCATCATGCCGCTGGTCGTTGACAACATGCGCCTGTACCTCGCCAGCCGGCAGAGCGAGATGCAAAACATCGTGGCACGCTAGCGTAATATTGAGGCTCGCGTTCCCGCCCGCCATCTCCTACATACGGCTTGATAGGGTTGAAACGCGCCGAGGTCTGTGACCACGCAGTGGAGCACGACCATGCTGACGCGAAGAGTATTTTTAAGCGCTTTCAACCTGGCAGCCATATCGGCTGTTCTCACCGGCCCCCTCGCTGCGGAAGATTATCCTTCGCGTCCGGTCACCATGATCGTGCCATTTCCGGCCGGCGGGCCAACCGATGCGATTGGACGCGTGGTCGCCCAAGGCATGCAAGCTTCACTCGGCCGTCCTGTTGTCGTCGAGAATATCGGCGGCGCTGCGGGCAGCCTCGGTACCGAGAAGGTCGCACTGGCCACTCCGGATGGCTACACGATCGGTCTGGGCAACTCGGTCACGCATGTTCTCAACGGCGCGATCTATTCGCTGAAATACGATGTGGTGAAAGATTTTGAGCCGGTCGGGCTTCTGGTCGCAGAGCCAGCCGTCTTGGTCGGGCGAGCCACTTTGCCGGCGAATAATCTGCGCGAATTTATTTCGTGGCTGAAAGATAATTCGGGCAAGGTCCTCGCCGGAACGGGAGGCACCGGCACCGTGTCGGACGTGGTGCTTTATTTCCTCGAGAAGCAGACCGGAGTCAGCATTCAGCGCGTTCCTTATCGCGGCCTCGGACCGGCTATTCAGGCGCTGATGGCGGGGGAGGTCGACTTGTCCGTTGGCCTTCCGGCAAATGTCCTGGGCCAGGTTCAGGCAAGCACGATCAAGGCATTTGCTGTCACGTCAAAGACGCGGCTGGTCGGCGCCCCTAACATTCCAACAGTAGATGAAGCTGGGCTCCAGGGATTTTACCAATCGAATTGGCACGCGTTGTTTGTGCCCAAGGGCACGCCAAAGGAAATTATTCAAAAACTCAACGCCGCCGCTGTCGCGGCTCTGGCCGATCCGCAAATCCGGGAGCGACTGGTAGCGGATGGACAAGACTTCTTCCCATCCGAAGAATCGACACCGGAAGCGCTCGCCGCATTTCAGCAGCGCGAAATCGCGCAACGTTGGCCGATCGTAAAAGCGGCGGGGATCAAATCGGAATAGTGAAACTGACGACGTGGAGCAAGACCATGCTGACGCGAAAGTATTTTTAGTTGCCCTCAACCTGACTGCGATAACGGCTGTTCTCGCCGGCCCGCTTGCAGCGGATGATTATCCCTCGCGCCCGGTGACGATGATCGTGCCGTATCCCGCCGGCGGCCCGACCGATGCGATCGGGCGCGTCATCGCTCAGGGCATGCAGCCTGTGCTCGGCCGCCCCGTTGTCGTCGAGAATATCGGGGGCGCCGCCGGCAGCCTCGGTACTCAGAAAGTCGCGACGGCCACGCCGGACGGCTACACGATCGGTCTGGGCAACTCGGTCACGCATGTCCTCAACGGCGCCATCTACGCGCTAAAATATGATGTCTTGAAGGACTTCGAGCCGATCTCGCTGCTGGCCGCCGAGCCCGTCGTCCTCGTCGGAAGATCCACCCTGCCGGCGAGCAATCTGCGCGAACTAATTGCGTGGCTCAAGGACAATTCCGGCAAGTCGCTCGCAGGGACGGCAGGCGTCGGCAGCGTGGCGGACATAGTGATTTACTTCCTCGAAAAGCAAATCGGCGCCGGGATTCGGCATATTCCCTACCGTGGGCTCGGGCCGGCCATTCAAGCCCTGATGGCGGGTGAGGTCGACCTCGCTGCCGGCCTTCCAGCAAATGTCCTGGGCCAGGTTAAGGCAGGTACGATCAAGGCATTTGCCGTCACGGCAAAAACGCGGCTGGCCGGCGCGCCAGATATTCCGACCGTAGACGAAGCCGGTCTCGAAGGCTTTTACCAATCGAACTGGCATGCGCTGTTTGCGCCAAAGGGCACCCCGAAAGAAATTATCGGAAAACTCAATGCCGCGGCCGTCACGGCCCTTGCCGACCCGCAAATCCGCGAGCGGCTGGTGGCGGACGGACAGGATTTGTTCCCGCCTGATGAATTGACACCGGAAGCCCTCGCCGCCTTTCAGCAGCGTGAGATCGCACAGCGTTGGCCGATCGTGAAAGCAGCGGGGATCAAATCCGAGTAGGCGAAATCAAGCCGCCCAGAGTTTATCAAGTCAACCAAGGCAGCACGACGATCCGGCCGACCAGATCGGGCGAATTGACCAACAGCTCATGCGCCTCGCCGACTTTGGCGAGTGGGAAACGCGCGGCAATGCGGGTGTTGACGCGATGCTCGCCAAGGAGCCTGAGCACGGTGACCATGTCGTTCATCCGCGCGCCGCGAATGCCGAGCAAATTGAGTTCGAGCCGGATCAGGTCTGACGCCAGGAACGGCACCGGCTCACGACCCTGCTCGCTGGTGACGACGATGCTGCCGCCGAGTCGCATCACGACTGCCGATGAACCGCAGCAGGTCGGGACTGCCGGTATAGTCGACCGCGTGGTCGACACCTTCGCCGCCAGTCAGCGAAAGCACCTCGGCGCGTGCACGCTCGGCGTCTGTGGTGATGACAGCAGCATCGGCGCCAAGCTCGCGCAGCACGGCAGCTTTACTGGCATGGCGCGTGGTTGCGATGACGCGGGCACCGGCGAGCTTGCACAACTGCATGGTCGCCTGTCCCATGCCGCCCGAGGCGCCGGTGATCAGCACCGTATCGCCCAGCCGCACCTGCAACCGGTCATGCACCACACGATGGGATGACGAGAACGGCCACAACGCAACGCCGGCCTGTTCGTAATCGACACCGTCGGGCAGCGGCAGCCACATCTGCTCGTCGCGCACGAGATATTGCGCGTAAGAGCCGAACGCCTGATGGCCGGGGATAGCGAGATTACGCGACAGATTGCCGAGCCCGCGTGCGGTCTCGATCGAATTCGGATCCTCGGGATGAGTTACACCGACCACGCGGTCGCCCGGTTTGAAACGACTTACCGCCGAACCAACCGCCACCACCTCGCCCGCCGCCTCGCGGCCCAACTGCTGCGGCAGCGGAAATGCCGCGCGCCCCGGGATTTGATACCGGGTGAGATCGCCAGCACGGTATTTCACATCCCAGCGCGACACCGAACCGGCGAAATTCTTGACCAGGACATCATGCGCACCGAGCGGCGGCAGATCGTATTCGGCGTAGATCAGCTTCTCCGGCCCGCCATACTCGAACAGGCGGACCGCCATGGTCTTGGTCGGGACTGTCATTCGAAAGACTGGCTATCGGTCCAAATCGCCAGCGGCTTACGGCCCCCAGCCGTGCTCGGTCACGTCGAACACGATGCCATTGACGTCCTTGAACTTGTTTTCGGCATCGACGCCCGGATATTGCGGCAGCTTCATGAAGAACTCGCCGCCGTGCTTTTTGATGTCCTCAGCGGTGGCATTCTCGTCATCGACGATGAAGCCGAAGTGGTGCAGTCCCGCATAGTCCGGACCACCCTTGCTGCCACTGGCGCCTGCCGGGAAGTGCAGCAGGGTCAGGTTCACGATGCCGTCCGACAGCGAAATCGCATCGCCGATCGGCGCCTCTACCTTCTTCAAACGCTTGAGACCGAACACCCCTTCATAAAAGGCTGCCGCCTTCTCGAGGTCCGGGACCTGGATGGCAATGTGTCTGAGCTTGGCCATGTTGCTCTCCGTTAGGCGTGGCCCGGAAGCCTACACCGGAGCAAACGCGCCGACTATGGCAAGCAATGCCGGCGTTTCGCCGCCAAAGCCGCTGGAACGCATGGCTATTCCGGGCTGAAACCATTCCAATCACGGCCGAATTATTGCAAAATCCGCCTGACGGCTGGCCGCGCAAGATGGGGAGATGCCCCGTACGGCCGATCGACGCGCTGACGAGCGCATGAGGAGGACGCCATGTTCGCCAAGACCAAGCTGCCGGTCATCCTGTTCGGTGCGGCACAACTCCTCAAGATGGCGGCCCGCCGCAATCCGGACTTCAAGGCCCGGCTGAAGGAGCACAATTTCGTCGCGCAGATCATGACCCGCGACGAGGAGATCGGGCGCTGGATTGCTTTCAATGACGGCGTGGTCACCTCGGGCTCCGGAATGCACGAAAAGCCCGACATCAAGCTGATGTTCAAGAATGCCGAGGTCGGCACATCGCTGCTGATGCCGCCGATCAACTGGCTCGACCAGATCAACGCGCAAAAGGACTTCGTCCTCACCGTGGAAGGCGAAGAGCGCCTGACCAACTGGTTCGCGCAGACGCTGATGCTGAGCCAGTCGGCCGGGCTCAAATACGGCCGCAAGATGCGCCGCGGCGTTACGCGCTACTGCAACATGACCAATGGCGGCCCGGTCTTCGTCGACGTCAAGGACGGCAAGATCATCCGCCTGATCCCGATCGACCTCACCGAGGAGGACGGCGCCTCGTGGACCATCGAGGCCAAGGGCCTGAAGCTTACTCCGCCGCGCAAGACCACGCTGGCGCCGCACGGGCAGAACGTCAAATCGATCGTCTATTCGCCGGACCGCCTGCTCTATCCGATGAAGCGCGTCGACTTCGATCCGAACGGCGAGCGCAATCCGCAGAACCGCGGCAAGTCCGGCTACGTCCGCATTTCCTGGGAAGAAGCGATCAAGATCGTCACCGACGAGATCAAGCGCCAGAAGCGCGAATATGGTCCCGGCGCGATCACCTTCTCGCACGGCTCGCACCATACCTGGGGCAATATCGGCTATTACCTCTCGGCGCTGTTCCGTTTCGCCAACGCCGTCGGCATGACGCGCATCCATCACAATCCGGATTCGTGGGAAGGCTGGTACTGGGGCGCGGTGCATCACTGGGGCCACACGCTGCGCGTCGGCCAGTCGGAAACCTACGGCACCGTCGAGGACTGCTTGCAGAACTGCGACATGGTGGTGTTCTGGGCGGCCGATCCTGAAACCACGTCAGGCTCCTATGGCGCGCAGGAAGGCACGACGCGCCGGCAGTGGATGAAAAATCCCAAACTCGGCATCAAGGTCGTTCACGTCGATCCGTACTACAACGCCTCGGCGCAATTCCTGCCGGGCAAATGGTTCGCGCCAAAACCCACGACCTCAGTCGCCATGGCGATGGCGATTGCCTATGTCTGGATCAAGGAAGGCCTCTACGACAAAGCCTACGTCGAAGACCCACACGGTCGGCTTCGACAAGTGGAAGGCTTATCTGCTCGGCGAAGAGGACGGCATTCCGAAAACGCCCGAGTGGCAGGAACAGGAAACCGGCGTCCCGGCCAAAGACGTCCGCGCGCTGGCGCGCGAATGGGGCAAGAAGCGCGTTTATCTCGCGCCCGGCGGCTGGGGCAACGGCCACGGCGGCGCCTGCCGCAACCAGACCGGCATCCAGTGGGCGCGCGTGATGGTGTGCCTTGTCGCGATGCAGGGGCTCGGCAAGCCCGGCATCAACATGGGCAACCTGCAATGGGGCACGCCGATCGACTTTAATTTCTATTTCCCCGGCTATGCCGACGGCGGCATGTCGGGCGATCTGGAAAACACGGCGATGCCGGTCGAGCTCTACCAGCGCATGCCGCAATTGCCGTCGATGAGCTCGAACGGCCAGCGCATTCCGCGCATCTTCGTGCCGGAGGCTATCGCCGACGGCAAGGCCGAAGGCTATCCGTGGGTCGGCAAATCCATCGAGCACCAGTTCGCCAAGTTCGGCTATCCGACGCCGGGCTATTCGCCGGTCCACATGCTCTACAAATACGGCGGCTCGATTCTCTCGACGATGAACAACACCAATCGCTGGGTGCGGATGTATCAGTCGCCGAACCTGGAATTTGTCGTCAACCAGTCGATCTGGAACGAAGGCGAAGCAAAGTTCGCCGACATTTTGCTGCCGGCCTGCACCAATTTCGAGCGCACCGACATCAGCGAATGGGCCGGCCTCGGCGGCTACGGCCATCATGGCCAGCAGCAGCTCAATCACCGCGTCATCGTGTTCCAGTCGCCGGCGATCAAGCCGCTCGGCGAATCGAAGTCCGACTACTGGATCTTCAACGAGCTGTGCAAGCCGCTCGGTCTCGCCAATTATTTCTCCGAAGGCTGCAACGAGATCGACTGGGTCAAGCGGGTATTCCTCGCCTCCGACCTGCCCAAGCACATCTCATGGAAGAAATTCCTCAAGCGCGGCTACTTCGTCGTGCCGGCCGAAAAGGAAAAGCTGCGCGCGCCGGTGTCGTTCCGCTGGTTCTGGGAGAACCGCAAGAAGGACGTGCCGGAGGCGCAGCCGCTGCCGTCCGACTACACCGAGGAATATCTGCGCGGCTTGCAGACCCAATCGGGCAAGCTCGAATTCGAGTGCAATTCGCTCAAGCGCTTCAACGATCCCGAGCGGCCGCCGATCGTCAAATACGAGCCGTCATGGGAGGGCGCGCATTCCGGCGAATTGTTCGAGCGCTATCCGCTCCAGCTCCTGACGCCGCACTCGAAATATTCGTTCCACACCCAGGGCGACGGCAAGGATTCGTTCCTGCTCAACATCGAGGACCACCGCGTCAAGGTCGACGGCTACTATTACTGGATCGTGCGCATGAACGCCGACGACGCCAGGGAGCGCGGCATCAACAAGCACGACCTCGTCAAAGGTCTTCAACGATCGCGGCGCGGTGATCTGCGCGGCGCTGCCGACGCAGCGGCTGCCGCGCGGCGTCGCCCACGGCTACGAATTCGTCGGCGATCTACGATCCGATGGGCGAGCCCGGAAAATCGGTCGACCGCGGCGGCTGCCTCAATCTGCTCACGCCCGAGCGCACGCAGACCAAGACCACCCATTCGCTCGCCGGCGCGAATTCGCTGGTCCAGATCGAGCTATGGGACGGCCGCATCGAGCACATGTCCGCGGCGTTCGCCGCGATGGAGAAGGACAAGGAGATCAAGCGCACGCTGAAGGAAGCCCAGCTGGTGCCGGCGAAGTGACGGAGCGAAGCGACGTCATCGCCGGGCCGGCGCGCAGCGCCGTGACCCGGTGATCGCCGAGAGGCTTGCCGACTGTTCAATCGAGATCGCCGGAGCCAAGCCTCGCGGCGCATGACGCAGTGGACGAGAGTATCATATGAAAAAATGGAACATGATCATCGACGTGGCCGAGTGCACCAATTGCAACCTGTGCACGCTCGCCGCCATGGACGAATATGTCGGCAACGACTGGCCCGGCTATTCGGCGCCGATGCCGCAAGCACGGCCACAAGTGGATCAACATCCTGCAGAAGGAGCGCGGGCAGATTCCGATGATCGACATCGCCTACGTTCCGACCATGTGCAACCACTGCGACGACGCGCCCTGCATCAAGGCCGCGCCGCAGGGCGCGATCAAGAAGCGCAAGGACGGCATCGTGCATGATCGATCCGGTGAAGGCCAAGGGCCAGAAGCACCTGGTCGATGCCTGCCCCTACGGCCACATCTGGTGGAACGAGGAATTGCAGCTGCCGCAGGCCTGGACCTTCGACGCCCACCTGATCGATCAGGGCTGGCAGCAGACCCGCGGCCAGCAGTCCTGCCCGACCGGCGCCATGCGCGCGATCCAGGTCGAGGACGAGGACATGGCGCAGCATGGCGCGCGAGCAGAGCCTCGAAGTGATGAAGCCGGAGCTCGGCGCCAAGCCGCGCGTCTATTACCGCAATCTCTGGCGCTATTCGAAATGCTTCATCGGCGGCTCGGTCTCCGAGGAGAAGGATGGCGCGGTCGATTGCGTCGAAGGCGCCAGCGTGCAGCTCGTGAAGGACGGCGCGTCCGTCGCCGTAACCACGACCGACAATTACGGCGATTTCAAATTCGACAAGCTCGATGAGAATTCCGGCCGCTACACCGTGCAGATTTTTGCCAGCGGCCGCTCCAAAGCTGTCGAGACCAATCTCGGCGCCAGCATCAATCTCGGCGACATCAGGTCTGATCTATCCCGGGACGAGCCCGGCCATGACGAACCAGAAAGGGCCGGTGATGAAGAAGTGCTTTGCCGCAGTCATGTTGATGGCGTGTCTCACGAGCACCGCGCAGGCGCAAACGACTTATCCCGACCGGCCGATCACGCTGATTATCACCTCGGTTCCGGGCGGCGTAACCGATGTCACCGGGCGCGCGCTGGCCCAGGAGCTGACCAAGGCCTGGGGCCAGCAGGTCATCGTCGAGAACAAGGGCGGCGCCGCCCATATCATTGGCGCCGAAACAGTCGCCAAGGCCGCGCCCGATGGTTACACGCTGCTGGTCGGCGAATCCGGACCTTTCACAATCAATCCGACGCTGCTGCCGAAGGACAAAGTCCCGTACGACAGCGAAAAGGACTTCATCCCGATCACCGGGCTCGTCCGCATCTATCAGGCGTTGCTGGCTGAGCAAATCGTTGCCGGTAGCGAACGCCGCCGAACTGATCGCGCTCTTCAAACAAAAGCCGGGACAACTCACCTTCGGCACCGCCGGCGTCGGCTCGGCGCTGCATATGAACATGGAGCTGTTCGACAACATGGCCGGGGTGAAGATGCTGCCGGTGCATTATCGCGGCGCCACGCCGGCGCTAAACGATCTGCATCGGCGGCTCAATCAATACGATGATCGTCAGCGTCGCTTCCGGCCTGCCCGCTTTTCGAGCCGGACAGATCAAGATGCTCGGCGTCGGCAGTCCCAAACGGATGCCGCTGGTGCCGGAGGTCCCGACCGTGTCGGAGAGCGGCCTGCCCGGCTACCAGGCCACCGCCTGGTTCGGCCTGTTTGCTCCCGCCGGCACGCCGGACGACATCGTCACGAAGCTCGACAAGGAAACAATCCGCATTTTCAACGATCCGGCGTTCCGCGCCCGTTTCCTCGATCCGCAGATGTTCGAATCCATGGCCGGGCCGCCGGAAGAGTTCGCTGCTTTCATCAAAACCGAGCGGGACAAATGGGCCAAGGTCATTCGCGAGGCGCATCAAGGTGGAGTAGATACAGCGATCACTTCCGGCGGCGTGCCGTTGGCGGCCAGAACTTCACCGGCCAGATAAACGACCCGGTGATGAGCACGCGCGGCACTGGCGCGAGATCGAGCCTGCCGGCCACCGTCACGCGCTTTCCACCGTGTCGCGCGAAATCGAAGGAATGCCGACGCTCCCGGCAATCTCCGCAAGCTCCGCCGCCGGCACCGATTTGTCCTGATGGATCGGCACCGCGATCACGCGGCGCGCGAGACCGGAGAAATTACGCAGGAAACCTTCGCTGTCCTTGGTCGACAGCATGCCGACAATCAGGACCAGCGGACGCGACACCCGCTCTTCGAGATCGGCGAGCGCACCGGCGATCACGCGCCCGCCGTCGGCATTATGGCCGCCATCGAGCCAAAGCTCGCTTTCAGCAGGCAACAATGACAGTAACTTGCCATGCGACAGGCGCTGCATCCGCGCCGGCCATTCGACCCGTGTCATGCCGGCTTCGAAGGCCGCGGCCGGCAATTTCAGCCCGCTTGCCCGCAGCGCCGCGATCGCGGTGCCGGCATTCTCGAACTGATGGCGGCCATAAAGGCGCGGCGCCGGCAGGTCGAGCAGCCCGTCGCCATCCTGATAGACCAGCCGTCCATGCTCCTCGGTCGCGGTCCAGTTCTCGCCGGCGATCGACAACGGCGCAGCGCATGCGGGCCGCCTGCCGTTCGATCACGGCGAGTGCCTCGCGCGCCTGATCGGCAATCACCGCCGGCACTTCGCGCTTAAGGATGCCGGCCTTCTCGGCCGCGATCAGCTCAAGCGTGTCGCCAAGGAATTCGCGATGATCGATCGAGACGCGCGTAATCACGCTGGCGAGCGGGCGCTCGACCACGTTGGTAGCGTCGAGCCGGCCGCCGAGCCCGACTTCGAGCAACAGCACGTCGGCAGGATTGCGCGAAAACAAGAGAAACGCCGCCGCGGTTTCGATCTCGAACACGGTGATCGGCGCATCGCCGTTCCTGGCCTCGCATCGGACAGCGCCTCGGCCAGTTCGGCATCGCCGACAAATTTGCCGCCGCCTTCCCGCCCGAGACGAAAGCGCTCATTGAGCCGGACCAGATTGGGCGACGTATAGACATGCACGCTTTTGCCGGCGGCTTCGAGGATCGGCGCGCATGAAGGCGATCGTCGAGCCCTTGCCGTTGGTGCCGGCGACATGGATCACCGGCGGCAGGCGCCGCTCCGGATGATCGAGCGCGGCGAGAAGCCGCTCGATGCGGCCGAGCGATAGATCGATGCGTTTGGGATGCAGCGCAAGTAGCCGCGCCAGGATCGCGTCGACTGCGCCGGGGCCGGATTGCGAAGCGCTCACGCCGACGCCGGCGCGGGCGCCGGCAAACTCTCGTGCTGCCGCACTACGGCTGGCGCCTTGGTCAGCAGCCGGCACAGATTGGCAATGGTGGCGCGCAAGTCGTGGCGATGCACCACCATGTCGACCATGCCGTGATCGCAGCAGATACTCCGCCTTCTGGAATCCGTCAGGCAGCTTCTCGCGAATGGTTTGCTCGATGACACGGGGGCCGGCGAAACCGATCAACGCGCCCGGCTCCGCAATGTGCACGTCGCCAAGCATGGCATACGACGCGGTGACGCCGCCGGTGGTCGGATTGGTCAGCACGACGATGTAGGGTTTGCGGCCTCGCGCAGCCGCTGCACCGCGATCGTGGTGCGCGGCATCTGCATCAGCGACAGATGCCCTCCTGCATGCGCGCCCCGCCGGAGGCCGCGAACAACACAAACGGGCAGCCTTTCTCCACCGCCGTATCGAGGCCCTTGATGATCGCCTCACCGGCCGCCATGCCGAGCGAGCCGCCCATGAAATCGAAATCCTGCACGCCGATGACCGTGGCCAGGCCTTCGAGCTTGCCATAACCGAGCTTCACCGCATCGTTCATCCCGGTCTTGGTACGCGCATCCTTCAAGCGGTCGATATAGCGCCGCTCGTCGCGAAATTTCAGCGGGTCAATCGGGACTTCAGGCACCGCGATATCGAACCAGGTTGCGTTATCGAACATCGACTTGAGTCGCGCGGTGGCGCTCATGCGCATGTGGTAGTTCGAGCCGGGAATGACGAACTGGTTGGCTTCGACGTCCTTGTAGAACACAAGCTGGCCGGTCTCCGGACATTTGATCCAGAGAATTCTCCGGCGTTTCACGCCGAAGCATGTTGCGAATCTTCGGCCGGACGACGTTTGAAATCCAGTTCATCTCATCACTCGTAGTGCCGCAGATAATCCGTGCTGCGGACCCCAGCGAAACCCATATCGCGTATCATAGCACTTTTCAGGCGGCAAATATTATCATTAAAAATCAATTGTTTATGACGGGAACAGAACTTATCCGGGCAGAAACAATTCAGGGCGTCGCAACCGCAGCGTTTGCAACAGCACCAGTGTTTTGCTGTCGGGAAGCTCGTTGGCGTCCGCCATGCGCGCCAATTCGGCCAGCGGAAATTCGATCGCGACAGTATCTTCGTCCTCGTCCGCGCCGCCTTCGGTCTCCGGCCGCGGCGCACCGGAATATTGCGCCAGATAAAAGTGCATCCGCTCGGTCGATATCCCCGGCATCGTCCACGCCGTGAAAACGTGTTCGATGGAATCAAGTTTGAGCTTGGCTTCTTCCATCACCTCACGATGCACGGTGACATCCGGATCAGCCTCTTCGATGACTCCGGCCACCGCTTCCAGCGACTGTTCCTGCTGAGCCACGTAAAGCAACGGAATGCGCGGCTGGCGAACCAGAACCGCGGTCTTGCGTCCGGAATGGTACGGCAGAACACAAATCGCTTCGCCGTGGTCCTCGATCTCGCGCTTGAACGAATGCCCATCCGGCAACTGCACGGTCGCGATAAGGAGCTTGGTCCAGCCGGCGTGGACGGTTTTGGTTTCAACAATCCGATAGGTGTTGTTATCGCTCATCGCACTATCCGTTTCTTCGCCTTACTTTGTCACCAGCGCCACACCGATGGCGACCAGCACCGCCGCTATGCCCTTCTGCACCAACTCCTGGGCCGACAGGTCTTCGCGGCTCAAGCTCGGAAAGAAAATACTCAGCAGAACTCCGAAAGCAAAAACAAACAACGTCGTCGTCGAACCGATCGCTTGCACGATGCTCAAAGGCGCGAACAGCAGCGCATAGCGATTGCCGAGGCTGCCACTGAGATTGATCACCTCGTTCGTCCCGTTAATCGACAAAAGCGCCACCGTATTCTTGCGCAGCAGTGCCATGAATTGCCGGCGATACGGCGTGATCAGCAACAGCGCCACGCCGACAATGGCCTCGCCGACAAACATCCAGAAGATCGTGGTCCAGAACTCGACCTTCAATGCGAAAGCTTTGAAGATCAACCCACTTAACGCCATGATAAAGCTGCAGGTCAGCATCTGGGCCGCAAGCCGCGCCTTGAATCTTTTGGCGTTTTGTCCGAAGCGGAGCGAAACGAACAGCGTGCCAAGAATAATCAGCGCACCGCCCGCCATCTGCCGCGGCGTCAAGACCTCGCCAAGCACCAGATAAGCCAGAACGTAGCCGAACAGCGGGCCGGCCTGAAAGAACGGCGCAACAACCGACGCTTCTTCGCCCTGCAACGATTTCAGGTACAGCAGCATGGCGCTGAGGTAGAGGATGCCGGACAGCGTCATCAGCGCGATACTGCCGAGGTCGTGATGGATAACGCCCGGCTCGAAATACCAGATGAACGGCAGCATCAGCACGCCGATGAACGCCGTGAACAAGAGCAGCACGGCGACGTTGCTGTCCTTGAAGAAGCGATCGACAAGGTACTTGTCGAAATGCACCGAGATGGCCCAGAGCACCGGACCGGAGAACGCAAAGAAAACCCAGGACATTTACTCGCCCGTTACCGCTCGTCCCCGCGAAAGCGGGGACCCAGTGCGTAATTCTGATTATCCATACTGTTCTCTGGATTCCCGCTTGCGCGGGAATGAGCGGAAATCGCCGCCTCAGTCTCCCGTCGCGCGATGGCCGAGCGCGTGGCTGGCCTGCCGTTCCGACGGCGGATCGACGTGCAAGTCGATCACGCAAACGCCGCCCTTCTTGAGCACATCGACACCGCGGGCAATGGCAGGCGCGACATCCTCCGGCTTGGTGACCGGTCCGATGCCCACCGCGCCCTGCGCCTCGGCGAGCTTGGCGATATTCGGCGTCGGGTCTTCGAGCCGCAAACCGATCCAGCGGTTCTTCACCTCGCGGCCGCGGGTGCGCGCCACGTTCTCCTGGTGCAGCTCATCGTTGAAATAGGAGCGGTTATTGTTCACCAACACCAGCAATGGAATCTGATGATGCGCCGCGCTCCAGATCGCGGTGGCGCCCATGCAGAAGTCGCCATCGCCGAGCATTGAGATCGCATGGCGGCCCTGATCGTGCAGCGCCAGCGCCGAGCCGACCGACAGGCCCGGCCCAGAGCCCAAACCGCCGCCGCCGTCCTTGCCGAGATAGGACATGCCGTTCTGAAACGGCCACAGATCGATCGGCCAGCCGCGGCCGAGCGTGCAGAACGTTACGTTTTCGGGATCGTTGAACTGATCGCGCAGTGCGGTTGCGACCTGCTCCATGCTGATCGCGGCGCCATTTGCCGCTTTCGCCTTGGCGGGCACCTTGACCTTCCACGGATTTTTGCTGCCCTTGCCCAGCGCTTCGTTAAGCTCGGCAACGACGACATCGGTGGTCGATGCCATCGCCACATCGACGGGCGGCAGCGACTGATATTCCATGTTGGCGCCGGTATGCAGGTTCTGGTCGAGCGAACAGGCGATGACTTTCGCGCTGACATCGCCGGCGCTCTTCGCCTGACGCAGCGCGCCGCCGAGATCGACCCAATCGAGCGCGAGGATAACGTCGGCTTCGCACAACAGTTCGCGCGCTTCCTTACCCAGCACGTTGAACGGCGCGCAGTAGTGCGCCGGATGATCAGTCGGGAACACCGCCCCTTGCTTGAGATCGGTCACGACGCAGGCCCCGAGCCGCTCGGCGAGCTTGATGCGGGGCATCCAGAATTGATCCTTGCGCGAGCCGCGGCCGAGCATGATCACCGGCCGCTTGGCGTTGCCAAGCAACGCCATGGCCTCATCAACGGATTCCCTTGACGGCCGCGGCGGCGCCGGTGGCTTAAAGCGCGTCACGTCCGGCCACTCCGGCTCCTTGTCGAGCTTCTGTTCCTGAAAACCGGCGTCGAGGCAGATATAGACCGGCGCGGTCGGCGCGGAGCGCGTCAACATATTGGCGCGCATCATCAACTCAACCAGCGCGTCAGGCGAGGTCGGCTGGTCGTCCCATTTGATGATGGAGCGGATATAAGCGCCCTGATCGCGCGAGGTGTGGATCCAGTCGATCCAGGGGCGGCGCTTCTCGGCTGCAACCGGCCCGGTCGCACCGAGCACGAACATGGGGACGCGGTCACACCACGCGTTGAACAACCCCATCATGCCGTGAAGCAGGCCGACGTTGGAGTGCAGCACGCAGGCCATCGGTTCGCCGGTCGCCTTGGCATAGCCATGCGCGATCGAGACCGAATGGTCCTCGTGCATGCAAAGAATAATTCCCGGATCCTTGTTGCCGAGATGATTGACGAGGCTGTCGTGAAAACCCCGATAACTCGCGCCCGGGTTGAGGCTGATATAGCGAATACCGAAACGCCGCAGCATTTGCGCGGCGATATCGCTGCCCCAAGCCACGCGGCTGTCCGGACTGCCTTCCAATTGGTCGAGACGCATTCCGTGCGACTCTCCCATTCGCGCGGCAAGCGCGCGGTAAGCGGCGACAATATCCGGCGTGGCGGCCCGCGCCAAATCCTGGATCATGGTTTGCAGTCGCACACCGTCGATCGGCGATCCTACCGGCTGCTCCGCCTTGACCGCATCGGCCTTGAAATCCGGGTCTGCAGCCATGGCGAGAAACGCTTTGCGCAAAATCTCCACGCGGTCGGGCGGCAGACCCGCGGGCGCGACCAGCGGCAGACCAAAATTCTCGGGTGCCTCAAGCAGCATCAGCAGCGGGCGCAGCCGCTCCGGCACGACATCGCCGAGCAGTGGAACGCCAGGATGAAGCGGCCGCGTCTGTAACACAGCGCTGATGATCTTCTTGTCGATCAGATCGTGACGCCGCGCAAACGAATCCTCGACGGTCCAGAAACCGTCGATCTCGCCCTGTTCGAGCGCCAGAATAATACGCGACGTCGAAACGTAGCCGGAGATCAGCTTGATCGGATAGCCGTTTGCGGCGAGAAGCCCGGGCACCATCGCTGTCGGCGTCGTCGAACCCAGCGTGCCGAACGTCAGCGGCCTCGGCGAAGCCTTCAGCGCCGCAAGATTGTCCACGCCGGTCGCGGTGCGCACGAACAGCACCGAATTCACTTCGCCCGGACTGCCGATGAAGGTGATCTTGTCGACATCGAAGGCCACGCCGGGACCTCTCAGCGCGCCTTCGACAAACCATGACCGGCCCGGGATCGCGACGGTGAGGCCGTCAGCAGCGACCCGCTTGTCGACGTAATTCATGGCGACAAGTCCAGCCGCGCCTTCCATGTTTTGCACCACGAGGCCCGGTGCTCCCGGAATGAAACGCGCCAGATGCCGACCGACAACGCGCGCGGTGTTGTCCACGCCGCCGCCCGGCGCAAAGCCGACGATCATGGTCAGTGTTTTGCCCTGATAGAAGTCGGCGCCGAGCGCTTCAACCGCTACAACGGGGACGGCCAGAGCCGCAACCGCAGCGGCAAGCGCTGCCCAGCGTTGCGCCCCCATGTGCCATCTCCTCCCCGCAGTGCCTGCCGCCGCAACCATAGCCGCCCGCAACGAAATATGATACCAGTCAGTCCAAGGGTTGAGACGGTTATCGGGGAGGGAGCGTGTCGAGTAGTGATAGCGAGTTGCGTTCGCCGGCGAGCATGTTGAGCGCCAAGTCGGTAGCGATCGTCGGCGCCTCGGATCGGGCGCCATGGCCGAGCCGGATTTACGCCAACCTGCGGGATTTCGGATATCAGGGCCAGATTTTTCTCGTCAATCCGCGCCAGGAAAAAGTCTACGGCCAGCGCTGCTATACATCGCTGCGCGATATCGGCCAGCCGGTCGATCTTGCGATGATTATCGTGCCGGCGGTCCATGTCAGCGGCGTGCTTTCCGACGCCGAAGCGGCGGGCGTGAAATCGGCAACGATCTACGCCGCGAATGTTGGCGACGGAGAAGGCGAAGACATCCAAAGCACGCGGCGCATGGCTGAAGAATTTTTTCGCCACCAGCAAGCTGCGCGCCTGCGGGCCCAACTGCATGGGCACATTCAGTTATCCCGAAAAACTGTTCGCTTATCCCAATGCGGAGTTATGCAGTTATCCGACCGGCTCCGTCGCCGTGCTGTTTCAGTCCGGCGGCATCTTGCAGTTCTGGATGAAAGCGGCCGCCGACCGCGGCCTCGGATTTACCTATTGCGTTTCCTCCGGCAACGAAGCCGATCTCGATCTCGCCGATTATCTCAATTTCGTGGTGGACGATCCGCACACCAAACAGATCGTGCTGTTCATCGAAGGCTTGCGACGGCCGCAGGCGTTTCTGCGCGCAGCCGGCCGCGCCCTCGAAGCCGGCAAGCCGGTGCTGGCGATCAAGACAGGCGCCACTCAAAAATCGCGCAACGCCGCACAATCCCATACCGGCGCAATCGGCGGCGACTATGCCGCCTATCTCGCGATGTGCGAACGCTACGGCATCATCAATTGCCGCTCGCTGGATGACTTTTTGGAAACGGCACTCGCCTTCCAGTGCGGCCGCCGGCCGAAAGGACCGCGCATCGGGTTCATCACCAATTCCGGCGGCACCGTCGATCTGCTCTACGATTATGCGGAAGCCGAAGGCGCCGTGGTTCCGGACTTCGCTCCGGCGACCCACGAAGCGCTGATGCCGCACATGCAGGAAGGCATCTCGCCGAAAAACCCGCTCGACACCGGCATTCCATCGACATTGAAAGCGGCGATGGACCAGTGCGCGATCGTGGCGCAGCGATCCGAACATCGATATTGTCGCGTGGTCGGCACCGCAGCCCGGCAAGGGCGGCATGTGGGCCGACGCGCATGAACTGCCGAAACTGCTGACATTGACCGATAAGCCGATCGTCGCCTTCTCGCGCATGATCCATCAGGTCAACGAAGATGCATTGGCGATTCAGACGACCGCGCAGTTTCCATTCATCCAGGGCCTTGAGCCGACATTGCGCGCGCTCAACGGCCTGTGGTTCCACGCCCAACGCGCCGGACACGCACCCGAAATGCCGGGCGCTCCGCCGCCGAGCGATCTGACGCCGGCGACGCTCGACGCCACATTGCAACGTTACGGCATCGCCCTGCCGCAGAGCCGCGAGGTGGCGGATGCGCAAGCGGCTGCGGATGCCGCAGCGGCGATCGGCTTTCCTGTTGCGCTGAAAATCCGCTCGGCGGACATCGTGCATAAAACCGAAGCCGGCGGCGTCATTCTCAATCTTGCCGACAAGCAAGCGGTACTGACGGCGGCCGATACACTGGTGAAAGCGGCGCACGCGGCCTACCCGAACGCGAAGATCGACGGCTTCCTGGTGCAGGAGATGGTATCCGGGATCGAGACGATTGTCGGCGCACAATCCGATCCACTCTATGGTCCGATGCTGCTGATCGGCTCCGGCGGCATCCTGGTTGAGCTGGTGCGCGACGCCGCGATGCGGCTCCTGCCGGTCAGCGCAACCGACATCAGCGCAATGATCGACAGCCTGAAAGTCAAACCGTCTGCTCGCCGGCTATCGCGGCAAGCCTCCCGCCGACCGCAAGGCGCTGGAGGCCGCGGCCACGGCATTGGGCCGTTTCTATCTCGATCATCGCGCCCGCATCGAAGAAATCGAGATCAATCCGCTGATCGTGCGCGCCAGCGGCGCAGTCGCCGTCGACGTGCGCGTCGCGTGGTCCAAGGAGAACAAGTGATGGACTTTGAGCTTCCGGAAGAGCTGCGCATCTTCAAAGAGGCATGCGGCGCTTTGTCGACAGCGAAATGATTCCGGTCGAAAAGATCGCCTCGACCGACACCGAGAAGTTGAAGCCGGAGTTTTATGAAAAATTCTCGAAGCGCGCGAAGGAACTCGGCTTCTGGAAAATGGACATCCCGGAAGAATACGGCGGCGCCGGCTTTTCGGTGCTGGCGCGCTCGATCGTTGAGACCGAGCTGTCCCGCTCGGTCGCGCTGCCGGCGCGCGGCTATGGCGGCATCACCGGCCCGAGCGTGCGCGCAATCCTCTATGCGCTAACCGGCGAGATGAAAGAGAAATATCTGCTGCCTTCGTTGCGCGGCGAAAAGAAAGCCTGCTTTGCCCAGACCGAGCCCGACGCCGGATCGGATCCCGGCGGCATGCGCACGGTCGCGGTACGCGACGGCGACCACTACGTCATCAATGGCGTCAAGCGCTTCATCTCTCATGCCGCGGATGCCGACTTCATGCAGCTGATGGCGGCGACCGATCGCGCCAAGGGCTCGCACGGCGGCATTTCCTGCTTCATCGTCGACATGAATACGCCCGGCGTGAAGCTGACCACGCAATACAAGACCATGATGGGGGACGAACCCTGGGAGATCGTGCTCGAAAACGTGCGCGTTCCGGTCAGTCACCTGGTCGGCAAGGAAGGCGACGGCTTCGGTCACGCCCAGCAATGGCTTAATGCCGGCCGCGTGCGCCATGGCGCGAGCGCGCTTGGGGTCACCGAGCGTTGTCTGGAGCTTTCCACGTCATATGCCAAGCAGCGCTCGACATTCGGCCGGCCGCTTGCCGACCGGCAGTCGATCCAGTGGATGCTTGCCGACATGTATGTCGAACTGCAGGCTGGCCGGCTGCTGGTCTACAAGGCGGCGACGCGGCTCGACAAAGGCGAGGACGCCCGCGAGGACGCCTACGTCTGCAAATATTTCTGCGACGAGATGGCGTTCAAGGCCGCCGACATGTGCATGCAAATCCACGGCGGCATCGCATTAACCACCGACCTGCCGATCG
This sequence comes from uncultured Alphaproteobacteria bacterium, assembly GCA_963742215.1. GTDB lineage: Bacteria > Pseudomonadota > Alphaproteobacteria > Rhizobiales > Xanthobacteraceae > BOG-931. Next base: position 462,633 of record CAVULJ010000003.1, read on the forward strand.
AGAAATTCTGGCGTCAGCGGCGCAGTTTCCGCATCACCGAAGGCGCGACCGAAGTGATGAAAATGGTTATCGCCCGGCACGTGCTGAAAACTTACGCCTAGCCGGATTTCCTCCGTATTACACGGGCTTTACGCCGCGCCGGGCGCGTTGTCCGGTATTCCGCAAGGTGTTCTGTTAACGAGTTTTATCGGCTTGCCTGTAACGATAAGCGAACGAATTAACGTTTAAAACCGGAACAATTTCGTCAACGCTGCTGCGTGTGGCATTGCTATCCGCTTCAATGCGGATTGGCTCCGGAGGCCGGTTGTGAACATCATCGAGCTGACGCGACTCGGCACGCATCACGTGCGCAACGCCGTGGCGGAAGAAATCTATCTGCGCACCGGCCGCGACGTCACTGTCCCGGTTTCGATCTACGGCGAAGTCATCGAGCGCTGCAATTACAAATGCCGCTACTGCGATTACTGGCGGCGGCCGAACTACCGCGAGGAGATGTCGATCGAAGAGTGGCAAAAAGCGCTGCTCGATCTCAAGGAGTTTATCGGCCACTATCACATCGAATTCTCGGGCGGCGAGCCTTACATCAAAAAAGGCTTCATCGATCTGCTCACCTTCTGCGGCGAGCACGGATTGAAATGGGGCGTCACGACCAATGGCGGCGCCTTCGGCAACGAGAAGGTCGTGGACTGGACCGTTGCTGCCAAGCCGTTCAACATCAATATCTCGATCGACTCGCGCGACGCCGACATTCACAATTATTCGCGCGGCGTCGAAGGCTCGCTCGACAATATTGTCGCCGGCATCCGGGCGTTGAACCGGGCCAAAGCGAAGCACGGCGCCGACTTTCCGATCATCATCAAGGCCGTGGTCCACAAGCTGAACTTTCGCAAGCTGCCCGAGATGGTCGATTGGGTGCGCACCATCGGCGCGACCGCGATCAACTTTCAGCCGGTCGAGCAGGTTACCGACGAGGCCAAGGACGAATTCTGGATTGGTCCCGAGGACCTCGACGATCTGATCAAGGTCAGGGATCGCCTGCTGGAGATGAAGCGCGCCGGCGGACCGATCCTCAATACGGAACTGCTGCTGGATCTGTGGCCGAATCATTTCCGCCGCGAAAAGGCACCCCGCGAAGCGATGCCGTGCCGAATCGGGATGCGTAACTACTTCATCCGTTCCGACGGCCGCGTCGAGATGTGCTGGAACTTTCCTCCGATCGGTAATGTGCGCACCCAGACCGCGCGCGAGATCTGGTACGGCAAAGAAGGTACGGAGCGGCGCAAGGAAACCGTCGCCTGCGAAACGCTCTGCCTGTTCACCTGCCTGTCGCAGAAGAACATCGGCGACAAGATCAAGATGGGCCTAAAGCTCATCGGCCGTCCGGCGGCGTGACGCCACAATCGTAAATTTCTGCGACAGCCGACCATGGAACTCGCCGTAGCAATGGAACCGGACGCGCTCAGCCATGTTGAAGCCCAGCCGGCGGCCCAATTTTGCCTTGCTCGCCAATAGAGTGCAGCGCGGGGTCGACGATCGGGCATCAGTAAGCCCGGAGTAACTATCTTGCGCAATGATCGCCGATGGCGACGCTCGAGAGGCTGGAACCCAATAATGAAAAGACTTGTAGCCGGATGCGTAACGTTTCTTGTGACGGCCGTCGTTCAACTGGCCATGGCGCAGAGCGCCAGCGCGGCCGATCTTTCGGTCGCGCCGCTCTACAAGGCGCCGCCGCGGCAGATGGCGCCTGCCTATAACTGGAGCGGCTTCTATCTCGGTGTTAACGGCGGCGGCGGCTGGGGCCGTTCCTATTGGGACACCAGCACCGATCGCATCGGAACTTCCGGCGGCCTGGTCGGCGGCACCGCGGGCTACAACTATCAGTTCCAGAACAACTTCGTGCTCGGCCTCGAAGGCGATATGGACTGGGCGCACCTGAATGGCACCAATTCTTCGGTGAACTGCCCGGCGGGTTGCAGCACCAGCGACACCTGGCTTTCCACCGTGCGCGGCCGCGCTGGTTACGCGTTCGGCGGCGTGATGCCCTACGTGACGGGCGGCCTCGCGGTCGGCGATATCCGCGCTTCCACGCCCGGCTTTCCCGGCGCGAGCGACACCAATGCCGGCTGGACGGTCGGCGGTGGCGTCGAATTCGCGCTTCCGGGCAACTGGACTGCCAAGGCCGAATATCTCCACGTCGACCTCGGCAACTTCAATTGCGGCGCCAACTGCAACGGCATGCCGACCGACAACGTCTCGATGCACGACAACCTCGTGCGCGCCGGCGTGAACTATCGCTTCGGCTGGGGCCAATAAGCCTAAAGCAAGCTCGTCACATCTCTGCCATGCGGGCCGGCGCTGATTGACTAAAGCGCCGGCACTTGGTGTCATTGCGGCAAAACCAGAGAACGCCCAAATGACCCAAGCCGCCGCTACCCGCACCGCCGCGAAGCTCGATTTCGACAAGTACCGCCTGCGCAACTTCGTCGATCGCCTGATCCAGATCGGCGAAGTCGAAATCCATGACAAACCGGTGCCATTGACGGGCCTGAGCCCGATCATCGAAAACACCGAAAAGGCGGTGCTGTTCAAGAAGGCCGGCCCGGAACAGATCGAGGTGGTCGCAAAGACCGCGGGCAACCGCAAACGCCTCGCCGTCGCCTTCGAAACCACCGAAGACAAGCTCTACGACGAATATTTCCGGCGGCTCGCCAATCCGCAGCCGCTGGTCGAGGTGCCTTCCGGCGATGCACCGGTGCACCAGATCAAGATCACCGGCAAGGACGTCGATCTCACCAGGCTGCCGTTCCATCCGCAGCACGCCATGGACGGCTCCTGCTATTGCAGCGCCGCGATCGATTACACGATCGATCCGGCGAACGGCCGCCGCAATGTCGGCAGCCGCCGGCTCAGTCTGCGCAACCGCACCGAATGCGGCACCAACGTCACCGCGCCATCCGATCTCAAGCGCATCTACACCGCCTGTGTGGCGCGAAAGCAGCGGCTGCCGATTACGTTCACGGTAGGCGTGCATCCGCTCGACTTCTTTGCCGCGACCACGCGGCAGCCCGGTGACGAGCTGCAACTGGTGGCGAGCTTCCGCGGCGAGCCGGCGCCGGTGGTCAAGAGTCTCACCAACGACATTCTCGTTCCGGCCGACGCCGAGATGACGCTCGAGGGCTATCTCGACGAGCGCGGCTATGTCGAGCCGGAAGGCCCGTACGGCGAATACATGGGCTATTACGGCGCGATCCACATGGATCCGGTGTTCCACTGCACCGCGATCACGATGCGCAGCGACGTGCTACATCACACCTTGCTGCACGGCTCGGCCTTCGTGCTCGACCAGACCGACAGCGCGAATATCTCGTCGATGCGCGTCGAAGCCGACGCGATGAAAATCCTCAAAGCCACGGTGCGCGAGCCAGTCGCGTGCTATCTGCGTTCGGTATCGGGCGGCGCCAATACGCTGCGGGTCTCGATCAAGCAGCGCAGCTACGGCGAGGCCAAGCAGGCGATTGCCGCGCTGTTCGGCGGCATCATGCGACTCAAGCACGTCTACGTGTTCGACGAGGACATCGACATTCACGACGACCGCCAGGTCGACTGGGCGATGGGCACGCGCTTCCAGGCCGATCAGGACATGGTGATCCTGCAAGGCATCCTCGGCATGACCATGGACCCGTCGCTGCAGGGAAGGAAAACCGGCGCCAAATCCGGCTTCGATTGCACCAAGCCGTTCGGCCGCGACGGCCAGGTGCCGCTGATGCGCTGCGCCGCGAAGGTGTTCAACGGCCCGGCGCGCTACCAGAACGTCGAACAGGCGCTGAGCTCATCGCCGATGTTCTACGCCGATATCGTCGAGTCGCTCGGTTCGAGCGACGGCCGCGAAGTGGCGTGTGCGCTCGACGAATTGCGCCAGTCAGGCAAGCTCGGCCGCGACCGCGACGGCCGTTATCATCTGCAAGCCGCAACGCCCGGCGTGACCGGCATCGTGGGCGAGCTTTATCACGACCCGAACGACGGGGCGTGAGGCAAGAACGTTTCCATAAAATGTGACTCGTCATTGCGAGCGCAAGCGAAGCAATCCAGCACCCAGTGCAAGCCGCTCTGGATTGCTTCGTCGCTTCGCTTCTCGCAATGACGGGATGGGTCGAGACTGCTAGTGCAGGTGCCCGGCGCTGGCGACAATTTGATGGAATTGCGCGGTGGCCGCGGCAGCATCGTCATGAACGGCATCGAACGCCGGCTGGAACACCGCCTCATGGGCCACGAGCGCGGCGAGCTGCGTATTGGCATGATCGACGGCGTGCTCCGACGACGGCGCGCTCGGCTGGTTGGTGTTGAGACTGGCTTGGGTAAATTGGGCCGGCTGGAAAACGAAATGATCGTTGGACGCACCACCGATCGACACTGAACCCGATTGATTGCCGCCGGACGGCGTCGACGGATTCTGTGAGTTTTGGCCTGTCCCATTGTTTTCGGACAGATTGATCTGGTCGTGGCCGAAATGCATGCCATGGCCGGCCGTGGCCGGGGCGGAATTTCCCGACGAGCCGGAGACCGGCGGATCGAAGATATCGGTGCCGCCATTGCCGTCGGACGCGAATTCAAAGGTCGCGTTGAAATTGTCGAAAGTCAGATTGGCGGAGTCCGTGCCGTCGCTGACTGTCAGCACGCCAGTCGAGGCATTGTAGCTGTCCGAGAAATGCCCCGAGTCGTAATTGATGCCGGCAAGATCGACGACGTCAGAATGGGCTGCGTTCGGCGCCGTGCCGGTAAAGCCTTCGATCTGGCCGGTGAAATTTTGCGGCTGATTGAGGACGAGCGTTCCGGTGGCGCCGGTGAAGTCGTAAACTTCATTGGACGCCCCATTAACCGTCAGCGTCGCGCCGGGCGTGATCGGTGGGTCATCCACTGGCGCGTTCACCTGCTGAATCGACACATCGTCGAGATACCAGAAGGCGGGATTCTGCTCGGCGACAAACTGCAGTTCGCTCGATGAGCTCGTGGCCGTGACGTCGTAGGTATATTCGGTGTAGGCCTGCGCGCCGGTGTTCGAACAGGCTCAGCAGCGTGTCGCCGGCGAAGCTTGCGGTGAAATTGCTCGGCGTGCCGCCGGGGTTTTCCAGCCAGAACTGGACCTGGTAGGTTTGCCCGACGACAGTCGAGATCGTCTGGTCGACGTCGTATTCTGCATTGACTGCGCCAAGTTCAAGCGAATATGAGCCGCTGTGTGCATTGTACGCCACGACCTGGTCGTAATACGTTTGAACGCCGTTACCGCTCCACCCATTCAAATTCCCGGTTTCGAATCCGCCGTTCACGACCAGATTGGTAGTCGTAAGCGTCAGATCGGTCCCGCCGTGGCCATCGGAACTCGCTACAAACTGATTGCCGGTCAGATTGCCCGCGATATTGAACGTCAGCGTACCGCCGCCGGTTTCGTCGACCACGAGCTGCGCGGCCTCGATCGTCGCCGATGTGACGCCGGAAACATTGGTGAGATCGATCGTGTCGCCGACGTTGAGCCCGGTCATCTGGCCGTTGAACGCGGTTGGATCGGCCAGCGCCAGCGTGCCGGCGCCGCTGAACGTGGCGTTCTCGCCCAGCGCCGCGGCGAAGTCGGCGGTGCCGCCGTTGGTGATCAGCACCTGGCCGGAACTGGAACCGGACACCGGATCATCGACCAGGAGCGTTGCGCCATTGGCTTCCAGCGTGCCGTTGTTGACGACGGTCTGGCCGGTGTCGATGACAAGGTTGCCGGTGGTGGCTTCGACCGTGCCGTAATTGACCAGGCTCAATAGCCCGTTACCGGCAAGCCCGATGTTTCCCGTGCCGGAAATGGTGTTGCCGGTATTTTCGAGGATGCCCCCGCCGCCCAGGGCCCCGACGATGCTGTCAGTTGAGCCATCGAGCGTGACGCTGCCGGAGCCCTCGAGCACGACACCGCCGGTAATAACCAGGTTCGACGCGTTCGGATTGATGCCGGTGTCTATGTCGAAGGTGCCGGTATTGTCGATGACGCCGACGAGCGCGAGATTGGCGCCGGGCTCAACCTGGGTGAAGCCGGAATTGGTGACCGTGTCGGGCGCGCTGAGCGACACCGTGGCGTTCCAGCTCCCCGAATTGTCGGTGAAGACGTTGTCGTTGATGCTGAGATAAAGCTCGCCCGAAGCCGAGGCGGTAAATGTCGTGGCGTTGCCGACCTGGAACGCGTTGGCGGCGTTCGCCGCCGGGGTCGAGCCGCTGATGATCCCGATCAGGGACCACGGCACCAGGCCGTTTTCGAGGAAGTTGTCGGGGTATTGGCGACGTCGCTGGTGACAAGATTCGGATCGCCGGCCGGCGTCATCATTGCTGACGTTCTGGCCGCCGGCATCGATATCGGTGCCGATGCTGACAGTGCCGCTCGCGGTGATGGTGATCTGTTCGCCGGCGGTGACGGCGATGCCGCTGTCGTGCCACTCGGTCGATGACGCGTGGGCCGGCACGTACTGACGATGCGACCATGCTGCGCCGGCTGGTGCCGAAGAACTCGATGGCGCCGTCTACATTTGACTGCGCGTTGCCGCGGTCGAGCCGCCATTAACGGTCGAACTCGGACTGCACCAGATCGCGGAACCGACCGCTGAAATCGTGCCGCCGACATTGTTGATCGTGCTGCTGTCAGTGTGACCGTACCGAGGTACCGTCCACGGCCGGAAACACGACGACGGTAATTTGACGGTGACGTTGTCAAAGTAACGGTGCCGCCGCTCGCCGACACCGTATTGGAATTGCCAGGTGGCTGTCGATGGCCAGCGTGCCGCCATTGGTGGCTTCCATCACACCGAGATTGGTGACGGTGTTCGAGCCGGTATTGATGGTGAGCGTACCGGCATTGGCGTCGATCACGCCATTCTGATCGTTCTGGAGCGTCAAGAACGAATCGCCGATCGCGCCTGAACCGGAAATGGTATTATTGACGTTAACCAGGCTCTCGGCGCTCAGGTCACTGACAATCGAGCCGTTTACCAGAGTGACCAAACCTGTATCGGTTTGCGCATTGCCGCCCTGAAGCGTCAGCGAACCGCCGTGGATAATCAGGCTCGATGCGCCCAGCGTGCTATCGATTTCGATAGTGCCGCTGTTGGTGATCGTCGCGTCGGTAAAGGCCAGCGTGCCGCCATCGGTGGCCTCGATCAGGCCTTCATTGACGATCGCATGCGAGCCGGTATCGAAGCTGATGCTCTTGCCGGCGCCGCTGACATCGGCATCGATCACGCCGCCAGTTTCGTTGATCAGCGCAAGCTTGTCGCTGCCGAGACCGATCGTTCCCCAGCCGGAGATGGTCGAATTGACGTTATCCAGCGTCTCGTTGGTAACGCCATTACCCTTGATCTCGCCGCCGTTGATCGATACCGCGCCGCTGCTCAGCCCGTTCAGCGTCAGTGTGCCGCCGGATGCATCGACCAGCATCGTATCGGTGGCGCCTGCCAGAACGATGCCGTTCACGCCGGCAACGCCGGCCGTTGAACTGTTCCAGGTCATCTGACCGGACGAGCCGCCCTTGAGATCGAGCGTGCCGCCGTTGACGGCTTCGATCACACCGGTGTCGAGAACTTTCGTCGCCAGTTCCAGCGTCGCGCCGTTTGCTTCCAGCGTGCCGCCATTGGTGACGGCGTTGCCGGTCACAAGCTTCAATAATCCGCCCAGCGCCATGATCGTGCCGGCGGCGTTGATGAGCGTCAGATTGCTGGTGGTGCCGTCGCCGATCTGGCCGAAGCCCGAGATCGTGTTGCCATTGTTCTTCAGCGTCTGGCCGATCGCCGGGCTGGAGATCGTGCCGCCGGCGAGCTTCACCGTGCCGTTGCCGTTGAGTGTCAGCGTGCCGGTGGTTGAATCGACGGCGAGCGTGCCGTCGACCTGGATATTGCCGGAATTGCTGATAGCGCTGCCGCCAAACTGCAGCTGTCGATGCGCTGGCCGCTTCCAGCGTGCCGGCATTGGTGACGTCATCGTCAATGACAAGAATCCGCCATTGTGGCTTGAGGGCCGCCATTGGTGGCTTCGAGCGTGCCGCCATTGGTGACGGTGGTATCGATGACGAGCGTGAGGCCGCAAACATCGGCGTCGATCGTGCCGCTGTTGTCGATTGTCGTCGCAATCGAGAGCGTGCCGGAGCCGCTCAACGTCGCGGCGCTATCGCCAATCGTCAGCGACTTCGCCGTTTCGGAACCCGATATCGTGACCGTATAGGCGCCGCTGAGATCGATCAGCGCGTTCAACTCAGACGCTGGAACGCCACCGCTCCAGTCCGAAGCCGCGGACCATGCGCCCCCCGACGTGTTGGTCCACGCATCGTCATCGGTCACCGTCACGCCAATGGCTTGCGCGGCGGTATTGCCCAAACTGTCGCTTGCGGCGAGCGTGATGGTGTCGGGCGTGGCCGCGTTGTCGGTGTCGCCGAGCGTGGCCAGATCGGCGTTCACTTGGGCGAGCGTGCCGGTGACGGTCAGGCTGGTCGTCCCGGAACCGCGACAGCCACCGCTACCGCGTCGCCGACAGGTCGCCATACGTGTCGGTCAGTGTCACCGTGAAGTTATCGCCGGAGAAGTTGCCGGTCTCTGACAGGCTGACGCCGGAGATCGCCGCCGCATTGCCTTGCGCAAGCGTCTGCGCCCCCGGCACGGCAATCGCGGGGGCCAAGGCAGTGACCGTCACACCGATGGCTTGCGCGGCGGTATTGCCCAAACTGTCGCTTGCGGTAAGCGTGATGGCGTCGTGCGCAGCCGTGTTGTCGGTGTCGCCGAGCGTGGCCAGATCGGCGTTCACCTGGGCGAGCGTACCGGTGACGGTCAGGCTGGTCGTCCCGGAACCCGACACCCCGCTGCCGCTCGCCGACAGGTCGCCATACGTGTCGGTCAGCGTCACCGTGAAGTTCTCGCCGGAGAAGTTGCCGGTCTCCGACAAGCTGACGCCGGAGATCGCCGCCGCGTTGCCTTGCGCGAGCGTCTGCGCCCGGCACGGCAATCACGGGGGCCAAGGCATTGACCGTTATACCGATGGCTTGCGCGGCGGTATTGCCCAAACTGTCGCTTGCGGTAAGCGTGATGGCGTCGTCCGCAGCCGTGTTGTCGGTGTCGCTGAGCGTGGCGAGATCGGCGTTCACCTGGGCGAGCGTGCCGGTGACGGTCAGGCTCGTCGTCCCGGAACCCGACACCCCGCTGCCGCTCGCCGACAGGTCGCCATACGTGTCGGTCAGCGTCACCGTGAAGTTCTCGCCGGAGAAGGCGCCGGTCTCCGATAAGCTGACGCCAGAGATCGCTGCATTGCCTTGCACAAGCGTCTGCGCCCCCGGCACGGCAATCACCGGCGCCAAGGCACTGACCGTCACACCGATGGCTTGCGCGGCGGTATTGCCGAAACCGTCACTTGCGGTAAGCGTGATGGCGTCGTGCGCAGCCGTGTTGCCTATGTCGCTGAGCGTCGCCAGATCAGCGTTCATCTGGGCGAGCGAGCCGGTGATGGTCAGGCTCGTCGTCCCGGAACCGGTGATCGTGCCACCGCCACCAGGTCCGTTTGAGTTCGCCGACAGGTCGCCATACGTGTCGGTCAGCGTAGCCGTAAACGTCTCGCCGCTGGTGGTGCCGGTCTCTGACAGGCTGACACCGGAGATCGCCGCCGCATTGGCTTGCACAAGCGTCTGCGCCGCCGCCCCCGCGATCAACAGCGGACCGTTCAGCGTCAACACCAGGTTGCTGCCGCCGGCGCCGTCAGATTGCACGTTGAAGTAATGATCGGTGATCGCGCCGGCGATGTTGAAAGACAACGGCGATGCCTCGCCGCTCACGTCGACGACAAGCGCCGAACCGACAATCGTCGCCGACTCGATCGAATTCGGCGCGATATTCGTCAGATCGATGGTGTCGCCGGCCACCAATCCCGTGACGCTGGCGTGGAAATCGGCGGGGTCTGCGAGCGCGAGCTTGCCGGTCGCGTCGGCGAACATGATCGTCTGCGTCGCGGCAACGCTGGCGCGGAATTCCAAAATGCCGCCGTCGCCGGTCAGCGCGGATCCGGTCCCGCCGACGCTGCTGTGGACATCAAGCGTTCCGCCATTGGTCGCTACCATCGTTCCGGTATTGGTGACGGCGTCGTCGATGACGAGAATGCCCCCATTGGTGGCTTCCAGCGCGCCGCCATTGGTGACGGCATTGCCGGTGTCGATAACCAGTTGCTGGCCGGCAACGTTGGCGTCGATTGTGCCGTCGACGCCGTTGACGAGCGTGAGATTGCCGTCGCCCTGCCCGATCTCGCCGCTGCCGATAATCGTATCCTGAGCGTTGACCAGTTTCGCGTCGGTGCCGGCGACGCCCATGATCAGGTTGTTGGCGATCGGCCCGTTGAGCAGGATCTCGCCGCCGGCGGCCACTGTCGGGTCGGGACCGAGCAGGAACACCGTGCCGTTGATCGCCAGCGTCGGATCGCCGCCGGTCCCGTCCAGTTCGACCGTGCCGAGGCCGGTGACGCTGTTCAGGACCGTCAGAAAGCCCCCGCTGACAAGGTCCAGAGTCGCGCCCGCGACGAGATCCAATCCGTTAACGGACTGAATGTCGTTGACGGTCACCGTATCGGGATTGAGAATCTCGACGGCGCTGAACGACGTCGGCACAATGTCGTCGCTCCAATTGCCGGGGCTGTCCCAATTGCCCGAGCTGCCGCCGGTCCAAGACACCATCGCCGTCGCGGGCGTGGTCGGAGGCGGGGGCGAGGATTGACCACAACAGTAATGGTGGTCGGCGGCGGGGGCGTGGTCGTGGGGGAGCCGCTCGGACCGGGCACGTTGTAGTTCTGATTGCCGTTTTGCAGCAGAATCGGAATTGGATTCGGCGGCGGCGGCGTCGAATTGCCCGGAGTGGTCTGCTGCTGCTGTTGTTGCTGCTGGACTGGAGTCAGCGCCTGGAACAGTTGCTGCAGAATGTCCTGCTCGATCGCGAACTGCGAATTGGTGATCGGCGCGACCGATACCAGCGGCGGCTGGTTCACACCCTGCGGCGTCAGATAGGTGACGTAGCCGGTCTGCGACACCGTCGCGATCACATTGCCATTGGCATCGATCAGATCGAACAAGCCGGCCACGCCGGTGCCGAAGTCCGCGACCACCGAGAAACTGTAGGTCACGCCATTCTGCGTAGCGTTGACGGTGGCGACTTCTTCCTCGACCACGCCGGTAGTGCCGCGAATACCCATGGTCGCGACCGGCGTACCGATCTTCATGTCGCCGGTATGCGCGACCTTGCCGGCCACGAACGCGAAGGTGCCTTCGACCAGCGTGAACAGCGCATCGTTCGAATTGCTGCTCGGATTGATAGTTGTAGTCGTTGAGCCCCATCCGCGTGTTGGCGACGAGATTGAGCGCGGTGCCGTCCGGAAAAGAAATTCCGACAGAGGACCCGGCGCCGGTCTGAATGATATCGCTTTTGAAAACCGCATCGCCGACATGAAGCGTTACCGCGACGCCATTGCGGACGGCGGTAACGTCGCCCACAACTTTTTCGATTTTGCCGATGCCGTCGGCAGGCATGCCCGGCTGCGCTTGCGCGTATTCTCCGGGTGTCGGCGAGCCAGCCAGCAGCCCGACCATGTCGCCGGACAATGTCATGCCATTCGGCGCAATCAGTGCCGGCGGATGCTCGCTAGAGAAATATCCTGGAACAATAAAATGGCGGCCGTCGGGACTTGTCAGGACCAGATCGGGGCCGGCGCGGTGATACGCGCCACTGACAAGCAACTCGGCGTCTGGGACCAATACTGAATGGTGCGCGGAATCATTATGGATTACGGACGCACCTGTTCCGTAACCGCCCTCTACCCGTGACACGTAAGCCATTACCCGCCCCTCGCCGAGCGATAGGTTAAAGCCCTCCCCGAGCCGGCGTACCTTCAGTCACACTGCAGAATAGTTCGATCGTCCCCAGTGACTGTCGAACTTCAACCAGAATGCTCTATCCTGGCTGCGGGCGCAACAATATCCTTTACAAATACCTAATTCTTGTCGCCCCGTTGCATCGGCCCGATGAGTTGGGCAGACTTTCAGAAACAAAACTGGCGGGACTTCCGCACGATATCCGGCCCTTGGCCTAAGCCGTGAGGTATCCACGTAGTGCTAAAAACATCAGGGAGCGGAAAATGACCCTAAAACGCAGCTTTTATCTGAGCGCGGCGGCGATTTGCATCGCCGGATGCCTGGCCGTCACGCAGGCTTGGTCGCAGTCGGCCGCTGCGGTCAAAAAGAACGAAATCGGCGGCGTCGTCACCAGCCCGCATGGCGCCGAAGCCGGCGTCTGGGTCATTGCCGAAACCCATGACACCCCGACTCGCTTTGCCCGAATGGTCGTGACCGACGAGCAAGGCCGCTACCTCGTGCCAGATCTGCCAGCCGGTCATTATAAAGTGTGGGTGCGCGGCTATGGGCTCGTCAACTCTGCGAAAGCCGATGGCGATCCCGGCAAGGAACTCAATCTGACCGCAGTCATTGCACCGAACGACGCAGCGGCCGCGCAGTATTATCCGGCGATCTACTGGTACTCGATGCTGAAAATCCCGGATGCCGATCAGTTCGGCGGCAAGAGCGATATCCCGGAAAAAGCCAAGCAGACCGACTGGCTCAACGCCATGAAGAATAATGGCTGCATCGGTTGTCACCAGATCGGCGGCCTTGCCACGCGAACGATCCCGAAAGGCCTCGGTGAATTCAAGAACTCCGAAGAAGCCTGGGCCCGCCGCGTACAGTCCGGACAGGCCGGGCCACTGATGGTCAACATCATCGCCGGCGACTTCGCTTCGACACCGATCAAATACTTCGCTGAGTGGACCGACCGCATCGCCGAAGGCGAATTGCCGGCGAACAAGCCGACGCGACCGCAAGGCGCCGAGCGCAACATTGTGGTCACTACGTGGGACTGGGCGGACGAGAAGCATTATCTCCACGACGAAATCTCGACCGACAAGCGCAACCCGACGGTCAACGGCTACGGCCAGTTGTTCGGCTCGCCGGAATACTCGACGGACAACATCCCGATTCTCGATCCAGTGAAGAACACGGCGATGCTCTACCATGTGCCGGTGCGCGACAAGGACATGCCGTATTCGCTTGGGCCTGGCCACGCCGCGATGCTCAAGCCGCTGGCGCCGTCGGCTTATTGGGGCACTGAGCAGATCTGGGACACCCACATCAACAATCACAATTCGATGATGGATGAGAAAGGCCGGGTTTGGCTCGCCGCTGCCGTGCGCGGCGTTAAGGACCCGGATTGGTGCGGCAAGAATTCGGATCTGATCTCGGCCAAGCTGTCGCCGCTTTCCGAGAGCCAGCGCCAGATCGGGATGCTCGATCCGAAGACGATGAAATACACCTTTGTCGACACCTGCTTCACCACCCATCATCTGCAATTCGGTTTCGACAAGAACAACACGCTGTGGACGTCGAGCGGTGGCGGTGGCGGTGTCGTGGGCTGGCTCAACGTCAAGAAGTTCGAAGAGACCGGCGACGCAAAAGCTTCGCAAGGCTGGACCGCGCTGATCGTCGACACCAGCGGCGACGGCAAGCGTGGCGAATACACCGAGCCGGGCAAACCGGTTGAGCCCGGCAAGGACATGCGGATCGGCCAGGTATTTTACGCCGTGATGCCGAGCCCGGTTGACGGCACGGTGTGGGGCACGATCCGCAACAACCCGGGCGCGGTGGTGCGGCTCGATCCTGGCTCCAATCCGCCTGAGACGGCGCTTTCGGAAATCTACAATGTACCGCTGCCCGGCTTCGGCCCGCGCGGCGGCGACATCAACTCCAAAGGCGTTGTCTGGGTGTCGCTCGCCAGCGGCCATCTCGGCAGCTTCGATCGGCGCAAATGCAAAGGGCCGCTCAACGGCCCGACAGCAACCGGCAATCATTGTCCGGAAGGCTGGTCGTTCTACAAATATCCGGGGCCGGGCTTTGCCGGCATCGGCGATAACTCGGCCGAGTTGAGCTACTACACCTGGGTGGACCAGCACAACACGCTCGGCCTGGGCAACGACGTGCCGGTCTCGACCGGCAATCTCAACGACGGCCTGATCGCTTTCGTCGACGGCAAGATGGTCACGATGAAAGTGCCGTATCCGACCGGTTTCTATGCGAAAGGTCTCGATGGCCGCATCGACGATCCAAAAGCCGGCTGGAAAGGCCGCGGGTTGTGGGCGTCAAGCGGCGATCGCGTTCCGTGGCAACAGGAAGGCGGCAAAGGCATGACGCCGATGGCGGTGCATTTCCAGATGAGGCCGAATCCGCTCGCGGATTAAGGGCTTCGCAATCACATCATGGCCGGGCATACCGTCGAAAACGGGCGTGAACGCCCTTTTGCCCGGCCATCCACGTCTTTATATCTTTGCGCACCCTAAAGACGTGGATGCCCGGCATAAAGCTGGGCATGACGACATATGTCTGCCGAAACAAGCGCACTCCTCACCGACCTCTACCAGCTCAATATGATCCAGGCCTATCTGGATCATGGCGATACCGGCACAGCCGTGTTCGAACTGTTCTGCCGCACCTTGCCGCCGCGCCGCGGATTTCTGGTCGCGGCGGGATTGCAGCAGGCCCTGGATTACCTGGAAAATTTGCGCTTCTCCGCAGACGATATCGCGTGGCTGAGAAGCACAGGCCGCTTCAGGCCAAATGCCATTGATTATTTTTCCAGCCTGCGCTTCACCGGCGACGTTCACGCCATGCTGGAAGGCACGATCTTCTTTGCCAACGAACCGGTCTTGCGCGTCACCGCGCCGCTGCCGCAAGCGCAGCTTGTCGAAACCCGCCTCATCAACATTCTGCACTTCCAGTCGCTGGTCGCGGCCAAGGCCGCACGCTGCATGCTGGCGGCACCGGGCAAGGTGCTGGTGGATTTCGGGCTGCGCCGCGCGCACGGCGCCGAAGCCGGACTGATGGCGGCGCGCGCAAGTTATCTTGCAGGTTTTGCCGGAACCGCGACCGTGCTGGCCGGCGAAATGTTCGATATCCCGCTCTACGGCACCATGGCCCATTCGTTCATCGAAGCGTTCGACGACGAAAGCCTAGCATTCGAGACCTATGCACGGGCGCGCCCGAACAATCTCGTATTCCTGCTCGACACCTACGACACCGAGGCGGCGGCGCGAAAAGTCGTTGCGCTCGCGCCGAAGCTCAAGACCGATGGCATCATCGTTCGCGCCGTGCGGCTCGATAGCGGCGACCTGATCGCATTATCCAAAAGCGTACGCAGCATTCTCGATCAGGGCGGCCTGCGTGACGTAACGATCTTCGCAAGCGGGGGGCTCGATGAAGACTCGCTCGTCACTTTTGCCAAGGCCAATGCGCCAATCGACGGCATCGGCATCGGCACCAGCCTGACCACATCGGCCGACGTGCCGAATATCGATTTCGTCTACAAGATGCAGGAATATGCCGGCCTGCCGCGGCGCAAGAAGTCGGACAAGAAAGCGACCTGGCCCGGCCGCAAGCAGGTATGGCGGCGCTACGATGCTGACGGCCGGATGACGGGCGATCTGCTCGGCCTTGAAAACAATCGCGGTGACGGCGAGCCACTGCTGCAACCCGTCATGAAGGACGGCCGGCGCCTGGAAGCTTCACCCCCAATCGAGCAAGCACGGCAACGCGTGAAGCGCAGCCTTGAGTGTTTGCCGGAGCCCTTGCAGCGCCTCGACACCGGCACGACCTATCATGTCGAGGTCGCGGCAGAGCTGAAGACACTCGCCGCAGAGGTCGACCGCCGCATGAGTTGAAAGGCCGTCGCGAAAGTCGTTGAGCGAGAGCAAGAGTCATTAAGCGGAAATCATGGCTGACGATTTGCCCGCGATGTTTGGCGATGACAGCGTCCTCATCGTCGTCGATGTACAGAACGACTTTTGCCCCGGCGGCGCGCTCGCCGTGCCGCGCGGTGACGACGTGGTGCCGATCGTCAACCGGCTGGCCGCAAAATTCCGCCACGTCGTGCTGACACAGGATTGGCATCCGAGCGGCCATTCGTCGTTTGCCTCCTCGCATCCCGGCAAGCAACCGTTCGAAACGATCACCGCGAGCTACGGTCCGCAGGTGCTGTGGCCTGACCATTGCGTGCAAATGACACCGGGTGCCGCGTTGCACGGAGCGCTCGACATTCCTCATGCCGAGCTCATCGTGCGCAAAGGCACAGATCGCGCGATCAACTCCTACTCGACGTTCTATGAGAACGACCGCAAAACGCCGACGGGCTTGGTCGGATATTTGCGCGAGCGCGGGCTGTCGCGGGTGTTCCTTGCCGGCTTGGCGTTCGATTTCTGCGTGCGCTACTCGGCCGAAGACGCGCGCCGCGATGGCTTCGCGGTCTTTGTCATCGAGGACGCCTGCCGCGGCATCGACATGAACGATTCCGTCGCCGCGACCCGAAAAAGCTTCGCCGCGCTCGGTATTTCCTGTCTGTCGACTGGGGAATTCGCCTCCGGCATGGCTGGGTGACCGGAACGCCGGGGCATTTTATGCATTGTCCCCTGACTTCGGTTAAGGCCAATTCACAAGTCGGGTGAAAGGGTTATCGCAGCACAACTTACCGCGACGCAGCGCGGCTGTGTGCGATGCACAAATTTTCTTAACTCCAGTTCAAAACAGGCAGGTAATTCATAAATGGGTCATGCTAAAGCCATGCGTCATCACGCGGCCTCGCAGTCGTCCAGTCTGCCCTCGCTGATGATGCCCTGCCCGGTCTGCGCGGGCCGCATGGTTTATCAAGGCCGTCGCCCAATCTCCGCTGACGTCGAAGACACCGTTTACGCCTGCAGGCGCTGCGGCGCGGAACTTATTCGCACCTCGGTGCGGCAAACGGCCGACACCGAAACACGGCGGCCGGCCGCAGCCTGAAACTACTTAGTTTTTCATCAGTCCCATCTGCGCCATCACCGCGTGGCCGAGCAGGCCATACGGATTGGCGAGCGTCTCCAGCATTTCGAAGTGGTTGTAGCCTTCACCGACCAGAAGCTCGACCGGCTTGCCGGCGGCTTTGACCGCGGCGGCAAAGTCGCGTGACTGGCGCTGGAACTCAGGCGTCTCGCAGGTGCCGTAGCTGAGAATGAGCGGCGCATGCAGCTTGTCGAGATGGCGCATGGCGCTGAGCTGCTGTTCCATCTCGTCGGTGAAGGCGACGTATTTCGACCGCTTCGACAGCCGCACCGGCTTGAGATCGTACATGCCGCTCGAGAGCGCCGCGCCCTTGATAATGTCCATCGGCAGGCCGTCCTTGGTCCAGTCGTGCGTGATCGTGCAGCCGGCAAGATGCGAACCCGATGAGTGCGACATCAGATGGATCCGGTTGCGGTCGCCGCCGAACTTGTCGGCGTTGCGATAAACCCAACCCACCGCGCGGCGCACCTGCTCGACCATCGGGAACAGGCTGCCGCCGGCCTGATCGACATTGGTGAAATCCAGCACGACATAATTCGCGCCGGCATGCACAAACGGCTCGGCGACCGACGTGAACTCGGAGGCCTGGCCGTTTCGCCACGCGCCGCCGTGCACGAAGATACCGATCGGCGCATTCGCCGCCTTGGTGCGATAAACGTCGAGGCCTTCGATCTCGGTCGGTCCATAGGCAAAACGCATCGGCTTGCCGACCCGGGCCAGCGCCGCGACGCCATTGGCGATCCGGCGCTTCGCGACAAGTTCGCGGTTC
Source organism: uncultured Alphaproteobacteria bacterium (assembly GCA_963742215.1). GTDB lineage: Bacteria > Pseudomonadota > Alphaproteobacteria > Rhizobiales > Xanthobacteraceae > BOG-931. The sequence continues at coordinate 480,347 of CAVULJ010000003.1, forward strand.
GGCGCGTAGACGATCTGGTCGTAAGCGTCGTCGAGCTCCTGCTGGTCCATATTGAGCCAGACGATCGGACCTTTAATCCGTGCGGCCGCTGTAGCGGTACTCATTGCATAGTCCTTTTCGTGGTCACTGCGTTTTATACTTCTGCTCCATGGCCGTGAAGAAGCCCTCGTTCTTCAAGGCATCGAGCAGGCTCATATCGACATAATCGCCGACCTTCTGGCTCGCGTCGGGAAACAGCTTGAGAATGTTTTGCGCCGCGGCCGTTGTCGGTACGAGGTTCGCCGGCGACTGCTGTTTGAAGTCGCTGTAAGTGATGTCGAGCGTTTTCGCGCTGGTGATGTTCAGCTCCTTTGCCAACACCTCCTTGGCCCGTTTCTCATCGGTGAGCGCGATGTAATTGCCCTCGATGCTGGCTTTGAGAAAACGAGTCAGCAGATCGCGCCGCGCCGAGATATCGTCGTGGCGGACGACGATGCCGGTGAACAGCCACGGGATTTGATCCGGCACGAGGTCGACCAGGACATTGACGCCCTGTTCGCGCGCCAGCGACGCTAGCGGCTCGTTGACCGCCGTCGCCTTGATCTCTCCCGACTTCACCGCGGCGAGCCGCTTCATGCCGCCGCCATATTCCTTGACGACCACGTCGCCACGGGTAAGGCCGAGCTTTTGCAGCGCGAGCGTCACTGTCGAATCGGTCTCCGAACCGAACGTACTGACACCGACCACGCCGCCTTTCAGGTCGGCGGCGGTTTTCACGCCCGGCGCGGAAAAGAACGTGAAGCGGATCACGTTCGACAGCGAGGCAATGGCGCGCAAATCGCCGCCGGACTGATTGACACGGACCACCGACGACAACCCGACATGCATCACGTCGATGCGGCCGGCCTGCAATTCCGCGGCGCCTTTGCTGCCGCCGTTCATATTGATGATGTCGACGTTCAACCCCTGCGCGGTATAGAGACCGGCGGCACGCGCCATATACCAGGCGAGCGCGGTGTTTACCGGGTCGGAAATGCCGGCTTTGATTTGTACGGGCGGAAGCGGCGAAGGCGGCATGTTCGGTTGCTGGGCGGAAGCGGCGGAAGGCGGAGCCAGAATAACCCACGTCAGTGCGAATAGTCCCACGATCCGCATAGCCAATGTCCCCCGCTTTTTCGCACTCTTCTTAGGCCTGCGGCAAAGGCTATCGGCCGCTATCTCCCTTGTCCATGCATGGTAGATTGCGACGATATTCAGGAGCGACCGATGCAGCGCGTGACCATCACCATTGACGACGAGCTCGACGCCGAACTCAACCGCTTCATGAAGGCGCGCGGCTATGCCAATCGCTCCGAGGCGATCCGCGATCTGGCCCGCGCCGGCCTGCAGCAGGCGGCGACCGAGATCGGCGGCGAGCGCGCCTGCGTCGCGGCGCTGGTCTATCTTTACGACCACGAGGCGCGGGAATTGCCGAAACGCCTGACCCGCGATTTTCACGACCGTCACGATCTCGCGCATTCGACGCTCCATGTGCATCTCGATCACGAAAGCTGCATGGAAGTCACGGTGCTCAAGGGCCGCGGCGCCGACGTGCAGCAATTTGCCGACCACATCATCGCCGAACGCGGCGTACGGCACGGGCACGTTGTCTATCTGCCGGCGGACGGCACACACTCGCACGGCGCCGGCGCAAAGAGTCATTCACATAGTCAAAGTCATTCACATACGCACAGTCGCAAGCGCCGCAAGGCCGGCTGATTTCGTTCCCTGCCGCTCTAAATCTCCATCAGATCCTTGCCGACGACGATTTCGCCGGAAAAATCCTTGCGTGCCGCAGCCAGCAAAATATCCGGCAGTGCCGGGTCATCTGCTGTCGGGCTCAGGTGCGAAAGCACGAGTTTCTTCACATTCGCAGCCGTTGCGATCTTGCCGACGTCTTGCGACGAAGTATGGGTCTCATAGTGGTGCTTGAGGCCGGCCTCGACGTCGCGTCCCGGCATCGAACGAATGAATTTCTCGACCGCGTTCATGTCCTCGACTTCATGGACCAGCACGTCGGCATCTTTAGCCAGTGCGATCAACGCATCAGACCTGCTGGTGTCGCCCGAAAACACGATGGAGCGATCGGGGCCGTCGAAACGAAATGCGAAGCACGGTGCGATCGGTGGATGATGCACGATCGCTGACGTGATTTTCACCCGCTCGTCCTGGAACACCGTGCCGGGCTCGCGGATTTCGTGAACATGAACATGATCCTCGAACGGTGCGAAACCGTCCTGGATGCGGATATTCATTTCATAGCGGATAGTGTCGAACCACGACTTGGTCATATCCTGCATCGGCGGCGGCGCATAAACGTCGAGCGGTCCATTCATCCCCGACAGCCAGGCTTCCTCGAGCAGCGGGAAATAGCCGCCGATATGATCCGAATGCAGATGCGTGATGAAGATGTATCGAAGATCACGAAGCTTTATCCCCGCCTGCACCAGCCGATAGCCGACACCGTCGCCGCAATCGATCAGGTACGGATGATCGTCGATGATGACGACCTGCGATGTCTGGTAACGGCTCGGCTTCGGCAATGGGCCGCCGGCAGTGCCGAGCAAAATAGCCCGTGTCCGCAGCTTTGCCGTTTCGGCAAAAGCCGAACTCGACAGCGAAGCACCTAAACCTGCGGACACCAACGCGGCTGCGCCGGCGAACACATCGCGGCGCGACAGATTTCCCGACATAGCCATTTCTCCCCGCATTGCGCCGCTGTCGGGCGCTTTACTCACTACCTAGCACGAACACCTGCATCACAGGCGAAAGGCCGAATCACGCTTTTATCCGCCCCCCGCGACAGCGGGGAAGGTGATCAAACCAGCCCCATCTGTTGCAGCATCACCCGGCCGATCAGGCCGTACGGATTGGCAATCGTCTCCAGCAATTCGAAATGGTTGTAGGCCTCGCCGACGATCAGCTCGGCCGGTTTGCCGAGTGCGCGCACCGCGGCGAAGAAATCTTTGGTCTGGCGCTGGAATTCCGGCGTCTCGCACGTCCCGTAAGCGAGGATGAGCGGCGTGTGCAGGCCGGAAAGATGCCGCTGCGACGATAGTTTCTCCACCATCGCATCGGTGAACTTCACGTAAGATGAGCGCTTCGACAGCGGCACCGGCTCGAGATCGTACATGCCGGACAGCAGCAACGCGCCTTTGCAGAAATCTTCCGGCAGGCTTTCCTCGCGCCAGCCGTCAGTCAGCACGCAGGCGGCGAGATGCGAGCCGGACGAGTGCGCCGAGATGTAAAGCCGGTTGCGGTCGCCGCCGAATTTGTCCGCGTTGCGCCAGGTCCAGGCCAGCGCCCGGCGCACCTGTTCGTACATCGGCATCAGGTCGCCATTGGCCTGTTCGACATTGATGAAGTCGAGGATCACCGAATGCGCGCCGGCGCGTACCAGCGGCTCGGCGAGCGCGTGATAATCCGGCCCCTTGTTGCGCCGCCACGCGCCGCCATGAACGAACACATTGATCGGCGCGTTCGGTACGCTGCTGCGAAAGATATCGAGCTGTTCGTATTCGCTCGGCCCGTAAGCGATGCGCTCCGGCGCACCGAGAACCGCGCGCGCCCGTTCCGCCGCCGCGATCCGGCGCATCACGATCAGCGGCCGGTTCGGCGCATAGACATCCTGATCGTAGGCGTCGTCGAGCGCCTTCTGATCCATGTCGCGCCAGACGAGAGGCCACGTGTTTCCCGGTTGCTGCCCGCTTCTTGTCGTTGGGAGGGGTTGGGCGTGGGGGTAGTGAGGTTGTCACGTTGCGTCAAAGCCATTCAACTCGACGCCTCCTCGACCCCCCTCCCTCAACCTCTCCCCCACAAGCGGGGGAGGGAACGCGCTGAACAAATCAAAACTTCATCAGATCCTTCGCGATGGTGATCGGCCCCGAATAGTATTTCTTCGCCTCGTCGACATAGCGCTGATAGTCGTCGTTCGGATTGATTGTCGCGCCGAGATGACTCATGACGATGGCTTTGACGCCGGCCTTCGCCGCCATCTTGCCGATGTCTTCCGGCGTGACGTGCTCCTCGTGCATGTGGCGGAGAAATCCTTCCTGCTCGGCTGGCGTTTTCAATTGCCAGGCGCCGGTCTTTTTATAAAGCTCGATCACATCGTCCGCCGCGCTCGTTTCGGTGACGTAAATGTCGGCGCCCTTCGCCAGTTCGACCACGGCGTCGGATGGCCCGGTATCGCCGGTGAAGAACACCACCTTGTCCGGCGTCTCGAACCGATACGAATAGGATCTGTACTTGCCGTAGGCCGGCATGCCGGGCTTGAAATTGAAGTGCGTGTTCTCGACCGCGGTTACCTTCACGTTGGCATCCTGATAAATCACGCCCGGCAACACATCGTGGCGCGTGAAACGTGTCGGCCATCGGCCGCGCCTTGCCTTCGTTAAGGCGGATCTCCGCGTTCGGCGTCAGATAATCGATCGCGCCTTTGACCAGCGCCTCCACGCCGCTGCCGTAGATGTCGATCGGCTCGGCGCGCTGATATTCCCACTCCGAGTTCAGGAGTGTCGCCAGGCCGTTGGTATGGTCGCTATGCGCATGGGTGATGAAAATCTTGCCGGCCTTGCGAAAATCGTAGCCGGCCTGAACGATGCGGCGCGTCACGCCGTCGCCGGCGTCGATCAGATACAGCGTCCCGTTGACCACCAGCAGATTGGACGTTTGCGCGCGATCCTTGGAAGGCAGCGGCCCGCCGCGGGTGCCGAGGGTGATCAGTGTCGTCTCTGCGGACGCATGGTTCGCCGCGACGACAGCAATAAGGCCCGCGAGCAGTAATGATATGCCTTTCACGCAACTTCCCCTTCCTCTCCTCGTGAGCGGGAGAGTCACAATTTTAAAGCCGTCATGGCCGGGCTTGTCCCGGCCATCCACGCCTTGCCTTCGCGACAGTAAAGACGTGGATGCCCGGCACAAGGCCGGGCATGACGAGATAGTTTTTGGCGCACCGGGGAGAAGCGATTGCCTCACCCCAAATTCAGTTCCTTGAAGAAGTCGTTGCCCTTGTCGTCGACCACGATGAAGGCCGGGAAATCGACCACTTCGATGCGCCAGATCGCTTCCATGCCGAGCTCGGGATATTCCACGGTCTCGACTTTCTTGATGCAGTGCTCGGCGAGGTTGGCCGCGGCGCCGCCGATCGAGGCGAGATAGAAGCCGCCGAATTTCTTGCAGGCCTCGCGCACCGCGGGCGAGCGGTTGCCTTTCGCCAGCATCACCATCGAGCCGCCGGCGGCCTGGAAATCGGCGACGAAGCTGTCCATGCGTCCCGCGGTGGTCGGGCCGAACGCGCCCGACGCATAACCTTCCGGCGTCTTCGCCGGTCCCGCGTAATACACCGGATGATCTTTGAAATAATCCGGCAGGCCCTTCCCGCTTTCGAGCCGCTCGCGCAGTTTCGCGTGCGCCAGATCGCGCGCCACGATCATCGGGCCGGAGAGCGACAGCCGCGTCTTGATCGGATACTTCGCAAGCTGCGCCAGAATTTCCTTCATCGGCTTGTTGAGGTCGATCTGCACCACCTCGCCGCCGAGATGCGTCGTATCCACCTCCGGCAGATATTTCGCCGGATTGTGCTCGAGCTCTTCGAGGAACACGCCGTCTTTGGTGATCTTGCCGACCGCCTGGCGATCCGCCGAGCACGACACGCCAAGCCCGATCGGCAGCGAGGCGCCGTGGCGCGGCAGCCGGATCACGCGCACGTCGTGGCAGAAATATTTGCCGCCGAACTGCGCGCCGACGCCGAGCGACTGCGTCATCTTCAGGATTTCCTGCTCCATCTCCTTGTCGCGAAACGCATGGCCGTCTTCGGAGCCGTGATCGGGCAGCGTGTCGTAATATTTGGTCGAAGCGAGCTTCACCGTCTTCATCGTCAGCTCGGCCGAGGTGCCGCCGATGACGATGGCGAGATGGTACGGCGGGCACGCCGCGGTGCCGAGCGTGAGCACCTTCTCTTTCAGGAACGCCAGCATGCGGTCGCGGGTGAGGATCGACGGCGTCGCCTGGAACAGGAACGCCTTGTTGGCCGAGCCGCCGCCCTTGGCGATGAACAGGAACTTGTAGGCCGCGTCATAGTCGGGATGCTCGGGATTATGGCCTTCGGCGAAAATCTCGACCTGCGCCGGCATGTTGTTCTTGGTGTTCTTCTCCTCGAACATCGAGATCGGCGCGAGCTGCGAATAGCGCAGGTTGCGCTTGAGGTAGGCGTCGCGCGCGCCCTCGGCGAGCGCGCCTTCGTCGGAACCGTCGGTCCAGACCAGCCGGCCCTTCTTGGCCATGATCAGCGCCGTGCCGGTGTCCTGGCACATCGGCAGCACGCCGCCGGCCGCGATATTGGCGTTCTTCAGAAAATCAAAGGCGACGAACTTGTCGTTGTCGGAGGCTTCCGGGTCCTCGACGATCGATTTCAGCGACGCCAGATGCGCCGGCCGCAACAGATGCGCGATATCGGTGAACGCGGCTTCGGCCAGCGCGCGCAGCGCCTCGCGCGGCACCACCAGCACCTCCTCGCCCATCACCTTCTCGACGCGCAGGCCGTCGGACGAGATTTTCCGGTACGGCGCGGTGTCCTTGCCGAGCGGAAATAGCGGCGAGTGTTTGTACGGCGGGGTTGGGTGGGTGCTGAGGGGGGCGTTCATGGGATTCTTCCGATTAGGGGCAACTCATGGCCTGCTTTAAGCTGTTTTGGCATCGTTTTAAAGTGACGTGTGATCGGAACATGTGAGGCATCAATGGCCGAAGATTCGGAAGAATTTGACCATAGCCTAGGGTCATTGAAGAACCTTTTCATCACTGAGATTGCAAAACACAAACTTGAAAAAAAGACCCTGCGAGGACCTTTTCACAAACTTGGACGAAACATCAACTTTGCGTCGTGGAAAGATCACGCCTTGCCACTTTATAGCTGGGCGGCATTGGCTATCGCTCTTCTGAGTCAGAGATAAATATCTAGCCGCGTTTAGAAAAATTGTTGGTCGGATCAAATACCGTCACGACGATTTCAAAGAGGAGCTCTTTATAGATCACGGGTCGCTGAAACTATTTTCTAACAACCAATTTGACTTCATTTTTGAACCTTTATTAGGCGAAGAGGTCAGGCAAGCTTTTGCACCATTAGAAAAACTGACGAGCCTGCCTGATCGAGACCATTGGGCGAGGTATGTCGACGACAAACAAGACAACGCTTCCGATTTCAGCACGCTGGCGGCGGGATATGCGCAATGTTTCGATCACCAATCGCAGCAGTCTACGGATATACGATGGATGATCGCAATGAATTACTTGGCTAATGGACGAATCGTTATTGGGCAGCCGATGGAAGAGCGCTTTCTGGAAATTGTTGATTATCCAAACAAGGGAGATATGCGATCGGTTCGCCCCTCTATCCGCGCACTAGAAATATCTTTAAGAGGAAATCCACACGAAAAGGACTTTGAAAAAAGAAAGAAAGAACACGAGGAAATCGCCGAACGGATATGGGACGAACTGTACGCGGGAACTAATTGCATGCCCTTAGGTATGCAATTAGTTCCCGCGTACAGTTCGTCCCATATCCGTTCGGCAACTCCTGCGTGTTCTTTTCTTTTCTTTTTTCAAAGTCCTTTTCGTGTGGATTTCCTCTTAAAGATATTTCTAGTGCGCGGGATTGAGGGGCGAACCGATCGCATATCTCCCTTGTTTGGATAATCAACAATTTCCAAAACAGGCTACTTCCATCGGCTGCCCAATAACAAAAATTGAGTTTCATTCACCAAGTAATTCATTGCGATCATCCATCACTTATCCGTAGACTGCTGCGATTGGTGACGAAACGTTGCGCAGTCCTCCCGCGGCCAGCTGAAATCGGAAGCGTTGTCTTGTTTGTCGTCGACATACCTCACCCAATGGTCTCGATCAGGCAGGCTCGTCGGTTTTTCTAATGGTGCAAAAGCTTGCCTGACCTCTTCGCCTAATAAAGGTTCAAAAATGAAGTCAAATTGGTTGTTAGAAAATAGTTTCAGCGACCCGTGATCTATAAAGAGCTCCTCTTTGAAATCGTCGTGACGGTATTTGATCCGACCAACAATTTTTCTAAACGCGCTAGATATTTCTCTGGACTCAGAAGAGCGATAGCCAATGCCGCCCAGCTATAAAGTGGCAAGGCGTGATCTTAGCGACGCAAAGTTGATGTTTCGTCCAAGTTTGTGAAAGGGCCTCGCAGGGTCTTTTTTTCAAGTTTGTGTTTTCAAGATGTCAGTGATGAAAAGGTTCTTCAATGACCCTAGGCTATGGTCAAATTCTTGCCATACATAATACCTGCACATATTTGCCACACGTCATTAAAACGATGCCAAAACAGCTTAAAGCAGGCCATGAGTTGCCCCTAATCGGAAGA
>CAVULJ010000004.1:0-346884 GCA_963742215.1 uncultured Alphaproteobacteria bacterium
ATGCGGCACACGATCTCCGATTGGCCTCTTCAAACGGCATTACCAGCGTCCCACTAGTGGAGCGGATTGCATTCGCTACCCGGGTTCCGCTCGCACGTGAAGCGAATGTCAAATCCAAAGCTCCACTAGCCACTTATACTTGCTAGTGGTTCTTTAATTCTAGCATTCGCAACGTTGCCTCCCAAGATGGGATGCGAATGTTTGAATTGAACCACTAGCACCGGGCACCGGCATGGTCTGTTCGGTTTGCAGCAAGGTGCGCCGCAAATAAGGCGGACGGTGCTTCGGCAGATTGATCTTACGCCTGTGGACGTGGGAACTGGACGCAAATGAACAAGCCTCATCGTCTAACACCACGAAGTCATCGACCCGAGTGACGCTGCAACGTCGCCTCCAATTGTGACAATTGTGACAGTCGCCAGCCCCGCGTCAGTTGGGCTTAATCTCGCCTTGTATGTCGAGCCGTATTACGCTTTGGTGATTTTACGATAACGCCTGTGGAGAAAGCGATGAGCCTCGCTTGGGTCGACTGGTCGAACCCGGTGGCAATCTGGTGGGTTTGTCTGGTCATTGTCGGCACCGGCAACATCGCGGCGCTGGGTTGGCTTGGATTACGTTATCACCGCGGTCCACGACGCACCGGCACGGCGCTCTCGATCGAGCCATTACTTCTGCTTTGCGCAGTCTATGTGCTTGTCTGCGCGTTCCGCTCGGCAATGCCGCGCGCTGATGTGCAGCGGATTTGTCTGTTCGACACATGGCTTTCGAGTGTCATGGTTGGGCGTTCCGTTGCGACGGTCGCGGAGCTTTGCTTCGCCGCGCAATGGGCGATCGTGCTGCGTACGCTCAGCCGGCTCGCCAACTCGGACACGGCGCAGAGGCATCTCCCGGATCATCGTGCCGCTGATCGCGGTCGCGGAATGTTGCTCGTGGTATGCGGTGATCACGACGAGTTATCTGGGCAATGTCGCCGAGAACTCGATCTGGACGCTGACTTTCGCCCTTGTTGCAATCGCGCTGATCCGGCTGGTGCCGCGCTTTCACGGCGCCGCTTCAATTGGTCATCGCCGGAGCCGCAATCGGCGGCATCGGTTACGTGATCTTCATGGGCACGGTCGATGTGCCGATGTATTTCGACGCGCTGGCTGGCCGATCAGGCGAGCGGCAAACATCTCCTCGGCTTTTTCGCCGGCTTGCACGACCTCGCAACACACTGGGTTGTAACTCACGACATCGCCGATTGGCGACAGGAGATCGCCTGGATGTCGCTTTACTTCAGCATGGCGGTGTGGACCAGCCTCACGCTCGCAGGCCTCGGCCTTGTGAAGCATCAGCTGCCGCGTTTTGTTGTGCGCGCACCGCGCGTGAAAGCAACACGGCGGCAGCTGCCAGTCACCGTTCGCTTCTGAACTTAATTGCCGCAAAAGCAAATCGCCCCGGTGCGCAACGCGCCGGGGCGAGGAACAAACCAGACTAGTATCGGCGTCAGATCGCTTCCTTGAGATCCTTGGCCGCGCGGAACGCGACCTTCTTGCTGGCCTTGATCTTGATTGCTTCGCCGGTGGCCGGGTTACGGCCCATGCGCGCGGCGCGCTTGCGGACCTGAAGGATGCCAAGCCCGGCGATACGAATGCGCTCGCCCTTCTTCAGATGCTTGGTGATGAGCGCCACCAGGCCCTGCAGCAGTGCCTCGCCGCCGCGCTTGGTCATCTGGTGCTCTTCGGCCAGGACCGCCGCGAGATGCTTGATGGTTACGGGTTTGCCCGGCTTCGCGGGAGCCTTGGACTTGGAAACAGCCATTTTAAAGTACCTCTCCGGCGCGATATTGCGCTGTAGCAGGGGAGATATGATTCGGGGCGAAAAAGAAACCGCCCCACGGCCCTCATCCTCCGCTTCGTTCCCGGGCCGGTATCGCAAAACGCCCCCTTTGCAGAAGACGCAAATCAAGGCCTGGGGTGAATTTTTGGTCTGGATCAAAGACAGCCGAGCGCGGCTTAAAGCTCGATAATGCTCGCAGGCGGAGAACAAATCTGGAGGGGCTGAAACATGGAGGGGCTTTTGCTGATTATTGTCTTCGGACTTGCCCTTTTGAGTTTTACTGCCGTCACGGCCGGGAACACCAATGTCGCTGTCGAAGGCTATAACTGGGCGCCGCGCATTTGTTCATCGGCATCTGCATTTTTGGTGCGGACGGCCGGACTCGAACCGGCACAGGGATTTCTCCCCGAGGGATTTTAAGTCCCTTGCGTCTACCATTTCGCCACGTCCGCGGGGCGGACAGATTGAATGTCCGCCAAGCGGGCATCGATAAAATGCCCGCGCAGAATCGACTTTAGCATCCGCCACACTCGCGGCGGAAGCGAACGCGGTAAGCGGAAGACTTATTGAGGCTTGGTCTTCGAGGGCGTCTGCGCGGCCTGCGGCTGGCCCGTATCGCGAATATTGCCCCAAGGATCGTTGGTCTTCTTTTCCGGGATTTTGTTCAGCTCCGCCTTGTAGGCCTTGTCCCGCGCGTCCTGCGCCGCCTGCTCTTCGGGCGTGAGCTTTTTCTTCTCGTCTTGGCCGAACGAAATGCCCGGCATGGGCAACTGAGCGGCCGCGGCGCCGGTCAGCAAGGCAAGGATAGCAGCAGCTCCAAAAACTTGCGCAGCATGGTCCAGCTCCAATCCTCCAATCAGGCTGTGGCAGTTCGGCACAAATAGGGCGGCATTGATGCCGCACTGTGCCTTGAACGGTCTATTCCTTGAAGATGTGGCCCCAGAGCTTGTCCCAGGCTTCGCCGGAAAGGTCCGTAACCCGCCCGTCCTGCTCGAAGAATTTGTTGGGCACCTGGAACATGGCCAGCATCAGGCCGCCCTCGGGCGTGCAGGCGACATGGCGGCTGCCGGCTTCGCGCCAGACGAATTCACCGGGGCCGACGCTGAGCCCTTCCGCCGGACCTTCCTTGTCGACCAGCCTGCCCTCGAGCACGTAGGTCTGCTCGATCTTGACGTGCTCGTGGTCGGGCAGCACCGCGCCCGGCGCGAAGCGCATCAGGGCGGTGACGAGCCGCTCTCCTTGTCGAACAGCAGGCCTTTCACCTCGCAGCCGGGAAACCGCGTCTTCTTCCATTCCATGTTGTGCGGGGCGCACGACGTGGGAATGGGTATCGAGGGTGTCGTGCTTGGATTTCGGGGTGATGGCGTCCATGGGCAGTCTCCCTTCGAAGTCAGTCTGCAAGTCGGTCTCGGCTGGCAATCATAGCCGATCGCGCCAGCGGCGCTCTACAAGCCCGCTTCGCGGATCGGCGGCTGGAAGGCCAGGCCGGTGTCCCAGGGAAAATAGATCCAGGTGTCCTGCGACACTTCGGTGATGAAGGTGTCGACCATCGGCCGGCCCATCGGCTTGGCATAGACGGTGGCGAAATGCGCGCCCGGCAGAATTCCCCGCACGACCTTGCGCGGTCTGGCCGGTGTCGACCAGATCGTCGACGATCAGCACGCCCCCGCCCTTGCCGCCGCCAAGCGCGACGATCGACGGCGCGACATCCTTGAGCACCTTCAACTGGCCTTGCGTCTGATGCGCGTAGCTTTCCACGCACACGGTCTCGATCATCCGCACGCCGAGTTCGCGCGCCACGATCGCCGCCGGCACCAGGCCGCCGCGGGTGATGCAGACGATCGCCTCGAACGGGCCCGCGCCGTTGAGCCGCCAGGCCAGCGCGCGCGAGTCGCGATGAAATTGATCCCATGAAACCGGAAAGATTTTTTCGGGGTTTATCGGCTCTGCCATGGCGGCTGCCTCTTACTTCTGGCCGGCGGCGAGCTCGCGACCGCACCCGCGTCAGCATCGCCTCGAATCGCCGCTATCGCCAGCGGCGATCTTCTGCGGGTCGCGCGAACGCACCACGACGTTGGTGTTGCCGCCGCGCTTTCGTCCATGAACGGATAGGAGCCGATGATCACGTCGGGATGCTTTTTGGCGATCTCGCCGAGTTCGGTGCCGATATCGCCTTCGCGGCAATCGGCGCGCACGGATTCCGACAGCATCTTGGCGCCGGTCTTCAGTTTCGGCGCGACGTAATCGAGCATCGCCTGCATGATGTTCGGCACGCCGGCCATGACGATGACGTTGCCGATCCAGAAGCCCGGCGCGGCGGAAATCTTGTTGAGCACAAGCTCGGCGCCTGCCGGCACGCGCGTCATGCGCATGCGCGCTTCGTTCATCACGCCGCCGGTTTCGGCGACGCGCGCCTTCATCATCTCGACCGCTTTCGGATGATAGTCGAGGCTGACGCCGAACGCCTTGGCGACGCAGTCGGCGGTGATGTCGTCGTGGGTCGGCCCGATGCCGCCGGTGGTGAAAACGTAGGTGTAGCGCGCGCGCAGCGCGTTGAGCGCGTCGACGATCTCCGGCTCCTCGTCCGGAACGACGCGCACTTCCTTCAGGTCGATGCCGATATTGGTGAGATACTCGGCGATATAGCCGATGTTCTTGTCCTTGGTGCGGCCCGAGAGGATTTCGTCGCCGATGACGAGGATGGCGGCGGTAACGACGCCGCCGTCGGCGTCTTGGCCATGCCGTCGGCCATTGGGCTAAATCTCCGTGCTGCTGCCTCCTGTAGCGCGGCGTCGGAGGCGGCTCAAGGCCAGGCGAGGCAATGGTCAGTCCGCCCAAATCCTGTGCAAAAAGGCGGCTTCGGCCTCGCCCTGACCCCTCCCCGCGCGGAACAATTTGGCGCGAAGATTGCTTGAACGGTAGGATTGCCGAAGGTCTTGTCGCCTTGGGCATTTTGGCGTTTCGATCAAGCGGGCCGGGGTTGGGGCATGTTCGACGAGATGCGAGACAGCGGTGGCGCGGTGCGGCCGGCCTACGCCGAGCTATCGCAGTGGCTCGAGCCAGATCCCGCCCGACGTGCTCGATTTTCGCCGCCGCGAGGCGGAGCTGCTGTTCCGCCGCATCGGCATCACCTTCGCGGTCTACGGCGACCCGGAAGCGACCGAGCGTTTGATCCCGTTCGACGTCATTCCGCGCATCCTGGCCGCTCAGGAATGGGACATTGTTCGGCGCGGCCTCGAGCAGCGGATCAAGGCCATCAACGCCTACATCAAGGACGTTTACGGCCGCCGTGAAATCCTCAAAGCCGGCGTCGTGCCCGAGGATCTGGTCTTCCAAAATCCGGTGTTCCGCCCGGAGATGAACGGCCAGAAGGTGCCGCACGATATCTACGTGCACATCGCCGGCATCGACATCGTTCGCGTCGACGCCGAGACTTTTTACGTGCTTGAGGATAATGCGCGCACGCCCTCCGGGGTCTCCTACATGCTGGAGAACCGCGAGATCATGCTGCGGCTGTTTCCGGAGCTGTTCTCGCGCTACCGCATCGCGCCGGTGGAAAATTATCCCGACGAATTGCTGGCGACTCTGAAATCGATCGCGCCACCGGCCGCGCCCTCCGATCCCAATGTCGTGCTGCTGACGCCGGGCGTCTTTAACTCCGCGTACTACGAACATTCCTTCCTCGCCGACAAGCTCGGCATCGAGCTGGTCGAGGGCCGCGACCTCGTGGTCAAGGACGATGTCGTATCGATGCGCACGACGGAAGGATTGAAACGCGTCGACGTCATCTATCGACGCATCGACGACGATTTTCTCGATCCGCTGGTGTTCCGGCCCGACAGTGCGCTCGGCGTGCCGGGCCTGATGTCGGCCTATCAGGCCGGCAACGTCACGCTCGCCAATGCCGTCGGCACCGGCATCGCCGACGACAAGGCCGTGTACAGCTATATGCCGGCGATCGTGAAATTCTATCTCGGCGAAGAGCCCATCCTGAAAAACGTGCCGACCTGGCGCTGCCGCGAGGAAGAACACCTCGCCTATGTGCTCGATCACATCGAAGAGCTTGTCGTGAAGGAAGTTCACGGCTCCGGCGGCTACGGCATGCTGATCGGACCGAAGGAAGACAAGACCACCATCGCCGCCTTCCGCGCCAAACTGAAATCGGATCCAAAAAATTTCATCGCCCAGCCAACGCTGGCGCTGTCGACCTGCCCGACCTGCGTCGAAGAAGGCATTGCGCCGCGGCACGTCGATTTGCGGCCGTTCGTACTCGCCGGTCGCGACCGGATCCGCATCGTTCCGGGCGGCCTTACGCGCGTTGCGCTCAAGCGCGGCTCGCTGGTGGTCAACTCAAGCCAGGGCGGCGGCACCAAAGATACCTGGGTGTTGGACGGATGAATATTTGACTCATGCTTTCACGCACCGCCGATAACCTTTACTGGCTCGCCCGTTACGTCGAGCGCGCGGAATATTTGGCGCGAATCCTCGACACCACTCTGCGGCTTACGGCACTGCCGCTCGCTTATGTCGGCGAGTCCAACGAATGGGAATCGGCGGTCGCCACTGCCGGCTGCGCATCGGCTTTTTTCGCCGCCCACGACGAAGCCAATGAGGAGACCGTCACCGAATTCCTGGCATTCTCGACCAGCAATCCGTCGTCGATCCGCAACTGTTTCGAGAACGCCCGGCTCAACGCACGTGCGGTCCGCACCGCGCTTACCATCGAAATGTGGGACTCCATCAACAGCGCGTGGCTTGAATTGAAAAAATGGGGCAACGGCCCGTCATCCCGCGAGGAGTTTGCCCGTTTCTTGCGCTGGGTAATGGGTTCGTCACTGAATTTCGACGGCTCGGCCTATCGCACCATGTTGCGCAACGACGCCTATTGGTTCTCACGGCTCGGCGTCTATATGGAGCGCGCCGACAACACCGCGCGTATCCTCGACGTGAAGTACCATTTGCTGCTACCGGCGCAGGAGCATGTTGGAGGACCGCTCGATTACTTCCAGTGGACCTCGATCCTGCGCTCGGTATCTGCCCTGACTGCCTATCACTGGGTCTATCGCGAGAACGTCAAACCGTGGCTGGTCGCCGATCTGTTGATGCTGCGGGACGAGATGCCGCGGTCGCTGGCGAATTGCTACGAAAACCTCGTGCAAAATCTCGACCGCATCGCCAAATCCTACGGTCGGCAAGGGCCCGCGCAGCGCCAAGCACGCACGATTCGCGCGCGGCTGGAAAACAGCAAGATCGAGGGTATCTTCCAGAGCGGGCTGCACGAATTCATCGACGGATTTATCGAGGACAACAACCGGCTCGGCAGCGCGGTAGCCCAGCAATACTTGCTGTAAGCGGGGGCTGGGATCGATGGCCGTAATCAGGCGACAGCGCGGCCTGATGTCGTCTATTGTCCGGTTAACGACTCCTGATTACCAGCTTCTGACATGCGCCTGCGCGTCGCCCACAGCTCGGTCTATCGTTACGATCCACCCGCTACAGGTGTGATTCAGGTGCTCCGGCTGACGCCGCGCAATCACGATGGCCAGTACATCACCGACTGGCGCATCGACGTCACGCCCGACGTGCGACTGGCTGCCCGTGACGACGCGTTCGGCAATATCACCCACGTCTTCACCGCCGACGGACCGCTCGACGAACTGCGCGTTGATGTCTGATGGCCAGGTCGAGACGCAGAGTGCGAATGGCGTGGTCCGCGGCACAGTCGAGCGTTTTCCGCCGAGCCTTTACCTTGCGAGACACCGCGCTAACCGAGGCCGACGCCGCGATCCGCGACTTCGCCGAAAAAATTCGCGCTACCGCCGGTGATGATGCGCTTGCCGCCCTTCACGGGTTGCTCGACGGCTTGCACGAAGACATGCGCTGCGACACGGCATCGCGCAACGACAGTCCGGAACCCTCCAACGCGGCCAAATCTTTCGCACTCAAACACGGTACGCCGCAGGATCTCGCGCACATCTTCATCGGGGCGGCGCGCACGTGCTCGGCATCCCGGCCCGCTGCGTCAGCGGCTATTTTCGCAAACCCGCCGCAGACGACGCGCAGGAAACCGCACACGCATGGGCGGAGGCCTACGTGCCCGGTCTCGGCTGGGTCGCTTTCGATCCGGCAAACGGTTTTTGCCCGACCGACGCTCACGTCCGCGTCGCTGTCGGGCTGGATTATCTGGGCGCCGCTCCGATGCGCGGGACGCGTTTGGGCGCAGGTGGCGAGACGCTCGCGGTCGACATCAAAGTCGATCAATAAGCGGGGCGTTTTATCGCGCTGCGACTCGGCGCAGATGCTATAAGCGCCGGGCCGGGGGATTTATGACGATGACCTATTGCTGCGGAATTCTCGTGCGCGAGGGGCTGGTGATGTTCGCCGACACCCGCACCAATGCCGGCGTCGACAACATCGCGACCTTCCGCAAGCTGCACATTTTCCAGGATCCAAAAAAGCGGATCATGGCAATCGCGTCGGCCGGCAACCTCTCCATCACCCAATCGGTGATCAGCATCCTGACCGAAGGCTTCGACAATCCCGAAACCGGCGAGCGCGAAACCTTGATGAACGCGC
Organism: uncultured Alphaproteobacteria bacterium; assembly: GCA_963742215.1. GTDB lineage: Bacteria > Pseudomonadota > Alphaproteobacteria > Rhizobiales > Xanthobacteraceae > BOG-931. Next base: position 8,395 of record CAVULJ010000004.1, read on the forward strand.
CTACCATGTTCCAGGCCGCGCAACGCGTCGGATATGTCATCCGCATGATCCATCAGATGGAAGGCAAGGCGCTCGAAGCGAGCGACGTCAATTTCGACGTGTCGTTCTTGTTCGGCGGCCAGATCATGGGTGAGCGCACTCGCCTTTTCATGATCTATTCGGCCGGTAATTTCATCGAGTGCACCACCGACACGCCGTATCTGCAAATCGGCGAGCACAAATATGGCAAGCCGGTGCTCGATCGCGCCATCAGCTATGAAATGGACCTCTACGACGCGCTTAAGGTTGGGCTGGTCTCGATCAATTCGACGATGCGTTCCAATCTCAGCGTGGGCTTGCCAATCGACGTTCTGGTGGTGCGGCGCGATAGCTGCGCGGCGGAACTGATCTACCGCATCGAGCCCGGGGAACCCTATTTCACCGACCTGCGGGAACGCTGGTCGGCGGCGCTACGTGCCGCGCACATCGCGCATCCCCCGCCCGCCATACAGCAACAAACGCGGTTGAGCGCCAGGCAAGCCGGCGAACTGTCGTCCAAACGCCGCGAAAAACCGAGGCCCTGCCAAACAACTTAGCCGGCGTGCAATTGTTGAGACAAAATTAACGCAACCGGCGGGATTTGCGCCGCCCGACAGGGCGGCCGTCCGAGTCCGCTATTCTGCAAACGATTTGCAAGCTTTGGACCCTATAGTCCCCACGCTGCAATGACTTAAGGGTGGAAGCGTGTTGCCTACGGCGCTCTCGCATATAGCCGGGGATCGCAAACGATCGCGCTGGGAGAAAGCGCGGCTTAGCCTGCTTTTGCCGATCGGCACTGTTGTAGCCATCGCCATCATCTGCGTCGTCGTCGCCGTACTTACCTCGGCACAGCGGGCCAACGAGGTTTCGCTCGCTCGCGAGCAGGAACTGATCCAGGACGCCGTCATCGGCCACGGCATGAGAAGCCTGCAGCAGTTGGAAAGCACAGCATCAACGTCACGGGCCGTCCTTTTCATTCGTGACAACTTTGATGCCGAAGCGATCAATCGCCGCGCTCAATGGCTGCTGGACTACTATGGTCACGACGTGGTCGTAGTCCTCGACGGCGAGGATCAGATCAAATACAAGCTGTTCCACGATAGTGCCGACGCGTCGGCCGACATTCGCAGCGATCTCACACCGACGCTTGCACTGCTGCGTGGGCGGTTAAGTGCGCTGCCGGACAACGTCATTCCGATTGTTCCCGATCAGGATCTCGCCAATCCGGGCCGCAGCACCGTCCTGATACAGCGCTTCCTCGGCCGTCCCGCCATCGTCGCGCGCAGCTGCGGTTGGCTCCGACAGCCAGCTCGCAACCGGCAACGACCACGCTCCCATCGAATTTTCGGTCAAATATCATCGACGCGGCGATGCTCCATGAAATCGCCGGCCGCCGCCAACTGACCGGCCTTCGCCTCCTGGGCAATCAAGCGCCGGCCGCGGACGACCACACAATCGTTTGTCCGACGCCCATGGCGACACTGTCGCCGAACTTGCCTGGAAGCCGACCCGGCCCGGCGGCCAAATCGCCGGCAGCATTCTCCCCTTCATTGCCATCGCGCTCGCTGGTTTTGGCCTGCTGATCGGCCTGATGCTGCGTTACATGCGGCGCACCGCCGAGGAAATCCGCGCGGGTGAATCGCAACTGCGCCACCTCGCGCTGCACGATCCGGTCTGCGGCCTGCCCAACCGAATCTATTTCGGCGATCGGCTGGAAAAGACCATCAACGATGTGCGCCAGGGCGGCGAGACGGCCGCGGTGTTCTACATCGACCTCGATCATTTCAAGGACGTCAACGATACGCTCGGCCACCACATCGGCGACGAGCTGATCCTCGCCGTCACCCAGCGGCTCTCCCGCATCATGCGTGGTGACGATCTGGTGGCCCGGCTCGGCGGCGACGAATTCGCCATCATCACCACCTGCGCCTCCGACTCCTATTCGTTGCAGGCGATCGCCGGGCGCATCATCACGGCGGTGTGCGCGCCCTATCAGATCAGCGGCCACAACATCATCATCGGCGCATCGATCGGCATCGCGGCAATCGAACGCCCCGCCCGCGATGCCGCCGACATCCTGCGCTACGCCGACATGGCGCTCTATCGCGCGAAGAACGAAGGCCGCAATCGCGCCTGCATCTATGATGCGGCGATGGATGCCGACCTGTCCAATCGCAAGCTGCTCGAAGGCGACCTGCTCTTCGCCATCAAAAACGACGGGCTCGCCGCGGCCTACCAGCCGCTGATGAATGCAAGTGGCGACACTATTATCGGCGTCGAGGCGCTGGCCCGCTGGAACCATCCAACGATCGGACAAATCCCGCCGTCGCAGTTCATTCCGATTGCCGAGCACTCCGGCCTGATCGTCGAGCTTGGCGAATGGATGCTCAAGCGCGCCTGCCTCGACGGCCGCGCCTGGCCCGGCCTCACCGTCGCCGTTAACGTCTCGCCGCTGCAATTCCGCCGCTCCGACTTCGTCGAAGTGGTCGAACGCATCCTTACCGAAACCGACTTCCCGGCCAACCGCCTCGAACTCGAGCTCACCGAAAGCACGCTGCTCGGCAACCTCGAAACCGCGGAGCTGTCGATGCTGCGCCTCAAGGCGATAGGTGTACGCTTCGCGCTCGACGATTTCGGTACCGGTTATTCAAGCCTGCTCTATCTGCGGCGTTTCCCTTTCGACAAGCTCAAGATCAACTCGAGTTTCGTGGGCGCGATCGAGAAAGCCCCGGATGCCGCAGCTATCGTCCACGCCGTGGTCAGCCTCGGCCGGGGTCTCGGCATGCGGGTAACGGCCGAAGGTGTCGAGACCGCCGAGCAACACCTGTTCCTGCGCGCCGCCGGCGTGCACCAGATGCAGGGTTATCGCTTCGGTAAGCCTGGCCCCGCGAGCGAGATCAATGCCCGACTCGCCTCGCCCGACGACTATCGTGTTTGCAGCCCCGATCAGGAAGTCGCGCTCGCAAGTTGACGGCCTCATGCTGTCATGCCGCGAAGGCGGCCATCTAGTAATCGCAGGCATTTCCGTACAATCTCGACCGATTAGAATACGTGATCGTCCGCTTTCGCGGACGCTCACATGCGGATTGGGAGACGCCGATGGCAACGCAGAAGATCGCGGTCGTGACGGGAGCTGGAACGGGCGTCGGCCGCGCGGCGACGCTGGCGCTGATGCGCGAGGGCTATACTGTTGTATTGGCCGGCCGGCGCAAGGACATGCTCGAAGCCGTCGCCAAGGAAGGCGCGCAGACGCCGGGTGCCGCGATGTGCGTGTCGACCGACGTCGCCGATCCGGCCTCGATCAAGGCGCTGTTCGCCAAGGTGAAGGAGACCTACGGCCGCCTCGACGTGCTGTTCAATAATGCCGGCATCGGCGCGCCGGCCATGCCGATCGAGGAAATCCCACTCGATAAATGGCAGGCCGTGGTCAACACCAATCTCACCGGCATGTTCGTGTGCACGCAGGAAGCCATCAAGCTGATGAAGGCGCAGAAGCCGCACGGCGGCCGCATCATTAATAACGGCTCGATCTCGGCGCATACGCCGCGGCCGGGAGCTGGGCCCTACACCGCCACCAAGCACGGCGTGACCGGACTGACCAAACAGACCGCACTCGACTGCCGCGGCTCCGACATCTGCTGCGGCCAGATCGATATCGGCAATGCCGCAACGCCGATGACCGACCGCATGGTGCAGGGCGAAGGCGTGTTGCAGCCGGACGGCAGCAAGAAGATCGAAGCGCGCATGGCGGCCGACGACGTCGGCCGCGCAGTGGTCTACATGGCGGGCCTGCCGCTCGATACCAATGTGCTGTTCATGACGGTGATGGCCAATATGATGCCATTCGTTGGACGCGGCTGAATATTCAATGCTCGAAGGCTGGCACGAATTTTATGGTTTGCTCGGCACCTCCGCGGCGACGCTGGTCGCGCTGATGTTCGTTGCCGCTTCAGTTGCGGTCGGATTGCTGACCTCGGATCGCTCGATCGGGACGCGCATCTATATCAGTCCGGTCATAATGCACTACGCGAGCGTACTCTTTGTCAGCCTCATTGCGCTCGTACCGGCGCTTGGCGATACCTTCCTCGGCGTCATCATCGTCGCCACCGGACTGGTTGGCCTGGGCTATTCTGTCTTCATCACCATCCGGTTGTTCCGCGACAGCAAATCCGAGTTCGTCGATCGCTTCGCTTATGGCGCGTGGCCGTTTGTCGCCTATGCAGGCATCGTCGCCGGAGGCGCGCTGATTGCCGACCGGTACAAGGGGGCGCCCGATATCCTTGCCGGCGCGATGCTTCTCCTTCTGCTCGTCAACGTCCGTAACGCCTGGGATCTCACCGTCACCTTCGCGCGGCGGCATTCGGATACGGACGCGGAATCCCTGACCGCTAATCAATCGCCGTCACCGTAATCCGGGCGCCACCTTTCACCTTGCCGAGTGTCTTCACATCGCCTAGCGCCTTCGCCCAGACGTTGCAGGGGCTGGCGAGCCGGGTTTCATCGCCTTTCGATATCGGCGTGCGGCCGAAACCGATGGCGATGGCATCGCCGTCCGGCCAGTAGGCAATCTCGCCCGGAGTCACCACGGCGCGGGCATCTTTCTCGCGCGCGACTTTGACCGGCGTTTCAAAATAGACCTCCTCGCCCCAGGTCAGCGCCGCGCCGGTTATCGGCAGCGCTTTCGCGATCGCCTTTGCGGTCGGCGTATCGAGCAGTTCGGCGTCGAGCGTGACCGAACCGAAGTCGAAGCGAATGCGCATGACATGCTCCCGGAAAATCCTGCAACAAGAATTATCGCGCGCTGCATCGAATGGCGGAAGGCCACCTGCGCAACACCGCAGATGGCCTTCACCGTATCGAGAAACAAGCCTTCAGTTCTTCTGCGCACCTTGCGGAGCCGGATTAGCCGCTTGCGGATTTGCACGCCAGATAATCGTCGTAGGTCTTGCCGGCGTAGTTCGGCGTTGTCGGCACCACCGTCATCGGAACTGCACTTGCCGCGACCGGCGTGGTCGGCGCTTGCGATGCATCGGCGGCGCTTCCGTCGACCGGCGCACTCGCGCTTTCCTTCGTGCAGATGTCGGCGAACACGACAAGACCGCTCGGGGTGTAGTTCTTGGTCAGGCAGTTGCATGGTCCGGGTATCGCCGCCGGAGCAATCACTGTAGCCGGCGCTTCATCGACCACGTCATCCACCACAATCCAGTGGCCGAAACGGAACACCCAGTGGCCGTGATCGTGCGGATGGAACACCCAGCCAGGATGGCCATGGGGGAACGGGCCAGGCAGGATCGGATGTCCGCCGCCGCCGCCCGGGAAGATGGGTTTAATGGTGTTGCAGCAGCCACCATGGCCGCCACCAGGAAGGCGGGCCATCATGGCGCCGCCGCCAAATCCGCGACCGCCGCCAAATCCGCCGCCACCGGCGAAGCCGCGGGCGTCAGCGGCACCAGAGGAAAGGCTCGCGACGGCGACGGTTGCGGCGGCGGCGAGGCTGAGGATGAGTTTGCGTGACATGATCGTTCTCCGAGTTGGGGTTCAGGGGTTGGGGACCGAAACGAATTCCAATGCCCGTGGGACAAAGGGCTCGGAGAAAGGTTCAAAGATTTTTTTGCCGCCTCGGAATACCTCCCGTTAAGGGCACTGGAACCAGGAAACCGGCCAAACGGCACGATTAGCAGGCAAAGCTTGCCTGGGATGGGTCGAAAAGGGACACTTGGCGCGAACTTCTGGCGAGCGCGCGGTACGCCGAAAATTTTCTGCGCTTTGACTTGAACCTCTGCGCCGCCTCGCTGCCTAACCAAACAAGCCGACAGGCCTGCGCGATGCCGACGACTTCGGACGAAAGTTTGATCGCGGCAATCGCGCAGGGCGACCGGCCCGCGATGGAGGCGCTGTTCGCGCGCTATCGGATTCCGGTCTTTCGATTTCTGATGCGCATGGTGCGCAACGAAACCACGGCCGAGGATCTCAATAGCGATGTTTTCCTCGATGTCTGGCGGCAAGCCGGAACTTTCGAGGGCCGGTCGGCGGTCTCCACCTGGATCTTCAGTATCGCCCGCTACAAGGCGCTCAACGCTTTGTCGCGGCGGCCGACGGAGGAACTGGATGACGAGAAGGCCGACGCGATCCCGGATCAGGCCGACGATCCGGAAATCGCGCTGGCCAAGAAGGACAAGGCCGCGGTGCTGCGGCAATGCCTGCTCAAGCTTTCGGCGGAGCATCGCGAAATCGTCAACCTTGTCTATTACCAGCATAAGTCCGTCGAAGAGATTGCGGGAATTGTCGGCATCCCGGAGGCCACAGTGAAAACGCGCATGTTCTACGCGCGCAAGAAATTGTCCGAGCTGCTGACCGAACAAGGAATTGAACGAGGCTGGCCGTAAAGAGTGCAACATGAAGGGTGCAACATGACAAATGCAAACAAGGCGAAGCCCGGCGAACCGAGCGAAGTCGAATTGCTGTTGCCGTGGTATGCGGCCGGCACGCTCGACCCGAATGAAATGGAAGAGGTCGAAGCCGCGCTCGCCAGCGATCCGGAACTCGCAAGCCGTTATGAATGGGTGCGCTCGGAATTCGCAGAGGAGACCGCGATCGGCGATGCGGCAGGCGAGCCCTCCCCCGCTGACATCAAGACGCTGTTTGCGAAGATCGATGCAATGCCGGCGCGCCGCAGCCAGACCGCATCCGGTCTGAGCGAACGTATCGCCGAATTCCTCGCAAGCCTGTCGCCTCGCGCCCTTGGCTGGTCGGCGATGGCGGCGGCGTTGGCCATCGTGCTGCAAGCGGCCGTGCTCGGCGGTATCGCCTTCCACGAAAAAATGCCGGGCAGCTATCAGACCGCTTCGGTGCCGCAGGCTGCGCCTGGCGACGGAAGCTACGTGCTCATCCGCTTTGCGCCGCAAGCAACCGCCGCAGACATCTCGACGTTTCTGGAAGCCAATGACTTGAGCATCGTCAGCGGCCCGTCGGGCGGTCAGCTTTATCAAGTGCGCGTCGCGTCGAAGAAGCTTCCCGACGACGAGCTGCCGCGCGTCATCGGACAGGCTGCAAAAGGACAAGGTCGTCGGCTTCATCGCCGCGATGCCGTAACGGGAGCGCGTTCGTGTTTCCGTCGCGCCGCATGGAGCGGCGCGACTTAAGATCGGAGACCTCGCCATGCGAAAGAGCTCGACGACGCTGCGACTGATCTTCGTTCAATTGTGCTGCGTGCTTGCCGCGGTCCTCATCACGAGCGCGCCGCGACACGCGATGGCTTTCGGCTTCGGCCGCGGCTTCGGCGGTCCGATGATGGCGCGGCCGATGGGGCCGGCGCCGGGGATGCGACGCTTTCCGCCTGCACGCGGCGGGCCGGTCGTCGGTCGCGGCATGCCTGGACCCGGTCCGGTACCTGGTCCTGGACCGCGCCATCCTATCGGTCCCGGATATGGCGGTGGAGCGGTCGGCGGCGGAATCATCGGCGGTGCGATCGGCGGCGGTGCAGCAGGTGCGGCCGCAGCACCGTCCGGCGGCGGCAGCAACAACGGCGGCGCAGCCGCGCAAAACAATCCGCCTTACATTCCCGACGAGGTCGTCGTCTCCTTTGCTGCGGGAACATCGCCGCAGGCGATCACCCAGTTCGCCGCCCGCAACAATCTGAGCCAGATCGAAACCCAGAACTTTCCTCTGATCGGCAACAGCCTTTACCGCTGGCGCATCGGCGGCGGCCGCACCGTCGCCAGCATCGTTACGGCGCTTGGCTCCGACAACATCGTCGCCACCGTGCAGCCGAATTACATCTTCTCGCTTCAGGACGATGCCGCGAAAACCGCGCCCGTCGCGCAGGGCGATCCGGGTCAATATGTGCTGGCCGAATTGCAGGTCGCACAGGCGCAGCAGCTTGCGACCGGCAAGAACGTCCTGGTCGCCGTCATCGATTCCGAAATCGACGCCGCGCACCCGGATCTCGGCGGCACGGTCGTGAAGAGTTTCGATGCCCTTCCCGGCACGCCGCCGCCGCATGTGCACGGCACCTCGATCGCCGGCGCCATTGCCTCCCATGGCAAGCTGCTTGGCATCGCGCCCGGCGCCGAAATTCTGGCGGTGCACGCCTTCGACGGCGCTGCCGGCGAAGCAACCGGCAATTCGTTTGCGATCTACAAGGGCGTGCAGTGGGCGGCCGACAACAATGCGCGCATCATCAACATGAGCTTTGCCGGTCCTTCCGATCCGATGCTGGCGCGGCTTCTCGCCGCCGCTTACGGCAAAGGCATCGTGCTGATCGCGGCGGCCGGCAATGGCGGTCCGCAGTCGGAGCCGTTTTACCCCGCGGCCGATCCCGACGTCATCGCCGTCACCGCGACCGACGATAAGGATCATGTGTTCGCGATGGCCAATCGCGGCCGCTACATCGCGGTCGCCGCCCCCGGCGTGGATATTCTTTCGCTGGCTCCGGGCGGCGCCTATCAGCTCAGTTCCGGCACCTCGATCGCCGCCGCCCATGTCAGCGGCATCGCGGCGATGCTGCTTGAACGCAACCCGTCGCTGCGGCCTTCGGACATCCGCAGCACCCTGATCGCCACGGCAAGGCAGATCGGGCCGCCGACACCGGATTCCGATTTCGGCGCCGGCATCGCCAACGCCTTTCGCGCGGTGACCTGGCTCGATCGCGCGCCACCACCGGCCGCCGCGCAAGCCCGGCAATAACAGCGCGCTCGCGCCGCTACGCAGCTTCGCGCGCATTGATCGTTGCCTTGAGAAATTCGATCAGAAAATCCGGCTCGTCCTCGGCCAGATAGTTGCCGAACTTCAGCAGCAGGATGGCGAAGCTCGCCATGATCAGCGGAAACACGATGCCGAGCCAGGCGTTCGGCGATAGCGGGCTGCCGCGCAGCCATAGCCAGGTGGTCTGCATCGCCAGGGTGAGGCCAACCACCGAGACGACGCCGATCCAGATCTCGAGAAAAATGCGAACGAACGGGTGCAGGCCGAAGCTGCAACGCAGCCGCGTCTGTCCGTTCTCCCCGACCAGTTTCGCCGACAGCCAGCACTGAAACGAGTTGCGGTAAAAGATGCGCTTGCGCAACCGGATCGCCTTCTCGCTCACCGAGCCTTGAACGGACTTGCTGCCGCCAAGCGACCACATGCCATCCGTTGCGGCGCGCAACCGGCGCACGCATTCGTTTGGCGGCAGTGGCGATACCAGGTCGAAGGTCATTGCAGCACCAATTCTACATCGCGTGGAATTCGGACTCCCCGATAAAATTTTGCACCGCTCCTCCCCTGCTATCGCGGGGGCGGATGATTTCTTCCATCATTGCGAGCGGAGCGAAGCAATCCAGCGCTCAATGCAAGCCGCCCCTGGATTGCTTCGTCGCTGACGCTCCTCGCAATGACGAGCAGTCTCGTTCTCGCGACGCGTTTCGCGTCCGAGTTGTTGTTCAACTTTCAAAACTTTTCGCTCTCCGCACCGATCTTCGCCAGAGAATGCCGGCGGTGGATGCCGGCAGCCTCACGATCCGTGCTTCAAGCCACGATGTACGAAAGAAGAAAAAGGAAGCGGAACGCCGATCAACGCGGGTCCGTATCCACCGCACTTGCGTGCGGCGCGCGCAGAGCGCTGCGCGCTCGCCAATCGGCGTTCCACCACGGCTCTCTGCCTGTGGGAGTATTTCATCCCAAGGCTCAACCTGGGCCAGGCTTCGTGACACACGTGGCTCACGCGGCGGGACCCCCGCCAGCCCGTGTGGCACATCCAGCGATGCACCTCGCGCGCCGGTCATAGTGCCGGCAGGCTGATGCCCAGGCCGCCCGGGAGCAGCGGTGACGAGCCGCCACCCGCGGGCACCGCATCCCGTTCCAATCAGCCAGCGTCACCGGCCGATGTCCTTTACGGCGAACGGGATTGAGCGCCATTTTTCAAAACGCAAACGCGATGTCAAAGCATTTCGATTTGTGCAAATAAATCGGGACGTTACGAGATGCGTCCCGAGACGGCTTTTGACAAATTTGAAAACAAAGATTTGCAAAAGCCATTTTTGTGTCGGCGGATCAAAGGCTTGTGCGCTTAAAGGTCTTGCAAACTAGTGCACGGTGAACTTTGTCGTCACTGCTAAACTAGGATCGGTAACAACGAAGCAATGACGCGCCCGTCATGCCCGTACATAGCCGTTTGAAGAACGGCGTCGTTAAACTCGCCTATGTTGCGGGCATCCAAGTCTAACTGCGCGGTCCATCAAAGACGCCACCACGCGCTGACTGGTCGCGTCCGTGTCCGTTATCAGGTGATTAGCTGCCGCGCCGGCTTAGTGCGGTCGAGGCAGCTTTGACCCAAAGCGTCGGTTTGCCACCGCCAATTACCGCATTGCGAAAGGATCATTCGATTAACTCGTCGGCGATTGAGAGAACTGCTGGCGGCACCTCGATGCCGAGCGCTTGCGCCGTTTGCAGGTTGATGACGAACTCGAATTTAGTCGACTGCAGAACTGGCAGATCGGCGGCCTTCGCGGCCCTGTAGCGGCAGGTCGGCCGGCTTCTCGCCCTTGAGGATGCGATCGACGTAACCGGCGGCGCGCCGATCGACATTTGCCCCATTCCCAATGAGATCACGCCAAGATATCGCGCCCCAACCGGCAGGGAAAGCAATGGACGTCACAGTGCCCCCGAAGCGGAGAGGATTATTACTTCTTGATGGTGATTTCGTCGTCGTATTGCCCGCAATGAAATGAAGCGTGATCGTCACCGGTGAGCTCTGCTGCTGCGCGGTCAATTCAAGCAAACTGAACATCTCGCTCTGCGCGCCAGTACGGTTTAATTGTGCATTGTCATAATTGAATTTCTGGGCACTGACATACAGGTTCACCTTGTTGCCCCAATGGTATTGGGCGGCGTTGGTGGCGTAGTAAAGGGCAGCGCCCTGGGAATGAAAAGTCGGCCGGTTCGCATGTATTTGGGTTAACGCTCCACCATCCTGCGGCGTTGAAATTCCCCTGATTTTCTTATAGGCGAAGGCCACGGATATCTGTGTGAATAACCGGCGCAGATAGAGATGCTCGACCCCGAGGCCGCACCGTTGGTTGTGCCGCTACGGTGTCAATCGTTGCAACCCAAGATAAAAAACCGAGAAGGGCAGCAGCAATGTGTACCGAACGCGGTCCGAAGTAGATCGTGTACTTCATTGTGGATCTCCCATCATGACCGCCGATGATGATTACACACCGCTCACTGATCTAAAATCAACCGACCCCTTTGTGCCGATAAAGCGCCTCGGTCTTCGCATCATTGCTGATGCGAATTTGGTTGCGGATCGATCTGCGCGCTGTGCAAATACCGCAAATCCAAATCACAATCTCAAAACTGCCTTCAAAGTGCCCGGACGCCGAATGGATGTCTGCTTGTGGGGCCCAAAGCAGACATGAATTGTGTCTGATCCGATGTCGGCTTTCGGGAGCGGAGCGGGCGGACCTGACAGTTTTAAAAATACTTGGGTGCTATCTCCCGGGACGCGGCCCCCCGCCTTCGCGGGACAAGCGGTAACGCAAGTTCTAAATAATCCAGTTCCGAAACTGTCGTCTTGCGCACCATAAGTAGAGGCGACCGCATTCTCGCTCGCCTGCCATTGTGCTAACAAAAGCGTTTGCATCCCGCCGCGGTCCATGAATAAAGCGCGCTATGGCCCAGACCGTCACCAGCGACAAGCTCAAGGTCTTCATTTCCTATTCGCGCCGGGACAGCAGTGAATTCGCCGAGGAATTGCTGGCCGGACTTGAGCTTGCCGGCTTTGCCGCGTTTCTCGATCGCCACGACATTGCCGCCGGCGAGGAATGGGAGGCGCGTCTCGGCGCGCTGATCCGCCAGGCCGACACAGTCGTTTATGTGGTCTCGCCGGAATCGGTGAAGTCGCCGCGCTGCGAATGGGAAGTGCAGCGGGCGCTCGCCGAGGCAAAGCGCGTCCTGCCGGTCATCTTCAAATCGGTGCCCGACGCCGACATCCCCGCGGAACTGCAAAAGCGGCAATTCATTCGCTTCGATTCCGTCCCGGGCATCACCCGGCCGCTGGCGCAGCTCGCCGAAGCCTTGCGGCAGGATCTCGACTGGATCCGTGAGCACACCCGGCTGCATGAACTGGCGCAACGCTGGGAGGAACGCGGCCGCCGGTTTCGCTGCTGTTGCGGGGCGAGAGCTGGCCGCTGCGCAGATCTGGACCGATCGCTGGAAGCCCGGCGCACCCGCCATCACCGATGTCATGCAGCGGCTGATCACCGCAAGCAGGACGCAGGAGGCGCTCGCTCTTGTTCAATCGAACGCCGCGCAGCGCCGCAGGCGCTGGACCGAATTTGCCGCGGCATTCTTCGCGATCGCCGCCGTGCTGGCGATCGTCGCCTGGTGGCAACAGGGTTGGCTCAGGGAAAAATCCTACGCGTTGAAGGACGCGGCCGCTCTTGCTGCCGCCGACGAGCGGGCGCTGAAGCCGCAAGGCGTCTTCAAGGAATGCACCGACTGCCCGGATATGGTCGTCGTGCCCGCCGGATCGTTCACCATGGGATCGCCGCCGACCGACCCCGCGCAAAAACCAGCCGAGGAGCCGCAACACACGGTGACGTTTGCCAACGCATTCGCGGTATCCAAATTTGAAATCACCTTTGCCGACTGGGACGCCTGCGCCGCGCATGGCCCTTGCAATCCGCAACTCAGCGACGGCGGCTTCGGGCGCGGCCAGCAACCCCTTGTCAACGTGACCTGGCGCGACGCCTCGCGTTATGTCGCGTGGCTGTCGGCGATCACCGGCAAGCCCTATCGGCTGCTCTCGGAGGCTGAGTACGAATACGCGGCGCGTGCCGGAACGACGACGGTCTATCCGTGGGGCGATGCGATCGGCGCCGGCAACGCGAACTGCGCCGGATGCGGCAGCCAGTGGGACGGAAACAGCCCGCGCCGGCCGGCTCGTTCAGCGCCAATGGGTTCGGCCTTTCCGACATGATCGGCAATGTCTGGGAGTGGACCGCGGACTGTGAACACGCCGACTACACCGGCGCGCCGAACGACGGCTCCGCCTGGGTCGACAACAACGGCTGCACCAGCCGGGTCGCGCGCGGCGGAAGCTGGAATGTCGTGCCCGCCGCGCTCCGCTCGGCAAACCGGCTGCTGATCACCGAAGACAGTCTCTATTTCAATCTCGGCCTTCGCGTGGCGCGGACGCTGGTCGGGCCGTGAGACCCACAACCGACTTGCTGGTCACGAACCAAAAGGAAATCTTTGGAGGCGGCAGGCCGCAGCACTTAAAGTCCAGGAAGGCTCGTGACAACAATCGTCAACCGAGCCGGCGTTTATTGGAGCGCTTGGTTTCAGCGGACGACCGCATATGTTCCCAAGCTTCGCGCAATTTACGGGAAAATGGCTGACCGCGCCGAACGCGGGCGGGGCAGGTACAAAGTACCTTTTCGTGAGCGTGAGGCATATAACGCCATCCGAGCACTTGCGGGAGCGGCCGTATCTCCAAGATCTCTCTCGCTTTGATCCGCCGCCCGATGATGATTTGCATACCAAGCGGGTCATCGGCTTTCATGATGATCCCAACCGCGGCCGCGGCGGAAATCTCGACGTGATCATTGTTGTAGTGGCCGAACCTTACGATCTCATCGTCGGGAATGCGGAAATAAACGCCATGATAGAATCTTTGGCCGCGTCTCCGCAGCTCACGCAGCCATTGATGCGTCACGACGAAATTTGGCAACACCGGCATCGCAAATATCCCGCCAAACCTCCTCCCCGGCTTTATGCCCGAGCGACGGATAGCCGCGACATTCTTTTCCGCCGTGAGATGAACCAAAAGCGGCATGGGAAGAAACTTTGTTTGAACTCTATCTCTAGACGGAAATCGCGTAATGCGCGGCGTTATTTCGCCGGCTTTTCTTTTACGTATTGAGAAAATATCACGCGCGCAACACAGGTTAGGCAGATCGGAGTTCTCGGTCGGTGAATGACTATTGTGGGACCATGAACAGACTCAAGGAGTAACAAGCGTCCTGCCAACCCGGAACCCGCGGTCGACGTCCCGATTGTCGACGGCGAAATTGGTGCGGCGCGCGGAGCGGAGGTTTCCTGGAAGATCGAACCATGATCCCCCGCGGATGACGTGGTGGCTACAGTCCCCAGTTGTCCATGGCACCGTACCGTCCGAGGGCGCTCCGTTGTAGCTGTCGTGGTAACAATCCTCCGTCCAGTCCCAGACATTGCCGTGCATGTCGTAGAGACCGAACCCATTGGGCTTTTTCTCACCGACAGGATGTGTCCGGGCATCGGAGTTTGCGCTGTACCAACCATATTGGCCAAGCGCCGCTACGTCGTCGCCAAAATAATAGGCCGTAGTGGTGCCGGCCCGCGTGACATATTCTCGTTCCGCCTCGCTCAGCAAACGATAAGGCTTGCCCGTTTTCTTCGAAAGCCAAGTGACATATGCCTTGGCATCGCTCCATGACACCTTGACCGCTGGCTGGCGTCCGTCGGTCGGGGTTCGATCTCCGGGCCAAGAACCGTTGCAGCCACCGTCGGCGACGCACGCGTTCCATTCGTCGTAGGTCAGCGCAAATTTTCCGACCGCAAACGGCCGTGCAAATGTCACTCTGTGTTGCGGGCCTTCGTTGGGTTGGTGATTTCGCCTCGTTTGCAGGCGAACCCATCGTAAAGCTGCCTGCGGGCACAACAACCATTTCAGGACACTTGTCACACTCCTTGAAGGTGTCCTTCCGTTTCAGCGCTTGCTCACGTTCCGGCGAGAGCAGCGCAGAGAATTCGGAGTTAAAAAACGAGTTAAGAAGCTCGGCGCTGGCGCCGGTTGAACGGCTGGAGCCGGCGGCGTGGTAACGGAGACAGCCTCAGGCTGAGAATTTGGGTCCTTTGCTGTTTCAATGGTTATCGCAAGCGGCACGGCGAGCGTGCCGCCAATGAGAATGACCAGCAGCGCCAGACCCCACCCTTCTATTGCACGCTTGTCCGACGGTCCAACAGGATCGGCGCGCGGGACGATAGCAGACGAGGTCTCCACCTCGGCGGGTTCCTCCTGCTGCGGCACTTTCGCGTCTGCCGCCGTATTTTGGCGGTGCACTTCTTGCTCTACTTCCAGCTGGAATTTAGCAAACACCTCGCCCGGAAGCGTCCGCGCCCGGACTCGGCGCGCTCGGTGGATGAGAGTAGCGTCCGCGCCTGCTCGGCGTGAGCGCCCTCCGGAAACTCCTCCAGGTGAGATGCCAGCGCTAATGGATCGGGTGCCTCGCCGAGCGCCGCCCATACCAAGGCTTCGAGCTTGTGTTGGGCCATGCGCTCGCAGACGCCGTGTGCAAATCGGGCCAGATGGTCGCGAAAGTCCTGCGCACGCGCGCTATCCTTGATGAAATCCCAGTTAGCGAGTTCCTCCGCCTTGGCAATCTGCTCGGCCGAGAGCCCGGCAATTGCAACCAACCGCGCTTGCTCTTTGTCGCGTTGCGCCTGCTCTTCCCGCTCGCGTAGCGCTTTCGCTCGTTCGATTGCGGCCTGCTCCTCCAGCTCGCGGGCGGTAGCCTTCGCCTGCCTCCTGCGAACGGCATCGATCTCTTCGAGAGCTTGCTGGAGCGCTTTGACGAGGCCTTGGGTATCGGCGCGGAATCGTTCGTGGGTCAATCGCACGGCGTTACGTCTGGCCAGAGGTCGGAGCGCCTCCGGCAGCTCCTCCGCACGAGGCATCTTTGCTTCGCCGACAAGAACCGGGATCACCCGCTTTCCCTGGTTCAGAGCCGACTCAATCTCGATGCGAACAAAATCGTCGGGATCATCAAGCCGCCGAGTACCTGCCGCATTGCGCGCATCAACCCAGCCTCTGCCGATGATCGCCAGTAGTACATCGCTTTCGGCGACACGCTCATCCAGCACGCGAACAAAGTCGAGGCCGGGAGCGATACTGTCGATGTCCATAAAGAGCTGTTCATGCGAAAATGCATGCTCCAGGCGGCCGAATAGAGCTTGGGCAAAGCCGGGATCGTCGCCGCGGCGGTAGTTGAGGAATATCTTGCCGACCATCGCCCCCACCGGCGAAATGTTGTCGCAGTCTAGGTCATGCGTCGTGATGCGGCCAGCCCGAGAGTAGGCTCAGGATGGCCAGACCGCTCCTTTGCAGCATAACTCTCAAGGTAAAGCGCCCGCGTTGACCTAGTCCCATGTTATATGTGCGTCGCACTGAGACAGGTAACGGGCCAATTGCAACCGTTACTCAAAAGCTTTGTCTTGGACATTACCTATATTTCAAGCTGCGATACTGCCGTTCGTGAGAGGAATGTACATGACGCCCGCCGAAGCGCCGGAAGAGCGCCAGATTTTTTGCTCTGGCTGCCTGAAAATATTTTCCGAATCCCAAGTCCACGTCATTCCGTACTTCAACAGCAGCGTAAATGCCCATGTGACCACGTACCGCTGCGAGCAATGTTGGATACCGGCTCTTGAGGAAACGCGAACACGGCTCGCAAACACACATGATGAGGCGGAAATTGCGTCAGCGGGTGCTTTTTTTCAAAAGCATGGTGTGCACATACATGAGTTCTTGCGCGGTGACCCCGCACCGGTCGTTCAGAAGAGATTGCTTCAAACGATCGATCTACTGCGGTCAGAAGCCATACGCCTATCAATCGGCACTGATATTCCATCGCCCAAGCTACCGGAATTGCCACTGAAGCAGCCCCAGTCTTCTTCCAGACTTCGTCACTGGTTCTCTTCCATATTCGGTCGCTGAAGAAACGGCAGGGACGGCTTCCAGCGCCCAGGATCACAGAAAACCTGGCTACGCTTTTTGTATCGCCTTATTGGCGGCGCTGCGCGTGAGCAGCGCCTTCAGCATCGAGGCCCTTCACACGCTCGTGCCATTCCCGATGAATGCGCGCGCAATCGTTGAGGAATGCATCATTGGGCGCTTGCCGCAGTACATTCATGACGAACCTCCGCAATCGACGGGTGCGAAGACATACCGCAGCGGCGGGGCTCCGTGCTTCGGCCCGGATCGAACTGTGCCGTGTACGCTGACCGTTACCCAACTTTAAAGACCGAAGCCGACAAGCCATATTGCTTTTCAGACCACAGAGCCTTTGAGCAGATTGCCATGAAGCGCCAAGCCCGCGTATCCGCCGCTTTTTCCAAGGTCGCAGTCGAAGGCCACACAGTGATCCCACGCGAAGTGCGTGAATGGCTGGCGCTCAAACCTGGCGACACGCTCCGCTATCGCGTGACTGAAAGCGGCGTCCTGCTCGACAAGGCCCCAGCCAACGAGGCCGACGATCCGTTTGCGGCATTCAGCAAGTGGTCGAGCGAGGCCGACGAGAGGGCTTATAGCAGCCTCTGACCAAAAGAGAGCTGGCCACCCTACGGAGTCGGGTCAACCGCTCATTCCCGCGCAGGCCGGAAGCCAGAGTGCCTAAAAGACTGGGTCCCCGCTTTCGCGGGGACGAGCGGATAAGCTACGTTCGTCCGGGGAATCGGGGCTTCATCAGTCAATGCAATCTCTCCAATCCGCGCTCGGCATCGTCGCCATCATCGGGCTTGCCTGGCTGATCAGCGAAACCGCCGCGCGGTGCCGTGGCGGCCGGTGCTGGTCGGGCTCATCATCACCTTCGCGCTGGCGGCGCTGCTGCTGAAGGTGCCGCAGGTGAAGGTCGGTTTCGTCTGGATCAATAACGCCGTTGAAGCGATCGCAACCGCGACCCGCGCTGGCACGTCATTCGTGTTCGGCTATGTCGGCGGCGGTCCGCTGCCCTTCGAGCCAAAAACACCGGGCAGCGAATTCATTCTGGCCTTTCAGGCGCTGCCGGTCGTGCTGGTGATGAGCGTGCTGTCGTCGCTGCTGTTCTATTGGCACATCATGCCGCCGATCGTTCGCTGGTTTTCAATCGCGCTCGAACGCACGCTCGACGTCGGCGGCGCCGCCGGGCTTTCCACCGCCGCCAACATTTTCGTCGGCCAGGTCGAAGCGCCGCTGTTCATCCGGCCGTACCTCGCCAAGCTGTCACGCGCGGAAATGTTCATCGTCATGACCGGCGGCATGGCCGGCATCGCCGGCACGGTGTTCGTGCTCTACGCGACGATCCTGGCGAATGCGATCCCGGATGCCGCGGGCCACATCGTGGTGTGCTCGGTGCTCGGGGCGCCGGTGGCGATCTTCATCAGCCTGTTGATGGTGCCCGATCCCGAGAACAAACATACCGGCGGAACGCTCGACGATGTCGAACAGCCGGCCAACAGCACCATGGACGCGATCGTCAAAGGCACCGGCGCCGGGCTTGAGCTACTCCTCAACATCGTCGCCATGCTGATCGTGTTCGTGGCGCTCGTCTATCTCGCCAATGCGATCCTCAATCTGCTGCCGGATATTTTCGGCGCGCCGCTGACACTGCAGCGGATGCTCGGCTGGATCATGGCGCCGGTGTGCTGGCTGATGGGCATTCCGTGGTCGCAGGCCGTCACCGCGGGCGGTCTGATGGGGATCAAGACCGTGCTCAACGAATTGATCGCCTATCTGCAGCTCGCGGCGCTGCCGGCCGACGCGCTCGATCCGCGCTCACGATTGATCATGCTTTACGCGATGTGCGGTTTCGCCAATTTCGGCTCGCTCGGTATCATGATCGCAGGCCTCTCGACCATGTGCCCGGAAAAGCGCGACGAGGTGATATCGCTCGGCTTCAAATCGATCGTGTCCGGCACGCTGACGACGTGTTTGTTAGGTGCGATTGTCGGGGTGCTGAATTAGACCTTAGACTCTGATCCGATCAAGTTGAATCGGATCAGAAGTTTAGATTTCCGGTTGGAGCATGATCTTTCCGGAAAACCGGAATGTCCACTTTTCCGGATCATGCTCTCAGCCAACGACGCCGCCTCGACCGGCGTTTCGATCATGTCGCGGATAAGCTGCGAGGTATCGCGCAAGACAATCCGGTTCGTCCAATAACGCGTATGCGCATACAGGCACCACAGGTAGGGTATGAACCACGGCGCCTCCGATTGGACACGGATGTCGTGGATCTTTTTCGGCGTTCCGGTAATCCTCATTCAGTGATTTCAGTGGAAATCCAAGCAGGTCGCGTTCGCTGTAAAAGTTCAGCCATCGCGCCTTTGTCCTTGAGAGCCGCTGGCAAAGCAACACCCGGAAAGGCCGGCTTCAGCTCATCCCCGTTCGCGTCCTTCGGACCGGACGTGAGCGGATAGACGATCGGGCCCGAAGGTGAACGTGAACATCGGCATGTTGCTGCCAAGGGTGATAAGGCCGGCGCAGGTTTCGAGGCGGCGAAAAGGACCGCATTTTGAAGGTCTCTCCATCAGCGGCTCGATCGTTGGATCAGGATCGGCCTTTATATCGGCTTCCGTTCGCTGCTTGAGCTTATTCAGATCCCACATGTAGGAGGAGATGACATGGCACCCCAGCGAATGCCCGATGAAGATCAGCGGGCAGTCCATTATCTTCTGCGCGCGATTCTCCACCTCAAGGCTCTTAATCTTGGCGGAAATCTGTGACTGGACGCGGTGATAGATGGAATTGTCCTGGTGTTTCCGTTTTTTGATAAGCCGCTGCGTCACCCAGGCCCTCGACCACCAGGCGGCGTAATCTTTTGTGTCTGATACCTCCGGTAAGACGCGCGTTTGCTAAATAATTGCGCTGGTGATCGCGCACTTCGTCCGCCCAGAAAACCGACCGGAAGTGGACGAAATGATTGAGCTCCGGCGGCAGAAGCTTTCGCAAGGCGTCCTGCATCGGGAGCGAAAATACTTTCGCTGTCCGCGTTGATGCCATGCACGAAGACGACCGCGACATGTTGCGGCATGCTCGGATAATCCCTCTGACCCGGCGCGATGCTAACGGGGAAGGCCTGCCGCAAACAATTAGCGGCCCGTCGCCGATGACTGCGCGGCTAATTCGGCTGCGCGGCCGCGGTTTCCGCTTTCCACGCCTCAAGCCACTGCACAAAGCGCAAGCCGCCGTCCGGCGCCTCCGGGCGCGGATACCACATGGCGTAGGCAGCCCCCTCCTCCGCGACCATGATGACGGCGTCCATGCCCTTGGCCCGGCCCAGCGTCTCGACCGCCTGCTCCGGGGTCTGCGCGATCGGTCCCGCAACATTGAACGAGGTATTGACCGCGACCTCCTCGCCGTTGCGGCGGCCAAGCGCCTTCAGATAGGCATAGGTCAGCGGGTCGGTCTGCCTCGCGTACGATTTGCAGGCGGCCGGTGCCGTCGGCGTGGATCACTGCCGGAATCCGTTCGCGCGCGCCTGGCTTCGCCTGCGCGGTCAGCACCATGTAGTTGAAGGCGTTGTAGTCGGCATCGGCTGCACCGTCCGACAGATCGAACCAGCGCAGCGCCGCCTCGCGCGTCATCATCGGCGCCAGCGGCCGTATCGCTTCGCGGTATTTTACCCGCGCATTCAACAACTCGCGGGTCTGCGGATTGCGCGGATTGGCGAGAATGGAGCGGTGGCCGAGCGCGCGCGGACCGGTCTCCGCCGCGCCCTGATAGAGCGCGATGATGCCATCCTGCGCCGTGACGTAGGCCATCAGATCGGCGATGGCCTCGCGCCCGGCCGCCGACGACGTTGCCGATCGGCGCCACTTAATCCGGCGGCGGCGTGCGAGCGCATCGCGGATCGCGGCGTCGCCCGGCGGCGTACCGCAATAGAACGCGTGCTCGAGCGGCGCGCCCGGCTTTGCGCCGGCGAGATAGGCGCCCATGAAAGCCGCGCCCAGCGCCACGCCGGCGTCATTCGGCACTGGCGGCACCCACAAGTGCAGCCGCGCGCTGCGGCCGAAAACACGCCGGTAATAGTCCTCGCCGAAATGTTCCAGCAGCCGCATGCTGCCGACCGCATTCAGCGCGGTGCCGCCGGTCAGCACCAGCCGGTCGCTGCCGGTGCGGCGGATCAGATGATCGATGATGTGAATAAGCGCATCTTCGAACACCATCTGCGTCGCGGCGGCCTTGTCGAGACGCTCCTGCGTATCTTCCTTATGCTTGATGTCCTCAACCCGCAGCATGGCGTCGGGATTCCACATGTCCTCGGGCGCGATCGGCTCGCCGAGGATACCGAACGAGTTCCGCCGTGTAGGGCTTGGTGAAGATCGCGCGGCCAGTTCGCCAGCGAACGGTTGACGAAAACCTGGCCGTCCGGAGCGAGATGTAAAATCTGCCGCAGCGGCTTGTAATACGGATTGCTGTTGCGGTCGTAATCGCCCCAGGCCGCGGCGCCCATATAGCGGCCTTCGCTCGACAGCAGGGTCCAGCCGCCCTGGGTCGACGAAATCACGGCATAGTAGACGCCGAGCGAGTTCGAACATGCTGTCGTTGCAGTAGAGCTCGCGCAGTACGCCGCCTTCGCAGACATAGAGCGTCATGGCGCCGCGATCGCCAAAGCCGTCAATCGCGGCGACCATCACCGGCGCGTCATCGTGCGCGAACGGCGAAGCGCAGAACGAGAACCAGGCGTGATTGTCGTGAT
This sequence comes from uncultured Alphaproteobacteria bacterium, assembly GCA_963742215.1. Lineage (GTDB taxonomy): Bacteria > Pseudomonadota > Alphaproteobacteria > Rhizobiales > Xanthobacteraceae > BOG-931. Next base: position 29,889 of record CAVULJ010000004.1, read on the forward strand.
GCGGCGTAGCGATGACCGGCGTCTCACCGCCGAGCCGCTGCCCGAGGCGGCGCGCCATGCGCAACCCCTTATCGATGCTGCGCATGCTGAACGCAGGCAACTCGTTGTTGCGCAGCAGACTGAGACTCGCCGGCAGCTCCTCGGCGACGGTGCGCAACACCATCGCGATAAAGGCCGGCGTATCCCAGGCGGAGAACCAGGCGTCGATGCCTCCCGCCGAAAGACCGCGGGCGCGCAGCATGGCGACGAGTTCGTCGATCGACTGATCGGGAAATCGCGTGGTGTGGCGTTCGCCGGAAAAGCGCTCTTCCTCGTTATTGCAAATGATTTTCGGGCCGCGCTCGCGGCGTCACTTCGATCAGCGCGACGCCGGAATTGTGCGTGCCTGACGCGCAGATCCCGCCGAGATAGAGCGTCTCGCCGCGGTCGAGCTTTTCCCGCAACGCCGCGACGCGCGCCCGCGCGAACGGGCTTGAGGACCGATGAATTCCCCGGCGTGCGCAAAAGCCTTCAAACGCAGGGAGCGCCAGCCAAAGGCCGCCTGCACAAGGTCTTGCCCAGTAGCTGCGTGCGACGGGACCAATACGCATGAAGAACACGCCCCGGCCCAACGATCAAGATGATCGACGGAGCGCTGTCACGTCGCTAACGTCAGTGCAGACGGAACTCGCCGCCGATAGCGCGGATTTCCGCGGGCTTGATCAGCCGCGCGTGCGCCACCGTCACCGAGTGCAGCGGGCCTTCGAGCTTCTCCAGCCAGAAATTGAGGAATTTGTTCAGCACCGGAAAGTTCGGGCAGAGGTCGTAGTCCTGCCAGACATATTCCTGCAGCAGCCACGGGATGATCCGGCCGGCGGTACAGAATATTGGCCGTGGTCAGGCCGTAGCCTTCCAGCTGTTTGCGGAACTCTTTTGAAACTGAAGCCTCTTTCGACACCATCGTGCCCTCCAATCCCAGTGAGGGAATGTTTTGAGACTCGCGGCATTATTACAAGCCTCAAAATTGAATAAGTTGTTTATTATCAAGGCACTAGCAGCATCCTCGCCAAGTGCTAACAGCTTGGCTCCGCGATGTCCTGACGAGATGGAAACGGTGATCGGATGGAACCGGTTGCCTCGGGCGGCAAGAATATTTTCCGCCAAGCACTTGGAACCGAACGCGAATTAACCGTCACACGATTTTGTTGGCAGTCTCGAATTATGAGTGCTAATAAATTTCTCAGGCACCTCTTGCAGGTGAAAAATTCGAGCCCCATGTCGCGCCCTGAGCGGTCGTCCACAGGGCACCTGCGGAGGATCGCTTCAGTTCCTAAAACGCCATCTGTTCCAATAATTTATGGAGGACACCATGAAGTTTCGTCCGCTTCACGATCGCGTCGTCGTTAAGCGCATCGATGCCGAGGAGAAATCATCCGGCGGCATCATCATCCCGGACACCGCCAAAGAGAAACCCTCGCAGGGCGAAGTCATCGCCGTCGGCCCGGGCGGCCGCGACGAAGCCGGCAAGCTGATCCCGATCGACATCAAGGTCGGCGAGCGCGTGCTGTTCGGCAAGTGGTCCGGCACCGAGGTCAAGATCGACGGCCAGGATCTCCTGATCATGAAGGAGTCCGACATCATGGGCGTGCTCGACGAGCAGATCGCCCGCAAGAAGGCCGCGTAACCAAAACCCTCGTCCTGAGGAGCGCCCGTTGGGCGCGTCTCGAAGGGCGAATTCATCACACTCATCCTTCGAGACGGCGCTTTGCGCCTGCTCAAGGATGAGGTCAGCAACGGAGTGAATTTCAATGTCTGCTAAAGAAGTCAGATTCTCCGTCGACGCGCGCGACCGTATGTTGCGCGGCGTCGACACCCTCGCCAACGCGGTGAAGGTAACGCTCGGCCCGAAGGGCCGTAACGTCGTCATCGACAAGTCGTTCGGCGCTCCCCGCATCACCAAGGACGGCGTCACCGTCGCCAAGGAGATCGAACTCGAAGACAAGTTCGAGAACATGGGCGCGCAGATGGTCCGCGAGGTCGCGTCCAAGACCTCCGACATCGCCGGCGACGGCACCACGACGGCGACCGTGCTCGCCGCCGCGATCGTCCGCGAAGGTTCCAAGGCGGTTGCCGCCGGCATGAACCCGATGGACCTCAAGCGCGGCATCGACCTCGCGGTCGAGGCCGTGGTCGAGGAACTGAAGAAGAACTCGAAGAAGGTCACCTCGAACGCCGAAATCGCCCAGGTCGGCACGATCTCCGCCAACGGCGACAAGGAAATCGGCGACTACCTCGCCAAGGCGATGGAAAAGGTCGGCAACGAAGGCGTGATCACGGTGGAAGAGGCGAAGAGCCTCGAGACCGAGCTCGACGTCGTCGAGGGCATGCAGTTCGACCGCGGCTACATCTCGCCGTACTTCATCACCAACGCCGACAAGATGCGCGTTGAGATCGAAGACCCCTACATCCTGATCTACGAGAAGAAGCTCTCCGCGCTGAACGAACTGCTTCCGCTGCTCGAAGCCGTCGTGCAGACCGGCAAGCCGCTCTTGATCGTTGCGGAAGACGTGGAAGGCGAAGCGCTCGCCACCCTCGTGGTCAACAAGCTCCGCGGCGGCCTGAAGGTCGCGGCGGTGAAGGCGCCGGGCTTCGGCGATCGCCGCAAGGCCATGCTGCAGGACATCGCCGTCCTGACCGGCGGCCAGGCGATCAGTGAAGATCTCGGCATCAAGCTCGAGAACGTCACGCTCGCGATGCTCGGCAAGGCCAAGAAGGTGACGATCGACAAGGAGAACACCACGATCGTCAACGGCGCCGGCAAGAAGAAGGACATCGAGGACCGCATCACGCAGATCAAGGCGCAGATCGAGGAGACCACCTCGGACTACGACCGCGAGAAGCTGCAAGAGCGTCTTGCCAAGCTCGCGGGCGGCGTCGCGGTGATCCGCGTCGGCGGCGCGACCGAAGTCGAGGTGAAGGAGCGCAAGGATCGCGTCGACGACGCGATGCATGCGACCCGCGCGGCGGTCGAAGAAGGCGTACTGCCCGGCGGCGGCGTTGCTCTGCTGCGCGCCAGCGAGGCGCTCAAGAAGGTGCGTACCGCGAACGACGACCAGAAGACCGGCGTCGAGATCGTGCGCAAGGCGCTGCAGGCTCCGGCCCGGCAGATCGCCACCAATGCCGGCGAGGACGGCTCCGTCATCGTCGGCAAGATCCTGGAGAACACCAACTACGCTTTCGGCTTCGACGCCCAGGGCGGCGACTACGTCGACATGGTGAAAAAAGGCATCATCGACCCGACCAAGGTTGTGCGTCAGGCACTCCAGGGCGCGTCGTCGGTGGCGGGCCTGCTCATCACCACCGAGGCGATGGTGGCCGAACTGCCGAAGAAGCAGAGGCAGCGCCCCGGCGATGCCCGGCGGCGGCATGGGCGGCGGAATGGATTTCTAATCCGTCGATCAGACAACGTGAATGCGAAGGCCCGGGAGCGATCCCGGGCCTTTTGCTTTTCGCATGCAGGAACACTTCAGCGACCCCTTCGGTGTCATCCTGTTATTACTGGATGCCCCGCTTGGAATCGCATCTATTGTTCCTCAATCCCTATCTTTCTTTATAACGGTTGTGTCGTGATCGCCGTGGTCGCGATCCTTCTTGATTATAACCGTCTTATCACGATCGCGGTCGCGATCCCGGTCGTGGTCAGAACCGACCGTTACGCCAACAGGCCCGACCCCGACGCCAACGTCTTCTGCTGCGGCGGGTAAAGCACTGCCGCACACGATGGCGGCGGCAGCTATTCCCAATACAAACCGATTAATCATATGATTTCTCTTTCAGTGTTAAGTGCTGAAGGGCAATCCCGGCCACACTGTATTTGTTCCGGCCGTCCACAGGCTTTCGACCCCGGAGAGTCTAAATGGCCCCTGTTGAATCCGAGTCGGTATTTCCTCGGTCTTTCGTGGCGTAGACCACCGACAGAACAGCCAACACGTGCGACCGTCATGGCGAGCTTTTATGAGGTCCGCCGTGTTCGAAGCGAAACAACTACGAAAGCATGCGCTGGAGTGCCTGCGCCTGCAGGCCGACTGCTATGGAACTGGCGGGCGTTGCTCACTGCCGAGATATGCAGTCGCATTTCGTTTCTCATGGCACAGTTCTGGGGCAACTTGGCGGTTTCGGGACCGAGCTCGAATGCCGGCCCGAAATATTCTTAATACCGAAAAACAGATGCCATGACAGGCGGATCACCACACGTTGTTCTGATCGTGGAACATGATGAGTTTTTGAAGTCGCTCACCGCCGATATCATGCAGGACGCCGGTTTCGCGGTGCTTCAAGCAAGCGATGCCGACGAAGCTGTGACCATTTTGGAATCCCGATCAGATATTGCGTTGTTGCTTACAAGCGTCATCATGCCGGGCCGCACGGATGGGGTGGGTCTGGTACATATGGTGTGCAAGCGCTGGCCGGCCATCAAGACTGTCATCGCATCCGGTCAACGTCGGCTGAGAGGACGTGGTTTGCCGAAAGACAGCCGTTTTTTCTTAAAGCCCTATGATCCGCAGATTATGATTTCCGAAATCCGCTCCCTGCTCGGCCGGTAGACCGAAATCTAGTTCGTGGAACACAAGTTCCTCCAATGCGCAAAAGTGTGCAGTTTTGCTCAGACTCGCCGCTAAGAAAAGCGCCGACTGAGACAGTGGATACTCGTTCCAACGATAATATCCGGCCCAAAGCGTCAGAGAATGCGCTGAGCAATCAGTTGCTTGCTGCGTTGGGGCCTGAGAGCCGCAGTCGGATCGATCCCCATCTTCAACCAGTCACGCTTAAACTCGGCGCCGTCGTTTGCGAGGCTGGCGGTCTCCTCAAGCACGCTTATTTTCCGCGAGGGTCGGTTCTCTCGCTGTTGACCGTTTTGGAAAACGGCTCAGCCATCGAGACCGCAAACATAGGGCGCGAAGGAGCATTCGGTCTCTTCGCTGCCATGTACAGCCGGGTCTCCTTTAATCGATGCATTGTGCAATTGGAGGGCCGCATGGTTCGCTGCCCGATCGAATTGTTGCAATCCGAATTCAAGAACAGCGAACACGTCCGCAATCTCTTCGTCAGCTACTCGGAGACGCTGCTGTCGCAGGTCCAGCAAACGGTCGCTTGCAATACCGTGCACACAACGGAAGAAAGAATGTGCCGTTGGCTTCTCATGATGCATGACCGGGCGGAAGGCGAATTGCTGACCTATACCCACGAGTTTTTGGCGAATATTTTGGGCGCCAATCGGAAGTCGGTGACACTGGCGGCGCAATCCGTGCAGGCAGCCGGCCTCATCAGCTACAACCGCGGGACGATTCAGGTTCTCAATCGTGCGGGTCTCGAGAAGGCATCGTGCGAGTGCTACGCAATCGTCAAGGAACGGTTCGACGAATTCCTGAAGCCTCCGGAGACAGCAGTTCAAGATACGGTAAAAAGGCAAAGCAGGAATTAGTGGGCGTAAGCGTTCGAAGCTACCTGTTGAGCCGATTGATGTGCTCAATCGCCGCCAACTCTTGGCGACGAGGCGGCCGCAATTTAGGGTACGCGTGCTGAACAATTATCCTGGGCCCCGAAATCGCGGGGAGCGCTCCAAATAACCAGCCGCGAGTGCCATAGGAACGCGTCCGATCACCAATAGCCTCGGCTGCGACCAAAGTATCCGCCGCCGCCACCAAATAGCAGCACTAACACAACAATAATCAGGATCAATTCCATGGGAAGCCTCCGTTGATGGTGCCGGCCTTATTTCGCCGCGCACCGCATCCTTGCTGTTTGTCTCTGGAGGTAACGGCCGTCGTTCACGAATGGTTCCCTGATCGCGTGAGGCGCGATTTAAGCGCGGCCCCTTTTCGGAAAGCTCCGCATGACTAGCGTGTCGACGCTGTTTCAGATGAAGTGGTCAAAACTGAACAGACTCCATCCCGCTCAGATTGGGATAGTAGCCGAGTTTTGATCGGAGTTATGCAACTAGGAAAATATGGTCATGTCGCTCGGAACCATCCTGCTCATTGTTTTGGTCATTGTGTTACTCGGAGGCTTCAGCGGTTTCGGAGGTGGTCCCTTCTACGGGACCGGCTACTACGGCGGCGGTGGGCTCGGTCTCATTGTCGTTATCGTTCTGATTTTGGTGTTGCTCGGCAGGCTTTGAGTTGCCTGCGAATTACGAAAAGGGCAGCGCGCGATTTCGCTGACAGGCTTCTGCCATATTTTTCAGCGGTCCTTTAATTCAACCATTCGCACGATGTGTCTTCCACATGGGATGCGAATGTTTGAATCGAGCCACTAGACCTTATTGGAGCATGATCTTTTCGGAAAACCGGAAGTCCACCCACGGATCAAGTCTGAGGGCATGCTTTTCCGGATCATGCTCTAGTTGGTGGACCCCAACCCCAAAATCTTCCGCGCATCATTTGGCGTCGCGACGTGGTCGCCGAGAATTTCGATGATCTTGCCCGCCTTCTCGACCAGCACCGCGTTGCTCGGCGCGAGCTTGCCCCTTTCGAGATAGATGTTGTCCTCAAGCCCGACGCGGGGATGGCCGCCGAGCAGCACGGTCTGCGCCACCATCGGAAACTGATGCAGCGAAATCCCGAACGCGAACCACGTCGCTTCCGGCGGCAACAGGTTGCGCATGTAGGTCATCGCTTCCGGCGTCGCCGGCTGGCCCCAGGATATGCCGAGGCAGATCTGGAACATGCCCGGCCCTTTCACGTAACCATTCTCAAGGAAGCGCTTGGCCAGAAGCAGATGCCCGGTCTCGAATACTTCAAGCTCCGGCGTGACGCCGGCGTCCTTGATCGCAAGCGCCATCTGCTGCAGATGCGCCGGCGTGTTGATGAACACGCGGTCGCCCATGTTCAGGCTGCCCATGTCGAGGCTGCAAATATCGGGCTTCAGCTCGAGCACGTGCTGCACGCGCTCTTCCGGCGATTTGAGCATGCTGTCGGGACCGGGCTTCGAAGCATCGTGCGGGTCATGATGGAAGCGCGCGCCGGGCCCGGTGGTGAGATTAATCAGCACATCGGTGCCGCTTGCACGAATGCGTTCGACCACTTCGCGATAATGCGCGGGATCCATGCTGGGCTTGGTGGTCTGCGGATTGCGCACATGGATATGCACGATCGCGGCGCCGGCCTTGGCGGCATCGATCGACGATTGCGCGATCTGCTCTGGCGTCACCGGCACCGCGGGATTGCGGCCGGGCGTATCCGCCGAGCCGGTAACGGCGCAGGAAATGATGACTTTGCGTTGCATAGCCTCCCCACATACTGTCCAGGTTGACGCCTTCGGCAGAAACCGAGAGTTACGTCTGGATCTTCGGGGAAGTTATAGCGGCCGGATCGGCGGATGTCGCGCCATTGGCCGCACAAAAACAAACGACCACGAGCGAGGGGCGCGCGTTCATCCGGCGTCGCCTGATCTCACCGTGGCCGTCAAACGATGGCACTGTTACACATCCACCGTTCTACATTATCACTATGCCGATAAATGGTGACGGGAAGATGAAGCCGAAATCGGGACAAATCCGCATTGGCATCGGCGGCTGGACCTTCGAGCCGTGGCGCGGCGTGTTCTACCCAAAGGGCCTGCCGCACGCGAAGGAGCTTGGCTACGCCAGCGAGCGGCTGACCTCGATCGAGGTCAACGGCACCTTCTATCGCACGCAGACACCGGCGACCTATCGCAAATGGGCGAGCGAAGTGCCGGACGGCTTCGTGTTCTCGCTCAAGGGGCCGCGCTTTGCCGTCAATCGCCGCGTGCTGAAAGAAGCCGGCGACTCGATCAAGCGCTTTCTCGATTCCGGCGTGACCGAGCTCGGCGATCATCTCGGCCCCCTGCTCTGGCAATTCGCGCCGACCAAAAAATTCGATCCCGCCGATTTCGGCGGCTTCCTCGAATTGCTGCCGGAGAAACTCAACGGCCGCGCGCTGCGGCACGTCATTGAAGTGCGCCACGACAGCTTCGCAACGCCGGAGTTTCTGGCGCTGCTGCGCAAGTTCAACATGCCGGTCGTTTTCACCGATCACGTGAAATATCCGAACATCGCCGATCTGACCGGCGACTTCGCTTACGCGCGTCTGCAGCGCGGCGAGGACAACGATTCCAACCGCCTATCCGCCGAAGGACATCGCCGCCTGGGCGAAACGCCTGCAATTATGGGCGGAAGGCAAAGCGCCGGACGATTTGCGGCACGTCGAAACAGCAGAAACCGAAAGCTGTGCCGCGCGACGTCTTTGCCTACGTCATCCACGAAGGCAAAGTACGCGCACCGGCCGGCGCCATGGCGCTGATCGAGCGGTTAAACGCTAGTGAGATGCAGGCTCTCGATCCTGCAATAATCGCGTACAGACCGGCACACACGGAGAACCGACAGATGGCGGCACCCGGACTGACCACCGTTCGCAGCAAATATTCCGCCAAGGACACGCTGGACAGGCTTGAAGCCGAGGTCAAAGCGCGGGGCATCGAGGTATTCGCCCGCATCGACCACGCGGCCGGTGCGACAGCGGTCGGTTTGCCGCTGCGGCCGACGACGGTCCTGATATTCGGCAACGCCAAGGCGGGAACGCCGCTGATGCAGGCCGATCAGGCGGCCGGCATCGATTTGCCGCTCAAGGCGCTGGTCTACGAGGACGCGTCCGGCGCCGTGTGGCTCGCCTACAACGATCCGCACTGGATCGCACAGCGCCACGGGCTTGGCGCTTCAGTCGCGGCAAATGTCGAGGGCCTCGCCAAAGTCCTCGAAAGCCTCGCCGCGAAAGCTACCGCGTGAAATAGCCTGCAACCTACATCGCGACGTTTTGCGCACGCAGCCGCCGCGCCAGAGTGCGCATGACGTTGAGCGCGAAATGCGGCGTGCGGCTCACCAGAAACAGGAACTGCTTCTCGCCGACCGGAACGAGCTTCACATCGGTCTTGGCGATTGCGGTCGCGCTTCGCGGCGCCGGATCGATCAGCGCCATCTCGCCGAAAATGTCGTGGTCGCCGAGCGTGCCGAGCAACCGGTTGCCAAGCTGGATATCGACCTTGCCGCTTTGGATGACGAAGAACTCGGCACCCGGGTCGCCTTCCTTGAAGATGACGTCGCCGGCCTTGAATTCGCGCACCGTGGCGCCAGCGCCTGCCAGGATGCCAAAATCGATCGTCATGTCGGACATTTCGAGGGCCCCGCTGCCTTACGATGATACTGTAGTTTCATCACATGCGGGCGGATGATTACAGTTTTATGACAACGGCCACGATGCGGGAATCTGACGCCAAGACCGTCACTCAGACGGACTCTGTCAGCGCAGCGAGAACGCTGGATCAATCGGTGAGGCCTGAAAATGCTAACGGCCACGTTCGACTGAGTGCGCGTACATCCGGCGTCACCCTATCGTAACCGTGGCCGTCCCGTAGCGGCGCCCTTTCGGGCCTCAACGCTACGTAAGACAGATAGGCGTTACCTGCCTTTTATGCAAGAGTGTGCCGAAATCGTTAACAAACCGCTAATTGTACTCAATTGCCGATCAATCCGGGGCTATCGCGGCTAACCGCCCCGCGCCAGGGAGAAAACCATGACCATGAGCCGACCGACCGACGAGCAAGGCATCGAAAACGCCGTTTCCGGCGCCATCAGGGCCCACTGGAAGCTGTTCCTGATCGAAGGCATCGTGCTGGTGTTGCTCGGTATTGCCGCGATCCTCGTCCCGCCGATCGCGACGCTGGCGTTCGAACTGGTGATCGGCTGGCTGTTCCTGATCAGTGGCGTGGTCGGGTTGATCACGACATTCTACATGCGCAACGCGCCGGGCTTCTGGTGGTCGTTGTTGTCGGCCGTCGTCGGCATCGCGGCGGGCCTCGTGCTGCTGCGCTGGCCGATCTCGGGAACGCTGTCGCTCACCTTCGTGCTGATCGCCTTCTTCGTGATCGAGGGCATCCTCACCATCATGTACGCCATCGATCACCGCAATCAGTTGTCCAGCCGCTGGGGCTGGATGCTGGCGAGCGGCGTCGTTGATCTCATTCTCGCCGGCATCATCTTTGCCGGACTGCCGGGAACGGCGGCGTGGGCGCTCGGCCTGCTGGTCGGCATCAACCTGGTGTTCGGCGGCACCGCCATGATCGGCATGGCGCTGGCGGCAAAAAACGCGGCTTAACCCTCGTCATTGCGAGCGACAGCGAAGCAATCCAGCGCATAATGCAAGCGGCCCCTGGATTGCTTCGTCGCTATCGCTCCTCGCAATGACGGCCTGCTACTCCGCGGGCTGCATCGCCCTCGCCTTTTCCTTCTCGACGCCGTTGGCAATCAGCGCAATCAACAGCACCGCGATCAGGAAGCCGAGCGCGATCACCGCAGTCGCGCCGAGCACGAGGTTGAAACCGCCGCGGCCGTAGAGCAACGCGATCATCGACACCGCGACGCCCGACACCATGAAGGTGAGGAAGTAACGCACCGCATAGACCCGGCCGCGCCAGGCGTCGGCGGTGTAGCGGGCGATCACCAGATCATTGAGGGTGATCTGGCCGTAGATCGCCGCCATCGTGAAGGCGAGCGCGAACAACAGCGAAATGCCGCTGGCATAGGCCGCCCACACCACGCCGGTGAACTGCATCACCGCGCTGATGGCGAACAGGATGTGCAGCGGAAAGCGTTCGACCAGGCGGCCGACCGTGATCTGCGCCACCGCGCCGCACAGGAACACCGCAGTGGTCAGGCCGCCGACCATCACCAGCGAAATGCCGTTGCCGACCCGTTCATCGACAATCTTCGGCAGCGAGATCGAGATGGTGTTGAAGACGAGGCCTGGCGCTCAACGCGACCACCATGAACAGTCCGAAGATGGCGGCCGCGGTCATCGGCGAGAGCGTAACGTCGGCAGACGCGCTGCGCTTCACCGTATGGCTCGCTTCGCTCGGCACCAGCCAGAAATAGATCGCGCCGGTCGCGAGGCAGATCACGCCCGGCACCAGGAATGCGCCGCGCCAGGAAAATGCTGCGGTCAGTGCCGCGGTGATGCCGGCGGCAAGCGACACGCCGATATTGCCGCAGACGCCGTTGAACGCCATGGTGCGGCCGCGCTGGGTTGCGTTTTCCAGGATCATGGCGGTGCCGACCGGATGATAGATCGCGGCGAACATGCCGAGCGCGAACAGCGCGACGCCGAGCCAGACCAGCGACGGTGCGAAGGCTGCCGCCACCAGCGACAGGCCACATCCCGACATAGAATATGACCATGAGGTCGCGGCGGCTCCAGCGATCGCCGAGCCAGCCGGCCGGCAGCGAGAACAACCCGAACGCCACGAACGACGCCGTCGCAAGCGCGATCAGCGTCGAATAGGATTCGCCATAGGCGGCCTGCAGCTCGATCACCACGGTCGGGTAGATCAGGATCACGAAGTGATCGATCGCGTGCGCCCAGTTCATGAAGCCGATCGCCAGCCGCCGGCGCGATTGCTGGTTCGATTGCTCTTGGGCGGACGAAGCTTGCGAAGTCAAAATATCAGTCGTCATTTTCACGATTCCCGGATTGCAGCCTTATAACGCGCGGGCGCGACCCGACCTACCCCGAATGCGCAGGGCAGACCCGGGCCCGCCATCCGAACGCCCGGCGTTGACCGGTGGTCAGTACCCGCCCGGAGGCACTCGACCCTCGCTGTATTTGCTTGTAACTTTCGGTTGTGACTGGACTGAAAACGCCTTGGGGGGCGCCTTCCAGTGTGTCTGTTGCGTTGGGTCATTGCTACGGTTTCGGCCGTAGCAATGGGGATATGTTGTGCCGCCATGGACCGGGCGATAGCCGCTTCGCCCAATGATGCAACGTTTCTGTTTTTTGGTGGCACCGATCTTTGGCGCTACGGCGCATTTCTCTACGGTGGCGCGGTCTGGTCTCCGGGCGGCGTGGACAACAGCGGCTTCACGCTCAAAACGCTGATCAGCGGCGGCGAGTACAAATACACGTCCGGTGCCCTGAATGCCGACATCAAGGGCGCGACTGGATCGGCCGCGATCCTGCCCGGCTGGAAATTCATCAACGAAAAACTGATCGTCACCGTCTACGCCGGCCCTGTCGTCCAGGATTATCGGCTCAGTCCCAACGATCCCGGCGCGCGGTTGCACGGCTTCTATGTCGGCGGCGAGGTCGCGAGCGACGTCTGGTACGAGCCGACCTCGTACAGCATGATCTCGGTCAACGGCATGCTGGCCTCGATCGGTCCGACCGGATCGTTGCGCGTCGCGCTTGGCACCCGCTTTCTCGACCGCATGTTCGTCGGGCCCGAGAGCGAGGAGATCTGGTGCGGCAACTTTGAACAGTATGAGCTCGGCGCCCATGTCACCGCATTCCGCACGGATCGGCTCGAATGGTCGGCAGGCGCAGGCTGGGCGATCACGTCCGACCACCGCGAGGGTCCATACTTCCGTTTCGGCGTGAATACGCGCTACTGAGTTCGCTGCCAGCGCAATGCGGTTGCAACGCCGCCGCAGCCGTTTAGTTTTGGCGCTCAACGCGTGTCCGCCGGGAGACCACCCATGAACTCGACCACGACCGCCGCCAACACCCTGCCGGCAAAGACGCGCAGCGCCCGGCCGTGGTGGACCCAGCTCTGGGTCTGGGTGCTGATCGGCATGGCGGCTGGCATCGCGCTCGGCGTGGCCGATCCGGACCTCGCCGGGCAAATGGGTCCGCTCGGCGACGCCTTCATCAAGCTCATTCGCATGCTGATCGCGCCGATCATCTTCTGCACGGTAGTCACCGGCATCGCCCACATGGCGGACATGGCGCGGGTCGGCCGCGTCGCGATCAAGGCCCTCATCTATTTCGAAGTGATGACCACGGTGGCGCTGATCATCGGCCTGCTCGCCGTCAACATCCTGCAGCCGGGCACCGGCATGAATGTCGACGTCAGCAAGCTCAATCCGGCGGTGGTCGATCCTTACGTCAAGCTCACCCACGAAGTCGGCTTCGTGCCGTTCGTGATGAATATCATTCCGGCGACATTCGTCGGCGCTTTCACCGACGGCAACATCCTTCAGGTCCTGTTCATCGCCATCCTGTCGGGCTTCGCGCTGGTCTGGCTCGGCGAGCCGGCGAAACCCGTGGTCGACCTCGTCGACACCTTCGGCAAGATGATCTTTTTCATCGTCGGTCTGGTGATGTGGACCGCGCCGCTCGGCGCTTTCGGCGCGATCGCTTTCACCGTCGGCAAATTCGGCGTCGGCTCGCTCGCTTCGCTCGGCAAGCTGCTCGGCGGATTTTACCTGACCTGCATCATCTTCATCATCGTCGCGTTCGGTCCGGTAGCGCGGTACTGCGGTTTCAGCCTGTGGAAGCTGATCCGCTATATCAAGGAAGAGCTCCTGATCTGCATCGCGACCACGTCGTCGGAAACCGTGCTGCCGCGGCTGATCGACAAGCTCGAGCGGCTCGGCTGCGAGAAAAGCGTGGTCGGCCTCGTGGTGCCGACCGGCTATTCGTTCAATCTCGACGGCACCTGCCTCTATCTCGCGACCGCTTCGGTGTTCCTGGCGCAAGCCACCAACACGCCGCTCGATATCTGGCACCAGGTCGGGCTGCTGCTGATCCTGCTGGTCACGTCAAAGGGCGCGGCCGGCGTCGCCGGCGCGGCCTTCGTGGTTCTCGCCGCCACGCTTGGCGCCGAAAGCAGCATCCCGGTGGCAAGCGTCGCGCTGGTGCTCGGCATTCACCGCCTGATGTCGCAGGGCCTTACGCCTACGAATTTCCTCGGCAACGCCGTCGCCACCATCGTGATGGCGAAATGGGAAGGCGCGCTCGACGAAGACACGATCTGCACCGCATCCTCGATCGAGGAGACCATGCTGACAAGATCCTGAATCCGATGGAAATTTCATCGCTTGCGCGATTGGATCGCGGCCGCCGCGCTCGCCGATTGCTCGTTTCGACGACAACGGCGCAGGCGGACGATTACCCAAATCGCCCGGTGAAGCTGATCTCGGATTCCGCACCCGGCAGCGCCATCGACATCACGATGCGCATCATCGCCGATGGGCTGAGCCATACGCTCGGCCAGCAGGCCGTGCTGATCAATCAGCCCGGCGGCGGCGGCTCGATCGCGGTTCATGCGGCGTCCTCCGCCGCACCCGACGGCTACACGCTCGGCATGATGGCGCTGTCCGACTTCGTCACGCTTCCCGGCACCGCCGACAATCTGCCGATCCAGTTGCCGCGCGATTTCGTCGCCGTCGGCAGCCTGGGTGGCGCGCCGATGTTCATCACCGCCGCGCCGTGGCTTGCGGTGAAAACGCTGCCGGAATTCATAGCCGTTGCTAAAAAACGACCCGGCGAATTGGCCTACGGCACCAATGGTCCGGGCCGGTTGACGCACCTCACCGGCGAACTGTTGCAGGACCGTGCCGGCATCAAGCTGTTGATGGTGCCCTATTCCGGCGGCACGCCGCAGGTGCTCAACGACATGATGGGAAAACGCATCGCGCTGGCGCTCGATTCCTATTCGGGCGTCGCCGGCGCGATCGAAGCCGGCAACGCCATTCCGCTCGCGGTTGCCGCGCCGAAACGCATGGCGCTGATGCCGGACCTGCCGACCGTTGCCGAAACGCTGCCGGGTTATGAATCCGAAGGCTGGCAAATTCTTGTCGCGCCGGTCGGCACGCCCGACGCGATCGTGCAGAAGATCAACGCCGCACTGGTCAAGGCTATGAGCGATCCCGGTGTCGACGAGCGATTGGAGCGGCTCGGCCGCGACCATCCGCCGATGTCGCCCGCCGAGACCTTGGCTTTCGTGCAGCACGAACAGGCGAAATGGGCGCCGATTCTGGCGCACATCGACATTACCCGTTGATGCCGGATCGAGACGCCCTGCATTCAATGACGCCACATGGAGTGTCCGCTTCGACGCAAACGATGCGCGCGCTGCTCGATCCCAAGGCGATCGCCGTGGTCGGCGCTTCGCAGCAGCCCGGACGCGGCACCAGCGTGGTCGCGAACCTGCGCGACGCGGGATTTGGTGGCGAAATATTCGCGGTGAATCCGCGTTACACCGATGTGCTGGGCTATCGTTGCTATCCGTCGGTGAACGAACTGCCGTCGACGGTCGATTGTCTCGTCATCGCGATCCCGGCGCGGGCGGCCTGCGACGCCATGGAACAGGGCTTTGCCCGCGGCATCCGCGCCGCCGTCGTGCTGGCGTCGGGCTTCGACGATGACGACAAGAACGGTCCGCTCGGTACGCGACTCAAGGCGCTCGCCGATAAAGGCATGGCGATCTGCGGGCCGAATTGCTTCGGCATCGTCAATGTCAACACCGGCGCCGTCGCTTTCAACGGCGTGGTGCCGAAAGCGCTGCCGCGCGGGCCCGTCGCGCTGGTCTCGCAAAGCGGCAGCCTCGGCAACTTCGCTTTCGGCCCGCTGATCGGCGACCGCAAGCTCGGGTTTTCCTATTTCGTGTCGTGCGGCAACCAGATCGGGCTGACTATCGAGGACTACGTCGAGTATTTCGCCGACGATCCGGACGTCAAAGTGATCGCCGCGATCGTCGAGGATCTGAAAAATCCGCGCAAGCTTGAGCGCGTCGCGGCAACCGCCCGTGCGAATGGCAAGCCGGTGATATTCGTTCAGATCGGCCGCACCGCCGCGGGTCAGGTCATGACGCAATCGCACACCGGCGCGCTCGCCGGCAATGCCGAGGTCATGGCGGCATTCCTGCGCCGCTGCGGCATCATCCAGGCCGACAGCTACGATGAGTTTGTCGAGACCGTCGCGCTGTTCGCGCATGTGTCGCCCGCCGCTAGCGGCAATGACGTAGTGCTGGTGTCGGGAAGCGGCGGCGGCGCGGCACTGGCCGCCGACCAGCTCGATGCTGCCGGACTGAAGCTTGCCAAGCTCAGCGATGCAACCGGCGCGCGCATCCGCGCCGTGTTGCCTGATATTGGCGACGTCACCAATCCGATCGATGTGACCGGCGCGGTGTTTTACGACGCAAGCATCATGGGCCGGCTGCTGGAAGCAGTCGCGAGCGACGCGAGCCGGCCGATCATCGCCGCGGCCGTCAATGCCATTCCGGCGCCGCACGACCGGATGCGGCGCATCGCGAGCGCCATCGCCGACGCGGCGCGCAACACCGGCGCCACCATCGTCGCCTACCAGGTCAGTCCGCTTGGGCCGCTCGACGCCGAGTTCGTGGAGATCATGCACCGGGCCAATGTGCCGCTGCTGATGGGCGCCGCCAGCGCCATGAACGCGCTGAAACACCTGCCGCGTTATCGCGCGATGGCGGTGCAGCCGCGCGCGGCCGACGAAAACAGCAAAACCGCACTGCCAGACTCAAGTTTCATGAGCCTGCATCGAGCACTGCGCGACAGCGGCGTAGCCGTCGTCGATGCGGTACTGGCACGCTCGGAATCTGAATCGCTCGACGCGTTCCGTCGCTTCAACGCCCCAGTCGCGCTCAAGGCCGAAGCGCCGGGGCTTTTGCACAAGAGCGATATCGGCGGCGTCCGTCTCAATTGCGCAAGCGAAGCCGCTGTCGCGGAGGCCTTTCGAGTCGTGACGGAGAACGCACGGCGCGCCGGATTTAGCGAAGCTGCTGCCATTGTGCAGCCGATGGTGTCCGGAGTTGCCGAGGCTTACGCCGGCATCATCGACGATCCGCTCTATGGACCGGCAATCGTATTCGGGCTCGGCGGCATTTTCGTCGAAGTGTTGAAGGATACCGCGATCGAGATGGCGCCGCTGTCGCAGGACGATGCGCTTGGCGATGATCCATCGCATCAAAGCCGCCCCGCTCCTGCTCGGCGCGCGCGGACGGCCGCGCGGCGATATTGCCGCGCTCGCAACGCTGCTGGTCAATCTCAGCCGCTTTGCTGTCGCTCATACCGGACAGATCAAGACGCTCGATCTCAACCCGATCATCGTCAGGCCGGAAGGCGAAGGCGTCGTTGCGGTCGACATTGCTGCCGAGCCTGCGGATCGCCGCTGAGACGCGATCAGTTCAATCGCGGCGATGCGTTCAGGTAGAACGCACGCATCTGCGGCCGGTAGAGATCCATCGTCGCCTTGTTCAGATCGAGCGGCGGCTTGGCGTCTGCGGGCAGTACCTGGAAATAGGGCGTCGCTTTCGTGGTCGCGTCGAATTCGGCGCGGGCTTTTTGCAAAAGCTCAGGCTCGGTCAGGAGGTCCAGCAAAGCGCCCGCCATCACCTTGGCGCCTGCGACCATACCCTTATGCGCGATCGTGCTGGTCGGCGTGATGGCCGCATGCCATTCGTGATACTGAATGCCTGGGACGCTGGCCGGGAAAGCCATCAGCCCGGCCGGCACAGTCCAGGAAATATCGCCGCTGTCGTTCGATGCGTAGGATTGCGGCCGGCCACCGAGTGGCGTCACGGTGGTCATAAGACCGACTTCCGGGCGCCCGGCGGACTTTTGAAAATCGCGCGCGAAGCGCTGCTCGTCATCGCTCCATTGCGGCATCCCGACCTGGTCCATGTTGCGCTGGATCGCCTCGGCTATCGATTTCATCCCGAGTTGCGGCCAGGCGGCGGCGATGATCCGGTCCTCCTCGGTGGTGCCGGTCATCAGCGCGGCGCCGTGCGCGATGTTGACGACTTTGTCGAAGGTTTCCTTGGCGTCCGGCATGTTGGCGTCGCGGACCCACCACCAGCCCTGCGCGAGCTCGGGGATCACATTAGGCTGGACGCCGCCATTGGTGATGACGCGGTGAATACGATAGGTCGGATGAAGCTGCTGCCGCAGATAGGCAACGCCGGTATCCATCAGTTCGACGGCGTCGAGCGCATCCTTGGCGTCCCAGGGATCGACGGCGCCGTGCGCGGTCTTGCCGTGGAAGGTGAAGTTGGCGCTGATCGAGGCGTAGTTCGCCAGGCCGTAGCCGGTGGCGAATTGATCGCCGATATGCAGATAGATGATCGCATCGACGTCCTTGAAGTAGCCGGCGCGCACGATGTAGGGGCGGCTGATGATCTGCTCCTCGGCAGGGCCGAGCGAAATGATGACGCTGCCGGGAATGTTGTAACGCATCATCGTCTGTTTCACGGCGAAGGCTGCAGCGGCGGCAACGCCGCCGTGGGTGTTGTGCCCTTCCATATGGCCGGGCGCGCCGGCAACCAGCGGCTTTCGCGAAAACTCCATCGGCGTCTGCGAGCCGCCTGGCAGTGCGTCAATTTCGCTGACGATGGCAACGACCGGATGTCCGCTGCCCCAACGCGCCCAAAGGTTGGTCGGCATTCCAGCCGCGCCCAACTCCACGCTGAAGCCGGCGCCTTCCAGCACATCCTTCATGAGCTTGGTGCTTTCAAACTCCTGCATCCCAAGCTCGCCAAAATAGAAGATCGAGTCGCCGATCTGCGCCATCGGCTCGGCGTTTCTGTCGATGACGGACTAGGCGAATTGTTTTTGCTCGTCACTTGCCGCGTGGCAGGTGAAAGGCACGAGAAGGCCGATAAGCAGAAAAAGCGCACGCTTGCCGATCATGAAGCACCCGATAGCCGTTTGCCGCGCGCGAGCGCGATCAGCGCCCGCCACGCATAGGTGAAGCGGCGATTATTCTATTGAATTGGGACTTGTCGGCAAACAGCGCCGCGCGCGGGTCTCAGCCCTTCTCGTCGCAGGCGAAGGCGCGGACCACGCATTCCTTGCCGCCGAATTGGTAGCAACGCTGCAACGAGGCATTTTCGGCCTTGCCGAGATGCGAATTGATCGCCCAGCCGAACGAGCCGCATGGGTGCTTGGCATCGACCGCGACGGCAGCGCAGCCTTTGTGCACTTCGCCAACGATCTTGCAGCCGCTGGCGGTACACTTACTCATGGCCGCAACGCGCGCATCCGCGACCTTACTGTAGTCGAAGCCATAGCCGTAAGCGCCGCAGGCGCCGACCGCCATCGCCCCGGCGGCTTCCGCCGCGCCGATCAAGGCCACCGAAGCACACATGACCGCAATGCCGAATACGGCATTTCGTAGAAAACAGGACATGAAAGCCCCTCCCCTGAGAGACCTCGGAAAGCTAGCTGGGAAGGGTTGCTAGTTGGTGAATCCCGGTGCGCTAGCCTATTTCGCCGATTAAACCGCTGCGTAGACGCCGCGTTCGAATTGCCGGTACAGGCGCAAGGCACGGCCATCGGCAAACGGCAGCACCTGGGTCATGAAAACCGCGGCGATCCGCTTGCCTGGATCGATCCAATAATAGGTGTTGAGAAGGCCGCCCCAGGTCATGCTGCCGCCGCCACGGCCCCCCGCCATAGCTTTCATGTTGATCATGTGGCCGAAACCCCATTTGCAAGTCACGCCCGGGGCAAAGATCGACGTCGTTGGAGAGCGACGGCACCGTCGTTTTCAGGACGCCAACGTCGACATCGCCGATCTGGTTCTGCCCCATCAGTGCGACGGTCTCGGGACGCAGAATGCGGGCGCCATCGAGCGCGCCGCCGCCCAGCAGCGCGCGGATCAGCGTGAGATAATCCGGTGCGGTCGAATAGATGCCGCCGCCGCCGGAGAACGACCGCAGTGCCGAAGCTTGCCGTTTTGCCATCGGCTCCAGCGGCTCCGCCGTCAGCGACCCGTCGGGCCCGCGCCGATGGACACTCGCCTGCCGCGCATACTGCTGCGGCGAAAGGACGAACGAGGTGTCTTTCATGCCGAGCGGATCGAAAATATTCTTGCGAAAATAGACATCCAGCGGATCGCCGCTCACTGTTTCGACGATGCGGCCGACCCAATCGATGCTGGTGCCGTACTGCCAACGCTCGCCGGGCTCGAACATCAGCGGCGTACGCGGCGCGGCTTTTCGCTGCGCCGGCGGCAGGCGCTCGATCGCGTTGGCGTAGCGGACCGCCTTGGCGTCCCAAAGCCGATAAGCAAAGCCCGATGTGTGGGTAAGCAGGTGGTGCAGCGTGAGCGGCCGTTTTGCCGGACGCAGCTGCGGCGCTCCCTTGGCGTCGAAGCCGTCGAGCACTTGGGGCGCGCCGATCACCTGATCGATGTCTGGTACCGGCGCATCGAGCGAAAGCTTGTTTTGCTCGATGAGCTGCAAGGCGGCGACCGAGGTGATCAGCTTGACCATCGAGGCGACGCCAAACACCGTATCGCGCGTCATCGTTGCCGCCTCGCCAAGGCGGCGCCGGCCGAACGCACCCTCATAGAATATGCCGTTATCGGTCGCGGCCAACGCCACGACGCCGGGTACTTCGCCGACGTTCGTCGCCTCATGGAGCAGTGCGTCGATGTGGGACGTTTGGGTCGGACGGACTCGGCGAGCACGCGGGTCGCGCCGCGCGGGCCCAAAGCGCCAGCGGCCGTCAGCGTCGCCGCGGTCTTCACGACATCGCGGCGGCTGGGGCGACGGATCATGCCCGTTCTCTATAGGTCCGAGTTCGAAGCCAGCTATTTGTAGCAGGCGGTGCGGGGTGGATTTAAGTTCTTTCCAGCTCTGCTTTGACCGCCTGGAACGCCTCCGGCGTATCCACATCGGTCAGCGCTGCCGTGCCGATGAGCGGCACTTCGGCAACGGCCTCGGTATAGCGGCCGATCAGATGCCGGGCGCCGACATCGCCCTCGACCGCCATCAGGTCCGGGAAGAACCGCCGCGACCACAGCACCGGATTGCCGCGCTTGCCCTCGATGGTCGGCACCACGACGAGCGCGCCGTTGTCCGGATCGAAACCGTCGATCAGCCGGTCGATAATGGCGGCATCGACCTGCGGCATGTCGCCGAGACAGACGATGGCGCCATCCGGCTCCGGCGGCAGCGCGGCGATCTCCAGTCCGTAGCGAGGTGCCAAGCCCGTCGGCGAAATTCGGATTGTGCACGAGCTTGACCGACAGGCCCTTGAGCGCCGCTTCGACACGTTCGCGCTGATGCCCGGTAACGACGATGACCGGCCGTGCCTTCGAGGCCAGCACATGATCGGTCACGATACGGATCAAAGGCTTGCCGTTGATCTGTTCGAGCAGCTTGTTAGGACCACCCATGCGGCTGGAACGGCCGGCGCCAAGTACGATCCCGGCAATGGTGCGGCCGGCGGGCGTCGGGTTCTGTGCGTGGCTGCGGACGGGTGACGATCTCCATCAGCAGGCCGCCGACCCCGAGCCCGGTAATATCCTCACGCGGCACCGGCAGACCCGCCAGCAACCGCATGAGAACCCAATCGAATCCGTTTTCCTTGGGGCTGCGCGCACAGCCCGGCGCGCCGATCACCGGACGGCCGTCCGCGTCGCCGATCATCATCAGGTTGCCCGGATCAACCGGCATGCCGAAATGCTCGACATGGCCGCCGATTGCTTCCAGCGCGCTCGGGATCACATCGCGGCGGTCGGCAATAGCCGAGGCGCCAAATACGATCGCGAGTTCGGCGCCAGCCTTAAGCACCTCATCGAGCGCTTTCGCCAAGGCCGCCTGGTCGTGCGGCACCCGGCGTTCGGCAATGATTTTCGCTCCGGCTGGCGCGAGCCGGTCGGCCGTGATCTTCAGCGTCTTTTCGATGACTTTGGGCGCAAGCCCCGGCAGCACCGTGGATACAATGCCGACCTTGCGGATGCGGTAAGGCGCAACACGCAGCAGCGGCTTGCCGATACCCGGCAAGCGCCACATCGCAGGCGGACTTGGCGACAGCGAACGGAATGATCTTGACTGTCGCGACCATTTCGCCGGCGACGACCGGCTTGAAAGCGGGCAGCGTCGCGAAAGTGATCGCCTCGTCCACCCTGTTGAGCTGGTCCACGGAGTCCTTGTCGATGACCAGGACACCTGCGGCCTCCGCGAACAGATTGGCGCGGCCGGTAAAGGCGCGATCGATATGAACGCCGGTGCCCGCGACTTTCTTCGCGATAGTGGCGGCCGCGACGTCTTCGGAGATGTCGCCCGGCTCGAGTTGCGCGACGACAATATGCTTGATGCCGGCGGCATCGAGCGCCGCGACTTCAGGCGGCCCGATCACGGTGCCTTTCTTGAGCACCAGCGAGCCCTGCCGGATGCTGTGTACTGCCGTCGCGCCGAGCGCATCGCCGGGCGCGACCGGACCGAATTTCATGACGCCGCCTTGATCTCGGCGCGCTCTTCCTCGGGCTCTTCGCGCAATTTCTCGGTGATCTGCCCCATGATCGCGACCGCGATTTCAGCGGGCGATACGGCGCCGATGTCGAGCCCGATCGGTGCCTGGATCCGGGTCAGATCGGCATTGGTCTGCGCTTTCAGCCGTTCAATACGCGCGCGCGTGCGTTTTCCGCGAGCCAAGCGCGCCGATATAGAAACAGTCCCGCGACAGCGCGTGCAGCAAGCGCTGGATCGTCGATCTTCGGATCGTGGGTGAGCGCGACGAATGCGGTGTAGCGGTCCACATTGAGCGGCGGCAGCGCTACGTCGGGCCATTCGGCGACGATCTTCACATCCGGGAAACGCTCCGGCGAGGCAAACGCGCTGCGCGGATCGATGATGGTCACGTCGTAACCCAGCATCTTGCCCATCGGCGCCAGCGACTGGCTGATATGGACCGCGCCAGTAATGATCAGTTGCGGCGCCGGCACGTGGACCGTGAGGAACACCCTGCCTTCGGGTGTCTCCGCCATGCCGCTTTTGCCGGTGCGCAGAGCGTCGGACAGCACCGCGCGCAGCGGGTCTTTCGCGACGTCGGCCGCTTTCACCAGGCGCTGCTTGCCGTACTCCATGTCGGTGACGACGACGGCGGCACGGCGCGCTTCGCGCTCGGCGTTAAGCTCGTTCAGAACTTCGAGTTTCATATAAACCCCTTGCTCGTCATTCCGGAAAACCTTGGCGAAGCACGCCTGCATCACGCCGAGCCCCGGAACGACATCAGTCTACTTTCTCCACGAAAACCCGGATTCTGCCGCCGCAAGACAGCCCGACCTTCCAGGCGGTTTCATCGGCGACGCCGAATTCCAGCATTCGCGGCTTGCCGCTTTCGATCACGTCGAGCGCCTCGGTGACCACCGCGCCTTCGACGCAGCCGCCCGAAACCGAGCCCAGGAAATTGCCCTCCTCGTCGATCACGAGATTGGAGCCGACCGGGCGCGGCGCCGAGCCCCAGGTCTCGACCACGGTCGCGAGCGCGACCGAATGGCCGTTTTTGCGCCAGTCTGCCGCAGCTTTGAGGATGTCATTGTCGGTTGAGAGCATGGTCTACCTCCATATGAGGACCGCTATATACGGTCGAATATAGTGCATCACGCGACCCTCTGCATCCACAGTTTCGGATCGCCCGGGCGCCCGGCATGCAGGCCTCGCTGGCCGCTGAGCGACCCAACCAGATCGGCCATCGAAATCGAGGTTATGGATGGGCCGGAATTCATCGACATTCGGCAGCATGGTACGGATGCCCCGCGCGCGGGCCTCAAAACCCTCGAAGCGCAGCAGCGGATTGAGCCAAACCAGCCGGCGGCAGGACCGGTGCAGCCGGTCGATTTCGAATTGCAGACTGTCGTCGGCGTCGCGCTCCAGCCCGTCGGTGATGAGCAGCACCACCGCCCCCTGCCCGAGCACGCGCCGCGCCCATTGCTTGTTGAAGGCATGCAGCGACGACGCGATCCGGGTGCCGCCCGACCAGTCCGGCACGCTTGCCGAGCAGGAAGCCAGCGCATCGTCCGGATCGCGCTCGCGCAATGCGCGGGTGACATTGGTCAGCCGGGTGCCGAACAGGAAAGTATGGACGCGCTTTCGGGCATCGGTCAGCGCATGCAGGAAGTGCAGGAAGATCCGGCTGTACTGGCTCATCGAGCCGGAAATATCGAGTAGCGCCACCAGCGGCGGCGGCTTGGTCTTCGGACCGATGAACTTCAGGTCGATGAAATCGCCGCCGCCTTTCAGGCTGGCGCGAAGCGTGCGGCGAACGTCGATCAGGTGACCACGAGGATGCGGCGCAAGCCGCCGGGTGCGGACTTCGGCGAGCGGCATCACAAGCCGCTTCATCGCCTCTTTGGCCGCAGCGATCTCCGCGCCGGTCATCTGCGCGAAGTCTTTCTTCTGCAGTACCTCGCGGTCGGAGACCGTGAGCCGCGCGTCGAGCTCGATCTCGCGTTCCTTCTTGAGCTTGTCGTCGAGCCCGGAAAACAGCGCCTCATGGATACGGGTTGCGCCGGCCTGCGGCGGCTGCGGCGTATTTGTCGGCGCCTGTGGCAGCATCATCGACAGCAGCTGATCGACATAACCGCGGCGGCGGAAAAAGATCCGGAACGCCTGATCGAACAGCCCCGAATGTTCATGGCGTTTGACGAACACCGAATGCAGCGTCCAGTAAAAGTCATCGCGGGTGCCGACACCGGCAGCTTTCACCGCTTCCAGCGCATCGAGCACCGCGCCCGGGGCCGACCGGAATGCCGGCAGCGCGCAAAGCGCGCGCGAAGTAGAGAATGTTTTCGGCGAGGCGGCCGTCGTTCTCTGCCATATGCCCTTCCGTCGCTCGTCGCCGCAAAAGCGGCGACCCAGTTGGATTCCCGCTGGAGTTTACCCCCGACTTGATCGGGGGGCGGGAATGAGCGTGAACTGTTACTCAGCCGCTCTTAAATCCGACCGCACCTCTTCGAGCAGCTCTTTCACCTTGCTGCCTTCGAGCTTGGCGATGTCGTCCTGATATTTCAGCAGCACGCCGAGCGTGTCGGAGACTGTAGCGGGATCGAGCGCGACGACGTCGAGCTCGGAGAGCGCCGCCGCCCAGTCCAACGTCTCGGCGACGCCGGGCGACTTGAACAATTCCTGTTGGCGCAAGCGCTGCACAAAGCCGACCACCTGCTCCGACAGCTTCTTGCTGATGCCCGGCACCTTGGTGCGCACGATTTCCAGCTCGCGTTCCGCGCTCGGATAGCCGACCCAGTGATAAAGACAGCGGCGCTTCAAGCGCGTCGTGCACTTCGCGGGTACGGTTCGAGGTAATCACTACGATCGGCGGATGAGCGGCTTTCACCGTACCCATCTCCGGGATAGTGATCTGAAAGTCACCGAGCACTTCGAGCAGGAACGCTTCGAACGCTTCGTCGGTGCGGTCGATTTCGTCGATCAGCAGCACCGGCGCGCCGGCGGTGTCGGGCTCAAGCGCCTGCAGCAGTGGCCGCTTGATCAGGAATCGGTCGGAGAACACATCGTGCTCGAGCGTCGTGCGGTCGCGATCCCCCTCCGTTTCGGCGACCCGGATCGCGATCATCTGCGCGGCGTAATTCCATTCATAGACCGCGGCCGAAATATCCAGGCCCTCATAGCATTGCAGCCGGATCAGCCGCCGCCCAAGCGTGGACGAGAGCACCTTGGCGATCTCGGTCTTGCCGACGCCGGCCTCGCCTTCGAGGAAAATCGGCCGGCCCATCTTCAGGGCCAGGAAAAGCACGGTGCCGAGCGAGCGGTCGGCCAGATAATCGGCCCTCGCAAGCAGATCGACCGTAGCGTCGATCGAGGCCGGAACGGATTTTGCTGTCATAGGGGGACTTTAGCCTATCGGCGCCGAGCCTTATATGTAGGTGCGAGGGTCCCCAAAAGCCAGAATTGCGCCCGAAGAACGGCCAGCAAAGGGGGCAGAGAAATCATCATGAACAAGCCTGTTACTCTCGAAAAGCCATTGCCGCAATTTCCCACTATCGACGATGGGGTACGGATCGGCCATGTCCACTTGAAGGTCGCCGATTTGCAACGCTCGCTGGATTTTTACTGCGGCGTGCTCGGATTCACCCTGACCACGCGATACCCCGGCGCGGCCTTCATCTCGGCCGGCGGCTACCACCATCATATCGGGCTCAATACCTGGGAGAGCCGCGGCGGCTCGCCGCCCGCAACCGGCACCACCGGCCTTTACCACACCGCGATCCTGTACCCGACCCGGCGGCTCCTTGCCGATGCGCTCTCCCGGCTGATTGTCGCCAAGATCCCGCTGGAAGGCGCCAGCGACCACGGCGTGAGCGAGGCGCTCTACCTGCGCGACCCCGATGACAACGGGGTCGAGCTTTATTGGGACCGGCCCAAGGAGCAATGGCCGAAGCGCAAGGACGGCGGGCTGGAGATGTTCACCCACCGGCTCGATCTGGACAACCTTCTGGCGGAGCTCGACAAGGCTCAAGTTTAAGTCCTGCCTCTATGTGACCAGAATTATCGCCCCCGTCGTTTTTCGCGCCTCCAGATCGGCGTGCGCACGGGGAGCGTCGCGGAGCGCGTACTCAGCGGTGATGTCGGTGCGAATCTTGCCGGAAGCCACCATCTCGAACAATTCGTTTGCGGTGGTCAGAAGCTCGTCCCGGGTCGCCGTGTAATCCGGCAGGCTCGGATGCGTGAGATATAAGGAGCCAAGCTGGCCCAAACGGCGCGGCGGTACCGGATCGGGGTCTCCAGAAGCCTCACCAAATGAAATCAGGAAGCCGCGTCTGCGCAACGAAAGCGCAGATTGCTCGAAAGTACTTCGGCCTACGGAATCATAAACCGCATCCACCCCCTCACCGTTGGTCAGCCGCTTCACCTCGCCGCTGAAGTCGCCCTCACCATAGTTGATGACGTGGTCGCATCCGTTTCCAAGCGCGGCAGCCACTTTCTCCTCGCTCCCGACCGCTCCAATCACCACCGCGCCAAGATGCTTGGCCCATTGGCACAAAATGGTTCCGACACCGCCCGCCGCCGCATGAACAAGAATTTTGCTTCCAGGCCCGACCTTGTAAGTCTCGCGGACGAGGTAACGCGCCGTCATCCCGCGCACCATCATTCCGCCAGCCTGACGGTCGCTGATCGTGTCCGGCAGCTTGATGACCCGCGCGGCGGGGACCAGCCGCGCTTCCGCGTAAGCTCCATCGGGACCGGAGACGCACGCAATCCGGTCTCCGATCGCTATACCGCGGACGTCGGCGCCAACAGCCTCAACGACGCCAGCGCCCTCCAATCCCAATCCGCTCGGCAGTTTCACCGCGTGCAGGCCGTTGCGCACCAAAATGTCCCGGTAGTTCACCGCGATTGCAGTGTGGCGAACGCGAACCTGCCCGGGCCCGGGAGAAGGAACCTCAGCCTCCTCCCATTTCAGGACATCAGGCCCGCCGGTGACGTAAAACCGAAACGCTTTGGGCATTCGCTTAATGATTTTTCCGTTGCGATGTCACGATCAGTACGCGGTCATGCCGGTTGGCCGGGCGACCAACGCCGCGACGATTCAATCTTGTTGTCGTAAGCCGCTTCGAAGATGCTCGCCGCAAGCGTTGCCCGCACGTGCAGCGTCGTCGTCAGCATATTGCGGAACCCGTGCCTGAAGCCTGCCGGCACCACGACCGACTGGTTGGCCTGGACGATGGACTTTTCATCGCTGATCCAGATCTCCGCGGTGCCGTCGATAACCTCCAGCACCTCCTCCACGGCGTGCATATGCGTTGGCGCGCCAAGCCCCGGATCGCAGAACTGATCGAAGATGCAGAGTTGCCGGCCCCCATTCAGCGCGGATACGCGCATTCGCGTCATGACCCCGTCCCGCCACTTCTCCAGCGGCTGATCCTCGTGAACGAAAACCTGCATCGCGTGTCCTCTCTCACTTTGCCTGTGCACACCCTGGGCTGCGCACTGCGCCGGTGTGCAATTCATAGTAACGGCGGATGCAACCACTTAAGCCCGGAGACGCACAAGGGACAACGACAAAAGCCACAAGGAGCAATTCGCCGCTCATAATGACGAGCGACACCGTTCCCGCGATGCGATCGCATCCGTGTTGTCCTTCAAGCGGTACGAAAGTTTTAAAATGCAAAGCGGCGCCTGTCCGCTTGTTGCCCCTGCAAGATCTCTATAGTATAGCCCCCTATACTATATGAGAGCCCTATGACCCATACCATCCGCGAAAAGCCAAAACTGCTGGCCCGCGTGAGGCGCATTCGCGGTCAAGTCGAGGCCGTCGAACGTGCCCTCGAAGCTGAAATCGGTTGCGCCGATGTTTTGCGGGTCATTGCTTCTGTCCGCGGAGCCGTCAACGGCTTGATGGCGGAGGTGATGGAGGAGCACATCAAATGTCATGTCACCGCACCATCCCTTGCCGCCAAGGAACGTGACGAAGGGGCCGACGATCTAATTGAGGTAGTTCGCGCCTATCTGAAGTGAAGTGCTGAGGTGTCGATCATGACCGACCTTGCAAGCCACAATCACGTATTTCTCGGCGAAGGCCACGAACAGAACGAGCGCCGCACTTGGATGGTGATTGCGCTGTGCTCCTTGATGATGGTCGCGGAAATCGTCGGCGGCCTTATGTTCGGCTCAATTGCGCTGGTTGCGGATGGGCTGCACATGTCAACCCATGCAAGCGCCCTGTTGCTGGCTGCCCTCGCCTATAGCTACGCGCGGCGGCATGCGAACGATACGCGTTTTACCTTCGGTACCGGGAAGCTTGGTGATCTTGCGGGTTTTTCGAGTGCCATCATCCTCGCCATGATTGCCCTTCTGATTGGCTACGAGGCCGCCATGCGCTTCGTCTGGCCTGTTCCAATCGACTTTAATGAAGCAATCCCCATCGCCGTCCTTGGCTTGGTGGTCAACGTTGCAAGCGTTTTTCTCCTGAGCGGCGGCGGACATGATCATGGTCACTCCCACGGCCATTCCCATTCCGGTCACGACCGCGCTCACGACGAAAGTCATCAGGTTAAGACCAGTGTCGGACCGTTGACGCTCGAAATATTTGAAGACGGCGTGCCGCCTCGGTTCCGGCTATCGCTCGCGGGCAACGGAAAGGCTAACGCCCATCTTGATGTCCATGACGTGAGCATCGAGACCGAGCGCCCAGACGGCGCGCGCCAAGTCTTTGCCATGGTCGCGCGAACGAACTATCTCGAATCCACCGATGAAATCCCAGAGCCCCACGCGTTTACAGCTCGCATATCGCTTAAACCCAGCGGAAAAATCAGCACCGTCGAATTTGCCGAGCATGAGCACGCAGACAGTTCGGCTAATCGCGATAACAATATGCGGGCCGCGATCATTCACGTTTTGGCGGATGCAGCAGTGTCGTTGTTGGTCATCATCGGCCTTTTGTTTGGGCGCTTGCTGGGCTGGGCATGGATGGATCCAGTTGTGGGTCTGGTTGGAGCAGTCGTTATCGCTGTTTGGGCTTACAGCCTCGTGCGCGGTACGGGGGCCGTTTTGCTCGACATGAACCCCGACCAGGGCATGGCCGAACGTATGCGCGCCGCAGTCGAGACAGATGGCGACCAAATAACTGATCTACATTTGTGGCGCCTTGGGCCCGGCCATTTGGGGGCAATTCTTTCTGTCGCAACGCGAGAACAGCGGGGACCTGAGTATTATCAATCCCTGCTGACGCGATTTCGGGCCCTGTCCCACGTGACGGTCCAGGTGCAACGCTGATTTTCGTTATGTGCGCGCTTGCGGTCAAGAGCCGATAGCGAAGAAAAGACGGACCGGTTCCCGTGACCGTTCTTTGGGGGCTGGCATCGAGCGACAAGCCACCTTCATTCATTGGTAACGACCGTCCACTATCAGAACGCCAAACTGGCTCATGTCTGAGGGGCTGGTTAAAAACCCCGGCTGTTTCCCCCGGGGTTTTTCCTTATTTCCGCAACATTTTTGCACGAGCGTAGTCGGGGCTTGGTCGCGCGGGCGTTCGGGGAGTCCTTCATGTCGGAATACCGTTTTTACACGCTCTCCAAGTACGGCCAGGTTGCCCGTCTCCCCGTCGACCGTGAATGAACGCCGATGACGATGCTGCGATCAGGGAAGCTGGGCGTATCGCCAAAACGGAACCGGTCGAGATTTGGCAGGGCATGCGCAAGATTGCGCTGTTGAAGCCTCCGGTTTTGAAGGTGGCGTAGCCGTAAGCCACTAGCTGGCCTTTGGCATAACGCCAGCGCCGATATGTGTCGGCGGCGCTCGCGCTATTTGCTCACTGCGCCATCAGGTTCGATGTGACTTGAATTTTTGTGATCGGCGGCGGGTTCCACTTGCCGGTGAGGGCATCGGACTTCGGGGCATAGAGACGCATAGAGAAGTTGAACGCCCCCTTGGGAGCCGGAAGCCAGTTGGCCTCATTGTCCGCGACCCGGACTCTCGTTCTGAAAGTAAAGGTCGAGAGAACCGTCCGCGTTATATTTGAACGGCATCCAACTGCTTACGGCAAAGCGATTGAGGCTGTTCGCAACCTGAAAGCCTTCAATGTCGTAGAGTGTGAGCGACCAAAAGGCATTCACCGGTGGTGTAGCGCCCTTATCGAAGTGGATCGTGTACTTGTTTGCGCCGTCGAGCGGCTTGCCGGTTTCGTCGGCAAGGTTCAGCGGATAGATCGCATCTTCGGGCAGGTTGGCGCCGAGGCCCAACTGCGCGACAATGGCGCGCTTGAGATAGTAGTTGCCGTAAACGCCCATCGTATCGGTATTCATCGACCAACAGTTCACGACCCGGGCAAGCGTCGGCACTTTCCATGCCATGAGCTGTTGCGCTGTCTCCGGCACGGCTTCTAACGCCTTTATCACCACAGGATCGACCTTGTTCAGATCGAAGCTCTTGCCAAGCTCGATGCCGATCCGCTTCATCTGCGCGATGATCGGCTGATCGGTGAGATGCGGAGGATGAAGCTTGAGAACTTCGGCGGCATAGGCGAAATAGTCGCAGCCCGTCATGGTATCGACCTGAATTTTTGGCGGCGTCTTCATGTCGATGCTCGGATCGATCTTCACCTCGATCGGCTCAGGTGTCTTGCCCCACTGCGAAAGCGGCGTGATCTTATAACCGGCTTGAATCTTGTGAACAGCATCGTAATCCGACGGACCGTCGGTCTTGGTGCGTCCGATGATCCAGACGTAAGGAGTCGGAGCATCGATTTGCGTAAATCCTGCCGGTATAGTTCCGCGCCAACCCGGAGGAGTGACGAGGAAATTGCCAGCCTGAGTGCCCGTGGTGCGCCAACCCGGCGAGGCGAACACGTCGGACCACATGTCGAGCATCGGCAGCAGGTAATAACGTCCACCTGTATCGGGAACAGAAACCACCATCGGCTCTTTGGTAAGATCCAAATAGGCGCATGAATACAGAGTGTCGAAGTTCGAGCGAACGACGGCTTTAAAATCCGCTGGTGGGAATGCGGCAACGTTGAACGAACATGTTCATAGGGCCGCCGAAACTCCTTGGCCGGGGTCATGATTGGTAATCTGCTTGCGGGTCACGTCCATGGTCACGAGCGGGTAAATTAGACTAAATGGCGCCTCAATTGACGATAAAGGTATCACACCGGAGTTGCGGTATTCCGCGGGATAGCCACGCAAGCGCAAAGCCGCCGATCATCTTGCCGTTGACGACGTAATCGACGTCGCCGCCGGTTGCCGCCGGGCCCTGTTTGGTCAGGATCTTGTAGTCGTAGCCGTGATAGGGCGTGCGGCCCTGGCCGGCGTGGTAGCCCTGCGCTGACGCCGCGGCGAACAGCGGGCCAAGCGGGCTTTCCTCTTCGCCTTGCGCGCTCGGCCAATACAGGCCGTCCTTTTTACCCTCCGTGCTGATGAAGCGCTGCGCGTAAGCGCCCGTCCCCGCGCCGCGATCCTTCGCCGCGTAATCGTTTTGCGCGTCGACATAAGCCAGGCAGGTCTGGATCGCATCGAGTTCGTTGTGACCGATGCGGCGCGCCAGCACTTCGATGCGTCCTTCATCGGTATCGAACGACCAGGTCCCGTTCTTGTTACGGTGCAGCGGGATCGGGAACGGATAGTCGTTGTCGCCGATGACGAGAACAGCCTTGCTGTCGCCTTCCATCGCGATCTGATGCTTGGCGTCGTAGGACGCGACGAAGCGCGTGCGCACGGCGTCGTCGGACACCTTGTCGCCGGACGAAATAATGTCCTGCCCGTCCTGCCCGAGCACCACGAGCGCCGCCTTTTCATCGCCGCTCTTGGCCGATGCGACGAGCGCGTCGATCGCATCCTGCGGTGTTTTGTAGTCCTGCTGCGCGAAGGCCGCAGACGTTGCCGCTGCAAGCAGCAGCACTGCCGCAAGCGACGTGAAAATTGCGAGAACCTTATTCATAACAGCCTCGGTTCGTTGAATGTTTTGCTGTTCCGTCCCATCAATGCGCGACCACGGCGGCGCTCGGGATTTTTGCTCCCGCCGCCAGCCACGCTTTGTAGGTGAGGAACTTGACGCCAAGCTTGTCGTAGTAGACGCGGAGATAACCGTCGGTGCCCTGCGTGACGGCTTCAGGCATGACGGCCTGCACTTCCTGCGCCATCACCCCGACATAGGCTCTGTCGCTGCCGTTGTAGGCAAAGCGATAGAACCCGAGGCCATCGTCGAGGCGGCCGAGCAACTCGATGTCGTGCTTAAGCCGCATATCGGAGCGCCGTCCTCCGCCACCACCGCCGCCGCCACGTCCACCACCACCACCACCACCGCGTGCAACGCCACCGCCGCCACCGCCGCGAGCAACACCTCCACCACCACCGCCACGAGCGATGCCCCCTCCTCCTCCTCCTCCTCCGCCAAGGCTGGCACGGCCACGGGCGCCTTCAGCAGCCGCAGTGCGGCCAGCGCTGATATTGCCAAGCCCATTTCCGGCAGGCCGTCCACCGCCGCCACCGACCTGGCGTCGCTCGACCGCCACCACCAGCACCGGGGCGATTGCCAGCGCCAACGGGACGCGCGCTGCCACCACCACCGGTGTTTGGACGATTGCCGCCGCTAGCGCCCGGATTAAGCACCTGGTTGCCGCTGCGGCCGCGGAAGTCCATGCGGTTTCCTGCGCCGTTCGCAATGTTGGTGCGATTGCCGCCGAACTTCGCCGCAACGTTGGTATTGTTGTAGCGCACGCCGCCACGGTGGGCGGGATTGTGGTTCCAGTTATTACCGCTGATGTTGTTGATATTGACGTTGCGGTTGACGGTAATGTTATTGCCGCCCCAGTTGAAACCGCCACCCCAGCAACACCCGCCTGAGGCCCAGCGCCCGATTGCATAGCCTGCACCGAATGCCAGCCCGGTCGCGATCACCCCGCCGGCGATATAACCCGGCGTCGGCCAGTAGTAAGGCGGATAGGCCGGATACGGCCATGACCCATAGACAACACCCGGATCGTAATACGGCACATAAAGGTAATTCGGATCGGTCGGCGCGATCATGATCACCGGCTGGCCGTTCTGTTGTTGCGTCGTGACCGTCTGCTGCTTGTTCGATGTCAGCTTGTTGTTGGCCTGCGCCTTGCTGCGCAGCCGCTGAATGGCGTCCATCACGTCCGGCTGCTGGGCCAGCACCGCGTCGCCAAGCTGCTGCGTCCAGTCGAGCTTGCTGCTCATCATGTCGAGCAAATCGGGCGTCGCCGTTAGCGACTTCACGCTGTCATCCCAGGCTCTGCTTGTCGACGGCCGCCTTGAGCGCATCGCCTTTAAGGTTCTTGTTGGAACCGGCCCAGCGATCGGCCTCGACCACTTCGAGCGGATAAGTGGAGGCCATCAGGATTTCCGACAGCAGCGCATCGGGATAGAGCGCGATCGGCGCGACCAGCGCATCGAGTTGCCCGGCGCTAAGAAGCTGCTGTTGCGATTGATCCGCCGGCGGCGCCGCAGCCGTTGTCTGCGCGAAGGCCGAATAAGGCGTGAAGAATATGAATACGGCGGCAAACGCTCGTAGCATGACAATCATTTCGACCTCCCTTTCAGCCAATCAAATTCTTTTATGGAACCGGAGCCGGCAGACATCTTCCTGCCTCGGGCAAGCCAAATTATGGCTCGAAGGCAAATACCTTTTTCCAATCACTCTTCATGTCGACGATCGTCTCACGTCGACGATTTGTCCGGCTCTTCGCAGTTGCCTCGTCGAGAGCCTTGTCGAGCTTACCGACCTTCGATTGCCGGTTATAGACATATTCGCGCACGGCGTCGGTGGGACGTCGCGCGAAATTATGCGCCTGCAAGCATAGCGTTAGCTCAAATGAAAACGGCTCGCAGCTAGACGCCGCGAGCCGTCTTAATTAACCCAAACACCAGCGGATCAGTTCGCCGGCTTGCCGATCGCTTCCGCAACCGCGCGGCGCGCCAGAACGCTGACGAGATGCGCGCGGTATTCGGCGCTGCCGTGAATATCCGCGTTCATGCCGTCGGCCGGGATGGTCAAGCCCTCAAGCGACTTCGGCGAGAAGCGCTTCTTCAGCGCCTCCTCGAACGACTTCACCCGGAACACGCCGTTCGAGCCGGCGCCGGTCACCGCGACGCGGTTTTCGCTGCCGCGTTTCGCCACGAACACGCCGACCAGCGCGAAGCGCGACGCCTGATTGCGGAATTTCTGATACGCCGCCCTCTTCGGAATCGGGAAGATCACCTTGGTGACGATCTCGGTCGGCTCCAGCGCGGTCGAGAACATGCCGGTGAAGAAATCATCCGCCTTGATGCGGCGCTTGTTGGTGACGATGGTGGCGCCGAGCGCAAGGCAGGCCGCCGGATAATCGGCGTTCGGATCGTTGTTGGCGATCGAGCCGCCGATCGTGCCCATGTGGCGCACCGCCGGATCGCCGATCAGTCCGGCCATGTGCGCGAGCACCGGAATGGTCTTCTGCACCACCGGCGAGTTGTTCACCTCGAAGTGCTTGGTCATCGCACCGATGGTAATCGAGCGGCCGCTCTCCTCGATGCCGGACAATCCTTCGATCGCCCACATGTCGAGAATTTGCGGCGGACCGGCGAGCCGGAGCTTCATGGTCGGCAACAGCGTCTGGCCGCCGGCCAAAAGCTTCGCATCTTCGTTCTTGGCCAGCATGTTCGCCGCCTGACGAACGGTGCCGGGGCGGTGATAGGTAAAGGCGTACATCGCAGTCCTCCGTTTATCTCAATTTCCCGCCGCGGACGGCGGAACGTAAATCCTCATGCCGCTTGCGGCAGCCTGTTCGACTTCTTCAGTGCGGCCCAGACCACCGCGGGCGTTGCCGGCATGGCGACGTCCTCGGTGCCGAGCGCATCGGTGATGGCGTTGATGACCGCCGCCGGCGCGGCGATCGCGCCGGCCTCGCCGCAACCCTTGATGCCGAGCGGATTGGACGGGCACTTGGTGAACGTGGTGTCGACGTGGAGCGACGGCAGGCATTCTGCGCGCGGCATGGTGTAATCCATGAAGGAGCCAGTGACGAGCTGGCCCTCCTTGTCGTAGACCGCGCCTTCGTAGAGCGCCTGGCCGACGCCTTGTGCGATGCCGCCATGCACCTGGCCTTCCACGATCATCGGATTGATCAGCACGCCAAAATCGTCGACCGCAGTCCAGCCGACCACTTCCGTGTTGCCGGTCTCGGTGTCGATCTCGACCTCGCAGATATGGCAGCCGGCCGGGAATGTGAAGTTGGTCGGATCGTAGAACGCGCCTTCCTTCAGGCCAGGCTCGAGTTCCTGGCCGGAGAATTTGTGCGCGATATAAGCATTGAGCGTGACGTCGCCCCACGCCGCACACTTGTCGGTACCGGCAACGCTGAACTTGCCGTCCTTGAACTCGATATCGCCTTCGGCGGCTTCGAGCATATAGGCGGCAACTTTCTTCGCCTTGGCCTCGACCTTGTCGAGCGCTTTCACCAGCGCCGACATGCCGACCGCGCCGGAGCGCGAGCCGTAGGTGCCCATGCCGAACTGCACCTTGTCGGTGTCGCCATGCACGATCGAAATATCGTCGATCGGAATGCCGAGACGCTCCGACACGAGTTGCGCGAACGTCGTCTCGTGGCCCTGCCCGTGCGCGTGCGAGCCGGTAAGGACTTCGACCGAGCCGGTCGGATTGACGCGGACCTCGGCGGATTCCCACAACCCGACGCCGGCGCCGAGCGAACCAACCGCTTGCGACGGCGCAATGCCGCAGGCCTCGATGTAGGTCGAATAGCCGATGCCGCGAAGCTTGCCGTGACGCGCTGCCTCACGCTTGCGCTTGGCAAACCCTGTCACATCCGCCATCTCCATCGCCTTCTTCAACGACGCATTATAGTCACCGGCATCATAGTTCATGATCACCGGAGTCTGATGCGGGAATTTCGTGACGAAGTTCTTGCGGCGGAGCTCCGCCGGATCCTGTCCCATTTCGCGGGCACCGACTTCCACCAGCCGCTCGACAACGAAGGTCGCTTCCGGCCGTCCAGCGCCGCGATAGGCGTCGACCGGCACCGTGTTGGTATAGACCGCGTCGACCTCGCAGTAGATTTGCGGGATCTCGTACTGGCCCGACAGCAGCGTCGCATACAAGATAAGTCGGCACCGACGACGAGAAGGTCGACATATAGGCGCCGAGATTAGCGATAGTCTTGGCGCGCAGTCCGGTGATCTTGCCGTCGCCGTCGAACGCCATTTCGGCATGGGTGACGTGATCGCGGCCGTGCGCATCGGCAAGGAACGCTTCCGAGCGGTCGCAGACCCACTTCACCGGACGGCCGACGCGCTTTGACGCCCACAGCGCCACGACCTCTTCCGGATAAATGAAAATCTTCGAGCCGAAACCGCCGCCGACATCGGGCGCGATGACGCGCAGCTTATGCTCTGGCGCCATGCCGACGAAGGCTGCGATAACGAGCCGCGCCACGTGCGGATTCTGCGTTGTGTTCCAGAGCGTGAAGGTGCTGGTGCCGGCATCGTAATCGCCGATCGCCGCGCGCGGTTCGATGGCGTTCGGCACCAGGCGGTTATTGACGATGTCGAGCTTGGTGACGTGCTTTGCCGATTTGAACGCGGCATTCGACCGCTTTGGCGTCGCCGAGGTGCCACTGATAGATGGTGTTGTCCGGCGCGACGTCGTGGATAAGCGGCGCGCCTTTTTTCTGCGCCGCCGCCGGATCGGCCACCGCCGGAAGGACGGCGTAATCGATCTTTACTTTCTCGGCGGCGTCGCGCGCCTGCGCCAGCGTTTCCGCAACGACCACGGCGACCGCATCGCCGACATGACAGACCTTGCCGTTGGCCAGCGCCGGATGCGCCGCCATCTTCATCGGCGAGCCGTCCTTGGAGTGGATCATCCAGCCGCAGATCAGATTGCCGATCTTGTCGGCGACCAGCTCCTCACCGTTGAGCACGGCAAGCGACGCCGGGCATTGTCTGCGCCGCTTTGGCGTCGATCGATTTGATCGTCGCATGCGCGTGCGGCGAGCGGACGAAATAGGCGTAGGTCTGGCCGGGCCGACTGATGTCGTCGGTGTAGTGGCCTTTGCCGGTAATGAAACGCTGATCTTCCTTGCGACGCACTGCGGCGCCAATACCGGTCGCACTCATGGCAGATTCCTCCCGGTAGATCGTTATAGGCGTCCCTTCCCTATTCTGCAGCTTTCGACGCACTCGCGTCGCCGCGCATCGCCTTGGCGCCGGCCGCAATCGCTTTCACGATGTTATGGTAGCCGGTGCAGCGGCAGATGTTGCCTTCAAGCTCTTCGCGGATGGTCTTGTCGTCGAGATCGTTGCCTTTGCGGCGAACGATATCGACCGCGGTCATGATCATGCCGGGCGTGCAATAGCCGCATTGCAGACCGTGGTTTTCGCGGAAGGCTTCCTGCATCGGATGCAGTTGCGTCTCCGACGGCGCGAGACCCTCGATGGTCATCACGTCCGCACCTTCGAGCCGC
Source organism: uncultured Alphaproteobacteria bacterium (assembly GCA_963742215.1). Taxonomy (GTDB): domain Bacteria; phylum Pseudomonadota; class Alphaproteobacteria; order Rhizobiales; family Xanthobacteraceae; genus BOG-931. The sequence goes on from CAVULJ010000004.1 coordinate 67,399, forward strand.
AGCGCCAGCACCGTGCACGACTTGATCGCCTTGCCGTCGACAAGGACGACGCAAGCGCCGCATTGCGACGTATCGCAACCGACGTGAGTGCCGGTGAGCCGCAAATGCTCGCGCAAAAACTGCACAAGCAATGTGCGCGGTGTCGACATCGCCCGAAACGGGCTTTCCGTTCACCGTCATGGAAACGGCTGCCATGGGCTCCTCCTCAGGAATCAGGCCAAACGTTTCGAATCGCCGGATTTTCATACAACCGGCTGGCCCCAGAGGCGAAATCGGATCGTTTTTGCCGTTTTTCGTACCCTGGAACTAGAATTACTCTGAACCGCAGCCTAGGCGGCGGTCAAGTCAGTTCCACCTCCGAATGGAGCGCTTATTCGCCGCTCCGAAGCACATAAGGCGCATACGTCGGTCCCATATACGCGCAAACCGGGTACGCAAACGAGGTGTCCCGTAACGCGCGCATCATGGCCCGGCAGCGTAGCCTCCGTTACGGCGCTTCGACCGCCTTGACGAAATTCTGGAAAAAATCGTCGGCAACTTTCTTGGCAGCTCCGTTGACCAGCCGCTGGCCGAGTTGTGCAAGCTTGCCGCCGATCTGGGCTTCGACATTGTAGGTGAGAAGCGTGCCGCCATCTTTCGGTTCGAGCTTCACGACCGCGCCGCCTTTGGCAAAGCCCGCGACACCGCCCTCACCCTGGCCGGAAATCTTGTAGCCATTCGGCGGGTCGATATCCGACAGCGTGACAGCGCCTTTGAACGTCGCCTTGACCGGTCCGATCTTGATCGTCGCGACAGCCTGGAACCCGTTGTCGCCGGTCCTATTGAGCTCCTGACAGCCCGGGATGCAGGCCTTCAGCACCGCCGGATCGTTGAGCTTCTCCCACACCGCCTGTTGTGACGCCGGAAGCTGGTACTCACCCGTCATCGTCATCGCCATGATGCGTCACTCCCAAATTTACGAAAGGATGTTACAAACGTGCGAATATAGTGGAGCGGATTTGACATTCGCTATCCCCGTTCCGCTAGCTCATGTAGCGAATGTCAAATCCAAAGCTCCACTATCACCTATACTTGCTAGTGGTCCTTTAATTCAAACATTCGCACGCGTGCCTCCCCCAATGGGATGCGAATGTTTGAATTGACCACTAGGAGGAAATAGCAATGCCCGACATCAAAGTCGATGACGGTTGTATCATCCATGCAGAACTGGAAGGGCCGGAGAATGCTCCGGTTCTGATGCTGTCGAACTCGCTCGGCACCGACCTGCATATGTGGGACGACCAGGTGGTGCCGTGGACCCGGCATTTCCGGCTGCTTCGGTACGACCGGCGCGGCCACGGCAAATCGGGCGTGCCGAAAGGCCCCTACACCATGGAACGGCTGGGCCGCGACGTGCTTGGCGTGCTCGATGGCCTTGGCGTCGGCAAGATCAATTGGTGCGGGCTGTCGATGGGCGGCATGGTTGGCATGTGGATCGGCGCCAATGCCGGCGACCGAATCAACAAACTGATCCTCTCCAACACCTCAAGCTATTTCCCCGACAAGACGGCCTGGGAAGGCCGCATCAAGATGGTGCGCGAGAAAGGGCTCGAAGGCATCGTCGACGCCAATATGGAGCGCTGGTTCACCAAGGGCTTTCGCGAACGCGCCCCGCAAGCGATGGAAAAGATGCGCAAGATGTTTGTTGCCACCAAGGTCGACGGCTATGTCGGCTGCGGCGAAGCGATCCGCGACATGGATCACCGGCCGCTGCTGCCGAAGATCAAGACGCCGACCCTGGTGATTGCCGGTCGGCAGGATCCGGCAACGCCGCTCGAAGGCAACGAGTACATTCGCGAACATATTCCCGGCGCGAAGATCGCGGTGCTCGAAGCCGCCCACATCGCCAACCTCGAGCAACCTCAGAAATACGCGGACACGGTGCTGGAGTTTCTGTTGAACTGACGCGGAACGACCGCACCACTCCTGTCGCGTTTAGCTTTTTGCCCGCTCCGCAACCAGCATCGATTGCATGATCTGTTCGGAGATATCTTTCACGGCTCCCGGCGAGTGCGACAGGAACAACGTATTCGTCTTGTCCAGCTCGCCGATCGATTTGATCGTATCGAAGTATTGGGTCACCAGCACGAGCTGCATCACTTCGGACGTCGAAGTGCCGCCGACGACCTTCTGGAACTGTTCGATTGAGCCTTGCAGTCCCTCGATGATCGCTTTGCGCTGATTGGCGATACCCTCGCCCTGCAGCGCCTTGCTGGCGGCTTCGGCTTCGGCCTTTTTCACCACCAGGATTTTCTCGGCTTCACCGCGCGCGGTCGCGGCGACTTGTTCACGTTGCGCCGCATTGATGTCGTTCATGGCCGATTTCACTTTTGGATCGGGGACGATATCGGTCACCAGCACATTGACGATTTCATATCCGAAGCCCGCCATATCGGCATCGAGCTCCTGCTTCACGGCCGCGGCAATTCCCGACTGGCTGGCAAATACTTCGTCGAGCGTCATGCCGGGAACATGCCCAAGGATCACCTGTTCGACGTAAGACTGGATTTGCGCCGCGGGGTTGGACAGCTTGTAGAAAGCGTCGAATGCTTTTTCCGGCCGAACCCGGTTTTGCACCGAGATCGGTATGGTGACGAAGACGTTGTCTTTGGTCTTGGTCTCCATCGTCAATGTAATCTGATTGACCCGCAAGCTCATCCTGGCAGCGACGGCGTCGATCAACGGCCACTTCCAGTTCAGGCCCGGATTGGCGACGCGCCGGAATTTGCCAAACCGGGTGATGATGGCGACTTGCGCAGTCTGGACGGTGAAAAAACTGCCCAAGACAAGGAACAACACCACGACGCCCAAAAAAGTAAGGACGCTCCAGCTCAAGGCCATCATTGTGATCTTCCCTTAATGTTGCAGCGCCACTTTTAGCGCCGACTGTTGCGCGGCGCTCGGTGCGCCGAGAAATACAATTGGCTTGCCGGTCTCTGCGTATGCCGCCCACGCCCGCGTGCCGTTCGGCGCAAACATGATGACCAATTGGTTATCCGAACACGCATGCGGCTTGCAGCTATTGAAGAGTTCGTAGTTGGTCGAGCCGGCGGTGGAAAAGGTTCGGGGAACGCCTACATAATCTCCTGTCGGCTTCAAGGTTTGCTGCGTCCACGGCGGCAAGCCGTGCGAAGCTTTCAACAAATTCGAAAGCGCCTGCGCATAGGTTTGGTTCTTGATCGCATCAGTCAGGTAAACGTCGTTCTCGGCTGACGCAGTCGACCAAGCGGTACACGCAACCAGGACTATCCACAACAGCCGGCGCATTTCCATCTTCCCCGGTTGCTGGAACTGCTCGTCAATCCAGCGCAACGAAGCCGGATTCTTTTACTATCGGACCCCAGCGGGCGATTTCGGACTTGATGGTCTCGGAAAACTCAGCAGGTGTCTCGAACGCCGGCTCTGTTGCGAACTTGGCGAGACTATCCTGCATAGCCTTGGATTGTGACGCTTCGCGCATCGCCGCGCTCAAAGCCTGAACGATATTGTCGGGCGTATTGGCCGGCAGCCAGACACCGTTCCAGGATTGGACGACGACGTTGTAGCCGGATTCCTTGAACGTCGGCACGTCCGGCAGGAACGGCGAGCGCTGCGCTCCGGTTACCCCCAGTATGCGGATCGATCCGGATTTTGAGGTCTCGATAATTTCGCTGAGCGGATTGACGCTCGACGGCACGTGCCCGCCCAACAAATCCTCCATGGCCGGAGCGCCGCCGCGATAATGCACCGGCGTCATCGCCACCTTCGCCTCGCTCGCGAACATGACGCCGGTGAAATGCGGCGTACCGCCCGCCGACGTTGTTGCGTAAGCCGCCTTGTCCGGGTTCGCTTTGCACCAGTTCACAAAGCCCGCGAGAGTTTTGACGTCATCCGGCACCTCCGGCCCAACCGAGAACGCCAGCATGCTCTTTGCCACCGAACCGGCTGCAACAAAGTCCTTCACCGGATCGTAGTTCAGCGACTTGAACACGTGCGGATAAAGCGTGATCGGAAAATCCGGCGAGAACAACATCACACTGCCGTCCGGCAGGGAGTTCTTGACGTATTCGACAGCGAGCCGCGCGCTCGCACCGGGCTTGTCTTCAACGATAATCGACGAGGCGTAATGACCGGCAATGGCCTCGGCAAGGATGCGGGCGACGATGTCGGTGCCGCCCCCGGCCGGAAAGCCAACGATAACGCGGACGATCTTGTTGACGGATTGCGCGCGTGCAGCCAGCGGCCACGCCGCCGCCGAACCGGCGAGCAGTGAGAGAAACTCGCGCCGCCTCATGATCGTCTCCTCCGTATTTTCTTGCAGTCTAGCGCCTGTTAGGTGGCTCGGGTATTGGCGGCGATGGCGGCTCCGTACAATTACCACATGCACATTGCGGCACGCGGTATCCGAGCGCGTAGAGCCACCGTGCTGACATGCAATCCGGTGCCGGCACGCCGAACGCGCGTAATACGCTCTGCCCCGGCTCCGTGAAGACCAACAGGCCGGCCGCGGCCACGACCAGCACCGCGACAGCAAGCAGTTTTGGCATTCGCCGCCCGTTTTTAGACCTTCTTGTAAAGGCGATCGTGATAGACCAAAGCCGGACCGGGCGGCCCAAGCCGCACCGCTTGCACCGCACCGAAGATCACATTGTGCGAAGCTACGGCCTTTGTCTCGATGGTCTTGCAGTCGAACGCGATCACCGCGGAAGCAAGTACCGGCGAGCCGGTTTTCAGCGTGAGCCATTCGCCGACACTGAAACGCTCTTCCAGGTGAACACCACTGCGCCCGGCAAAAACGTCGGCGAGCTTTTCTTCCGCCGCGCCGAGCGTGTTGACGCAAAACACGCCGTTCTGACTCAATAGCGGCGCGCTCTTGCTGCGCCGGTTAAGACATACCAGCAGCGTTGCTGGTGTATCGGACACTGAGCAGACCGCGGTCGCGGTGAAACCGGTCTTGCCGCCCGGCCCTGCCGAGGTCACCACATGCACCGCTGCGCCGAGCCGCGCCATCGCCTCACGGAACAGTGTCGGCTCGACGCTGACAATCGGCTCCGGCGCCACCGCAGTGAAAGCGCCATCCATCGCATCGTCCGGCCGTTGATCGATCCAGCTCATGACCTTACCTTCCGTCGCCCGCTTTTAGTGGGCAACCTCAGGATGACGGATGAAGCACAGGTGGGCAACGCCCACTTTCGTCACTCCGCCGCGCGGCGCTGCCCCGGCAGGCCCGGATAAGCGACGTCGTCCGGATCGAGCCAGGTCGAGCCGGTCCAGCCGTCTTCGTCGTATTCCGACATGCATTGGTCGGCGAGCGTGGTCATGTCCGCGAGCGTACCGGATGCGCGCGCACTCCACAGCGCCTGAATGCGGATATCCTCATGGTTGCCGGCGTAATTGCGCTCGTAAAGCTCGTGCCGGCCACCGAACTCCGTGCCAATCGCATCCCATAAGAGCTTCATCACCTTGATGCGCTCCTTGTAGTCGATGCCGTAGGAGCCACGCACATATTGCGCGAGGTATTTGTCGATCGCCGGATTTTTGAAATCCTTCGCCGACGACGGCAAGTAGATCAGCGACGAGGCGACTATCTTCTCCACGATCTCCTTGACGCGGCCATACGCATCGCCGGCAAACACGCGATAGCTTGAGCCGGATTGCAGGTTCGGCAACACCGCGCCGTTGACCCATTCGGTGGGATTAAGCGCCATCGCATCGGTCAGCGCCCAGAACAAATGCCGCCAGGCGATGACTTCGCCGAGCATCGCCTGGTTGCCGCGGAATTCGTCGGAGCCGGCAGCGCGCAAGGCCTTGCTGATGACGCCAGCGAGGAAATCAAGCTTCACGGCAAGGCGCGTACAGCCTTGGAATTGATAGCCCGCCAGGAAGCCCGACTGCGGGAAAAAGACTTTCAGCTTTTCCAGGTCGCGATGCAGCAGCACATCTTCCCACGGGATAAAGACGTTATCGAACACGAAAATGGCGTCGTTCTCGTCGAACCGCGACGACAATGGATAATCGTACGGCGTGCCCATGACGCTCGCCGTCATCTCATACGAGGTGCGGCAGAACAGCTTCACGCCGGGCGCATTCATCGGCGCGATGAACATCACCGCGAGATCGGTGTCGTGGGTCGGCACCGCGGCGTTCTGGCCGAGGAAGTTGTAATGCGTCAGCGCCGATGAAGTCGCCACCACCTTGGCGCCGGAAATGTAGATGCCGGCGTCGGTTTCCTTCTGGATCGTGATGTAGACGTCCTTGACCTGATCGGCGGCCTTGGCGCGATCCACCGGCGGATTGACGATGGCGTGATTCATGAACAACACGTTCTCTTGCGCGCGCCGGTACCAGGCCTTCGCGTTGTCCGCGAACTTGCCGTAGAAATCGTAATTGGCGCCGAGCGTGTTCATCAGCGACGCCTTGTAATCCGGCGAGCGCCCCATCCAGCCGTAGGACATCCGCGCCCATCGGGCGATGGCGTCGCGCTGCGCCACGAGGTCCTCGCGCGAGCGAGCCGCACGGAAGAATTTGTGGGTATAGCCACCCGAGCCGGTGTCGGTCGGCGCCGTCAGAACGCCTTTGGTCCTGTCGTCGTGGAGCGCGTCGTAAAGCCGCGCAATCGAGCGCGCGGCATTACGGAACGCCGGATGCGTGGTGACGTCCTCGACCTGCTCGCCATAGATATAGACTTCGCGGCCATCGCGCAGGCTTTCCAGATATTCCGCGCCGGTAAACGGCCGCCCTTTAGCGGCAATGGCGTCTTCGGCTTTAGCGCGATCCATAGGCACTCCTGACCGTTTAATAGGCCGACCTTCGCTCCAGCGCGACCATTGCACAAGTGGCGCGACATTGCCGCTGTGACGGCGCTTTGTTAAGAATTTCCAGGGATTCGAGGGACGCAGCGGACGCATGGAATATTTCGTCCAGCAGCTCATCAACGGCATTACGCTCGGCTCGATCTACGGCCTGATCGCCATCGGCTATACGATGGTCTATGGCATCATCGGTATGGTGAACTTCGCCCACGGCGACGTGTTCATGACGTCGGCCTTCATCGCGTTGATCGCCTACCTGATCCTCACCGCCATCATCGGTGTTTCCTCGATCGCACTGGCGCTGTTTGTCGTGCTGATCGTGGCGATGCTGTTCACCTCGCTCATCAACTGGGCGATCGAGCGTGTCGCTTATCGGCCGCTACGCGGCTCGTTCCGGCTGGCGCCGCTGATCTCGGCCATCGGCATGTCGATCTTCCTGTCGAATTTCGTGCAAGTGAGCCAGGGGCCGCGCAACAAATCGATCCCGCCGATGGTCCAGGGTGAATTCGTGCTGTTCAACCAGAACAGCTTTCCAGTGACGCTGTCCTACAAGCAGCTCATCATCTGGGGCGTCACCGCCGTCCTGCTGGGGGCGTTCTGGTACCTGGTCGCCAAAACCAGGCTGGGCCGCGCCCAGCGCGCCTGCGAGCAGGACCAGAAGATGGCGGCGCTGCTTGGTGTCGATGTCGATCGCACCATCTCGATGACATTCGTGATTGCGGCAGCGCTCGCGGCCATCGCCGGCACGATGTACCTCATGTACTACGGCGTCGTCAGCTTCTCCGACGGTTTCGTGCCGGGCGTGAAAGCGTTCACCGCTGCGGTGCTTGGCGGCATCGGTTCGCTACCCGGCGCCGTCGTGGGCGGCTTGCTGATCGGACTGATCGAGACTTTCTGGTCAGCCTACTTTTCTATCGACTACAAGGATGTCGCTGCCTTCTCAATCCTCGTCATCACCCTGATCTTCCTGCCGCAGGGCCTGTTCGGCCGGCCTGACGTCGAGAAAGTCTGAAGATGGCGGGTGGCGCGCAACATCGGCGCGTCGACTTTCCTGGCGCGTTGCGCCACGCCGCCCGCACGGCGCTGATCGCATTCGGAGTGCTGCTGCCGCTGGTCGGCTTTCAGACCGTCACGGACATCAGCAACGTTCTGACGTTACGGACGCGATGGCCGCTGCTGCTGACCGTCGTCGCTGTCGTTTTTGTTTGTCGCTTTTTATATTCGACCGCAATCGAGCCTTGGGTCGCACGGCGCGCGCAACGCCCGGCACAGGCTGCGCCGCCGCTCTGGCGCATCTATCTGAATAATTGGGGCGTGCCGTTCGCGATCGCCGCCGCCATCGCCTACCCGCTGGTGATTTTTTTCACGCTTGGCTCGAATGGCGGCCAGAAATGGATCGACACCTTCGGCGTCCAGATCCTGATCTACGTGATGCTCGGCTGGGGTCTGAACATCGTCGTCGGTCTCGCCGGCCTGCTCGATCTCGGCTATGTCGCGTTCTACGCGGTCGGCGCCTATTCCTACGCACTGCTGGCGAAAACCTTCGGATTGAGCTTCTGGATTTTGTTGCCTCTCGCCGGCGTGCTGTCGTCGTTCTGGGGCATCCTTCTCGGTTTTCCGGTGCTGCGGCTGCGCGGCGACTACCTCGCCATCGTTACGCTCGCTTTCGGCGAGATTATCCGGCTGATCCTGATCAACTGGGTGGCGCTGACTAACGGCTATGCCGGGATCATCAGCATTCCGCGGCCGACATTCTTCGGCCTTCCCTTCACCGCTTCTGATAACGGCTTCGCGGCGCATTTCGGACTAGAGTTCTCGCCGCTTCATCGCATCATCTTTCTCTATTACTGATTCTGGCGCTGGCACTGTTGACATGCTTCGTCACGATACGGCTACGGCGCCTGCCGATCGGGCGCGCCTGGGAAGCGCTGCGCGAAGACGAAATCGCCTGCCGCTCGCTCGGCATCAACACCACCAACACCAAGCTCACCGCCTTCGCGATGGGTGCGATGTTTGCCGGCTTCGCCGGATCGTTCTTTGCCGCGCGCGAGGCGTTCATCTCGCCGGAGTCATTTACCTTCATCGAGTCGGCGACGATCCTGTCGATCGTGGTGCTCGGCGGCATGGGCAGTCAGATCGGCGTCGTCATTGCCGCCATCATTATGATCGGCGGCACAGAAGCGCTGCGTGAACTCGATTTCCTGAAAAGTATTTTCGGCCAGACGTTCGATCCGAACTCAGTACCGCATGCTGCTGTTCGGGCTCGCTATGGTGTTGATCATGATCTGGCGGCCGCGCGGGCTGGTCTCGACCCGAACGCCGTCGGTGTTCCTGCACAAGCGCAGCGAGATTTCCGTCGACCTGGTCAAGGAGGGCTACGGTTGATGACGCTCGGTGGCACAACGGTGCTGCGCGTCGAGCATCTGACCATGCGCTTCGGCGGTATCGTCGCTGTGGACGACCTCTCGTTCGATGTGCAGCGCGGCACCATCACCGCGCTGATCGGCCCGAACGGCGCCGGCAAGACCACCGTGTTCAATTGCATCACCGGCTTCTACAAGCCGACCGAGGGACGGATTGCGCTGGCGCGTGGCGATGCCGCAGCGTGGAACGCGCTCGATGCGCTGACGCAAAGCGGCAAGCGCGGAATGGCCCGGCCCGATGGAGCGCTGTTCCTGCTCGAGCGCATGCCGGATTATCTGGTGGCACAGCAGGCCCGCGTGGCCCGCACCTTCCAGAATATCCGGCTGTTCCCCGGCATGACCGTGCTGGAAAATCTGCTGGTCGCCCAGCACAACCCGCTGATGCTCGCCTCCGGCTACACGTTTCTCGGCGTGCTCGGTTTTCCGTCCTACGGGGCCGCCGAACGCGAAGCGCTCGACAAGGCTCGCTCGTGGCTTGATCGCTTCGGCCTGCTCGATCGCGCGGACGATCCAGCCGGCGTTTTGCCTTACGGTGCGCAGCGGCGGCTCGAAATCGCGCGCGCGATGTGCACCGATCCTGTCCTGCTATGCCTCGATGAGCCCGCCGCCGGCCTCAATCCTCATGAAAGCGCCGAGCTTAACGACCTGCTGCTCGTCATCCGCAACAAGTTCAACATTTCGATCCTTTTGATCGAGCACGACATGTCGGTGGTGATGAAGATTTCCGACCACATTGTCGTACTCGACTACGGCGTCAAAATCGCCGACGACGCACCTGACGCGGTGCGCAACGATCCGAAAGTAATCGCTGCCTATCTCGGCGTCGACGACGAAGACGTCGCCAAAGTCGAGGCGGAGGTGGGCTTGTGAGCGCGCCGCTCCTCTCGGTGCGCGGTGTCACCGCCTTTTACGGGCGCGTACAAGCGCTCAAGGGCATCGACCTCGACGTCAATGCCGGCGAGATCGTCGCACTGATCGGCGCCAACGGCGCCGGCAAGTCGACAATGATGATGACAGTGTGCGGCAATCCGCGCGCCCGCGACGGGTCGATCGTTTTTGACGGCCACGACATTACTCAGCTTCCGACCCACGAGATCGCACGGCTCAAGCTCGCGCAATCGCCGGAAGGCCGCCGTATTTTTCCGCGCATGACGGTGCTGGAAAATCTGCAGATGGGCGCGACCGTTGCGGGCCCGGCCGAATTCGCCCGCGACCTCGAACGTGTCGTGACGCTGTTCCCGCGCCTGCAACAGCGACTCACCCAGCGTGGCGGGACCCTGTCAGGTGGCGAACAGCAGATGCTCGCCATCGCGCGCGCACTGATGAGCCGGCCACGCCTTCTCATGCTCGACGAGCCGTCGCTGGGTCTCGCGCCGCTGATCGTGCGGCAGATTTTCGAGGCCATCAAAAAGCTCAATGCCGAAGATGGCCTCACTGTATTTCTGGTCGAGCAGAATGCGTTTCATGCGCTGAAACTCGCGCATCGCGGTTACGTCATGGTCAACGGACAGATCACGCTTTCGGGCACGGGACGCGAATTGCTAGATCGTCCGGAAGTCAAATCCGCTTATCTCGAAGGCGGACGCCAACAGGCCGAGCCATGATGCAAGGGTTCCTGCACGAGGAAGGCTCGTTCGGCATCTTCCTCCTGGTCACCGTCATTCTCGGCGGCGGTGCCGCCGCGCTGGCCGGCCGGGCCATCGCGCTGACCTGGCGGCCGTGGTGGCAAATTGTCGCCTATATGCTGATCCTCGGCGCTGCCGTTCGTTTCATCCATTTCGCCTTGTTCGGCGGCACACTGCTCTCGCTTCATTATTACGTCGTGGACAGCGTGGTATGCTTGGCTTTCGGATTTCTCGGTTTTCAGGCCGCGCGTGCCGCGCAAATGGTCAGACAATATCGCTGGATCAATCAGCCGAACGGCTGGCTGCGCTGGCGCCGCAAGGCGCAGTGACGTAGCATCACACTTAATTGCTGGTCCCAATCCAGAGGGGAATTCGATGAACAGATCAACGACGCTCGGCCTCGCGCTGGGCTTTGCGGTTGCATTGACGGGATCCGCATCGGCGCAAGTGAAGTTCGGCATCGGCGGGCCGATCACCGGCGCGAATGCGGCGACCGGCGCGCAGATGAAGAATGGCGTCGATCAGGCCATCATCGACATCAACGCGGCGGGCGGCGTGCTCGGCCAGAAGATAACGGCGGAGTTCGGCGATGACGTTTCCGACCCCAAACAGGGCGTTTCGGTCGCCAACAAATTTGCCGGCGACGGCGTGAAATTCGTCATCGGTCACTACAATTCCGGCGTGACCATCCCGGCGTCCGAGGTCTATCAGGAAAACGGCATCCTCGAGATCACGCCGTCGTCGACCAATCCGACCATCACCGAGCGCGGCATGTGGAACATCTTCCGCACCTGCGGCCGCGACGACCAGCAAGGCAAGGTTGCCGGCACCTACATCCTTGCGCATTTCAAGGGCAAGAAGATCGCTTTCGTCAATGACAAGACCACATACGGCAAAGGCCTCGCCGACGAAACGCTAAAAACGATCAAGGCCGGCGGCATGGACGCGGTGCTCAATGAAGGTATCAACACCGGCGAAAAGGATTATTCGGCGCTCATTTCCAAGATCAAACTATCCGGCGCCGACCTGGTTTACTTCGGCGGCCTTTACACCGAAGCCGGCCTGATCGTGCGGCAGATGCGCGACCAGGGCGTCAAGGCGCCGCTGATGGGCGGCGACGGCATCACCTCCGATGAATATGCGACGGTTGGCGGTCCCGGCGTCGAAGGCTCGCTGATGACTTACGGTCCCGATCCGCGCAATCGGCCGGAAGCAAAAGCCGTAGTCGAGGAATTCCGCGCCAAGAAATTCGAGCCGAAATCCTACACACTCTATAGCTATGCCGGCGTGCAGATCATTGCGCAGGCCGCGGCGGCGGCAAATTCGACTGACCCGAAGAAGGTCGCCGACAAGATGCATTCCGGCATGAACTTCAGCACCGTGCTCGGCAATATTTCCTACGACGCCAAGGGTGACATCACCAAGCTCGACTACGTGATGTACATCTGGAAGAAAGACGCAAACGGCAAGATCAACTATGTCGAGTGTCCAGAGTCTGGCTGCACGATGTAAGTCACTGTCATTGCGAGGAGCATAGCGACGAAGCAATCCAGGGCGGCTTGCATCTCGCGCTGGATTGCTTCGCTCGGCTCGCAATGACGGACGGGCTCAGCCGATCTGCCCCAGCATCGGAAATGTATCGAGCAGCCAATAGCTGAACTGGCCCACAGCGCCGGTCAAAAACGCGATACCGGTCAGTACCAGCAAGCCACCCATCGCTTTTTCGACCAGGCCGAGATGAGCGCGGAAGCGCGCCAAGAAAGCCGCGAACGGCTCGATCGCGAACGCCGCGATCATGAACGGCACGCCGAGGCCAAGCGAATAGATCGCAAGCATGCCGGCGCCCTTCGCGACCGTCGCCTCGGATGCAGCGATCGCAAGAATGGCGGCGAGGATCGGACCGATGCACGGCGTCCAGCCGAGCGCGAACGCGAGACCCATCAGGTAAGCACCCCATAGTCTCACCGGCTTGGCGACCTGGACGCGCTTCTCCTGCATCAGCCAGGCGATCGGCGTGATGCCGAGGAAGTGCAGCCCCATGACGATGATGGCGATGCCGGCGAGAATGGCGAGATCCGCCGAATAGGCGCGAACCAGAGCGCCGATGGCGCTGGCGCTCGCCCCAAGCGCGACGAACACCGTCGAAAAGCCAAGGACGAACACAAAAGCAGCCAGAACAGTGTGTCCGCTCAGACGCGGCTGGCCCTGTGCATCGGCAAACCGCTCGATCGACGTGCCGGTGAGATAGACAAGATAAGGTGGCACCAGCGGCAGCACGCAGGGCGACAGGAAGCTCAGCATGCCCGCGATCAGCGCCGCTGCGATTGTGACGTTCATGGCGGATGGCATGTACCGAGCCACACGGCAAATGCAAGGCAGGCCGCCTCCCGCCCGCGGCTAAAGCCGCTAGAATGAGCCGATGCGCAACCTCCTTACCGATGTCCCTGGACTGAAAGTCGGCCACGCCTCCGACGCCAAACTGGCTTCGGGCTCGACCGTGGTCATATTCGATGAGCCCGCCGTTGCTTCCATCGACGTGCGCGGCGGTGGACCCGGCACCCGTGAAACGGCCCTGCTCGATCCTGCGCAGACCGTTCAAGGCATCGACGCGATTACGCTCTCGGGCGGCTCGGCCTTCGGTCTCGACGCAGCCTCCGGAACGCAAGCCTGGCTCAAGGAACAAGGCCGTGGCTTCGCCGTGCGCTCAGCGCGGGTGCCTATCGTACCGGCCGCGATCCTGTTCGACCTGCTCAACGGCGGCGACAAGGACTGGGGTCGTTTTCCGCCCTATCGCGAGCTTGGCTATACCGCTGCCGCGGCGGCCGACATTGAGTTCGCTCTGGGCAGTGTCGGCGCCGGCGCCGGCGCAACCACGGTGAATTGCAAAGGCGGCGTCGGCTCTGCTTCGGCACAAACGCCGGATGGCCATTGGGTCGGCGCACTCGCCGTCGTCAACGCCGTCGGCAGCGTTATTATTGATAAAGGCCCGTGGTTCTGGGCGGCACCGTTCGAACAAAACGACGAATTCGGCGGTCGCGGTCTGCCGCAAGTATTTCCGCCTAACGCACTCACCACACGCGTCAAAGGCGGACCAAACGAAAGCACGACGCTGGTCGTTGTCGCGACCGACGCGATCCTGACCAAAGCCCAAGCCAAACGTCTTGCAGTGATGGCGCAATCCGGTCTTGCGCGCGCGATTTTTCCAATTCACACGCCGCTCGACGGCGATGTTTTGTTCGCTGCCTCGACGGGCCGGCGCCAGCTCGCCGATCCCGCTCGGCCTTACTGGCCTCGGTAGCCTTGCAGCCCATGTGGTGGCGCGGGCCATTGCACGCGGCGTTTTCGAGGCAACGTCATTGCCCTTTTCTGGTGCGGTCCCAAGCTGGCGGGAACAATTCAGCCGCGAGCACAATTAGATCGGGAAAGGCCCTAACCCTTCACGTGGAAACCACAATCCGCAGCTTTAATAGCGCATCGATTCGTTTTCGTTGACTCGCTACCCGATTGCGCTTTCACTTGGTTTGGGTCGGATAAGTGCTTTTTGCGGAGGGTTGCATGCGCGTCGTGGTCATCTTTATCGCGGCGTTATTCACATTAGGTCTTGCGGCGTTTGGCGTGGTTGCGGCGCAACGCGGCAACGCTCCGATTTTGGCAAACCTGTTTCAGCCGCATGCTGCGTCCCCAACCTTGGTTTCACAAGCGGCGACTGCACAGCAGGCCGCTTCGCCAGCACGATCCGGACCGGTCACTCAAGTCGCGCAGGCAACAACAACAGTCTCTGACGCACCTCAGCCCGCTGAGGCCGAGCCTGCGACGCCGACCCGGGTCGCGCAGAACAGCGGTCCAGTCACGCCTGAACGCTTTAACCCGCCGCCCGGACCTGCCGCCGCTTCGCCTGCGCCGAAGGGAGCCCCTGCTTCCGCCCCGGCTGCCCAGCAGCAGGCCGCCGCCGCTCCGGCGCACCCTATTCCGGCATGTGACAAACCCGATGCAATCGGTCTGTCGCGCATCGTCGAAATCGACACCACAGGCGGTCCGGCTTTCGGCACCGAGCACTTCAAGCAATACGACTTCCTGCGCGACCACGAGGTCGTGCTGACTTTCGACGATGGTCCGTGGAAGGGAAACACGCAGGCGGTCCTCAAGGCGTTGCAGGACAATTGCGCCAAGGCGACGTTCTTTGAGATCGGCGAACACGCCACGTGGTATCCGGAAATTTCGAAGATGGTGGGCGCCGCCGGCATGACGATCGGCTCGCACACCTGGTCGCATAAGGATTTGGCCCGCAATCCATATGCAAAAGACATCGAGCAGGCCAAGCAAGAAATTGAAATGGGTGCCAGCGCGGTGACGATGGCAGTCGGTGCGCCGATCGCGCCGTTTTTCCGTTTCCCCGATCTGCAACAGCCGCCGGAACTGATCGCTTATCTCGGCACACGCAATATTTCGACTTTCTCCGCCGACATCGACACCACGGACTTCAAGCTCAGCAAGCCGGACGCCGTGATCAAATCGGCGATGACCAAACTTGCGAAGAACGGCAAAGGCATTCTGCTGATGCACGACTTCAAGCCCGCGACAGCGGAAGCGATGCCGGAACTGCTGCGGCAGCTTAAGGCGGGCGGATACAAGATCGTGCACATGGTGCCGAAGTTTGCGCTGGCCACGATCCCAAAATACGACGACATGGTCCGCGCGCAGGACAAGTTCTCGAACGCAAACAACTCGCGGCCGGAGTCGAGCGTCGTCAAGACGATCAACGAGTGAGCTAATGTAAATATAGCAAGTTGATCGTCATGCCCGGCCTTGCCGGGACAAGCCCGGCCATGACTACTGCTTTGAGAACCTCTCCGCGCCGTAAGGCTGCGGGTCGCAGAATGGCGTCGCGCCGGTTATCATCTCGGCGACGAGACGCCCGGTCGCCGGTCCAAGCGACAATCCCCAATGGCCGTGGCCGTAAGCCAGCCACATCCCGCGCTGCCCGGGCGCGCGCCCAATCACCGGGCGCGAGTCCGCAAAGCACGGACGTGCGCCCATCCACGGCTGCGGCTCAACCGGCTCACCGAGCGGAAACAATCTATGGGCAGCGGGTAACAGCCGGTCGAACTGCACCGGTGTTGGCGGTGCGTCACGGGCCGCAAATTCAGCACCGGTCGTCAGCCGAATGCCCTGCTCCATTGGCGCCAGGCAATAACCATTGTCGGCGTCGAGGATCGGCCGGTTTAATGCAGCATTGCCATGCGGATGATAGTGCCGGTGATAGCCGCGCTTGAGGGCTAGCGGCAGCTTGATGCCGAGCGGCGCAAGCAGGTCCGGCGCCCACGGGCCGAGTGCGACGACAACGTCGCTGGCGTCGAGCGGTCCTGACGCCGTATCGACTCGCCAATAAGGCTCGGCGCGATGCAGGGTTCGCGCATCGCCCTTGAACGTCAAACCGCCGAGCGCTGCGAAACGCGCCACATAGGCGCGCGTCAGGGCCAACGGATTGGTCACGCTCACCGCGCCGGTCCAGTGCACGGCATGACGGAATACCGGCTTTAGCGACGGCTCCAGCGCTAGCGCGCCATCACGATCGAGCGGCACGTTGGCAATACCGAAACTTGCTGCCAGTTCGAGCTCACGCCGTGTGCCGGCGAATGAGCTGTCGGTCCGGTAAAGCTTCAGCCAGCCATTGTGCCGCAGATAATTTGTCGAATCCGCTTCGCTGCTTAGCGCTTCATGTTCAGCCACCGCGCGAGCGAACAGCGGCCTCATCGCATAAGCGGTCTCGACCAGACGCTCCGGCTGCGAAGCTGCGCGGAACGCCAGCAGCCACGGCGCAACCGTTGGCAGAAACGACCAGTGATAGTTCGCTTCCGGCGACTGTCTCAGCGCGACGCGCAGGAGTGCTTTGAAGCTCGATGGAAATGCCGCCGGGAAAACCGTGTTGCCTTCAATGATGCCGGTGTTGCCGTAGGACGTGCCCTCGCCCGGCCCGCCACGATCGACCAGCGCAACGACGAGGCCCCGCTTGGCGAGATGAACGCCAATCGACGTGCCGACAATGCCGGCTCCAAGCACGATGGTATCGACGCGGGCCACGCAAATCTCCGCTGCAGCGGCCAATGCCCCGCCGCAATCATCGCGGTATCGCGCCGATGGAAGATCAAGTCCAGTGCGGGCTCAAAACCCCGGTTCAAACCGTCGCGATGGTTTGACTCGAAGTGCTGGAGCTCACCAGTTGAGCCTGCATCTGGATCAATTGCTCAAGGAAATTATTGCTTGCGACATTCGAGCCGCCGGCTGACGAAGCCGCACCGGTGGATGAGCCGCTGCCGCTCGACGGCGCCGCCGTCGTCAGTGTCACCGATGATCCATCCGCATAGGTGACGGTCGTTGTCGAGGAGCCGTTGGAATTTGCCGTTGTTTGGCTGCTCGCGCTCGCCGCGGTCGCAAACATATCGGAGGCAGTGTCTTTGCCGCGCGCGTGGTGGTGGCCATGATGACCCTGCCCGGCCTGCTGGGTTGAGCCCGGGTCGCTTGAGCTTGTCGCGCCGCTAGTGTCGGATTGTGAATCCGATCCATTCGCCTGCAAATCGAACAGCGCTTGCAATGTCTGCGGATCGAACTGCGGCGCACTGGACGTGGTGCCGGTCGATGACGCGGCGCCGGTCGTCGCTGAACTGGCTCCGCTTCCTGACGTTCCGTTACCCGTCGCCTGGCCGATCGCCGCCAGCAGTTCCGACAATGGATCGGATTGGGTACTGCCACTCGTCGATGATGTGCCCTGCTGGAACATCGACTGCCAAAGCGCGAGTGGGTTGTTCGAGTTGTTGACCGCGAGCGACATGGAATTCTCCTTAGACCACGCAATACTCGGCCACGACGTGAAGCCCGGCCCGCTCGTTCCAATGCAAGACCGAGGCCTACCGTTAAATTATTGTGCAAAAACGATTTTTCCGGATGACCCGGATCGCAAGCGGGTCAGAATTTGCCGCCGCGAGGCGAATGGCGGCAAGACTTGCCTAGCGCCAATAGCGCGCGTTGCCCGCCCGGATATGGCGTGTTACGCGAAACACGAATACGGAGATTTCAGTGTCTCGTCCGCTCATCATCGCGCCGTCGATCCTGGCTTCCGATTTCGCGAAGCTCGGCGACGAAGTGCGCGCGGTCGATGCCGCCGGCGCCGACTGGATCCATGTCGACGTCATGGACGGCCATTTCGTGCCCAACATTTCGATCGGGCCTGACATCGTCAAAGCGATCCGGCCGTACACCAAAAAGCCGCTCGACGTGCACCTGATGATCTCGCCTTGCGATCCCTATCTGGAAGCGTTCGCCAAAGCCGGCGCCGACATCATCACCGTGCATGTCGAGGCCGGTCCGCACATCCACCGTTCGCTGCAGGCGATCCGCGCGCTCGGCAAGAGGGTCGGCGTCACTATGAATCCCGGCACGCCAGAGTCGAGCGTCGAGCATGTGCTCGATCTGGTCGACCTGATCCTGGTAATGTCCGTCAATCCCGGCTTCGGTGGCCAGAAATTCATTCCGGAAGCGCTGGTGAAAGTGCGGAACCTGCGCGCCATGATTGGCGGCCGCCCGATCGACATCGAGATCGACGGCGGCATCACGCCACAAGTGGCGCCTGATGCGGCGCGCGCCGGCGCCAACGCCTTTGTTGCCGGTTCCGCCGTTTTCAAGGACCACACGCCGGACAGTTATCGCGTCAATATCGCGGCGATCCGCAACGCCGCCATGCTTGCCCGCGGGGAAGCGGCGTGACGATACCCCGCTATTCCCGCAAAGAAATGGCAGCCATCTGGACGCCAGAGACGCGCTTTCGCATCTGGTTCGAGATCGAGGCCTATGCCGCCGACGCCATGGCCGAACTCGGTATGGTTCCGAAGGCCGCGGCGAAGAAGATATGGGCGAAGGGTAAAGCCGCGCAGTTCGACACTGCCCGCATCGATGAGATCGAACGCGTCACCAAGCACGACGTCATCGCTTTTCTGACGCACCTCGCCGAAATCGTCGGGCCCGAAGCGCGGTTCGTGCATCAGGGCATGACCAGCTCCGACGTGCTCGACACCTGCCTCAACGTCCAGCTTGTGCGTGCCGCTGATCTGCTGATTGCCGACGTCGATGTGCTGCTCGAGGCACTTGAGCGCCGTGCGCACCAATACAAACTCACGCCAACCATTGGCCGTTCCCACGGCATCCATGCCGAGCCGACCACGTTCGGGCTCAAGCTTGCGCAAGCCTACGCGGAATTTGCCCGCGCCAAAGAGCGCTTGATCGCAGCGCGCGCCGAGGTCGCCACCTGCGCGATTTCAGGCGCGGTCGGCACCTTCGCGCAGGTCGATCCCCGGGTCGAAGCGCACGTGGCGAAAAAAATGGGCCTGAAGGTCGAGCCGGTCTCAACTCAGGTTATCCCGCGCGACCGTCACGCCATGTATTTCGCGATACTGGGGGTCGTAGCCGCATCCGTCGAACGGCTTGCTACAGAAATCAGGCATCTGCAACGTACCGAAGTGCTGGAAGCGGAAGAGTTCTTCTCGGAAGGTCAGAAAGGATCTTCCTCGATGCCGCACAAGCGCAATCCGGTGCTGTCGGAAAACCTCGTCGGTCTCGCCCGCATGGTACGGTCCTACGTGACGCCGGCCATGGAGAACGTCGCGCTGTGGCACGAGCGCGATATTTCGCATTCCTCGGTCGAGCGCATGATCGGGCCAGACGCGACAGTGACCCTCGATTTCGCACTGGGCCGGCTCGCGGGCGTGGTCGAGAAGCTGATCGTCTATCCGAAAAACATGCAAAAAAATCTCGATCGCCTCGGCGGGCTGGTACACTCGCAGCGTGTGCTGTTGGCCCTGACGCAGAAAGGCGTCGCGCGAGAGGATGCCTACCGGCTGGTGCAACGCAACGCCATGAAGGTTTGGGAAGGAAAAGGCGACTTCCTCAAACTATTGAAGGCCGACAAAGACGTGCGCAAGCACCTGAGCGAAAAAGAACTCAGCAAGAACTTCGATCTCGATTATCATTTCTCTCACATCGATACGATTTTCCGCCGCGTGTTCGGCCACGCCTAAAGGGCGGCTTTCATAAGCCCCTCGACCTTCTGATTCGCTGCTTTTGGCGCTGGCGCGAAGCGGTTTGTCGCGCGGCCCACAGCTTTGTTGCTTTGCCCGACTCACTTGTGGCGGCGTACTTCTGCAATGATGCGCAAGGAGCGAATCATGAGCCGATTGGTGCGCAAGCCGGTAGTGCCGGACCTCGATCAGCAAATCGCCGGTCTCGATAGTCTGCTTCAGTCGGGCATTGCGCCGATGCAGGCGACCGCCGACCCTGGCGACAACTACCTGGAACGCGCGGTCAAATACATTCCGGCCGAAGTGATCGGCTTCTCGCTGCATCATCAATGCGATCCTCGATCAGGCGATGAAAGCCGGCGGTCCCGATGCCGCCATGGCCGGCGTTCCGATCATGATGATCGCCACCGGGGCGCTACTGGTTGGCGGCATCCTGACGCCGTTGTTTTGCTGGTATGTTCACCAGGACGGCGACGCTTGGATGCTCAACGCGGCGGTTTCGACCGTCGCTTTTCCGTTCTGGGCCTATCTGACAAACGCCGTCGCTTTCAGCAATTTCCACGACGGCGACCTGGCGGTGATCCTGATTGCGACCTTTACCGTTGTCAGCGGACTGGTATCGCCGATGGCGACAAAGGCAAAGGTCGCGGAGCAGCAACAAGCTGCGCCGGTGGAACGACCCCGGCTTATTAACGCTCTCGACGTCGCCTGACCCGGCGCGAGGAGTTCCTCGCTCCGCGATTGCAGGCGGCCGGCGTCTCGTGGCATGTGTCGCGCCGCGGAATAGCACATGGCAGCGCGACCTAAGATCATCGTCTTCGATTCCGGGCTGGGCGGGCTCACCGTCTATCGCGCTGTCGTCGCGGCGCGGCCTGATGCCGATTTTACCTACGTTGCCGACGATGCGGGTTTTCCTTACGGCGCACTTGCCGAACCGAAACTCGTTGAGCGGGTCACCGCTCTGTTCGACGACTTGATCGCGACGCAGCAGCCCGATCTTGTGGTCATTGCCTGCAACACCGCATCCACCATCGTGCTCCCGGCACTCCGCAAGCGCTTCGATGTGCCATTCGTCGGTACCGTACCGGCGATCAAACCGGCATGCGCGGCGTCTGTCACCAGGCGCGTATCGGTGCTCGGCACCGAGGCGACGGTCGCGCGCGAATATACCCGCACACTCATTCGCGACTATGCTCAGGACTGTCAGGTGAAGCTGGTCGGCTCGAAAGAGCTCGCCGCCTTTGCGGAAGCTGAACTTCTCGGCACGCCCGTAAGCGACGTCGCGCTGCGAGACCGAAATCGCGCCTTGTTTTATCGAGACGGCAAACGCACCGATACCGTCGTGCTCGCATGCACGCACTATCCGCTGCTGCTCGACCGGCTGCAGCAACTGGCGCCATGGCCAGTGAATTTCGTTGATCCGGCACCGGCGATTGCGCGCCGGGTTGTCGATCTGCTCGGTCCGGCGGCCCCGCAAGCCGGCGATGGATCGGCGTATGCGTTCTTCACGTCCGGCCACGCACCGCAAGCCGTGCTGGCCCGCTTCGGCATTGCGGCCCGCAAGCCGGAACGTTCCGCAGCCCGCTGACAGCTGCCTAATCGCGGATCAGCTTTTGTTTTGAATTTCGGCTGTTCCAAGCTTGTCGGCTCCGCCTGCCGCCAGTAGGCTTTTACCGCCGGGCTGTAGATGGGGGACAGCCATGACCGCCGCCGTACAAGCAGTACCGGTTGCTGCTTCAAGCACAAATCGCTGGGTTCAACTTCTCCTCGGCGTGATTGCCATGATGGCGATCTCCAGCCCGCAATATGTCTGGACCCTGTTCACGGGCCCATTGAACCAGCAGCTCGGTACAACGCTTGCGGAATTGCAGTGGACCGTGTCGCTGCTGGTGATTCTGCAGACCTGGTTCTCGCCGTTTCAGGCCTATCTGGTCGACCGCTTCGGCCCACGTCTGCTGATCTCGATTGGCGCACTGTTGTCGGGGGGAAGCTGGATCCTCGCGGCCTGGGCGAGCAACCTGTGGGCGCTTTACCTGACTTATGGCGTCATCGGCGGCTTTGGCACCGGCATCATCTATGTCGGCATCATCGGCCTCATGGTCCGCTGGTTTCCCGACCGCCGCGGGCTTGCGACCGGTCTTGCCGCGGCGGGCTATGGCTTCGGCGCCTTCTTCACCAGCTTCCCGATCGACAGCATGATCAAGAGCTCTGGTTACGCCTACACCCTCGTGGTGTGGGGCTGTGTCCAGGCCGTTATCGGCGTTCTCGCAGCGCAGTGGCTGCACACGCCGCCTGGAAAATTATGCGGTGCCGAGCGCGGCTCAATCAACGCCGGTCGCCGCCCAGCAGGCACAGCGAAGTTTCACGCCGCAGGAGATGCTCAAAAGCCCGATCTTCTACCTGCTGTTCGTGATGATGAGCATGATGTCCACCAGCGGGCTGATGGTCGTTTTCAACGTTGGGCCTTTCGCCAAGGATTTCGGCGTCGCCAATATGCTGGTGATGGGCATGGCGGCGTTGCCGCTGTCGCTGACACTCTCACGCCTCACCAACGGACTGACGCGGCCGTTCTTCGGTTGGGTTTCCGACCAGATCGGCCGCGAATGCACCATGGCGCTGGCATTTTCGCTGGAATGCATCGCGATCCTGATCCTGTTCGCTTCATCAATCAGCCGGCGCTGTTCGTGGTGCTGACCGGCCTGGTGTTCTTCGGCTGGGGGGAAATCTTCTCGCTGTTCCCCTCGACACTGACCGATACGTTCGGGCCGAAATTTGCCGCGACCAACTATGGCTTCCTGTACATTGCCCAGGGTGTCGGTTCGATCCTTGCGGGACCGGCGGCAGCCTTCCTGAAACAGGCGACCGGAAGCTGGACCGCGGTTTTCATCGTGGTCGCCGTTCTCGACGCCGTAACGGCCGTTCTGGCCATCACGGTGCTCAAGAGCATGCGGCAGCGGCACATGAGCGCGGCCGGATGGCAGCCTAGCCCGCGGCTACGCCGGTTTGACACTACGGCGGCTTTCCCCCTAGAAACCGCGCACTTCGCGGGCCCTAACCGGCCCGCTTAGTGTTTCGCGACCCGCGGTCTTGGCCGGCGCTTCGGCTTCAAGACCTGTCGGTTCCGGCTAGCGCTGGAACAGGAGGAGGGCGCGATCCTCACGGCATGATCCCGAGAACCGGTTTTTCCGGTTTTCGGAGGAGATCACGCCGCAACCACGCATAGCGAGGACGCGAATGACCAAGCGCCATCAGGCGAAGTACAAGATCGACCGACGCATGGGCCAGAATATCTGGGGCCGGCCGAAGTCGCCTATCAACAAACGCGAATACGGCCCGGGCCAGCATGGCCAGCGCCGCAAGGGCAAGCTCTCCGATTACGGCGTGCAGTTGCGCGCCAAGCAAAAGCTCAAGGGCTACTACGCCAACATGTCGGAGCGGCAGTTCCACGGCATCTATGACGAAGCGCGCCGGCTTAAGGGCGATACCGGCGCCAACATGATCGGGCTGCTGGAGCGCCGTCTCGATACCGTGATTTATCGCGCGAAATTCGTTCCGACCGTTTTCGCCGCGCGCCAGTTCGTCAGCCACGGCCACATCACCGTGAACGGCAAGCGCGTCACCGTTTCGAGCTATCGCGTCAAGGTCGGCGACCTGGTCGAGGTCAAAGAGAAGTCGCGGCAACTCGCCCTGGTGCTCGAAGCAACGCAACTCGCCGAGCGCGACGTTCCGGATTACCTCGAAGTCGATCACTCCAAGATGTCGGCCAAGATGTCGCGAATGCCGACGCTTACTGACGTGCCCTATCCGGTGCAGATGGAACCGCATCTCGTCGTCGAGTTTTACTCGCGCTAAATACCGCTCAGTCGGCGGGTTCGACTGAAAATGGCGACCGCGAAAGACTTCCGTCGTATTGCGCTGTCTCTCGAGGGCACGACGGAAGGCCCCGCATTTCGATCGCACGACGTTCAAGGTGAAGCGTATCTACGCGACACTCGCCGGCGACGAAAAACCCGCCAACCTGATGTTTGCTACCGGACGAACAGGCGCTCAAATGCGCGCTGGCGGCGGAGGCGTTTTCCGTTATTCCCAACGCTTGGGGAGCGCGGCGCGACCACCGTAAAGCTGTCAAAAGTCTCCGTCGCGGAATTGCACGATGCGCTTACGATCGCGTGGAAGCACGCGGTGCCCGCGAAGCCCGGCCGCCGCCAGAAATTCAACGCTAAAACTCCGGGACGTAGAAGGCGCGGCGCTTAGGCCTGCACGCCTTCCTTGACCGGAACGCCCTTGTCCTTGAGCAGCGATTGCAACTCACCGGCCTGGAACATCTCACGAATGATATCGCAGCCGCCGACGAATTCGCCTTTGACGTAAAGCTGCGGGATCGTCGGCCAGTTTGAATAGTCTTTGATGCCGCCGCGCAGTTCGTCGTTCTCAAGCACGTTGAGTCCCTTATAGGGCACGCCCAGATAGTCGAGGATCTGCACGACCTGGCCGGAAAAGCCGCACATCGGAAACTGCGGCGTGCCCTTCATGAAAAGCACCACGTCGTTTCCCTTAACTTCATTGTTGATGAACTGGTCGATAGACATCGCGGTCATCCTTCCTGGCGCCGCGGGTCGCCTCCCGCGTCGAATCTCGCCCTCAGCGTTGCAATATATGTACCGCAAATCGCCGCCAAAGCCCATGCCGTGATTTCATGGCGGAAATGACTGAAATCTCGACCAAAAAGCGCACTATTCGGCGGCCGGATTTGAGAATGTCGTTCCCTGCGAAGGGGCTATCGGAGAACAACGCCGCTTATGCGGCAGAGCGACCGTTAACGCTGGGGCGCACTGGTTTGCAGCGCAAGCGCATGCAGCTTGCCGCCCATCTCGGCTTTAAGCGCCTCATAGACGATCTGGTGCTGCTGGACGCGGGATTTGCCGCGGAAAGTCTCGGAGATGACGGTCGCCGCATAATGGTCGCCGTCACCGGCAAGATCGCGGATCGTCACCTCGGCATCCGGTATTCGCACCCGGATCAATCGTTCGATGTCGTTCGCAGCCATGGCCATTGGGCCGACCTCCTCGCTGGCCTGCGCTTATCCGCGCGACCAAATTACCAGAGCACGGTTGCACGGCAAGTGTAAGGCAAGAATCGTGCTACGACGCGAGCCTAGACGGGGATATTTTGGCAATGCATCCTTTCGGCGCCGCCGGAGGTGCTTCATGTCCAGATTTTCCCTGTTGGCGAGGCTGGTGCTCGCCCTCACCGTCAATTACGCCATCATCAATTCCGCTTTGGCGCAACAGCCGACGCAGCAGCAGCGCGACGCCATCCGCGCGTCCTGCCGGTCGGATTTCATCTCCAATTGCGCGGGCGTCGAACCCGGAGGCAGAGACGCGTTCGAATGTTTGCTCCGCAATCAGTCAAAGCTTTCCAGCGCCTGCCAGGACGCCGTTAGCGCGGTCGCGACTAAACCGGCTGAGCCGCCTACTGCTGAACCCGTGGCAGCGCCGGAGACAGCTGCGCCGGCTGCGCCGGCACCCCAATCGGCTTCCAGCGACGGTCAGCTCAAATCAGTGCAGAAGGCCTGCACCATCAGCGATCTGATGGCGCATTGCTCCTGGTTACAGCCGACCAATCCCGAAATCCTGCTTTGCCTTAAGGCCAACAGCGCCGACCTTTCGCCGGGCTGCCAGTCGGTCGTCCAATCCCTTCCCGGCGGCGCACCAGCCGCCGCAGCGCCATCCGCACCGGGGACATGAGCGACGGGTTGAACCGGCAAAGAAGCCCGCCGAGCCTGCGAAGAAACCGGCCGAGCCGGAGCACGCCAGCACGGAGTCTGCGCCCAAGAAGCCGACATCCCAGCAATTGGGCGCTATTCGCGCCTCATGCCGCTCCGATTTCATCTCGCATTGTTCGGGAGTGCAGCCGGGCGGCTCGGCGGCGCTGCGGTGCCTGCAAAGCAACGCAGCTCAACTTTCCGGCGGATGCCGAAGCGCGCTAGCGGCTGTGGCAGAGGGCAGCGGTGGCGGCGCCGCGCCAGCCACAAGTGAAGCGGCGCCTGCGACTAACGCGCCGGCGGCGGCCCCTACGGGCCCCATGCCCCAAATATCGCCGCGCGAGGCGCTCGGGATCTTGCGGATTTGCGGCTCGGACACGCGGGTCTTCTGCGCCGGCATCCCGATGGGAGGTGGACGGCTGATCCGCTGCCTGGCTGAAAACGCGTCCAGCGTTTCGCCCTCCTGCCAGGCGGCGCTGGCCGCGGCAGCTGGCAGGTAACGCCTAGACCCTAATTCGATTAAGTTGAATTGGATCAGGTCTAGTCTTCTAGTTGGAGCATGATCTTTTCGAAAAACCGGAAGTCCACTTTTCCGGATCATGCTCTAAGCCGCAGTTCCGGCGATAAAAGCTGGCAACCAAGCCTCCGAACGCCGCTTCAGATCTTCGATCGAGAGCGGCCGCTCGCCGTCAATCGCGATTACGCCGTCGCCGGTTGCGCCTAGCCGCATTAGCGGCACCCCGGCGGTCGCCGCCTGCCTTGTGACGGCATCGGCATTTTTGGTGGTGACGACGTAGCGCGCCTGATCCTCGCCAAACCAGAACGCGTGACCCGGCATGGTCTCCGCGCGCTTCCAGCACGGCACCGATCCCGGACGCGATCGCCATCTCGGCAAGCGCCACCAGAAGCCCGCCGTCGGAAACATCGTGCACCGCTGTTGCGAGGCCCTCTTTAATGAGGCCTCGAACGAAGTCGCCGTTGCGTTTTTCGGCACCTAGATCGACCGGCGGCGGCGCCCCCTCCTCGCGCCCGCAAATCTCGCGCAAGTAAAGCGACTGGCCGAGCCAGCCCTTGCTCTCGCCGACAAGAAGGACCGCCTCGCCGACTGCCTTGAACGCAAGCGTCATTGATTTGGTGAAATCGTCCATGACGCCGACGCCGCCGATGGTCGGCGTCGGCAGGATCGCCCGGCCGTTGGTTTCGTTGTAGAGCGACACGTTGCCGGACACGATCGGGAAATCGAGCGCACGTGCCGCTTCGCCGATACCGCGCACGCAACCGACGAACTGGCCCATGATTTCGGGCCGCTCGGGATTGCCGAAATTCAGATTGTCCGTGAGCGCCATCGGCCGCGCGCCAACTGCGGTAAGATTGCGCCAAGCTTCGGCGACCGCCTGTTTGCCGCCTTCAAAGGGATCGGCCTCGCAATAGCGCGGCGTCACGTCGGCCGTCAGCGCCAGCGCTTTCGGCCCTTCGTGAATGCGCACCACGGCGGCGTCGCCGCCTGGCCGCTGCACAGTATTGCCGATGATGACGTGGTCGTATTGCTCCCACACCCAACGCTTCGAGCACAGATCGGGCAGGCCGATTAGCTTTTCCAGCGCCTCGGCGATGCGAACCGGGGGCGTAACCGAAGCCGCATCGATCACCGGTCGCTTTGTGGTTTCGACGTGGGGGCGGTCATAGAGCGGCGCCTCATCGCCGAGTTCCTTGATCGGCAGATCGGCCATCACCGCGCCGCCATGCTTGACGATAAAGCGCTTGGTCGGCGTCGTCTCACCGACCACGGCGAAGTCGAGACCCCATTTGCGGAAGATCGCCTCGGCTTCTTTTTCCTTCTCAGGCTTGAGTACCATGAGCATGCGCTCTTGGCTTTCCGAGAGCATCATCTCGTAGGCGGTCATGCCGCTCTCACGGCACGGCACCTTGTCGAGCTCAAGCGTCACGCCGAGATCGCCCTTGGCGCCCATCTCCACGGCCGAACAGGTCAGTCCCGCCGCGCCCATGTCCTGAATGGCGATCACGCAGCCCTTTGCCATGATTTCGAGACAGGCTTCGAGCAGCAGCTTTTCCGAGAACGGATCGCCGACCTGCACGGTGGGTCGCTTCTCTTCGGCATCGGCGCCAAACTCGGCCGACGCCATGCTCGCACCATGAATGCCGTCGCGACCGGTCTTGGAGCCGAGATAGACGATCGGCATGCCAACGCCTGACGCCGCCGAGTAGAAAATCTTATCGGTGTCGGCCAGACCGACCGCCATCGCATTAACCAGACAATTGCCGTCGTAGCGGCGATGAAAGCGCACTTCCCCGCCGACGGTCGGCACGCCGAAGGAGTTGCCATAGCCGCCGATACCAGCGACCACGCCGGAAACCAGCGAGCGGGTTTTTGGATTTTTCGGATCGCCGAACGACAGCGCGTTCAGGCAGGCGATCGGCCGCGCGCCCATGGTGAACACGTCGCGCAGGATGCCGCCGACGCCGGTCGCCGCGCCCTGATACGGCTCGATGTAGCTTGGATGGTTGTGGCTCTCCATCTTGAACACCACCGCCTGCCCGCCACCGATATCGATGACGCCGGCGTTCTCGCCCGGCCCCTGGATCACCCAGGGTGCCTTGGTCGGCAGCGTGCGCAGATGAATCTTCGAAGACTTGTACGAACAGTGCTCGTTCCACATCGCCGAGAAAATGCCGAGCTCGGTGAAGGTCGGCTTCCGCCCGATCAGCTTTTCGATGCGCGCGTATTCCTCCGGCTTGAGGCCGTGCTCGGCAATCAGTTCAGGCGTGATGGCGGGTTCGTTGGAAGTCACAGGCATTATCTAGTCCGCCAAGGTGGCAATTTCACCGGCCACGAATTGATATATCGGCGTCGTCCACGGCTTAATTTCAGCGTCCCGGGCCCGCAACGGGTTTTGGTCAGGCCGCCTGCTTGAAATGATCGACAAGCCCCGCGAACAGCCCGCGGCCGTCGGTACGGCCCATCACTGCTTCGACGTGGTTTTCCGGATGCGGCATCATGCCGACCACATTGCCGTGATCATTGATGATGCCGGCGATGCCGTTCATGGCGCCGTTGTGGTTCCAGTTCGGATCGATAATGCCGTCCGGTGACGAATACCGGAACAGCACCCTGCCCTCGCCTTCAAGCCGCGCGATGGTTGGACCGTCGGCGATGTAATTGCCCTCGCCATGCGCCACCGGCACACGGATCACCTGGCCAGCGTTGTAGCCGCGGGTGAACGGCGTATCGGAACGCTCGACCCGCAGGTAGACATCGCGGCAGATGAAGCGAAGCTGCGTATTGCGCATCAGAACGCCCGGAAGCAAACCGGACTCGCAGGCGATCTGAAAGCCATTGCAGACCGCGAGCACCAGTCCGCCCTTCTGCGCGAACGCCCGCACTGCATCCATGATCGGCGCGCGCGCGGCAATCGCGCCGCAGCGCAGATAGTCGCCGTAAGAGAAGCCGCCCGGGATGACGACGAGATCGGTTCCGGCCGGCAGCTCGGTATCTGCGTGCCAGAGCATCGCCGGCTCGCGGCCGGAAACAAGCTTCAGCGCGCGCGCCATGTCGCGCTCGCGATTGATGCCGGGGAAAACGATGACCGCGGATTTCATCCCACGAGCTCAATGCGGTAATTCTCGATCACGGTATTGGCGAGCAGCTTCTCGGCCGCGCTCTTGAGTGCGGCTTCCGCACAGGCACGGTCGGCGCCTTCGATCTCGATGTCGAAAACCTTGCCCTGGCGGACGCTGACGACCCCGCTTACGCCAAGCGACCGCAAGGCGCCTTCGATAGCTTTGCCTTGTGGATCAAGGATTCCGGATTTCAAGGTGACGGTGACGCGGGCTTTCATACCCATTGAATATGGATGAATCACCGCATCCGCAACGGCAGGAAGGCGCTAATGCACCGGCTCTTTGGCCTGTTCCAGCAGCCTTCCGTGGCCGGGCATATGGCCGCTTTCGCCGACCAGCCGCATCGCCGCCCAAAATGCCGCTGTCGCAGACGACACGACCGGCAGCCCGGTGCGCACCTCGAGCGGCTTTGCGACTTCAAGCGTACGCAGCCCGCCGCACGAGATCAGAATGCCTTCGGCGCCCAGACTATCGGTAGCTTTGGCGTGGGCGACCGCAGTGCTGCTGAGTTCGATGATGTCGTCCTCACTCTTGTGCTTTGGCCCGCCGAAATCGAGCAGATCGAAACACTCGAGCGATAGCGTCTCGATCCCAGCGGCGGCAAGAAGCTCCTTGAGCTTGCTGTTGACGACCTCGGTATAGGCCGTGGCGACGGCGACGCGCTTGGCGCCGACCTCGCGCAGGCCGTCGATGATCGACTGGCTCATCGTCGACACCGGCAGCCCGGTGCGCCGTCGCAATTCCGCAAGCAGCCGGTCGTGCTCGGCCGGCCCGCGAAAGAAGGTCAGCGAGGTGCCGATCACCATGATGGCATCGACGTTTTGCTTGGCGAGGTAATCAGCGGCAGGAATGATGCCGTCCCACGCCGGCTGGTAACCTTCCGGCGTCAGATTGCGCACACCGACGCCGCGGGCAATGAACTTCACCCCCGGGTACATCAGCGGGCCTTCGAACGGTACCTTGTCTTCGGCGAATGGAACGACGAGACCGATCGTGAAGTCTTTACGCATGACTGCTCGCCCCGCGCGCGTTTAGCCTTTGACGAGAACCGGCCCGGTACCCTGCGGCCGTTCACCCTCGCTCATGATGCCAAGGCGCTTTGCCACTTCGGTATAGGCTTCGAGCAGACCGCCAAGATCGCGGCGGAAACGGTCTTTATCGAGCTTCTCGTTCGACTTGATGTCCCAAAGCCGGCAAGAGTTCGGGGAGATCTCGTCGGCGACAACGATCCGCATCAGATCGTTTTCCCACAGCCGGCCGGTTTCCATCTTGAAATCGACCAGCCGGATGCCGACGCCGAGGAACAGGCCTGAGAGGAAGTCGTTGACGCGGATCGCCAGCGACATGATGTCGTCGATCTCCTGCGGCGTCGCCCAGCCGAACGCGGTGATGTGCTCTTCCGACACCATCGGATCGTTGAGCTGATCGTTCTTGTAATAGAACTCGATGATCGAGCGCGGCAGCTGCGTGCCTTCTTCGATGCCGAGCCGTTGCGACAGCGAGCCCGCAGCGACATTGCGCACGCAGACTTCGAGCGGAATGATCTCAACCTCGCGGATCAACTGCTCGCGCATGTTGAGGCGGCGAATGAAGTGGGTCGGAACTCCGATATCGTTCAAGTGCTGGAATACGTATTCGGAGATTCGATTGTTAAGGACGCCTTTACCCTCGATCACCTGATGCTTTTTGGCATTGAAGGCGGTCGCGTCGTCCTTGAAGTGCTGGATCAGGGTTCCGGGCTCCGGTCCTTCGTAGAGGATCTTCGCCTTGCCTTCGTAGATGCGGCGTCGGCGGCTCATGGGAGTGTACCGTGGCTTTGTGAAATCCATGGAATGCCGTGGCTCCAATTCCTGTGGCGAGATCCGCGGCGGCGGAGGCGGGCGGCACGACTCAACGCAACGACCCATCCGCTACCCAAAAACTAACCGATGGTGACGCGGAGTACAATCGACATAGACCCGTGCGGCGGCGTCTGCAACCGTGCAAGTTTGCACTTTCCCGTGTTGCCTTGACGCGCTACCCTCGGTATGCAAGGCCGCAGGTGATTTGCGCTGTTCCACGCAGCATCGGGCCATCACATGACAACATTCGACAAACGCGAAGAAGCATTCGAGCAGCAATTTGCTCACGACGAGGAATTAAGATTCAAGGCGACCGCGCGCCGCAATAAGCTATTCGGCTTGTGGGCGGCGGAGCAGCTTGGGTTGATGGGCGCCGAAGCCGACAGCTACGCACTTGCCGTCGTCATGTCGGCCTTCGAAGAGCCGGGCGACCACGATGTCGCACGCAAGATCCGCAAAGACTTCGACGCCAAAGGCGTCGATCAATCCGATCACCAGATCGCGCGGCACATGAATGAATTCATGGCGAAGGCAATTACCGACATCAAAACAGGCAAATAGGTCATGGCTATCCCGGGATTTACATTGGCGAAGCGGCTGCACGCCGGCGAGACGATCTATTCAGGCTGGTGCGGTCTGCCCTATCCGCTCGTCGCTGAAACACTTGCGCGCGAAGGATTTTCGGCGGTGGCGATTGAGAGCCAGCACGGCCTTTGGGACGTCGCCAGCATCATCGCCGGCATCTCGGCGGTGCGGCTTGGCGGCGCGGCGCCGATCGTGCGCGTGCCGCTCAACGACTTTGCGATGGTAAGCCGCGCGCTCGATTTCGGCGCCGAAGGCATCATCGCGCCGATGATCAACACACCGGCCGACGCCAAGGCGTTTGCCGCTGCGGCGAAATTTCCGCCGATGGGCGAGCGGAGCTGGGGCCCGCACCGCGCGATGGCACTCGGCGGCGTATCCGACATGAGCGTGTTCCTGCGTGAAGCAAACGATCACGTTATTACGCTCGCCATGATCGAAACCCGGACTGCGTTGCAGAACTTCGAAGCGATCATCAACACGCCGGGCATCGACGGCTTCTTCCTCGGCCCGTCCGATCTCTCCATCGCGCTGTCGAACGGCAAGACCCTGGATCCAGGGGCGAAAGAGGTCGACACCGCCCTCGACACGATGATCGCCGGTGCGCAAAAGGCAAAGAAGATTCCCGGCGCCTTTTGCCCCACGGCAGAACGCGCGGTGGCGCTCGCCAAGCGCGGCGTGAAATTCCTCACGGTATCGAGCGACCTGTCGATGCTGCGTGCCGGCATCGCGGCGTCATTCAAAGCGCTCTAGACCCTGATCGATCAGGGTCTAGATTTTTGGTTGGAGCATGATCTTCTCGGCAAACCGGAAGTCCACATTTCCGGATCATGCTTTAGGGTTAATCAATCCGCGCCCGGCAGCATCCGCGCAAGCGTGCGGTCGCGAAACACGTAGTGGTGCACCAGCGCCGCGACAGCGTGAACGCCTGCGAGAATGAGAAGCGCGTCGGCGCAAAATGCGTGAATGCTCAGGACCGTGCGCGCGGTCGCGCGATCGTTGGGCCATGGTGACGCAAATTCTCCGAAGCCGAAAATCGGCAACGGATCGCCGCGTTTCAATTGCACGATCACACCCAGGAACGGCACAGCCAGCAGCAGCGCGTACAACACAAAGTGATTGAGCGTCGCCACGATCTCTAGCAGCTTGCCAAAAGGTGTCTTCTCCAGCGGAGGTGGCGGATTCGTGTAACGCCAGATCAGGCGGACGATCACGAGTGCGAAGACGCATTGCCCAAGCGTCATATGGGTGAGCAAGCCGAACGCGCGCGGCGGGCCCTTCGGAATATCGTCCAGAAAAGTGCCGAGCAGCCATCCGGCAATCACAAACAGCGCTGTGAGCCAATGGATGAGTTGCGGCAGCGCGCCGTAACGCGATGGGGAATTGGCAAGTTGCATTACTCAGTCCTCGTTGCGCAACAAAAGCAGCTGATTTGAATTGGAATCAAAGAGACGTCAGTCGATTGCAGCAGCGATCCGATCAAGCGTGGTCGCCATATCAGACTCTGCGTCGCCCGCAAATATTCCCAGCACGGTGTAATTATGATCGTTGAGCCACGCATTTTTTTCGGTGCGGGTTTTTGCAGCCGCCGCGCTTTCGTCCGATGGAACAAGATCAATCACAATACGAAGCGGGAATGACACGAAATCACAGATGTGTTGACCGATCGGCGTCTGGCGCTTGAAGCCGCGACCGGCAAAGCGGCGGTCGTTGGTAAGCGCCTGCCACAGTACGCGCTCGGCCTCGGTCGGATTGCGGCGCAGCAGCCGCGCCAGTCCGCGCACCGGCCCGCGCTCTTTCGGCACATCACCGACGCCGTGCTCGGCAAGCAGCGTGCGCAGCATTTCCGCTTCCTCGCCGTCGAGCACACCGCCGCGCGCCGGCCCTTTGCGGCCCTCGGCAATCGACATCACCACCCCGTGCAAGGTCTGAATGTCCTGCTGGGTCGGCGCCATGCGCGTAAAGATGTTGCGCAGGTTGATCTGCATGGTTTCGCGCTTGTCGGGCGGGCGGAAGAATTCGACTTTCTCGAGTTCCCGTTCGATGGCGGCAAAGAACGCCAAAAGCTGCTGTTTGCCCGCCGGCGGCGACTTTAGCGGCGTGGCAAACGGTAACGCCCCGCTCGATTGCAGCTTGAACCACTCGTAGGCAACGATGATGACGGCTTGCGCGAGATTGAGCGAAGCGAAGGCCGGATTGACCGGCAAAGTGACGATACAGTCGGCAAGCGCAACTTCGTCGTTTTCAAGCCCGTTGCGCTCGCGGCCGAACAGGATGCCGACGGTCTCGCCCGCAGCGACGCGCGGTGCCATCGCCGCGGCTGCGTCTGCAGGCCCGATGACCGGCTTCGCCTGATCGTGCGAGCGCGCGGTCGTTGCCAGTAAAAAAGTGCAATCGGCGATCGCGGACGGCAGGTCGTCATAAAGGACGGCGCCGTCGAGGATGCGGTCGGCGCCCGCAGCCATCATGTGCGCCTTCTCGTTCGGCCAGGCTTGCTTTGGTTTGACCAGCCGGAGCTTGGAAAGGCCGAAATTTGCCATGGCGCGGGCCGCGGCGCCGATGTTCTCGCCCATCTGGGGCTCGACCAGGATCACCACTGGGCCGGGCGTCTCGACCCAGCGCTTGGTCTTGTCGGTGCCGGCGCCTGGCATGCAGTGTTCCTCGGCGGGCAAATGCCCTCGACGCGCAGCCCCTGCCCAAGCCGGTCGCTTGCGTCAAGCGGCGGCACCGTATCCGGCTGAAATATTGGGCGGCTCCCGCCGACTTCTTGCTCATGCAGCATTCTGGTCCACCGGCAGTTATCGCGCACCTGCTAACAAGGCTTTTACCAACGGAGTGCGGGTGCTATAGGGCGCGCGCCGAACTCCCGTCAGTCGAATTCCCGGTTGGCGATGTCCGCGCCGAGAACAATTCATTTGAGGGCCCGCGGAAGAAAACATTCCACCGCGCCCGCCAATGTTCAGTTTCCGGTCGGCCCACACAAGCACGGCGACCAGAGGTGCAAGCATGCCAGATCTCGAAATCATGTGGACAAAGGTCGACGAAGCCCCGGCGCTCGCGACTTATTCCCTGCTGCCGATCGTCAAAGCCTTTGTGGGCGCGGCAGGGGTGTCAGTGACGCTGAAAGACATCTCGCTCGCCGGTCGCATCCTCGCCGTTTTCCCCGAGAAACTTACCCCGGCGCAACGGATCAACGACGAACTCGCCGAACTAGGCGAGCTCACGTTGAGACCCGAAGCCAACATCATGAAGCTGCCCAACATCTCCGCCTCGATCCCGCAGCTCAAGGCCGCGATCAAGGAACTGCAAGGCAAGGGTTACAGCGTTCCGGACTATCCGGACAACCCTACGACGGAAGCCGAGAAGGACATCAAGTCTCGCTACGCCAAGGTGTTCGGCAGCGTCGTCAACCCGGTGTTGCGCGAAGGCAATTCCGACCGCCGCGCGGCCGCCGCGGTGAAGCAATACGCCCGCAACAATCCGCACAAGATGGGCGTGTGGAGTCCTGACTCCAAGTCGCATGTGGCGTACATGTCGGGCGGCGACTACTACGGTTCAGAAATCGCGACCACCCTTGCGTCGGCGACCAACGCCCGCATCGAGCTGGTCGGCGCCGACGGCGCCGTCACGGTGCTGAAGGCGAAGACGCCGCTTCAGGCCGGCGAGATCATCGACGCGGCGGTGATGAGCCGCAAGGCACTGCGCGCCTTCTTTGCCGAGCAGATCGAAGCCGCAAAGAAGGAAGGCGTGCTGTTCTCACTGCAGGTAAAGGCGACCATGATGAAGATCGCCGATCCCATCGTGTTCGGCCATGCCGTTTCCGTCTTCTTCGCCGATGTGATCGAGAAGCACGCCGCCACGCTGAAGCGTCTTGGTGTCAATCTCAACAACGGCTTCGGCGATCTGCTGACGAAGATCGAGACGCTGCCGGCGGCCGAAAAAGAAGCGATAAAGGCCGACATCGCCGCCGAATACGCAAAACGGCCGGGCCTCGCCATGGTCGATTCCGGCAAGGGCATCACCGGCCTGCACGTGCCCAGCGACGTGATCATCGACGCTTCGATGCCGGCGATGATCCGCGAATCCGGCCGCATGTGGGGCGCCGATGGCAAGCTGCACGACGCCATAGCCGCGATCCCGGATCGCGCCTACGCGAGGCTGTTTCAGGCGGTCATCGAGGACTGTAAGGCCCACGGCGCGTTCGATCCCAAGACCATGGGCTCGGTTCCTAACGTGGGGCTGATGGCGCAGCAGGCCGAGGAATACGGCTCGCACGACAAGACGTTCGAAATTCCCACGAACGGAACGGTCCGCGTCGTCGCCGATGACGGCAAGGTGCTGCTGGAGCGCCCGGTCGAGACCGGAGACATATTCCGCATGTGCGAGGTCAAGGACGCGCCGATCCAGGACTGGGTCAAGCTCGGCGTGCGCCGCGCGCGCCTTACCGGCACTCCGGCGGTGTTCTGGCTTGATGCCAAGCGCGCGCACGACGCCCAGGTCATCGCCAAAGTCGAAAAGTACCTGAAGGATCAAGACACAACGGGGCTCGACATCCGCATTCTGCCGCCGGTCGAAGCGATCAGGTTTTCACTCGATCGCATTCGCAAGGGTCAGGACACGATCTCCGTCACCGGCAACGTGCTGCGCGATTATTTGACTGACCTGTTTCCGATCATGGAGCTCGGCACCTCGTCCAAGATGCTGTCGATCGTTCCGCTGTTGGCGGGCGGTGGTCTTTTCGAGACCGGTGCCGGCGGCTCGGCGCCCAAGCACGTGGAGCAGTTCCAGCAAGAGGATTATCTCCGCTGGGATTTGCTCGGCGAGTTTCTCGCTTTCGGCGCGTCGCTCGAACATCTGGCGCAGACCTACAAAAATGCCAAGGCGCAGGTTCTCGCCGAGACGCTCGACACGGCAATCGGCAAGTTTCTCGAGTTCAACCGCAATCCTGCGCGCAAGGTCGGCGAAATCGACAATCGCGGTAGCCATTTCTACCTTGCCCTGTACTGGGCTCAGGCGCTGGCGGCACAGACCAAGGACGCAGCGCTGCAGGCCCGCTTTAAACCGCTGGCCGAAACGCTTGCGAAGAACGAGG
This sequence comes from uncultured Alphaproteobacteria bacterium, assembly GCA_963742215.1. Taxonomy (GTDB): domain Bacteria; phylum Pseudomonadota; class Alphaproteobacteria; order Rhizobiales; family Xanthobacteraceae; genus BOG-931. Next base: position 104,263 of record CAVULJ010000004.1, read on the forward strand.
CCAAGATCAATAGCGAACTGATCGGCGCGCAAGGCAAGCCGGTCGACATCGGCGGTTACTACCTGCCCGATTCTGCCAAGGCATCGGCCGCGATGCGGCCGAGTGGCACGCTGAACGCCGCGATCGCCGCGCTCTGACGCGGAGTCCGGCGGCGGGCGTTTCCGAGGCCAAGACTTTTTCCAAGGCCACGACCCGCTCGATGACAAACTCATCGAGCGGGTCCTCATTCGCTTCCGGATGCGGGCTTTAAGTCCACAAGCCAACGCGGCTTTTACGGCAAGAAAATCAATGCTACAGAGCCCGCAGCAGCTGCGGGATGGCGTCATCCGAGCGCGCGCCTGATTACTGTCAATCCGGGACCTGCAACCGACCGCGCTCCAACGGGATCTAAGCTCTATGGCGAAAATCAAAGTCACCAACCCCATCGTCGAAATGGATGGCGACGAGATGACCCGGATCATCTGGCAGTACATCAAGGACAAGCTGATCTATCCCTATCTCGACATCAACCTGATGTATTTCGATCTGGGCATGCAGAAGCGCGACGAGACCCGCGATCAGATCACCATCGACGCAGCGGAAGCGACCAAGAAGGTCGGTGTCGCGGTGAAATGCGCGACGATCACGCCCGACGAAGCGCGCGTGAAGGAATTCAATCTGCACGAGATGTACCGTTCGCCGAACGGCACCATCCGCAACATCCTGGGCGGCGTCATCTTCCGCGAGCCGATCATCTGCAAGAACGTGCCGCGGCTGGTGCCCGGCTGGACCCAGCCGATCATCATCGGCCGCCATGCTTATGGCGACCAGTATCGTGCGACCGACATCAAGGTGCCGGGCAAGGGCAAGCTTTACCTGACCTTCGTCGGCGATGACGGGCAGAAGATCGAGCGCGAGGTGTTTCAGTTCCCCGGCAGCGGGGTCGCACTGTCGATGTACAACCTCGACCAGTCGATCATGGATTTTGCGCGCGCCTCGATGAACTTCGCGCTTAACCGCGGCTATCCGCTTTATCTGTCCACCAAGAACACCATCATCAAAGTCTATGACGGGCGATTCAAGGACATCTTCCAGGAGATCTTCGACAAGGAGTTCAAGGAAAAGTTCGCCGAGAAGAGGATCACTTACGAGCACCGCCTGATCGACGACATGGTGGCGGCGGCGCTGAAATGGTCCGGCGGTTATGTCTGGGCGTGCAAGAACTACGACGGCGACGTGCAATCCGACACGGTCGCGCAAGGCTACGGCTCGCTCGGGCTGATGACGTCGGTGCTCACCACGCCGGACGGCAAGGTGGTCGAGGCCGAAGCCGCGCATGGCACGGTGACACGGCACTTCCGCGAGCATCAGAAGGGCCGCGAGACCTCGACCAACTCGATCGCCTCGATCTTCGCCTGGACACGAGGCCTTACCCATCGCGCCAAGCTCGACAACAATCCGGAACTGGCGAAATTCGCGAGCACGCTGGAAAAGGTCACGGTCGGCACCGTCGAGTCGGGCTTCATGACCAAGGATCTCGCCCTGCTGGTCGGCCCGGACCAGAAGTGGCTCTCAACTACCGGCTTCCTCGACAAGGTGGACGCGAACCTCAAAGCGGCCATGGCGGCGTAAGCCGCCTCAAAGGACTGTAGCGAGCTAGACCGTCTCAGCGCCTGCTTGCGAATGCACTGACAGCGGCTTCGGTAATACCTATGTTTAGGCCATGGCGAAGCCGCACATTAAATGGAGCACGCTGGGCGTCGTAGTGATGCTCTTTATGCTGTTCGCAATCCTGGTCGCCGCGGGATGGTTTGCGTCGCGCGCATGGACGGAGATCAGCGGTCCGCCGATGCCGGTCGCCGGCTACGCCGCGATGATACTCGGCATCGTATTCTCGCTTGTGGTCGGTTGCGGGCTGATGGCACTGCTGTTCTATTCCAGCCGTCATGGCTATGACGATCAGTTCACGCCAAAGGATAATCCGTAAGGCGCGCGCATTGAGCGCATTCGCGCGTTGGTTTAGCCTCACTTGAGAGAATAACCGGCAGGATTACCTGGCCCCAGTAATGCCCGAGGAACGTCCATGAACAAAACCATCCGCCTGCAAAGCGACAGCAATGCGCACGACCGCCCCTGGCGGGTGGCCGTCGAACAGGGCTTTTTCGCCGCGGAAGGATTGAACGTCGAACACCACGAAGACAATCCGAAGGGCGCGGCGGGCCGGGTCGAAGATTTTTCGCAGCGCTGGAAAGAGTCGCAGCTGCAAAAGGGCGCGCTCGAAGTCTATCCAGTGTGCGAATGGGGCGCGATCGAGCGCGTCCAGACGCTGGGCGGCGGCAAGATCATCGGGCTCGATACGACGGTGCGCACCGGCGCGTTGATGGTCGCCAAGGATTCCACGATCCAGTCGCCCGCCGAACTTGCGCAACGTGCCGATCGCCGTCACCTGGCATGCCGGCACTTTCTATGCGGCGATCGAAGTGCTGGAAGCAGCGGGCGTGCCGTTCGACGAGATCAAGCTGGTACACGCCAACGACCGGCTCGAGGCCCTGCTCGGCGGTACGACACAAGCCGCCGCCCTGATGGAGCCACTGGTAAGCCGCGCGCTCGCTGCCGGGGCGCGCAAGATTGCCGATCTGCGCTGGCGCGGCGGCATTGTTGCCGGCAACGACGTTGACGAAGAGACGGCGGCGAAACTTCGCCGCGCGCTCAATCGTGCAATCGAATGGCTGCGCGAAAACGAGGATCGCTCGCGCCAGGAAGTGCTGCGCGATCTCGCTCCGGAACAGCGCGAGCATGGCCTGATGCCGGAACTGGTCGGGGTCAAAACCTACCGGCCGGAAGAGTTTCAGGAAAAGGTCGACTGGATGATCGATCGCGGTTTCCTGAAAGACGCCCCGGCCTATAGCGACGTCGTGCGCAGCAAATAGCCAGCAGGCTCGCGTTGTAAAATCTGCATAAACTTGCGGCCCAGACCCGTAGATTTCTGATCAGTTGGCGCGCTTTTAACGTTAAAAACCGCGTTGATTACGAAAATTTGTTCGCCTTTGCCGCCTGCGCATAACTGCGGAACCCCGAAAAGGCTGGTCAGCGGCCCGGCAGTGCCTATGTTGCCAGTTGGGCAGACTCAAACGGACCTACAGCGGCAACAGTGCAGCTCAATCCGAAACTCCACGACCTCGGCCGCGAAGTACGCGGCATTCTTATCGCTTTGGTGCTGATCGCAGCGACGACCGCCGCGCTGCTGCTGCTGCGTCATTATTTTGGCATCCTGCGTGGCTCGATACTTTATCTCGTGCCGGTCATGATCGCGGGCTATGAGCTCGGCATGATTCCGGCGCTGGTTACCGCCATCGCCGGCGTGTTCCTCTCGGGCTATCTCGTATTCTCGCCTCTTTACACTTTCCAGATAGCCTCGCCGCAGGAAGCACTGAACCTGCTGTTGTTTATCGTCGTAGCGATCGTCGTTTCGCACCTCTCCAGTCTTGCCAAGCAGCATATTCAAATTGCGCAAAAGCGCGAGCAGGAAATGACCGATCTCTACGCGTTCTCGCGCCGGCTGGCGGCCGCCCCGAGCGCAGCCGAGATCTTCGTCGCTATTCAGGATCACCTTGCCAACCTCGTGCAGCGTAAAGTGGTGCTGCTGGGCGCCGCCGATGCCGGTGGTGAGAGCGACGTACCGGAAAGCGTGCGCAGCGCCGTCACTCGCGCCGGGCACGATGAAGGCCCTCGAACACATCGTCGAAGATGCGAACACCGACACCTGGCTTATTCGCCGTGTGTCACCGAGGACGCCAGATTTCGGTCTGGTCGCGGTCGACCTTGGCAAGGTGACCGGAGGAGAACTCGCCGATATGCGCCACCGCATCGATGATGCGCTTGCGGATGCCGCGGCAACACTGGAGCGGCTCGACGTCGCGCGCGCGCTCAACGAAGCCAAGATGCGATCGGAAACCGAGTTGTTGCGTGAAGCGCTGATCGGTTCGGTATCGCACGAGTTGCGAACACCGCTTGCGTCGATACTCGGCGCGGCGACCATTTTGCACAACGCCCCTGCCCTCGCGCACGACGAGCGGCTGCTCGCTTTGACCGCCGTGGTGCGCGACGAAGCGGAGCGCCTCAATATCGATATTCAGAATCTGCTCGACGCCACCACCATCAGCCGCCAGCAAGTACGGCCGAAATTGCAGTGGGTCGAGCCGGTCGACATCGTCAATGCGGCGGTCGATCATCGCCGCCGCCGCCTCACCGGCTATCCGGTGACACTCGATCTCGATTCCAACCTGCCGATCGTCCATGTCGATCCGGCGCAGGTCGAGCAGGCGCTCGTTCAGATCATCGACAACGCCGCGAAATATTCGCCGGTCGGTTCGCCGATCCGCATTGCCGCGCACCCCAAGGGCCGCACGGTCGTGTTGTCGGTTCACGATAACGGTGCCGGGCTGACGCAAGAAGAACGGCGCCAGGTCGGCGGCCGCTTTTTCCGCGGGCCACGCCACGCCGTCGACCACCTCGGGCTCCGGGCTCGGGCTATGGATCACCAAGGCCTTCATCAGCGCCAATGGCGGCAAGGTCGAGGTCGAAAGCGACGGCGTCGATCGCGGCACCACCGTTTCAATCCACCTGCCGATGTCGGCTGAGGAAATCATGCCCGAGGTCGAAAACCTCGACGCAGAAGCAATGGAAAGTGCCGCCGAATGAGCGAGATACCCACCTCCGTTCTGGTCGTCGATGACGAGATCCAAATTCGACAATTCCTGCGCACCGGATTCGAGCTTGATGGATTCCAGGTGCATGAGGCCGAAACCGGCGCCGAGGCGCTGCGCGCAGCGACCTTGAAACCATCCGATCTCGTGATCCTCGACCTCGGCCTGCCGGATATGGATGGGGCTGATGTACTCGAGCGCCTGCGCGCGTGGTCGACCGTGCCGCTGATCGTGCTCTCGGTGCGCGCCAGCGAAGACGAAAAGGTGCGCCTGCTCGAACTGGGCGCCGACGATTATGTAGTCAAGCCGTTCGGCATGGCAGAGCTCCTGGCGCGCGCCCATTCGGCGATGCGGCGACAGCTGCGGATGTCGCGTGGCGAGCCGATCATCAAGTTCGGGCCGCTCGCGATCGATTTCGCGGCACGCGCCGTTTCCATCAACGACCAGCGGCTGACATTGACCCCGAAAGAGTACCGACTGCTGCAAATCCTGGCGCAGCACTCCGGCAACGTGGTCACCCATCAATTCCTGCTGCGGGAAATCTGGGGCAACGAGCACGTCGACGACACACACTATTTGCGCATTTTCGTGCGCAAGCTTCGCCGCAAAATCGAAGCCGATCCGACTCAGCCGCGCATTCTGTTGACCGAGCTCGGCGTCGGCTATCGCCTGGTCGCGTCCGATCCGGTACCAGTCCCGCAGCCGGACCAGGCGGCCGCACATAAGGTGATTAGGCCGCGCGGTAATCAATGTGGCCGGAAAGGCCGCAAATCTGGCCTAATATTTAAGACAAGTTGAATCCCCTAATTGATTGGATTCACTTGGCTATTTCAAACGCCCGGCCAATTCCCGCCAAATACCAGCATTTTTGTGATGCCGATCAACTCGATTTGAACCTTTGTTCAGTAGAACGCGTTTGTGTTTCAGCGCGACGAAGGGGTGTTCGGGTTCAAACTAAAAGCTTCCGCCTAAGTCGCAAACCTAATCCGCAATCGCGGGAATAACCCGCGAAAGACATAACAGGGAACGGCAGCCATGAAGACCTTCAAAACCAGTATCCTGAGTGGTGCACTTTTTACACTTGTTGCCGCGTCAGCCACCGTCGCCACGACCAGCACCTACGCGGTGCCGGCTTATGACGGCCTGTGGAGCGTCTCGATCATCACCGAAAAGGGCGACTGCGACCGCGGCTATCGCTATCCGATCCGCATCCAGAACGGCGCGCTCGCCAACGCCGGCAACGTCACCGCGGTCAGCATCAACGGCAAGGTCCAGCCGACCGGCGCCATCACCGTGACCGTCAGCTCTGGCAGCAAGAGCGCCACCGGTTCCGGACGTCTATCGGGCGATCTCGGCGAAGGCCACTGGAGCGGCGGCGAATGTTCCGGCTCCTGGACTGCGGAACGCCGTACCTCGAACGACGAATAAGCCTTTCCAGGACCAAAACTGTCGAGCGTAAAAAACCCGGGCGCCAGGCGCCCGGGTTTTGCTATTCGCGTCCCCCTCATCGCAAAGGAAGAGGGAGGCAAGACCATGATCCGGAAAAGCTGGCAGCCGGTTTTCTCGAAAAGATCATGCTCCAACAAGATTTTCAGACCATGATCTACTGGATCATGGTCTAAGCGGAACGCTCTACCCTTCCGCCGCTTTGTCGTCGTCCGCTTCCTCTTCCTTCTCGCCGGCCAGGATCTTTTCGGCGATCAGGCCGGAATTCTGCCGGATCGCGGCCTCGATTTTTGTCGCGATATCGGGATTGGCCTTGAGGAAGGTTTTGGCGTTTTCGCGGCCCTGGCCGATACGCTGGCTGTCGTAGGAGAACCAGGAGCCGGATTTCTCCACCACGCCGGCTTTGACGCCGAGATCGACCAGTTCACCCATCTTGGAGATGCCCTCGCCGTACATGATATCGAATTCGACCTGCTTGAACGGAGGCGCGAGCTTGTTCTTCACTACTTTCACGCGGGTCTGGTTGCCGACCACTTCCTCGCGCTCCTTGATCGCGCCGATGCGCCGGATGTCGAGACGGACGGAGGCATAGAACTTGAGCGCATGACCGCCGGTGGTGGTTTCCGGCGAGCCGTACATCACGCCGATCTTCATGCGGATCTGATTGATGAAGATCACCATCGTGTTGGAGCGGTTGATCGAGGCGGTGAGCTTGCGCAGCGCCTGGCTCATCAGCCGCGCCTGCAGGCCGAGCTGGCTGTCGCCCATTTCGCCTTCGAGCTCGGCGCGCGGCACCAGCGCCGCAACCGAATCGATCACCAGCACATCGACCGCGCCGGAGTGCACCAGCGTATCGGCGATTTCGAGCGCCTGCTCGCCGGTGTCGGGCTGCGAGATCAGAAGGTCGTCGACATTGACGCCGAGCTTGCGGGCATAGATCGGATCGAGCGCGTGTTCGGCGTCGATGAAAGGCGCAGATGCCGCCTTTCTTCTGCGCTTCGGCGAGGCAATGCAGCGCCAGCGTGGTTTTGCCAGACGATTCTGGCCCGTAAATCTCGACCACCCGGCCGCGCGGCAAGCCGCCGATGCCGAGCGCGATATCGAGGCCGAGTGAGCCGGTGGACACCGTATCTATGTCCATCGCCGTACTGTTCTTGCCTAGCCGCATGATCGAGCCCTTGCCAAAACTGCGCTCGATCTGGGACAGCGCTGCTTCCAGCGCTTTCGACTTGTCCATAGACGATCCTTCAACGAGACGAAGTGCGGCACCTGCACTCATGTGGCGTGCTCCTATATGGCCGGGATTCGGAGGGCACGAAAGCCGCCGACCCACCGGCAGTGGAAATGGCGATTTCCAGACTGTACACGATATGTTCTATGTTCGCAATATGTTCTTTTCCAATACTGGGTACTGGCCGGTTTCCATATCACATGGTCCCTTTTGAATTTGAAGGTGGTCCCTTTTGATCAGACTTGTCGGGTCAATGCACGGCAGGTTGCCTGGGCTGTAAAATCGTTTCCGGAGTGACCGTGGCACAGTTGACGAATGACAAGCACAAGCAATACACGCGTTACGCCGCGCATTGTCTGGATATGATGCAGGCACCCACAAATCAGGAATCCCGCGACATTCGACGTGAGATGGCCGCTGAATGGCTGAAGCTCGCGGATGCAGCTCTGCATCCATTGAAGCGAACATAATTAGCCAGCTACAGCCGCACGAATAGGTCTCCCATCCCTTTTTGTGCGTTGTAACCGTATAAATTTGGCGTAAACAAAATCGGGGGCGCGCCGGCTTTCAGATCGCGAAAATGCGCATTGCGAGCCAATGTCACGAACGCGCTCTACTGCTTTTGCAAATAGCGCAAGAATGCCCAGAGATTAGAGAGCGGGCAGTTTATCTAGCGCGCGAATGGCTTGACATTGCCGCCCTGCGGCTCAGTTGCTTGGACTTAATCGATCGCATCGAAAAAGGGGATTGCACCCATTAGGCCGCCTCAGTTGGCGGCCTCTTTATTTGTCGCCATCTATAATCTCTCGGACAGTTTTTTTCTGGTCACGACTCTTTGCCTAACGGCAGTTCGTTTTGCGATTTTTGCCAGTAGCCAAAGCGCAGATCAAAATTCTAAATTATCGAGGGGGTGGAGACGGATTTACTATCATGCCTCGGATCATGATCCTTTGTCCGGAGACCGATAAGGCCGTCCCGACAGGGCTGAACACAGAATTGATCAAACTGGATTCGATGAGAATCCGAGTAGATTCCGTGGTCTTTAAGATGCCCGTGCGGTGCGCTGCATGCAAAAGCGTGCACGAATGGACGTATAAAGACGCATGGATCGAGGAAGAATAGGCCGCCTCAGTTGGCGGCCCTCAGTGGCCGCCTTGGTCCTGTCAAGCAACTCCTTGCCCCGGCCCGCGAAACCGCCCCAGCCTCTTATTCAGCACTGATTGCGCCCTAGTTCGGGGCCTTGTGTCCAATTTGTTTTGGCGACTTTTTTATTTCGTATTGGAACAAATCCGCCGACCGCCGCTTAACCGCCTCGGGATGTCATTTGACGTATCATCGACGGCTCACATTCCGTTTCACGCCGAGTTCTACGAGGCGCACGCGGCGCATTGCGTGTCGCTGGCAAAAGAGACGGCGAGCTCCGAGACCAAGCTGATCCTCCTCCATATGGCGCGGGCATGGCTCTTGCTGGCCGAACAGAGCCAAAAGAACGATCAAACTGCATTGGTCTACGAGACGCCGGAACAGCAATAGGCCGTCTCATATGCCCGGTAGGAACTCGGATGAGGTACATAATTCCGAAGTGCCGTTTCGGCACGTAGCCTCTTTCCCCAATGTCGTAATTGATTACAATAACGGAATGCACAGAACGTCGGGACTAACGTCGAGACTCAGTCTGTCGGAACTCTTGGCCGCCGCCGCATTTAGCAGCGTGCTGCTGCTTTCCGCCACGCCGGGCCGTGCCGGCACGATCGGCAACGCGCCGTGGTGCGCGGTGCAGAATCTCGGCAGCGGAGATGTGATCTGGGACTGCGAATTCCAGAGCGTCGAGCAATGCCAGCCTGCGGCGATCGCCGGCAACCGCGGTTTCTGCAATCTCAATCCAGCCTGGCCGCAATATCAGCCGGGGCCGCCGCCGGTCAGGCACCGCAAATATCGTCATTATCAGTAATTCGCCGGTCATTGCGAGCGGAGCGAAGCAATCCAGCGCCCAATGCATACTGCTCTGGATTGCTTCGTCGCTCACGCTCCTCGCAATGACGTTTACGCGCTGATTGACTTGCTTCATGACGGATGAAACGCTTTTGCCGCGCACGCCCGAGGGAGCTTCCATGCGGATTTCCATGCGGATTTCATTGACCATTGTTGCATTGCTTGCGGCGGTTTCGCTCGCGGGATGTTTCGAAGGCCCGGCAGGCCCCGCGGGCCAGCCAGGCGCGGCCGGACCGCAGGGATCGGTCGGACAGCAGGGCGACGCCGGCCCGGTCGGTCCGCAAGGTCCACCCGGGCCGGTCGGCGCTACCGGCCTGCATGCGCTGCGTCAGGAGTGCGGCGCCGGAAGCAATTGCGATCTGACCTGCAGCCCGGGCGAAAAACTCATCTCGGCCACCTGCCCCGGCGGCACCGTCGCGATTACCCGCAACGCCGATATCAGAATCCGCGGCGTGCAGCAATAGTCCGGGACCCGCGCTTGCGCTGTGCATGAAGCCGTAATTCTCCTTCTCCCCGTGCAGCGGGGCGAGGTTAGTCATGCACGACATCCTGATCCGCGGCGGCACGCTGTTCGACGGCAGCGGCAGCGCCGGTGTCCAGACCGATATCGCTATCGCTGACGATCGTATCGCCGCTATCGGCCGCATCACTAACAGCGCACGCAAGACCATCGACGCGGACGGCCTCGCCGTCGCACCCGGCTTTATCGACATCAAGACCCATTCGGATTTCACGCTGCCTATTAATCCAAAAGCGGAAAGTAAGGTGCGCCAGGGCGTCACCACCGAGATCATCGGGCATTGCGGGTTTTCGGTGGCGCCGGCGCTGCCGGGCAAGGTCGAGATGCTCAAGGACTACTTGAGCCCAAGCGCGCCGTGGCTGCCGTTTTGCGAGACAAGCTTTCCCGATTATCTGGACACCTTCCCGGCGGTCGCGGTGAATGCCGGCATGCTGGTGGGACACAACACGCTCCGGCTGATGGTCATGGGCATGGCCGAGCGGGCGCCGACCGATGCCGAGCTCAAACAGATGATTGCGCTGCTCGAAGACGCGCTCCGCGCGGGCGCGCTCGGAATGTCGTCCGGTCTGTTCACGCCGCCTGGCTCCTACGCCGCGCCGGATGAGCTGATCGCGCTCGGCCATGTGCTGAAGCGGCATAACGCCGGCTATTTCACTCACTTGCGCGACGAATCGAACAAAGTGATCGAGGCCGTCGAGGAAGCGATTGCGCTCGGCGAGACCTGCGGCGTGCATGTCGAGATCGTGCATTTCAAATGCTCCGGCACCGACAATTGGGGCAAAGCGGCAACGGCACTGCAGATGATCGCCGATGCCAGGGCGCGCGGCGTCGATGTCGATTGCGATTCGTACCCTTATGCCGCGGGCTCGAATCCGCTGAAGAACCTGCTGCCGTCATGGGTGCAGGCCGGCGGCGTCGAACCGATGCTCAGGCGGTTGCGCGAACCCGACACGCGCAACAAAATTCGCGATGACATCGCCCGCGACGGATTGAACAACTGGGGCCGCATCCCGTCATGGGAATGTGTGCAAATCTCGATCTCGCCGAACCTGCCGCACTATGCCGGCCGGACCATTGCGCAGCTCGCGCAGGAACGCGGCGAAGATCCGGTCGATACGCTGTGCGACTATCTCGCCGACGACAAAGGCGCGACGCGTGTGCTGGTAACGTCGATTTCGGAGGACGATATCCGCACCGTCGTCGCCTCACCGCGCGCGCTGGTCGGCTCCGATGGCAATTGCGTGGCGCCCTATGGCACGGTCGGCAAAGGCATGCCGCATCCGCGCTTCTATGGCACCTTCCCGCGCATATTGACGCGCTATGTGCGCGAACAAAATGCACTGCCGCTCGAACATGCGATCCATAAAATGACCGGCGCAACCGCGCGCGCGCTCAAGCTCAAGGATCGCGGCCTGCTGAAGGAAGGCTACCGAGCGGACGTTGCGATTTTCGATCCGGCGGATTTCGCCGATCGCGCCACCTATGCCGATCCGCACCAATTCCCGAGCGGCGCGCGCACCACCGTCATCGTCAACGGCTCGCTCGTTGTCGAGAACGCCGTTCACACCGGCGCGCTGCCGGGCAAGGTGCTGCGACGCGACGGCAACGGCGCAGTGGGCTGATCTCAGCCTTCCCGTTCAGCGGGCAGCCTTATCGCACGCCGCCCTTGTTCACCGGCGGGCCGGTGTAAGCCTCAAAGCGCTTGCGCAAATCGGCGATCAGCGCGGCGTCGGTGACAAACTCCCGATAGGCATTGCCGATCTTGTAAGACGTTAGCGGCTGGAAACCAGCCGGCGGATCGACGTCGTCGCGCGATGAGAACGAGCCGGTTTTGGCCTGTTGCTCCTTGGCGAGAAGCCACGTGAGATAAAGCTTTGCCGCATTCGGATGCGGCGCGTTCGTGAAGATGCCGCCGGTCGCAGTGAATACCGGAGTTTCGTCGACAGGCGAGAACACGACATTGACCTTGCCCTCGCGCATGAGCGGCCAGACTGTTGATGTCGCATCGAAAGTCGCGATATTCGCGCCGGAGCCAACACTGCGGGCAACGTCGAGATGTCCTTGAACGAAGTTCGGTTTATTGGCCATGTATTTGTCCATCCACGACCAGCCATATTTCTGGACGATCAGATAAAACAAATAAAGTGTCGCATCATCGTCGGCCGGGTAGCAGGTGATAACGTTGCCGGCGAATTCCGGTTTGAGGAAATCGAGCGCCGATTGCGGTGCACCCACCGCAGGCAGCTTCGCGGTGTTGTAGGCATAGGTCTGCACGCTGACGCTCACCGCCTCGTAGGCGCCATCGGCGTCGCGCATGTTCGGATAGACGTGTTCAAAACCTTCCGGCTTGAAGTTCAGCAGCTTGCCCTGCTTCTTCCAGCCCACGAAGTCCTGCACGGTCTGAAAGATCGCCATGTCGACCGCCATCGCGCCTGTGGCCATCTGCTTTTCGATGTCGGCGTTGAGCACGTTGCTAAAGCCGCCGGTGACGGACACCGTGATGCCGGGGAATTGTTGCATGAATAGCTTGGCGCGGGCTTCATGCGGCGCCGCCGGGCCGCCGGAATAGAACACCAGCGCGCCTTCGGCTTTGGCCTTTTCGTAAAGCTCGGCCGTCGATTGTGCATGCGCCGCCGGAACGGCCAGCCAGCCCATCAACCAAACCACGGCGATCCAGCACGCCCCGGCATGGCGCGAGAAAATCCCGAGCATCACTTCCTCCCCTTGAGGCTTTTGGGAAGCCTCTTGCCGACTATCTTATCACGCCTCGATGACGATCTTCGGCGCCGGGCGGCTCGCGCCCGCAAGGCCGTCGCGAACGCGGGCGGCAATATCGCGATAGGCTTTGGCGTGCGGTCCGTCCGGGATGGTTGCGACCACGGGCTTACCGGCATCGGAATTTTCCCGGATCGCGATGTCGAGCGGCACTTCGCCAAGGAATGGCACACCGAGCCGCTCCGCCTCGTGCCGCGCGCCGCCGTGACCGAAAATGTCGGTGCGCTCGCCGCACTTCGGGCAGATGAACGTCGACATATTCTCGACAATGCCGAGTATCGGCACGTTGACGCGGCGGAACATGGCAATGCCACGCCGTGCATCGATCAGCGCCAGATCTTGCGGCGTCGAGACGATCACCGCGCCTTTGAGCGGTACCTGCTGCGCCATGGTGAGCTGCGCGTCGCCGGTGCCGGGCGGCATATCCACCACCATGACATCGAGCGTGCCCCACTCCACCTCGCGCAGCATTTGCGTCAGCGCCGACATCACCATCGGGCCGCGCCAGATCATCGGCGTTTCTTCCTCGATCAAAAAGCCGATCGACATCACCGGCATGCCGTAACGCACGATCGGTTTCAGGCGGTTGCCGCCGATGGTTTCCGGCTTCTCGCGGATCGCCAACAGCTTTGGCATCGACGGTCCGTAAATGTCGGCGTCGAGAATGCCGACCTTGAGGCCTAGATCGCGCAAGCCGAGCGCCAGATTGACCGCGGTCGTCGATTTGCCGACGCCGCCCTTGCCCGACGCCACCGCGATGATCGATCCGACGCCGGGAATCCCAATTGGCGCGTGCGATGCTGCGCCTGCACCGGGCCGCGCAGTCTGCGGCGGCGTTTGCGGGCGACGCGGTGGCGCAGCGCTCGCGCCTCCTCCGGCGCGCTCCGCGGTCAACGCAATCATGACGGATTTGACGCCTGGCACGGCGCGAACCGCGGCTTCGGCGCGCTCGCGCACGCTCTCCCAGCTTTTCACCGTGGCGGCGTCCGCGGTGATCGAAAAAAATACTTTGCCGTCGGTCGCGACAATGTCGGAGAGCGCATCGGTCTGCGTCAGCGGCTTGCCGTCGGGGCTTGGTACCCTCGCGAGCGCGGCGAGCACATCGTCTTTCACATCGGCCATGCGCTCTACATAGCCCCATAGCCGTCGCGGTCAACCTCACGACCCCATTGGCCCCCGTTGACGCACCGTGGCGCTCCGGGCCATGACCAATGCCGAACAATGGAGGAAACAATGGCAAAGGTCGCGTTTGTGGGCTTAGGCGTGATGGGCTACCCGATGGCAGGGCATTTGAAAAACAAGGGCGGTCACGACGTCACGGTCTATAACCGAACCGGCGCCAAGGCCGAGAAATGGGTCGGACAATACGGCGGCAAGAGCGCGCCGACCCCGAGGCAGGCCGCCGACGGCCAGGATTTCGTGTTTGCCTGTGTCGGCAACGACAATGATCTGCGCGAAGTGATGCTCGGCGAGAACGGCATTTTTGCCGGCACCAAAAAAGGCGCCATCGTTGTCGATCATACGACCGCCTCTGCCGCGATCGCGCGCGAGCTGCACGCCGAAGCTAAAAAGCGCGGCTTCGATTTTGTCGATGCGCCGGTATCCGGCGGTCAGGCCGGCGCCGAGAACGGCGTACTCACCGTCATGTGCGGCGGTGATGAAGGCCCGTTCGGCAAGGCAGAGAAAGTGATCGCCGCTTATGCACGCGCCTGCAATCTGCTGGGCGCGTCCGGCTCCGGACAGCTCGCCAAGATGGTCAACCAGATCTGCATCGCCGGTCTGGTTCAGGGCCTCGCAGAGGGTCTGCACTTCGCCATGAAGGCCAATCTCGACATCGAGAAACTGATCGCGACCATTTCAAAAGGCGCGGCGCAGTCGTGGCAAATGGAAAACCGCTACAAGACCATGGTCGCCGGCAAGTTCGACTTCGGTTTCGCGGTGGACTGGATGCGCAAAGACCTCAACATCTGCCTCGACGAAGCGCGGCGCAACGGCGCGCATCTGCCAGCCTCGGCGCTGATCGACCAGTTCTACTCGCAAGTGCAGGAGATGGGCGGCAAGCGCTGGGACACGTCGAGCCTGATTGCGCTGCTGCAGCGTTGATGCTCTCCTCGCCTGGGAACTTGGTCTGGAAGAAGGACGCTCGGCGCCAAGCCAATCACGTTTGGCCAACCGCTACCTTTCCCACATAGGGCCGGAAAGTCGTCTTGTCCGTACCGCAATCGGGACAGCGCCAGTTGGCCGCGATTTCGGCAAACGGCGTTCCCGGCATGATCGACTGCTGCGGCAGGCCGCTCGATTCTTCGTAGATGAAATAACAGCCTCGGCACATAAAGCGGCGTTGCGCGCTGTTGGCCTGCCCGGGCGATGCCGGGATGCCCGTGTGGGCTGTGGCCGTACGCGGTGCCAACACGCCATCTCCGATTGCGATCTCACCGCCGTCACGCACGATCAAATAGACGCCGAGATTCTTGTGTCCGAATGCGGCGCGCAGCGAACTCGGAATGTCGAGATCGCGCCGGCCGGTTATCGGATTGACGTTGGTGGCGCCGCAGCGGCCGTTCTTACGATCGACCGCGAATACGGTACCCCCGATCCTGATCTCGCTGCCGACCCAGTTGAACTCTTCCCACGGCTCAGCCCCGTCTATGTAGATATTGGCGCGAAATCGTAACGGATCAATCTTGACGCCCCATCGCTCTTCCAGGCTGCGCACTGTCGCGAGATTGATCAAGGAGATGACATTATCTGGCTTGTCCATGAAGTGGCCCCCGTTCGAGCGCACGAGCGTCGGCGGCGCGGGCAAGGTCGGCAATAATTGCCAGAGAAAATTTTCAAGCTTGGTGCGATCCATTTCGGCGGCTAATTGCGCCGACATAATGTGCTGATTACCCTGTTTCACAGTGAGCAGAAACGAATCGAGATCGAGGTGAGTGCTCACGCGCGCCAAGTTTTCTTCGAGCATGAGCATCACAAACAAACCCTTCTTGGCCCATCGCGGTTCGTTGCGGTCAATCGGCGCGCCGGGCCGTACCAGCGCGAAGATGCGGTCATGAGGGAACGGCTTGTCGATTTCCAACGCAATGCGCGATAAGGGCTGCGCACTCAGTCCCTTGATCGGATAACGGTAAATCTTGCTGACAGAAATCATCGCATTGCCCGCCTGGCGCATCGCCAAGCTTCTCCGGCGCCGGCGGTGCGCCGTTAGAGCCGGTTGACGAAGAAAGCTGGGGTCCAGTTTACGGCTCTTTTTTGTGGCCATCGGCGCCGAAGGCGGCACAGTAGCCCTCAGGAACAGCGCGTTTACATCGGCTAGGGGATCATCAATGGCGTCGTCGACGGCATCAGACAGTCGTGAAATGCCCTGCTCGATTTGTTTGCGCGTTAGCGCCGCGTAACCGAGGATCAGGCCGCGCTGGGTAAAAGTTGAGGCCCGCGCCACGTAGGCGCCGCCGGAGGTAAACGAATAGACCCCGATACGTGCACGGTGCGCCAAACCCTCGACGACGGCAGCATTCGGCACACCGGGCGGCAAATACCACACGAGATGCATGCCGCCGGACTCGCCGGTAACGGCGACCTCGCCGAAGTAGCGGCGCAACGCGCTCATGAGGTAGTCGCGGCTTTCCCGGTAATGAACGCGGCAGCGCTGCTGATGCGCGGCGTACGAGCCAGTGCGCATCATTTCGGCAAGCGCTGCTTGTTCGAGCCAGGAACTGCCGCTGTTGAGAAGAGCTTTCGCTGCGGCGACGACGCCGGCGAGTTGTTCCGGCACCACCATGTACCCAAGACGCAAGCCGGCGCCGAGGGTGCGCGAGAACGTTCCGAGATAGATGGTGCAATCGGGCGCGTTGGCGGCAATCGCCGCCAGCGGAGAGCCTTCGTAGCGCAGATCGCCGTCCCGGTCGTCTTCCAGCACGTAGCAGCCGTACCGTCGCGCCCAAGCAACGATCGCATGCCGCCGTTCAAGCGAGAGCAAGTGACCCGTGGGATATTGATGCGACGGCGTGACGTAGAGCAATGCTGTCGGCCGCTGCGGCAGCTCACCGGGTATCAGGCCTTCGAAATCAACCACAACGCTTGCCACCTCGGACCCTGTCGCTTCGAAGGCAAACGCCGCCCCCTGATAGCAAGGATCCTCGATCGCGCTCGGCGTGCCATGATTGAGAAAAAGCCGCGCGGCAAGACTGATGCCTTCCTGCGCGCCATTAACAATGACGATGCGGCTGGGATCGGCGGCAATCCCGCGCGTGGTCGCCAGATGATCTGCAATAGCAGAGCGCAACGCGGGCAGACCGGCCGGATCGCCATATTGCGACAGTCCGACGCCGCCGCCGTGTGAAAGATTTGCCTGCAACAGACGGCGCCATGTCTTGATCGGGAACAACGCCGCATTGGGACGGCCAGGAAAGAAATCGAACGACAAGCGATTACGCTGCTTATCGATCAGGTTCGGCACGCGCAGCGGTAATGGTGGCATCGGCATATGCGACACGGTACCGACTCGCACCGGCGCTGGCTCATGTACCACTCCCTCACTTAGAGTCCGCGGCAGGCTGTCGGCAACGAAAATCCCCGATGCTGGCCGAGATTCCACGAATCCCTCGACGATTAAGATGTCATAGGCGCGAATGACGGTGTTGCGCGAGACCGCCAGTTGCTCCGACAAGCGTCGCGACGAGGGGAGCCGCGTACCGGGACGGATACGCGCGTGACGGATCGCGTCGCGCAGTTGCTCGACAAGTTGGCTGGTCAGCGGCTCGCGCCGGGAGCGATCCAGAAGAACGGGTATCTGCATAAGCTCAAATGCAACCTGAAAAAGGCTGCGCCTTACCAATCCGACCCCAACGTTAGGTCCAGTTGTGCTCTTTTTCAAAGGCGCAGGCGCAACTGGTCACCTAAATCCGCAAGCAACTGGACCCACGAGGAGGTCCGACGCTTCGAATTTGCCTAAGGTCAGGGCACAACTTGCACTAAAGCTGGGAATTCAGACCGCGCACTGAGCAGATTCGCGCACTTTAAGAACGAAGTGGGCCCATTTTCCGGTGCCATTGCATTTTTCAGTGGTGGTTCTCGGTAAAGAACCGGCGCCGATGCATGTTCTGCTGCAGCCGGAGCAGTTGCGAGCGCGCCAGGCATAGCGCCTGGGTCGGTTCGCTCTTTCGAATGGAGAAATCTTATGAAACTCGCACGACATTCCTGGCTACCCGCCATCGTCGCGTCGGCATTTCTAGCCGCTAGCGTGGTCAAGGCCGCGGCCGAAGACACGATCAAAATTGGAATCCTGCACTCGCTCTCGGGCACGATGGCGATCAGCGAGACGATCCTTAAGGACCTTATGCTGATGCAAGTCGCCGAACTCAATGAACATGGCGGCCTGCTCGGCAAGAAGGTCGAGCCAATCGTGGTCGATCCAGCGTCGAACTGGCCGCTATTCGCCGAAAAGGCGCGCGAGCTGCTCAGTAAAGACAAAGTCGCCGCCGTGTTTGGCTGCTGGACCTCGGTGTCGCGCAAATCGGTGCTCCCGGTATTCGAGGAGCTGAACGGCCTCCTCTTCTATCCGCTTGAGTATGAAGGCGAGGAATCCTCCTACAATATCTTCTACGGCTCTTCGGTACCCGACAATAAGGCGATCCCTGCCGTCGAGTATCTGATGAGCAAGGACGGCGGCGGTGTGAAAAGGTTCATCCTCGAAGGCACTGATTACGTCTATCCGCGCACCAGCAACAAGATCATCCGGGCCTACCTCAAGTACAAAGGCGTCGCGGATGAGGATATTATGGAAAACTACACACCCTTCGGATTCTCCGATTGGCAGACGGAAGTCTCTGCGATCAAAAAGTTCGGCTCGGGAGCGAAGAAGACCGCGGTGATCTCGACCGTCAACGGCGACGCCAATGTGCCGTTCTATAAAGAACTGGCCAATCAGGGCATCAAAGCGTCCGATATCCCGGTGATCGCGTTCTCGGTCGGCGAGGAGGAATTGGCTGGCCTCGATACCAAGCCGCTTGTTGGGCACCTCGCGGCCTGGAGTTACTTCGAATCGGTCAATACACCGGAAAACAAGGAATTCATCGCCAAGTGGCACGCCTACACGAAAGATCCAAAGGCCGTAACCAACGACCCGATGGAGTCGGCCTACATTCTCTTCCACATGTGGGCGCAGGCGGTGCAGCAGGCCGGCACGACAGATGTTGACGCCGTACGGCAAGCGATGATCGGTCAGAAGGTGAAGTCGCCATCCGGCTTCGAGGTCACCATGTTACCCAACCATCATATGGCGAAGCCGGTGATGATCGGCGAGGTGCAGGCCAATGGCCAGTTCGCCATCGTCTACAAAAGCCAAGCGCTGCCGCCCAAGGCGTGGAGTCCATACGTGGAAGCTAACAAGGGCAGGGTTGCTGACTGGTCCTGGCCCTGGGCGTGTGGCGGCTGTACGGAGCCAAAATACTCGACGTTCTAGCACAGCCGATTCAGGGCATCGCTTGCAAGAATCCGGTGACGGTAGACCCGCCGTCACCGGACTTTTTTCCACTTTCCTCGATAGGATCAGGCTTTGGCAATCCGCCGCATCGGAGACAGCCGCGCGTCAATCCACCGCCTGGATATTGGCATCCTTGGCAAGCTGCACTGTTGCCGCCAGATCGGCTTTGACGAATTTGCTGAACGCGTCGACACTCATCAGCTCGGGTTCAACACCAAGTTTGGCCAGCTTTACCTTCATCGCCGGTTCTTGCAGTGCCTTTTCGGTGGCGTCGTGCAGTTTGTCGATGATTGGACGCGGGGTTTGCGCCGGCACGGAAAGGCCGACCCAGAAATTGAACTCGGCGCTCGGATAGCCGGCTTCGGCGATCGATGGTACGTCCGGCAGCAGCGGTGAGCGCTTGAGCGAACTCACCGCGAGCACATTGAGCTTGCCGCTTCCCAGCGCTGAAGCCGCGGCGGCGAGCGGAATGAAATAATAGTCGATACGGCCGGCCATCACTTCGGTAAGGCCGTTGTCCTTGAACGGCACGTGGCGAACATCGATCTTGGCCGCAAGCCGCAGCCGCTCCCCCGCCATGTGCGAGGACGAACCGATACCCGCCGATGCGAAGGTCAATGTGCCGGGCTTCGCCCTTCCTGCCGCGACAAGATCGGCAACGGTCTTGAAGCCGCTTTCCTTCGAGGCTACCAGCACGTTCGGCTGCAAGCCGAGCATCGCCACCGAGGCAAAATCTTTCGCCGGGTCATAGGGAAGTTTGCTGTGCAACACCTCGCCCGTCCCCATCGACGTCGAGCTGGTCACGATCGTGTAGCCATCCGGATCGGCCTTGGCGACATCGGCAAATCCGACAATACCGCCGGCGCCGGGCCGGGCCTCGACCACCATCGGCTGCCCAATGGTTTGCGAAACCTGGTCGAGCACGACACGGGCCACGGTGTCGGACGCGCTCCCGGCCGGAAACGGACTGATGACCCGGATCGGACGCGACGGATAATCGTCGGCATGGGCCGCACTAACAAATGGCGCAGCAGCGACGGCTGCGCATAGCGCACGACGGGTGAGCATCATTTCCTCCGGGACTTTCGTTATTGAACGGAGTTGTAGCAGACTTCCGCAGCGACAACCCCTGTGCGCGACATTAGGCAGCAGCGCTCGGCCGCGCTGAAACTTCGGCGTGCCAGCGGTTTACGTTGGCAAGTTCCTCGGGAACCTTAAGTTTCGATACCCGCATGAAGTCGACCGCAATCATCGCGGTGATATCCGCCACCGTGTAGCTCTTACCGGCGACGTAAGGCCGGTTTTTGAGCTCGCCGTCGAGGAGTTGCAGAAATTCCGTAACGCGCGGCTTGTTGGCTTCGCCCCATGCCGCTACTTGCGGATCGACCATGATTTTCATCGCCGGGTGCGTGTGCTGGAACACCATTGCGACCGGGAACAGGAGATGCAATTCCGCGCGGCGCTGCCACATCTCGACTAGTGCGGTTTCAAGCGCCCCCTGGCCGAATAGCGGCGGCTCAGGATGGAGCGCCTCGAAGTAGCGGCAAATAGCGATCGATTCGGTGATGACAGTGCCATCGTCGAGCACGAGCGCCGGCACCCGCTGCATCGGGTTAAGTGCCGTAAACGCATCGCTGCGTTGCTGCAATTGACCAAGGTCGACCTGCTCAGTGGGGATTGTGACGCCCTTCTCGGCCAGAAAAATTCGCACCCGGCGCGGGTTCGGCGCGCGGCCGCCGTCGTAAAGTTTCATCGCAATGCTTCCCTATCCCGTTGGGAAGGCAAACCTATCTTGGGTTGCCGTGAGGAGCCAGAGCACCATCACTGCCGGCCCCGCGCCTTACTGGTAAACAAATGCTTTCCACCGCTGCCGCGGTGCGGCGTTTAAGCCTCGTCTTAAGGATTTTGAGCCACGTTTGAAGTGAGAGCACGTGATCCGAACGGGGGGCCGGCTTCGGGGGTGATCACGCGCCAAGTGCCAGCCGCGGACTGCAATGCCGAATAACATCAGCGAAGCGCACGAACTCGCCTCGCCCGCCGCCGTACCGCAGACCACGCGGCGGCTCTCGAACTCAGCACGTGCGGGAAGCGCGCGACCGGTTGACCTCGACCAGCGGCACGCGGCCGGTGTTCGATTTCGAGTTGCTGCGCCAGTTCGCGCAAAATCGCATCTCGGCGTCGCCAGTTATCCTGCTGCTGATCGTCAGCATCGGCGCTTTGTCGAGCTTGTGGACCGGCGCGCTGACCTCGGGTGTGTGGACCGCAGGCGTGCTGCTGATCCACCTCGTCATTATCCGCAAATGCCGACATTTCCTCGACGAGACGCCGACCACCGCGAACCTGCGCCGGTGGCGCATCCGCTTCATCATGCTCGATCTGTTCTTCGGCATGGCGTGGACCTTCATCCTGATCAATCCGGTGGGTCTCGACGAGCAGGCATCCACTTTCATGCTGTTCGTGATGCTGCTGGTGGTGGCGATTTCCAGCATGCTGGCGTCGAGCTTGCCAGTTGCGGTATTCGCCCTGACGCTTCCGGTGACACTCGCGATCGCGCTCGACTTCGCAGTCAAGGGTACCCTGCACAACTATATTCTCGCTGTCATGGCGCTGACGGCAGAGGCCTACTTCTCGCTGCTCGCTTACCGGCTTTACTCGACAACGCTGGCGACGCTTGAAGCACGCGCCGAAAAAGATGCGCTGATCGGCGAACTCGAGCAGTCGAAGTCGGTCTCCGATGAGGCCCGCCGCCGCGCAGAAGGCGCCAATATCGCGAAGTCGCGCTTCCTCGCGCAGATGAGTCACGAGTTGCGCACGCCGCTCAACGCCATTCTCGGCTTCTCGGAAGTAATGAAGGCGGAAATCTTCGGCCCGCATGGTGTCGCGGCCTACAAAGACTATTCCGCCGACATCCATAATTCCGGCGTCCATCTGCTCAACCTGATCAATGAGATCCTCGACCTGTCGCGCATCGAGGCTGGCCGCTATGAGCTCAACGAAGAAGCGGTCTCGCTCAACCGCGTCGTAGAGGATTGCCACCACCTGCTCAAGCTGCGCGCCAGCAATCGCGGCATTACGATCCACGAAATGTTCGAGCCAGATTTGCCGAAGCTTTGGGCCGACGAACGCGCGGTGCGCCAAATCTGCCTGAACCTGCTATCGAACGCGATCAAGTTTACGCCGCAAGGCGGCGAGATTTGGCTCAAGGTAGGCTGGACCGCGTCCGGCGGCCAATACATGAGCGTCAAGGATACCGGGCCGGGTATCCCCGAGGAGGAAATCCCGATCGTGCTGGCCTCGTTCGGCCAAGGCTCGAACTCGATCAAATCCGCCGAGCAGGGTGCAGGGCTCGGACTGCCGATTGCGAAGAACCTGATCGACCTGCACGGCGGCACCTTTACGCTCAAATCGAAGCTGCGCATCGGTACCGAAGTCGTGGTCACCTTCCCTCCGGAACGCGTGATGTCGGCGCTCGGGCCGATCAGCGGCGATGCCCCGCCGACCCAGCCCAAACCGGAACCGGAGTTCTCCACACCGGTCGAAAACGGTACCAGCCGCGCGCGCAAGGTCTTGTTCAGCGCTGCCGGCTAGTCATTCCCAGCCAGTTCGTTGCCAAGTCCCGGGGCCTCAAATCCACCGTACGCGTTCTTGTTTTAGCCAATTTGCCGTTTATGGTGCCGCGAGTCCCGCCGATCCACATTATGGCCAGCATCGTAATCGCCATCGAAAGCCCTTGCAGGCAGATTTGCGTCGTTCACCCGACGCGCAGGCTTTGCCTCGGCTGCGGCCGTTCGCTCGATGAGATCGCGCGCTGGATCGATTTCGATGCTGCCGAGCGGGCGCGCATCATGGCGCAATTGCCGGGCCGGCTGCGGACACTGCCGGCCGCGGCTGGCACCCCGGCTAAAGCCTGAAGGACCGATCACGTGCGCCCTCGCCTGCTAATATTGCTTCTGAGCGCCATAGTGATCGCGATCCTGATCATTTTCGTGCGCAGCGGCGCCGGAACGGTTGGGCCGCTTTCGACCAGCGAATTCGGCTCGCTCACATACCAGATCGTACTCCTGGTATTCCTCGGCGCCGTGGTCCTGACCATGTTCCGCGAGCGCTTCAGTCAGGCTCTTGCGTCGGCGCTGATATGGGTCGTCGTCGGCCTGGTGCTTGTGGTCGCCTATTCGTATCGCTTCGAACTGCATGCCGTCGCCGACCGTGTGCTCGTCGTGCTGGTACCGGGCCACGCCGTCTCCCGTGGCCGCACGGTCGAGATCGGACGCACCAATGACGGTGATTTCGACGTGTCGGCCCAAGTCAACGGCGCCCGAGTCCAGATGGTGCTCGACACCGGCGCAAGCTCGGTCGTGCTGACCCGCGACGATGCGCGAGCGGCAGGCTTGCCGCTCGAAGTGCTCAACTACACGGTCACCATCGACACCGCGAACGGCCGCACCCGCGCTGCGCAGGTGACAATCGATCGCATCAGTATCGGCGGGCTCGAAGAGCGCTCGATCGATGCACTGGTGACACAACCCGGCCAGCTCAAGACCAGTCTGCTCGGCATGAGCTTCCTCAACCGGCTGCAAAGCTGGGAAGTCAGCGGCGACCGTTTGATGTTGCGCGGTTATCCGTGAGCGTAATCCGGGACGATCACGCTTGCCGATAATCAGAACATGCTGACCAGAAAGCGCGCCGCGATCAGTAACAGGAAGATACTGAATGCAAGTTCGAGCGTGCGCCGCGACAGCCGGTGCGCGAGGCGAGCGCCGTAAGGCGCGGTGAAGCTCGACACCGGCGCCATGATGAGAACGCCGATCAGCGATACGAAACCCAGCGAGAGAGGCGGCAACAACGCGCGGTCGTGCCAGCCGGCAATGATGTAGCCTACCGTGCCGACGATGGTGATCGGAACGCCAAGACCGGCCGAGGTCGCTACCGCCTGATGGATCGACTTGCCGTAGAGGGTGAGCACGATATTGGACAGTGAACCGCCGCTGATGCCCATCAGCGAACCGGCAAGCCCGATGCCAAAGCCGTAAGCCGTCATCGTCGGTGTTCCGGGAAGATCGGTGCCGAGATTCCAGCGGTCGCCGGCGAACAGGAATTTCGATGCCACGAGCAGTGCGAGCGTCACGAAAGCGAGCTTGAAAACGGCAGCCGGCGCAACCGAAGCAATGACTGCGCCACAGCTCACCCCAATTACAGCCGGCAGCGCCCAGAGCCGAATCACGCGCGGAACGACATAGCCTTTCGCGCGATGGGCAACATAGGAGCGGATTGTGGTAGGCAGGATGACCGCGAACGACGTGCCGATGCAAAGCTGCATGTGCACGGCTTCCGGCACGCCAAGAATGCGAAACACTTCATAGAGCACGGGAACGATTATCGCACCGCCGCCGACACCGAACAGACCGGCAAGAAGTCCCGTGACCACGCCGCCGGCGACAACGGCAAGAGCAAGCCAAAGCAGCTCGTTTGATCCAACCCCGAAGATCATCGCTGCCGGCTACGCCGCGACATTCGCCAATTCACCCTCACCATCGCGCACCAACGTTAAGGCCAAGGCAAAAAACTCGGCGCCGGCATGCGGCGTAGCGGCAGCATTGGCGAGTTGGCGGCGGTAAGCGCGCGCACCTGGCACTGCGCGGAACAGGCCGTGCAAATGGCGTGTAATCGAATGCAATCGCGTGCCCCGTGCCAGTTCACATTCGATATAAGGAATGAGTGCCGCCGCCGCCTGCTTTAGTGAAGTAAATCGGAGCGCTTCGCCGAAAATCAGCGGATCGACGAAGATCAATCGCCACGGCTCCTGATAGGCGGCGCGGCCCATCATGACGCCGTCGACATGCTCAAGGTGCGCAATTGCCTCTTCGACGCTGCCAACTCCGCCGTTGATAATAACAGGAAGCCGCGGATGCGTGCGTTTGAGCCGGTACACTCGCGGATAATCGAGCGGCGGAACCTCGCGGTTTTCCTTCGGCGACAAACCTTTCAGCCACGCCTTGCGCGCATGTACGATGAGCGCATCGGTGCGCGCCTGTTCAACGTTTTGTGTGAATATCTCGAGCGCCGGTTCGGGATCCTGATCGTCGATTCCGATGCGGCATTTCACTGTGACCGGAATCGATACCGCAGCCTTCATCGCAGCCACGCAATCGCCGACCAGTGCCGGCTCCGACATCAGGCAGGCGCCAAAGCGGCCGTCCTGCACCCGATCCGAGGGGCAGCCGGCATTCAGGTTGATTTCGTCAAAGCCGAGGTCGGCGCCGATACGCGCGCAAGCGGCAAGCGCCTTTGGATCAGAGCCGCCAAGTTGAAGCGCGACGGGATGTTCGGCGGGATCGAAGCGCAACAGCCGCGCTCGGTCGCCATGCAAGACAGCCCCCGTCGTGAGCATTTCGGTATAGAGCAACGCTCGCCGCGTCAGCAGGCGATGAAAGAACCGACAATGCCGGTCCGTCCACTCCATCATCGGAGCGACCGAAAATCGGCGAGACCGACTTTCAAAGGATTTTTCCTTTATTTCAGACACTTGATCGATTTTCCCAAAGTCTCATGTCGTACCATTTTCCGCTCATTTTGACCGATTTCGGCAACTATACCTTCAACACCTTCGATGTGCCGGTGCCCGATAACGATTAAACCGTCGCGGCGTGAGCAGCTTCACTAGGTGGCGACTAGGCCTGAAAGATCAAACCGCGTCTCGGCGAGCTGCAAGTAACGCTAAGTCCCGAATGGAATGATCGCCCTTCTTGGGGGTCGTGCGTGCAAACTCGTTTCGGTTAACGCCACGTTAATAGGCTTTGCCGGATTGTCTTTACCTGAGCAGCCACTCTGGAGTTTGCGATGCGGTCGGAATCCCACGTTGGGCCTCATGAAGAGATATGTCCCGTCCCTGACCAGATGCTCGGCGAAATGTACCGTGCAAGTGCGGACGGACTTGTAAAGCTCATTGAAGCTGTATCGCCGGCAGCGAGGGCTATGCTGGCTATATACTGCTACCGCCGCGCCCATCTTGCTTCGATTGGGTTGACGATCGCAGGGACCTGCGAGAAAGACGACCTTGCTTGGGCGGGCGGCAATGCCGGCGCAATGCTGTACGACAGATCCCGTAAATCGCCGCTGCCGTCATTCACTGATGCTCGCTCAAGCGAGCGGCGGAAAATCACACTGCCGTCAGGGCCACTCTGCCAGCCAATCCCGATCTCGGGGCATGAAGAGTCTCTCGTCGCAGTCATGGGCGATGCAGAAATCTGTCAGCAAGAATGAACTAAACTGGGCAGCATGGAACTAAATGTCCTCCAGAGAAGAAACGCCGTGTTTCGTCTATGTGCTGGGCAGCAGACGCGATAACGAGCGTTTGACGTACGTTGGCTGGACCACTGACGTCGAAAGACGGCTCCTCCAGCACAACGCTGGTCGCGGGGCCAAGACAACACGAGGACGCCAATGGACGCTGCTCCATTTCGAACTTTGCGATACCCGCGAAGAAGCGATGAGCCGCGAGTGGCACGTCAAGCGCGACAAGAAATTTCGCCGCGCGTTGCGTGACGCTATTGATCGAAACTGAAGTTGAGACCTTTCAAATCAGAAGGCCAAAGCTTTTTCGGGATGCTTGCCTGCCACGTAAAACAAAATGGCATTTGACTCCCAAAGCACGAATCCCTCGTCCTCGAGCGTCGGCATTTTGTTGTTGGGATTAAGTTTAACGTGTTCGGGCTTGAGCTGATTGCCGCGCTTGAAGTCGAGCCGCAGCACCTCGCAGTCAACTCCAGAGTGACGAGAATCGCCGTTAACCCGCACGGCGCCTGCTTCAAAGCTCATAAAACGCAAACGTCCCCGGAAGCAAAGCAACATCCTGAAGCCAAATTACTACCGCAATTCACGGACGTTTTGGAGGCGTAAAGCCCCTAAACTTACGAAACCTGCCGGTCCTGGTTCTGCCAATAGGGTGCTCGCAACGCCTTCTTGTCGATCTTTCCGTTAAACAGGCGAGGCAGGCTTTCCACGAAATCGATGCTGCGAGGCTTTTTGTAGCTCGCGATCAGCGTCCGCGTATGCTCGATCAAAGCCTCTTCCAAGGCTGCGCTGCCCTGGCGTAGCTGGACGCAGGCCTTGACCAACTCGCCCCAGACCTTGTCCGGGACCGCGATTACCGCGACTTCGGCGACGTCCGGGTGCGCCCGCAACGCCTCCTCGACCTCCCACGAATAGATGTTCTCGCCGCCCGAAATGATCATGTCCTTCTTGCGATCGACCACGAAAACAAACCCGGCATTGTCGACAAAGCCAAGGTCCTGAGTGTGCAGCCAGCCGTCGCGAAGCACCTCAGCAGTCATCGTGCTTTTATTCCAATAGCCGGTCATGGACGTCGGCGAGCGGAAAATGATTTCGCCAATTTCGCCCGTCTCACATTGGCTGCCGTCGTCACGCACGATCTTGACCTCATTGCCCAGCGCAGGCTGGCCTGCCGACGCAAGGCGGCGGCGTTCGGCGTCCGAGCCATCGATCAAGTGGTGATGGGCTTTCAGCACCGTGCACGCAAGGCACTCGGTCATGCCGTAGACCTGAACGAAGATCGGTCCCATTTTGGCAATCGCGCGGCGCAGCGCCGGTACCGGCATCGGCGCGGAGGCATAGTGAACGCAGCGCAAGGTGCTCACGTCGTAGGACTTGCTCTCAAGCACTTCGACCATGCGCTGCACCATCAGCGGCGCAAAATGCCCGGCTGTGATCCTTTCCCGCTCGATGGTCGCAAGAATATCGTCGGGCTCGAACACGGCCTTCAGAACAACCGTCGAGCCCATCAGACTGAAATTCATCTGTTCGATCTTGCCGCCGAGATGAAACAGCGGCATCACGATCAGCGTCTTGTCGGTCGGCAAGATTCCGGATTCGCACGACAGCATCCGCGTCGCTTCGGCCATCGCAGCATGGCTGATCATGACGCCCTTGGAGCCACCAGTGGTGCCGCTGGTGTACATAATGTAAGCGGTGTCGCCGGGTTCAGGCGCAATGGCCGGCATTTCAGCGCTCGCTGCGCCAACCAATTGCTCGTAGCTTGATTGGCCGCCGCCCGTTCCAAATTCGATACGTAAGCGAATGCTTGAAACTTGCGCGGCGATGGCATTGGCTAGCGCTGCAAACTCGGCCGAATAAATCAAAACGTTCGGCTGGCAATCCTGGCAGATCGCAGCAAGCTCGGGCTGGGCAAGGCGGCTGTTGAGATTGATGGTAACAAAACCCGCGATCTCTCCGGCGCCGAAGCATTCGATATATTCGCTGCAATTGCGCGCCAGCACCGCGACCCGGTCCTGCTTGCGCAATCCCTTGCCGAGCAAGGCATTGGCAAGCCGCGCCATGCGCGCTGCCTGTTCGGCAAAGGTGAAGCGTCGTTCCTCGAAGATCAGTGCTGTCTGTTCACCGTAGAGCGCACGACCGCGCTTGATCAGATCGCCACAAGTCAAGGCCATTCCCAGCGGTGCTCCCTCATGTGCTGTTCAATCGACAGCTTGGTGCGAAGGCGTAAACCCGCCTCGGCAACCGCCGCAATATCCGTTATCGCATAGCAGCGCGCTTCCCGCGAGGCTGGCCGGACGATAGAGTACTCGCAAAGGTCCCACATAAAGGGCCAACGGGAGGAGCACATCATGAAGCGCAGGATCATTGTCGGCATTTTCGCCACGCTACTGTTGACGAGCGGCGCAGCTGAAGCCCAGCAAGGGACTTATCCGAACCACCAGGTTCGCATCATTGTGCCATATCCTCCGGGCGGGCCAACCGATCTGATCGGGCGCATCGTTGCACAAAAACTCGGCGAACGTCTGGGGCAGTCCTTCTTTGTCGAGAACGTCTCCGGCGCGAGTGGCGCCGTTGGAGCCGGCCAGGTCGCGCATTCCGCACCCGACGGTTACACGCTCCTGGTCACCACCAACGATTTCGCCGTTTCGTCGGTCACAAACACCAACCTGCCCTACGATCCGCTCAAAGATTTCTCGCCCATCACCATTATTTCTACGTCGCCACAGGTCGTCGCAGTCAATCCGGCAGTGCCGGCAAAAAACATCAAGGAGCTTGTCGACCTGATCAAGGCCGCTCCCGAAAAATACAATTATGCGGCCATGGGAATCGGATTTGGCCAGCTCACCGCCGAGCGGCTGTTTAATCTCAGCCTGAAGTTAAACGGCGTTGTCAGGGTGCCGTTCAACGGCGCGGCGCCGGCTCTCAATGCGACATTGGCGGGTGACACCCAGATCATTTTCATCGGCCTGCCGCCGGTCGCGCCATATTTGACTTCTGACAAGTTGCGCGCGATTGCCGTGACCAGCTCTGAACGTTCGCCGGCATTTCCGGACGTTCCGACGCTCCGGGAATCCGGCGTTCCCGATCAAGAAGCCGACCTGATTAACGGCATGCTGGCGCCGGCCGGGACCTCACATGACATCATTGCGCTCCTGCAAAAACAGGTTGCCGAGATCGTTCGGCTGCCTGACATAAAAGCTACTTTTGACAAACTCAGCTTCGTACCCGCAGCCACGACGCCGGAGCAATTTGCCAGTCAGATCAGGGAAGACATTGCGGTGTGGGGCAAGGTGATGAAAGACGCCCACATTCCGGTGAACTAAAACCGAAGTGGCGTTTCGGTATCACGCCGCACTCGCCTTAGTATATTGGACGTCGATGACGGTTGTGCGGCGCATTTCGCGTTTGTGGTCGTTCGATTCGAACTCGGACGCGCGATGCATCGTGCACCGATTATCCCAGATCACCAGATCGCCGGCGCGCCATTTGTGGCCATAGACGAACTGCGGCTGGATAGCGAAAGCCATTAGTTCGTCGAGCAGCGTTCTGCTCTCATCCGCGGGCCAGCCGATAATATGCGAAGCGTGCGATGCAATGAACAAGGCCTTGCGGCCGGAGCCAGGGTGGCGCCGTACTAATGGATGTTGGGCAGGCGGACGGGCCGCGCGCTCCTGTTCAGTCGGAACATAACCGCCGCGTTGACCGCGCGAATACCAGATCGAATGTTCGGCTTTAAGATTTTCGATTTTCTTCTTCATCGCGTCCGGCAAAGCATCGTACGCGGCACGCGTATCGGTGAAATAGGTATCGCCGCCTGACGGCGGCACGATGCGCGCATGCAGCATCGACCACGCCGCCGATTTCTGCCGGAATGAACTATCGGTGTGCCATAGCTCATTGGCTTGACGATACTGCCAGCGCGCATCATCTTCAGGAAGAATTTTACCGGTCTCGTCGAGATTGGAGACGTCGAAGATCTCGGGCAACTTGATGCGCTCACCTATCACACCAGCCTTGCGCTGATGCGCCACGGCCGACGCATTCTCCAGCGGACCGTAAAGCCGCGAAAACGCGACCTGCCGCTCATCGTCGAGATTTTGCTCCGGCAGCACGCACACGGCGTACTGATCCATAGCGCGTTCGATTGTATCCCTGGTGGTAGCGTCGACATTGGAGTCAAGATTTGCGCCTCGGAGCTCCCCAACAAACAGCGGGTGCAATTGTCTTATAGCGAGACCCATGGCGCTCCCTCCGGTCGAGAATTTCTGTTCATCCAAGCGTAATGGGATCGCCATCAAAAATCGACCTGTGCGCTCTGGCAAAAACGCATTGACGCCCCCCTTGACCGGCATTAACCGCTCCTGAGAGCCGGCTGCGGCGGCAGTTCGCAGCGATCCAGCGCGTGAAACCACGGCATTAGCAGCGCTTTTCATTGCACGGCAAAGCCTTTACATCATTCATATGCGCACAGAAGAACATCGCCCCATCCTGCTCAAGGACTATCGCCCGCCAGACTGGCTGATTGAAACCGTCCACCTCGACGTATCGTTGCATCCGACTGCAACGACGGTTCGCGCCACCTTAAAGCTCAAGCCTAATAGCGGCGCGACGCCAGCCGCGTTGGTGCTCGACGGCGAGGAACTCAATCTCAAATCGCTGAAGCTCGACGGCAAGCTGTTGCCAGCGGAGAATTTTGTTGCCGCGCCCGACAAACTCACGATCGCGCAACCGCCGAATGCACCGTTCGAACTCGAAATCGAAACCGTCGTCAATCCGACCAACAATACCCAACTCATGGGGCTTTACCGGGCCGGTGCGACTTATTGCACCCAATGCGAAGCCGAAGGATTCCGCCGCATTACCTATTTCCTCGATCGTCCCGACGTGATGGCGGTCTACACCACGCGCATCGAGGCGGAAAAAAGCGAAGCGCCGGTGCTGCTGTCGAACGGCAACCTCGTCAGCGAAGGCGACGTGCCGGGCACGGCGCGTCATTTCGCGGAATGGCACGATCCGTTCCCGAAGCCGTCTTATCTATTCGCGATGGTCGGCGGACAGCTCGCGCATATCAGCGATACGTTCAAGACGATGTCCGGCCGCGATGTTGCGCTACGCATCTATGTTGAGCCCGGCAAGGAAGATCGCTGCGGTCACGCGATGACCAGCCTCAAGCATGCGATGCGCTGGGACGAGGAAGTGTTCGGGCGCGAATATGATCTCGACATCTTCATGATCGTCGCCGTCTCCGCGTTCAATATGGGCGCGATGGAGAACAAAGGCCTCAACGTCTTCAACGACAAATACGTGTTGGCCTCAGCTGCGAGCGCGACCGACACCGACTACGCACAAATCGAGGCCGTGATCGCGCACGAATATTTTCATAACTGGACCGGCGACCGCATCACTTGCCGCGACTGGTTTCAGCTTTGTCTGAAGGAAGGGCTCACCGTTTTCCGCGACGAGGAATTCAGTGCCGATCAGCGTTCGCGCGCGGTCGAACGGATCAGCCAGGTCCGCAAACTTCGCGCCTTCCAGTTCGTCGAAGACGCGGGCCCCCTCGCTCATCCGGTTCGCCCGGAACTCTATCGGGAAATCAACAACTTCTATACGAGCACCGTGTACGACAAAGGCGCCGAAGTGGTGCGGATGATCAAGGGATTGCTTGGTCCCGAACTTTTTCGCAAAGGCATGGATCTCTACTTCACCCGCCACGACGGCGAGGCCGCAACCGTCGAGCAGTTCGTGCAATGCTTCGCCGATGTCAGCGGCCGCGACATGAAGCAATTCATGCGCTGGTACTCGCAGGCGGGCACGCCCGACATCACGGTGGTGCCGCACTATGACGCCGACGCTAAGACCTATCAGCTGGACATCGCGCAAAGAATCCCGCCGACGGCGAACCAGCCGACAAAGGAGCCGATGATCATTCCTCTTGCGGTCGGCCTTGTCGGCAAGGACGGCACCGATCTGCCATTGGCCCTCGATAATCGCCCGCTCGATCGCGGCGTGCTGGAGCTGACCAAGCCGAACCAAACGTTCGTGTTTACCAGCGTCACCGAGCGGCCGATCCCTTCGCTCAACCGCGGTTTTGGTGCGCCGATTAAATTGTCAGTGCCGATCAAGGCAGACGATCTTCGCTTTCTCGCTGCGCACGATTCCGATCCATTCAATCGGTGGCAGGCATTGCAGACATTGGCGATGTCGCTGCTGACCGCCAATGCCAAGGCACTCCACAACGGCGAGGAGCCGCGGATCGACGATGGATTGATGACCGCGCTGGGCGCCATGCTGGCGGACGGTGACAAACATGAGCCCGCCTTCATCGCGTTGACCCTGGCGCCGCCGAGCGAGGCCGACATTGCCCGCGAGATCGGCCGCGATGTCGATCCTGACGCGGTGTTCGCCGCGCGCCGTGATCGTGCGGGCTGCTATCGGCAAGACACACGGGGCGGCGCTGACCCAAACCTATGACCACACGATCTCGACCGGACCCTATAGTCCGGATGCGCAAAGCGCCGGCCGCCGTTCGCTCAAGAACGTCTGCCTAGACCTTCTCGCCACAACGGGCGCTGAAGAAGCGTTTGCACGAGCGCGGAAACAATATGCCTCAGCCGACAACATGACCGATCGCATGGCGGCGCTGGAGACGCTGGCGATGCACGATCATGCCGGCCGCGGCGACGCGCTGGACGACTTCTACAAGCGCTACGCCGACGATCCGCTGATCATCGACAAATGGCTGGCGTTGCAGGCAGCAATCCCCGAACCGGGAACGCTCGATCGGGTCAAATCCCTGACCGCTCATCCGGCATTCTCCATGGCCAATCCGAACCGCGTCCGCTCGCTGATCGGGGCATTCGCGCAGGCCAACCACACTCAGTTCAACCGCGTTGATGGCGCCGGCTATGATTTCGTTGCCGATATCGTGCTGGAGCTCGACCCGAAGAACCCGCAGGTGGCGGCCCGCATCATAGGCGCGTTCCGCTCATGGCGCGCGCTGGAAGCCGAACCGAAGGGTCCGCGCGCAGACTGACTCTGCGCCGCGTCTCCCAAGCGCCTTCGCTGTCGCGCGACGTGCACGACATCGTTGCCCGCACCCTGACGGAAGACTAATGCGTCCGCTCTGAACCGGGTTGAATAGCCACGCGACTAATACTCGCGACGGATGCAGGCTCACGAGAGGACGACCAGTGCGAACCCTGATACTTGCCGCCGTAGCGGGATTCCTGCTGATTTTCCCTCTTCGCGCTGAAGAGGCGTTCTATCTCGGCACCTGGAAGCTCGATTCCGCTGTGGTTGCGCCCTGGGCCAATCCACATAACAAGCCGGATGCTACGGAAATGAATACGCTTGTCGGCAAGACAGTATCGGTGACGCCGGCGGCGATCACAGGCCCGAAGGTCTTCGCCTGTAAAGGGCCGCACTACAAGCTCGGCGATTTTACTGCCGACCTACTGTTCCAGGGCGCGTTTGGAGAAATGCACGACAACGACAAAAACGTCGATCCGCAGAAGCTTGCCACATCGCTTGGTTTCAGCGGCCCTTCATTCAAAACGCTGGAGACCGGTTGCGAGTTCGATTGGCACTTCGTCAACCCGACGACCGCCGAAATCGGGCTGAACGACTACGTCTATACGTTGAAAAAACAATGATCGTTGCGGCGGCCAACGAGCCACAGCATGTAAATGATTCTACGCAAAGAACTTTTCTTGTTCCGCGCTGCCGCGCTGCTTTGCCAGCGACAACAAAGCTTTGGATCGTTAACCAAAAAATATTGACTCGCTAAGTCCGAGGACCCTCGACAAATCGATTCGCATCGATTCTTATCAAGGATGATTTCGGACGAGGCACGGCAGCGTCTTTTTCCGAACGCGGGTCTAGGGGATTTTTCCAAACGGAGGCAGGCATGGCGCGCGCCGACACGGCGAGTGCGTCCTTACGGCCGGATTCGATCAAGGGGTTGGCAGGGTCGATCGCCAATCCCGCATACCGGCGCCTGCTCACCGCCGAACCGCTGCTGCGCCGCGCGGTACCCGTCCTCATCGTCGCATTCATGTTGACCATCTGTGTCGGCGCTGCAGTGCAGGTGCTCGAACATCGGCGCCAGGTCATCGTCGACTTTGTCCGTACCGGCGAAGCGCTCGCCGATCATCTCGCCACGGCGCTCGATCGCGTATCGCGTGACGGCAAGCCGATACTGCCCCGCACGTCGGAGGCGTTGTCCCACGCCCTTCCGGCTTGGGCCGAGGGCGCTGGCCGCAGCATCCTGATCGCAGACGCCAACGGCGACATTGTCGCCAGCGCGCCGAATGAGCCTTCATGGCAAGGACGCCACATCCTCGATGTGCTCGGACCGACACAGCCGTTACCGACTACCACGCCAGGCACGACCGGAACCACCGAAAGCACCATGCCGGATGGCGACGCCGCTTTCGCCACCGTGCGTGCGCTGCGTAATCCGATTGGCTTCCTCGCTGTGGTACAACCGCGCAGCGAAGCCCTTGCGAGCTGGCGCTCGACCACCGCGCTCACCGTTACGCTCTCGGCGACTACCGGCTTTGTGGTGCTGATCCTTGGCTTTGCCTTCCACTGGCAGGCGACACGCGCCCGCGAGGCCGACCTTATCCACGACACCGTGCGCAGCCGCATCGACACCGCGCTTAACCGCGGCCGCTGCGGCCTGTGGGACTGGGATCTCGCCCGCGGCCGGGTGTTCTGGTCGCACTCCATGTTCGACCTGTTGGGCCTCGAACCGAAGGACGACCTGCTCAACTTCGGCGAGGTGAATGCGCGGGTGCATCACGACGACATCAATCTCTACGATCTCGCCACCAAGGTCGCCGACGCCAAGGTTCAATCGATCGATCATGAGTTCCGCATGCGTCATGCCGATGGCCGGTGGCTGTGGCTGCGTGCGCGTTGCGAACTGGCACGGCAGGAGGGTGACGGCGGTCCGCACCTGATCGGCATAGCTGTCGACATCACCGAGCAGAAGAGCCTGGTCGAACGCACAGTGGCCGCGGATTTGCGTCTTCGGGATGCCATTGAGACAATACCGGAAGCCTTCGTACTGTGGGACGCCGACAACCGGCTTGTATTGTGCAATTCAAACTTTCAGCAACTGCACCATCTACCGGACGAGGCGGTGCAGCCGAGCGCGCGGTACGAAGCGGTCGTTGCCGCCGGCAAGAAACCGATCCTGCGGACAACGGTTACGAATGACGGCGGACAGGGCCCCGGCGCCCGCACCTTTGAAGCCGAGCTCGACGATGGCCGCTGGATGCATATCAGCGAGCGCCGCACCAAGGATGGCGGCTACGTCTCGGTCGGCACCGACATCACCAAGATCAAACTGCACGAGCAAAAGCTGGTCGAAGGCGAAAAGCGGCAGAAAACGACCATCGACGATTTGCGCAAATCCGAGGAAGCGTTGAAGCAGCACACCGAACAGCTCGCCGATCTTGCTCAAAAATACGCCGAAGAGAAAAACCGCGCCGAAGAAGCCAACGCCGCCAAATCCAAATTCCTCGCAAATATGAGCCACGAACTGCGCACTCCGCTTAATGCCATCATCGGCTTTTCCGAGATCATGGAAGCGGCGATGTTTGGTCCGCTAGGCGCACAAAAGTATAACGAATATTCCCGCGACATCCGCGAAAGCGGTCAGTATCTGCTCGACGTCATCAACGACATTCTCGACATGTCGAAAATCGAAGCAGGCGGCATCCGCCTTGACCCGGAAGACGTCGATCTCGACACGGTTCTCGCCGACAGCCTGCGCGTGGTATCTCAGCGCGCCAACGAGAAAAATCTAAAACTGATCCCGCTGATCGACCCGGCGATCCGCCTCAAGGCGGACCGGCGCGCTCTCAAGCAGATCGCCCTCAATCTTCTCTCCAATGCCGTCAAGTTCACGCCCGAGGGCGGCAGCGTGAAGGTGCATGGTCGGGTACGGGCCGACGCAGTCATTATCGCGATCGAAGATAACGGCATCGGCATAGCCAGGAATGCCTTGCACAAGCTTGGCCGCCCGTTCGAGCAGGTGGAAAGCCAGCTCACAAAAAAATATCAGGGCTCGGGTCTTGGGCTCGCTATCGCCAAGTCGCTCACGGAAATGCACGGCGGCGCGATGCGTATCCGCTCTACGCTCGGCAGAGGCACCACTGTAATAGTGCGCTTGCCAGTCATCCCGACCCCGCCGGTGGAGGATCGGCCGATCGTCTCATCCCCTCCCCTTGCGGACTTCAGCCCGGCGTTAGTCTAGCCTGTCCCGCTATCGCTTTCAGGGGACCTTCATTCCGCGCTTGCTGCAGTGCCGTCATTCCAAGGCTGCGCTGCCGGTGAAGCTGCCGTTGCTGCCGTTTTGAGTGAGCTGGTTGTTCCGATAGCTGAGGAGCACGCCGCTGCCGAGCGACTGCACGCCGGTGGCGTTCCCGGAGATCTCCGAGCTACCAACGGTGACCGTGGCGGTACCGCCTCCCGACCGGTTCGAGACGACACCGCTTGCAGTGTTCTGAGTAATGACATCACGCATCAAATTCACTGTGGCGTTGCCAGGTCCGCTGACGGCGATGAGGCCATCGCCATTTTCGCCGAGCGAGCTGTCAGTGACGACGGTGGTGACGGTACCGCCGGCGGTGCCGTCGTCTTGCACGCCGGCACTGATATTGCGATCGAGACCGCTGCGGTCGATGGTGACAACGGCGCTGGCACCTGCTGACGGCTGGATCAGCGGGCCGACATAATTGTTGGTGAGTGTCGCGTTCCGCGACGTCGCAATGATATGGATGTTGGCTACTTTTTGGCTCAGGAGGACGCCACGCTACGGCGCCTTCCTCAAAATCCGCACGAAGCACGCACGCACTTGGCGCTGCGTTTCTTCGACATGCGCCTGCAATGCGGCGAAGTCCGGCAGGTCGGCAGCGCGGGCGAGTAGTGCCAGCACGCCCGCGCTCGCCGTTTTTGAGATCGAAGCGCCCGGCAGGCAGAGCCGCAGGATTTGCGTCAAGGTCGTGGAATAGCCGCACCGCAGGGCGCAGCACTTCGGCATCTTCGGACTTGAGCAGGCCGAGCCGCGCCGCCTTCTCCAGCACGCGCGCCGTCTTGGTGTCGAGAATATCCGGCAACGCCTGCGCGTGCACGAGCTGCAAATACTGCGCGATGAATTCGATATCGACCAGACCGCCGGCGGCGTATTTCAGATCCCAGCCGTTCGCGTCGCCTTTTTCCTTCGCGATGGCGCCGCGCATGTCCACGACATCGTCGGCAATGGTTCGCATGTTGCGTTTGCGGCACAGCACGTCGTGGATCACCGCGGTAATGCGCGCGGCAAAAGCTGGCGATCCCGAAACAACGCGCGCGCGGGTGAGCGCCATATGCTCCCAGGTCCAGGCTTCGCGCTCCTGGTAGCCGGCGAAGCCGGCGATCTGTGTCGCTAACGGGCCGGAGCGGCCTGAGGGGCGCAGCCGCATATCGACTTGATACAGCACGCCGTAGTTGGTCTGCACCGTGAGCGCGCTAATCAGCCGCTGTGTCAGCCTCGCAAAATATTGCGCGCCATAAAGCGGCTTTTTGCCGTCGGACGTGGGGTGTTTCTCGTCGAAATCGTAGATCACGATCAAATCGAGATCGGAGTTCGCGGTCATCTCCTCTGCGCCAAGCCGGCCGAGCGCGAGGATCGCCGTCTCTTGACCGCGGATACGGCCATGGTTGGCCGCAAAATCATTTTCGACAATTCGGTGCACGGCACGAATGAGCACATCGGCGAGACGCGCAAAAACCTCGCCCGCCGCCTCGGCCGATACCGAACCCGACAGAATGCGCGCGCCGATCAGGAACATGTGGCTCTGGCCGAACAATCGCACGGCGTCGAGTACGTCTTCGTAGCTGCGAGTCTCGCCTAGCGCGAGCGCAAGCTCAGCTTCGAGTTTTTCCTCGTCAGGCAGCGAGCCGAAGAAGGCCGGATCGATCAGCGGATCGATCAGGTGCGGATTTTGTGCCAGAATATCGGCCAGCCGCGGCGCGACGCCGAGCATCAAGGCAATAAAACGCACAAGCTCGGGATTTTGGCGCAGCAACGACAGAAAACGCCCGCCGCCACGCAGGCCCGAAAGAAACTTGTCGAATGCGGCGAAGGCTGCGTCCGGATTTTCGCCGCGCGAAAGCTGATCGAGGATCAATGGCGCCAATTCGGCAAGGTTTGCCCTCGCCTGCTCGCCGCGCAGCGCCGCATAGCCGCCGTCGAGCCAATGACGCACGGCGGCGACGATCGCCGGCGGTTGCCGAAAGCCCAGATGAGCGAGACGATCCAGTGTCTCACTTTCACCCTCGCCTCGTGCAAATGACAGGCGCTGCCGCTGCGCCAACAAGTCAGGTGCGTTTTCAAACAGCTTCACATAATTCTGCTCGACCTTGCGCAAATGCCCGAGAAGCACTTCGGCAAAGTCGTCGCGGCCCCTGAAACCCAAAAACCGCGCGAACTGCGCGAGCTTTTCCGGATCGGCCGGCAATGTGTGGGTCTGCTCGTCAGCCATCATCTGCAAGCGGTGCTCGACGCGCCGCAGGAAAAAATACGCTTCGGTCAGCTCATCGCGCGCTTGCCCATCGATCCAACCGTCGGCGGCCAGCACCGCCAATGTCGCGATCGTCTCGCGCCCGCGAAGCTCGGGATGCCGGCCGCCGGCGATAAGCTGCTGGGTTTGAGCGAAGAATTCGATCTCCCGGATCCCGCCGCGGCCAAGCTTGATGTTGTGGCCTTCGACGGCAATTTCGCCGTGGCCGCGATAAGCATGGATCTGCTGTTTCATCGCGTGAACATCAGCGATGGCGGCGTAGTCGAGATATTTGCGCCAGATGAACGGCGACAGGTCGCGAAAGAGTCTCTCGCCTGCCGCGAGGTCGCCGGCGACGGGACGGGCCTTGATCAGCGCAGCGCGCTCCCAGTTCTGCCCGCGGCTTTCATAATAATTGAGCGCAGCGTCAGTCGAGATCGCGACCTGGGTCGAGGATGGATCGGGCCGCAAGCGAAGGTCGACACGAAAAACGTAACCGTCGGGCGTGCGTTCCTGCAAAAGCTTCACCAGGTCGCGTGTCAGCCGCACATAAAATTCCTGCGGTTCGATGTGGTCGGCCAGCTTGGCCGCCGCCGCATCGAAAAACACCATCAGGTCGATGTCGCTTGAGAAGTTGAGCTCGTGACCGCCCATCTTCCCCATCGCCAGCACGATATAACCGGAGTCAGGTTCGGGATGGCTTTTGTCGCGCGCTTTGAGCCGGCCGCGCTTCACCGCATCTCGCAACAGATAATGAACCGCCCCATCCAGCGCGGTCTCGGCGAGATCGGTCAGCGCATGGGTGACACGCGGCACCGGCCAAACGCCGCCGATATCGGCGAGCGCGATGAGAAGAGCCGCGTCGGCCTTCATGCGGCGGAGCGCTCGCATGACGGCAGCGGGCGTGCGCGCCATCGCCGCAGTGCGTTTTGCAGCATCGAGCAGCGCGGCAAGCTCGTCATCGGGATCGGACGTCAACAAGCGCGCCAGACGGGCCGGATCGGCGCGGATCAGATCCCACAGGTAGGGTGACGTTTCCGCAATACCGTCGAGCACACGCGCCAGCGCCGGATGGCTCTGGCATAATTGGCTCAGCGACTTGCCGGCGGCGCTGGCTTTGATGTCGGCTAGCCATTCGGTAACCGCGGCACGCGCCGCCGGCGACGATACCGGCAGTTTGGCGTCAAGCCGGGCGATCAACGCCGTATCGGCGCGTTCTTCTTTAGCCCGCTTCCTGACTGCGGGCCGTTTCATCCGGTCCCTGCCGGTCCGGCGCGCGGCAGCGCGATGATACTGCGGAGACCGGGATGGTTGTCTTCAAGCTTCAATTCGCCGCCGTGAAGCCGCGCGACAGCGGATGCAAGGCTCAAGCCCAGGCCGGAACCGGGCGCGGAACGGCTTTGCTCAAGCCGCACGAAACGCTCGACCACACGGCCGCGATCGGCCTCGGGAATGCCGGGACCGCGATCGGCGACGGTGAGCATAATGCGATCACCCTCATTGTCCGCCTTGACCACAATCTCGGCGGGCACACCGTTCGCAGCACCGTTGATTTCGCCGTTCATGGTCCCGTTCGGCTTGGCATATTTGATGGCGTTATCGATCAGATTAGCCAACGCTTGACTGATCAGTTCGCGGTTACCGCGAACCGGCGCCGCCGACGGCGCTTCGACCTTCAGCGCCAAACCGTTTTCATCGGCCAGCGGCTCATAAAGCTCGCCAACATCTCGCGCGATCTCAGCCGCATCGAATTCAGTCATGTTGTCTCGCGCCTGCCCGGACTCGGCGCGGGCGATCATCAGCAAGGCGTCGAACGTCCGAATAAGATCGTCGGATTCCGCGATAGTCGCTTCCAGCGCGGCACGATAACCGGCGATCCCGGTGTTGCCCCGCAGCGCCTCCTCGCAACGGTTGCGCAGCCGTGTCAGCGGCGTCTTGAGATCGTGTGCGATGTTGTCGGAGACTTCCTTCAGTCCCCGCATCAGCGCTTCGATACGCTCCAGCATGGCATTGAGGTGCTCAGCGAGCCGGTCAAGTTCATCACCGGTACCAGCGACCGGCAAGCGGCCGGCCAAATCGCCCGCCATGATGGTTTGTGCGGTGGCCGTCATGGCATCGATGCGGCTCAACACGCGGCGGCTGACAAAGAAGCCGCCGGCAAGACCCAACACAATGACCAGCGCCAGCGACCATTGTCCGGCATTCGCGATGATGCCGAACAACCGCTCGCGTTCTTCGAGATCGCGACCGACCAGCAAGCGGAATCCGCCGGGCAATTGCACGACTTCGACCAACGCACGGTGCTCGTTGCCTTCCGGCGCTTCAAGCCGGCGATAATTGGTTTCTAGCCAGCCGGGATGATCGAGCACACCCGGCTCCAGCGAACCGACGTTTCCGGCAAGCCCCTCGCCTGTAGCCGTGGTGACCAGATAAAGACTCGAACCCGGCCGCCGTGAACGCAAGTCGACGACGATAACCAGCCGTCGGATACCACCCTGATTATATTGCTCTCTCAGCCCGCTGATTTCGGTATTGACGGTCGCGGTGATCTGCTCGGTAATGAGACGGCGCGTGTTGAGCGCGAAATAGCCGAGCAGCGATGCCGCAAAAGCAACAAAGACCAGCAGATAGACCAGCGTCAGCCGGAACGCCGTTGCGCGAAACAATTTAGCGATTGCAGACACGGATCATGATCTTTCAGCGCGTGCGCCGATCTCGGTGTCGGAGAAATCCTCCTCCCAGAATTCGAGAGACGCGCGATTGCCGCCCCGCTGGTTCGTCGCCTCCGCCCGCCGCAGTTCAACTCGTCTGATCTTACCGGAGATTGTCTTCGGCAATTCGGCGAACTCAAGCCGTCGCACCCGTTTAAAAGGCGCCAGCGCCGTCCGGCAGTGCTTAAAAATCGACAGCGCGGTAGCCCGATCCGGCGTGTGACCAGACGCCAGCGTCAGAAAGGCCTTCGGCACGGCAAGCCGCATCGGGTCCGGCGACGGCACTACCGCCGCTTCCGCCACCGCGGGGTGCTCGATCAGCACGCTTTCAAGCTCGAACGGACTGATCCGGTAGTCGGACGATTTGAAGACATCGTCGGCGCGTCCAATGTAAGTGAAATAACCATCGCCGTCGATCGAAGCAACGTCGCCGCTACGATAAACATCACCCGCCATAGCGCGTAAACCGCCATCGTCGGCCTGATAGCCTTGCATCAAGCCGGTCGGGCGCGGTGCGAGCGTCAAGCAAAGTTCGGCTTCTTTTTGCGGCCTATTGTCGAAGTCCAGCAGCGCGACGCGATAGCCTGGCAGCGGGCGACCCATCGATCCAAGCTTCACCTTCTGCCCGGGAGTATTGCCGACCAGCGCAGTGGTTTCTGTCTGGCCGTAGCCGTCGCGGATGGTGATACCCCACGCGCCCTTGACCTGCTCGATGACTTCCGGATTGAGCGGCTCGCCGGCGCCGATCAATTCGCGCATCGGAATCTTCCAGTCCGAGAGCTTCTCCTGGATCAGCATGCGCCAGACCGTCGGCGGCGCGCAGAATGTGGTGACGCCGCAGCGCGTCACGGTATCAAGCAACCGCTTGGCATTGAATCGCTTCTGATTGGCGACGAAGACGCAAGCCTGCCCGTTCCAAGGCGCAAAAAAACAGCTCCAGGCGTGCTTGGCCCAGCCTGGAGATGAAATGTTCATGTGCACGTCGCCCGGCTTTAGGCCGATCCAGTACATCGTCGAGAGATGTCCAATCGGATAGCTTTGATGACTGTGCAACACGAGCTTCGGCGTCGCCGTCGTACCCGAAGTGAAGTAAAGCAGCATCGGATCGTCGGCCTTGGTCTCTCCGTCCACCTTGAACTCCGGTGACGCTTCATAGCCCTTTTCATACGCAACCCAGCCCGGTGCGTCGCCGCCAATTGCAATGCGCGAATAGTCGCCGGGCAGATCGGCGAATTTTGCCGCTGCGTCGGCTGACGTGACGACGTGACGAACGCCGCCGCGCGCGAAACGGTCGGCAAGATCGTTGCGGGTGAGCAGCGTTGTCGCCGGCACGACCACCGCACCAAGCTTCATCGCCGCCAGCATGCATTCCCACAGCGGCACGACATTGCCGAGCATCAGCAGGATACGATCGCCGCGGCGCACACCGAGGCCGCGCAGATAATGAGCGATCCGATTGGATCGCTCGCTCAGTTGCGCAAAGGAAAGCCTGGTCTCGCCGGCATCCTCATCCACGATCCACAAAGCCGGCTTTGCATTGCCGCGCGCGATTTCGTCAAAGTAATCGAGCGCCCAGTTGAAGCACTCGAGTTTCGGCCACTTAAAATCGCGGTAAGCGGTGTCGTAGTCTTCGCGGTGGCGAAGCAAAAAGTCCCGCGCCGCGATAAACGGCTCGGCGTTGTTCGATGTCATGGCGAACTCCCGGTTACGCCGCAACGATTTTTCCCATGAAATAGGCTTTTGCCGTTTTCAACAAGCACAATTGCCAAAGCAAGTGCGCCGTTGTGGGAATGATATACCGGGCTAGCGTGCACCATCGCGGATCATGTAGCCGGCGCCGCGCACGGTATGCAGCAGCGGCTGCGAAAAGCCCTTGTCGATCTTCGAGCGCAACCGGGAAATGTGAACGTCGATGACGTTGGTCTGCGGATCGAAATGATAATCCCAGACGTTTTCAAGCAGCATGGTGCGGGTGACGACCTGTCCAGCATGACGCATCAGATATTCCAGCAGCCGGAATTCGCGTGGCTGCAATTGCAACTCCTGCCCGGCACGGCTGACTTCATGGGATAGCCGATTGAGCTCGAGATCGGCGACACGATAGACGGTCTCTTCGCCGCGCTTGCCCGGCCGTCGCGCCAGCGCTTCCACCCGCGCCAACAGTTCGGAGAACGCATAAGGCTTCGCCAGATAATCGTCGCCGCCGGTCCGCAACCCTTTCACGCGATCGTCGACCTGGCCAAGCGCGGAAAGGATGAGCACCGGCGTTTCCACCGATTTGGCCCGCAAGGCCGCGATCACCGACAGGCCGTCGAGCTTTGGCAGCATGCGGTCGACGATCAACACATCATATTGTCCATCAAGCGCAAGCGCCTGGCCTTCCTCGCCGTCGGTCGCTTGATCGGCCACGTGGCCAACCTCGCGAAACGCCTTGACCAGATAGTCTGCTGCGTCGCGATCGTCTTCGATAATAAGAAGCCGCATGGTTTGCCGCCGTGGTTGGGGAAGCCGCCAGCGGCGTTCCGCACCAGAACATATTGTTTGCAAGCCGCTCTCGGCAATATCGGCCGCGTACAGGCCGCAGTTCAAATCCACTTGCGGAAATATCTCACCCACCCCCCAAAATAGTGAAGGGGGTGGCGAGTTTCCTCGCCACCCCCTCTACCTACTCCACTCCGGCGGGGGCGACTGATGCCGGGGGCGGAGTTGGTATTGGGCGGGGACGGGCCTTACGGCCCGTCCCCCAGGGAACGCCCGCCAGCGGGGGCGACGGATGCCAGCGGATGCCCCATGACTCAGGCATTGCCGAGCGGCAGCGCGACGAACTTCGTGCCCTCGCCCGACTTCACCCGGAATAAGACAGCGTGTTTGCCCTCCTTTTGGGCATCGGCGAGACTTTTGCTAACGTCAGACGGCGTAGCCACCGTCTTGCCCCCCACGTCGAGAATGACATCGCCGACCTTGAAGCCGTGTTCAGCCGCGACACCGCCGCCAGCAACCGCGGTGACCACAACGCCTTCGCCGTTGGAGCCGGAAACCTTACTCGCGGGCGCCAGCGTCAAGCCGAGCTTTGGTATATCGCTATCGGGAACTTCGCGCTGACCCGACGGAACGTTTGATGCCTGCTTCTCGGCAGGCAACGTGCCCAAAGTCAGCGATAACGTTTTATTTTCGCCCTGATGAATCACGCCGAGCTGAACTGTGATGCCCGGCGCCATTGTGCCGATACGTCGCGCAAGCTCGCGCGCGTCGTGGATGTCCTGGCCGTCGACAGACGTGATGACG
Source organism: uncultured Alphaproteobacteria bacterium (assembly GCA_963742215.1). Lineage (GTDB taxonomy): Bacteria > Pseudomonadota > Alphaproteobacteria > Rhizobiales > Xanthobacteraceae > BOG-931. The sequence goes on from CAVULJ010000004.1 coordinate 149,236, forward strand.
TCGCCGCTCTGGATGCCAGCTTTCGCCGCCGGACTGCCGGCTTGCGGCTCCGCAACCAGCGCACCGGTCGCCTGCTTCAAGCCCATGCTGTCGGCGATGTCCGGGGTGACCGGTTGAATTTGCACACCGATCCATCCGCGCGTGACGGTACCCTTGTCGCGCAGCTGCGCGACCACGTTCTTCACCGTTTCGGCGGGAATTGCGAAGGCGATGCCGACCGAACCGCCGGACGGCGAGAAGATTGCCGTGTTCACGCCGATGACATTGCCTTCCACGTCAAACGTCGGTCCGCCGGAATTGCCCTTGTTGACCGGTGCGTCGATCTGGATGAAGTCGTCATAGGGACCGGCGCCGATATCGCGGCCGCGGGCTGAAACGATGCCGGCCGTGACAGTGCCGCCAAGACCGAACGGATTGCCGACCGCGAGCACCCAGTCGCCCACGCGAGGCGCCGCGTCTGCGAGCTTCACATAGGGAAACGAGTTGCCGTCGATCTTGATCAGCGCGAGATCGGTCCGTGTGTCGGTGCCAATTACCTTGGCCGTATAGGTCTTGCCATCATCGGTCGTGACCGTGACGTCCTCGGCATTCTGCACGACATGGTTGTTGGTTACGGCATAGCCATCAGCCGAGATGAAGAAGCCCGATCCCTGGCCTGTAATGACTTCCTTGCCGTTGGGCATATTCGGCATGCCGAACCGCTTGAAGAATCGCTCGAAAGGCGATCCCGGCGGGAATGGCAACTCCTGATCGCTGGACTCCTCATTCGCTGGCCGCTCCATTTTCACCCGCACGGACATGACGGAAGGCTTCACCTTCTCGACAATGTCGGCAAAACCAACCGGACGTTGCGAAAGCTGCTGGACCTTGTCGGTCAGATTCTGGGCGTGAGCGATTGTTCCGAATACATCCGCCTGGGGAGCAAAAGCGGGCGCGACAAAAACTGCCGCTGCAAAGCCGGCAATGGTGGTCGCCAACAGCGCAACACGCCGTGCGGACAATATTCGGCGTGAACGCAACGGGTTGCCGTTCATAAACACGTCTCCAAACTCGGTTCGCCGCCTCTCGGCGGCAGGTGCCCCGACGGCCCCGCTCTCTGCAACGCAACATGGGACGAGAAGCCTTACGGCCAACTGTCGGGGGGATTAAAACTTCGTAATGTTGAGAAAATGGGTATTACTTAATAGTAACAAAGGCTTGTCGGCACCAATTGTGGATTTCAAACGAGCCTGTCGGAGAACCCGTCCGTCCACTCGCTACGAGGCGGAATTATCCCGCAAAAGTTCCGCAAGACGTGACTCCTCGGCGGCGCTGAGCTTTGAAGCTTCTTCATCCATCGAATTGAGCCGTCGCCGCCGGCGGAGGTCGGCAATGATGACCCCCGCGCCGATAAGCAGCACCGCTGGCGGCAATCCCCATAGCGCGACCGTGTGCCAGGACAGCGGCGGCTTGAGCAGGACAAATTCGCCATACCGCGCGACCAGGAAATCAAGCACCTGCTGGTCGGTATCACCGGCCTTGAGACGCTCGCGCACCAGAACGCGCAAATCGTGCGCAAGCGGCGCCTCGGAGTCGTCGATCAACTCGTTCTGGCACACCATGCAGCGCAATTCTTTCGACAGCGCGCGCGCCCGCGCCTCGAGTATAGGGTCGGGAAGCATTTCGTCGGGCTGCACCGCCCATGACGCGGATGGTGCCAAGAGCATTATCGCCAGCATTGCCGCGTAGAAAGCTTTCACAGCGATCACTCCGCTGGCGCCAGCGCGGCCTTCGCTTTTGCCGGGCGCGGCGCGCCGATCCGCAGGCGCCGATCCGAAAGCGACAATGCGCCGCCGAGAAACATGATAAAAGCACCGCCCCAGATCAGAAGCACATTGGGCTTGAAAAAGAGTCGCACCGGCACCGCACCATTTGCATCGGGATCGCCGAGCGAAACGTAGAGTTGGCTGACGCCGCGCGTCATCAATGCAGCTTCAGTGGTCGCCATGTTGCGGGCCGGGAACGTCCGTCGGGTTGGCTCTAAAGCACCGATAATTTCGCCGCTGGCCCGCCTCACGGTGAAGTGCCCGACGACATCGTGATAATTCGGTCCCGGCCGGTCGAATGTGCCGTCGAAGGTCAGCCGATAGTGCGAAATGTCGATGACATCGCCTTGCTTGATTGCCGCGACGTGCTCGCTGCCCCACGCCGTGACGCTGACGATGCCGAGCAGCGTTGCGCCGATGCCGAAATGCGCGAAAGCCGTGCCCCATACCGAGCGCGGCATCCCGATCGCCCGGCTCAGTACGGCATTGAACGGCATGCGCAGGATCATGGTACGCTCGACGATATCGGTCACGGCGCCGGCCATCACGAAAATCGCTATGCCGACACCAAACGGCGCCAACACCGGGCCTCCATGCTCGAGCGCGAATGCTGCGGCAATGGCAACGGCCGACAGCATCGCAGCCGCAAGCAGCCGCTGAGCGGCGCTGAGAATATCGCCACGCTTCCATCCGAGCAGTGGACCGAACGGCATCACCAGCATCAACGGAATGAATAGCGGCCCGAATGTCGAATTAAAGAACGGCGGTCCGACCGAAATCTTGTCGCCGGTCAGAGCTTCAAGCGCGAGCGGATAGAGGGTGCCGACAAAAACTGTCGCGCATGCGGAGGTCAGGAACAGGTTGTTGAACACCAACGCGCCTTCGCGCGAAATCGGCGCGAATAAACCACCCTGCTTCAACAGCGGCGCGCGCCAGGCGTAAAGCGCCAGTGCTCCGCCGATGAAGACGATCAGAATCGCAAGAATGAAAATGCCGCGAGTCGGATCGACCGCGAAGGCATGCACCGACGTGAGCACGCCTGAGCGCACCAGGAAGGTTCCGATCAACGACAGCGAGAAGGTGAGAATGGCCAGCAGGATGGTCCAGATCTTGAGCGCGGCACGCTTTTCCATCACCACGGCGGAATGCAGCAGCGCAGTGCCGGCAAGCCACGGCATCAGCGACGCGTTCTCGACCGGATCCCAGAACCAGAAGCCGCCCCAACCGAGTTCGTAGTAAGCCCAGTAGGAGCCGCCCGCGATCCCGAGCGTCAAACACATCCAAGCGCCGAGCACCCAAGGCCGCACCCAACGGGCCCAGGCCGCATCGATCCGCCCCTCAAGCAACGCCGCAATCGCGAATGAGAACGCGATCGAGAAACCGACATAGCCGAGGTAGAGCATCGGCGGATGAAACGCGAGGCCGGGATCCTGCAAAATCGGGTTGAGATCGCGGCCCTCGAACGGCGCATCAGGAATGCGCAGGAACGGGTTGGAAGTCGTCAGGATAAAAAGATGAAACGCGGCGGCAATCCAGGCCTGCACGGCCAGCGCATTCGCCTTCAAGGTCAATGGCAGATTGGTGCCGAACACCGCCACCAGCGCGCCGAAGAAGGCGAGGATCGACACCCACAGCATCATCGAGCCTTCGTGATTGCCCCAGATGCTGGTGAGCCGATAGATCAACGGCATCGCCGAATTCGAATTCTCATAGACATTAAGCACCGAGAAATCGGACGCGACGTAACATTCCCCCAACGCGCAAAATGCAATGGCGACGAAAATGAAATGCGCGACCGCCAACGGCGACGCCATACTCATGAGAACAGCGTCATTGGTGCGCGCGCCCACAATCGGCATCGTGGCCTGGATCAAGGCGAGCCCCAAAGCGAGCATCAAAGCGTATTGGCCGAGTTCCGGGATCACTTGGTTACTCCGCCGACCGGCATCGCCGCGCGTTGCGCGTAATCATCTTTCCAATGTCCCGACTTCTTCAAGGCGTCGGCGACCTCTTTCGGCATATAAGTTTCGTCATGCTTGGCAAGGATGGTATCGGCATCGAACACGCCGGCGCCGTCCAGCGCGCCTTCGGCGATGACGCCCTGCCCTTCCCGGAACAGATCAGGCAACACACCCTGATACGTCACCGGGATTTCACTGTTTCCGTCGGTCACCGCGAAGCGGACGCGCAAATCGCGCGAGTGCACGATACTGCCGTCCTTCACCAGACCGCCAAGCCGGATACGAGTGCCGGGTTCGACGTGCTTCTCGGCGACGTCGCTCGGCGAATTAAAGAACACGATTGAGTCACGAAATGCATTGAGCATCAGCCCGACCGCGACGGCGAGCACGCCTACGCCAGCGCCGATCAGGACGAGACGTCGCTGCTTGCGTGTCATTCCGGATGTCCCTGCAGCGCCATTCCAATCAACCTTCCAGACCCAAACCCTTGGCGAGATCGTCGACCCGCTTGATATCATCGGGTCGGCTCGACAGTGCATGACGCGCGTCATCAGCAGCGCCTTTGGCCTTATCGCGGTCGCCGAGCACGACATAGGCGCGGACCAGACGAAGCCATCCGTCCACATCATCGCCATTGGCGCGCAGGCGGTCAGCAAGTTGCGCCACCATACCGTGGATCATAGCGTTCCGCTGCTCGTCCAACATGCCTTTCGCGGCAGCGACGTCGGCATCGCTTGGACCGGCGGCAGGCGGCACCGGCTCGCCGGTAACACGGCCCAGCGCAGCGCGGACAAATCCGATCCATGGCGCACCGGCCGGCGCATCTTCCAACATAGCCCGCCAACGTGCCGCAGCACCCTCGCGATTGCCGTCCTGCTCGTCGGCGAGGCCGAGGAAATAACGCGCCTTGGATTCCTTGGGATCGCGCGCAATTGCTTTACTGAAAGCCTGCTTGGCTTCGTCGGTCACCACGCCGTTTGCCGTACCGACCAGTGCCTCGCCTAATCCAGAATCACGAGTCGCGTTCTCGCCGTTGAGCGCCGTCGCGCGGCGCCACGCCGCAACAGCGTCATCGTACCGGCCAAGCCGCAGATAAACCGGCGCGATCACTTCCCAGCCAGCTCCGTCGTTGGGATTTTTTGCAAGGTGGGCTTCGACTTGGCTGACCAGGCTCTCGATCGACTGGCCGTTTGGCGAAGGATTGCTGCGGGCAAACGCGGGCTGACCCGGTACGTTGGGTGAGCCGAGATCGAGATAGAGGCCGAGCGGCAGAACCAGAATAGCAATCAGCCCGAGGATCGCGGCCATCCGGCGGTGCCGCATTCGCTGCGCCGAACCCTGCGTGGCGATCTCCGGGCCAACGCGCGTATCGGCGGCGGCCAGGAGCCGGCGCGACACCTCCACACGTGCAGCCTCCGCCTCGGCCGAACCAATCAGGCCGGCATTACGGTCGCGGCCAATCTCTTCCAGCTGGTCTTGATAGACTAAGAGATCGTTGCCACCAGCCGGCAAATTTGCCGCTTTTCGTCCAAGCGGCCACAGCACTGCAAGCATCGCCGCCGCCGTCATTACCGCAAGAATGATCCAAAGCGTCATTATCAACTACTTTAGGCGGTTGCCGGCCGCCGTTGTTCGCGCGCCGTTACATCACGGCCCGATTACGGCCGCAATGGGAGCCTCCGCGCGGCAATTGCGCACTGGGTACCCCGCCGATTATGCGTGCGCCGCCGGCTTTTTCTCGGTGATCGCAGCGTGAGCCGCTACGTCGGCAGCCTTGGCCAAGGTTGCGGCATAATCATTGCCAAAGACAGTGCGGCAAAGGCGGATCGCAGCGTCAACCTGTGATTGCCGGAACGACCGATCGGCGTTGCCGGCATGGCGAAGCGTATCGAGCAGAATCTTGGCGCTGGTCTCCAGATATTGCGTAAGTTCCGAATAGGAGCGAAGCGTAACCTCGCTCAACGCCAGTTCGCCTGCGTAATTGCGGCAAGCACTGACAAACTCGACCCGCGCCTCAACCTCACCAAGATCGCCAGCATCGATTGTCGAGCGGGGAGCTATCTCATTGGCCGGCCGCGGACGAAGCAGACGGCGAACACGGCCCGGTGTCGAGTCAATTTCGGATTTGAGGAGGTTTGAGACTTCGGCACGGACTGCCGCAACTTGACGGCTCCAGACCGAGTCTCCCGATAAGTCGATTTCGGTGCGCAGTCCGCGGGCCGCATCGTGGATGCTCTTGAGCATCGACATTACCGGACGGCCAGCCTTGAATTCCGTTCGAAGGTCGTCGATTGTGGCCTCGACCTCTCCGATGGCAAGATTGACAGCAACGGCATAGGGCGTTTCCCCGATGCGCGCTGGCTCGTCACTTTCCGCCGCGCGGGTCGCAAGACGAATGACCTGCCATGGCACCGCCAAGCGGTTCATCAGCAAGATCAGTCCGAAACGGATCACCTCGTTCTTGCGCACTGCCGCGGCGCCCAGATTCTTCGCCGACGAAACGGTATCGATCAGAGTTTTAATTTGATCGACGATCTCGCGCTCAAAGGCGCGAATGCTCGTCGGGATCCGCTTGGCAAGATCAGCCAGCACATCGCGGACCTCGATGATCTGGCACAATGTTGCGATATCTTCCATTGGGCGCGGCGTGCCTACCTGAATAGCGAAGCGGCGCTGCGCCCGCTCATCGTTGCCGATTGCCGCAAGGGATTCCCGCATTTTCTGCTGGGCGCGATCATGCAATGCGCGGACCAGCCCGTCGGCCTTGGACCCGTCGTCTACGAGCAGTGCGCGATCGATGTCTTCGCCGAGCGCTTTGGCTTCGGCTGGAATCAGGTCGCGACCGATCCAGTGCCAGATCGGATCGAGAGAGACTCTCGCGAGACGGCCAATGCGCTTGTGATCGGCCGGGCCGTCAAACAAGAAAGGCTCAAAAGGTGCGAAGAACAATCGCGCTGCATCGCCGATCCGCGGTATCGGCCGCGCCTCTGCGCGAACCGTGCGGCGAAGCTCTTCAAGCACAAATTGATTGCCGGGATCGCTGTCGCCACGCAGTATCCCGCGCTCGAGCTCCTGGACGAGCATCGAACGCGCTTCCGGCTTCAGAGTCCGGAGAAATTCCCGCAGCCGTTCGACGGGTTGCCCGTCGCTCGTCATCGCACGCCCTCGGCCAACCAATACCGTTAATGTTTTACTAGCGGGCGGCTTAAGAAGGAGTTACGCAAAATCCCGAAATTTCAAGATGATAAGCCCGGGTTTTGAAGTCAATCGACTGCCGTCCAGGTGCCGTCAGGGTTTCGGCAAGCGGTTCCCCGCTCGACCTGCGGGGTGCCGTCGATATAGATCGTGTCCGTGAAAGGCCGGCAGCTGGCGCCATTGGCCTGATAGGCCGGTCCTGGAACCACGTTGCCGTAGCGGCCCGAGTCCGGGTTGCGCCAGGCGACGGGGGCACCAGATGGCCCTGCCTCCAGGGCCTGAACCTGAGCGGCATAGGCCCGCCGCCTATCCTCATCATCCAGCGCCGCACCAATCCGGTTGCCGAGTAACCCACCGAACGCCGCACCGATCATCGTTCCGGCCAACCGATTGCCGGTAGCGCCACCAATCGCGTTGCCGATCACCCCGCCAGCCGCAGCACCCGCGACCGTGCCGCCTACTTCCTTGGGACCGGAATTTGCCGAGCAGCCCGCGATAACCATCGCGGCAAGCGCAATCGTCAGAAAACGAGCAGTCGCCATCGCCAATTTTGTCCCACTTTTCGACCCAGCTAAGACCAGAAGGGGCCATTGGGGCAAAACTTCGTTCACGCTTCCAGGTACCCGCGTAACGGTGCCGCAAGCGCGTGGGATACCGCCTCGTGCACTAGCGGCTGATTTTGCGTTTAGCTAAGTTCCATCGCGACTACTTCCCAAAGAGCCCAGCATGAAATCAAGAAATTGCGCTGCGTTTGTCCGGCATCTCGTATGGGGACTCACGGCGCTGATGTTCGGCGCAATGATCGCAGACAATGTCCAAGCGCAAGAATATCCGGCCCGAACTGTGAGAATTGTTGTGCCCTACCCGGCCGGAGGCACCGCCGACGTTATGCCGCGCATTCTTACTGATTGGCTGTCGCGGAAGTGGGGGCAGTCGGTGATCATCGACAATCGCACTGGCGCGGGCGGCAACATTGGTGCGGAGGTCGCCGCCCAAGCCGACCCCGATGGTTACACGCTCCTCGCAACGCCACCTGGACCGTTGGTCATCAATCAAAACCTCTACCCGCATCTCGACTTCGATCCACTGAAATTCGTTCCCATTACGGTCATGGGACGCGTGCCGAATGCCCTGGTGGTCAATCCCAATAAAATCTCAGCCAACACCGTCAAAGACTTTGTTGCGTATGCCAAAGCTAACGACGGCAAACTGACCGACGCGACGCAGGGCAATGGCACCACTTCGCACCTTACTTCCGAGTTATTTCAGCTAATGGCGCACGTGAAATTGCAGAACGTGCCTTATCGCGGCTCGGCACCCGCGCTGAACGATCTTGTCGCCGGCAGCGTCGATTGCATGTTCGACAATATCGGCGTGTCGATGCAGCTCGTGAAAGCAGGCCGGCTCAAGATCATTGGGGTCGCCTCGCCGCAGCGCGTAGCGAGCATGCCGGACGTGCCAACTATCGCCGAGACGCTGCCAGGCTTCGCAGCAGTAACCTTTTACGCACTCGCCGCGCCGCCTGGAACGCCCGCACCAATCGTCGAAAAGATCAGCGCCAGCGTGAACGAAGCGCTGCACGATCCCGGCGTCCAAAAACGCTTCGCCGATCTTTACGCGGAGCCTGTCGGCGGGACTCCGCAAGCGACCGCGGCGTATTTCCAGGAAGAGGTCACGCGCTGGAAGAACGTCATTACCTCGGCGCACGTCACACTCGAATGAAACAGGCCATGAAGCACAGCACCGACCGCATTCTCACCACCCATGCCGGAAGCCTGCCGCGGCCGCCTGACGTGCTGGCTATGATCGAGCGCGACGGTCCAAAGGCTTTTGACTCGGTCGAAGCGGCAAAACGGCTGACTACGGCAGTGAGCGAAGTCGTTCGCAAACAAACCGACCTTGGCATCGATGTGATCGACGACGGCGAATACGGCAAGCCGAGCTTCGTCAGCTACATCAACGAGCGACTTGGCGGCTACGAAATCAATCCTAATCCAGCTCCACGCAATCAGTGGTCCAAGACACGCGAAGGCCTCTCATTTCCGGAATTTTATTCGCAGCTTCATGCCTCTTCGACTCAGACCCATATGATCTGCACCGGGCCGATTACCTACAAAGGCCACGCCCGGCTGCAACGTGACATCGATAATTTCAAAACAGCCCTAAAGGGTGCAAATGTCGAGGAAACGTTTATGCCGGCGATTTCGCCGTCAAACATCGAGGATTGGCAGAAGAATGCATATTACAAGTCAACCGAGGAATATATTTTCGCCGTCGCCGACGCGATGCGCGAAGAGTACAAGGCGATCGTTGACGCAGGACTGTTGGTGCAAATCGACGACCCTCGGCTTGTCACCTATTACATCATCCACCCGGAAGCGAGCATTGCCGATTGCCGCAAATGGGCGGAAGTACGGGTCGAAGCGCTCAATTATGCGCTGCGTGACATCTCGCAGGAAAAAATCCGCTTTCATACCTGCTACGGCATCAACATGGGCCCGCGTGTCCACGATATGGAACTGAAAGATATCGTCGATATTATTCTGAAAATCCGTGCGGGCGCCTATTCATTTGAAGCGGCCAATCCGCGCCACGAGCACGAATGGAAGGTCTGGAAAAATGTGAAGTTGCCGGACGGTAAAATCCTGATCCCCGGCGTTATCTCGCACTCGACCATTCTGGTCGAACATCCTGAGCTGGTCGCCGAACGTATCGTGCGTTACGCCAACGTGGTTGGACGCGAAAACGTAATTGCCGGCTCAGACTGCGGCTTCGCCACCTTCGCCGGCTCCAAGGAAGTTCATCCCTCGATCGTGTGGGCGAAGTTCCAAGCGCTGTCCGACGGCGCCCGCATCGCGTCGAAAGAGTTATGGGGATAGGCCCGCGACGCGGGCTGCGCCTAAGCGTTCAGCTTCAACAACCTGTCGGCATTGCCGTGGGCGAATTTTTCGCGGTCGCCCGGCGACAGCGGCACATTGTCCAGAAACGCGCGTCCGTCGGCGTTGCTGGCATATGGATAATCGACCGAGAACATCAGGCGGTCGATGCCGAATGTTTCCAGTGCCGCGACGAACGGCGGATTAGTGAAAAAGCCAGCGGAGGTGATGTAGACCTGATCCGTAATGGTTTTCGACAGTGGCCGCGACAGGAATGAAAGGTCCTTACCGAATTGGTGCTCGCAACGCGCCAGCATCGCCGGCAGACCCTCCCCCATATGCCCAATGATGAAATTGAGCATTGGGTACTTATCCATCGTGCCCGACACCGCAAGCCGCATGACGTGCACGGCGACCTCGTAGTGCCAACCCCAAGCGAAGGTCGAGAGACCGAAATTAATATTCTTTGAAAAACCCTCGTAATAAGCCTTGCGCACGTCGGCCGGCGGCATGCCGGGATGAATGTAGATCGGCACGCCGAGCTTCTCGGCGCGCGCCAGCAGCGGCGCAAATTTCGGATCGTCGAGGAAAGCACCGCGAATTGTGCCGCTGATTAGCGTTCCCTTGAAACCGTACTCGGTGACAGTGCGCTCAAGCTCATCGGCAGCGGCCTCTGGTACACTAGCCGCAAGATGCGCAAGCGCAGCAAAGCGATCCGGCCGCTCGGCGATCTTCCGCGCAAACCCGTCATTGAATTTTTTCGCAAACTCGACGGCTTCCTGGCCCTCAAACTGATCCGCGCTCGGCGTGATATGAACGCCCGCTTTCGACAGCACCTGCACCGTAATGCCGTTGCGATCCATATCGGCGAGCCGGTCGCCAACGATGTCGATCATCTTGTCGGCGGCGTTGGCAACGACGTCTGGAACACTACCCGCGGCGTGCGACGATGCCGCGGTGTTATGGCTGCCGGGCAGCAGCAGGCTGAAATGTTCTTCAAGCGTGACAACGCGCATCTTGTCTCCCCGCCACGATTGGCGTCCTGTGATGCCGTGGTATGACACACGCATACCGGCGTTGTCAGGAGGTGTTGATGAAACGGGTTTTGCTCGCTCTGGCAGGCGTCGCATGTTGGCGATTACCGTCGCCACGAGCGCATTGGCGCAGGACCAGTTTCCATCCCGCCCGGTGCAACTGATCGTACCGGCGACCCCCGGCGGCCCGGTCGATACCGCCGTGCGCCTGATCGAGCCGTCGTTATCTGCGGCGCTGGGACAACCGGTCGTCCTGCTTAACAAGCCCGGCGCGAGTGGGACGTTGGGCATGCACGACGTGGCGACCGCCGAACCCAACGGCTACACCATCGGCCAGGGCGTCAATTCGATTTTCACGATCACGCGGATTTCAGGAACCAGCGTGCCGTTCACGCTCGATGACTTCAGCCTGCTCGGGAATTACGCCACCGATGTCAGCGTCCTCGCGGTCAGCGCCGACGCGCCGTGGCAAACCCTCGACGACATCGTCGCCTATGTGCACGCCAATCCGGGCAAGCTTAACTACGCGTCGGCGGGTGTCGGCACCGTATCGTCGCTCAGCATGCAAGCGATGGCGCATCACTTTAAACTGAACATGGTCGCCGTGCCGTTTCCGGGCGGCGCGCAGCTCACCACCGCCATTCTCGGCAAGCAGGTCGATATCGGCATGGTGCCTTACACCACCGGCGCAGCGATGTTCGAGAGCAAAAAGCTGCGCGCTTTGGTGACGACCGCGCCGAACAGGCTGCCGAAGCTACTCGACGTACCAACCTTTGCCGAGAAGGGCATCGGGGTGAGCGGCCTCAACCTGATTATGGGCCTCTACGCGCCCCGCGGATTGTCTGACGGGGTGCAAACTGTGCTGGTGCAGGACTTAGCAAAAGCCGCGAAAGACCCATCGTTTATCAGCAAGATCGAGGCCATCGGCCTGTTCGGTCAATACGAAGAACCTAACAGGGCACGTGCCCGACTTGAGTCAGAGTACAACGATATCGTTGCGCTGAACCGCGAATTGCAGAACTGACACGCCGCTTGAGAGGCTAACCGCCCGGCAACGCGAGTTCCGTGCGGAGCCCGCCAATCGGCGCTGTGCCGAGCGTGAGACCACCGCCGTAGAGTTTTGCAAGTTCCACGACGATCGACAGGCCAAGGCCGGAGCCGGGCTTGGTTTCGTCGAGCCGCTGGCCGCGCAGCGCCACCTGCTCCCGCTCGGCGGGCGACAGGCCGGGCCCGTCGTCATCGACAATAATGCGGACGCGGGATTTGGCGGCGCTATCGCCGTTCAGGTCTCTGTCATGCACTGCCGATGCGGGGCGATCGGCGATCACTTCAATAGCGACCCGCGACTGCGCCCACTTGCAGGCGTTATCGACAAGATTGCCGATCATCTCTTCGAGATCTTGCTGCTCGCCGCGAAAGCTCGCCTGGGCCGGAACATCGACATCAATAGCGATGTCGCGCTCGCGGTGCAGCTTTTCCATGGTACGGGCGAGCGCAGTGACGACCGGCGGCACGTCGATCAGCGAATGGATCACAGTCGAACGTGCCGCGAGCCGCGCACGCTCAAGCTGGCGCGCCACCTGGTCGCGCATGATATCCGTCTGCTCCAGCACCTTGTGAGCAAGCGGATCGTTGCCGCGGGTCGTCGCCTCGTTGACGATGACTGACAGCGGGGTCTTCAGCGCATGCGCCAAATTGCCGACGTGGGTTCGCGCCCGCTCGACAATCTCGCGATTTGCCTCAAGCAGCGCATTGGTTTCCCGGGCGAGTGGCGCAATCTCGACCGGAAATTCGCCTTCAAGCCGCTCGGCGCGGCCGGAGCGGATGGCCGCGAAACTCGCCGAGATGCGCTTAAGCGGCGCCAAGCCGAACCGCACTTGCAACGCTGTGGTCAACAGCAGCGCAACTGTGAGCGCGAGGAAGGTCGCGCCGATAGCGCGGTCGAAGCTTCTGGTTTCCTCATCGATCTCCGAGGCGTCGCCGGCCACCGAGATGAGATACTTGCCGTCATCGCCGAGATCGATGTTGCGCTCGACGATGCGCAAGTTCTGGTCTTCAGGCCCCTCGGAGTAACCTTCGCGCGCATCGGCCGGCGCCGCCGAGCCATCATTAGACAATCGCGGCAAGGCGGAATCCCATAGCGACCGCGACGAATGCACATCCGGCTTTTTGGTATCAAGCCGCGTCACCTGCCAGTACCAACCCGACAACGGCAATTCGAATAGCGGCTCGCCGATCGATTGAGGGAATTTATCGCTTCCCTCCTCCGGTGACGCGACATCGGCGACCAACGTGCGCAGGTAAACGTCGAGCCGGCGGTCAAAGGCGCGTTCCACGGCGTGACGGTAAAGCGTCGACAGCGCGATGCCGGTGATGATGAGGATCACCACCGTCAAGCCGGTCGCCCAGATAAAGAGACGGAGCGCTAGCGAATTAACGCGCATCGGGCGGCGTGAGCAGATAGCCGAGACCGCGCACCGTCTGGATCACGTCGACGCCGAGTTTTTTGCGGATTCGCCCGACAAATACTTCGATGGTGTTGGAGTCGCGGTCGAAATCCTGATCGTAAAGATGCTCGACGAGTTCGGTTCGCGAAACCACCCGGCCGGTGTGATGCATCAGATAAGACAATAGCCGGTATTCATGTGAGGTCAGCTTCACCGGGTTGCCATCCACCGCGACGCGGCCGGTGCGGGTATCAAGCCGGACCGGCCCGCAAGTGAATTCGCTCTTGGCGTGACCGGCGGAGCGGCGCAACAGCGCACGCACCCGCGCCAGCACTTCCTCAAGATGGAATGGCTTCGCCACATAATCGTCGGCGCCGGCATCGAAGCCCTGCACCTTGTCGCTCCAGCGATCACGCGCGGTGAGTATAAGGACCGGCATGGCGCGGCCAGTGCGGCGCCAGGATTCAAGCACCGAAATGCCATCCATCTTCGGCAGCCCGATGTCCAGAATAACGGCGTCGTAGGGCTCGCTCTCGCCGAGATAATGCCCCTCTTCGCCGTCGAAAGCGCGATCAACGACATAGCCAGCATCGGTCAGCGCGGTAGCGAGCTGCCGATTGAGATCGGGATCATCCTCGACAACAAGAAGGCGCACAGGGAACTCCGCTTAGAGACCGCCGACCAGCGTGCCCTTCACGGCATCGACGGTCAGCCGGCCCACTTTGCCATCGTGGGCCAAGACTGTCAGCAAGTAGACCAAACTGTCCCCGAACGGCAAAGCCGCGCTCGCACCACCGTGCCGGGCATACGGTTACGCGCGACGCGCATGGCGGCATCAAGGCGGACGAGACGCCCGGACTCGCTCTCCGCGCGTCGCTCTTTCTGGTCGAGACAATGGACCGCTTCGGCATCAGCTGCAGCCGGACGCGCGGCGTCTTCTCCGCGCGCGGGAGTGAGCGCGCAGAGCACCAGCGCGGGAAATGCGAATCGAAAAGCGCGGCGCATACGCGACCCTACGCGCCCGCTACTGAACTGAGCCTGAACGGGCGTTTTAGGGTGGATCTGGCCTAAAACCCTGAAAAGGTTGCAAAATTATCCAGCGTCTGACGCGGCGAACGCCAAGAATTGATCGGCGCCGTGGTGTCCGCGTAGCCAAGCGCCATGCCGCAAAACAGCACCAATTCGTCCGGCAGTTCCAGAAAAGCACGCATGGTGCGTTGCCAGGTGATCCACGCTTCCTGCGGGCAGGTGTGAAGCCCATAAGCGCGGGCAAGCACCATGACGGTCTGGATAAGGCCGCCGATGTCAGCCCATTGCGCCGGCAGCATGGTTTTGTCGATTGCGAAAAACAGCCCGACCGGTGCGCCGAAGAACTGAAAGTTCCGGGCGTATTGCCGGTAACGTGCCGGGCGATCTTCCCGGGGCACGCCGATCGATCGATAGAGCAGTTCGCCGACGCCGAAACGCCGGCTACGATAGGGTTCTTTCAGATCAGTTGGAAAAATTTGATACTCGCCGCCCTCCCCTTTCGGCAGTTCGCCCGTCCGGGGCGAAAGCAACGCCTTCAGTTCTTCCACACGCGCCCCGGCGATCGCGTAGATGCGCCAAGCTTGAAGATTGCCGCCTGACGGTGCCCGCGCCGCACGTTCGATGATCTCGCGCACGATTGCCTCGGCAACCGGTGTTGGCAAAAAAGCTCGGCAGGAATACCGGCTGGCGACTGCGTCGCGCACGTCCATCCAAACCTCCAGGCAAAAGCCGGCAGCCGCTGTTACTCCAGCCGCTCAACGTCGCGGAGCGTCGGAAACAGCTTCATCCACAACAAGGCGACAATAACAGTGCCGACGCCACCCAATACCGCAACAACGGGTAATGCAGACTTTAGCCGATGGTACCACGCCTGTTTTGTGTTATGGGCTGCAACGTGTTTGAAATAATTTCATGAAAGTCTACCGGCACGCAGCCCTCGCTTTAGCAGTGCTCCTGCTGACGCCGGCGCGCGCCGTGGTCGGCGGCGCTCCAGCGGCGACGGACGGCCCTGGCCGCTCAGTACTCATGATCCTCGGCGATGGCGGCACCGTTTGCACGTCGACCGCTATCGCGCACGACCTGTTGCTTACAGCATCGCACTGCGTGTTACCGGGATCGGAATACAAGTTTCTGCTCGGCGCGCCAAGTGAACACCCTCTGCTGAAGGATATCGCGCGTATCGAGCGCAATCCGCAATTCGATCTGAAGCGATTGTTCGGCCATCTTGCTACCGCCGACGTTGCGCTGCTCAAGCTTACCGAACCGCTACCTGACAAGATTCCGGCGGTGCCGCTTGGCGCCGAAGAAGAGCCGGTTGCCGTCGGCGACGCTTTCGTGGTTGCCGGTTATGGAGTCACCGTGCGCGGCGATGGCCGCACCGCCGGCACTTTGCGAGCGGCGACATTGGTCGCCACCGGCCAACCCGGCACGTTGCAAATCCGGCTGGTCGACCCAAAGACTAAAGACGATAGCCCGGGCCTCGGCGCCTGCGCCGGCGATTCTCGGCGCCCCGGTATTTCGTGACAAGGATGGCCGCAACGTGATTATCGGCGTCGTGAGCTGGTCAACTGGGCCAAAGCTCCAAGACGGCTGCGGCGGACTGACCGGCGTCACGCCGCTGTCGCGCTATCGGACTTGGATCGTCGATGCGGCGCAGCGGCTCGGCTCGCCGCTGGCGCCGTAAACACGATAAGGTCCAGGATAGGAAGCGGCGGCCATGAAGCGGAGCGAGCGCAGAATTCTCACGACACATACCGGCAGCTTGCCGCGGCCGCCAGACCTTGTCGAAGCCCTCAACGCCAAGGAACTGGGCCGGACATTCGAAGTGCACGCGCTCGACAAACGCGTCAGCCGCGCGGTGCGAGAGGTGGCACAGCGCCAGACCGAGACCGGCCTCGACGTGATCAATGACGGCGAGCACAGCAAGGTGAGCTGGATGGCGTATGCGCGGACCAGGCTCTCCGGTCTGGAGGAAATCGACAGCCCTGTGCGTTTCCGCGGCGCCACCCGCGACTCGCTCGCCTTCCCAGCCGCCTACGAAGACATGAAGGTCATGTTGGCGGGCCGATCATCCGCCATTGTCGCCAAACGCACGGTGCGGCCGAAGGCTTGGGTCTGCACCGGCCCGATCGCCTATGTCGGCCAGCAAGAATTGCGCGCAGATATCGACAATCTGAAAGCCGCGCTGGATGGCGTCAAAGCTGAAGAGGCTTTCCTCACCGCCATTTCGCCCTCGAACCTGGAGCTTTACTACGAGAACCAATTTTACCGTACCGCCGAGGAATATTTAACGGCGCTAGCCGACGCCATGCACGTCGAGTACCGGGCCATCGTCGATGCAGGATTTATTTTGCAGATCGACGATCCGCGCATGGCGACGCATTACAATCGCACGCCGAACGCCTCAATCGAAGAATGCCGCAAATTCATGGCACTGCGCGTCGAAGCCGTGAACCACGCGCTACGCGGCATACCGGAAGACCGTGTGCGATTTCACACCTGCTACAGCGTCAACATCGCACCGCGGGTGTTCGATTTCGAACTCAAGCACTTCGTCGATCTAATGCTTAAAATCCGAGCAGGCGCCTATGCCATCGAGGCCGCCAACCCGCGCCACGAGCACGAGTGGGAGTTGTGGCGCGATGTCGCGCTGCCAGACGGCAAGATTTTGATTCCGGGCGCGGTGTCGCACTGCGTCCACCTCGTCGAGCATCCCGAGCTGGTGGCACAACGTCTAACCAGATTTGCGAGCGTCGTCGGGCGTGAACAGGTGATTGCCGGCACCGATTGCGGCTTCGGCACATCCGGTGCGGGCGACGAAATCCATCCCGATGTGGCGTGGGCCAAACTCCGTTCGCTGATCGAGGGTGCCGAGATCGCAAGCAGAAGGTTGTGGGCTTAACGGCCCCATAGCTGCTTACTGGCCAGCTTCGCTCCCTCAACGAGCGCGCCGAGCTTGAGATACACGATGCCCGGATCGACCTTACCGTGGCCGGCCGCCGTGCCGAACCCGCAATCGGTATTGGCGATAACGCGCTCGCGGCCGACGACGTCTGCAAACCGGACGATACGCTCGGCCACCAGCGACGGATGCTCGACATAATTTGTCGAGGTATCGATCACGCCCGGAAGCAGGATCTTGTCGTCGGGCAACTTGATGTCCTTCCACACCGCCCATTCATGCGCGTGGCGCGGATTGGCAGCTTCCAGCGCGATGCCTTGTGCTTTCGCGCCGAGCACGACCCTCACGATCTTGGCAAAATCGATGTCGTGGTTATGCGGTCCTTCGTAGTTACCCCAGCACACGTGGATGCGAATCATGTTGGCCGGCACCCTGGCGAGCGCGTGATTGAGAACATCGACGTGAAACGCCGCGCGCTTAACGAAGTCCGCCTCCGAAATATCCTGAAAACCGGTGTGTCGCGACATCGCGAGATCGGGGCAATCGAGCTGAAGGACGAAACCGGCCTCGACGATGGCTGCGTATTCCTCCTGCATCGCTGCAGCGATGGCCTCGATATAGGCCTCGTGCGTCGGGTAGTAGCGGTTCGGCAAGAAACTCGCGACCACACCGGGGGACGCCGCCGTGAGGAACGCCTCAGTCGGGTGCGCGGCATCAACGGCGGCGCGCATATTGGCGAGGTCGCTCGCCAGCGTTTCGCGGTTCTGCACGGCAATCGGGCCGACGCAGGCGACGCGTTTGAAGCGCTGCGCGCCCGTCCACTGCGCCATTCTCTTGCGGAACTCCGGAAACGGCGCGACGTCGAGGTGCGGCTTGGGCGGTCCGGGCGTCCCCTCATCGGAAAAGCCACTGAGGCGGTCGTGCACGTAAGTCGCATAGCTAATCTTGCTGGTCTCACCGTCGCTGACGACGTCGATACCGATATCGGCCTGGTGCCGCACGATGTCGAGCACGCCTTGCCGCATGGTGCGGTCGAACTCGCCGGCATCGAACTCTTTGCGGCCTTCGCGCGCCTCGAGAAGCGACAAGACAGCTTCGCTGCGCGGCAGGCTGCCGACATGGGTGGCGAGGATTCGCTGTTCGCTGGTTTTCATGAGCGTGAACGTTCGGTTCAGGTCTGATGGCGAATGCGCCGCTCGGAGAATTGCAGCAGCGCGTTGATGGCAACGGCAAACAGGAACAGCAACAAGGTCAGTGCGGACGTATCCACGACGTTGTGAATCTCGGTGGCACGTATCAACGCATAACCGATCCCCGACGACGAGGCGAACAGTTCAGCGATCAGGATGCCGAGCAGCGTGACCGCGATTCCGATGCGGACGCCGGCGAAAATTTCAGGCAGGGCAGCCGGCGCCAGCACCTTCATAATCGTATGCGACGGCGACAGCCGCAACGCCTCCGCGGTGCGCCGATATACCGGCGCGACGTTGCGCACAGCGTTCATTGTGGAGATGGCAACGGGAAAAATGCCATGGATCACGCCGAATGCAATCTTCGCCGCGGGACTAAAACCGAACAGCAGGAGGATGATCGGATAGAGCGTGATCTTTGGGATCGAATAGATGCTGCCGAGAATGGGATCGGCAACGTCGGCGGCGAAACGCGACAATCCGAGCACGAGACCCAGCACCATGCCGCCGGCAATGCCGATGAGGCAGGCGTAAGCGAAAGCCACACCGGTGCTTGCCGCGTCGGTCCAGAAATTCCGCGTCAGCAGCAACGTCGTGGCGCGCCGTATTGTATCTGCAGGCGACGATACGACATCCGCGCCGACCCGCAGATTGACGATCTGCCAGCAGACGAGCAGCGCCGCAATCAGCAACAGCCCGTCGTACCGCCTGGGCTTCATCGCAGGCCGAAGCGTTGACGCAACCGCTTCTCCCAATAAGACAGGGCGCCATTGACGGCGACGACCAGCACGAGCAGCAGGAGCAACATGCCGTACATCATGCGGTTGTCGAAATCCTGGTAGCCGAAGGCGATGCGCTTGCCGATGCCTGCCGTCGCCAGGATGAATTCTCCCGCGACGATGCCGATTACCGAATAGGCCACCGCCAGTTTCACGCCGGTCATCAGATGCGGCGATGCCGCCGGCAGCCGCAATAGCAGCAACCGCCTGACCGGGTCGAGCCGCATCACCGCCGCCGTTCTTGTTATGGCCTTCGGCACGCGATCAAGCCCCGTCATGGTATTCACGACCATGGCGACAACGCCGAACGTCGCGCCCATGACGATCAGCGCGGTCCGTCCGACACCAAACGCGACGATGAGCAGCGGATAGAAGATGAAAACCGGCACCGCGTAGTAGGCCGATAGCAACGGCTCGCATACTCGGCGGACCCGTGGCAGCGCGTGCAGAACGGCGCCAAGGCCAAATCCGGCAACCACGGACAGCACGACGGCCGCGAACAAATTGACCACGGTGAATGCGATGTCGCCATTGGCGCGGCCGCTGCGCAGGATCTGCCACATCGCGGCGACCATCTCGATCGGCGGAATCATGGTGGCGCGCGGGATGACACCGGAGCGGCAGAGGATTTCAAGCGCGGCAACCGCGCCACCAACCACGGCGACGCGCGTTAGTCCCACCTTACTCAGTCGCAGCCCCCTCACAACGGCTTCTGCAAATCGTTGGGCAGAAATTCCGGGTCGATCAGCTTATCCCAATCGACCGGCTGGTCGACGTCGCCAACCAATTGCAGGCCTTCGGACATTTTCGCGAGCCCCACTCTCTCGAATTCGCCTCGCGTCCATTCGCCTTCGTAGCCGAAATATTTGGGGAAATAAGTCGCGACCTGCGCGGGATCTTGCTGCCAAACCTTGGCGTAGACGCGCATAGCATCGTCGCGGTTAGCATAAATGTACTCGGCACCGCGGCGATGAATGGCGATGAGTTTCCGCAGCAGCTCCGGATTCTTCGTGGCGAACTCGCGGGTGGTGATGCCGACCAGCCAAGTCATGCGCGGAATGAGATCGGCGAATTTCAGGATCACACGGTACTTGTCCGGCTCGAGCGTCAGCACCGGATCGATCAGCGGCGCCGCGGCGATCGCGCCGGCCATCAGCGCGGTCAGTCCTGGACCGAAACCGCCGGTTGCCACGGTCTCGACCTTGTCGGTCATCTGCGTTTCCTTCAGCGCCAAATGGAGCAGCACGTCACTGGTCGATTTCGGCGCCGTATAGCCGACCTTCTTGCCAGCGAGGTCGGTGACCTTGTGCACGTCGGATTTCTGATCGGCAACGAGTGCAATTTCGCCGATGTGGCTGCTCGCAGAATTTACGATGACGATATCGAGGCCGGAGCGGCTTGCGGCAATGGCAGCGGAGGTCGCGACTTCGCCATATGGCATATCGCTGGCGAGCACGTTACGCAGCGTCGTACCGCCGCCGGCGCCGGCGATCACCTGATCGATCTTAATGCCGGCCTCATCGAAATATCCCTTCTCCATCGCGACCGCCCAAGGCAACGTCGCCGTCACTCGGCCGTACTGACTGATCGCGAGCTGGAACGCATAAGAAGCCGAGGAAAACGGCAACGCCGCAACAAGCGTCGCCGCGAATGTCGCTCGCATTACGAATTTTACGATCATTGGTGTTTCCCCGCCGCAAGTATCGTCAATGCTCTTTGCAGTGCAAGACCCGGCAGGTCGAGCCGTGCCTGCTCCGGCGACGTATCGAAACTGCCAAAAGTATCGCAATGGGCAATTGCCCGACTGTCTTTCCTTCCGCCGCGCCCAGTCGTAGGCTTAAATCAAAGTTAGAGACACGGGGAGGACACCGAATGCCGCGACGCGCAGCCGTGTTGGCATTGACTTTGCCGCTTCTGCTTTCCCCTTCGGTGATTGCCCGCGCTGAAGACGGCGCACCGCAAAAGCTCGGCATGCGGATATTCAATCAGTCATGCCGCGTCTGCCACACCAAGCCGCAGATCATCAGCCCGCAGTATGCGCCGGTGCTGTCGATGAATACGCTCGGCGGCAAGGCCGACTTGATCAGCGAGGTGATTAGCAACGGCACACCGCGCATGCCGGGCTTTAAATATCAATACAAGCCCGACGAAATTGCCGCCGTCGCCGCGTACATCAAGACTATTCCAGTTCCCGCTACGACAGCCTCGCCGGCACCCAGCAAATCCAATGCGTCGCGGGACGCTGATTGAAAACCGGAGCACGCCATGCGCAACGCACGTAGCCTGTTGGTAGCAAGCTTCGCCCTACTCTCCGCAACGCCCGGATTTGCCGACGCCCTGCTCTCCGGCGCCATCAAATCCTCGGACGGCAAGCCGATGAGCGGCGTTACAGTGTCGGCAAAACCCGACGGCGGCACGATCACCACCACCGTGTTTACTGACGAAAACGGCAACTATTTCCTTCCAGCACTTCCGGCAGGTCACTATCGGGTGTGGGCCCAGGCGCTGAGTTACCAGACGGCGAAAGGTGCGGTCGACCTTTCCGCCAATGCCAAGCAGGACTTCTTGCTTGCGTCGATGAACAATCCGGAAGCCACCTTCAAGCAACTTCCCGGCAATCTCGTGCTCGACTCGCTTCCCGCGCAAACCGACGAAGACAAGCGCATGAAACGCATTGCCAGCGTCGTATGCACCGGCTGCCACACGCCGAGCTATCCGCTGCAGCATCGCTTCGACGAAGCCGGCTGGAACGCCATTATCGAACTCATGAAGAACGTCAGCGTCAAGCGGGAGTTTCGTTGGCGACGATCGCAAACCATCCGGCATTCTTGATTTTCACCAGAAGGAGCTTGCAGCCTACTTTGCCCGCGCCCGCGGACCGAACACCGATGAAAGCGGCGTGAAGCTCGAACCGCGTCCCTCCGGTGAAGCGGCGCGCGTGATGTTCAAGGAATACGACATGCCGCTTGATCCCGACGCCAATCTGCCCGCCGATTTCGTGCAAAACGACGGCAGTGATTGGTCGCTTGGCACACCCTCGGTGATGATCCCCGGCTGGGGCGTCCACGACGCCTGGCTCGACCTGACCGGCAATCTATGGTTCACCTGCAATGTTCCCAACAAACGCACCACGATCGGCCACGTCGATACCGCGACCGGCGAGGTGAAGCTGTTCAAGGTTGCGGGCCCCAACGGTCTTGCGGCACAGACCCACGGCATGACTCGTGATCCGCATGGCACTCTCTGGTTCAACCTCAATAACGGCCGTGGCGGCCTTGGCCGGCTCGATCCGGCGACGCAACAAATCCAGGTCTATCTGCCGCCAACCGATATGACGCAAACCGGCGGTGCTGCGACCGTCGATTACGACGGCAAGGGTAATATCTGGTCGTCGGCGCCCGATGGCGCGCTGCGCTTCGATCCAGTCGCGGAGAAGTTCACCGAATTCAAGTCGATGACCTACAAGACGGTGAATGGCGTCGGCGTCACCTACGGCACCGCATCCGATCGCGACGGCAACGGCTATTGGGCGGAGATGGCGCTCGATACCATCGGCGTCGGCAACGGTCAGGATGCCAAGGTGTCGGAGATCAAGCTTGCGCCGGTCAAAGCACAAGAAGATCTGCTGCGCGATGATGAGAAGGCGTACTACGCTACGTATGCGCAGCCCGACTTCAATTCACCGCTGCCGTGGGCCGAAGGTCCGCGGCGCATGGGCACTGACAAAAACGCCGACATCCTCTGGATCGGCAATTCGTGGGGCGAGAATCTCGCCCGCATCGATACGCATACCCACGCAGTCACTTACGTTCCGCTGCCCAATGGACAGCAGCCGTATCACGTCACGGTCGACAAGAATCACAACGCCTGGACCAATCTTTGGACCGCCGACCGCGTGATGCGCTACGATCCGAAATCAGGCACGTGGACCGCGTTCGATCTGCCGACACGTGGCGCTGAGCCGCGCTACATCTCGCTGCTTGAGCGCGACGGTCAGGATACGCAGGTAGCAATACCCTACTTCCGCGCACGCAAGGTTGCGGTGATGACGTTGCGCAGTCAGGCCGAGATCGACGCACTGCAGAACGCGGCGGCAAAGTAATCAGAAGCCGATCATATCGAGTCTGGTCAGCGTGACCTGATCGCTGATGCGTGCGGCGTGCGCCAAGTGCCACGCAGTATAAAGCTCGGGAAACAACTCATCGGACGACATCGCATCGACCGGCACAATGACTTTGAAACCACGGAGTGCCGCCTCCCCGCCTGTATGCAGCACTGAGGTCTGCGCCTGTGTGCCCATCGGCACCACCGTCTTGATGCCTTTGTCTTTGAGCGTCTTTTCCAGATCGCTATTGATGAATTTATCCGGACCGAGCGGTGGCAGGACTTGCTCGCCGGACGCGGGCGCAAGCTCCTTGAGCACATCGCCAGGTACCGAACCGGGCACTGCAACGGAATAAATGATGAGTGCGCCCTTGGCCCGCGCTTCCTCGACGACCTTTTTCACCTTCGGCACCGAGTCAGCGCAGCGCTTACGCTTTTCCGGGGTGCAGGTCTGTACGGTGAAGTCCATCACCAATAGCGCGGTTTCGCTTGGAGTAAGAGTAACCGGCTTGAGCTGCGGCGGTGCTGGCAGCTTCGCCTGATACCAATCGTCGATGATTGTCTGCGACTTTGCCATACTCGACGTGAAGGCAGCAGCAAGCGCTACGGCAAACGCAATGACCTTGCAGTCCATCTCATCCTCCCCGTCTGATTTTCAGCGAGCTTAAGCCGGCGCAAGAGCCGGCGCTACTCGGCAGGCTGACGTGCTTCTTGTGGCGCGGGCGCGGCCAATACGGTTGTGCGCAACGGACGCTCCTCCATCGCGACGAGCCCGCCGATACCGAGAATGAGAAATAGCACCGCCACCGCGAAGATATGACTGAACGCTTGTCCAAGCTGATCGATAGACGCGGTAGACGCGCTTGCAATGAATACCGTCGAAGCAGCACCGCCGCGCTGCGGAGAAGCGCCGAGCTCCGCCAGCAAGATTGCACCCATAATGGCGACGACGAAAGAGCTTGTCAGCGCACGAAAAAAATTCATCGCGCCCATGGCGATGCCAATCTGCCGATGCGCTATCGCATTCTGGATCGATACCGTGACCGTTGGGTAGGAGCTGCCGGTTCCAATGCCGACAAATCCGGTGATGAGCGCCACCGCCCAAACCGGCATCAGCGGGTAAACGACAAGCAGCGCCACCGACACGGCGGCGATGCTCAACATCAGGATCGGCGCCCATTTGTAATGGTCCAAGTACAGCATGGCGCGGCCGGACAGATACGATCCAGGCGTCGTCATCATGACGATCGGAATGAGCGCGAGGCCGGAATCGCTCGCCGACAAGCCGTGCACCAGTTCGTAGTAAAGCGGGACGAAAATCGTCAGTCCGATTGAAACGCCTTGAGTGCAAGCCGTGGTACAGCAACCGGCGCGCATTACCGGATTCTTCAGCACCGCAACCGGAAGGAACGGCTCCGGTGTACGTAATACCCACCAGATGAATATCGCCGTGAGCGCTGCGGCAACAACGAGCAGAAAGAGGATCGGCTGCGACAGCCATGGGTATCGTGTGCCGCCCCACGTCAGCGCCAACAACAATGCAACCGCAGACGAGATCATCAGTGCCGCACCGGTGAGATCGATTTTGTGCGCGCGCTCGTGCACCGGCACGCGCTTCAGCTGACGGTTCGACAGCGCCGCGGCAGCAAGCCCGAGCGGCACGTTAAGCCAAAAGATAGCCGACCAATGCCAATGCTCGGCGATGAAGCCGCCAAGCACGGGACCTGCGGCTCCGGCGACGATCCAGACCGAACCGGTATAGGCCTGATAGTAACCCCGCTCGCGCGGCGGCACGGCATCCGCAATGATCGATTGCGTGAGCGGTACAATGCCGCCACCGCCGATGCCTTGCAGGCCCCGGCCGAGGATCAACATCAGCATGTTCGGCGCGGCGGCACTGGCGGCAGACCCGGCCATGAAGATGCCGAGCGCCACCAGCATCATTCCGCGACGGCCGTAAATGTCGGAAAGCTTGCCGTAAAGCGGCGCGACCACCGTCGAGGTCAAAAGATAGGCGATGATGACCCAGGACAGATTTTCGAAATCGTTGAACGAACGACCGATCGTCGGCAACGCCGTCGCGACGATGGTCTGATTGAGTGCGCTAAGAAACATCGCCAGCGACAAGCCGCCGATGATGGCGACGACTTCCCGCCGGCCAAGCTTAGATTCGGCGGCCGGCTGCGCGGAGCTGATCTGGTCCATAGTTTCGCCGGTCGCCTCGGAACAAGCCCTGCAAAGGTTCGCGCCGCCCCATGTCCGGCGCAAGCCATATCGAGCGGGTCAGCTATGCCGGCAACAGATATTAGACGGGCTCGGCGGCCGCTTGATGCGGGCCGTGGAGCGGGCGCTCCTCGACCGCAGCGACGCATAGCAATGAAATGCCAAGGCACACTGCCGCGGCGATAAACACCCAGTGGAACGCAGGCGCCAAATTACCATGTCCAACGGCCAGCTTGTCGATCGTCAAAGCCGGCGAACCATCACCGACACCGCCGAGCAAGATGGCGCCGAATATGGCTACGATCAGTGCGCCGCCGAGAGTTCGAAAGAAATTGAGCGTACCGGTTGCGGTGCCGAGCTGATGCGGCTTGACGGTGTTCTGCATCACAATGGTCGAAACCGGATACATCGGACCAAGGCCAAGGCCCAGCACCGCAATCAGGATAACGACCTCAGTCAACGTGTACGCTGCCGGATTGGCGGCAAGCACAGCGAGCACGATGACAGCAAGGACGAGACCCGCCATCGGTATCCTCATGTAATGTTTCATACGAACGACGATCCGGGTAGAAACCAGCGAACCAACAGTGGCCCCGCCCATATACGCAATAAGCGCAAGGCCGGAGAGGCTCGCCGAGGCACCGAGCACATTCTGGCAATAAAGCGGTGTGTAGATGGTGATACCGATCACCGTGCCGATCGAAAAAAATGCAGCCACGGTAATCGTTGTGGTTACGCCGCCGTGCAGGATCGCAATCGGAATAAAAGGCTCGCGCGCAGTGAGGAGCCGCAACGCGAACAACACCCACAGCACAGCGGAACAGCCAAGAAGCACGAGGATGCGCGACGAAATCCATCCATACTGAGCGCCACCCCAGGACAGCGCCATCATCAGGGTCAGCGCGGCGCTGACCATAAGCGCGGCGCCAATCACGTCGAGCTGATGCGGGCGATGATTCTGCGGCAAACGGCGTAGCGCGCGCTCGGTCATGATCAATGCGATCGCGCCAAGCGGCAGATTGATCCAAAAGATGAACGACCAATGCAAATGGTCAGTAAGCAGCCCACCGAGCACAGGTCCGAGAATGCTGGCGCTCATGAACATGACGGAGGTGCGCCCCTGCACGATCGGACGCTCGCGCGGTGACACCAGGTCGGCGATGATAGTCTGCGCAATCGGCAGCAAGCCGCCGCCGCCAATACCCTGCAGGCCGCGCGCGGCGATCAGAAACCAAATTGTCGGTGCGACGGCGCAAGCGACCGAGCCTGCAATAAAGAAGCCGATTGCGACCAGAAGTATCGCGCGACGACCGTAAATATCCGACAGCTTGCCGAACAACGGCGTCGTCACGGTAGCGGCGAGCAAATAGGCTGTAACGATCCAGGACAGATCATCGACATTACCGAGGCTTTTGCCAATCGCTGGCAGCGCCGGCGCCACAATCGTTTGCTCAAGCGCGGAAAGGAACATCGCCAGCATAATTCCCGCGACAATGGCGCGGATGGTGGCATGGTCCAGCGGCGGAGCCGGCGTGTCACCATGTGCGGAAGCCTCTGGCGCATTCAACTCCGCGATTGCATTTGTGCTCGGGATCCCGGTTGGCCGCTCGTCGGCGACCACATTGGGAGCAATGCTATGGGCTTCGTCGGGAGCAATCTGGCGGGTCATTCTCGGCACCACTTGGCCTGCGCGGCGGCGCGATGCAACCACCTGCGGCGCAGACCAGACGCGCGGTGTTGGTTGCGGACAATCAGCCTCGCGTTCGCGCCTTTTTTGGCAGTTTCAACGGCCAGCTGACGATGTAATCCTCAAGGTCGGCGTCGGGGACATTCACCTCGCTGTCACGGACCCGGCCGCGCACCGAGACTCCCGCCGTGTGGACCGTTTCGGGGTCGCCCGACACCAGCGGGTGCCACCAGTACAGGTCCTTACCCTCAGACAGCAGCACATAGGCGCAAGACGGCGGCAGCCAGGTGATGGACTTCAAGGACTGCGGGGTCAGCCTCACACAGTCGTCCACGAGTTCCTGGCGGTTCCCATAGTCGCGGCAGCGGCAGGTTTGACCGTCCAGCAGCCGGCAGCCGACGTCGGTGTAGTAGGTGCGGTCGGTTTCCTCTTCCTCGAGCTTATTAAGGCAGCATTTGCCGCAGCCGTCACAGAGGCTTTCCCACTCCGAATTTGTCATTTGCGATAATGACTTACGCTGCCAGAACGGCACTTCGGGGTCATCTCGGTTTTGGCCATTTTCGGCTGCCATATAGCGCTCCAGTCTGCCTGCCGGCCGCCGCGGCTTTTTGCGGCCTCCGGGAAAATCGACTCGGAGGCGGACGGATTGTGCAGACACCATCATGCATAAGCCAAATTTACCCCCGAATCCCATTCACCCTGCGGCAGTTACAGCATTGGCCGCAATGTCCGCCTCGGCTAAACCTTGGGCGAGCCAAATGGCGTATTCTCCACGAGATACGCGGTCCCGGAGCGATCGACTTTGACCGACATGTACCCCCGTCCGGGCGAGAGCTGGCTCGCGAAACTCAAGCGCATCTTGCTCGACATCGATGCGCGCATCGATTTTGCCGTGTTCTTGCTGGGCAAATGGGCCCGCGATCTCTACGAGCGATTCACCGCGGCAATGGACCGGTTCCATGTCGCGGGCTGGCGCCGCTGGACCCTTGTCGAACCATTATCCGAAATGGCCAGCCTCGGTACCGGTGGACTCATCCTGATGATGACGCTTGCCATTCCGGCAATGCGACAGACCTCGGACGATGATTGGCTGAAGAAATCCGAACTCGCCGTCACCTTCCTCGACCGCTACGGCAACGAGATCGGCGTCCGCGGCATCAAACACAATGATTCGGTTCCGCTCGACGAAATTCCCGATGATCTGGTCAAGGCCACGCTGGCAACCGAAGACCGGCGGTTCTACCAGCACTTTGGCATCGACTTCACGGGCACATTCCGCGCGCTGGTTACCAACGCGCAGGCCGGCGGCGTGGTGCAAGGCGGATCGACCATCACGCAACAGCTCGCCAAGAATTTGTTCTTGAGCAATGAGCGCACCATCGAGCGCAAGATCAATGAGGCGTTTCTGGCACTGTGGCTGGAATCGCACCTGAGCAAGAACGAAATCCTCAAGCTCTATCTTGATCGCGCCTACCTCGGCGGCGGCGCGTTCGGCGTCAACGCCGCGGCGGAATACTATTTCGGCAAATCGGTGCGGGACGTGACGTTGTCCGAAGCAGCAATGCTCGCCGGCATGTTCAAGGCGCCGACGAAATTCTCGCCGTTGGTCAATCTGCCGGCCGCGCGCGCGCGCGCGAACGTTGTGCTCGATAACCTCGTCGACAATGGCTTCATGACCGAGGGCCAGGTTTACGGCGCCCGGCGCAATCCGGCGACGCCGATCGATCGCCGCGAGGAAGGCGCTCCGAATTACTATCTCGACTACGCATTCGATGAGATGCGCAAGCTGGTCGACACGTTTCCAAAATCGGTGACCGATCGTTTCTTCGTGGTGAGAACCGCGCTCGACAGCAATTTGCAGCATTACGCTGACCACGAGGTCGAAACCGAGTTACGGCAATATGGCCATGACTACGGCGCCAGCCAGGCCGCCGTCGTGATCTCCGATCTGGATGGCGGCATCCGCACGATGGTCGGCGGGCGCGACTACGGGGCGAGCCAGTTCAACCGCGCGACCGACGCATTGCGTCAGCCCGGCTCCTCGTTCAAGCCTTACGTCTACGCCACCGCGCTGGCGAACGGTTTTAAGCCGACGTCAGTACTGGTCGACTCCCCTGTCTGTATCGGTAACTGGTGCCCGCACAATTATTCCGGCGGCTACTCCGGTGCGGTGACGCTGCTCGAAGCGATCACGCATTCGATCAACGTCATTCCAGTCAAGCTCTCGATTGAACTCGGTCACGGTAATCCGAAACTCGGCCGCGCCATGATCGTGCAGACCGCGCGTAATTTCGGCATCCAGTCGCCGCTTCCAGATACGCCGTCGCTGCCGATCGGCGCGGACGAAGTATATGTCTACCAGCACGCCGTCGCCTATGCGACATTTCCCAATCTCGGCAAAGCCGTCGTGCCGCATGCCGCGTTGGAAGTGCGTAATGGAATCGGACAACTGATCTGGCGGTTCGACCGCGATGGCCAGAAACCCCAGCAAGTGATCGCACCATCGGTCGCCCTCGACATGATCAAGATGATGAACTCGGTGGTCGAGAACGGCACCGGACAGCGCGCCAAACTCGACGGCGTGGCGGTAGCGGGCAAGACCGGTACCACCAATTCATGGCGCGACGCATGGTTCGTTGGCTACACGGGCAATTTCACCGGCGCGGTGTGGATGGGCAACGACGACTACACGTCCACCAAGCGCATGACCGGCGGCACGTTGCCGGCAATGACCTGGCACAACATCATGACTTATGCACACCAGGGTATAGAGTTGCGGCCGCTGCCCGGTCTGCCCCCGCCCACGCACGCGCCGCCAATGCCTGACTCGGTCTTCAAAGGCATTGAAGAACCACATCCTGCGCTGCTGACGCGCAAAGGTACCGACATTTTGGTGCGGATCGAGCGGTTGCTCGATGACGCCAACCACGCGCTCGCGGCGCAATCAGCCCCGTCGGGCACGCTTGGCGCTCTCGACGTCGATAAGGCGGCGCCTGGTACGGTAGCGGCGGCAGATCGCAACTCCGCCAGTATGCCACGCGGCGACTGATGCGCCTGCTGTTCGGTTCATTTTTCACGTTGATTCTCGCGGCCGCCATCGGACTTGGCGCTACGTGGGTGACGACGACCCGCGGTGTCGCGTTCGGCTCACTCCGCGTCGGCGCCTGGACCGCCTGGCCGAAGAACGGTTCTGTAGACATTGACCCTTATGCGCGAGCGACAATCGCGCGTACCGGCGAGCTGCCGATCGGTACAGGGGACGGCGTCGCCTTTTATGCTCGCACCGATGATGCCGGAAACAACTTCGATGGCCGCTGCACCTTCACCGTCAGCGGAATGACCCCTGCGGCGCGGTATTGGACGCTGACGCTTTACAATATCGACGGCGGCCTGGTTCCGAACGCTATCGATCGCCACGGTTTCACCAGCGAAGAAATCGTGCGCCAAATCAACGGCCAGTTCGTCATCAATGTCGCCCCCCGCGCCCGGCCCGGCAATTGGCTGCCGACCGGCGGCATCGAGCGCTACGTACTGGTCTGGCGGCTTTATGACACGCCGATCGGCGTTGCGACCCGCACTACCAAGGAAGGTCCAATGCCGGCGGTCACACGGACGGGCTGCTCATGATCCGCTTCCTGTTATGGGTGCTCGGCGCAATTCTGCTTGGCGGGATCGTGCATCTCGCAACCGTTCTGGTGCTGCCGCGGGCGGCAAATCAGGATGCCTATTCTCGGCTGGTGCCGTTGACCAAGGTCAATGCCGTTGTGCCGTTGCCCGCACCCACCGCCGGATCTTCGATCATGCCGTTCATGGATCCGGCGTTTACGGCCGCGGTATGCCGCTACGATCTTACGACCGGCACGATCAAGCTGAATGTCCCACTCAGCCAAGCCTATACCTCGGTCACGTTCTATACCCGCAACAGCGTCGCCTATTATGCGATCGACGATCGTTCCGCCGGCCGCCGCGCCATCGAACTCGACCTGATGACACCCGAGCAGCATGCGGAGGTGCCGGAGGAAGAGGACGTGACCGCTGCTGATCGGCTCATCATCGAGTCGCCGACCACAACAGGTCTGATCGTATTGCGGGCACTGGCGCCGGAACCCGGACTCATGGCGATGGCAAAACGCGCGCTCGCCAACGCTCAATGCCGTATCGGGCCCGTGCAATAATTATTTCGAGACGATTCGTGCCGGCGCTTGAGCGAATTGCGGCGCCAAGCCGACTGGGTTGGCTTCGATTTGTTGCTGCAATTCCGTGAGAACATATTCGGCGTCGGCAGCGACTGGCGCAGGCTCGGCCACCGTCAGATGCTCGAGCGCGTACCGATAACTGGCGCAACGCTGGGTCAAAGAGTGGTGCACCCAGGCAATCGTCAAGCTGTTCTCGCCGACCCGCGCCAGGGCGCTCGTCCGCTCCGGAGGGCTTAGGTCAGCAACATATTCCATGCTCTTCTGCCGCCGCTGATCGACATCGATAACGCGGCGCGCAGTCTGGAAAAACGGATCGATGCGCACAATGTCGTTGCGCATATCGTCGATCAATTGATTGTAGCGCGCGATACTGGAACGGTGGAATTCACCCATCAGATGCGCGTAGTAGGCAGCGGTATCGAATGTCCACAGATCGCGCCGAAATTCGCGCTTCTGGCCGTATTCGTAAACCACCGCATCCCAGCGGATTCGATCGTACGGCGGCTCAATCAGCGGGAATGCCAAGTCGCGTAGCGCACGCTCGTCATCGGTGAAATTATTGACCGAGATCGGAGCGCCGGCATGCGCCGCAGCTTCCTGCCCGACCCAGGCGTGGATGTCATCGCTCACCAGCGGCGATTGCAGCCGGCCAAAATCGCCAATGCTGCTGCAGCCGGAAACCACCAACGCAGCAAAAATGACGAACCGGGATTTTGGGCGACGGGAAAGCCAGCTACGCGGCAACATCGGCGTGCCGACCTTTAGCGGCGCCTCGCGCGGCGGCGCCCACCTTTGCTCGCCTCGGGCGGCGGCGAATTGTGACCAGCACTCTCGGCGACAGGATCGTCATATCGTTCGATCCGAATTACCGGGAGAATGATGACGGTGGCGGACTCGTCCTGCGCATCCGCACGGCCGAACCTGACGATGCGCCCCTCGTCCGGGAATTTGATAACGGTGCCCACCAACCACTTCCTCAGACGGCCGATAGGGATCTGCCCCGATCCGCGAATAATCGGCGTCCCTATGATTAAGCGGCATGCAAGGTTAACGCTCCGCTAACGCGCACAACTTAGGCTCTTGGAACAAGCAAGTGCTGTCGGCTCTCCTTGTTGCGATCGAGTTACGTGCGATGGAAATACCAAGCTTGTTCGACGGTCTGGCCGAAATAGGATTGCGTGGTGGCGTCGATATGCGCCCGACGCTTATTCGGGTCCTCACCGACCTCTATGTGCAGAAGCTTAAGCACACCGCCGACGAGGAACGGCATTACACCGAACTCGCGTTGCGGCTGCTGGACGGTGTTAACGCTCAGACACGAGCAACCATTGCGGCAAAGCTGGCGCCGCATTTGTCACCGCCACTTCGTGTCGTGCAATATCTTGTTAAGGATTTTCCAGAGATAGCCGCCCCGCTGCGAGGACATGCGGTGCTTCGAGCGCCCGTTGAGGCCGCTCCCCCGGCAGAAGCTCCGGTAATCATGGCGCCGATAGAGCCTGCCGCAGCGCCCGAGCCTGAAGACCGACAGAATTCAGCCGACAACCTGCCGACTGAGCAAAACGTCGCCGACGAAGTTCCGCACAAGCTCGATGCCATCACCGCGAACGAGCTCAACACGTTGTTCTTTGCCTCCACCGAAGAGGAACGGCGGTTGATCCTGCTCAACCTCCACATCGTTGCCCCGCTTTCAGCAGGGGAAATCGCGATCACGCGCGATCCTTCTGTGGCACAGCGCCTCGAAGCGGCGGCCCTGGGCAGCTATCGAGAGGATCTCGCCAAACAGTTCGCGCTTGCGCTGCATATTCCGCACGAACAAGCCCGGCGCATCACCCGCGACAATTTTGGCGAGCCAATGGTGGTCGCCATCAAAGCGCTGAGCGTTCCGCGAGACGTATTCCACCGCATCTTGATGTTCGCCAATCCGGCGGTAGGGCACTCGGTTGAACGCGTGCAGGCGCTCGCCGACCTTGTTCGACGAAATGACCTTGCCGGCGGCGGAGGGCATGGTCGCTATCTGGCAATCGCTCGAAATCAAGGAACGATCCGCAGCGAAGCATAAGCCGATGCATTGGGACGACCAGGACACCCGCGCCCGTCCCGCCGCGGC
Source organism: uncultured Alphaproteobacteria bacterium (assembly GCA_963742215.1). GTDB lineage: Bacteria > Pseudomonadota > Alphaproteobacteria > Rhizobiales > Xanthobacteraceae > BOG-931. The sequence continues at coordinate 182,771 of CAVULJ010000004.1, forward strand.
AATTCCGCGCCGTCCCCAAATCGCGCCGCGTACGACCGAACGCCGCAACGTCTCCTAAAGACTATCGGCATGCCGACCAAGTTGAGGAAATTGCGTCCGGCGCGGTCTTCCACCTCGACAATCCAGACATCGGGATCAAACTTTATCTCGCGCGCGAGATAAGCTTCGACAGCTGCATCAGGCGCCGGGCGCTCCTTCAGGCTTGGGGCAAAGGCACGGTCGGTATCCCGGCGGCATCGAACTCGCTTTGCGGCGCGGGGCCAAACAGATCCGAAGTTCCATCAAGCCGATCGATACGAATGAATACCGCACCGGCTTCCTCTGCGCCACGGCGGCGAACCACCGCTGCGATGCCCTCGACATTGCAGCGACGCAGATATGCGGCAACCCAAAGCGCGGTTTTCAGACGCATCGACCGAGATATGACTCGGTCCGGGCAACGCTGCAAATTTTTATTCGATCGGATGCCCGGTCATAGCTGCGAGCCCGCTGACCAGCTTGTCGGAAACCTGCCGCTGACCGGCAATTTGTGCTCACGCTCGAACTTTTCGATCGCCTGGCTGGTGGCGTCGTCGAGCACACCGGACGGCTTGAGTTGTCCGTAGCCGTATTCGGACAATACGCGCTGTACTGCCTGAATACGCTGTGACGGTCCAATCAAGTCCGCTATCGGGTCGTTGCGGCGGGGCGGTAGTGGAACCGGCGATGGAATTGCCGCGGCCTGTTGCAGATGCGGCGGAAGCGTTGCGGTGTGCGCCGGCGCCATGTCCGCCGGCTTAAGCGTGCCCTGCGGAACGGACTTCGGCTGAATATCAGCCATAGGGCGCTGGAACGGGAGTAGCAACGAACGGTGCGGATCTCGCGCCCGATTGCAGGAATACCGCATTCACGATGATAACCACGCGTGGCTGCAGCCGCGCCGAGGACGGCAAAAGAGTCCACCGGACGTTCGGTTACACGCGTCCATAGCTGCGATCCAAGCGCCAGCGCCGTGGCGGAACCACGCGCATTTCGACGCCCGATTATCTTTGCAACGTTCACGCACTTTTCTTCACCGCCCTGTCATCGCGTACCGAACGATCACGCGACGCACCCTTCTCGACACGCAACGCGACAGCCTTGCTCGCTGCCTGACTTACGGCATTGAGCGCGCTAACTATGCTCTCAGCCCGACGCGGCTTGCTGGGCCGAGCCCGTTCGCAATCGAGCGGCAGAGACACCGTAATGCGCGTCCCCTCGCCGATCCGGCTCCGGATGGAAAGATCGCCACCGTGCAGCCGCACCAAACCCTTGACGATGGAGAGGCCCAATCCAGTACCGCCATGGCGGCGGACGTAGGACGACTCCGCCTGGAAATATGGCTCGCCGACCCTGGCCAAATCTTCTTCGCTGATGCCGACACCGTTGTCTTCGATGACAAAAGTCATCCTCGTCGCTTCGGCGCGCGCGCTGACTGTGACCTTGCCGCCGCGATCGGTGAACCGGATCGCGTTCGATATCAGGTTCAGCAGAATCTGATTGAGCGCACGCTTGTCAGCAACGATCTCGGGCAGATTGTCGCCGACGATTTTTTCAAGCGTGATGCCCGCCTCTCGCGCCCGCAGCGCGAGCATATCGCAGCAGCCAACGACGACTTGTGCCGGTTTGAAACGGCTCCGCGAGTGATCTCGAAATTATCAGTCTCGATCTTCGACATGTCGAGAATGCCGTTGACGACTGCCAGCAAGTGGTTGCCGGAATCGTTGATGACGCCGGCATATTCCTGGCGCCGAGCCGCATCGAGCCGCAGCTCATCTTCTTTTTTCAACATCTCCGAGAAACCGATAATGGCGTTAAGCGGCGTGCGCAGCTCATGGCTCATCGTAGCGAGAAAACGGCTTTTCGCGGCATTGGCGCGTTCGGCTTCCAGGCGCGCCTCTTCGAGATCCTGTTGTTGTTGCTTGCGCAACGTGATGTCGCGCGACACCGCAACGACTTCACGATTACCCGGCATTCCGGCATCGATCGCGGCGTGATTGAGCGGCCGGCACCGCATCTCGATCCAGACAAATTCCACCGTCGGCGCCCCGTGTCGCGTCGACGCCTTCGCGCCGAACGCGAAACTCTACCGAACGGGCCTCGCCTAAAGCGGCTGCATCGCCTAGCGCGGTGAGATAGGCCGGCCGGTCGGCGACGTGAACCCGATCGAACAGACCATGTCCACGGAGATCGGAGATGCGCGCGCCGAACAACGTTTCACCGGCCGGCGAGACAAACACGACGGCGCCATCGCGGCCATGCCGCGTGATGGTGTCGGTCATGTTGCGCGCCAGAAGCCGGTAGCGATCTTCTTCGGCATAAAGCAGCCAGAAGCTGGTGCGCGTCAGCGCCTCGGCGCCGAGGGCAAGGCCAGCGGCATAAAGCGCCGCCGAAACGATCCCGAGCGCAGCAAGCGAGGAGTGCGCGATCGCGCTTTGCGGCGGCAAAAGCTGTTCGACGTCGAGGAAGACCAGAAGCCCGGCGGCAGCTCAGCGCCAGCGTCGAAGCCGTTGCGACGACGCGGCGCGACGCCGACAGCGACGCCTCGAGCGGCACTACGACCAGCCAAATCGCGGCAAACGATGAAATACCGCCTGTCATTGCGGCGACCGCGGTTACCAGCCCGGTCAGCGCCAGCGACGACAGCACGTGGGCGCTCTCGTATCGACCGGTACGGGACAGAAAGTAAGCCGTGAGAATGGGGAAGACGAGCCAGGCGAACACCATCAGCTCGATCGTCGTCGGCGTGCCGCGGGCGATCAGGTAAATCGGAAAGAAGGCAAGCGCCACAATGCTGCCAAGGAGCCGCGGCGCGATAAAGGAGCGGTGACGTGCCGCCGTCAGCGCGTCTTGTTGCGCGGAAGGGTGCACCAGCGTTTCGACAAAGTCGCGTATCGGCGCGAACAGGCCCACGTTCCCGTGCACGTGCGGCTTTAGCCGACGCGCTCCCCTTTTTTCTGTCGCGGGATCGTGTCAGACGGCGCTTAAGCGAAAGCTAAACGGCAGACCGAACGGTGTTCAGAACACGCCTTCCGCCGCCATGCATTCGGACATCATAGTAAACCCTCCGTTGCCGTGAAGGGTTGCCATTTGTTTGACGCGGATGAGACTTTCCAAATCACCGCAAAATCGCTGTCCTTCAGGAGCGACGAAACCGCATAGGAACGCCGCGGGCGGGGCGCATTCGCTCAAATTTTAGGTAAATTGTATTTTGTCCAATTGAGTGAAAATTTTCGGCTTATTCTCTTCGATTATGCGCAAAAACGTCGCTGTCCCGCGAACGCAGGTTTCAATGCTGCCTGCTAGTTTGCAACCACGAGCGGCAGGTCGTGCCGCGGGGGATACGGGACCGATGTTCTTTCTATTGCGAATGGCATTCTGGCTCAGCGTCGTGCTGATCCTGCTGCCCAGCGGCTCCTCACAGCCTGTGCAGTCGCCGAACGCTGTCGGCGCCTCCGAGGCTATCTCGGCCGCATCCGCTACCGTCCAGGATATGCGTGGCTTTTGCACACGCCAGCCAGAGGCATGCTCGGTCGGCTCGCAAGTAGCCGTGTCGCTCGGATATCGGGCGCAGGCCGGCGCCAAGATGCTTTATGATTTCCTGACCGAGAAGCTTGCATCGCACGAAGGCGGCGCGTCCTCGCGCACGGGAAGCATAACCAAGGCCGCGCAAATCCCGGTCAACGCCTCGCAGAACACGCTCACACCTGCCGATCTTGTTGCCACCATGGCGCGGACCACAGCCGCACAAAGACGGAAAACACGCGGCCTAGGTTCCTAACTCCAAACCGACGGTCGATCTGTCCGCCGCGACGCTCTATATAGATAGGGCGACGCGGGACGAAGGCCGAATGGCGTACATCGCTGAAATCATCGAAAATTTCTCTGTCCTTGACGACTGGGACGATCGGTATCGATACCTGATCGAATTGGGGCGTGAACTGCCGCCACTTCCGGCGGAGGCGCACAGCGATGCCAACAAGGTGCAGGGCTGCGCCAGTCAGGTGTGGCTCGATACGACCGTGCGTCCAAATGGCGCAAGCGGCCCAATCCTCACGTTTGAAGGGGACAGCGATGCACATATCGTCCGCGGCCTGATCGCGATCATATTCGCGACCTATTCCGGCAAAGCCGCTCGGGACATCCTGGGTACCGACGCAGTCGCGCTATTCGAAAAGCTCGGTTTGAAGGAGCATTTGACGCCGCAGCGGTCCAACGGCTTTCGCTCGATGATGGAACGCATCCGCTCCGACGCCCGCGACCGCGCTCGCGACGAGTTTCATGACTACCCTGTTGTCCAGCCCGTTCTAGCCGTCCTCCCGATCGTGTTGTAATGCTCGTTCGGGTGGCTGGAAGTTTTCTCCGATAGGTAACACGTTGAAACAGTCCCAATTCAGCCTGCGCTCAGGACTGACAGACGTATTCGCAGGCACGATCTGCAGCGTTCTGTCGATCGCTTATTGCCTGTCCTACGCCGCGCTGATTTTTACCGGCCCGCTCGACCGTTACCTGTCTTACGGCATCTCCGTCAGCTTTCTATCGGCCCTGATCGCCGGCGCGATCGTCGCCTTGCGCAGTTCCTTGACGTTCGCCGTGGCCGGGCCAGACAGTTCTATTTCGGTGGTTATTGCTGCATGGTCGCCACTGTCATGCAGCGGCTGGTCGCCAGCGGCAGCGCGGACGCACTTGGACCGGCACTGATCGCGATGTCATTGGCGACCGCGCTGACGGGACTGTTGCTTTGCGTGCTCGGGTTTACCAATGCGGCGCGTGCTATCCGCTTCCTGCCTTATCCGGTAATCGGCGGCTTTCTTGGCGCGACCGGCTGGCTGATGGTCACCGGCGCGATGCAGGTGGTCTCCGACCGCAAGCCTGCACTCTTCAATCTTGGCGTATTCGCCGATGCTGGCGTCCTGGAGAAGCTCGCCGCAGGAGCAGCGGTTGCGATTGCGCTCCATGTCCTGTTACGGCGTTCAAAGAGTCCGTTTGTATTGCCTGGCGTCCTGCTGGCGGCCTTTGTGGTTGCGCATATCGTCGTTTTCGCAAGCGGCTGGACACTGGCCGCCGCACAAACCAGCGGATGGATGTTCAATCCTCAGCCGGGCGCCAAATTGACCCTCCCGTGGAACCTGGCAGCTATCCACACATTTCCCTGGGCCGCTTTGCCTCGCTCTTGCCGGCGATGTGCTCGCCGTGATGTTCGTGACCATCAGCACCCTGTTGCTCAATACGACCGGCATTGAGATCGCAACCCGAATCGAAGCCAATATCGAACGCGATCTCAAAGTTCTTGGCGTTGCCAATATGGTGACGGCGGCATTCGGCGGCTATGTGAGTTGTACCTCGATTGAGCCGCTCCATTCTCGTTCGCACCGTCGGCTGCGACCAGCCGCCTGGCGGGACTGACGGTCGCCGCCATCTCGGCCGCAGTACTGATCGCCGATCCGTCGTTCCTCGGTTACGTGCCGAAATTCGTGCTTGCCGGTCTGCTGTTCTATCTGGGCTCGGATCTCGTTTATCAATGGCTGCTGCATTCGTCTCGGCGACTGCTTCCGCTCGAATATCTGTCGCTGATCGCAATCGCGGCCCTTATCATCTATTCGGGCTTCATCGCCGGCGTGCTGATCGGCATAGTCATCGGCTGCGCCACATTTGCGCTGAGCGCGAGCCGCGTAAACGCGATCAAATTCGCCTTCGACGGCTCGGAATTTCGTTCGTCGCTCGATCGCGGTCCGCGCGAGCTGCTTTCTGCTGGGCGAGCACGGACACGAGATTCAGGGCATTGCGCTGCAAAGCTATCTGTTCTTCGGCTCGGCCAATCGTCTTTATCAGTACATCAAAGTGATGCTGGCGCGGCAGCCGGACTGCCGTTTTGTCATTTTTGACTTCCGACTGGTGACCGGCATCGATTCGTCGGCAACGCACAGCTTTACGCAGATCAAGCAAGCGATGGCGGCGCGAGACGCGCGGATCATTCTGGTCAATCTTTCGCCGGAGCTGGAGAAAGTATTCCGCACGGCGCGATTTATCACCGACGACATGACCGTCGCGCCTGATCTCGATCATGCGCTCGAAGCCTGCGAGCAAACAGTCATCGAGGAGAATGTCGCGCGACAACGGCCGATGAGCCGTCGCTGCGCGCCTGGCTCGCCGAGGCGCTCGGCGACGCCGACTATGCCGACCGGCTGGCCGAAGTTTGCCGGCGGCTCGAAGTCAAGTGGAGGTGACGTCATTGCCTGGCAAGGCGAACCCGCCACTTCGATGCATTTCATTCTCGAAGGCCGTATCGGCATCATTGTCGACGTCGGTGAAGGCCGGACGATGCGCGTGCGAAGCCTTGGCCGGCATACGACCATTGGCGAGATGGGCCTGATTACCCATCGGCCGCGCAGCGCCACGATCCAGGCTGAAGCGCCAAGCGTGCTCTACGAGCTGACCGCGGAAGCTTATGAGAAACTCAAGATCGAGCAGCCTGCTTTAAGCCAGGCGTTACTCGGTTACATCGTTTCGGTAATGGCGGAGCGGCTCAGCTTTGCCAATCGCGTTGTCGGCGTATTGCAGCGCTGAGGATAACTTATCCGCGCCGCCGGCGGCGCTGCTGGCCAAGCCCCATTTGCTTCGCAAGCTGCGAGCGGGCTGCTGCGTAATTCGGCGCCACCATCGGATAGTCGGGCGGCAAAGCCCATTTTTCGCGATATTGATCCGGCGTCATGTTGTAACGCGTGCGCAGATGGCGCTTAAGCGATTTGAATTTAAGCCCGTCTTCCAGGCAAATGAGGAAGTCGGAATTGATCGAACGTTTGACAGGAACGGCTGGCTTGAGCGGCTCGGCGGGCGCGGCCGCCTGCCCTCCCGATACGCGCTTGAGTGCGGAATGGATCTGCCCGATCAAAGCCGGGATATCGGCGGTTGGGACCGAATTATTACTGACATACGCAGAAACAATGTTCGCGGTCAGCTCGATGAAGGCTGCTTTCGCCTGAGTTGTCGATCATCGGTTTGATCTCTCGGAAGTAGCAGTGATGCTGCGATCGCGTTTACCCGGACCGATTCATGACACAGCCCGTGGCACAGGAGTTATTCAAGCATTCATGCGCGGCGAATTAAGCGACAGCGATATTAACTTGCCTATAAATCAAATTATACTACTGATAATAGTAAAACGCAACAAAGTACTTATGCGGCGCAAAGTCGCCGCAGGCTGAATACTGTATTCATTTAACTGCGAGACAGAATTGCGCTGCGGTTAAGCGCTTTGTTCGATGTGATTACGCAATTCGGTTATCGAACCAAAACGCAGTATGCCTTGCGGCAGTTGCGCCTCGATCGATCCGTCCGAATAGAGCGTATAGGCCATGCCATCGACGACGCCGGATTTCAGGATTGAGACCGGCGTTGGCGCTCTCTGGCGCTACGGCGGCCTCTACAACCGGCTCAGGTTCGCACTCGGCGCGCTCAATCGGCAGCACGGACTCCGGCCGACCGCTCCGGCACAGCTGTCTGCATCGCCACGGCGGGCGCTGCATTGCCCGGACGCTTACGCTTTGGCCAGAAGGAATCAAAATTTTTGATGCGGTCGGAAGCGCCATTCGGTCGCATGGCGCGTCAAGACGCGGCACCGATCGCGCCGACTGCCGCGCCGTTTACCTGGCGCACTGCAACAACGTTTTTGGCCTCGGCAACCTCTTCGTCGCCTCGCACCGGCGGCTTGACAAATCGATACGTCGCTATCCTTCAACAACCGGAGCATTGTCGAGCCGCAACAGGCTCGGGAATTTTTCCCGCAGTCGCTCCGCTTCCTGTGCCGCGGGCGTCGCAAGAGCGGGCGCAACCGGTGATGGCTCAGCTTCTGCGGCCGGCCCGACTGCGGCTTTCGGCAGGAACCGGAATGGCCGGATCGGCGGGCAGTTCTCCCGCGAAGCACCGAGCGTTATCGACGTTTCGGACCGGACTCGGGCTGATGACCGGTCGCGCGATGCCATCGCCTTTTCGATATTTCTGAGCTGCTGCAGTACAAACGCCAGTCCGACGAAAATCAGACCGCCGACAACTGCGACAGCGCCTGGTGTAATAACAGCCAGGATCGAAGGTGTGGTCCTGGATCGAAACGCCAGAGCCGACGAGAGCAATGCCCGCCGCTACAATGGCCGTCCCAGACGATCAACAATGACAAATACATACGAATGCACCCCCGACCGGACGCACGGGGCCCCCAATTCGGTAACTATTTTGGCCGCACGATGACGATGGCGCAAGGATTAATCGCCAAATCGGCTTAGCGACGGGGTGCCAAATGCTCCCACGTTTGACCCTTAATGCATTGCAGAACATACTGAAATTAGCGCGCTAACCATATATCCGGGCGCGCGCCCGAGACGGCGGTGCCTCGTGCGGCGGGCGTTGCTCAAACCCCCAGTTTGGGCCAATCTAGAGGAACCATTCCCCTCGCCCGACAGTTTCACCACAACCCGCGCAGTTCGCTTTCACATTGAGGAGTAGACCTAATGGCATTCACCCTGCCCGAACTTCCCTATCCGTATGACGCGCTCGCACCGTACATGTCCCGCGAGACGCTCGAATTCCATCACGACAAGCATCACAACGCCTACGTGACAACCGGCAACAACCTCGCCAAGGGCACCGAGTGGGAAAACAAGCCGGTCGAAGAAGTCGTCAAAGGCACGTTCGGCAAGAACCCCGGTCTCTTCAACAATGCCGCGCAGCACTACAACCACACCCTTTTCTGGAAATGGATGAAGAAGGGCGGCGGCGGCGAAAAGCTTCCCGGCAAGCTGGAAAAACAGCTTGCGTCGGATGTTGGCCCGCTCGCCAAGCTGAAGGAAGACTTCACTCAGGCCGGCGTGACCCAATTCGGTTCCGGCTGGTGCTGGCTTGCCGTCAAGGATGGCAAGATCACCGTGATGAAAACGCCGAATGGCGAAAATCCCCTCGTGCACGGCGCCAAACCCATTCTCGGCTGCGACGTTTGGGAGCACTCCTATTACATCGACTACCGCAACCGCCGGCCCGATTATCTCAAGGCGTATTTCGAGAATCTCGATCAACTGGGAATACGTTGAGGAGATGTACGAAGCGGCGATGAAATAAGCGAAGACAACGGCGACTCTTAGTGAAAGCGGGGCCCTTGGGTCCCGCTTTTTGCTCTCAGGCATCGTCGGCACGATGCTGTTTTGACGCATTGCCCTCACCTCGGATGCGGGATGATGTTCGGAGATTCGCAGGCGGCACTTCTGACCGGGACAAGCGTGCACCACAGCGCAAAACCCTTCATGCCGTCTGACCGTCTCATATGCGAGCACGCGCCTGTGGGACGGTCTGGCCATTGCCGTCCTTGCGATCACTGCCGTCGTCGCGGCACTACGTTTCGCGATTTTGGTCTTGGCTGGGATGATTACACCCATTCCCAATACGGCGATCTCCTGTTGTCGCTTTATTCGTCGGGTTTTACCGACAAGCGGGCGTTGTCGTTCGTCAATCTTTACATGTACGGCGGCGGGTACGATCTGCTTTCCGCGCTTGCGGCGAAAATACTTCCGTTTGCGCTATTCGACACCCGCCGGCTGGTCGGCGCCGCGGTCGGGATTGTCGGCCTGTTCGTAACCTGGCGACTTGGACGCCGGATCGGCGGCCCGTTCGCAGGCTTGATCACAGTCGCGTTGCTCGTTACCTGCCCGCTTTATTACGGCCAAATGTTTATGAACGCAAAGGACGGTCCTTTCGCGGTAACCATGGCCATAGCACTGCTCGGACTTGTGCGTGCGTTCGAGGAATATCCACGTGCCACGCCGGCGACGATCGCGCTCTACGGCATCGGTATGGGGCTTGCCATCGGCTCGCGCGTGATGGGCGGGTTCGCGGTCATCAACACCGTGCTGCCGCTTCTGCTTATCCTGGTCGTCCGGGCTCGCGTGAACGGCGTGATGCCGGCGCTGCGTGAATGGTTCGGATTCCTGACGCCCTTCATCCCAACCGTGGTTCTGGCTTATCTGGTCATGGGACTGGTATGGCCATGGGCGGTGGTTTCACCGCTCAATCCGTTCCATGCAGTCGAATATTTCTCCAACTTTTTCGAAAAGCCGTGGCGTGAATTGTTTGACGGCCAATTGATCCTGGTCCCGGACATGCCCCGCCGCTATGTGCCGACACTGCTCGCGCTCACGCTGCCTGAACTGATGCTGGCACTCGGCCTCTGTGGAACGATCGGCGCTGCTGTCGAAAGTGCTTGTGGCGACGGCACCTCTTCGACGGCAAATACAGGCCGGCGCGCCGCGCTTTTTGCGGTCATTCTCGCCGCGCTGTTGCCAGTCGTTGTCACAGTCGTAGCGCGACCAGCCATGTACAACGGCATTCGGCATTTTGTTTTCTTGATGCCGCCATTCGCAGTGCTGGGCGGACTTGCCGCGGCGTGGATGGCGCAACGCCTGCGATCACTCGGCCCGATCGCAGCCGGCTTGAGCGCTGCGGTTCTGCTAGCCGGTTTTACCTCGCCGATTATCGATATGGTTCGGATACATCCTTACGAATACACGGACTTCAATCACATCGCCGGCGGCGTTCCCGGCGCGCGGCCGCTCTACATGATCGACTATTGGGGATTGTCGATGACCCAGGCGTCGCGCGAGTTACGCGCGCTGCTGGAAAGCAAGGGAGAAACGCCGCCGGGACGGCCTTGGACAGTTGCGGTGTGCGGTCCGCATCCGGCCGTTGAGGTTGGGCTGGGCTCCGGATACTCCGCGATCTGGGATCCCAAAGGTGCTGACTTCGCAATGATGCTGAACGAATTTTACTGCGCCGATCTCAATGCGCCGGTCGTGCTTGAAGTGGTGCGAGATGGAGTCGTTTATGCGCGGGTCTATGATATCCGCGGCCTGACGGTCTCGACGCTACTGCGGTATCCAAACGCGAACCAATAACGAGGCTTCTCAGTGGTGGGCGAAGCAGCAATGCCTGATCAAACAGTATTTGTATTTGACGCCTATGGCACGCTGTTCGACGTTCACGCCGCAATCGGGCGTTATCGCACCGCTGCCGGCCCCGATGCCGACCACTTCTCCAATATCTGGCGAACCAAGCAACTTGAATATGCCTGGACGCTCACTCTTGCCGGCGACTATGTGGACTTCTGGACGTTGACCGAACGCGCCATCGACTTTGCCTTCGCCCGGGTGCCAAGTGTTGATCGCGCATTACGGTCGAAACTACTCGACGCCTATATGGAGCTCGATGCCTATCCCGACACGCGCCCAGCGCTGACAGCCCTTAAGGCACGAGGCGCTCGCATAGCCATCTTGTCGAACGGTTCACCCAACATGCTTGGCGCCGCCGTACAGTCTGCTGGCATTGCAGAGTTATGTGACGCGCTGCTTTCGGTCGATACGGTGCGGATGTACAAGCCGCGGCCGGAAACTTACGGGCTTGTGACGTCGCGCTTCGGCATCAAGCCGCAGGATGCCGTTTTCGTCTCATCGAACCGCTGGGACATTATGGGAGCCGCAAGGTTCGGCTTTCGGCCAGCATGGATCAACCGTTCGGGAATGCCGGACGAGTACAAGAATACAACCGTCCCTGCCGATCTTGCGTGATCTATCTGCTTTATTGTCGCTCAAGATCTGAGACGCGCACTACGCGCTGACGGCAATCGGCGGCGATTGCCGGGGCGCCAGCAGGTGCGGCGACACGAATTGCCCCCGCTCCAGCGCGGCAATCTGCTCGTCGATCTCGTTGACCGCGAAGCGCGTATAGGGACCGATGTGAAGATAGAATCCCATCAGGATCACCACCGCACGCAACGCACCGGGATTCTTGTTCATACAGTTCGTGAAAGTGCGCCAGAAAATTTCGCGATGTTCCGGCATCCTGCGCAGGATGTCCTGCACGATATTGACGGTACCGATCTTGGCCCGGACGTCGCCTTTCGCCATTTCGTGGCGGCGATCGGAGCAATCAAGCAGCGAAACCAGTCGGTCGACACGACCGAAATAAGCCTCCGGGGTGTATTCAGTTGCCAGCACGCGGCGGAAATCGCGAAGGATATCCAGGCGTTCGCGCTTGGTCTCGAAGTTAAGGCCACTGGCGCACTGATCCGTCGAACCTTTCGGCATAAACTCCGCGTTGACGTGCAGCCGCCCTTCGCTGGCGAGCCGCCGTGCGAGTTGAGTATTTGGAAGCGCCCACAACTGCCCGATGACCGCCATCGGGATCGCCGCCTCCTCGATCAATTCGATCATCGGATCGGCGACCGAACCTTTCTCACTGTCGAAACCGACAATGAAACCGGCCGTTACGAAAATACCAGCCTTGTAGATCTTGTGGATGCTGTCGCGAGATGCTGCGGCGCGTATTCTGCTTCTTGCGCATCGCAATCAGCGTGTCGGTATCGGGGCTTTCGATGCCCATAAAGATGACGAAGAAATTCGCTTTCTTCAACATCCCGATCAATTCATCGTCGTCGGCAAGATTGAGCGACGCTTCCGTCGAAAACTCGAACGGAAAATCGCGCTCCTCCTGCCATTTTATAAGGTGAGGAAGGAAAGCCTTGATTGCTTTTTTGTTGCCGATCAGGTTGTCGTCGACGAAATCGACGTGGCCGCGATAACCTAGATCATAAAGATGGTCGAGTTCGCCGAGTGACTTGTTCAGCTGTTTTGGTCCGTGGCACCCGGCCGTACAGCTCGATGATATCGCAAAACTCACAGGTGAATGGGCAACCGCGCGAGAACTGAACGCCCAGATACATATACTGGTCGAACTTGAGCAGGTCGAAACGCGGCTTCGGTGTCGTGGTGACATCGGCCTGGAACTTCGGTCCCTCGAACACGCCTTCGGTCGCGTCACTGTCGACCGCGGTGATGAACCCATCGATAACGCTCTCGGCCTCACCGACGACGCGGAAATTCGCGCGCTCATAGACATGTGGACTTGACGATACGTCCGGGCCGCCAACAGCAACCGGCTTGCCGCGATCACGGCACATCTCGATGATATCGAGTGTGCTCGCCTGCTGGAACATCATGCCGCCGGTCATCACCAGGTCGGCCCACTCCAGATCCGCGTCGCTCAGTTCTTCTGTGTTGAGATTGACAAGACGGACGTCCCATTGGCTCGGCAACATCGCCGCCACGGTGATCAAGCCCAGGGGAATAGTGGGATACTTCGCCCCGATGACCGCGCAGGACTCGCGATAGTTCCAGAACGATTCGTTGACGAAGCGCGGATAGAGCAGCAGCACGTTGCGGGCACGTACCCGCAATCGGTCACTGCTGCTATTTTGCCGCTGTTCCAATTCACGCCCCTGCCGACATAACTACAATATTGCGACCCGAAGCCGCCATTACAAGGAAAAAACAAAACTGGACGTTCCTGCAGAAGCAGGAACTTGCTTATAAAACAAGGTGTTATAGGCCCTCCGCCAAATTCCCGTCAGCTGGCCAATGACATCAGCCTTGCGGGGCGAAATTCGAAGAAAACGAGCATCCGCAGCAGATAAGTTCGCCCTGTGCCGTGTTGTCTCGATCACGTTCGCTTTCAGAATGATTCAATTCAGTTGAGATCTGCTGCCTGGTAGGCGGGTGCCATCATCGCCTTCGACCGACAGCGCGCGACAAGCGCCCCGGCGCAGTGCGTTGACGCGGCCGAAACTGCGTCGCACCATTGAGACAAAATTCGACAAAACATGCTGGGGAGGAACCGTGCGCTCAATCTTCCAATTTTTTCTTAGCCTGATCATTGCGTGGACGACTGTATGGGCCGTCTGCCTATGCGCAGAGCAACGCCCTTTATCTCGTCACCTATGTTGAAGCGATACCGGACGCGACTGCTCCGGCCTCTGCTCTCCTCAAGAGATACAGCGATGCCAGTTCCCATGAAGACGGCAATCTCCGCACCGAAGTGTTGCAGGAATTGGAACGGCCGAACCGATTTGCAATCGTCGAAACCTGGCGCGACAAGGCGGCGCTCGACGCTCATGAACAATCCGCGGCAACGGCGGAGTTCCACGATAAAATGAAGGCGATTCAGGCCGCGCCTTACGATGAACGTATCACCAGCGAAATTTACGCAGAACACAGCAAGAATGAGAGTCTGGCCGGCGCGCTGTATGTCGTTACGCACGTCGATGTCATTCCGGCCGGCAAAGACGATTGCATGGCAGCGCTCAAAGCCATGAGCGTCGATACTGCCGCCGACACCGGCAATATCAGTTACGAAGTGCTTCAGCAGGCTAATCGCGGCAACCACTTTGCCGTACTGGAAGTATGGGCTAACCGGAAAGCACTCGACGACCACGCCATGGCGGCACATACCCGTGCGTTTCGCGCTAAACTTGTTCCAATCGCCGGTGCGCTCTACGACGAACGCATCTACAAGGCCCTTTGAACCGGGCGGTTCGTTGCTACTTCTGCGGCGCGAAGTTTTGATTGCTGTACGGCAGTAAAGTCGGCCGCTGGATCACGATGAAGCCGTGATCGAGCGCATGGTGGCAACTATTGCAGCCTGCGCTGAGACTGTCGAAAGCGGTGTCGAATTCAGGACGCGACTCTTGTCCGCGACCGCCTTCTCCAGTGCCTTGATCGGGCCACCGACCTGCTTGTCGACTGTGTCGCCGCCAAGCAACTTGCCGACATCGTCGAAGCCTTCTTCGAGTTCACCAACTTCATAGTCAGCGAGCGGCCAGTTGCCGCCATGACCGGCAAACCAGAGCTTGATGTGACGTAATTGCTGCAACGTCATGATCTCGCCCAAGCCCGGCAAGTTCGCGGCAGAGTCTTCGGTCGGCGCCGCCGGCTTAGCTGCATCCTGGGCATGCGCCACCGCTACCAGCGTTGCCGCCAAGATGAGAGCTGTACAGGTCACTTTCATAAGCGTCTCCTAACTCAGCCCGGTAGGTCGGCAACCGCTCACTGCAAGATTTTGGATAGGCGCCATGGCAGGCCTGATAGAGCACCGGGACAAACCTGCGCCGCCGCTTTTGCCGCCTCAACGGTCTTTAGCCGATCGCCCGCCGCTCGCGATTGCGGATCGTAGGCGATCACGGCATCGATCCGCTCAATACCGCGATCGGTCATCAGAAATCGCTCGGTGGCATCGAAATAGATCGTAGCGACCCTGATCGCGTCCTTCAGATCTCTGGTGTATTCGGCGGTCGCCTTCGGATCAGGTTTGATCACTCGAGCCTGCGCCGCGGCCTCGGCATAGAGGGTATTGAGCTTGAAATAAGTGCCGCCGCATTGCGCCAACGCCAGCCAATACGGCTTACCGTTGAATGGACCGGGCATCAGCACCGTGCTGTCGCGTTTGTCCACCGGAACGGACGATGCCGGTGGGACGCGGTCGACCTCGCGAGACGAGCGCTCGCGCCGTGTTTGTGCATCCGCATTGGTCCCGACCATAAGCGCGAGCGCCAAAAGCGCTGACTTTTGCGAATATTCGCAGCATGGCGCGAGTATTAAAGGATTGCAGTGCCAGAACTCAAAACCTCTCGACCCACGGCCGCACTTCGAGCTCCCAGGACCAGGCGCTGCGATGCTGGCGCAGCAAATCGAGATAGCTTTGCGCGATGGCATCGGGATCAAGCATGCTGTCGGGCTTATCCGGCGGGTTGGGCCGGCGTTCGCTCAGGATTCCGCCGTCGACAACGACATGGACGACGTGGATGCCCTGCGGCGAAAGTTCGCGGGCCATGCTCTGCGCCATGCCGCGTAACGCAAACTTCCCCATCGCAAACGGCGCCGACTGCGGATAGCCCTTAACGCCTGCGGAGGCGCCGGTGAGCATGATGGCGCCGTGAGCCTTGGGCACCATGCGTTTGGCCGCTTCCTGAGCGACCAGAAACGCCCCAAACGCCGTCACCGCAATCGACCGTTCAACCTCGGGCGGATCAAGTTCGACGAACGGTCCGCGCGTTCGGTAACTGGCATTATAGACAACGACATCGGGGGCGCCTTGCGCCGCTTCGACATCGGCAAAGAGTTTCGCAACCTGGCCACGATCGGTTGCGTCGCAGGAGAACGCCTTGCCGCCGACCTCTTTCGCCAGCGCAGAGATATTGTCGAGCCGTCGCGCCGCGATAGCTACCTTCATACCCGATTTGGCAAATAGCCGCGCCAATGATGCGCTTAAACCCGAGCCCACACCCACGATCAGCGCGTTCTTGTAATTCACTTCCGGCATGACCTGACCTCTCAATCGATAACAGCGACGGCGTTGATTTCGACTATACACCGTGGATCGGTCGCAAGCCGTACCACCTGCACCGTCGTCGTAGCCGGCTTGGTATCGCGAAAATATTCGCCCCAGATGCGGTTGAGCGCATCCTGATCGGTAAGATCGGTAACAAAGCGATCAGCGGTAACGACATCGGCAAAAGTGGCGCCGACGGCCTCCAGCCCGCGCTTGAGATTTTCCAAAGCCGCCCTCGCCTGCCCCGCCATATCGCGCGGCATCGAGTCGAACTCTTCAGGCCGATGCGGATGGTGATGATAGACTGGCGCCGCGGTAACGCCTGCGAGATAGACTGTCGTGCCGCCCTTGACCTTGATTGCTGGTGCGTACGGCATCCACATGTCCGGCGCATCCGGCCAATGGCAGTGTTCGACGGTTTTGGGCATAGCGGAACTCCTTAACCCAGCAATAGCGGATTAATTAATATCTCACATCCTGAATACGCCGAACGTCGTCTCAGGGATCGGCGCATTCAGCGCCACTGAGAAACACAAGGCCAGCACCCGGCGGGTTTCGGCGGGCGTGATAATGCCATCGTCCCAGAGCCGTGCCGTGGCGTAATACGGATTGCCCTCAGCCTCGTATTGCTCGCGGATCGGCTGCTTGAATTCCTCTTCCTCAACTTCGGACCATGTCTTGCCAGCTGCTTCGATGTTGTCGCGGCGAACGGTGGCCAGCACGCTCGCCGCCTGCTCGCCGCCCATTACCGATATGCGTGCGTTCGGCCAGGTGAACAGGAAGCGCGGACCGTAGGCACGTCCGCACATGCCGTAGTTGCCGGCGCCATATGAGCCGCCGATGACGACTGTGATCTTCGGCACCTGCGCGCAGGCGACCGCGGTGACCATCTTCGCGCCATCCTTGGCGATGCCGCCGGCTTCGTAATCGCGGCCGACAATGAAGCCGACGATGTTTTGCAAGGAACAGCAGCGGCACGCGGCGCTGGCAGCACAGCTCGATAAAATGCGCGGCCTTCAGCGCGCTTTCCGAAAACAGAATGCCGTTATTGCCAAGAACGCCGACCGGGATGCCCTGAATATGAGCGAAGCCGGTGACCAACGTCGGACCATACAGCGCCTTGAACTCATCGAATTCGGAGCCATCGACCAGCCGCGCGATCACCTCACGCACATCGTATTGCTTCTTGAGATCGACCGGCACGATGCCGTCGAGCTCGCTGGCGTCGTATTTCGGCTCTGCCGGCTTGGCGAGCGGAATGTCGATCGACTTTTTGGTGTTCAGCCCGGCGACGATCTCGCGGCACAAGCGCCAGCGCGTGACGATCGTTCTCGGCCATGTAATCGGCAACGCCGGATTTCCTGGTATGAACTTCGGCACCGCCGAGCTCTTCGGCGCTGACCACCTCGCCGGTCGCGGCCTTCACCAGCGGCGGACCGCCCAAAAATATCGTGCCTTGATTGCGCACGATGATGGTCTGATCCGACATCGCCGGCACATAGGCGCCGCCTGCCGTGCACGAGCCCATCACCACCGCGATCTGCGGGATACGCGCGGCGGACATGGTGGCCTGATTGTAGAAGATGCGGCCGAAGTGCTCGCGGTCGGGAAATACTTCGGTCTGATGCGGCAGGTTGGCGCCGCCGAAGTCGACCAGATAAATGCACGGCAGCCGGTTTTCACGCGCGACTTCCTGGGCGCGCAGATGTTTCTTCACGGTCATGGGGTAGTAGGTGCCGCCCTTGATCGTGGAGTCGTTGCACACGATCACGCACTCGCGGCCCGACACCCGGCCGATACCGGTGATGATGCCGGCGCCGTGGATCGCGTCGTCGTACATGCCGTTGGCGGCGAGCGGCGACAATTCGAGGAAGGGCGAGCCGGAGTTGATTAGCGTGATGACGCGGTCGCGCGGCAGCAGCTTGCCGCGTGCGATATGGCGCTCACGCGCCTGCGCGGTGCCGCCCTCGGCCGCCTTGGCGCGTTGCGCCTCAAGCTCCGCGACAAGGGCGCGCATAGCGTCCTGGTTGGCGCGAAACTCTCTTGAGGCGACGTCGGCGGTTGTCTTGAGAACGGCCACGAATCCCTCCCGATAGGGAGGGATTCCACTACGCCGCGTGCCTCAGCGCAACGCCCAGGCAATCCGCCTAGGCGCGGACTTCCTGCCGCTGGAACACCACGTAGCCGGCCACGAACAGCATCATGGCGGTCGCTATCATCGCCACTATTTGCGGCCACGCGATCAGAAGGCTCGAGGCCAGCGGCAGCGGCGCGCCAAGCACGGCGCCCTGAAGCTGACTGAGGTAGATCGGACCCAACGCACGGGTCGTCGGATCGAGAATGGCCACTATTACCTCGGCGAACAGTGTCGATGGCGAGAAGCGCGCCAGTATCTGTTCAAGCTCCGCGGTGCCTGGGGTTTGCAAGCCAAGCGCCATATAGCGCGGGTCCGGCGGCACGACGATCTGGGCGACCGCACCGGCCAGAACCGGCCAAATGAAGGTCAGCAGGAGCCAGAGGCCAAGCGTAACGAGCGCCGCGGTAGCCGCTGAGCGAAACAGCACCGAGAACAACATCGCGAGTGCCAGCCACACACCGGCATAGACGATGGTCACCAGCAGGAACACGAAGCTCCGCGCGATCTCCTCGGCGCCGGGCGGGATGCCGATCAGAAGAAGGCCAAGCCCGATAACCAGCAGCCAGAGCGAAACCAGGCTGATCGAGAGCGTCACCAAGCCAGCAAGGAATTTGCCGAACAACAAAGCATCCCGATAGATCGGTTGAGCCAGGATGCGCGAGAGCGTACGGCGATTGTGCTCGCCATTGACCGAGTCGAAGCCAAGCCCGATCGCCATCAGCGGGACAAGGAATGACAGGAACGAGACGAACGACGGCAAGGGATCGCGCGAGGTCGTGAATAGCCGCAGGAACAGGAACGGGTCTTCGGCGGTGGTATCCTTGATCTGCTGGATCGCACCGTAAAGCGCGGCCAGCGCGACCAGAACAACCAGCCATTCCAACACGCGCATGCGAACGCTGGTCAGATGGTCGGACAGCTCCTTGAGCATGACCACGCCAAGGCCGGAAAAAGCGGAACCCTCACGCTGCATCGCGGGCTCCTTCGTTCATGACTTCCTCGGGCTGCGCCTCGAAGTAACGAGTGTAGATCGCTTCGAGGCTCGGCTCCTGAACGCCGAGATATTTCAGCCTGCCTTGCATGGCGACCACTTCGGCAGCCGCTTCCGGCCGCACGTCGCGATCGGCCTGCAGCCGCAGCTTGCCAATGCCGGTCTTTTCGACGCCGCTGACGCCCGGAATAAGCGCGAGCCGCTCCGCAAGTCCGGCGCCGTCAGCTTCGATATCGACGACATAGCCGCCGCCAAGGATTTGCCGACCGAGATCCGGCACCGAACCCATCAGCGCAATCTTGCCCGCGCTGAACAGCGCAACGCGATCGCAAACGCTTTGCACCCGCTCGAGCAAGTGCGACGACAGCAGAACCGACACGCCTTCGGCCTTGAAGCCGCGGATGATGTCGAGCAACTCGGAGGTCGCGTGCGGATCGAGACCCGAAGTCGGCTCGTCGAGGATCGCGATCTGCGCCCCCTTCATCAGAATCTCGGCCAGGCCGAGCCGTTGCCGCATGCCGCGCGAAAACGTAGCGACGCGTTTGTCGGCGACTTCGGCCAGTCCGACGCGTTCGAGCGCTTCGGCGATACGTTTTTCGCGTTCGGCAAAGCGGAAGCCGATCAGCCGCGCGGTGTAACGAAGATTATCGGCGGCCGACAGGTTGTCATAGAAACCGACCGTGTCCGGCATGTAGCCGACCCGGCGCTTGACCGAGAGCGGCTCGCGCGCCGGGTTGAAACCGAGCACACTGCACGTCGCCGCTGGTAATCTCGGTCAGGCCGAGCATCATCAGGATCGTGGTCGTTTTGCCCGCGCCATTCGGGCCGAGGAGACCGAAAATCTCCCCGCGCCCGACGTCGAACGAGATGTGATCGACCGCGACGGCTTGGCCGTAGTTCTTGGTGAGGCCGGTGGCCTCGATCACCTTGTCCTCACTCATCGGCGACCGAACCGCGCGACTGCGCCTACCATGACAAGCAGCGCGACGCCGATGATGCCGACGCCGGCGATGCCCCACATCGTCGAGGTCGTCACCGTGACGCGGAACGTCGCCGATGCGGACTCACCGCGCGCCGCGGCACGAACCGTCGTCACGTAGTCGCCGGCGATCGCCTTTTCGGTTGGGCGTGATGAGCGCCTGCACTTCCTTGTTGTCGTTCGGCGCGATGCGTTCGATCGTTTTCGGATCGAACTCGATCTTCCAGCCGCTCGGGGCCGAACCGCTGAGCTGAATGTCTTCAGCCGGCGCGGTGCCGGTATTGGTGATCACGACTGGCACGGACGTCTCTTTGCCCGCTGACGCACGCGTGGAGACAAGGCCCTCGCGGCCGCTGACGTCGAGCCTCGGCTGACCCGTGATGGTCAGGCTGAGATCGGTGGACACAGAAGCGTCTTCCGCGCCTATCCTCGCCGTAACCTTGTAATCACCCGCCGCCGCAGTATTCGGCGGCGTCACTTTGAGCTTCACGTCCTTGGTCTGTCCGGCATCGACCGGCACGGCGTTAAGCTCCTGGCTGCCATATTGCTCGGTAAAGGTGGCATCGAAGTTCTGCGGCGCCTGCGCCGACAGACTCACGACGAGCTTCTTGCCGCTGTCATTCTTGATGTTGAGCTGATATTCGAAGCTCGACTTCGACGTGCCGCGCAACTGCGGAAGCTGCGGCGTCAGTGTCAGCTTGGCCGGCAAATCCTTGGCGAGAGTCACGGCGATCGGCAGATCCACTTTTGTCTGGTCAGCAGCGGTCGCAGAAACAGTCATATTTTGCGTACCGATGGCTGCATCCTTGGGAACATCAAGCCGCAACTCGATCGCCACACTTGAATTGGTGTTCGGCATCGCCGCGGCGACCGGCTGGCCGCCGCCCATGAGCGTCGCCGTCCAACCGGTAGGCACACCGGATACGGACAGTGACATGCGCTGCGGAGGCAGATCAAAATTTTGCAGATGCAAACCGATCGATGATGTTTCTCCCGGCCGCACGGTCACCGCCGGGTAGTCGCTTGTTAAAAATAGGCCTTTAACGTCCTTCGGAGCGTCGTCGGCCTTCACGGCCGGCGCGAGCGCAACAGCGAAAGCGGCAAGAGCGGCGATAAACCCGTATCGCATTGGTTTTAACTCCCAGACAGCAAATGGTTCGGTTTGGCCCCCTCCCCGACGCGCTCGATACGAGCTCGGGCGAGGATTTAGGCATTGTCGGCGTAATCGTGACAAAATCATGCAGACACCGGCCCTTTTGGCAAGGCCCGGTCAAAAAGTCCTGCGGTAGGTAGCCGCAGTCGGCGGAGGCCCGCACCCAAGTCGTACCCAAGGCTCGCATCCAAAGCCCGCGCTCTAACCACGCCCATGCCCCGCACCAAAGAGATCAGCGCCGGACTGCTGGTGTTTCGGCGGACAGGAGCCGGCATCGAGGTCCTGCTGGGGCATCCCGGTGGGCCGTTCTGGGCGAAAAAGGATGATGGCGCCTGGACAATCCCAAAGGGCCTCGTTGAGTCGGGCGACGATCTTCTTTCCGCCGCACGCCGCGAATTCAGCGAAGAGACAAATCTCGTCGATCGACGGCGAGGTGTTCGCCCTTTCGCCAGTTAACCAAAAGAGCGGAAAGGTCGTCCACGCTTTCGCCTGCGAGGCGGATTTCAAGCTCGATACATTTGCCAGCAACACGTTCGAGATCGAATGGCCGCCAAGGTCAGGCCGCCGTCAGAGCTTTCCCGAGATCGACCGTATCGCCTATTTCGTGCTGCCGGTCGCGATGAAGAAAATCATTGCCTACCAGCAGCCGTTCTTGCGTGAGCTTGAGGAGTCGCCTGACCTAACCGGATTATTCCTTCAGGACGTTGGGCCAATCCAATTCGTCATGCGGCAGCACCCAAGGTTCTTGCCGCGCCGCCCGCCGCCATTCGTCCCATGCCGGCAACGCCATGACAGCTTGCATGTAAGCGCGAGCGACCGCACTAACCTCAACGGCGTAGGTGCGGAAGCGCCAAACTACGGGCGCGTACATGGCGTCGGCTGCGCTGAACGCGCCGAACAAAAAAGGCCCGTCCCCGCCAAATCGCGCGCGGCAGTCGGTCCACATCGCATCGATGCGAGCTACATTTGCAGACGCCGCATCGTCCAAAGCACGGTGCTTCACCGGGCGCCAAGTGTTCATTGGCAATTGGCTCCGCAACGGTACAAAGCCTGCGTGCATCTCGGAAGAAATAGTCCGGGCATGCGCACGCGCTTTGGCGTCCCTCGGCCAAAGACCCGCCGACGGAAATTTCTCCGCCAGGTATTCAAGGATCGCGAGCGATTCCCAAACCCGCGTGTCGCCGTCGATCAATACCGGCACTTTGCCGGTGCCGCTCAATGGCAATACCCGTTCCTTGAAGTCCTTCGCTTCAAGCGAGATGACCGTTTCCTCAAACGCGATGCCGGCGACCTTCATCGCCAGCCACGGCCGAAACGACCAAGAGGAATAGTTCTTGTTGCCGATAACAAGATGAAGGGTCATGGCCTCTTCTAACCCAGTGAAGCCGGGGTCGCTATCGACCCCCGCGCCTAATCGCAACAACTGCAGGATTCTAACCGCGCAACGGCGACGTCAATTCGCATCGCCTATCGCAGAGCCGTACGCGCCTGAACGCTACCTGCTTAAACCAGGCCGGCAACCACGGCGACAAAGGAAACAAACAGCACTGTTGCCGCTGCAAAAGCAACGGTGAGCGCAGCTTCAAACCACGCACCGGCAGCAGGAGCAGTTTCGGAAATCACCTTCGCCGGCGCAGTATCGAGCGCGGCAGGTATATTGATCGACATAATGTCGCTCCCCAACGGAGGTGGCGCCGATAACGGTGATGTGCGGCTTCACCCCGTGAGAAGCATCAGCCTACGACGTAAAGGATCCGTAAAACCTCGTCCAAGCTGCGATTTTTACGGCGCGGGAAACAACTCGTTCGTCTTCCCGGTGAGCCGATAGCCCAGCAGACCGATCCATTCATGCATGGCGGTGTCGGTACGGCTTAACCCCTTGCTCGCAATATCGAACGGGCGAAAGACATCCGCGGGACTGCGCGTGCGGTAATCCACCGGATACGCTTCGATTGGGAAACCGGCAGCGCGGAAAGTTGCGATGGAGCGCGGCATGTGGAAAGCCGAAGTGACCAAAATCCAATGCTCGCCCGGCTGCGGATTCGCGATCAGTCGCGAGAACACCGCATTCTCGACCGTGTTACGCGACTGCTCCTCCGCGGTGATACGTTCATGAGCAATGCCGAGCGCCTCAAGCTCACGTACGGCGATGCCCGCTTCCGGAGCCTCGTCGTAAACAAGCGAACTGGGGCCGCCGGAAATGATGATGCGGGCCTTGGGATAGCGGAGACCCAACTCTGCCGTGACGACCAAACGCGCACCTCCCTCCTGCAATGCAATCGTGCCGCGCTCAGCGGAGACTTCCGGCGAAATCACGCCGCCGAGCATGACAATGCCGTCGGGCGGGCCGTGTGAGGGATCCCAAGGCGGGAAGCGCTGCTCAAGCGGCAGGATCAGCACGTTACCCAAAGGCGACAGGCCGGCGACGGCGAGTAACACCAGGCTCGTGACAATGAACCAACTGGCAAGCCGCGTAAAACGCGTGCACAGCAGCAGCACGCCAAGGATGCCGAGCGAGAGCAGAAAATTGGTCGGTAGCGCGAAAAATCCAAATATCTTGGAGAGCGTGAAGAACACGGCTCAGTCGCGCTCTTTGCGCCACGCCGCGTAACGCGCTTTGGCGTCATCGTTTGGCGGGTAAAGGCCGGGCAACTTCACGCCCTTCTCGACTTCAGTGAAGACCCAGCTTTCATAAAGTTCGTGCTCGGCGCCTTCGTGCGCAACGAACTCCACAAGCGCTTTCGGAATGACTACGGCGCCGTCGTCGTCAACCACGATGACGTCGTCCGGGAAAATTGCACAGCCGCCACAGGCGATCGGCTCCTGCCAGCCGACAAACGTCAAGCCGTTGACGGAAGCCGGAGCGGCAACGCCTGCGCACCATACCGGCAGCGCGCTTGCGATCACGCCGGTGAGGTCGCGCATGACGCCATCGGTAACAAGCGCAGTGACGTTCCGTTTCTTCATGCGTGCGCACAGGATATCGCCGAATATGCCGGCGCTCGGCACGGCCATGGCGTCGGCGACAGCGATCACGCCCTCCGGCATGGCCTCGATTGCGGCGCGCGTCGAGATCGGCGATGCCCAGCTTTCAGGTGTCGCCAAATCCTCTCGGACTGGGACGAAGCGCAAGGTAAAAGCGGGCCCGACGAGGCGCTCGCCTTTTGGCGTGAGCGGCTTCGGACCGTTCATCCAGCAGCGCCGGATGCCTTTCTTCAGGAGCACCGTCGTGACTGTCGCCGTCGTGACCTTACGCAATATGTCGAACAAAGGCTGTGACATCTTCGCCTCGTTTGAGAGTGACTAGCCTAGCGAATAGCAGGTGAGAGTCTTGTCGAAAAGAATGTCGTTCAACGAACCACCATCATTTTGCGCCATAGGAGAAGTCACCCGAAACTGCCCTTCAGCCACACATGGATGCGCTCCACTGCTTCGCGCATATCGTCCGACGAGCCGGCATAGCAAAGGCGCAGGAAGTTATGCCCGTTGACCGGATCGAAATCGACGCCTGGTGTAGCGGCAATACCTGCCTCATCGAGCATGCGGGTCGCAAAGGCAAAACTGTCGGTCGAGAACCGCGAAACGTCGGCATAGAGATAAAACGCCCCGTCGACCGGAAGAAACGAGTCGAGGCCGGCTCGCGGCAGTCCTTGAAGAAGGATTTGGCGGTTTTCCTCGTAGCCCTGCCTTACCTTCGACAGCTCGGCACCGTCGTCGAACGCTGCTTCCGCCGCGATTTGTGACAGGGTCGGCACCGATATAGCCAGATTTTGTTGCAAACGCTCGATCGCGCGCACCAGCGGGGGCGGCACTACCATCCAGCCGATACGCCAGCCGGTCATGCAGAAATATTTGGAGAATGAATTGATGATGACCGCCTCTGACGACAGACGCGCCGCGCTTTCGGCGGAAAAAGCGTAGTCGAGGCCGTGATAGATCTCGTCGGAGATGACGGTGATGCCGGCATCTTCGGCGCATTGAATCAGTTCGCGGAGCGCGGAAACCGTCATCATCGTGCCGGTCGGATTGGCAGGCGAAGCGACAATCACGCCCTTAAGCGGTCGCTCCCGGTGCGCTGCGAGCAAAGCGTCGGCGGTAATCGACCAGCGCGTTTGCGATGTTAGTTTCGATCAGCACCGGCTCACAGCCGAGTGCCGAAAGGATATGGCGATAAGGCGGGTAACCCGGAAGCGCCACGGCCACGCGATCGCCCGCGGCAAAGGCGGCCAGAAAAGCCAGCATGAACCCTGCTGACGATCCGGTCGTCACAATTACGCGGGCCGGGTCGATATCAAGGCCTTGCCAATCGCCATAGGATCGCGCGATCCGCTTTCTCAGCGATCCAATGCCGAGCGTTTCGGTATAGCCAAGCGGTCCGCTGGTTAGTGCGGCACGCGCGGCGGCAATCGCGCTGGAAGGCGCGCCGGCGGCAGGCTGGCCAACCTCCATATGAATGATGCGCCGGCCCTGGGCCTCGAGCCGGCCGGCAGCGGCCATCACGTCCATCACCATGAAAGCCGGCACGGCGCTGCTGCGGGCCGACGGCTGCAACAAGCGCCTTGCTTTCTCGAGCATAAATTCGCCTTTACTACCTGGCGATTGGCTTTCGCAAATCGCCCCGCTACTGCCGCATTCAAGCGCTTTACGTCACGTTTGTTGCGCCGTTGCCCAGGTGACGGCTCTACGTTGACCGCAACCGGATCCGTCCATAGTTTGGGTCCCACGCCGAGGGACCGGCTATTCCAAGATGAATTGTGCAAGCCTTCTCAATCGTGCAAGCCCTCCTAGCAAGGTGCGCCCGGTGAGGCCAGCTTCTCGCGTCATCGCGCTCGTGACGGCAACCGCGGTCGCACTTGGCAGCTTGCCGGCCCAGGCACAGAACGGCTCCAACGCCGGCATTCCGCAAATTCGCGATGCCGAGATCGAGCAGCTGCTGCGCGACTACTACGCGCCGATCGAAAAAGCTGCCGGATTGAGCAACCAGAACGTCAAGGTCGTTATCATCAACGACAGGTCGTTCAACGCATTCGTCATGGATGCGCACCATGTCTTCGTGAATGCGGGCGCGCTCATGGAGGCGGAAACGCCCAATCAACTGATTGGCGTTTTCTCCCACGAAACCGGTCACATCGTCGGTGGGCATCTTGCCAAGATGCGTCAGGAACTCGCTAACGCTCAGACTGCGGCAATCATTGCGATGCTGCTGGGTATCGGTGCCGTCGTCGCCGGCGCGCGTTCCAATAATTCCGATATGGCGAATGTCGGCGGCGCTGTGTTTACGGGACCGCAGTCCTATATCCAAAACTCGCTGCTGGCTTATCAGCGCGCCCAGGAAGAACAGGCGGACCGGGCCGGCGTTCGCTTTTTGACGATGACAGGCCAGTCGGCGAAGGGCATGTACGATACCTTCAAGCGCTTCGCCGACGAGTTGCTTTATTCATCGCGTCTCGCCAACCCATATATGCAGAACCATCCCATGCCCCAGGAACGCATGGATGCGCTCGCGGAACTGGTGAAGACATCGTATTGGGACAAGAAAGACCCGCCCGAACTGCAATTCCGC
Organism: uncultured Alphaproteobacteria bacterium; assembly: GCA_963742215.1. GTDB lineage: Bacteria > Pseudomonadota > Alphaproteobacteria > Rhizobiales > Xanthobacteraceae > BOG-931. Next base: position 209,809 of record CAVULJ010000004.1, read on the forward strand.
CACGACATGATGCGGGCCAAAATGTACGGCTTCATGGACAGGCCAGATGCGGTATTGCGGCGCTATCCGATGTCCAATACCAGCTTGCCTGCCCGGTATGCACGTGCCATCTCGGCCTATCGTTTTAGCGATTTACACGATGCCATCGCCGACATCGACAGCCTGATCGCGTCAATGCCAAACAATCCCTACTTTTATGAGCTCAAGGGTCAGGCATTACTTGAAAGCGGACATCCCGCGGAGGCGATCCCACCGCTGCGGCACGCCGTTCAGCTTGCGCCCGACCCTGCGCTTATCCAGATCACCTTGGCGCAGGCGCTGATTGCTATGAACAACGTCAAGCTGTCAGACGAAGCCATTACCATGCTGCACGCTGCCCTCATCAAGGAGCCCGAGTTAGCCGATGGTTATCTGCAATTGGCCATGGCCTATGCGCGCAAGAACGATCTTGCCGACGCCGATCTGGCATCTGCCCAGGCGGCCTTTGCGCGCGGCGACAACAAGACCGCACGCGAGCTCGCTTCCCGGGCGAAGGAAGGTTTTCCGATTGGATCGCCCGGCTGGGTGCGAGCCGATGACATCGTCGCGTTCAACAAAAACGTAAAACAGAATCCTCTGACCAAATGATCACTGGAAGGACCAATCCATGAAGTTATCAATATCCATAAAAACTCTGGCGCTTTCTGCATCCTTGCTCGCGGCCACAACGCTGCTGGTGCAGCCGGCGTCGGCGCAAACCTTTTCCGACGATCAGCGGCAGCAAATCGAAGGTATCGTCAAAGATTACCTGATGAAGCATCCGGAACTCATCCAGGATGTCATGTCCGCGCTCGACAAGAAGCAGCAGGAAGCCGATGCCGCGAAGGCGACCGCGACGATCAGGGACAACAACGCCACGCTGTTCAACTCGCCGCATCAGGTCGTGCTGGGCAACCCGCAGGGCAAAGTCCAGATCGTCGAGTTCTTCGATTACAATTGCGGCTTCTGCAAGCGCGCGCTGCCCGACATGATGACGCTGCTGAAGAACGACCCGGACATCAAATTCGTGCTCAAGGAATTTCCGGTGCTCGGCGAAGGCTCGGTGGAAGCGGCCCATGTCGCGGTTGCGGCCCGCATGCAGGATCCGACCGGTAAGAAGTACATCGATTTCCACCAGAAGCTTCTCGGCGGCCGCGGCCCGGCCGACAAAGCGCGCGCACTTGCCGTTGCCAAAGATGTCGGCTTCGACATGACTCGCCTCGAAAAGGATATGAACAGCGACGAGGTCAAGACGACGATCGACGAAGATATGAAGCTTGCCGACGCGCTCGGGGTTAATGGAACACCGAGCTACGTGGTCGGAAACGAGCTTATCGTCGGCGCCGTCGGCCTCGATGCCTTGAAAGAGAAGATTCCCGGCGGCGCGAAATAGCCAGCACTGCTTCGACGCACTTGATTGGCAATCGCCCTCCCTCCGTTTGGGAGGGCGATTGAGTTTGCGGAGCCTCTGGCCCGGCCTTCCCCTTTGTGGAGGCCTTCCCTATAAACGGGCGGCGTTGCGGCTATTCGGACCGCTGCGCGACTAGCCGGGTTAAAGCCTTAAAATGCCGAAGACCGTTTATGTTCTTAACGGACCCAACCTCAATCTGCTGGGCACGCGCGAGCCGGAACTTTACGGCCGCGCCACGCTCGCCGATGTCGAGAAGCTGTGCCGCTCAGCCGCAAAGCGCCACGGCCTTTCGATCGTATTTCATCAATCCAATCACGAAGGCGAAATCGTCGATTGGATTCAGGAGGCGCGCGCCAAAAAAACGGTCGGCCTGATCATCAATCCGGCGGGCTATACGACGACGTCGATTTCGATCCTTGACGCACTCCTGATGATGGAAGCCCCGGTCATCGAAGTGCACATCACCAATATTCACGCACGGGAAGAATTTCGGCAACACTCTTACGTGTCACTTGCGGCGCGCGCTGTGATTGCCGGGATGGGCACACAGGGTTACGCGCTCGCCATCGATGGCCTCGCCGCCATGATCGGCGCGAAGGATTAATCGTGGCGCGCAAGCCCGGGAACCCGCCGATGCCGAAAACGCCAAACATCGATCACGATGTGATCCGCGATCTGGCGAAACTGCTCGACGAAACGGGTCTCACCGAGATCGAATTTGAACGAGACGGCGTGTCCGTGCGCGTCGCGCGCAACCTCGGCGCTCCTGTTGTGCGATCGAGACCGGCGGACATCACAGTAACCGCGCCGGTATCTGCTGCTGTTCCCGCCGACCCAAGCCAGCACCCTGGCGTTGTCGTTTCGCCGATGGTCGGCACCGCTTATCGCGGCGCGGCGCCGGGAGCACGGCCTTTTGTCGACGTCGGGAGTCAGGTGAAGGCCGGCGATCCGCTCGTCATCATCGAAGCAATGAAGACCATGAATCAGATCCCGGCGCCTCGCTCCGGCACCGTGCTGCAAATTCTGGTCGAAGACGGCCAGCCGGTGGAATACGGCGAGCCGCTGCTGATCGTCGAGTGATGTTCGACAAAATCCTTATCGCGAACCGCGGCGAAATCGCCCTGCGCGTGTTGCGTGCCTGCAAGGAACTCGGAATTTCCACGGTCGCCGTTCATTCGACCGCGGACGAAGACGCCATGCATGTGCGGCTCGCCGACGAGAGCGTCTGCATCGGCCCGCCGGCAGCCAAGGACAGCTATCTCAACGTCCCGGCCCTGCTATCGGCCTGCGAGATCACGGGTGCCGACGCGGTGCATCCGGGCTATGGCTTTCTTGCCGAAAACGCGCGCTTTGCCGAGATCGTGGCCGACCACGGCATGCATTTTATCGGTCCGCGGCCGGAACATATTCGCCTGATGGGCGACAAGATCGCGGCCAAACGCGCTGCGAAAGAACTCGGCATTCCGACCGTTCCGGGCTCCGACGGCGGCGTCGACTCGGATGCCGATGCCGCCATGCTGGCGCGCGACATCGGCTTTCCAGTCATGATCAAGGCCTCGGCAGGCGGCGGCGGCCGCGGCATGAAGGTGGTTCGCAGCGAAGCCGAGCTGGCTACCGGCCTGGCGACGGCACGCGCGGAATTGCTCGCCGCATTCGGCGACGACACCGTCTATCTGGAAAAATATCTCGAACGTCCCCGCCATATCGAGATTCAGATCCTTGGCGACGGCAAGGGCCGCGCCATCCATTTGGGCGAGCGCGACTGCTCGCTGCAACGCCGGCACCAGAAGATCTGGGAGGAAGGCCACTCGCCCGCCCTGAACGCCACGATGCGCGACGAGATCGGCGAAGTCGTCGCCAAAGCGATGCGGGACATGAAATATCTCGGCGTCGGCACCGTCGAGTTCCTCTACGAGGACGGCAAGTTCAATTTCATCGAAATGAATACGCGGATTCAGGTCGAGCACCCAGTGACCGAAATGATCACTGACATCGACCTCGTCGTCGAACAAATCCGGGTCGCCGCGGGCAGCGATCTGATGCTGACCCAGAACAACGTCAAATTTCACGGACACGCCATCGAATGCCGCATCAATGCCGAGAACCCGGTTTCTTTCCGCCCCTCACCTGGCAAGATCGTGCACTACCATCCGCCGGGGGGAATGGGCGTGCGGGTCGATTCCGCCGTCTATCATGGCTATACGATCCCGCCGTTTTACGACTCACTCGTTGGCAAGCTGATCGTTCACGGCAAGACCCGTAGTGAATGCCTGATGCGGCTAAAGCGAGCCCTCGATGAGTTTGTCGTTGACGGGATCGAGACGACTTTGCCCTTGTTTCGCGCGCTGGCGCGCGAGAAGGACATCATCGACGGCGAATATCACATCCACTGGCTCGAAGATTTTCTCGCCCGCGGCAGCATCGAACAATAGTAGCCGCTTACGCTCATACCGGGCTGTGCGACGCCGCATAATGCATCGCCGCGCTGAGCAACCTCCCAAGCAGTGCCGGCTCGTATGGCTTGGGCAAAATGATTGCACCGGGAACTCGGGCTTCAGGCGACAGCATTGTTGCTCGCGCCGACGCATAAACCACCGGAATGTTTGGTCGCAGCTCACGCGCCCGGCGGGCTAGCGTTACCCCGTCCATGCCACCGGGCAGATTGATGTCGGTAAGCAGAACGTCCACTTCATCGGCAGCCAGATAGTCCAACGCATCCGCCGCATTCGCCGCTGTCTGCACAGCAAAGCCCTGCTCCGACAGCGATTGTGCGACCCATTCGCTGATCATGATCTCGTCCTCGACAAGGAGAACGTGGATTTTCTTATGGTCTGTAATGTTCGGTTCCACCGCAGCAGCCCCGCCCTTTGCGCCACGCTTGGAGACGTAACGTACCGAGCGCCAAAGCGTTCAAGCTAATTCAAATCTTACGAAATTTAGGGTTTGCAGCCGGTTAAGAGCGCAGCAAAGCGCAAGATCCCGACCTAAAACCCGACAGCCAAGTTGAAACAATCGAGGTCGAACAGCCTGACCTGAATTCCGTCGGGAGCACTTGAACCAGAAGCCGGGAGACCGCTAAATAAACCTATGGCCAGCCGCGAGTCAGCGCTTATCGACATCACTCCCGAAGTGCTGCTTAAGGCTTATGCTTGCGGGATCTTTCCCATGGCGGAAAGCGCCGAAGATCCGGCGCTCTATTGGATAGAGCCGGAGCGCCGCGGAATTATTCCACTGGACCGCTTCCACGTTCCGGATCGCCTCGCACGCACCGTGCGCTCGGATCGGTTTACGGTCGTTGTCGATCGAGACTTCGACGCTGTCATTGATGCCTGTGCAGAGCCGATGCCGGGCCGGAGCCGCACCTGGATCAATGCTCGCATCCACAATTTGTACCGCAAGCTCTACGAACGTGGCGACTGCCACACGGTCGAAGTGTACGAAGACGATCAATTGGTCGGCGGACTGTATGGAGTCAGCCTCGGCCGCGTTTTTTTCGGCGAGAGCATGTTTCACCGTGCACGCGATGCTTCAAAGATCGCGTTGGTGCATCTGGTGGCGCGGCTGCGGGCCGGTCGCTACTGCCTGCTCGATACGCAATTCGTGACCGATCACTTGCGAACATTCGGCGCAGTCGAAGTGGCGCGCGCGGCCTATCACAAAATGCTCGACGCCGCGCTCGTCGGTGAAGGCAAATTTGGAGCGCTTGCACTCGACCGACCAGTGGCCGGAACCACCGCACTCAAGCAGCTTGCAAAAGACTAAGCCCCGTCAGTCGTCGGTAACTGGAGCGGGAGCGGGAGCAGACGGGGTGATCACGGGTCGTCGCGGTTGTTGCACAGCAGGCGGCTGTGCCGGGCGCGCACCTTTCGGCGCGGGTGGCGCTACGCCTGCCGCTGGCGCCGAATTGCGCGACCGGCGTCGGTGTCTCAGGGGATGCACAGTCGGTCAGCCAGACGTCATAGATTGGATGTTCGACGGCGTGCAGGCCGGGGCTTGCGGCAAACATCCAGCCGGTAAAGATCCGTTTGATCTCGCCTTTAAGCGTAACTTCGTCGACCTCGACAAATGCATCTGTGTTGGTCGCTTCAGTCGGCGGCCGCGTATAGCAAACCCGCGCGGTAACCTGGAGTGCGCCGAACTGCACCGTTTCACCGATCGCCGCATCGAACGAGATGATGCGGCCGGTGATTTTGTCGAGCCCTGAGAACACGGCACGGGCATTGGCGATCTTCTGCGTCGGCATCTCGGTGACGATCGTGTCGTCAGGCTTTGCCATCGCATCCGCAGGCGGCGGATTGGCGGTCTGTTGTGCCGGTGGCGTGCCTTGTGGCGCGGGTCCGCCTGGCGGAGGCGCAACGACGGCCGGCTGCGCGGCCGGCCCCGGCAGCGGCTGCTGGGGCGTTATCCGGGCCCGCTGCTGAGCAGGTGGAGGGGCGCTTGCCCCGCCGGGAGGCGGCGGCAACGGCTGGGCCTGGATACCCGATTGCTGTGGCTGGCCGGGTGGCGGCGAGTATTGCTGCTGCCGTAACCCGGAGGCGGTGGCGAATATTGCTGCCCGTAGCCCGGAGGGGGCGGCTGTGCCGGGAACGCCATTGGGTACGTCCGCAGGTGGCCTGGGCGGCGGCTGGCTGCCGAAAAGATTGCCCAGTTGAGCTGCGGCGGGTTCCGCCGCGATCGTCGCGCCGGCCAAGGCCAGAATAACGGCAATGCGGGTCATGGAACCGTAGAGCTCAATACGCGGTCAGGCTGGACGCGCTACCAGCCGCGCCGGGTTAACATTTCGAATGAGGCGCGGAAAGGGCGAGCGAGCTAACTTCCAGGGCTCCAAGCCTTGTAATCACCCGTGGCCTTGGGCCGCCTGCCCTGCGCTAGGGTCGAGCCAGTCGGACGATAAGCCCCGGGGTGCCTGTCATATTGGGCCGGTGCGGCTTTTCCCAAGGGTGGGCTTTTATACGTCCTTCGTCGGCGGCACGTCGACGGTATGGTGCAGCCAACCGTGCCAACTCGGTGGCACGCTCGAGGCCTCCACGACACCGTTATAGATCACCCAGCGCCGATTGAGGCCCAAGGCCGAATCGATCTTGCCGTCCTTGGTGCGATAATAGCGGTTGCCGAATTCGTCCTCGCCGACGAATTCCCCGTGGAGCTTCGTCCACAATTGGGTGCCGAAGGTCTGGCCGTTCCACCAAGTGAAGAAGCGCAGCAGAAAGCTTTTCATCGCGTACCGCTTATCAAGCTCATGCTTAATCGCCGCTTGATGCCACTGTCGTGCTTGACTGTCCAGCACGGAAATGGATGAAACAAGGCGTTTCCTCAACCGTTTACAAGACGATTTCGTGTCATGTGGCAGAACCTGACCCAAACCGCCCAGGCCAACTTAAGCGCATTGCGGAACGCGCTTTCGTTTGCGCCGCCATGGGCGGTTTCGTTCATCGTGCTGGTCACAGCCGTCATCGTCGCACTTTTGATCCACGCGATAATTCTCGCGTTGGTGCTCCGGTTGCTGCGCGGACGCCGACCCTATCTTCGGTCGATTCTGGAAGCGACCAAAAATCCGACACGGCTCGGCCTGCTGCTTCTGGCATTCGCCATCGCGTTGCCGACAGCGCCGTTGGGCGCAGAGACGACAAGCGTCCTGGCGAAATGCCTGGGCCTCGCGACCATCTGCTTGCTCGGCTGGATCGCGCTGACCGCGGTAAACATCGCCACCAATCTTTATTTGATGCGCTTTCGACTTGACACCGCCGACAATCTGCTGGCGCGCAAGCACATCACGCAGATCCGTGTACTGGTGAGGGCGCTCGACACTGTTATTGTGCTGGTCACGCTCGGCTTCGCGCTGATGACATTCGAGGCGGTGCGCCAATACGGCGTCAGCCTGTTCGCTTCAGCCGGCGTCGCAGGTGTGGTGTTCGGTCTCGCCGCTCAGCCGGTGCTCAGCAATTTGATCGCAGGTGTCCAGCTTGCTGTGACACAGCCGATACGGCTTGAAGATGCCGTCACTGTCCAGAACGAATATGGGTGGATCGAAGAAATCAACGCGACCTACGTGGTGATCCGGCTATGGGATCTGCGGCGTCTTATCGTCCCTCTCAACTACTTCATCCAGCAGCCTTTCTATAACTGGACGCGCCAACACGCGGCGACCCTCGGCAGCGTGATGCTCTATCTCGACTATTCAGCGCCGGTCGATATCGTGAGGAAAAAGGCGATTGAACTGGTCGAACAATCGGAGCGGGGCAAAGCCACCGTTGCAAGTGTTCAGGTCACCAACACCACCGCGAAGGGGATCCAAGTGCAAATCCTGGTGCACTCGGAGGCGACGTCGATAACAAACAATATCTGCGCCGATCTGCGCGAGCAACTGATCGCGTTCCTCAACAAGGCCCATCCCGAAGCTCTACCGCGATCCCGCAGCGAGACTTTCGACCCTGCCCGACAAAAAACGGATGAATCGAAGTCGCCAGCCGTGCGCTCAATCGGCTAATGATCCGTCTCGGCTGCGCTTCAGCTCCACCAAGGCGCCGGCTCATACTGACCAGCCGCCTGTTCGATCACTTCGCCGAGCGAAAACAAGGTTTCTTCCTCGAACGGCCGGCCGATCAATTGCAGGCCGAGCGGCAAGCCCTGCGCGTCAAGGCCGCTCGGCACCGAGATGCCGGGCAAACCCGCCATGTTCACGGTGACGGTAAAGACGTCGTTGAGATACATCTCGATCGGATCGGCACGGCCCTTTTCGCCGACACCAAACGCCGCCGACGGTGCGGTCGGCGTCAGGATCGCATTGATGCCATCGGCGAAGCATTGTTCGAAGTCGCGCTTGATCAGCGTCCGAACTTTCTGGGCGCGCAAGTAATAAGCGTCATAATAGCCGGCCGAGAGGACGTAGGTCCCGATCATGACGCGCCGGCGCACTTCCTTGCCGAAGCCCGCCGCCCGCGTACGCTCATACATCTCGATGATGTCACGGCCGGGAACCCGAAGCCCGTAACGCACGCCGTCATAACGCGCGAGATTGGATGACGCTTCCGCCGGGGCCACGATGTAATAGGCCGGTAGCGCATATTTAGTGTGGGGGAGCGATACGTCGACGGTCTCGGCGCCAGCGTCCTTGAGCCACTGAATACCCTTTTGCCACAGCGTCTCGATTTCCGTCGCCATACCCGGCACGCGGTATTCCTTGGGAATGCCGATCCGCATGCCTTTGATCGAAGCGCCGACAGACTTTTCGTAATCCGGCACCGCACGATCGACGCAGGTCGTATCCTTGGCATCGGATCCGGCCATTGATCGCAGCAGGATCGCGCAGTCACGCACGGTGCGCGCAAACGGGCCGGCCTGATCGAGCGAGGACGCGAAAGCCACAATGCCCCAGCGCGAACACCGGCCGTAAGTCGGCTTCATACCGACGATGCCGCAAAACGCCGCCGGCTGACGGATCGAGCCGCCGGTATCGGTGCCGGTCGCACCAACGCAAAGACGGGCGGACACCGCCGCTGCCGATCCGCCCGACGAGCCTCCCGGCACTAAAGCTGTGTCGGCGCCGCGCCTGCGCCACGGCGAAATTACCGCCTTGAAGTACGACGTCTCATTCGACGAGCCCATTGCGAACTCATCGCAATTCAATTTGCCGAGCATGACGGCGCCGTCTCGCCACAGATTGGCCGTAACGGTCGACTCATAGGGCGGCGACAAAGTTTTCCAGAATGTGCGAGCAGGCGGTGGTCCGGAAACCCGTTGTGCAGAACAGATCTTTGATACCGAGCGGCAGACCTTCGAGCGAACCGCCCTCGCTTTTGGCCAACCGCTCATCCGATGCGCGCGCCATCTCGCGGGCGCGGTCCGGCGTTTTCAGTACAAAGGCATTGAGCGCAGCCGCTGCATCAACGGCAGACAGATACGCCTCGGTAAGTTCGGTTGCGGAAAATTCTCTCTTGCGCAGCGCATCGCGCGCCTGCGCCAAAGAAAGAGCGGTGAGCTCAGTCATTCAGTGGTCGGGTCGTCACACGAAAATGGATTATCGGCCGGGAGCTTCGGCTTAGCTGCTTCGGTCGGCGCTTCTGGTGTCGGCGCATCCCACTCGGCCTGGACCGGCAGCGACTGCACAGGAAACGCAGAGAATAGCGCCTCGATAGCCGCCGGATCGTCAGCCTTCAGCAAGCCCTTGCTCTCCAGATAAGCAAGCCAGATGGAGTCCTGTTCGCAGGCAAGGCACATCGTTATTCCACCACCTTGGGCACCAGGAAGAAATGATCCTCATGTGCCGGAGCGTTTCGGATGATGTCATCAGGCTTGTTACCGTCCGTCACCTTGTCCGTTCGCATTTTCATTGCCATCGGCGTAACCGACGTCATCGGTTGGACACCCTCGACGTCGACCTCCGCAAGCTGCTCGACGAAGGCCAAAATGGAGTTGAGCTCGCCCTGAAGGCCGGTCACTTCCTCCTCGGCTACGGCGATACGCGCGAGATGCGCCACGCGGCGGACGGTTTGGGCATCAACGGACATCGGTCACTGCCTATTTGGCCCTAGATTCCGAGCCAACAAGCCCCGCATATAGCAGAGGCGCACCTATTGAGCCAACTCCGCATTGTATGGCGATGCAGCCAGCGCGGCGTTCTCTGCCGGAATTCGCACCGCCAGCACCACCACGCTTAGAATACTGAATATCAGGGCATAAACGGGCAGCCCCAACGCCAAGGGCACAACCGCAATCTCGCCAGTGACGACCGCATAGTTCGGATGGCGCAAAAACCGGTACGGACCGCGCGCGATCAATATTTCGCCTGGAACAGCGACAATACGGATCGTCCAGCGGCGGCCGAGCGTCAGCAGCACCCAGAAGCGCACGACCTGCAAAACGACAAACAGGAGCAGGAATGGCAGACTGATCGGCCGGTCGTAGCCCAGCAGCCACAGACCCGCCATCCACGCTGCATGAAACAGGATGATGAGCCACAGATGTGAGTGGCCATATTCGACACCGCCGGACCCAAGCAGTGCCGCCTCGTTGCGTTTCGCCCACCACAATTCAGCTAATCGCTGAAGCGTGAGGAAAGTCAAAAGCGCCGCACCCCAACCGAGCGTCATCCCAAATCGACCACGGCGAAATAGGCCGAAAAGCCCGGACCAAATGCCGCCAGCAAATGAAGCCCCCGCGCTCCTGCCTTCAGTGCGCGGTCAAGTACAAACAAGACCGTAGCTGAAGACATGTTGCCGAATTGGCGCAGCACCTCCCACGAGTGCCGGAAGTCTCTGCGGCCAAGACCGAGAACATCCTGAACGGTTTCAATTAGCTTTCCGCCGCCAGGATGAAACAAGAATCCGTTCGAAATCGGACAACCGGAAATCATTGCGGACAAGAAAATCAAACAGCGCAGGCGCAAGGTTTTCTCGCATCAAACCTGGCAGCTCGGCGCTTAACACAATACCGAACCCATCATCTTTGATGTCCCATCCCATGATGTGCTCGGTCTGCGGCCAGCACCATTCTCCAACGGCGAGAATATGCGGACCTTTGCTCGCACCGTCGGCGGTGTTGCGCAAAAGAACTCCCGCTGCGCCGTCACCGAAGAGCGCGGTGGAGACGAACATCGCCGGACTCGGATCGTTGACCCGAAGGCAAAGGCTGCACAGGTCGACAGTCAGGAACAGGGCGTGCGCGCCTTCCGTCGCGTGCGTCAATCGGGTAGCCCGTGCAAGCCCGGCCACGCCGCCGCCGCAACCGAGCCCGAATATCGGCAGGCGCTCGACGCGCGGCGACAATTTCAGCCGATTACACAGCTTGGCGTCGAGGCTCGGAATCGAGAGGCCGGTAATAGTATTGGTGACGAGGATATCGACCGAGGTGAGAGCGATACCCGCCTCGGCAGTCGTGCGGAGCGCCACTTCGGCGAGCAGATCGACGGCGTGCTTCTGGAAGGAAGCCGTGCGCTCCTCCCAGCTATGCTCTTTCAAATACCAATCGATTGGCTCGCAGTTGTAGCGGCGATCGATCCCGGTGTTGTCGTAAAGCTTCCACAGACGCTTCAAATTGGGGAAAAGAGCCTTGGCGCGCCGTGCCGCTTCAGCCTGATCAAGTGAATAAGATGGATTTGCAGTCGCGATCGATAGGATTTCAACGTCGAACCCAGCGCGCGCCTCAGTTTCGTGCGCCTTGGATCCTACAGCTTCCAGCATCTAGAATTCCCCTCACTTTCGCCGAGGGTACAACCCCGCGCAGCGCAAGTTCGTCCTCTCAAGCGATCACGGTTAGTTGTTTGCGCCGCGCGATGCGCCTAGGTTGAAGGCTCATGAACATTCGCAAGCCTATTCATATCGTCGGCGGTGGCCTCGCCGGTTCCGAAGCGGCCTGGCAGGTCGCACGGCGTGGCGTGCCTGTCGTCCTGCACGAAATGCGCCCGGCATCGTTCCACGGCCGCGCATAAGACCGGGCAATTCGCCGAACTGGTTTGCTCGAATTCTTTCCGGTCCGACGATGCAACCGGTAGCGCGATCGGCCTTCTGCATGAGGAGATGCGGCGGCTGAACTCGCTGGTGATGCAAACTGCCGACGCGCACAAGTTGCCGGCGGGCGGAGCATTGGCCGTCGATCGCGATGGCTTTGCCTCCGCGATCACGGCTGCGCTCGAGGCTGAACCGCTGATCGAGGTTCGTCGCGAGGAGATTGGCGCGCTGCCGCCTGACTGGGACAGCGTGATTATCGCGACGGGTCCCCTCACCTCGCCGGCATTGGCCGATTACGTGCGCACGCTGACCGGCGAAGACGCGCTCGCTTTCTTCGACGCCATTGCGCCGATCGTTCATCGCGACACGATCGACTTCGATATCGCGTGGTTTCAGTCGCGCTACGACAAGGCCGGCCCCGGTGGCTCCGGAGCGGACTACATCAACTGCCCGCTGACCCGCGAGCAATATGACGCCTTCGTTGATGCGCTGCTGGAAGGTGACAAGACGGCTTTCCATGATTTCGAGAAAGCCACGCCTTATTTTGACGGCTGCTTGCCGATCGAAGTCATGGCCGAACGCGGCCGCGAGACCCTGCGCCATGGACCGATGAAGCCGTTTGGGCTTACCGATCCGCGCAACCCTTCACCCAAGCCTTACGCTGTCGTGCAACTGCGGCAGGACAATAAGCTCGGCACGCTGTTCAACATGGTCGGTTTCCAGACCAAGCTGAAGCACGGCGAACAGGCCCGCATTTTCCGAACTATTCCGGCCTCGCCGGCGCGGAGTTCGCGCGGCTCGGCGGGCTCCACCGCAATACATTTCTGAATTCGCCAAAACTGCTCGACGAGACGTTGCGGCTCAAGACAATGCCGCGCCTGCGTTTCGCTGGCCAGATCACCGGCTGCGAGGGCTATGTGGAGTCGGCCGCGATCGGGCTCCTTGCCGGCCGCTTCGCCGCGGCGGAGCGGCTCGGCAACGCCCCAGTCCTTCCGCCATCAACCACGGCGCATGGCGCACTGCTCGGCCACATTACCGGCGGCCACATTGAAACGATCGACAAAGGGCCACCATCGTTTCAGCCGATGAACGTGAATTTCGGGCTGTTTCCGCCGCTCGCGCGCACGCCCACCCACGACGCCAATGGCAATCGAGTACGCGGCCCTGCCAAGGCTGTCGTCAAGAAGCAGGCATTGTGCATCCGAGCGGCCAACGATCTCGAAGCTTGGATCGCAGGCGCCTTGCCGCACGCCGCCGAGTGATGTGCTAGACGATAGCGGATGATTGACGACCAGACACCGGAAGAAGTGCACGGGCGCTGGCGAAGCGACGTCGTGCTCAAGCGCGACGTGTTCTCGACCATCGAACGCGGACGCTTCCGCACCGATACCGGCGAGGTCGATGCGGTGCTGCGGCGTCTCGATCAGGTGCCATGGTGGAGCCGTCCCCTCGCCGCAGCGCTGTTTCGGCGCGAGCGACGCGCGCTCGCGATTGCGGGCACGCTCGGCGTTGCGCCGCCGCTGCTTTTCTCCGGCAAGCACGTCCTGGTGCGCGGCTGGATCGATGGCGTCGCGCTCCATATCGCCAAGCCTCGCGGCGATGCTGCCTATTTCCGTTCGGCCAAGGCGGCATTGCGCGTGCTGCACCATGCCGGGATAAGCCACAACGATCTCGCGAAAGAGCAGAACTGGCTTTACCGCAACGGCCGGGCTTATCTCACCGACTTTCAACTCGCCGCACGGTTCAATCGCCGTAACCCGCTATTCCGCATCGCGCGCTACGAGGACCTGCGGCATCTGCTCAAGCACAAACGGCGTTACGCGCCAGAGGCGCTCACTCCCGCCGAGTTGCGCGTACTGGCTCGCAAAAGCTTCATCACCCGCGCGTGGATGGCGACCGGCAAGAAGGTCTATTACGCGATCACGCGCGGGCTCAATTTCACCGACCGCGAAGGCCGCGGCTTGCGCTTTGTCCGCGAGGCGCCGGAAATCGCAGCACGGCTTCGCAATCACCCGGAAGTCAGGGACGTTTCCATCGTGCCATTCCCTGACCGGCGCGCCGGCACCGGGCTCTATGCTTTCGTTGAAGGCAAAGCGAATGACGCGGAGCTTCTCGACTTCCTCGGCGGCAATCGTCCCGAGCATCTGCAAGTCGTGGATGCCTTGCCGCGCGACGCGCAAGGGGACATCCGCAGCGAAATCCTCGAACTGGTCGCGATGAACCAGCTCGATCTCATCGCGCCGCTGATCAAGAACGAGACGGAGCGGGACGTGGTCGGCCGGATCGTCGCCGACCGCCGCAATCTCCGCGACAGGTACGCCTTCTAAAGCCTATTGCTGGACTGAGATGCCGGCCCGTTTGACCACGTCGGCCCATTTGGCGATCTCGGACTGAACGAACGGCTGGATGTCGGCGAGCGGCATATTCATCGGCACGCCGGAGTCTTCGGCAATGCGTTCTTTCACCGCCGGATCGGCAAGAGCTTTCTGGATTTGCGCATAAAGCTTTTCGACAATTGGTTGCGGCGTGTTCTTCGGCGCCCATAGCCCGAACCACACATAGTAGACATAGTCCGGAAGGCCCAATTCTGCGACCGTTGGCACATCGGGCAGCAGCGGCGAACGTTCCTTGCCGGTTACCGCAAGCGCACGCACAGTGCCGCCTTTGATCTGCCCGAGCGCACTCGCCAGATTGTCGAAGAACACCGGCGTCTGCCCCGACATGATGTCGGTGTAAGCCGGCGCGGCGCCGCGATAAGGCACGTGAGTCATCTTGATGTTCGCGAGCAACTCGAACAGTTCGGTGGAGAGGTGCTGCCCGGTGCCGTTACCGCCGGAGGCGAAATTGATTTCGCCAGGCTTCGCCTTCGCCATTTCGATCAGATCCTTGATCGAATGCGCCGGAAAATCCTTGTTGACCACGACGACGAACGGAAACTCGGCGAGCATTCCGACCGGCGTGAAATCGCGGATCGGATCGTAGGATAGATGGGCAAACAAGGCTTGGATTCACCGCCATATTCGCGCTTAATCCGGTGAGCAGCGTGTAGCCATCAGGCGCCGAATTGGCCGCAGCGGCAGTACCGACAACAGTGCCGGCGCCGGCGCGGTTTTCGACCACAAACGGCTCGCCGAGTTGCACACTGAGTTGCTGGGCAATAATGCGCGCGATGATGTCGGTGCCACCGCCTGGCGGTTGCGCCACAATGACCGTCACCGGGCGTGTCGGATAATCTTGTGCGGAAGCGGGACCGGCAACCAGCCAGAGCAATAAGCAGCGCGGCCACAACCACGTAAAATCGACGAACCATTTATTTCCGCCCTACCTTTTCAACTTCAAATCACGCCGCTTTGCGGCGGGCGGTAATAGGCCACACGGCCTACTAACGGAAGGGGCGGAGGTGTCGCGGAGTATCTATGCGGCAATACGAGCAGGATTGCGTGCCGCGCGCCAGATCAGCCATTGCCGCCGCCATGGCGAGATTTCCTCGGGCGCAAAGGCGTCGCACCGATCCAAAAGGCGAAGTGAAGGCCCAACCAGCGCAAGAGGCAGAAACGCCGCTAAAGCCTCCGAGTGGCAGTGCCTGCGAGACATTGCTGTGCCTCAAGGAGATGCCGGCGAGCGATACTCCTGAGTTCCGCGAATGCCGCATTCAGGCCGGCGGACGAGCGCCCGGCAAAAATGTCGTGCAGCGCTCACACCGTGACGCGCAAGCAGGTCGGCCGGGACGAAAAGTTGCTTTCGCCTGGCGTGGAGCGGAAACGATTGTTGAATGGCAGTGAGAGCCTGGGCGATACCGGCGGCTTTGCAGCAGATCTCCGAGTTCACTTCCTGTCAGTATTCGTGCCGCAAGCGTGATCAGCGCCGAGCTGGTTTCCCGCGCGTAGATCTCAAGCTTACCGAGGTCTTCCATCGGCTCGTCGTAGAGATCGAAGCGATGCGCATCGATCAGAGCCGTGAGCAGCACGGTCCCAAGCTTGTAGCGTTGGATCGTATCGAGAAGCGCGGACGCGACCGGGTTGGCGCTCGCCTCCCCGTCTCTTTCGCCGCTGAGCACATCGACCCACCACTGCAAGCGGATTTCGCCGGGCAGCGGCTCACGCGCCACATCGCGCACGCGCGCGATCTCGGCATTGAAGGCATAAAGCGCATAGAGCGCGTTGCGGCATTCGGCCGGCGCAAACAGTGTCGCGATGTAGCGATCACGATCGTTGGAGCGGACAAGGTCGGCGCAATAGGCGAATGCATCCTGCATCGCGGAACTTTAACAGAGATCAGTCGATGGCGATGAGGCCCGCACCGACGCGGCGGCCTTCCATCAGCATCACGTTGTAGGTGCGCAATGCCGGCCCTGTGGCCATCGGGTCGGCCGAAATGTGAATGTCCCGGAACCGCTGGCGCAAAGAGCCGGGCATGGTCCAAGGTGCGGCGCCGGTGCCGAGGATGAAAAAATCCAGGTCATCGGCGCGGTCAAAAACCATGGACAGCGCTTCTTCGGTAATTGCCTCCGGCCTTGTAACCGGCCACGCCCAGACGCCGTCCGGCAAGCTCAACAGCGATCCGCGGTGTGACATGTCGTCGAAGCGAAATCCGCCACCGCCATGCGCATCAATCAGCACCTGGCGCGGTAGATGCGGCGTATCGTTCACTGGCCGCGCGCCCGCACCCGTCGCGCTGGAGGGGTCGTGGCAGGCTCTTTCGTGGGCTCCGGTTCAGTTCGGCTCGTCCTGGTCGCCCATCCGCCCGGTGCCGACACCGAGATAGATCAGGATCGGAGAGGCAATGAACACCGACGTATAGGTGCCGACCAGAACCACGCCGAACATCATCGTCGCCGTGAAACTGTGGATCGCCTGGCCTCCGAACAGCAGCAGCGCCAGCAGGGACATCGCCACGGTGACGTGCGTGACGATCGAACGTGACAGCGTCGCGTTGATGGAAAGGTTCAGCAGGTCGGGCATCGACATGCGCTTGTAACGGCGCAGCATTTCGCGGATGCGGTCGTAAATCACCACCGTGTCGTTGAGCGAATAGCCGAGGATGGTGAGGAGTGCCGCAATGCTGGTCAGGTCGAAATCGATGTGGGTCAGCGACATAAAGCCGACAGTGAGCACCAAGTCGTGCACGTTCGCGATCATGGCGCCGAGCGCAAACTGCCATTCAAACCGGAACCACAGGTAGATCGAGAATCGCACCGATGGCCATCATCAGAGCCGATGGTGCCGTAAGCGAGAAGCTCGGTGGATACGCTGGGTCCGACGACTTCAACGCGCCGGTAATCGACCCCGTCGCCTAGCGCATCGCGCACCTTCTGCACCGCCTGCTGCTGGGCCTGATCGCCGCCCGGCTGCTCGGAAATGCGGATCAGCACGTCATCGGGCGCGCCGAATTGCTGGAGCTGGAAGTCGCCGAGCTTCAGGCCGCCGATGGTGGCGCGCATCTTGGAAAGGTCGGCGGGGCCGGCCTTGGTCTGCACCTCCATCAGCGTGCCGCCGATGAAGTCGATGCCGAAATTCAGGCCATGGAAGAAATACAGCGAGATCGCCACGATCGACAGGATCGCCGAAATAGGGAAACTGATGCGCCGGAAGCGCATGAAATCGAATTTGGTGTCATCAGGGACGATGCGGAGAAGGCGCACGGTTAAAGTCTTTCAAATGCTCAGATCGGAACCGTGCGCGGCCGCCACATGCGCACCCAATAAGCGACGATCAGGCGTGTCAGCGTGAAGGCGGTGAACAGGCTCGTCAGAATGCCGACGCCAAGTGTCACGGCAAAGCCGCGCACCGGGCCGGTGCCGATATAGAACAGCACCGCCGCGGCGATGAACGTGGTGATATTGGAGTCGAGAATGGTGGCGAGCGCGCGCGTGAAACCCGCGTCGATCGCGTTGATGGCGCTGCGGCCTCCACGCACCTCTTCACGGATGCGCTCGTAGATCAGCACGTTGGAATCCACCGCAATGCCGACGGTAAGCACAATGCCGGCAATGCCGGGCAGCGTCAGCGTCGCGTTGAGCAGCGACAGCACGCCGAAGATCATGGCGACGTTGACCGCGACCGCGATGTTGGCGAACAGGCCGAACAGGCCGTAGGTCACGAACATGAAGATGATGACGAGCGCCGCACCGGCGTAGGCCGCGTGCTCACCCGCGACGATCGAGTCCTGACCCAGACCCGGGCCAACCGTGCGTTCCTCGATGATTGTCAGCGGCGCCGGCAGCGCGCCGGCGCGCAGCAGGATCGAGAGATCGTTGACTTGCTGAACAGTGAAGCGGCCGGAAATCTGCCCCGCGCCGCCAAGGATCGGCTCGCGGATCACCGGGGCCTCGATCACCTTGTTGTCGAGCACGATGGCGAAAGGCTTGCCGACATTTGGCCTGGGTGGCTTCGGCGAACTTGCGCGCGCCGTTCGAATTGAACTTGAAGCTGACGATCGGCTGGCTGTCGCGCTGATCGAAACCCGGCTGCGCGTCGGTCAGGTCGGCGCCGGAAACCATCACACGCTTTTCGATCAGGTATTTTGCGCCACCTTCGCCATCGAGGAGTTCAGAGTCGGACGGCGGATGCGTCTGCTCGGCTTGTTCGGGAGTCATCGACATGATCGACCAGACGGAAATCGAGCTTCGCGGTCTTGCCGAGGATGTCCTTCAACCGGGTTGGATCCTGAAGGCCCGGGACCTGCACCAGAATGCGATCGACGCCTTCGCGCTGGATGGTCGGCTCGACCAAGTCCGAGTTCATTGACCCGGCGCTCGATGATCTGGATCGACTGGTCGACCGCCTGGCGGATACGCTCGGTCAGCGCTGCATCGGACGGCGTCAGCGTGATCGTGCCGCCGTTCTGTGAAATATCGACGCTGTACTGGCCTGACGCACCGAGAATACCCGACAGCGGAGTTGACAGCTCTTTCAGCTTGGCCATCGCGTTATCGACGTCGGTATCTCTCGTGACGTGAACCTGCACGCCGTTGCCGACGATGGAGCGGCCGGTGAACGGTATGCGGGCCTGGCGTAGTACGCGCAGCACATCATCGGCGAGCGATTGCAAACGCTCCTTGCGCACCGCGGCGGTATCGACCTCGAGCAACAAATGCGAACCGCCCTGCAAATCGAGTCCCAGCACCACATGGCGCTGTGCCCAGGCCGGCCAATTTTTCACTTTGCTCTCGGGGAAGAAATTCGGCACGGCACAAAGGCACACGACAAATGCCGTGAGCAGGATAGCCACCGCTTTCCACCGCGTGAAAAACAACATGGATGCCGCAATTCCTTAAGTTCAGAGCCGCTGGCTGACGATTCAGCTTGCGCTGTCGTCCTTCACCGGCTCGCCTTTGGCGCGCACTTCGCTCACCATCGAGCGCATCTGCCGCACCCGCACGCCATCGGCGATTTCGACCTCTACCTGATCGTCATCAACAACCTTGGTCACTTTGCCGACCAAGCCACCGTTGCTGACCACGGTATCGCCCCGCCGCAGCGCCTTGACCATCTCCTGATGCCGCTTCACCCGCTGCTGCTGCGGCCGCAATACCAGGAAGTACATAATCACGATAATCAAAATCAGCGGCATGAACTGAACGATCATATTGCCGCTGTCGCCGCCCAGACCGAACGGCATGCCTTGCGCAAAGGCTGGCGTAATAAACATTAATCCTCCGGGGCCGAATTAAGGCGCGCCAGCCAGCGGAAGAACGGCCGATTTTGCGCGCGAAATCGCGCGGACTATAGCCGCCGTTGGCCTAATTGCAACGTCGCGCGACTGCTCCGTGACCGCGCTTGCGAGGGTTCCTTGCTCCCGCTAAGGGAAGGCGTAACCCGGTGCAAACATGGCAAAATCTCCAACACGCTCGCGCGGCAAAGCCGCCGCCAAAGCCGCTCCCGGCAAGGTCAAGGCGCGGCCCTTCAACCGATGGCAATGGCGAAATCCTGCGCCGCATCGCCGACGCGCTGGAGCGACTCGCGCCGCCTGCACCGCCGGCGCTGGATTTCAACTCAGCCGACGCCTTCGTTTGGTACGCGGAAGATCACCGGCTCGCACCAGTGCGCCGGGTCAACCGTGTCGAGATGTCGCTGCTCAAAGGCATCGACCGGGTACGCGATCTTCTGATCGAGAACACCGAACGCTTCGCCCGCGGCCTGCCGGCCAACAATGCGCTGCTGTGGGGCGCGCGCGGCATGGGCAAATCCTCGCTGGTCAAAGCCGCGCATGCCGGGAACTGCTGCCGCCTATCCCAAAGCCGGCCTCAAGCTCATCGAAATTCATCGTGAGGACATCAAGTCGCTGCCGGAACTGATGGGGTTTTTGCGCAACGCGCCGCAGCGATTCATCGTGTTCTGCGACGATCTGTCGTTCGACGCCGACGACACGTCATACAAATCGCTCAAGACCATGCTCGAAGGCGGCATCGAGGGCCGGCCGGACAATGTGATTTTCTACGCCACGTCGAACCGGCGTCATCTGCTGGCGCGCGAGATGGTGGAGAACGAGCGCTCGACTGCGATCAATCCCGGCGAAGCGGTCGAGGAAAAAGTCTCGCTGTCAGACCGTTTCGGACTCTGGCTCGGCTTTCATCGCGCCAGCCAGGACGAATATCTGGCGATGGTCGAAGGCTATATCGCCCACTTCCGGGTGCCGCTCGATGGCATCGACCTGCGTCACGAAGCACTGGAATGGTCAACGACGCGCGGCGCGCGCTCAGGCCGCGTCGCCTGGCAATACGTGCAGGATCTCGCCGGACGGCTCGGCGTGAAGATGGAAGGCTGAAGCAGATAGCTGTTTTTAGTGGAGCATGATCTTTTCGGAAAACCGGTATCCATCGGATCAAGTCGAGGGAGGCTTTTCCGGATCATGCTCAAGCTTACGCGCCGTTGAGATATTGCGACGGATCGACCGGCGTCGAGCCTTTGCGGATCTCAAAGTGCAGTTGCGGCGACGTGACGTTGCCGGTCTGGCCGGACTTCGCGATCACTTCCCCGCGCTTCACCGTATCACCGCGCTTTACCAGGATTTCACTGGCGTGAGCATAGGCGGTGACAAAGCCATTGGCATGACTTGATCAGCACGAGGTTGCCATAACCCTTCAGCTCATTGCCCGCGTAGGCGACGACACCGTCTTCGGCGGCCTTGATCGGCGTGCCTTCAGGCACCGCGACATTGATGCCGTCGTTCTGCAATCCGTTCGGCGACGGACCGAAGCCGGCGATGACGCGGCCGCGAGCCGGCCAGCGGAAGCTCGGCAGTGAACCTGCCGGTTCGGCGGTCTTGACCGCGTTCTGCTGCTCCGTGGCGGGCGCAGGCTCAGGCGTCGCGACACGCGCGCTATGCGGCGATTCCGCCGACGCATAGGCCGGAGCCGGAATTGGTGCGGGCGCAGGACCGGCGCGGCCGATGCTTGGGCGCGCGGCGCTGCGAGACCGGCCTGCCCCGGCTGAATGTCCGGAATGACGATGCGCTCGCCAACCCGGACCATGGTGTCCGGCGGGATGTTGTTGGCTTTGGCCAGCACCATGACCGGCTTTCCATAGAGCCCGAGCGATGCTGTGCAAGGTTTCGCCCGGCGCCACGACGTGCATACCGGACGTCGGCGCCAGCGCGGTCTTCGGCGCGCCAACAGGCCCCATCGGCGGCATGACGGCTGCCGTCGAAGCAGGACGCATGCCGGCATATAACCAGCAGCGGACTTAAGCCGCGGGATCACCAGATGTTCGCCCGGATGGATCGCGGTCGGGTTGCTGATGTTGTTCGCCTGCATGATCGCGGAGACCGGCACGTTGTATCGCCGCGACATGGTCTCAAGGGTTTCGCCGGGCTCAACAACAATCGGCGTACCGCCTTCCCAGCTATAGGCCGGAGGCGGCGGAGCGGCTGGTATCGAGCCTGTAACTTCGGAATTGGGTTCGTAGGAACCCATGCCGCGGCCACCGCCGGACGTTCCCGGGTCGGCGCTGGCAAGGCGCGGCAGCGGCTGGCTTTCGACGTGAGCGACCGGATGGCTTTGCTGCGGGATCGAACCGGTCGTATCATTGCGCGACGGTCCATTGGAACCCCAACGTCGCCGAAACGGCCGGAATCGTTACTACAACTCGCGGCGCCCAATCCGATTAAGGAAACGGCAACCAACCGAGGCCAGATGGCCCACTTACGCGTCCCGTTCATCCCACTCGCCCGCACGCAACAAATACTAACGAGCGACTAAACTACGTTGCGGTAAACAGGCCTTTAAGTACGGGACAAAGTTTCTAAGTTTTCTGATGCCGCGCCATAAATATTAAAGCTCCCGGGCTTTTCCGGGCAGTAACGGCACAAATCGAACGGCGATCAGGTTCTCGCGCTCAACCTCGCCACTTGCGGATTTCGTCAACTTGACGATGTGCTGGGTGCCGTGGTGCGGGCCAAGCGGCAGCAGCATCTTGCCGCCGTCTGCAAGCTGATCGAGCAGCCCATTCGGCACTTCTTCGGCGGCGGCGGTGACAATGATCCGGTCAAACGGCGCCTGGTCCGGCGCGCCGGCCAAACCGTCACCGGCGATGATTGTGACGTTGGAAAAGCCAAGGGTCTTGATCCGATCACGCGCAGCATCGGCCAAAGTCCGGTACCGTTCGATGCTGACGACCTCGCGCGCGAGCCGCGACAGAACGGCGGCCTGATAGCCCGAGCCCGTGCCAATCTCGAGCACGCGATGCTGCTGGCCAGGCCTCAGTTGCTCGGTCATATAAGCAACGACGTAGGGCTGGCTGATAGTCTGCCCGCAGGCGATCGGCAGCGCCTGATCGGCATAGGCGCTATCGGCGAATTCGGCGGCGACGAAATGTTCGCGCGGCACCTCGTCCATCGCCTTAAGCACGGCTTGATCGCTGATGCCGCGGCGGCGCAACCCGAGCTGGAATTCCATCCGTTCCACGTCGGCTGCTGAGTCAACAACCACGGTAGCCTCGCCCCGGTAACCTCGGCTTATCCACGTCTGACTAGGCCTTCTAGCACCGTAATTCGGCCTCATATACTGCTTGCCGGTCACCGCCCGTTGGGTTGATACAGACATTTCGCCGAAAAGGCGGAACCGAAGGCGGATCCTAGCGTTACGGGCAATGCGACGGCCAGTCCTGACGGGACCGGCAAGCACGGGGAATAGATGAATTCGGAACCAAACGCCGCCATTGGCCGGCGAATTCTCGTCGTAGAAGACGAACTGATGATCCGCATGCTGCTCGACGGCATGCTGGAGGACATCGGTTACACGATGACGGCCGAGGCCGGCGCAATTGACGAAGCAGTGGCGCTGGCAAAAAAGGCGGATTTCGATGCCGCCATCCTCGACGTCAATCTCAACGGCCAACCGATAACGCCCGTAGTCGAGGCCTTGATCGAGCGCGGCTTGCCGTTCGTATTCGCGACCGGCTATGGCGCGCGTGGCGTGCCGGAGGCGTATCGCAACAATCCGACGCTGCAGAAGCCATTCCAGACCGAAGCGCTGGAACAGGCGCTCAAAGCCATCGCGCCGAAGAACTAATTGCTGCCGCTAAAGAGCTTGGTCAGCTGCGAGCCATCATCGGCTCGTCGGTGATGTCGATCTTGAGCGGCGTAACCGTGATGCGGTGTGAGTCGATAGCGGCAATGTCGGTACCCTGCTCCGCCGTCGCTGCGTGCAGCCGCGAATACGCGATCCAGTAATAAGGATTGCCGCGGCCATCGACGCGCTGATCGATGTGCAGCCGTTCCTGCCGCCGCCGCCCCAGCGGACTGACCGTGATTTCCTTCACCGCTTCCGGCACGCAGTCGGGAAAATTGATGTTGATGAGCATCTCGCCGCTCACCCCGTTGCCGAGCGTCTTGCGGATAATGTCAGGCGCGAAACGCAGCGCCGTCTCCCAATGGATCGGCTGACCGCTGCGCGACTTGTACGACTGCGACAACGCGAACGACGGAATGCCGAGCACGGCGCCTTCCATCGCACCGGCGACAGTGCCGGAATAGATCACGTCCTCGCCGACGTTGCGGCCGCGGTTGACGCCCGACAGTACCAGATCGGGATCGTTGCCGTTGAGCACGTGACGCGCGCCCATGATCACGCAATCGGTCGGCGTGCCGCGTACCGCGAAGCGGCGATCCGCCACCTGGCGCAGCCGCAACGGATCGTTGAGCGAAAGCGAATGCGCGACGCCGGACTGATCGGACTCCGGCGCGACCACCCAGACGTCGTCGGAGAGCTCGCGCGCGATTTTCTCGCACACGTTCAATCCTTCAGAGTTCACGCCGTCGTCGTTGGTAACCAGGATACGCAAAAGGGTTTCTCTCGTTAGACGGCTTTTCTCGATTTTCTTCATGCCGCCCATATAGGGCTGCTAGCACATCGGGCACGGCAATCGATCCGTCTTCCTGCTGGTAGGTCTCCATCACCGCGATCATCGCGCGGCCAACGGCAACGCCGGAGCCGTTGAGCGTATGCACGGGAACGTTCTGGCCTTCTTTGGTCTTGTAACGCGCATTCATGCGCCGCGCCTGGAATTCACCGCAAGTCGAGCACGACGAGATTTCCCGGAACATGTTCTGTCCGGGCAGCCATACCTCGATGTCGTAGGTCTTTTGTGACGCAAAGCCCATGTCGCCGGTGCACAGCGTCACCACGCGATAATGCAGGTCGAGCTTTTTCAGAACTTCCTCGGCGCAGGCGAGCATGCGCTCGTGCTCGTCCTTGCTCTGCTCCGGCGTCGTGATCGAAACCAGTTCGACCTTGGTGAACTGGTGCTGCCGGATCATGCCGCGGGTGTCTCTGCCGGCCGCGCCCGCTTCGGCGCGGAAGCACGGCGTGCAGGCGGTTAGCCGCATCGGCAATTGCGCTTCATCGACGATGGAATCGCGGACCAGATTGGTCAGCGGCACTTCCGCGGTGGGGATAAGCCAAAGCCGTTCGATTAAGCTCGGCTCACCAGCTTCAATGAAGCCCTCGAAATCGTCCAACTAGCGACGTCGACTCGTTCAGATACTGACAATTCGACAATTAACAGCATCGGACCTTCTCGAACGTCTAGTCGGTCGTGACGAAGTCAATTTCGCGCGGTTGCACGAAAACTGATCTTCTCAAATTTGGCAATTGCGCCGTGCCAAACATACCTCGTCACGCACCAACAGTGGCGGTGCAACCTCTGTGTAATTGTGCGGCTCGCTGGTATGCACATCGAGCATGAATTGTCCGAGCGCTCGTTCGAGCCGCGCGAGACCTTTTTTCAGAACAACAAAGCGCGCGCCGGATAACTTCGCCGCGGTCTCGAAATCCATCTGACCAAGCGCTTCGCCAAGCTCGAAATGCTGCTTGGGCGCGAAGGCGTAGTCGCGTTTCGCTCCGAAGCGATGATGCTCGACGTTATCTTTTTCGTCCTTGCCATCAGGCACATCGGCGAAGCGGCAGGTTGGGAATTTCCGACAGCGCCTTGTCGAGCGCAGCGGAGGCTTCTTTTTCCTCCGCTTCCATCGCCGGCATTTTGTCTTTCAGCGCAGCGACTTCATCGAGCAGGCTCTTGGCTTTGGCCTCGTCTTTATTCTTCTTGGCTTCGCCGATTTCCTTCGACGCCGCGTTGCGGCGAGCTTGCGCGGTTTCGAGCGCAAGGATTTTGGCACGGCGCTGCTCGTCGAGCGCGATCAGCCGCTTCAATTCCGGCGCGAGCCCGCGGCGCGCAAGCGCGCCGTCGAAAGTGTCGGGATTCTCGCGGATGAAGCGGATATCGTGCATTGTCAGACCTAAAAATCGGGACGCCGTTATAGCATCCCCAATCCGTCATACCCGGGCTTGACCCGGGTATCCATGCAGCTTCACCGCCCGATGGATTGCCGGGTCAAGTCCGGCAAATGACAGGGAATAATGCTACTCCGCCGGCTTGGCGGCAGCTTCAGCCCGTTCGCGGGCAACGCGCTTCTCCACCATCCGCACCGACCAGATCGAACCCTCGTAGAGCGCGACCAGCGGCAATGCCAGCGACATCTGGCTGAGCACGTCGGGCGGCGTGAGGATCGCGGCAATCACGAAAGCGACGACGATGAAGTAGCGGCGCTTCGATCTGAGCTGGTCCGAGGTGATGATGCCGACACGTCCCAGCAGGGTCAGCACGACGGGAAGCTGAAAGGCGATTCCGAACGCCAGGATCAGCTTCATCATCAGCGACAGATAATCTTCGACTTTCGGCAACAGCTCGATCGAGGCTTCGCCGGGGCCGCCCATCTGCTGCATGCTGAGCGAGAACCGCGCCAGCATCGGCCAGACCAGGAAATAGACCACCATCGAACCCAGCGCGAAAAAAAACGGCGTGGCGATCAGGTAAGGCAGGAACGCCTGCTTCTCGTTGCGATAAAGCCCGGGCGCAACGAACATGTAGATTTGGGTCGCGATGATGGGGAAGGCGATGACGGCTGCGCCGAACAGCGAAAGCTTCAGCTGCACCACGAAATATTCGAGCAGGCCGGTGTAAATGAACTTCGAGTTCTCGGCTCCGGCGACCCAGATATAGGGCCACGTCAACACGTTGTAGATGTGCCTGGCGAAGAAGAAGCAGACGACGGCCGCGAGAAAGAATGCGGCGAGCGCCTTGATCAGCCGCGAGCGCAGCTCGATCAGGTGGTCCATCAACGGCGCCTTGGTCGCCTCGATCTCTTTTTCTTCGTCGTCGCTGCGGCTCATTCGGAGCGCTCTGTATTGACGGGCGCGGCAGGCTCAGCGGCGGATTCGGTGGTGGGCGCAGCCGGCGCGGGAGGCTCAAGGGCGCTGGTCTCGACCGGAGTCGTTGGCGCGGCGGACTCGATGGCCGGCGTTTGCGCCGCCGGCAGTTCCGCAGCAGGCGCGTCGGCTTTCATCACCGGCGAGCCGTCGAACGAGCGCTCGATATCCTTGCCCATCGCCTCGACGTCGCTGCGGACGTCCTTGAGCGGATCGTAGTTCTTGAAATCGTGCGCCATCTCGTCGACCTGCTTCTTCAGGTCGCCCATCTCGGCTTCGCGCATCGCTTCCTGGAACTGGTTCTGGAATTCCGCCGCCATGCCGCGGACTTTGCGCGTGTACTGGCCGAGCGTGCGCAATACACCGGGAAGTTCCTTCGGCCCGATCACGATCAGCGCCACGATGCCGATCAGTACGAACTCGGTCCAACTGATGTCGAACATGGAAACTCCGCGGCCGCCTGCCGCGCGTCGTTTAGCTCAATCCGGGCCGGCCCGTCAGGTGGAGGGTTAGACCTTGCTCTCGGAGCGCTGCTTCAGGTCGGCGGGCGTTTGATGGTCGATGGTCCGGATCGGCGCTTCGGTCTTGGGCGCCGCATCGGCCGTATCTTCGTCGGACATACCCTTCTTGAAGGCTTTGATGCCCTTGGCGACGTCGCCCATCATGTCCGAAATCTTGCCGCGGCCGCCGAAAACCAGCAGCAGAACCGCGCCGACGATCAGCCAATGCCAGATGCTCAAGGAGCCCATGAAACCCTCCGACCGCAACGGCGCTCGGGCCCGCGGCAATGTATCGATTTCGCCAGAACCTAGGCGTCAAGTGGGGCAAAAACAAGCGCAGCCGCGGTGCTCTGCCGCCGCAGGGTAAATCCGCCTCTGTCAGTGCTGATATCGGGCGAAGAGCCCGATTATTCCTCGCTGCGGCCTTCGGGCGGAGCAAGGCCGAGATCGAGATCGTCGGGCTCCAGCGGGTCCTCGTCGTCACGCAGCGACGGATCGTCGGAAGGAACCGGCACGGCGAAATCAGAGGGCACGCCCTTCTCGACGAGCCCAGCGCCACGCAGTTCGTCGAGGCCGGGCAGGTCGGTGACGGCCTCCAGCCCGAAATGCGACAGAAATTCTTCGCTCGTGCCGTAAGTCACCGGACGGCCAGGCGCCTTGCGGCGGCCGCGCAGTCTAATCCAGCCGGTTTCCAGCAACACGTCGAGCGTTCCCTTGGAGGTCGTGACGCCACGAATATCCTCGATCTCCGCACGCGTCACCGGCTGATGGTAGGCGACGATGGACAGCGTCTCGATGGCGGCGCGCGACAGTTTTCGCGTCACCGTCAATTCATGGGTCAGCAGCCAGGCAAGGTCGGCCGCCGTACGGAGCGTCCATTTGCCGGCGACGCGCACCAGATTGACGCCGCGGGTTTCGTATTCCTTCTGCAACTGCGTGAGCAAGCGCATGCACGTCGGCATCCTCCGGCAGGCGCTTCGCCAAAATCTTCTCGTCGAGCGGGGCCTCCGCGGCAAACAGCAACGCTTCAAGAATGCGCAATTCTTCGGCGCGCTCCTGCTGCTGCGTGTTGTCGACCACTACCCTCATCTCCGCCGCCTGTGGCATGCAATCCTCTTCCCTCTTACCCATTCCCCGTTTCGGCGGCCATGCCGCCTGCTCCCGGATTCTCACGCTTACGCACGTAAATTGGTGCAAATGCTGTGTGCTGATTCACTTCGATCTGGCCTTCACGCACCAACTCGAGCGTTGCAGCAAAGGTCGAAGCCAATACGGTGGCGCGCAATGACGGCTCGACCAGATACTCGGAGAGATATTGATCGAGCGGACACCACTCGAGCGACACGCCGATCAGCCGCTCCAACGCTTCGCGCGCTTCGGCGAGTGACCACACCGTGCGCTTCGGCATCCGCACGACCGCCCGCGCATTGAGTTTGCCGCCGTCCGGCGTAGGCCGACAGCAGATCGTAAAGCGTCGCCGACCATTCCGGATGCTTGATCTCTTCGATGGCCTCCGGCTGGCCGCGCTGGAAAACCTGGTGGCCGAGTTGCGGCCGATCCATCAATTGCTGCGCGACATTGCGGATCGCTTCCAGCCGGCGCAGCCGCTGCGCCAGCGCATTCGCCATGTCTTCGGCGCTGGGCCCATCCGGCCCGAGCTGCTCGGGCAACAGCAGCCGCGATTTGAGGTAGGCGAGCCACGCCGCCATCACGAGATAATCGGCCGCGAGCTCCAGCCGCAGCTTTCGCGCCGCTTCGATGAAGACGAGATACTGATCGGCCAGTGCGAGAATCGAAATCTTGGAGAGATCGACCTTTTGCTGCCGCGCGAGCGTAAGGAGCAGATCGAGCGGGCCTTCAAAGCCCTCGACGTCGACCACCAGCGCCGGATCGTCCGTGGCGCGCTCCGGAAGCTCGCCCTCGAATTGCAAATCTTCCGCGTTCATGCGGTCCCTTCCGCAGCTTGCCAAATGCCGCTCATCAGACGGGCAAATTCAGCGCGGCTCGCTGCCATGTCGATCGGCTTCGCCGGCCGTTTCGTTGCCAGCGCCGTCGTCGCACGGCGTGCGGCCTCCCCGGTCAGTACCGGAACCGCGGCGGCAACCTCGCGCATTTCGGACAGTTGGCCGTTGCAGTGCAGGATCACGTCGCAGCCGGCGGCAATGGCCGCTTTGGACCTCTCGCCGACCGAACCTGACAATGCCTGCATCGAGATGTCGTCGCTCATAAGAAGGCCCGCAAAACCAATCGAATCACGAATCACGTCGCGTACTATACGGGGCGATATGGTGGCCGGGGCCAGTGGGTCGAGGGCGCTGAACACAACATGTGCAGTCATAGCCATCGGCAGAGCTTTTAGCGGCCTAAAAGCGGCAAAATCGGTACGATCCAGAGTTCCCTCGTCCGTATCGACAACCGGAAGGCGGTGGTGGCTATCAGCGGTCGCCCGGCCATGGCCGGGGATGTGCTTTAGGACCGGCAGAACGCCTCCCTCAGCCAGCCCTTCTGCGATTGCTCCAGCGATAGCGGCGACCTTGCCGGGCTCCGTGCCATAGGCCCGATCTCCAACCACAGGGTCCGCGCCCGACACCGGCACATCGACGAGCGGCAGGCAGTCAACGTCGATCCCAAGAGGCGCCAGATCGGCTGCAATCAGCCGTGCACCGAGACGCGCCGCCGCCAGTCCCTTTTCACGGTCCTGGTCGAAAAGTGCCCCGTAAGCGGCGCCAGGCGGATAGCTTGGCCAGTCCGGTGGACCGAGGCGCTGCACCCGGCCACCCTCCTGGTCGATCAGAACTGGCGCTTTACGGCCAACAATGGTCCGGAAATCGTCGATGAGGCGCCGGAGCGACTCGGCACCCGCAACATTTCGCTTGAATACGATGAGGCCCCACGGCTGCATTTCGCGCAGGAAGCCGCGCTCTTCATCGGTCAGCGTTGAGCCGGCAACGCCGGTGATGAAAGCACGCATCGCGCGCCGATTAGCGCGCGCGCCCGTCTAGGGTCAAGGAAACGGCTGCTAATTCCTTTGGACGATGCAGCTGCCGCCCGCAGCTTTCAGGCTGCTGCACATTGAAGATGCCGACTCCGCCGACGCGAACGGCCCTACCATGGCGCGGTAGTATGTGCCTTTCTCGCCGAGATCGGCGCGACGGATGCTGGCGTGATGGCTGGCGAGCTGCCCCGGATATTTAGCTTGCAGTTCCTTGTAGGAGGACTCTGCATCGGCCTCACTGCGCTGCGAGGTAACTTGTACCGAATAGCCGCCGCCCACGGGGGCCGATGAGGCCGCCGTCGGCGTCGTCGCGAGCGGAGCGTTGGCAGGCTCGGCGCGTGCAACTTGCGTCCTCGGCGCAGGCGCGGTGCTGCTCTGGCTTCCCGGCACCAACGAAAGTGGCGCGTTAGCCGACGGCCTCGGCGCCGGCGCGGCTGCTCGCGGCGCTATCGGAGCCGGCGCATGAGCGGCAGGCGCCGACTGAGCCGCCGGATCGATGTTTGCGGGGGGCGGCTGATTGGTCCGTATCGTGACCGTATGGATTTTCTTCGGCTCGGCTGTGCCGGCCGCGGCGGGTGGTGCGGGAGCTGCAGCACCGGGAGGTGTTGGAAACACCGACTGCCCTTGGGCCCCATTGGCCGATTGCGCGGCGGGCAGCGTAGCGCTTTGCGGCACGACGGGGATCGTCGCCACAACGCGCGGCGGCGCATTCTGCGGCTGGATCGGCACTGGCTGTTCTTCGCGCGGCACCAGCTTTTCGGCGGTATTGGCGGCGCTCATCCCCGGATTTCCCGCGGACGCAGCTTGTGCCGGAACGATCTTGTTCGGAGAGTCACTCGCCTTGATGATCGGCGGTAGCGATGGAATGAACGACTTGCCGCCGAACATGGAGTGATAGGCAAAGGCGCTGGCGGCCCCGATGAAGACCAAACCGATCACACCCAGGAAAAGCGCGAGACCGCTACGACGCGGCGCGACATCGGTCTCGTCATACTCCTCTGCGGCGTAGCCTTGGTCGTCAGTCCCCTCGTGCCATTGCCCGTCGTCGTCCTGATAGCCTTGATCATTGGCGTCAGCGTAGCCGTCTTCGGGCTCATAGGCCCCGACATCGTGAGCCTCAGGGACGAGCGCCGGCAATTGGCGGCTCCGCGGCAGTGGAGGCGGTTCGTCCTGGTATTGATCGTCATAGGCCAGCGGCGCGTTGCGGGTATCGTGTTCAGCGGCTGGTTCACGGTATCTGTTATCGAAATGCTGCTCGCGGGCTTCTTCCTGGCTGAAACGCGGATAGTCGTCGCGCAACGCTGGATGCGCCTCGGCAGCCTGCGCCTCGGCGTAACTCTCTTCGGCGTATTGATGTTGATCGTCGTAGCGGTCCTCGGCTGCCCACTCCTGAGCCGATGCGACAGGCGCCACATCGTCTTCATAGTGCTGCACGGGCTCCCGGCGCGCGCTGGTCCGGTAGTCACCGGCCGTGTCGGTTTGACCGATCAGACGCGCCAACTCTGCGAGCGGATCGCGCACCGAGTTCGGGCGAATTCGCGTCGATATCATCGCGACCGCGATTAGCGCGAAAAGAGTTGTCAGCCATGAACGCCTCTGGTCGGGCGGTTACGCAATACTGATCTAATTCCCCGTTATCCGCATGCCTAAAGTCCCGGCACGTAATGCGGACTAACGCATCTCGCTCGGCGCCCCGACCCCCAAGAGCGCAAGACCTGATGCCAGTACCGTAACAACACTCTGTACGAGCACCAGACGAGCTTCCGTTAACTCTCGATCATCTTGGATAATGAAGCGTAAATGAGGCGCACTATTTCCCAACGTGTAGAGTGAATGAAATTCACTCGCTAAATCGAACAAATAAAAGGCAATTCTGTGCGGTTCGTGGGCCATTGCTGCGGCCTCAACGACCCGCGGGTAAAGTGCGACGTTCCGTATCAGGGCCAACTCGGCTGGATCTGAGAGCCGCTCCAACGGAGCCGAATTCGTCAGGCTCGCGATATTGGCCGGCAGGTCCGGAAAAGCCGTCCGGGCGTTGCGGAATATCGACTGGCCGCGGGCGTGGCCGTACTGGACGTAGAACACCGGGTTGTCGCGCGACTGCTCGATCACCTTGGCGAGGTCGAAATCGAGCACCGCGTCGTTCTTGCGAAACAGCATCATGAAGCGGACCGCGTCGCGCCCGACTTCATCGACCACTTCACGCAGCGTGACGAACTCCCCGGCCCGCTTCGACATTTTGACCGGTTCGCCGGCGCGCAGAAGCCTCACAAGCTGGATGACCTTGACGTCAAGATCGGCCTTGCGATCGCTCAATGCCGCGACCGCGGCCTGCATCCGTTTGATGTAGCCGCCATGGTCGGCACCCCACACATCGATCAGACTTTTGAAGCCACGCTCGATCTTGGTGCGATGATAGGCAATGTCGGACGCAAAATAGGTGTACGAGCCATCGGATTTTTTCAGTGGGCGATCGACGTCGTCGCCGAACTCCGTCGAGCGGAACAGTGTCTGCTCGCGATCTTCCCAGTCCTCGACCGGCGCACCTTTAGGCGGCGGCAAGCGGCCGTCATAGACAAAGCCGCGCTCACGCAGCCAATCGATCGTTTGCGCGACCTGATCGATTTTGCCGCGCAATCAAAGACCGCTCTGAATAGAAAACATCCTGGCTAATGTTCAGCGCTGCAAGATCGTTGCGGATCGCAATCATCATTTCGTTGATTGCAATATCGCGGACGACTGGCAGCCATATCGTGCTCTGGCTCATTCAGGAACTGCTCGCCAAAATTTTTTGCAATGAGCTTCTCCGACCGGCTTGAGATAATCGCCCGGATACAGCCCTTCCGGAATCTCGCCAATAGTCTCGCCAAGCGCCTCGCGGTATCGGAGAAACGCTGAACGCGCGAGCACATCGACCTGCGCCCCGGCATCGTTGATGTAATATTCGCGGGTAACTTTGAATCCGGCAAAGTCGAGCAGACTTGCCAGCGCGTCGCCGAACACCGCGCCGCGGCAATGACCGACATGCATAGGACCGGTGGGATTTGCCGACACATATTCGACGTTGACTGGCGTGCCGCCACCGATGCCGCTTTCGCCATAGCGTGTGCCCGAGTGTACGACACCGCGCAGCGCATCGATCCAGGCGGCGGGTTTGAGCGTCAGATTGATGAAGCCAGGCCCCGCGACATCGACCTTTGCGACAAGGCTGTCGGCGCGAAGTTTCTCGGCGATTGCTTCGGCAAGTTCGCGCGGTTTGCGTTTGGCGTCTTTCGCCAGCAACATCGCCGCATTGGTTGCGATATCGCCATGAGTCGGATCGCGCGGCGGCTCGACGGTGATGCGCGACTGATCGATACCGGTCGGCAGCATGCCGGCGGCAATCAGATCGTCGTTCGCGCGGCGAACGCGATCGAGCATGTCGGCGAAAATGTTCTTTGTCGTCATACGTGCCGGCGCGACTAACGCAGTTCTGGGGTCGAGTCAAAAAGCCGGGCGTGCTCGGCGAGCGCAAAACGATCGGTCATGCCGGCGATGAAATCGGCGATGCGGCGGGCCCGCAACGGCTCCGGCATGCCGTCGAGGCCCTCCTGCCACTCCGGCGGCAGGTCGCCGGGATGGGCGGTGAAGCGGGCAAACAGGTCGCGCAGCACGCCGCCGGCCTGGTTCATGACGCCCATTACAAGCGTGTGGCGATACATCTGCGCGGTGAGGAACTTTTTGATCTCTCCGTCGGCGTCGCCGACCGCCTGAGAGAAACCGGCCACCGCTGCGGAAGCCAGCCGCACATCGTCAGCGGTG
This sequence comes from uncultured Alphaproteobacteria bacterium, assembly GCA_963742215.1. Lineage (GTDB taxonomy): Bacteria > Pseudomonadota > Alphaproteobacteria > Rhizobiales > Xanthobacteraceae > BOG-931. Next base: position 243,683 of record CAVULJ010000004.1, read on the forward strand.
CAGGGCTTTAACGCCTTTAGCTTTCGGGTGGTTTCGGCAACGACATCCTCGATCAACAGGCCGATCAGCCGGCGGACCAGTTCATGAATCACCCGCCCCTCGTCGAGTTCCGGGTGTTCAGCCCGGATATCCTTGAGAATGCTGCCCGGCAGCGGCACCTGGGCAATGTCGTCGAGGCCGAATAGCTCAGCACGCAGGCCGTCGTCGATATCGTGCGCGTCGTAGGCAATATCGTCGGCGAAAGCCGCGATTTGGCCCTCGACACCGGCAAAGCTCCACAACTGCAAGTCCTGTAACTTGACGTAATCCAGGATCGTTTCCGGCACACCGTGTTTTTGGTACCGCTCCAGCGGATGGCCGGCGCGGTCGATAAGCGGCCCGTTGTGCTTGACCAATCCTTCAAGCGTTTCCCAAGTCAGGTTGAGTCCGTTGAAGCCCGGATAGCGTTGTTCCAGTGTCGTGAGAATGCGCAACGACTGGGCGTTGTGGTCGAAACCGCCGAACGCCGAGAGGCATTCATCCAGCGCGCGCTCACCGGCATGGCCGAATGGCGGGTGGCCGAGGTCATGAGCGAGCGCCAGCGCTTCGGCGAGATCTTCGTCGAGTCCGAGCATCCGGGCCAAGGCGCGGGAAATCTGGGTCACTTCGAGGGTGTGCGTCAGCCGCGTGCGGTAATGGTCGCCTTCGTCGAATACGAAGACTTGGGTTTTGTGCTTGAGCCGCCGAAATGCTGTAGCGTGAATGATGCGGTCGCAGTCGCGGCGGAATGCACTGCGGTTCTTGCTCGGAGGCTCGGGGTGCAAACGGCCGCGGCTTTGCGCCGGATCGCAGGCATAAGGCGCCAGGTGATTTCCGTCGTTTAGCGTCATTTGCTCAGGCCGTTTCCGAGGAAAACTCGGCCAATTGACGTTGCATGGGGGCGCACTTAACTATCTGTACGTAAGCTACAGCAATTGCTGCGATTCTACGCAGGAGATATGAACGATGACGGCTGACGTCACGGTGACAGAGCGGGCGGCACGGAAGATCGGTGAAATTCTCGGCCGCGAACCGGCAGGCACCATGTTGCGCGTCAGCGTCGAAGGCGGCGGCTGCTCGGGCTTCCAGTACAAATTCGACACCGAACGCAGCAAGGCGGATGACGATTTCGTCATCGAGCGTAGCGGCGCGACAGTGCTGATCGATCCGGTATCGGTCAATTACATGGCCGGGTCCGAGATCGATTTCGTCGACGACCTGATCGGCGCGTCTTTCAAAGTCAATAATCCACAGGCCACCGCGTCCTGCGGCTGCGGCACCAGCTTCGCGCTCTAAACTCCGCTAAACTGCCGAGCGTGAGAATAGCCACCTGGAACGTTAACTCGATCAAGCAGCGCATTGACTCTGCTCGCACATGGCTGGCGGAACGCCAGCCCGATATTGTGTGCCTTCAGGAAACCAAAACCGTCGATGAGGGCTTCCCGCGCGAAGCGTTTGAGGGGCTTGGCTACAACCTCGCCATCCACGGGCAAAAGACCTTCAACGGCGTCGCCATCCTGTCGAAGCTGCCGTTCGACGAGGTGAACAAGGGTTTGCCCGGCGACGACAGGGACGATCACGCACGCTTCATCGAAGCAGTAGTTTCGACCGCCGAAGGCGCGCTGCGGGTCGCCAGCATCTATCTGCCGAACGGCAACCCACCGGATACCGAGAAATATCCCTACAAGCTCGGCTGGATGAAGCGGCTGTCCGCCTACGCCCGTGACCGGCTGGCGCTCGAAGAGCCGCTGATCATGGCTGGCGATTACAATGTCATCCCGACTGTGGCTGACGCTCGCAATCCCAAGGCTTGGGTGAACGACGCGCTGTTTTTGCCGAAGACGCGCGATGCCTACCGCTCGCTGATCAATCTCGGCCTCACCGACGCCGTGCGTGCCACCAGCGACGATGCCGGACTCTATACGTTTTGGGACTATCAGGCGGGCGCCTGGCAGAAGAACAACGGCATCCGCATCGATCACATGCTGCTGTCGCCGCGCGCTGCCGACAGGCTCACCGACGCCGGCATCGACCGCCATGTGCGGAGCTGGGAAAAGCCGTCCGATCACGTGCCGGTCTGGATCGATCTTGCGATCGGAGCCGCCAAAGCCGCCGCCTGAGGCTGTCCGACACCGGTGCGGTCTATCGTTAGGAAACAACCCACCTTCGAAAGCAGTCGGCTCTTAACCAACTATTCACCATACACGCCCAGATTTGACTTAATCTCTGATTGATCGACCAAAATCTAATGGCTCTTTTCAAAACGCGTGCGGCGGCTGACGTGCCAAACCGCGAACCCGAGCCAGTACCGCCGCAGGCCAAGGCCGACGATACGGTTCAAGTCAGCAGCATCCGCGAGACCATTAATCTGCTGGAATCCGACCTCGCCGCGATGATCGGCGAGGTGCAACGCGCCAGCGATCTGGTTTGCCGCGAGGCCGAGGACTCGGCTGCTGCGACCCGAACGATCGGGGAAAATACCGACGGGCTGGTCGGACAGGCAGGCACCGCCAGCAAGGACGTGTCGCAGCTCGCGCAGGCGATCGAGGAACTGGCGCGCGCCGCAGACGAGATCGGCAGCCAGGTGCGCAAAGCCGACGAGCTCACCGACGAAGCCAGCGAATCCGCGACGGTTGCCGGTGGGATTGTAGAGGGATTGAAAAAATCCTCGGCCGAGATCGATCAAGTCGTCAATCTCATCTCCTCAGTGGCGCGGCAAACAAACCTCCTTGCGCTGAACGCGACGATCGAGGCGGCGCGCGCCGGCGAGGCCGGACGCGGCTTCGCCGTGGTCGCGGCCGAAGTGAAATCGTTATCGCGCGAGACGCAAACCGCTGCCGAAGAAATTTCACGCAAAATCGGCGCCTTGCAGCGCGACGCCGCAGCCTGCTTCGCCGCGGTCGAAAAAATCAACAACGCGATCGGAGTTTTTCGCCCGTTGCTGGCTGCGATTTCAGCAGCGGTGCGGCAGCAGAACGATGCGACTACCGCGGTTGCCGGCAACGCACACGAGACGTTGCGCTTTACCAACGTGGTGTCGCAGGGCGCCATTGAGATCGGCGGCGCGGCGGCTGAAGCACAAGCGCATGGAAAATCCGTCGCGCAACACGGACAGCGCGTTATCGCGCTTGCGGAAAAACTTAAAATGCGGGTGACGATATTCCTGCGTCACAGCGAGGCCGGCGACCGCAGACGCCATGACCGCTTGCCGTGTGAACTCGATGTCGAATTGCACGGCGGTGCGATGAGGCTGCGCGGCAAGACCGCCGATCTTTCCGAAGGCGGCATGCTGGTTCGCACTGCGGATACGCCCCCGATCGCGAAGGAAACGATCTTACAGGCCGATCTCCGGGGGATCGGCACGACACGTGTCCGCGTCGCCAACCAGTCCTCGCTCGGACTGCATCTCGAATTCGTCGGGATGGACTCGAGCTCTCGCACCGCGCTCGAGCAAAGGCTTGCGTCGATCCGCGAAGGCAGCCGCGAGATCATTTCCCGTGCCATCGATGTCGCGAACACTGTTTCACAGACAATCGAAAAACTGGTCGAAAACGGCAAGCTGACCCAGGATGAGCTGTTCGACAATAATTACGTTGCAATTGATGGAACCGATCCGGTCCACCACCGGACCCGATTTCTCAACGCACTGGAGGACGTCCTGCCGCCAATCCTGGACGGCCTGCTGGCCAGTGATCCGCGCATGGTGTTTTGCGCAGCCGTTGACCGCAACGGTTATCTGCCGGTGCACAACGCCAAATATTCCCTGCCGCAACGTGCAGGCGAAAAAGCGTGGAACACCGCGAATTGCCGTAACCGCAGGATCTTTGATGATCGCGCCGGTCTCTCGGCGGCACGCAATGTGCGTCCCTACATCATTCAGATCTACCCGCGCGACATGGGCAACGGCATCACGATCATGATGCAGGAAATCGATGCGCCGATCCGCGTGTTCGGCAAGCACTGGGGCGGATTTCGCACCGCCTATAAACTCTGAGACGCCGAATTATCGTCGGCGATGGGCGCGCTCAGTCGCGGCGGCCTTTTAGCCAGTCTTCTAGATAGACCAGCGCCATTGCTCGCTCGTCATCGTTCGCGCGATTGAACGCACCATCGTAAAGCGGCTTGACCCAAGCCTCGTCCGACCCGGCGCAATCGCGCCCGAGCGTCAGCCACATCAGGCCGCGCGCGGCTTGGCGTGGCACGAACTGTCCCTTGAACAGGATGTCGCCAAGCACAGCCTCGGCGCGGCACTGGCCCTTGTTGGCGGCAAGCTGGAACCAGCGCGCCGCTTCGTGCGGATCGCTCGGCGTGCCGTCAAGATACAAACGCCCTAGTTCGTATTGCGCATCGGCATCGCCGAAATAGGTTGCGGCGTAGCTGAGCATCTCGTGCGCGCGCGGCGGATTCGCTTTGACGTTGGTATTGGGAATACCCGCCAGGTAGTAACGCCCCAGCGCCACGAAAGCGTTGGCGACAAAACGCGCCTGCGGCGTTCCCGGCGTCTCATCCGGATGGCTGTTGGCGATATCGCTGAAATATTTGAATGCGCGCAGCGCATCCTGCGGCACGCCGTCACCATCGGCGTACATTTGGCCGAGCTTCCATTGCGCCGCCGGCATGCCCTGGTCGGCAGCATATTGCAGGGCCGTCAAAGCCTTCGCCTTGTCGCTGCCGTCGGGCGGATGATTCGGCGCGCGCAGACCATCGTTGGGCGACAACGAAGCGGTGCTGGGCGCCGTGGTGCCGTCGAACGCGAAGGCCGGCTCGACCAAGGGACCGAAGCTCGGCAGCGGGCCGCTGCCAAAGCTCAGCCCAAGACCGATGCAAACGCCGCTGAGAACGGCGAGCGTCAGGCCGTTGGTGGCGAGGCGGACGGCGCGATCAGGTATCCGCATAGCACGCCTTCTCGGCACCGGCGCCCGGATGGGTCACGGCGCCATAACGCGCGGTGCCGACCTGCTGGGCGTACTTCCACAGATAGCCAGAGCCGAATTCCTCCGGCCGCGGCTTCCACTCCTTGGCGCGCGCCGCGAGCTCCGCGTCCGTCAGCTTGACGTCGAGCGTGCCCTTCTCGGCATCGATCTCGATGATGTCGCCGTCGCGGAGGAGGCCGATCGGTCCACCCACCGCCGCTTCCGGGCCGACATGGCCGATGCAGAAGCCGCGCGTTGCGCCCGAGAAACGTCCGTCGGTGATGAGGGCAACCTTGTTGCCCATGCCCTGGCCGTAAAGCGCGGCTGTCGTCGACAGCATCTCGCGCATGCCCGGACCGCCCTTCGGGCCTTCGTAGCGGATGACCAGCACGTCGCCTTCTTTGTAGGTCCGGTTTTTCACGGCTTCGAAACAAGCTTCCTCGCCGTCGAAACAGCGCGCCGGACCGGAGAAACGCAACACTTCCATACCGGCAACCTTAACGATCGCACCCTCCGGCGCGAGATTACCCTTAAGACCGACGACGCCTCCGGTCGCCAACAAGTGGCTTGTCGGCCGGATGGACGACGTCCTGATCGGGATTCCACTTCACCGACTTCAGATTTTCGGCAATCGTGCGGCCGGTGACGGTGAGACAGTCGCCATGGAGATAGCCATGGTCGAGCATCGTCTTCATCAGAAGCGGAACACCGCCAGCTTCAAACATATCTTTGGCGACATAGCGGCCACCCGGTTTCAAATCCGCGATATAAGGTGTCCTTTTCAAGACTTCGGCGACATCAAACAGATCGAACTTGATGCCGACTTCGTTCGCGATCGCCGGAAGGTGCAGAGCTGCATTGGTCGAGCCGCCGCTCGCGGCAACAACCGCCGCGGCATTCTCCAGCGCCTTGCGGGTGACGATGTCGCGCGGCCGGATGTTCTTGACGATCAAGTCCATGATCATCTCGCCGGCCAGCATGCAGAACTTGTCACGAATCTCGTAAGGCGCCGGTGCACCGGCCGAGTACGGCAGCGCGAGCCCGATCGCTTCGGAAATCGTCGCCATGGTGTTGGCGGTGAATTGTGCGCCGCAAGCGCCGGCTGACGGGCAGGCGTTTTGCTCCAGCACATCGAGGTCGTCGTCGGTCATGCCGCCGACCGAGTGCTTGCCGACCGCCTCGTAGACGTCTTGAATGGTGACCGGCCGGCCCTTGAAGGTGCCAGGCAGGATCGACCCGCCATAAATGTAGATCGCCGGAACGTTGAGCCGGCACATCGCCATCATCATGCCCGGTTGGGACTTGTCGCAGCCAGCGACCCCAATCAGGGCATCATAGGAATGGCCGCGCACCGTCAATTCGACCGAGTTGGCAATGACTTCGCGGGACGGCAGCGACGCTTTCATGCCGCCATGACCCATGGCGATGCCGTCGGTGACGGTAATCGTGCAGAACTCGCGCGGCGTAGCGCCCACCGACGCGACACCATGCTTCACGGCCTGCGCCTGGCGCATCAGCGCAATATTGCAAGGCGCGGCTTCATTCCAGCAGGTCGCGACGCCAACAAAGGGCTGATGAATCTGGGCCTTCGTCAGTCCCATCGCATAATAGAACGAGCGGTGCGGCGCACGTTCAGCGCCTTCCGTGGCGTGCCGGCTGGGCAGTCGCGATTTCAGATCAGTCTTGGCATCCATCGAAACACTTCACGGGCCTACTAGGCCCCCTCGCCCCTCTCTCCCGGTCGAAGGCGGCCCAACGCCTTCAAGAACCGGAAGCACCTCAGCGGCCTGCTGTGCCTCTTCAGCAACCGCGCTCATCGATGTCGAAAAATCCTATGGCTAAAAAGCGGCGCTTATCAGGGCTCTAAGGTGGCAAGATCAAATGTTCCGGGCGTGTTGCTCGGGAGCCACAGAATCCCACACTTACCGCACTGCACATTAACTCGCGATTTACCAACACAGTCCCGGCCTGCGACGATGGCGGATGCCGAAGCGATTGAGTCGGGGTTTCTTCAAACGCAGCGTCCACGAGGTGGCGCCCGAGCTGATCGGGGCAACGCTGCTGTTCAAGGGCGTCGGCGGCCGCATCGTCGAGGTCGAGGCTTATCGCCACACCGATCCCGCAGCGCACAGCTACGGCGGGCCGACCGCCCGCAATGCCGTCATGTTTGGCCCGCCCGGCTATCGCCTATGTCTACCGCTCCTACGGCATCCACTGGTGTCTGAATTTTGTCTGCGAGCCCAAGGGTTCAGCCAGCGCCGTGCTGCTCCGTGCGATAGAGCCGACCGTCGGCCTTCCGGCCATGCGCCGGCGGCGCGGCGATCAAAGCGGACCGGTTGCTCTGCTCAGGCCCGGGCAGGCTATGCGAGGCGCTCGGCATCACGATTGCCCATTACGGCCTGGCCTCTGGACGAGCCACCTTTTGAGCTATTTGCCCGATCCGGCGACGTCGAGGTCGTTGCCGGACCGCGGATCGGCCTCACCAAGGCGGTCGATTACCCTTGGCGCTACGGACTTAAAGGCTCGCCATTTCTGAGTAAGCCCTTCAAGACGCCAATCTAAAAGCATGGGATCGAAACCCCACTCCTTGCGGGCCTTGTCGATCGAGACCGTGCCGTCATCGTCGGCAATGTTGTAGATGCCCGGCCTGCCGGTCAGCGCCAGAAGCGCCGCCTGCGCGGCAGCGTCGACATGCACCGGCGGTTTTCGCGTGGGGCCTTCGCTCCAGGTGCCGGGGCCGTAAAGCAGGCCGTAGCGCAGCACCACCGGCTCCATGCCGGAATTGAGCACCTGCTGCTCCATATCGGCTGCGGCTTTGACGGTGACGAGGCGCGGGCCATCGACAAGATTGAGCGGATCGGTTTCGACGTAAGGTTCCTTGCCGGGCAAGTAGGCGAAAGCGACGCTCTGGACGATGAAGCGCCGCGCCGCGGCGGCATTGGCCGCGGCGACCAGATTGCGCGTGCCTTCGATGCGGATGCGGGCGTTGCGCGGATACGCAGCGGCAAGCTGGGCCTCGTCGGCAAGCTCTCGCGGCAAATCGGTAAGCTGGTGCATGACCACTTCGGGCCGCGCCTCGACCACAGTCCGCGTGAGCGCCATCGGCATCGAAAACATCGGCGACGACGGCGTGACGCCGGCTAGCTTCAAGCTCGCGCGCCACGTCGGCCGAGCGCGTCATGCCGGTGACGTCATGGCCGGCTTCGCGCAACAGCGGCATCAGCCGCCGTCCGATCGCACCGCTCGCTCCGGCAATAAAGACCCGCATATCTGCCTCCCGACGCGACGCTCTATGCCGAAGCTTCAGCCGCTCCAGCGCTTCGGCGATCTTGGCTTTCCGCGCCTGCGCTTCCTCGCGTTTCTCTTTTTCTTCCTCGACGACTTCTTCCGGCGCCCGCGACACGAAATTCGGATTGCCCAGCTTGGCGTCGACACGGGCGATGTCGGCATCAGCCTTGGCCATTTCCTTGGCGAGCCGCGCCCGCTCGGCGGCAAGATCGATCACGCCCTTGAGCGGCAGCGCCGCGACCTCACCGCGAATGACAAGCTGCACCGCGCCTTGCGGCGGCGCATCGGCAAAAGAAATGTCGGCAACGCGCGCCAGCCGCTGGATGAACTCGGACCAATGCTTCGCCCGGATCGCAGTCTCCGCAGACGCATTCGCCAAGACCAAAGGCAGCATGGTCGCCGGCGGAATGTTCATCTCGACGCGCACCGACCGGATTGCCGTGATCAGATCGACGACCCAGCCGATCTCGCCTTCCGCCACCGTATCGTCGAGACCGTCATGGGCGGGCCACGCATCGAGCGCCAGCATGTGATGGCGTGGCGGGCCCTGCTCTGCCGTGACCTTCCATAGCTCCTCGGTCACGAATGGCATGAACGGATGCAACAGCTTCAGGATTTCATCGAGCGCCCAGGCCGCCGCAGCGCGCGTTTCGGTTTTCGCGGCGCTATCCGGCCCGGTCAGGACCGGCTTGATGAGTTCCAGATACCAGTCGCAATACACATTCCAGACAAAACGATAGAGCGCACCGGCTGCATCGTTGAACTTATAGGCTTCGATCGCCGCCGTGACCTCCCTGCCGGTTTTCGCCGTCTCGTGCGCGATCCAGCGATTGAGCGTCTCTTTGGCGTGATGCGGATCGAATTCCGGACTGCGCACGCAGCCGTTCATTTCGGCAAAGCGCGATGCGTTCCAGAGCTTGGTGCCGAAATTGCGATAGCCTTCGACCCGCTGCGACGACAGCTTGATGTCGCGACCCTGCGCCGCCATGGCGGCAAGCGTGAAGCGCAAGGCATCGGCGCCGAATTGATCGATCAGCTCGAGCGGATCGATGACGTTGCCTTTCGACTTCGACATCTTGGCGCCGGAGGCGTCGCGCACCAGCGCGTGGATGTAGACGTCGTGGAACGGCGCCTCTTTCTTGAAATGCAGTCCCATCATCATCATGCGCGCAACCCAGAAGAAGATGATGTCGAAGCCGGTGACCAGCGCCGTGGTCGGATAGAAGCGCTTCAGTTCCGGCGTCTCGTCCGGCCAGCCCAGCGTCGAGAACGGCCACAGCGCCGAAGAGAACCAGGTGTCGAGCACGTCGTCGTCGCGATGCAGATACTCGCTGGCGAAGCGTGCCCGACGTTCCGGGTCGGCGTGCAATATCGTGGCCCGTCCTTCGGCGTGATCTCCTCGATGTCGGTGTAATGCGCCAGCGCATCCGCAACGGCGTCATCTTCGCTCTCGGCAACAAAGATCTTGCCGTCCGGCCCATACCAGGCAGGAATCTGATGGCCCCACCAGATCTGGCGCGAGATGCACCAGGGCTGGATGTTCTCCATCCAGTTGAAGAACGTCGCTTCCCATTGCTGCGGCACGAATTTGGTCTTGCCTTCGCGCACCGCCGCGATGGCCGGCTCGGCCAGTGTTTTGGCGTCGACGTACCACTGATCGGTGAGAAACGGCTCGAGCACCGCGCCGGAACGGTCGCCGTGCGGCACGACGTGGCTCGTCGGCTCGATCTTGTCGAGCAAGCCTCGCGCCTCAAGCTGCTCGACAATCAGTTTGCGCGCGACTTCGCGCGGTCTTGCCGTCCACCGCTTCCACGCAGCGCAGGCTCAGGATTGCGTCTTTCAGAAACGGCTCATTGTCCTTGAGCGTCAGATGCGCTTCGTCGTCGAATACGTTGATCAGCGGCAAATCGTGCCGCTCGCCCGACTTCGAAGTCGTTGAAGTCGTGCGCCGGCGTGATCTTGACCGCGCCTGAGCCTTTTTCCGGATCGGCGTAGTCATCGCCGATGATCGGAATGCGCCGGCCGACCAGCGGCAGGATCGCGTGTCTTGCCGATCAGATGCTTCAGCTTTTCGTTTTCAGGATGCACCGCGACCGCGACGTCGCCGAGCATGGTCTCCGGCCGCGTCGTCGCGACGATGATGAATTCATCACTGCCTTCGATCGGATATTTGATGTGCCAGAGACTGCCCTTGCTCTCGACCTGCTGCACTTCGAGATCGGAGATCGCGGTCTTCAGCTTCGGGTCCCAATTGACCAGCCGCTTGTCTTTGTAGATCAGCCCTTCGCGGTAGAGCGCGACGAACACCTTGAGCACCGCGCGCGACAGGCCTTCGTCCATGGTGAAGCGTTCGCGCGACCAGTCGCAGGACGCGCCGAGCCGCTTCAACTGACTGATGATGGTGCCGCCGGATTCCGCCTTCCATTCCCACACGCGCTTGATGAAGGCCTCGCGGCCCATGGCGCGGCTCGACGGCTCCTTGCGCTCCGCAAGCTGGCGCTCGACCACCGCCTGCGTTGCGATGCCGGCGTGATCGGTGCCCGGCTGCCACAGCACGTCCTTGCCGCGCATGCGCTCGAAGCGGCAGAGAATGTCCTGCAACGTATTGTTGAGCGCGTGGCCCATGTGCAGCGAGCCGGTGACGTTCGGCGGCGGAATGACGATGCAATAGGGCTCGGCCTTGGCGCGCTCCGGCCGGCCGGCGCGGAAGGCGCCCGCCGCTTCCCAGGCGGCGTAAATGCGGCCTTCGACCTCGCCGGGCTGATATGTCTTTTCGATCATTTCGCTTTTCCGTCAGGCGCGCTAGAAAGCCCGCGCTGCGTTGAGTGTCAACGTTGGCTTCCCCGCAACCGCTTCAATTCTGGGCGAACATCGCAAGTGTCATCGCCATCACAAACCGTCTGCGGCCTCCTCTTACAAGACGCCGACCCGCTCGATATTGCTGCTGGCCGTGGCTGGCTTCGCGTCACAGGCACAGGTCCGGGTAACCAATTCGCTGTCTGCCGCAGATCGCCAGCGACTTTCATACGACGGTCGGTTCCGCCGCGGCGGTCGTCACCGCCTATGCCGTCGCGCACGGCTCCGTTCAGCTGGTCATCGGCCCGGTCGGCGACAAGCTCGGCAAGTACCGCACCGTCGCCATGATGTGCGCGATTGCAATCGTGCTGGTGACGCTGTGCGGGCTGGCGACATCACTGCATCAGCTCATGCTGGCACGCTTTGCGACCGGCCTCGCCGGCGGCTGGATCATCCCAATTTCGATGGCTTATGTCGGCGACGTCACGCCTTACGAACGGCGGCAACCGATCCTCGGCCGCTATCTGACCGGACAAATTCTCGGCCAGCTCAGCGGACAAGCAGCCGGCGGCATCCTTGGCGACCTGCTGGGCTGGCGTAACGTGTTCTTCGTGCTCGCCGGCGTGTTCGCGCTGGCGACCGCGGGGCTGATATTCGAACTCATCACCAATCCAGTGACACGCGAGCCTAGCCATCCAAATGAGACGACGCGGGGCTTCGTCGCCGACTATGCGGCGGTGCTGACGGGAGCTTTCGCGCGCGTGGTTATCATCGTGTCGTTCGCCGAGAATGTTCTGGTGTGGGGAGCGTTCGCCTTTATCGGCGCGTTCCTGCGCCAGCGTTTTGGCTTGAGCTTCACGCTGATCGGTTTGACGGTCGGCTGCTTCGGCATCGGCGGCCTGATCTACGCCGGCCTGGTCAAGCTGTTCGTCCGGCGACTCGGGCAGGTACGCCTCGCGATCACCGGCGGCTTTGTGCTTGCCTTCGGTTATCTCGCGCTGTGTGTCGCGCCAGTCTGGTGGGTCGCACCCATCGGCACAATCGCGATCGGGCTTGGCTTCTACATGTTGCACAACACGCTGCAGACCAACGCCACGCAGATGACGCCGCAGGCGCGCGGCACCGCGGTTGCGATCTTCTCCTCGGCGATCTTTCTAGGACAAACCATCGGCGTCGCTGGTGGATCGCTGCTGATCGACCGCTTCGGGGCCGTGCCGCTGTTCCTGATAAGCGCCATAGCATTGCCGCCGCTGGCGATCTCCTTCGCGCGCAACCTGAAATGAATTTCTGAACGCGCGGCGCATGGTCGGGCAATTCAGGAACAAAAAGCTGCGGCTACAACGATAAACCGAAGGTGTCGCTCAAGCCACGGCGGCCGGCCCTGGTAATCGTGAGCGCACGGCTTTCGCGCATTCGCTCGAGCCAGCCAAGATCGAAACAGCGCTGCGCCAGCACCGCGCCGACGCTGCCGCCAAGATGCGGCCGCCGCTCGGTCCAATCCAGGCAAGGACGGCAAAAGATGCGCTTGCGGCTGCGCGCCAGCGTCGAGATCGATTCCGAATTTCTCGAGGAAAACCACGCCGCTTTCGGTGACCTCGCCGCCATCATCGGTCAGCGTCAGGTAATCGTGAGCGATCAATGCATCGGTAAGACCAACGCCAAGCTTGCCGGCGAAGTGATCGTAACAGGTGCGAGCGACCCGCATCGCGTCATCGAGCTTCGACGACGGGCGATGCCGCGGTGGCGCATCAGCCACCACTGCCATGATACCTTCCAGCATCTCGGCAACACGGTGGGTGGCAATACGGTAGTAACGGTGCCTGCCCTGCTTGACGCAAGCAATCAGCCGACCCTCGCTGAGCTTGCCGAGATGACCGCTGGTGGTTTGCGGCGACACGCCGGCGGCGTAGGAAAGTTCGGTCGCTGTGAGCGCCCGGCCAGCCATCAGGGCCGCGAGAATATTGGCACGCGCTGGGTCACCGACCAGCGACGCGATTTCAGCGATACGAACGTCGGCGGTCATCGATCAGCCTCGGTGCGAAACCATCGCACCAAATATAATGCGCCGATCGCGTAAGATCAGCCGCCGATAATTCGGCAGCCGCCGAAATGATGGAACGCCAAGGAACGGCGTCAGGCTTTGACGAGCGGCACTTTCGGTGTCGGGCCGCCGCGCCGAGGCGGCGGCGTATCGCCACCGCCGTCCGAACCCGAAGACGGCTTGCGGCGCGGCGAAGCACGGCGCTTTTTGGCGCGGCGCGGCTCGGGCAGCTTCTCGGCACGCGGCGTCACCGGACCATCCGGATAGTCGAAAGCGAGATTGCTGTTGCCGGCTTCGTCCGTGACCACCATCACGCGCACATGGCCACCCGACTTCAGGCGCCCGAACAGCACCTCGTCGGCCAGCGGCTTCTTGATGTGCTCCTGGATCACCCGCGCCATCGGCCGAGCACCCATCAGCTCGTCATAGCCGTTGGCGATCAGCCACCGCGTCGCTTCGTCCGTCAGTTCGATAGTAACAGCGCGATCGGCCAATTGGGCCTCAAGCTGCATGACGAACTTTTCGACGACCTTAGAAATGACATCAGGCGAGAGATGCGCGAACGTGATGATCGAATCGAGCCGGTTTCTGAATTCCGGTGCGAACAGGCGATTGATCGCTTCCATGTCCTCGCCTTCACGTTTCTGCCGCGTGAAGCCGAATGCTGCCTTGGCCATATCGGAGGCGCCGGCATTGGTGGTCATGATGAGGATGACGTTGCGGAAATCGACCTGCTTACCATTGTGATCGGTCAGCTTGCCATGATCCATGATCTGCAAAAGCACGTTGAACAGGTCCGGATGCGCTTTCTCGATCTCGTCGAGAAGGAGCACGCAATGCGGATGCTGATCGACGCCATCGGTCAGCAATCCACCCTGATCGAAGCCGACATAACCTGGAGGTGCACCAATCAGCCGCGAAATGGTGTGGCGCTCCATGTATTCGGACATGTCGAAACGGATGATCTCGACACCGAGCGTGGCGGCAAGCTGGCGCGCGACTTCAGTCTTGCCGACGCCGGTCGGGCCGGAGAACAGGTAGCACCCGATCGGCTTTTCCGGCTCGCGCAGGCCCGCGCGGGCAAGCTTGATCGACGCGCCCAGCGCCTCGATCGCCTTGTCCTGACCGTAGACCACGCGCTTGAGCGTATCGTTCAGGTGCCGCAACACCTCGGCGTCGTCCTTGGACACCGCTTTCGGCGGTATCCGCGCCATGGTCGCGATCGTGGTCTCGATTTCCTTGATGCCGATCGTCCGCTTGCGCCGGTTTTCCGGCAACAGCATCTGCGCGGCGCCGGACTCGTCGATCACATCGATCGCCTTGTCGGGCAGCTTGCGATCATGGATGTACCGCGCCGACAGCTCGACAGCCGCCTTGATGGCGTCGTTGGTGTAGCGAAGCTTGTGGTACTCCTCGAAATAGGGCTTGAGCCCCTTGAGGATTTCGATCGCGTCGGGAACGCTCGGCTCATTAACGTCGATCTTCTGGAACCGGCGCACCAGTGCACGGTCCTTCTCGAAATACTGGCGGTATTCTTTGTAGGTGGTCGAACCCATGCAGCGGACGGTGCCGGAGGACAGCGCAGGCTTGAGCAGATTCGACGCGTCCATGGCGCCGCCTGACGTCGCGCCGGCGCCGATCACGGTGTGGATCTCATCGATAAAAAGGATTGCGCCGGGATAGGCCTCAAGCTCCTTGATGACCTGCTTGAGACGCTCCTCGAAGTCGCCACGATAGCGCGTGCCGGCAAGCAGCGTGCCCATGTCGAGCGCGAACACGGTCGCGTTGCGCAACACGTCTGGCACCTCGCCGTGAACGATGCGGCGCGCCAGACCTTCGGCGATCGCGGTCTTACCGACGCCGGCGTCGCCGACGAACAGCGGATTGTTCTTGGAACGGCGGCACAGCACCTGAATGGTGCGGTTGATCTCGGCATCGCGGCCGATCAGCGGATCGATTTTGCCCTCGCGCGCCTTCTTGTTGAGGTTGACGCAATAGGCATCGAGCGCATCGCCCTTCTTCTTTTGCTCGTCGCCGGACTTGCTGTCGTTCTCTTCATCGGAGCCGCGCACAGGGCGAGCTTCCGACATGCCGGGCCGCTTGGCGATGCCGTGGCTGATATAGTTGACTGCGTCGTAACGCGTCATGTCCTGCTCTTGCAGGAAGTAGGCAGCGTGGCTCTCGCGCTCGGCGAAAATCGCGACCAGCACATTGGCGCCGGTAACCTCTTCCCGGCCGGACGACTGCACGTGAATTACTGCGCGCTGGATGACGCGCTGGAAACCGGCCGTGGGTTTGGAATCTTCGGCGCCGTCAGTGACGAGATTGTCGAGCTCGGATTCAAGATAGGCGACCAGGCTGCGCCGTAGCTTCTCTGGATCGACGTTACATGCCCGCATCACAGCCGCGGCGTCCTGATCCTCGATCAGCGCCAGCAGCAAATGTTCCAGCGTCGCGTATTCATGATGGCGCTCATTGGCGAGTGCGAGCGCCCGGTGCAAGGACTGTTCGAGACTCCGCGAGAACGTGGGCATTTCAGTTTCTCATCGCTTGTATTGGCCGCATCCCCCCAAGAATCACTTTTTTTCCATGATGCACTGCAAAGGATGCTGATGTTTGCGGGCAAAGTCCATAACCTGCGTCACCTTGGTCTCAGCCACCTCGTAGGTGAAGATCCCGCACTCGCCGATGCCGTGTTGGTGCACATGCATCATGATCTGGTGTGCCGTCTCGGCGTCCTTGTTGAAGAAACGCTCGAGCACGTGGACCACAAACTCCATCGGCGTGTAATCGTCATTGAGCAGCAGGACCCGATAAAGGTTCGGCCGCTTGGTTTGCGGCTTGGTCTTGGTGATAACCGCTGTACCTGGCCCACCCGGATCGCCCTTGCGTTTACGGTCATCGTCCGCCATGCCGACGACCGGCGCATTTGGAATAACGTCAATCGTCAGCATTTGGTTCGTCTGTCTTCCAGACCCCTAACGTAGTCATGCGGAGAGGCTTTCGGAAGGCTCGACCTTCCGCCGCCCCGCTAAGCTAGAGATTATCATAGAGTCGGAGCAACGCGCGTGCCAGATCGGCAAAGCCGCACCGCGTAAAGACTCGCTACTGCTGGATTTGTGAAAAACCGGAGGCGAACTCACACCAACCAAAATGGCGGTGGATTGATCAAGCCTCTAAAGTCTTTCGGCGGCAAAGTATTGCGGCTGCGATCCGGGTCGCAGCCGTCGTTACGTCGGGCGTTACTGGCGCCGGCCTTACTTTATCGACATGGACTTGGCCATGCCTTCAAACGGCTTATACGCGTCCTTGAAGAGATCGACGTACATCTCGCTGAGCTTGGTCGCCTCGGCGACGAAAGCCTCATATGACGACTTGAGGTATTCGCTCTGCACTTCCATCGCCTTATCCGGGCTCTTGGTGCCGAGAAGCTTTTCCCAAGCCGCGCTCGAACCCTCAAACGACTTCTTCGAATATTCAGCGACTTCGGCAGCAATGGCCTGAGCGCCTTTGCCCCACGCGCCGAAATAGTTCATCGCCAAGTCCATTTTGTCCTTGCCGAAACTCTGCATCTCTTCGGGTGTCATAACGATCCTTCCGATCAATTTTGCTGATAGGGTTTAATTCCTCGCCCCCTTTGCCGTGAAAGAGCCTTCCGGGGCTACGTCATGATTATACTGCACTGCACAAAAATCGCAATGGTGTGTGTACAAAAAATAGGCGGCGCATGCCTTCGCCGGAATCTTGAGCCGAATCTTTGGGACGAATCTTGAGCCCTTGGCAAGGAGACACCGGATTTAACGCTTTAGAAATAGCGTTCGCCTAGCGTCATTGACCGTGTCGTTTGTGCAATGACCGGTCCTGAGTCGGGGGCACTGTCTTCCGCAGGAGCGAACAGGGGTGGGCCTCCGCGGAGACCCCACGCGCGTCAGGGACGGGGTGCGTAATGGTATGCGTGAGTTCCGGAGCCCGTGCGGGGCTTCGCTATGGCATAATCAGCCTTGCCGCGGTCACAGCGGCTCTCGTCATCACAAGCAGTGCCGCAGACGCCCGCTATCATCGGTGGGTCCGCGTCCACTATGTCCATCGCGAGGTCCGCGTTCATCACGCTGAAGAATACTCGCCTCCCACCGCGTCGATCATTATCGACGGCAACACCGGTCAGGTGCTGGAAGCGTCCAACCCGGATGCGCCGCGCCATCCGGCGTCACTGACCAAGATCATGACACTTTACCTGCTGTTCGAGCGGCTCGATGCCGGCAAGATCAGACTCGATAGTGCCCTGAAAGTATCGCAACACGCCGCTGACCAAGACCCGACCAAACTCGATCTCAAGCCCGGTTCGACGATCCCGGTCGAGGATGCGATCAAGGGCGTCGTGACACGGTCAGCGAATGACGCTGCCGTCACCATCGCGGAGAATCTCGGCAACAGCGAAGAAGACTTCGCCAAGCTGATGACGCAAAAGGCGCACGCACTCGGCATGAGCCGAACTACCTATGTCAATGCGTCAGGCTTGCCGGACGACGATCAGATCACCACGGCGCGCGACCAGGCGCTGCTCGGCCGCGCAATCCAGGACCGCTTCCCGCGATATTATAAATACTTCTCGCTGCCGGCCTTCGTGTATCACGGCGTCGCTATCCGCAATCACGACCACCTGCTCGGATCGGTCGAGGGCGTCGACGGCATCAAAACCGGCTTCACCCGCGCATCGGGCTTCAATCTGGTTACGTCGGTTCATCGCGACGGCAGATACATTGTAGGCGTCGTACTGGGCGGCCGCTCGGCATCGGAACGCGACGCGCATATGCGCGAACTGATCAGCGATCACTTCAAGGAAGCCTCGCTCCAGCGCACGGCGCCGATGATCGCCCAACAGTCTGCACCGCAGGAAGAACCGCGGCATGAACCGCAACAGGTTGCGTTCGCAAAGGCGCCGATGGCCGCGCACAGCGATCCCGCGCCGGCCGCAGCCCCGGTTGCCGCGCCTGGCGCAGGAACCGCGCACCCGGCAGGCGCTGCCCACGATCCGTTACAACCGCTTCTGGTAAAGACGGTGACATACCGCATCGCGCCAGCGCAAACGGCGCCGCTCGGGCCGATGCCGACGATGGTTCCGATCACCGCCCCTGCTCAACAGGTGGCACCCACGCCCATCGTATTGCCACAACCGGTCGCGCTACCGCAGCCAACGACACCCGCCCCGACCCAATCTGCTGCCCGGGAAGCACCGAAAGTTCTCGTTGCTTCAGCAGTGCCAGCACCTGCGGCTTCGCCCGCCGCGCCGGAACCTGTCCAAACTGAAGCCGTGTCCGAGACGGAGCCGGTTGAGCCGACCGCGCAGCCCGAGGACGCCGCGGCCGATCCGGCAAAGCCGGTGGCAACCAAGGCTCAGTTCGGCAAAGCCGAGCTGGCCAAGGCGGAGCCCCCACAAGTTCGTGCACGCGGCGGCTGGCTGATCCAGATCGGCGCCTTCGACGGTGAGGGTGAGGCAAAGCAGCATCTAAGCGAGGCGCAAAGCAAGGTTCGCGACAAGCTCGCTGCCGCAGACCCCTTTACCGAGCGCGTGCAAAAGGGCGACAAAGCACTCTATCGCGCCCGTTTCGCCGGCTTCGACAGAGCAACCGCGGAAGCGGCCTGCAAGCAACTTAAGCGCAACGATTTCGAGTGTATGACGGTCAGGAACTAAAGACCTCGGATAGCGAGGCGCCGTGGCGTCTAACAGAGTTCAGGAAGCCAGGCGATGAGGATTTGTCAGGAGTACCTCAGCGATGGCGTCGAAGCAGAACGTCCTTAGCCTCATTGACGCGAGCCGCAAGGTACGTCGACCCCCCCTGGTCGGGATGCAGTTTCTTCATCAGGGAACGGTGGGCACGGCTGATGTCGTCCGCGCTCGCCCCGGGCTGCACGCCAAGGATTTGATAGGCCTCCTCCTCAGTCATTTTTCCGCTGCTGGCCGGCCGCGACCCGCCGCCCGCACCCGCATCATGCTGCGTGTTCTCACGCCAGCCGGGACTCCTGCGGTCAAGATACGCTGCAAGTAGATCGCGGCTGTCGCCGTCGACCTCGCCGAGCAAGCCAATCAGGGCCGGGACGTCGAGCGCGTCCAGCGGAGTTCCTTGATAGCGGCCGGTGAGAATGCGCCCATGCATGGCGCCGCTATCGTGATCAAGTTCCATTTCGAGATGTGCGGTGCGAACCCGCGAGGCCTGCCCCGTGCTCTTCCGGGTGCGGCCGGCGAGGCTTGCTGGCCAAAACGATACCCAACCAAGCAATCCAAGACCGAAGGCGCCGACCGGAATGGCAATGCCAAACTCGCCACGGAGCGCGAGGAACCCGGCAAACAGAACGGCTGCGACGCCACCAAGCGCGCGGACAAGGCGCGCGGCCTGCTTGGGGTCGATCTTGGAAAATGCGTTGCCCCCCCAAAGCACAAGAAACAGGACAACAACGCCAAGAATGATTTCCGGCATGGCTACTTAAGCTGCTCCAGCAGCCGTACCGCGCCAGCGTTGTTCCGTTGTTTCAAGTCGGCCAGCGCTTTCATGCCGCCGGCAGCATACGCCGCGGCGGCGCGCAGCAATTCGCCAAGCTCATGGGCTGATCCCGGGGAGAACCGGCAATAAGCGCCTCGCGTCAAGCGGGCGATTTCGCGGAATGCCTGCTCGCAAATCGGATCGTAGCCTTCCTGAAACATGAAGGCCGGCAGGTTCCGCAGCCCAAGCTCGCCCGCGCCGGCGCAGAGATCGTCGAGCGCCTCTTCCATCGCGTCGCCGACAAAGACCAGCGTACCGACCTTCGCGGCTTCGTTCTCGCGGCGCGCGTGGGCGAGAATTTTTCCGATTTGGGTATGGCCGCCGCGACAGTCGATCCTCGACATCAGGGTACCGAGCCGCCCGGGCTCCGCGAGCCACGGCGATGCTTTGCATTCGGCAAGTCCGCGATAATAGACGAGCTGGATATCAAGGCCGCCGACGGTGGCCGCTTCACGAAACATGTCGGCTTGCAGACGACAGGCCGTATCCCAGGTCGGCTGCCGGCTCATCGTTGCATCGAGCGCAAAGATAAGCCGCCCGCGCTTGCCGGACTTCGCAGCAGGACCAAGCGCCTTCAGGTGATCGAGAAAAGCGTCGATCTCCGCCCGCGAGGTCGTAGCGGGCGCCCTGTCGCTCCCTGCATCGTACCCCGGTTGCTGCGCTGATACCGGCGCTCGGTCAAAGCGCTCTTTGCTCATTGATTGAGACCTTCACGGCTAGCCAGACCGCCGCGCCATAAGGTGGCGTTACCCGGCACGACACGCAATAGCTAGTGGGAATAGGCAGTTAGGCTCAATCAGCCAGCAGATCGTGGGTATCCAGCGGCCTTCCCGCCGCAGCGGCCCATTCAGCGCGGGCGGCGACCCGCCGCTTGCCGCGTTCATCGATCGGCAGTTTTAACACTGCAATCAAAGCCTTTACTTCGTCGCGAGCCGTCGCGTGCGACATCGTCGGGCGTATGCCGAGCGTATCTTCGTTGATTTCGTCGAGCGCCGTCAGGCCGCGCGGGAAGAACTCGCGATAGACTACGCGTTCGGAGAAACCGTCGACAAATCGAAAGCCAAGTTGTTTGGCCAGCTGTACAACCCCGTCGCCAACCAGCCGCTTGTTGCGGGAGCCAAGCGTCGAAAGCCGGTTGCGCACCACAACCCAATCGGTCATACCGCCATCGACCAGGCGGCGCTGCCGTCGCGCCTCGCGCACCATTTCCGCATAGTGGCTGACCCCGACAGTGGCAAAAGTAGTCGGATCCACCGTGCCGAGCACGTCGAAATCGACGAAACTGTCGTTGATTGGCGTAATCAGCGTATCGGCCATCGAATGAGCGAGCCGCATCATGTAGGAGTCGGAACCGGGCGTATCGATCACAACAAAGTCGTGAGTGCTTTCGACGGCACTTACCGCTTCTGCAAAAGCGGCAAACTCCTGGGCTTCGATATCGTCGAGGCGCAAGCCAAAGCCGCGTGCAACGCAAAAATGCTTGGGAACGTCGAGCTTGATGCGGGTGCGCTCGGCCCAATCACGACGGTTTTCGATGTAATGGGTGAAACTTTTCTGACGAGAGTCGAGATCGATGGTCGCGACGCGCTGTCCCGCCTGAAGCAGAGCGACGGCAACGTGCATAGCCGTTGTCGATTTTCCCGAACCGCCTTTTTCGTTTCCGAGGACGATGACATGGGCCGATAGCGGCTTGCCGACGTCCGCTTGCATAAACATGATAATGCGACCCCAGCGTAACTAGCACTTCTGTCAGGCTTGCAACGCTTGCGGTCAAGATACAGCATCGGCCCCGATAAGTTAATCATTAACCACACGACTCAGCGAAGAAGACGCGCGGTGTGTTCGCGCGGCAACGCTAACCAAACAACGATGGCAAAGAACGCTACGCGCTCCAAAGGCCGCCCTCGCGTCATTCGTACCTTGTCGGCGCTCAAGCGGGCGATTGAGGATTTTCGGCGCGAGCGACGCACGACCGCGCTGGTGCCGACCATGGGCGCACTTCATGCCGGACATCTCGCTCTGGTCCGATCCGCGCAGCGTCGCGCCGATCGCGTCATCGTCTCGATATTCGTTAATCCGACCCAGTTCGCGCCGCATGAGGACCTTCAGGCGTATCCGCGAAGCTTGGCGGCCGACCTCGCCGATCTGTCGAAGGCGAGTGTCGATCTGGTCTGGGCTCCCGATACCAAGACCATGTACCCGGAAGGCTTTGCTACGCGGATCGTGCCGGAGCGGCGCAGCATCGGCCGGGCTTGAGGATCGCTTTCGGCCGCATTTCTTCGCCGGGGTCGCGACAGTGGTCGCCAAGCTTTTGATCCAGTGCGAGCCGACCATCGCCATGTTTGGCGAAAAGGACTATCAACAGCTTAAGGTGGTAACTCAGCTTGTCCGCGACCTCGGTCTGAAATCCCGGATTGTCGGCGTACCGACCGTGCGTGAAAAAGACGGCCTCGCCCTGTCATCGCGCAATCGCTACTTGTCCGAAAGCGAACGCCAGATTGCTCCGGTATTGCATAAGGTCTTGAAGGACAGTGCGGCAAAAATCGCGGCCAGCAAATCGATCGCCGATGTCCTGAACAAAGGCAGCGCGGTAATTACTGACGCCGGTTTCGTGCTCGACTATCTCGAAGCGCGCCACGCCGCAACGCTTGCGCCGGTCAGCACGCGGAAGGACGGCCCAATCCGCTTATTGGTAGCGGCCCGGATCGGCAAAACCCGGTTAATCGATAATCTCGCGGTGTAAATCCGCCGCCGATTATTTCGCCGCGACCTTCATCGGGTCTTTTACCGCGGGGAAAGTCTCCAGTTCGGTATTCCAAAGCTGTCCGTCGATCTTTTCCACTTTGCGGATGTAGATATTGGCGACGAGGTCGCGGGTATCCGGATCGATCGACATTGGTCCGCGCGGGCTCTCCCAGGCCATGCCTTTCATCGCCGCCATCAGCGTATCACCGTCAGCATTGCCGCCGGTCTTCTTCAGTGCCTCGTAGACCAGATGCATGCCGTCATAGCCGCCGAGCGAGACAAAATCCGGCCGGAAGCCGTTGGCTTTCCGGATAGCTTCCACGTAGGTCTTGTTGAGTTCCGATTTGTGAGCCGCCGAATAACCACCGGCCGTGATGATGCCCAGCATCTGATCGCCCATGTCGTTGAGATTATCGTCGGTCGTGAGGTCTCCCGGGCCGATGATCTTGATCCCGGATTGAGCAAGACCGCGCTCGGCAAATTGCTTGGCGAAAATCGGCGCTTGGGTGCCGGGAAAATAAATGAATGCAGTATCGGGCTTGAGGTCGGCGATGCGCTGCAAGAACGGCGCGAAGTCCGGATTGGCCAGCGGCAGGCGGATCGATTCAATGATTTCGCCGCCGACCTGCTTGAAGCGCGTTGTAAAAGCGACTTCCGCCTCGATACCAGGCGCCCAGTCGTTGACGAGCGTGACGATCTTCTTGCTGCCGTTCTTGAAGGCCCACTCGCCCATGATCCAGGACTGTGGGGGCAGGATGAATCCTGCGCGCACGAAGTAGGGCGACTTCGTCGTCGTGATCGACGCTCCCGAACTCATAACCAGCGTCAGCTTTCTTCGCTTCGGTCGCAAGCGGCGCGATGGCAAGCGCGGTCGGCGTGATGCCGATCCCGCAAATATCCACCTTATCGTTGACAATCATTTCCTGGATGATGCGGTGCGCGTTGTCCGCGACGCCACCGTCGTCCCGCATAGTCAACTCGATCTTGCGGCCGGCGACCGTGTCGCCGTTCTGTTGCATGAAAAGCTGGATCGCGGCCTTGAGCTGCCGGCCGACGGCGTTAAAGCCCGCGCCGGTCATCGGCATGCTCATGCCGATCTTCAAGACCGGCTGCTGGGCAATCGCGGGGCGGGCAATGGTGCCGCCGGCTACCGTGGCGGCGATGCCCTTGAGCACGGTTCGACGCAACATGACGTTTCTCCCCTGATTGTTCTCCGCCCGTTTTTGCCGCGGACGTAAGATTTGAAAGTTCTACACCCGCTCAAGATGCGGAATTTGCGGCCGCTCGCCTTCCGCCTTGCCGGTGATTGGCGGCCGCGGCAGGCGTGCCGTACCGCTTTCCATGATGAAAGTGTGTTCGATCGTGTACCACGGCGCCTTGACGTCCGGCGCCTGGGTGCACGGCTCATCGTGGCGAATGATATTGCCGATCAGATGACGGGTGACGCCGAACTGCACATCGGTTTCGAGGTTCGGATCCTCGGGATCGTAAATCTGCGAGATCAGCGTCTTGTAACCTGGCTTGTACGCCAGGAAGTGCAGGTGCGCCGGCCGCATATTGTGACGGCGTAGCGCCCGGCACAATTCACCAACCGGACCGTCGATCGGGATCGGATAACCGGCAGGCTTCACGGTGCGGAAACCGATATGGCCGTTGGCGTCGGTGGTGAACTTGCCGCGCAGGTTCATATCGGCCTGGACCGGATCCTGGTTTTCGTAAAAACCTTCGGTCGAGGAGTGCCAGATATCGACTTCGACGCCTGCGACTCGGATTGCCTTTGGTGTCCTTGTACCAGGCATCGGCGAACAGCACCGGTCCGGGCGTCGGCGACCGCACGATGGTGCTGCCGTTCTCGGTCTTCGGCGAATGCATCCGCCAAAACGGGCCAAGCTGGCTGGCATCGGTTTCGGTCTGGCCGTTATCACCGTTATTGAGCAGGCAGACGAGCGGTGACAGACCCAACGAACCGGCCATCAGCACGGCCTCGTTATGGTTTTCGTTGGAGTGTTTGCCGAGCGACACAATGTAGGCCATCGCGGTGTGAAACTCTTCTTCAGTCAGTTTCACTTCGCGGGCAAAGTCGTGAAGGTGGCGCACGAACGCCGACATGATCTCGCGCAAGCGCGGGTTTTGCGCGCGCTGAACCTCGCCCAATACGGCTTTGGTGACGTCTTTTTCGGTGGCAATAATCATCGCATGCTCCGCAACGGCCGAACTATCTTGCCGGCGGACTTTACGTGATCGCTTTGGCACGACGCCATGCGGCAGTCGAAACAGCGGCCCACTAGCTTGTCTACATCAGGCCGAGTTCGCGCAGTTCTCGGCGCATTTTTTCGGGCATCGCCGCCGCCCCCGGCGCCGCCTTTTCGAGGTCGCGCGGGGCGTCTTTCGCTTCGAGGTAGCGCCAGCCCTGAAAAGCACGGAAAGGGCGCGGCGCGACCAGCACGACTTTGGGATCGAGCACGACCCCACACCGGCCGACGCCATCCTTGTCGCGGAATGGCCGCACGTCGCGGATGCGCTGGCGGCACATGATCTCGCCCCGGATCACCCAGTAAAGCGAGCCGCCGTCTTTCAATTCGTCAGCGCGCTTCGGCACCATGCGGGTGCGGTGAATGTGCTCGGGCTTTTCGCCGCGTTTTCGCTTCTCGCGGAGCTTTTCCTTGATCCAGTCCTCGAGATCGCGAACCGAATCCGCGCCGACGCAGAGCTTGATAAGATTCAATGCCATGAAACGAGATTAGCCTGTCTTCGCCGGCTCGATCACCATGATCTCGGCGCCTTCCACAACTTGCGTACCGGCCGCGACAGGAACCTTGGTTACGGTCCCGGCAAAAGGCGCGCGAAGCGTGTGCTCCATCTTCATAGCTTCAATAACGGCGAGACGTTGGCCGTCTGCGACGTCTTCGCCCACGCCAACGAGGACTTCAAGCACCCGGCCATGCATCGGCGCTTTGATCACCCCGTCGCCCGCGCCGCCCTTGAACAGACGATGAAGCAAAATCCTTGATGCGCACTCGCGTCTGATGCCCGTTCCGCAGCACGAAGGCCTCGTCGCTCTGCCTCGAAGACCCGGGCATCGGCCGCGGCCGGCGTGCCGTCGATCACAACATGCATGCCATCGCGGCCATAGGTAATGGTCGCGGTCGCGTTCTCGCCATCGATAACAACCGGAACGGTCAAGGCCCGCGCGCCGCCGAGTTGAAAGCCGTCGCTGGCTGCCCACGGTGACGGCGGCTCGGCTGGCTCTTCGTCGGAGAGCGTCCTTTTAGTGGCGCTCGCAGCCAGCAAAGACGCCACACCGAGCGCTGCCGCGCCGCGATCCGCTGCTTGCGGTACGGCGCCAAGCTGCGCCAGATTGCGGTCGATGAAGCCAGTATCGACCTTGCCTTGGCGGAATTCGGTTGCGCGGCAAAGGGCGGCAAGAAAAGCAACATTACTTCGCGGGCCAGCAAGCAAAGTCCGGTCGAGCGCAGCCGGCAAGGCGATCGAGGGCGGCCTCACGTGTTGCCTCGTGAACGATAAGCTTGGCAATCATCGCGTCGTAATAGGGCGTCACTTCACCGCCGGCCTCGACACCGCGATCGATCCGAATATCGGACGGCAATTCAAGTGCCACGACCCGGCCGGTCGAAGGCAGAAATCCGTTTTCTGGATCTTCGGCATAGAGCCTGGCTTCGACTGGCGTGACCGCTGGTGCGCACGTCTTGCTGCGTGAGCGGCAATTTTTCACCGGAAGCGACGCGGAATTGCCATTCGACC
This sequence comes from uncultured Alphaproteobacteria bacterium, assembly GCA_963742215.1. GTDB lineage: Bacteria > Pseudomonadota > Alphaproteobacteria > Rhizobiales > Xanthobacteraceae > BOG-931. The sequence goes on from CAVULJ010000004.1 coordinate 269,785, forward strand.
AGATCGAGACCGGTCAGCGCCTCCGTCACCGGATGCTCGACCTGCAGGCGTGTATTCATTTCGATGAACCAGAACGCGTCGGAACGAAGCCCTTTGGTGCCGTCGGCGATGAATTCGACCGTGCCGGCGCCGGCATAGCCGACCGCCCTCGCCGCCTCGACGGCTGCGACACCCATTTGCGCCCGAAGCTCCGCGGTCATGCCGGGAGCCGGCGCTTCCTCGATCACCTTCTGATGGCGCCGTTGCAGTGAGCAATCGCGCTCGCCTAGATAGATGACGTTGCCGTGCCGGTCGGCAAACACCTGGATTTCGATATGCCGCGGCGAGGCGACGTATTTTTCGAGCAAGACCCGGCTTGAGCCGAATGCCGATTGCGCCTCGCGGATTGCGCTTTCGAGCGCATTTTCAAATTCGGCGTGCTTGTCGACCCGGCGCAGTCCGCGGCCTCCGCCGCCCGCAGCGGGTTTGATCAGCACCGGATAGCCTATCTCGTAGGCCTTCTCTTTGAGGAACTTCGCGTCCTGACGATCGCCGTAATAGCCCGGCACCACCGGAACGCCGGCCTTTTCCATCAGCGCTTTGGCGTGATCCTTAAGTCCCATCGCGCGGATAGCAGTTGCAGGCGGACCGACGAACGCAATCCCGGCTTGATCGCAGGCTTCAACGAAATCCGCGTTCTCCGATAGAAATCCGTAGCCCGGATGGATGCATTGCGCGCCCGACTTCTTCGCGGCATCGACGATCCGTTCGATCGACAGATAGCTTTCGCGCGGTGGCGGAGGACCAATCGGATAGGCCTCATCGCACGAACGAACGTGAAGCGCCCCGGCATCCGCGGCGGAATAGACCGCAATGGTGCGCAGCCCAAGCTTCTTCGCGGTTCGGGCGATGCGGCAGGCGATCTCGCCGCGATTGGCAATCAAAACGGAGGTAAACATCCGCGCGATGTTAGCCGCCACGCGCCCCGGCGTCAGCCAACTCGCTGACTTAAGTCACCGCTCACTGCGGTGACGATTGGGGCATCAGTTGCATTGGTGCTGACGGGCTCGATGCGAAATTTGCGGCAGGCGCAGCGGAAACGGCAGGCGCGGCCGCCGCTTGCGAAGCGGGAGGCGCGGGAGTCCAGACCGGGTCGACCGGGGCCGTATCTATGGGCGCTGACGATGGCGCAGGCGGATTGGCAGCCTGCTTCCGCGCTTTCTTTTGCGCACTGCCGGGCTGGCCATCCGCTGCCGGATTGACATTGGCCGCGGCAGCCGGCGCGGGTTTGCCGGTAGGTTCGGGGTTCATGATGCTGACTGCCGGAATAGACGCCGCGGTCGGAAAATCGATATTGACGATCTTGTGGGGCGCCTGAACTCCAGTCTGCGCCGCGGTGTCAGCGACTGGTGTGTCAGCTGGCTGATTCCAGGCCGTCAGGTAGCGATTGAGGTAGTCATCGAATGTCGAGGCCTTCAGATTGTCGCGAATGTGGCTGGCGTCGCTAAGAGCTGCCAAGGCCTTGCAATCCTCGCTCGTGCAACCGTCCCGAACCACGAGGGCGTGGGCCAGAAAACCGAAACGATCAGCCTCGACCGCGCGCCGCAACGGCAGCAGCGTGTTGTCGATGTAACCGCCGCCACGTTTGACATAAGCCACCATGTCAGAGAGCAGTGCGAGCCGCGCCGCAACGTAGGAAGTAGCGACCGCGACCGATGCTGGAGACGCAAACAGTGATTTCTCGCACGCCGTTTCGACGTCATCGCCGGCCACCGCATCAAGGCAAGGCAGCGCCGAGCCCGGCGCAAGCGCATGGGCCGTCAGTTCTTCGGCGCGCAACTCAAGAGCGCGCCGGTCAGCGTCGTTATCGTGTCCTGCGGAACGATCGAGGAAGGACCACGCTATTATCCCGCCGAGCGCTGCCGCGATGACGATAAAGCTTGCACGCTCCAGCGCCTGTAGCGGAGTGGTTTTGGAACGGGCGAACGCCAGCGCGCACGCGGTCACAAGCAACGCCGCCGAGCCGGCCGCCATCCATAAGCGCAGCACCGAGCTTCCGACCTCGGGATCAACACCCACCGTCCCTACTCTCCACTGCCGAACGCGAACAGCACCCCAACGCCCAGAAGCTATCGCGTAACAATCAAGGCCACGCTGCCGGGCGACAAGCATCGACAAGAGCCCCCAATTTAGCCCTCATCGTGACCTGCTTCGGACGAAATTCTCGCGGCGGAACTTAGCTCTCGACTTCGAGCTGGCTTTCCTTGGCAACGCGCTCAAACGCTTCGCCCGGATTCTTGATGCGATACTGATAGTCTTCGCCGTCGGACGGAAGCAGCTTCACCACTTCGTAGCTGCCGCTCGCTCCGGGTCGGCTGATCGGGCTTGATGTGTAAAAAACGGTCTGGCCGACCTCAAATCTATGCGTCCGCAACGACGGAGCACGGGCCACGACCTCGGCGACGGTCACCGTGGACGCGATCCTTATTGCTGAAGTGATCGCAATAGGCGGCTCGGGCTTCTTGAACGGCTGACGCGCGGGCGTCTTGCGGGCGGAAGCTTTACGAACTGGCGCCTTGCGGCTTGCCGATGCCCGGCTCGCTTTTGCGGTTCGGGGCTTTTTTACTGAACGCTTATTCATGGAACAACTATAGCATCCAAATCTTTGCCCGCGCAAAGGATATGATATCGCGCTCCGCGCTTTGCGAGACGCAGTTAAGCGACAGCATTAAGAGACAAAAATATATTTCTATTCAATATGATATGGTGCGTTGTTGTACCGCACCATAAAGACAATTGGGGTTAGGCTTGGCGCTGCCAACGGCCCCTTTCATCGGCCTGCCAGTAGGTAACATCAAACCCTGCGGACTTTGGCTTCGCTCCACCGTGTTCGCGCAGTTTCGACAGCCTCCGGGTCTTCACCATCAAACAGCAGCACAAGGCGCTGGTAGGACGTGGCGTCTTCCGGCATGGCAGCGCCCTCGACCAGGAACCGCACCCCCGCCCCATTGGGGTTTGCCTCGTTTACGGTCAACAGGATCGGGTGCTCAGCGGCCTCACTGTCGCGCCAGGTTCCGTGCGGCAGGAATGCATCGTCCCGCCAAGTCCACAGATGCGCATCGAGCCCGTCGATGCGCTCGTCGGATGACGCTTGCACCACCACCCGCCAGCCACGCTCCAACGACTTCTGCAATAGTGGCGGCAGGACCTGTTCCAGCGTCTGGCCTTTGAGATGATAGAAGAGGATTTCGGTCATACGGCCGGCCTGTTGACATCAGCGCTCGTAATAATCCTCGACCAGACGCTCAAGCAGCCGCACGCCCCACCCGGAACTCCAGCCCTTGTTGATATCGGTTTGCGGCGAGCCGAGCGCAGTGCCGGCGATATCGAGATGGGCCCACGGTGTTTTGTCCACAAAGCGCGCCAGCAATTGCGCTGCGGTGATCGCACCTCCCCAGCGGCCACCGGTATTCTTCATGTCAGCGAACTTTAAATCGATCATCTTGTCGTATTCCGGTCCGAGCGGCATCCGCCAGACGCGCTCACCGGTCGCATCCCCGGCCTTGTTGAGACGATCGACCAATTTGTCGTCATTGGAGAACATGCCGGCATATTCCTGGCCGAGCGCGACGACGATGGCGCCGGTCAACGTCGCCAGATTGATCATGAACTTTGGTTTAAAGCGCTTGTTGACGTAGTGCAGCACGTCGGCCAGCACGAGGCGGCCTTCTGCGTCGGTGTTGATAATTTCGATAGTCTGGCCCGACATCGTCTTAACGATATCGCCGGGGCGTTGCGCCTTGCCGTCCGGCATGTTCTCGACCAGCCCGATCGCGCCGACCACGTTGACCTTGGCTTTGCGCGCGGCAAGGGCATGCATGAGGCCGACGACGCAAGCGGCGCCGGCCATGTCGCCTTTCATGTCTTCCATGCCCGATGCCGACTTGATTGAAATACCGCCGGTATCGAAGCAGACGCCTTTGCCGATGAACGCGACCGGCGGCACGCCGCGCTTGCCGCCATCCCAGCGCATCACAACAACCCGCGAGTCGTGGACCGAGCCCTGCCCCACGCCAAGCAGCGCATTCATGCCGAGCTTCTTCATGGCTGCGACGTCGAGTACCTCAACGGTTACGCCAAGTTTTGACAGCGTCGACGCGCGACGCGCGAACTCGACTGGGTACAGGACGTTGGCGGGTTCGTTGACGAGGTCGCGTGCAATCACAACGCCATCGGCGATTGCTGCCGCCAACGTCCAGGCTTTTTCCGCCCCGGCGGGGCTTGAGCAGGCAAAATTGATTTCGATCTTATTGGGCCGCTCGTCCTCTTTCTTCTTGGTCTTGTAGAGGTCGAACGAATAGGCCCGCAGCCGAACCCCGAGAGCCAGATCGGCGATCTGACCTCCCTTGAGCGCCCCCGATCCGAATTCGGCAATAATCGTCGCCTGCGCGGCTACCGACGGCACTTTGCTCATGGCAATGCCGCCGAGCTTGACGATATCCTGGCGCTTGAGGTCGCTGTCCTTGCCGGTCCCGATCACCATCAGGCGGGGCGCATTCAGCCCAGCTGGAACAACGATATCGAGCGACGACCCACTCTTGCCGGTAAAGTGATCGGCCGCTGCAGCGCGTCGGATCAGGTCGCCGACCGGCGCCAGCGCCTTTTGGGTCGCCGGGCCGAATTTGAGACTTTCTCCGCAGAACGCAATAAGAACGCCCCGTAATTGGGTCAACGACACGAAACCAAACTTCGGCGCTTCTGCCATGGTTCAAATCCTTGGGTATTCGTGAGCCGACCATATGGACCGGACGTGCTCCTCATGCAAAGCGGGTTTGTCGATCGAGGCGCCTCCGCTTCCACTACGCACTCTCGGGGTTTGCCTTGGCCAAGCCATTTTGTGACAACAGGAAAGCGCTTGCAGTGAGGGATTCGGCGGGCCGCGAGGCAGTCATGCCGCGGCCATGTCTGCTCCGGCGAGGATAATTGATCCGATGGGTTCGCTCACCTGGTACGTCTTCCGGACCACGATGGTCGCGTTCCTGATCACCCTCATCTCCCTGACGGTGGTGATCTGGTTCACCCAAGCGATGCGCGATTTCGATCTGATCACCAGTCAACGGCAGACGCTTTTTGTTTTCGTCGGCATCACCGGGCTGATCATCCCGCTGCTGATCATGATGCTGGCGCCGATAGCGCTGGTTCTTTCCGCAGCCCACGTGCTCAACAAGCTCGGTTCGGACTCCGAGATCATCGTCATGAATGCAGCCGGGATTTCGCCGTGGCGGCTGCTCTTTCCTTTCCTGGCATCCGGCGTCGTCGTCTCGATACTGGTCGTTGGCATCGCTGCCTATGTGTCGCCGGTCAGCTTGCGTGGGCTGCGCGACTGGGCGGCGCAGGTTCGCGCCGACATCTTGACCAACATCGTGCAGCCGGGTCGCTTTACAACGGTAAGCGGCGATCTCACTTTCCACATCGCCGACCGGCGGCCGGATGGACTTCTGATCGGCATTTTTGTCGACGATGGCCGCGATCCGAGAGAGCATTCCACCTACCTCGCCCAACAGGGCGAGATCGTGAAGAACGAGCATGGTTCGTTCCTTGTGATGGAAAACGGCAGTATCCAGCGAACCCCAGGCGGGCGAACGCGATCCGCGCATCATAACCTTCGATCGTTATGCGTTCGATTTGTCGAAGTTCAGCACCGGACCGCAGAATTCCGTCTATACGGTGCGCGAAAAATTCCTCTGGGAATTGCTATGGCCGCGGCCCGATGATGCGCTCTACGTGGCGCAACCCGACCAATACCGCTCGGAACTTTCCGATCGGCTGGCGGCGCCGCTTTATCCTTTGACGTTTATAATTCTGGCTTGCGCGTTCCTTGGCCCACCGCAGACAACGCGGCAAAGCCGCACGCTTGCGATGTTCGGCATGATTGGGGTGGTTGCTGCGTTGCGTCTTATCGGCTTTGTCAGCGTCGTTGTCGGCGTGCGGGTGCCGGCGGATTCTGTCCATCCAATTCATCGCACTGTTCGGCTGCATGGCAGCGGGTATCTGGCAGATCTCACGGGGCCGCGCGATCGAACATGCCAATTTCGTTTCCACGATCGCCACTGCGATCGGTGAACGAATCGCGCGCGCGACCACATAGGAAGCACCGATGGTTGCCGGCACTCTTTCGCGTTACTTCGGTCTCCGCTTCCTCTCGGCAGTGGTCGGCGCGTTTATCGGCGTGGTCGCTTCTTGCCGGCATGATCGATTACGTGGAGTTGATGCGGCGTGGCGCCGACTGGCCCAATGCCACGCCATGGGCGCTCGCGAAAATCTCCATGTTCCGCGTGCCGCAGCTGACCGAACGCATCATGCCATTCTCGGTGCTCGTCGGCGCCATGTCCTGTTATCTCAACCTTTCGCGGCGTCTCGAACTCGTCGTCGCTCGCGCCGCCGGGATCTCCGCCTGGCAATTCATCGCGCCGGCGGTCATCGCAGCGTTCCTATTCGGCACCGTGGCGACGACCGTCTACAATCCGGTCTCGGCAGTACTGGAGGAAAAATCGAAACGTCTGGAGTCCGAAGTCGTCGGAGAAGCTCAGTCCGCTCTCCAGAGCGGCTCCAATGGCTTCTGGGTCCGTCAAAAGAGCGCCGACGGCGCCGCGATCATCAACGCCAAAACCAGCCGCGACCAGGGGGCTAGTCTCGGTAACCTGACCATCTTCACCTTTGACACCGGCGGTCAGTTTCAGAAACGGATCGAGGCAAGGAGCGCCACACTGGAAGATGGATATTGGGAACTTCAGGATGTGCGCATTTACGCGACGGACAATCCGCTCGACGTCGAAGACAGCTATCGCCTCAATACGAACCTCACCATGGAACAGGTTCGTGAAAGCTTTGCCACACCCGAAACGGTGCCCTTCTGGCAACTGCCGACCTACATCAAGATGGCGGACCGCGCCGGACTGGAGGCCGCGGGCTACCGGCTGCAATACGACGAACTATTGGCGCGTCCTTTCCTTCTCGCCGCCATGGTTCTGCTCGCTGCCTCGGTCAGCCTTCGTTTCTTCCGGTTCGGCGGTGTGCAGAAGATGGTACTCAGCGGCATAACGGCGGGATTCCTGCTGTTTGTGCTGTCGAAGATCACCGAAGATATGAGCAAATCCGAACTTCTCTCGCCGGTTGCAGCGGCATGGATGCCGATGCTGGTCGGCAGTCTCACCGGCTTTGTTGTCCTGTTGTTTCAGGAGGACGGCTAGGGTTGCCGCCGCCTGGGGTGGGTGAGCTTCCACGTTCTAAATTTTGCCCTGACTTGGTACGATTGTGCCCGTTCACGTCGGCTAGGAACGGCGGGCCCGATCGCTGAAGGAGAGCATGTAGCAATGTTACGAACCACGTCAGTCGCCCTTGGCAGCGCGGCTGCAGCGGCTTTTCTGGTGGTCGCTTGCGTTTTCGCGACGCCCGCCCGTGCGCAAACCGTTGCCGTGCTGGTCAGCGGGGAGCCGATCACAGCGCTCGATATCGAACAGCGCTCCAAATTCATGCTGATGAGCACGCATAAGGTTCCGACGCGCCAGGAAGTGATCGATAGCCTGATCGACGAAATTCTGGAGATACGGGAGGCCAAAAAATACGGTATCGAGGTTCCGCAATCGGACGTCGATGAGGCTTACGTCAATGTCGGTAAGCGGATGGGTGTCGATACACAAAAGCTTGGTGAACTCCTGACCAAGGGTGGCGCCAGTCCCGAAACGCTGAAACATAAACTCAAGGCCGACTATGCGTGGGGCGCTTTGGTTCGCGGCCGCTACAAATCGAGCCTTGAAGTCGCGGACACCGACGTTGAAGCCCAACTCCAGCTGCATAAACCGGAAGAGAAGGACCAGGTCGGCTACGAATATACACTCCGTCCCATTCTTCTCGTCGTGCCGCGCGGCGCGGCGGATTCGGCTTTTGACGAGCGCAAGAAGGACGCCGAGGCGCTGCGGGTACGGTTCACGGACTGCGCAAGTGGCGTTCCGTTTGCCCGCGCATTAAGAGAAGTTGCTGTGCGCGACCCAATGATCAAATTCTCCGCCGACCTCCCGTCTGCGCAGCGCGATATTCTTGACAAAACGGACGTTGGTCATCTGTCGCCACCGGAGCAGACCTCGGAAGGCATCCAGATGTTTGCGCTCTGCGAGAAGAAAGAAACCAAGAGCGATACGCCTGGCAAAAAACAGGTGCGCGAGGAACTATCCTCGCAGAAATTCGGTGCGCAGGCCAAGCGTTACCTCGCAGAATTGCATCGCGAGGCGATGATCGAGTACAAGCAATAGAGTCTTAGAAGATCTGGCTCTGTCGCGGGCGAGAGAATTCCCCTCGCCCGGATCATGCTGTACAAGCAGCACCGTGCAACCTTTGGCTTTGACACTCGGCGAGCCCGCCGGCATCGGTCCCGATCTCGCGCTTTCAATCTGGTCGCGACGCTCGGAGCTCTGCATTCCGGCATTCTATATCGCCGGCGATCCGGATTTTCTCGGTCGCCGGGCTGATCAGCTTGGTCTAGACGTACCAATCGCCATTGTGGCGCCACATACGGCTGCGGCAAAATTTTCATCCGCCCTCCCGGTGGTTGCGATTGACACGCCCGTGACCGCGAAGCCGGGCCAACCGGATCGCTCCAGCGCGCCTGCGGCGGTCGCTTCGATCCGCCGCGCAGTGGCAGACGTCATGTCGGGCGCAGCAACCGCGGTCGTCACCAATCCCGTCGCCAAGAACGTGCTTTACAATTGGGGCTTTGCTGAACCTGGACACACCGAATTTCTGGCCAAGCTCGTTCAAGAGGCGACCGGAAAATCGTTGCGCCCTGTTATGATGCTTTGGTCTCCGGAGCTGGCCGTCGTTCCGGTCACAATCCATCTGCCGCTGAAAGATATCTTTAAGCAGCTTTCGACCGATCTCATTGTCGAAACCGGCCGTATCGTCGCGCACGATCTCGTCACGCGCTTTGGCCTTGCACGGCCGCGGCTCGCAATCGCCGGCCTCAATCCGCACGCCGGAGAAGAAGGCACGCTCGGAGAAGAAGACCGCGATGTTGTCGCTCCCGCCGTGTCGCTCCTGCGCAACGCCGGCATCGCCGCAAGAGGGCCGTTACCGGCAGATTCGCTTTTTCACGCACAGGCGCGGAAGACGTATGACGCCGCGTTGTGCATGTATCACGATCAGGCGCTGATCCCGATCAAGACGCTCGCTTTCGATCACGCAGTCAACGTCACCCTCGGCCTTCCCTTTGTGCGCACGTCGCCCGATCACGGCACGGCGTTCGATATTGCCGGCACCGGACGCGCCGATCCAACAAGTCTGATCGCGGCACTTCATCTCGCGGCGCGTCTGGCGAAGGCGAACAGCCGGGCGCCGCTTCCGGCGTCGTGACCAGCGCCAAAGACGGCCTGCCGCCTCTGCGCGAGGTCATTCGCCGGCACGGGCTTATTGCGCGCAAATCCCTCGGTCAGAATTTTCTGTTCGACCTCAATCTGACCGAGCGTATCGCGCGCGCCGCCGAACCGCTCGCCGGCGATCAACCGTATTCGAGGTAGGTCCCGGACCTGGCGGCCTCACCCGTTCGCTGCTGGCCTCGGTGCCGCTCGCGTCATCGCTGTTGAGCGCGACGATCGTGCGATCGCTGCGCTTGAAGAGATTGCCGCGCATTATCCGGGACGGCTCGAAATCGTCGCCGCCGACGCGCTTGCATTCGATCCGCGTGAACAGCTCAACGGCGCGCCGGCACGCATCGTGGCGAATCTGCCGTACAACATTGCAACGCCGCTACTGATCTCATGGGTCAGCGCCGAACCCTGGCCGCCGTGGTTCGATCGGGCCGTGCTGATGTTTCAGCGCGAGGTCGCCGAACGCATCGTCGCGGCACCCGGCTCGAAAATATACGGCCGCCTGTCGATACTGGTGCAGTGGCGCTGCGAAGCGCGCATTTTGTTCGACGTCAATCCTTCCGCTTTCGTACCACCGCCGAAAGTCACAAGCTCCGTGTTGCGGATTGTGCCTAAACCCGCGCCCGCGCCATGTGACCGCCGGCTCCTGGAAACGGTGACGCAAGCGGCATTCGGTCAGCGGCGAAAGATGTTACGGCAAAGCCTGCGTTCGCTCGACAGCGACACGGCCGCATTGCTCGGTGCAGCCGGCCTTGACCCGACTGCACGCGCCGAGGACATTTCGGTCGAAAGCTATGTTGCGTTGGCGCAGGCACTCGCGGCGCAACGCGCGAAAGAGTGAGTTTTCGAATGACAAAGCTGTTTCGGCAGTCGCTCGTTGCCTACGGTCAGCCGCTTTGCGAGACCGTGGTCGATTGTCCTGCGCCGCGCGGTACCGAAGTGCTGGTGCGTATCGAGCGGTGTGGCGTGTGCCATTCCGATTTGCATTTGCAGGACGGCTATTTCGCACTCGGCGCCGACAAGCGCCTCGACATAACCAAGGATCGCCCGCTGCCGTTTACACTCGGTCACGAGATTGCCGGCGTTATAGAAGGTGTCGGTGAAGCTGCAGAAGGCGTGGTCTTCAGGCAAGCCTGTAGCGGTTTATCCCTGGATCGGTTGTGGCGCGTGCGCCGCCTGCAAGGCCGGTGAAGAAAACCTGTGCTCCAACCATCGGCATGTCGGCATCAGCGTCGATGGCGGCTTCGCCAGCCATGTTTTGATTCCACATCCTCGGTACCTGCTCGATTATGCGCCACTGTCGCCGAATTTTGCCGGCCCGCTGATGTGCTCGGGCCTGACGGCTTATTCGGCGCTCAAGCACCTCGGCGATCGTTCGGAGCACGGACCAGTCTTGCTGGTGGGACTCGGCGGCGTCGGCATGATGGGACTGGCAATTGCGCGGGCGCTATTTTCTCGTCCGCCCCTCGTAGCCGATATCGACGCTGCGAAGCGACAAGCCGCAATCAATGCCGGCGCAGTCGCTGCCTACGATCCGGCCGATCCACAGTCGCGCCGGGAGATCCTGAAATCCACCGGCGGTCTGCTCGCCGTTTGCGACTTTGTCGGGTCCGACCGCTCGCTGCAATTCGCGACCGGCGTTTTAGCCCGTGGCGGCAAGGTCGTGGTGACGGGACTGCTCGGCGGTAACTTCTCCATGGCGGCAGCCATGTTTGCGATCAAGGCGATGACGATCGAAGGCACGCTGACCGGCACGCTTGCCGAAGCGCGCGAGCTACTCGATCTCGCCCGCTCCGGCAAGATTGCGCCAATTCCGACCCGCGAGCGCCCCTTTGCCGAAGCTCAAGCGGCACTGGACGATCTGCGCAATGGCAGAGTCGTCGGGCGGACAGTATTGAGCGCCTAGAGTTTAGCCTGAAGGCCGCGCACGAACTCGGTAAGGCCGATTTGCCGCTCGCGCTTGCGCCGCTCGGCGCCCAGGATGGCCCTCACTTCCCTGAACGCCTCGTCGATATCGCGGTTGACGACCACATAGTCGTACTCGGGCCAGTGGCTCATCTCACCCGCTGCCTTTGCCATGCGCGACTTGATGACATCCCTGCTGTCTTGCGCGCGGCGCTTGAGCCTGCGTTCCAATTCTCCGGCGCTTGGCGGCAGAATGAAAACACTCACAAGATCGTCTCGCGCCTTTTCGCGCAATTGTTGGGTGCCCTGCCAATCGATATCGAACAGAACGTCGCGGCCTGCGCGTAGCGCTTTTTCCACCGGCCGCCGTGGCGTGCCGTAGCAATGGTTGAAAACTTCCGCCCATTCCAGCAGATCGCCCCCTTTCACCATGGCATCGAAGTGCGGTCGATCGATGAAATGGTAGTCGCGCCCGTCGATCTCACCACGACGTTTCAACCGCGTCGTCACCGACACCGACAGTTCAACGCCACGATCGGCTTTCAACAGCATCCGCGACAAGGTCGTTTTTCCGGCACCCGACGGCGACGAGAGCACAAGCATCAAGCCTCGGCGTGCGATGTTCTTCCGGTTCTTGCCGCCCCGCGCCATGGTCTATTCCACGTTTTGCACTTGCTCGCGGTATTGCTCGACTGTTGCCTTAAGCTCAAGACCGATATTGGTCAGCTCGACATCATTCGCCTTGGCGCACAACGTATTGGCTTCACGATTGAGTTCCTGCGCGAGGAAATCGAGACGCCGGCCGACTGGGCCGCCCTGTTCGATAAGATTTCGCGCCTGCGCAACATGGGCCGCAAGACGATCGAGCTCCTCGCGCACGTCGGCCTTAGTCGCGAGCAGGATGGCTTCCTGATGCAGGCGATCGGCATCAAATCGTTCTGACTGTTCCAGTAGCGCCGCGACCTGTTCGGCAAGTCGCGCGCGGATCGCCTCCGGCTGACGTGCCGGCAATTTGTCTGCCCGGTCGGCAAGCGCAGCAATTTCACTAAGACGCGCTGTCAAGACACCTTTCAATGCCGAGCCCTCTTGCCGGCGCATCTCAGCAAGCGCGGCAACGGCATCGCTAAAACCCTTTGTCACCGCGGCTTCGGCCTCGCGCTTTTCTTCCTCGCTCTCTTCCGTAGTCGCTGATTTCCATCACGCCCTTAATTGCCAGCAGGCCGTCGAGCGACGGCGGTGTAGCGTCAACGCGCGACTTGATCTGTCTGATTGCGGCCAGCACTGCGTCGAGCACCGCTGAATTGATATGAACCGAGGGCGTCGCACCACTCCTTTCGACTGCCAGGTTGGCCTGAATTGATCCGCGCGCCAGCACTTCGGCGATCCGCGCGCGCGCCGGCACTTCGACGGCATCGAAGCCCAACGGCAAACGTAGCCGCAGATCGAGCCCCTTGCCGTTGACCGATTTGATTTCCCAGGCCCACGCATAGGAACCGCACACACCGTGGCTGCGAGCAAACCCGGTCATGCTCGACAACGCCATGGAATGTGATCTCCGCGCGCAAACGATGAAAAATTTGCGCCGAACTTAACGGCGGGCCGCCGCTGTCACAAGAGAGCAGGCTTATGAGACCCTTAGACCGCCTACTGCTGCGTACCCTTCAACGACGGCGCAGCGGTTTGTGCCGCGTTTGGCGTGCTCACCGGCGGGTGGTGCGGCGCGGGATGGTGCGCCGGCGTGGCCGAAGTGGCGGAATTTGCCGCCGCCGCGGCAGGCGCTACCTGATTCGCCTGCGCGGCTGGCGGCTGCGCGGTGGCATCGAGTGGCGCCTGATCTTTCCGGTCGCTCTCGATAGAGCGCAGGCGCGCGACGTTCTTCTGATGCTGGTCGTAAGTTTCTGCGAATACATGGCCCCCGGTGCCATCGGCTACGAAATAAAGCTCGCGGGTCCGCGCCGGATTGGCAGCCGCTTCGAGCGAGGCACGGCCAGGATTGGAAATCGGCCCCGGAGGCAGGCCATCGATGAGGTAAGTGTTGTACGGCGTCGGTTGCTCGATCTCGCTCTTCATGATCGGCCTCCCGAGCGTGCCTTTGCCGCCGACCAGACCGTAAATGATCGTCGGATCCGATTGCAGGCGCATTTTTTGCTTCAGCCGGTTGACGAACACCGCGGCAACGCGTGAGCGTTCATCCGGCTTGCCGGTTTCCTTTTCGATCAGCGAGGCGAGGACGACAAGCTGGTCCGGCGTTTTGAGCGGAAGATCGGCAGAGCGGTGATCCCAAATATCCTTGAGCACACGCTGCTGTGCCGCCTGCATGCGCTGGATCATCTGCTCGCGCGTTACCCCGCGGGTAAAATTATAGGTATCCGGGAGCAACGTTCCCTCGCGCGGTATTTCCTTGATGTTTCCGGTAAGCACGTCGTCTTCCAGCAGGCGCGCAACGATCTGCTCGGAGGTCAGGCCTTCAGGGAAGCTGATCTGATGGGCGACGACTTTGCCGTCGACAATGGTTGCGACCACGTCTCGAATGCTGGCATGAGCCGCGAACTGATATTCGCCGGCTTTGAGATCTTCGCGTGCTTTAAGGACAAACACGCCGCCGATGAAGACCCAGGGCTGATCGATAACGCCTTCGCGTTGCAGGACATCGGCGATATCGCGAATTCCGGAGCCGTGCGGAATACTGACGACTTTATCCTGCGCGAGCGGCCCGGGCGCGTCGAACCGTTGGTTGCCTGCGTAAAGTGCGACGCCAGCCGCGATGGCCAACAGCACGAAAAGGCTGAGGATCGCATTGCCGATGATGACGAGCGGATGCCGGGCGGTCTTCGATCGCCGCGGCGGCATGTCGATCGTATCGGGCTCAAGCGCCGATCGCGGGCTGCGCGGCGCAAGACGCTTGCTGTCGCTCGGAGTTGCGTCCATGGATGCGCCGCCCGCCCCATTCGTCGGCTGCGCCGAACGTGGCGGATTCGATCCGCTTGCGCCGGAGCCAGCCGTATCCCGTGAGTATGACACGGGCGGCGGGATTGGCGAGGGCTTGGCACCCGCGGCGCGCGGAGGATTTGCGCGCGACGGCGCTTCAGCTGGCGTACGCCGATTTGGGGGCGGGTTGGATTCCGTCACGCCCTGTTATCCGCTCTTTCGAAATGCATGATCGCGATGATAAGAGCCTGAGCCGTCCGAACCAATGCTCGCAGATTTTGCGGCACTTGCCCAATGATAAACGCCCCCCAGCGCTCAATCGCAGGCGAGTGCGGAGCAAATATGGCGGAACCGGATCGTCGGTCTCAGTCGGCAAGGCGGCGAAAGACCAGACTCGCGTTGGTGCCGCCAAAGCCGAACGAATTTGACAGGGCGACCTCGATCTCCCGTTTACGCGCCGTATGCGGCACGAGGTCGATCGCGGTCGCAACAGACGGATTGTCGAGATTGATAGTCGGCGGCACAACCTGATCGCGCATCGCCAGCAGGCAAAAGATCGCTTCCACTGCTCCTGCAGCGCCCAGCAAGTGGCCAATCGATGATTTCGTCGACGACATCGAGATGCTGCCGGCAGCATTGCCGACCAGCCGCTCAACCGCTTTGAGCTCGATCTCGTCGCCGAGTGGGGTCGAAGTGCCGTGTGCGTTGATATAATCGATGTCGTCCGGGGACACGCCGGCACGGCGCAGTGCCGCGGTCATGCAACGAAACGCGCCATCGCCATCCTCGGCGGGCGCGGTGATGTGATAAGCATCGCCGGACATTCCGTAGCCGATCAGCTCGCCATAGATGCGGGCGCTCCGGCGCTTGGCGTGCTCGTACTCTTCCAGCACGACCGCGCCGGCGCCCTCACCCATCACGAAGCCGTCACGATCTTTATCGTAAGGCCGCGACGCACGCTCCGGCGTATCGTTGAAGCCGGTCGATAGCGCGCGGCAAGCGGCAAATCCGGCCAGCGAAATCCGGTTGATCGGCAATTCCGTGCCGCCCGCTACCATCACATCGGCGTCGCCGAGCGCGATCAGCCGGCCGGCATCGCCGATGGCGTGAGAGCCGGTCGAGCACGCGGTGACCACGGCATGATTGGGTCCTTTCAGACCGTGCGTGATTGATACATAGCCGGAAGCAAGATTGATGAGGCGCCCGGGAATGAAGAATGGAGACACGCGCCGCGGCCCACGATCGCGCAACAGCAGCGACGTTTCTGCGATACCTTCAACACCGCCAATGCCGGAGCCGATGAGGACGCCGCTCGTGATCTGATCTTCGCGCTCTTTCGGATGCCAGCCCGCATCGTCGAGCGCTTGCGTGGCGGCACCCATCGCGAAGATGATGAAGTCGTCGACCTTCCGCTGCTCTTTTGGCTCCATCCATTGGTCGGCATTGAAAGTGCCATCGGAACCGTCGCCGCGCCGGACTTGTCCCGCGATCTTGCAGGAGATGTCGGAGACGTCGAATTTCTCGATTCGCTTAATCCCGCTCTTCCCGGCGAGCAGCCGCTGCCAAGTCGCTTCGATGCCGCTCGCGAGCGGCGTCACCATGCCAAGTCCTGTGATGACGACGCGTCTCATCATCGACACTCCTGGAAGCAATTACAGGCAAATCTAACGGTCAGCACGCTGTCTGCAAAGCAACTATCCGCACACAATGTGGTGCGGATATCGCAAGCGCGCTCGCATTTTCTGTAATGACTGCGGAGCTGACTGCAATCAGCTCTTGGCGTTCTTTTCGAGGAATTTCACGGCGTCGCCCACCGTCAAAATCGTCTCGGCGGCGTCGTCGGGAATTTCGCAACCGAACTCTTCCTCGAAGGCCATGACGAGTTCGACCGTATCGAGACTATCGGCGCCGAGGTCATCGATGAAGCTTGCATTGTCGGTCACTTTATCGGGCTCGACGCCCAAGTGCTCCACGACGATCTTCTTTACCCGCTCGCCAATATCACTCATTGTTCCAACCTCTTCGTTCAACGCGAACCAATCAATTTCTCTTTCGGTCCCGTCGAGGGTAACGGCCTTGGGTCGTCACCGATTAGAGGCGGATATTCGCCCCGCTCTCCGGCATCGCGGCTCCCCCTGCCCAGTCGCGGTTCGGTTACCACACTTCATTTCGGTTGACCAGCACAGGAAGCCGTCGGACGGGATCGATTTGTCCTACTTAAATCATCACCATTCCGCCGTTCACATGCAACGTTTGTCCAGTGACATAGGCGGCTTCATTCGAGGCAAGGAAAACGACTGCGGCCGCTACTTCATCTGGCGTCCCGGCTCGGTTTGCCGGAACCTTGGAGAGAATGACCTCCCGCTGCTTGTCATTGAGCTTGTCGGTCATGGGGGTGACGATAAAGCCGGGCGCTACGCAGTTCGCCGTAACGCCACGCTTGGCGTATTCGGCGGCGGTGGCCTTGATCATACCGGCGATGCCCGCTTTCGCGGCGACGTAATTGGCCTGACCCGGATTTCCCGTTGTCCCTACCACCGAAGTAATCGCGATAACACGGCCGAAACGCCGCCGCATCATCCCACGCACCGCTGCACGGGTCAGCCTGAACGTCGCTGAAAGATTGATGGCGATGACTTGGTCCCAGTCCTCATCGCGCAATTGCACAAGAAGGTTGTCGCGGGTCACACCTGCATTGGCGACGAGAATATCGAGCTGCCCCATTATTTCTTCGGAGCGTGTGACCAGGGTTTCTACGGCCGCCGCGTCCGCAAGATTGCAGGGCAGCACATGGACCCGCTCACCTAGCTGGCCGGCAAGTTGCTCCAGCACTTCTTGCCGCGTCCCGGAAATCGTCACCGTAGCCCCTTGTGCGTGGAGTGTCCGGGCGATGCGGCCGCCGATCGTGCCGGTGGCCCCGGTGACCAGTGCAGTTTTTCCGGTGAGATCGAACATATCGTCCTCGCAAAAGGCTTAGTGGTCAGTCTTGAACCGGGCGACGTCGTCCGGCGTTCCGATCGCCGAAGCCGTTGCCGTCGAAGCAATGCGCTTGATCAAGCCGGTCAGCACTTTACCGGCACCGATTTCATAAAACGACGTTGCGCCGGCCTGCACCATATCGAGAACGCATTCGCGCCAACGCACGGTCCCCGTCACCTGTTCGACAAGACATTGCACGATCTCGGCAGGATCGCTGACCGGCTGCGCACGAACATTCGTAACCACCGGGACTCGAGGTTGTTTGACCGAGACCTTGCCGAGCGCATCGGCCATCGCATCCGCCGCCGGCTGCATCAGTGCGCAATGGAAGGGAGCGGATACCGGCAGCAGCATCGCTCTTTTCGCACCACGCGTCTTGGCCAATTCCACTGCCCGCTCTACTGCGGCCTTGTTGCCCGAGAGCACGACCTGGTCGCCGCCGTTATCGTTCGCCGCGGCGCACACTTCGGAACCGGCGGCCTCTGCCGCGATCGCCTTCACCACGCTGAATTCGAGCCCGATCAGTGCAGCCATCGCGCCGGCACCGACCGGAACGGCCTTTTGCATGGCGCGACCGCGAATGCGCAAAAGCCGCGCCGCATCCGCCACAGACAAAGCCCCGGCTGCAGCGAGCGCCGAATATTCTCCAAGCGAATGGCCGGCGACGAATGCCGCATCCCGACCGAGATCCACACCAGCTTCGGCCTCGAGCACGCGCATAGTCGCAAGCGAAACAGCCATCAAGGCCGGCTGGGCGTTTTCGGTCAGCGTCAACCTCTCCGCCGGACCATTCCAGATCGTCTCACTCAGCTTTTCCCCGAGCGCGGCATCAACTTCATCAAAAACCCGGCGTGCCGGCGCAAAGGCCTCGGCCAAAGCCCTGCCCATGCCGACCGCCTGACTGCCTTGTCCCGGAAAGACAAACGCGACCGTCATAAGCGTCCTCGCAAAAGTCGCGAAAGATACCGCGCGGCAGGTCATGTCAAGTGAGAGGAGCACGGTAACAAACTAACAACCGCAGCTTGTTAACCTGCCTTAAGCCCTAACGGACGCAGCGAAGACTGCGTTTTGAGCTGCATATGAGCAAATTCGCACCCGTGTCGGAACAGGACCTTGCCCGCGCGCGCACCGATCCCGCGTTCCGGCAGAGGCTGCTCAGCCACAGCATGGAGGTTTTGCTCGACGGTCTGAAACGGGCCCGAAAGTCCTCTGCTGCCGATGGCGAGGACGATGACCGAATCCGCGAAGGCGCCCAGCTCGCGGTTCGGCTTGCCGAAATTATCCAGGCCCCAACCAAGCCTTAACGACCGCGCATCCGCCTTGCATTGCCTGGCGGCAAGCGCGTATAAGGCCGCCTTTCCGCTCGTCCCCGGCCGGGGGCTGAACGGACGGCCGCGTGGCTTCCACGCGGTAGGCGAGGACCTTCGGGTCCGGCGTCCGGTGTCCCCGCCTTCAGAGCATTCGAGCCTTTCCCGAAGGGCTCGAGGGGCTTGGCGCCGAGGCGAGCGAGGGCAAAAAAGGAAAGGGCATTTATGCCATTGTACGAGCACGTCTACCTTGCGCGCCAGGACGCCAGTGCGCAGCAGGTCGAGGAACTAACCGCGCAGTTGAAGGGCGTCGTCGAAGGCCTCGGCGGCACCATCACCAAGACCGAGTATTGGGGTGTGAAATCGCTCTCGTACCGGCTGCGCAAGAACCGCAAGGCCCATTACACGTTGATGAACATCGATGCGCCGCCCGCCGGCGATCAACGAGATCGAGCGGCTGGAGCGGCTCAACGAAGACGTCCTGCGTTATCTGACGATCCGGGTCGAGGAACTCGAAGAGGGTCCCTCCGCCATGATGCGGCGCGCGGAACGCGACCGGGATCGCGATGATCGGCGTGGCGACCGTGGCGACAAATTCGATCGCGGCGACAGATTCGATCGGGGCGATCGGGGTGATCGGGCGACCGCCGCGCGACCGGCGGCCGCGCGACGACGCTGACGAAACCGCTCCGACGGAGGAATAGTCATGGCTATGTCACCGCAAGGCGGCGGACGCCGCCCGTTCTTTCGCCGCCGCAAGAGCTGTCCGTTCTCCGGCGCCAATGCACCCAAGATCGACTTCAAAGACGTCAAACTGCTGCAACGGTTCGTGTCGGAGCGCGGCAAGATCGTTCCAAGCCGCATCACCGCAGTTTCGGCCAAGAAGCAGCGCGAACTCGCCCAGGCGATCAAGCGCGCACGCTTTCTCGGCCTGCTGCCCTATGTGATCCGCTAACGGCCGCCAGGGAGACTTCGAGATGGAAGTAATTTTGCTCGAACGTATCGGCCGGCTCGGCCAGATGGGCGATGTCGTGCGCGTCAAAGACGGCTTCGCCCGTAATTTCCTGCTGCCGCGCGGCAAGGCGTTACGCGCCACCGACGAGAACCGCACGCGGTTTGACTCGATGAAGGGCGAGCTTCAAGTCCGATCGGCAGAGCTCAAGACCGAAGCTAGCGGCGTTGCGGAAAAGATCAACGGCAAGAGCTTCACGGTTCTGCGCCAGGCGTCGGAATCGGGCCAGTTGTTCGGCTCGGTTTCGCCACGCGACATCGTCGCCCTTGTCGGTGAAGCCGGCTTCAACGTGAGCCGTAGCCAGATTGCGCTCAGCGCGCCGATCAAAATGATCGGTCGGCACGAAGTGCCGCTTGCGCTGCATCCGGAGATCGAAACCTCGATCAAGGTCATCGTCGCCCGCAGTGCCGACGAAGCGGCGCGGATCGCCCGCGGCGAGGAAGTTACGCAATTGCGTGAGCGCACCGACGCCGAAGCAGCCGTTGCGGCTGCGGAGGCGTTTTTCGAGCCCGAGGCCGTGGAGGCTTTACGGGCGCGTGAAGGCGAGCCAGAAGCCGAAGCTACTGAAGCTCCGGCAGAGAATAGCTGACACTATCCAGGAAGCTCGATTTCAGTCCGGAATATTGTCGCGAGATACCGGCGCGCCCTCGCCTGAATCGGCGTTCCCCGGCGCAGATGCGGTCGGCGCTGGACTGCTCTCTGGGGCAGGCGTAGCCGGCGCTGCACTCGGTTCAGCTGCTCCAAGGGCCGGCCCACTGGGCGGCTCCTGCGGCTTCCCCTCGGTGTCTTGACGCTGACCGCGGCTTGCCGTCGTCGGCTCAGGCCGACCGCCCGCTGCCGGCTTTCGCCCGCGCTCCTGCATAATGCTCGGAACGTCTCCCGGCCGCTTCTGCTCTTCACTCGCAGGCGGCTGCAGCTTCGCGGTCGTGGGCGTGCTTTCCCCGGACTTTCCGGGTTCACGCTTCGGTTCTTCGATCCTGGCATGGTCCGGCGGCGGGGTTGGCTTTGCCCCGCGTCCTTGGGTCACGGGAGCGGCCTCGCCGCCTCCTGCCCCCATCACATAGGCCGCTAACGAGGCTGCCTGGTCTTTGCCAGACGTATAGTGCTCGGCGAGGAAAGACGACAGGTCGGACGTGGACCGGCCCTTAGCCAGCCCACGAGCGTTTTTGTGGCAGGTCGCGCAGTCCAGCGAGAACATCTCGGCGGGCGACTTGCCCTGATCGATACTGGTTTGAGCCTGAACCAGCATCGGGACCAGCCCGGCGAATAGCCCCATAGAGCCCAGAAGGCGCCGAATGGCTCCGCGAAGCCCCCATTTTGTCGGCTGACCCATCATTCATTCCTGACCCACAAGCGGACCTATGCATACAGAGCGAGGCGGCCTTACAACATGATTAGTGCATTGCTGGTCAAGGAGGATTTTGTTTTAATCACGGCAGGCAACAAGTACGCCTGTCGCGCGAACATCGTCCTATGGCCGGAAGGAAGCCAAAATTCGCGTGCGGTGAGCGTAGACTGGGTGGGGGCGGCCGTGGATCGGTTGCTGACGATGTTTCTGGGGAGATTTGTCCGCCGCGGATCCTTTGCGGTGACCACGGCGCGGGGCAAGACCTACACCTTCGGTGACGGTAGCGGCTCCCCGATCGCAATTCGATTTACGACGCCGCAAGCGCAACGCGCCGTTCTTTTCGACCCGGAATTGAAGCTCGGCGAAACCTACATGGACGGCACTTTGGTCGTCGAGCAGGGGTCGATTGCCGACGTCCTGCAAATCCTGCTCGGCCAGGAACGGATAGAATCGCCAGCGTGGGCAATGCCATTCCGGCTGATGCGCTACCTGCTCAAGCGCTTGCAGCAATTCAATCTGCGATCTCGGTCACGCAACAATGTGGCGCACCATTACGACCTCGACGCCCGGCTCTACCGGCTTTTCCTCGATGGCGATCAGCAATATAGCTGCGCCTATTTCGAGACCGACGACGAATCCCTCGATGACGCGCAGCTCGCCAAGAAACGTCATCTAGCGGCAAAACTTCGTATTAAGCCCGGCGCCCCCGTTCTTGACATCGGATGCGGCTGGGGCGGGCTTGCGCTTTATCTCGCCGAGATGGCGAACGCCAAAGTTACCGGCATCACGCTGTCTCAGGAACAGTTCAAGCGCGCGCAAGAACGCGCCATGGAGCGGGGCAAGACCAACGAAGCGACCTTCAGGCTGATCGATTATCGCGACGTCGAGGGTAAATTCGACCGGATCGTTTCGGTCGGCATGTTCGAGCACGTCGGCGTCGGTTTCTACGACACCTTCTTCGAGCAGTGCGCAAAACTACTTGCGGATGACGGCATCGCTGTCCTGCATTCGATCGGCCGCAGCGGGCCGCCGAGCATCACAAATCCCTGGATCGCGAAATACATCTTCCCCGGCGGCTACATTCCGGCCCTGTCTGAAGTTCTGCCGGCAATTCAACGCTCAGGATTAATCGTCAGCGACGTCGAGGTTCTACAGCTGCATTATGCCGAGACGCTCAAGGCATGGCGGGAGCGGTTTCTTGCCCACCGTGACGAGGTGTTGCGCCTTTACGACCAGCGCTTCCTGCGGATGTGGGAATTCTACCTCGCCTGCTCCGAAATGGCTTTCCGTGCCGGCGATATGGTTGTGTTCCAGATCCAGCTGGCCAAGCATAAAGGCGTCACGCCGGCCACGCGGGACTATATTGTCCAGGAAGAAGCGCGGTTGCGCGCGCTCGAAGCCGGCTATCGCATACCGCTCCGTCTCGCCGGCGAGTAGTTCCGGCGTCAAGGGCCGATCCGAATTGTGCCGTTGTCTATGGTGAGTAGCGGGGAAACCCGCAAAGATGATTTCCTATTGCTGCGGAGGTCCGTTAACGACTGTACCTCGCGGTTGTCCGCAGCGGTTAGTGAATGTCTGCTGTTGAGTGATCGACGATGTTGAGTGACCACCCCGTTTCAGCCTCACGCCGTAAATCGGCCACAGCTTCGGATTCGCTTGTTCTGAACCATGGCACCTTTCGATTCGACAGCACGCAAGCAAGTTCTCCCACCCGCGGAGCCGGTGTTCCGCACGCCGCCGCATAATATCGAGGCTGAACAAGCGCTATTGGGCGCCGTTCTGGTCAACAACGAAGCGTTCTACCGCGTTTCCGACTTTCTCGAGCCGAAGCATTTCTTCGAGCCCGTCCACCAACGCATCTTCGAACTGGCCGCAGGCCTTATTCGCGCCAACAAGCTGGCCACGCCTGTCACGTTGAAAACGTTCCTGCCGGCCGATTTCGACGTCGCTGGCTTGTCGCTCAATCAGTATCTCGCCCGGCTTGCCGCTGAGGCGACGACGATCATCAACGCCGAGGATTACGGCCGCACGGTTTACGATCTCTCGGTTCGCCGCGATCTGATCATGATCGGCGAAGACATGGTCAATAGCGCCTACGATGCGCCGGTCGACGCCACGCCGTCGAGCCACATCGAGGACGCAGAACGCCGGCTCTATGAAATTGCCGAGACCGGCCGTTACGATTCCGGTTTTCAGCGCTTCGCCCAAGCGCTTACCACCGCGGTCGACATGGCGGCGCGCGCCTATCAGCGCGACGGGAGCCTTTCGGGAATCGCAACAGGTCTCACCGATCTCGACAACAGGATGGGCGGATTGCAGCAGTCCGACCTTATCATCCTTGCCGGCCGCCCGGGCATGGGCAAAACTGCGCTCGCCACCAACATCGCCTACAACATCGCCAAATCATGGGAGCATGAGACCGGCGCGGACGGCCGGGAAAAAACCACCAATGGCGGCATCGTCGGCTTCTTCTCGCTGGAAATGTCGGCTGAGCAGCTCGCGACCCGTATCATTTCCGAGCAAACCGGCATTCCGTCGAACAAAATTCGCCGCGGCGCGATCGATGAGTCGGAATTCGAGACAATCAAAGACGTATCGATCGAACTGCAAAGATTGCCGTTCTATGTCGATGAAACCGGCGGTCTCTCGATTGGCCAGCTCGCTGCGAGGGCCCGGCGGCTCAAAAGACAGCGCGGACTTGATCTGTTGGTGGTCGATTACGTCCAGCTCCTGCAAGGCACGTCGCGCCGCGCCAGTGAGAACCGGGTGCAGGAAATCACCGAGATTACGACTAGGCTGAAAGCACTCTCCAAGGAACTCAACGTCCCGATCCTCGCGCTGTCGCAATTATCTCGACAGGTCGAGTCGCGAGACGACAAGCGACCGCAGCTCTCCGATTTGCGTGAATCAGGTTCGATCGAGCAGGACGCCGACGTCGTGTTGTTCGTATTCCGCGAAGAATACTATCATCAGATGCGCAAGCCAATGGAATCGAACCGCGAGAAATTCGCCGAATGGCTTGCGGAAGGCGAGCGAGTCCAGGGTAAGGCCGAAGTGATTATTGGCAAACAGCGCCACGGCCCCACAGGCACCGTCGAATTGCAATTCGAGGCTGCCGTTACGCGCTTTGGAAATCTCGACACGACCCACACGCCGACTTTCTAGGCTTGTCCGCCACCACGCCTAAAGCCATAACCACGGCATGGCTCTCGCGGAACCACTTGTCGAAACTGTCAGCCAAACCGCGACGCCGGAAACCGGCGGCACGCTGACCATCGATCTTGCCGCGATCGAGGCGAATTGGCGTGAGCTGGCGCATCAGGCGCTGACGGTCGAATGCGGCGCGGTCGTCAAAGCGAACGCCTACGGCATGGGCATCGAGCCGGTGACAGCGACGCTAGCCAAGGCCGGATGCAAGACATTCTTTGTCGCCGATATCGCCGAAGCGCGACGCGTGCGCTCCCGTGCGCCTGAGGCGACGATCTATATTCTCAATGGCTGTTCGCCGGAGAACTCGACAACCTTCATCGAGATCAATGCACAGCCCGTCATTAACAGCATGACGGAGCTTGCGGAGTGGGATGCATTCGTTGCCACTCACAATTGGCAGGGCGGCGTGGCACTACAGGTAGATACCGGCATGAACCGGCTCGGCATCTCGGCGGCCGAGGCGGCGGCACTTGCGCCCCGCACACAGACTGAAAACCACGGCATCACGTTATTGATGAGCCACCTGGCCTGCGCGGAAACTCCCGATCACCCGCTCACGGCAGCTCAGATCAAGCTGTTTCGCGAAATCCGCGGGCTTTACAGCGGCATTCCAGCATCGCTCGCGAATTCCTCCGGCATCTATCTTGGCGATCCGGCGCTGTACGATCTTGTCCGCCCGGGCGCCGCGCTCTATGGCGTCAACCCTACTCCCGGCCGCGCTAATCCCATGAAGGGCGTGGTCGAACTCGCCGGGCGTATCCTGCAAGTGCGTAACGTCGCCAGGGATGAGACTGTCGGCTACGGCGCGACATGGACCGCAAAGCGCGCTTCCCGCATCGTTATTGTCGCACTCGGTTATGCCGATGGGTTACTGCGAAGCGCCAGCGCCAATGACGGCAGGCCCGGCGGCAAGGCGGTCGTTGCGGGCAAGTCCTGCCCGATCGCCGGACGCATTTCGATGGATCTGGTTTGCGTCGATGTTACCGACTTGCCTGACGGCGCGGTGCGCCGCGGCGACATTGCGACTTTCATCGGCAGCGGGCTCGGCGTGGATGATTTTGCCGCTGCCGCGGAAACGATCGGCTACGAGCTCCTTACGCAACTCGGTATGCGTTGCCATCTTATCTATCGCGGTGGCTAATCCGAACGGCTGAACCTGATCCCTGAAAATGGCGGCGCGAACACAAAACTACGTCTGCCAGAACTGCGGCGCTGCCTATGTGCGCTGGTCCGGCCGTTGCGATGCGTGCGGCGAATGGAACACGCTGGTCGAGGAAGGGGCCGCGGCCCCGTCACGCGCCTCACGCAAAGGGCGCTTGTTCAGCGTCGAGACCCTCAAAGGTGAATCCCAGGATGCACCGCGGATCAGTTCGGGCGTAGCGGAGTTTGACCGGGTGACGGGCGGAGGCCTGGTGCCCGGCTCGGTGCTGCTGCTCGGCGGCGATCCCGGAATTGGAAAATCGACGTTGCTGCTGGAAGTCACCGCCGCACTTGCCCGCGCACGGCATCGCACAGTCTACATTTCCGGCGAAGAAGCCGTGGCACAGGTGCGGCTACGCGCCGAACGGCTCGGCCTTACGGAAGCCGCGGTCGAGATCGCCGCCGAAACCTCAGTCGAGGATATCGTGGCGACGCTATCGCAAGGCGCCGTGCCGCGACTTCTGGTGATCGAACTCGATCCAGACCATGTGGACGCAGAAAGTCGAGGCCGCCCCCGGCACCGTTACCCAAGTGCGCGGATCGGCCGGCGAACTCATCCGCTTCGCCAAGCGAACCGGTGCTGCCGTCATTTTGGTCGGACATGTCACCAAGGATGGCCAGATCGCGGGCCCCCGCGTCGTCGAGCATATGGTCGACGCCGTGCTGTCGTTTGAAGGCGAAGGTTCGCACCAATTCCGCATTTTGCGGGCAATCAAAAACCGCTTCGGTCCAACCGACGAGATCGGCGTGTTCGAAATGACCGGCGGAGGGTTGCGCGAGGTGGCGAACCCTTCCGAACTTTTCCTGTCCGAGCGCGATCTGGGCAGCCCGGGCACTGCCGTATTCGCCGGCATCGAAGGGACCCGTCCGCTCTTGGTCGAAATTCAAGCACTCGTTGCCCCGACTACGCTCGGTACCCCGCGCCGCGCCGTCGTCGGTTGGGATCAGAGCCGGCTATCGATGGTGTTGGCGGTCTTGGAGGCGCATTGCGGCGTCCGCCTCTCCGGGCACGACGTTTATCTCAACGTGGCCGGCGGCCTTCGTATCCAGGAACCGGCCGCCGACGTAGCCGCGGCAGCGGCCCTGGTGTCATCGCTCGCGCACGCGCCGCTACCGGCTGACGCGGTCTATTTCGGCGAGGTATCGCTGTCCGGCGCCGTGCGGCCCGTGGCGCAGACCGCGTCCCGGCTCAAGGAAGCGCAGAAACTCGGCTTTATCCGCGCGATCGTACCGGAGGCTTCCCGCGCCGAAGCGCCGGAAGGGTTTTCGCTAGCAACAATCAGCTCGCTGGCAAGCCTCGTCGCGGATATCGCCCAAGAGGGCGTCCAAGCGGGTGCCCGTGACGGTGCACCGGCGTTGCGGCGGGTCGGCCGTCAGGATGCCAAATAGCCACACCTCTTTGGCATTAATGGCCGACAATCGGATTTGCCGGTAAGTCTCTGAAAAGACAGGTGACGCCGCGCCCGCGCCCGGCTATACACCCGGCGGGTCTTTTTCACCGCAGCACCTTCCTTCCCCGGGTTCGCAGGAACCATGCCGATCACGTTGCTCGATATCTTGCTTATCGTCGTGATGCTGATTTCCGGGCTGCTGGCGATGGTGCGCGGATTCATGCGCGAGGTGCTGTCGATCACCGCTTGGGTGCTGGCGGCCGGCGCAACGCTCTATGCCTATCCGAAGCTGCTGCCGCTCGCGAAACAGTACTTTAACAATGACATCGTCGCCGCAGCCGCCGTGGTTGGCGGCGTTTTTCTGATCACTTTGCTCATTGTCTCTGTCCTGACGATTCGGATTTCCGACATGGTGCTCGACAGCCGGGTCGGCGCACTCGACCGTACGCTCGGCTTTCTGTTTGGCCTTGCCCGTGGCCTGGTCATCGTGGTCGTCGCCTATACTTTCTTTGACTGGCTGGTTCCCGACCGGAGCAAACCGGACTGGGTTATGCGCGCCAAATCGAAGGTCGTATTAAGCAGTAGCGGCGATTGGCTTAAGGCGCAGTTGCCGGAAAACGCCGAAAGCACCATCTTAAATAAGCTGAAATCCAAGAAACCCGGGGATACTGATACCCCGGACAGCGCGCCCCCCGATCAGCATGGGGAAAACGGCAATCCCGCCGACAGCCGCGCCTACGCCAGCTATGATCGGGTCATCCGAATCGGGATGGCCCGCTAGTTCCGGGGCCAGAGAAATAGTGCGTTGAGCACTGGAGAGCCGATGACGGTGACTGAGCCCGAAGCTTTCGACCCCAATGCGGACCGGCTGCGCGAAGAATGCGGCGTGTTCGGCATATTCGGCCATCCAGACGCTGCCGCGATTACGGCGCTCGGCCTGCATGCACTCCAGCACCGCGGCCAGGAAGCGGCCGGTATCGTCTCCTACGACGGCAAGCGGTTCCACTCAGAGCGGCGGCTTGGCCTGGTCGGCGACACCTTTTCCCGCCGTGAGGTGATCGACCGCCTCCCCGGCACCACCGCCGTCGGTCACGTCCGCTATTCGACCACCGGCGAAACGATTTTACGCAACGTCCAACCGCTGTTCGCCGAGCTCAATGCCGGCGGCTTTGCGGTCGGCCATAACGGCAACCTGACCAACGGTATCTCGCTGCGGCGCCAGCTCATACGCGAAGGCGCCATGATGCAGTCGACCACCGACACCGAGGTGATCCTTCATCTGGTGGCGCGCTCGCACCGTAATCGCTTCGTCGACCGCTTCGTCGAAGGCTTACGAATGCTGGAAGGCTCCTATGCCTTTGTCGGCCTGACCAACAAGAAGCTGATCGGCGCCCGCGATCCGCTCGGCATTCGACCGCTGGTGCTTGGGAAGCTCGACGGCTGTCCGATCCTGACGTCCGAGACCTGTGCACTCGACATCATTGGCGCGCAATATGTGCGCGACGTGGAAAACGGCGAGGTTCTGGTCTTCGACGAGGACGGCGCGCACTCCCACAAACCGTTCCCGCCGATGGCGCCACGGCCCTGCATCTTCGAATATATCTACTTCGCCCGGCCGGATTCGATCATCGGCGGCCGCAGCGTTTACAAAGTGCGCAAGGCGAGCGGCGTCGAACTGGCTCGCGAGGCCCCCGCCTCCGCCGAGGTGGTCGTGCCGGTACCTGATTCAGGGGTGCCCGCCGCAATCGGTTACGCCCAAGAATCGGGCATTCCCTACGAGCTGGGTATCATCCGCAATCACTATGTCGGCCGCACCTTCATCGAGCCGACCCAGCAAATCCGCCAGCTTGGCGTTCGCCTCAAGCACAGCGCCAACCGCGCCGTGGTGAACGGCAAAAGCATCGTACTGATCGACGACTCGATCGTGCGCGGCACTACATCGGTGAAGATCGTTCAGATGATGCGCGATGCCGGCGCACGCGAGGTGCATTTCCGCATCGCTTCGCCGCCGATCACACATCCCGACTATTACGGCATCGACACGCCTGAGAAGGACAAACTGCTCGCCGCGACTCATGATCTTGAAGGTATGCGGAAGTTCATCGGCGCGGACTCGCTCGCTTTCCTTTCGGTCGAGGGCATCTACCGCGCGATGGGTGAGAAGGCGCGCGATCCGGCGCGTCCGCAGTTCACCGACCACTGCTTCACCGGTGAGTATCCGACCCCGCTCACTGACCGCATGGCGCAAGACGCCCCGCAGAGCCAACTCTCGTTGCTCGCCGAAGCGAGCTAAAGCATGACCACGATCATGCTTCACCGCTAGAGTATGTCAAAACTACTCGCTGATCGTATCGCGCTTGTTACCGGCGCCTCGCGGGGCATCGGCTATGCGCTTTCCGTCTCACTCGCGCGCGAGGGGGCGCACGTTGTCGCGGTTGCACGGACCGTCGGCGGCCTCGAGGAACTTGACGACGCGGTGAAAGCCGCCGGCAGCTCAGCCACGCTGGTGCCGCTCGATATGCGAGATTATGACGGCTTCTACCGCCTCGCAGCCGCGCTGAACGAGCGCTACAAGCGGCTCGATGTGCTGATCGGCAATGCCGCAATCGGCGGACAGCGCTCACCGCTCGGCCACGTCATGCCGCCGGCATGGGACGAGGCGATGGCCGTCAATGTAACGGCGAATTATCAGCTCATCCGCGCCATGGATCCACTGCTTCGGCGTTCCGACGCCGGCCGCGCGGTTTTCATGACCTCGGGCGCCGCTACAAGCTGCCGGGCTTATGCCGGGCCTTATTCGACGTCGAAGGCCGCACTAAATGCCTTGGCGCGAACCTATGCGGCCGAAACCACCTCGACACCCGTGCGCGTGAACCTGTTCAATCCCGGCCCGACGCGAACGCGGATGCGGGCGCAGGTGATGCCGGGCGAAGATCCGATGACGCTACCGACACCGGAGCAAGTCGCCGAAAAGATAGTGGAACTTTGCCTGCCGAGTTGCGCGGAAACCGGCAAGCTCTACGACTATCCCGCCAAGAGGTTCCTGCAGTTCATCAACCCGGACTAATGTTCCGATTTAGCGGCGGCGTTTACGCTTGGCGAAGGGATTAGCCTTGCCTCGCAGCATCAGCCGGATTGGCGTGCCCGGAAGCGAGAAATCTTCCCGCATCTCGTTGACGAGGTAACGCCGATAAGTCTCCGGCAGTGCGTTGGCGCGCGACGCAAACAACACAAAAGTAGGCGGCCGCGCCTTCGGTTGCGTGATGTAATCGAGCCTGACCCTCCGGCCGCTGACTGCCGGCGGCGGATTGGCTCGATATAGCGCGGGCCAGAAAGCGATTGAGCGCCGCGGTCGGTACCCGACGGTTCCAGACCGCATAGCTTTGCAATACGCCTTCCATCAATCGATCCAAGCCTTCGCCGCTGCGTGCGGACAGCGTCACCACCGGAGCGCCTTTGATTTGCGGAAGGATGCGATCGACCTCAGCGCGCAGCCGTGACAGCGCGCCAGGCTCACGCTCGACCAGGTCCCACTTGTTGACGGCGATGACGATGGCGCGGCCTTCGCGCTCGACAAGATCGGCAATGCGAATGTCTTGCTCTTCAAACGGCGTTTGCGAGTCGATCAGCACAATCACCACTTCGGCGAAGCGGATGGCGTTGAGTGCGTCGGCGACCGAAAGCTTCTCCAGCTTTTCCTCGATCCGCGCGCGACGGCGCATTCCCGCGGTGTCATGGACGCGGAATTGCCGTCCGCGCCACGCGAGATCGACCGCAATCGAATCACGGGTGATGCCTGCTTCCGGCCCGGTCAACAGCCGGTCTTCACCGATCAGCCGATTGATCAGCGTCGACTTGCCGGTATTCGGCCGGCCGACCACGGCAATGCGGATCGGCTTGTCTTCGGCGGGTACCGCGGAAGGTTCCTCTTCGGCGTCGTTTTGCGGCTCCTGTTCGGGCATTACTGCGCGTAACGCATCGTAAAGATCCGCCATCCCCTCGCCGTGCTCGGCGCTGACCGCGACCGGATCGCCGAGGCCAAGAGCATAGGACTCAAGCGCGCCCGCCTGACCGGCGCGGCTTTCGCTCTTGTTGGCGACCACGATTGTCGGCTTCGCCGCGCGCCGCACCAGATCGGCGAAGGCGCGATCAATGGGTGTCGCGACATCGCGCGCATCGACGACAAACAGCACCGCGTCGGCCTGCTTCATCGCCTCAGCGGTCTGTGCCTGCATGCGCGCCGAAAGCGTCTTGCGCTCGGCGTCTTCGAGACCGGCCGTATCGATCACCTTGAACGCAAGATCGCCAAGCCTGGCATCGCCTTCGCGCCGGTCGCGGGTAACGCCCGGCTGGTCGTCAACCAACGCCAGGCGCCGGCGCACCAGCCGGTTAAACAGCGTCGATTTGCCGACATTCGGGCGGCCAACAATGGTGACGGTAAAGGTCATGGTGACGAGCTGCGTCAGAGGTCGCGACAAACGAGTAGCCGCAACCTAGCCTAGTGGGAAGTCGTTGCCGGCGGATTCGGCCAGACCGACTGTGACTGCTGTTGCTGTTGAGCTGGCGCGGTTGGCGGCGTTGACGGCCAAACCGATTGCGATTGGCCGGGCGGGGCGGCGATTTGCTGAGCCGGCTGCTGTGAGGCCGCCGCAGGCTGAACCGGCGCGTTCGGCTTAGTGCCAATGCTGATCCGGGTCGGCGGCTGCTTGGGTGGCGTTTGCGTCGCCACCTTGGGTTTCGGTTTCGGCTTGGGCTTTTCCGCGGGCTGCGCGGCCGCGTCGGTAGCCGCAGCGTCAGTCTGTTCTGGCGGCGGCTGGTAGCCCTTCACCAGGTCCGGAGGCACGCCCGTTGTCGTACCCGGCACGCCGCCAGGAAACACCGGCGCGCGGTCGCCTTGCAGCTTTTTCTTGCTGTCGAACATGTCGCTCTGCAACAGCGTCGTCGGGTCGAACTGACCGCCCGGCGTGCACGCCGCCAGCACCAGAACGAGCATACCGGCCGATGTAAGCCTGAACAGCGAAGGGATGCGTCGCATCGGCGCTATTTCAACCCTTGTCGCCGGCGGCAATCAGCTCGCTCAAAACTTCCGCGCGGCTGCGGGTGCTCTGAGGCGACTGTGGATCGGTGATGATCATGCTGACCCATTGCTTCGCCGCATCCACATCGCCCGATTTCCATGCGGACAGCGCCAGCAGTTCGCGGGCGGTGTGACGAAAAATCTTGTCAGAGCCGGTCAGCGGTTCGAGCTGTGTCCGCATTTCCGAATAAGGTGCGGTATCCACCAACAGGAAACCGGCCCGCACCGCGGCCAGTTGCCGAACCACATCGCCCACACTCTTGTCGGCGGCAACATCGTCATAGGCTTTTACCGCGGCGCCCTTGTTCGTCTGTGCAAGTTCGGCGGCTTCGCGCAGACTAGCCAGCGTGCGATAGCCTGCCGTACTATCGGTTGCGATTTTTGCAAAAGCCGCGTCGGCTTCCTGATGCTTGCCGGCTTCGGCAAGAATTCACCGCGTTCTCAAAAGCGGCGCCGGCTTCGGCAGCCTTCTTGCCCTGCCACCACTCATAGCCGCGCCACGCACCAACCGCGGCAATGGCCGCAATACAAACGGCAATCAGCAGAATGCCGTAGCGGTCCCACAGCTTTTTGAGCTGTTCGCGGCGTACTTCTTCGTCAACTTCCTGGAATATATCGGCCACGAACTTTAAGTCCCCAACGCTGAACCGAGCCCCGCCTGCGCCTCGAAAACAGTTCCCGAAATCGCCCCAACGGCCGGAGCCGACAATTCCGGCAAGCCCTTGGTCAATCAAGGAAAACCGTGCAATTTTTGCCCGGGAAACGGTGTCGCAAATAGCTTAATGATGTGGCGCGAGCAAGGCAAAGGCCAAATGCCGCAATGCTTTACGCCTAAAACCCGGCCTGGGGCAAAGCCGCCAAACTACTTTTTGCGCATGGGATAGACATTGTCCGGTCCAGGAAATGTCCGGGCTCGGACTTCGTCGGCATAGCCTTTAACCGCACGCTCGATTGAAGGGCCGAGATCGCCGAAGCGTTTGACAAATTTCGGAACCCGCGGCGACAGCCCGAGCATGTCTTCGAGCACAAGGACTTGTCCGTCGCAGGCAACGCTCGCCCCGATGCCGATGGTCGGTATTGCGACGTCGGTTGTGATGCGCCGGCCCAACGGCTCGGCAATGGCTTCGAGCACGACGGCGAAGGCGCCGGCATCGGCCACGGCGCGGGCGTCTGCTTCGATCGGAGCCCAATCGCTTTCGTTACGGCCCTGCGCCTTGAATGAGCCGATCGTATTGATTGCCTGCGGCGTCAAACCGACGTGACCCATCACCGGCACACCGCGTTCGACAAGAAATGCGATGGTCTCCGCCATACGGCGGCCGCCTTCGACCTTGATCGCGCCGCAACCAGTCTCCTTCAGCACACGGGCGGCGGAATGAAACGCCTGCTCTTTCGATGCCTCGTAAGAACCAAACGGCATATCGATCACGACCAGCGCCCGCTTCGAACCCCGCATCACGGCATGGCCTTGCAGGATCATCATGTCGAGCGTGACCGGGACGGTGGTCTCGAGCCCGTGCATCACCATGCCGAGCAAGTCACCGACCAGGATGACGTCGCAATATTGATCGAGGATGCGTGCCGTATGCGCGTGATAGGACGTCAAGCACACGATGGGATCGCCACCCTTGCGGGCGAGGATATCGGGGGCGGTCAGTCGCCGGATTTCGTTTTGTATTGACATCGTTAGGACTGAAACGCCGGCACGCCGATGACGACCGGATGAAACACGAAGCCGAGCGCGAAATACACAATGGTGCCGACGATGATCGCGATCAGATCGTTGGTCGGCCATGATGCCGGCAGCGTCGGCGCACCGGGATCGCTGCGGTGTTTCAGCGTAATGCGGTCATAGACCGCCCAAGCCAGCACCGACCCGAACAGGATCATGCCGCCGAGATCGCCATTCGCGCAAAGATGCGCAAACGCCCAGGTTTTGACCCCGACCAGCATGGGGTGTTTCAGGCGATGCCTGATGTTGCCCGGAATGTAAGCCGCGGCCACCAGGACGCAGGCCGGCCACATCAGCAATTCGACGATATGACGGGTCCAGGCCGGCGGATTCCAGATTGTGATGAAACCCGCGGCGCGATAGCTGGCAAAGCCGTATCCAATCAGCAGCAGACCAACGATCGCAACGATCGAAAATAATCCGCGATACGGCCACTCGCCGATTTTGGCGACCAATGCGGCGCGCCGGCCGCGCATGGTCACAAAGACATGCGCACCGAGAAAAACGATCAGGCCG
The DNA here is from genome assembly GCA_963742215.1 of uncultured Alphaproteobacteria bacterium. GTDB lineage: Bacteria > Pseudomonadota > Alphaproteobacteria > Rhizobiales > Xanthobacteraceae > BOG-931. The sequence goes on from CAVULJ010000004.1 coordinate 303,788, forward strand.
AGGATTTCGACCGCAAGACCCATAGCTAACCCGGCTTTACTCTCGCCTGCATTTGGCGGCGATGAAGCGCCTCGTATCAGCTAGCGAGCCGATCGGCAATCTGGCTGAAACGGCCCCGCCTACGAGGCATAGCGCCTGTCGCGTTCAAGATAGCCGGCGGTATCGATCAGCGCCTCGCGTTCCTTGAACGATACCATATCGCCGCGCAGGGCTGTGGAACTGCCGTCACGGGCGATCGCGGCCAATACGCGCTGCGTGGCCTTGATCGCGGCGCGCTGGGTGTCGCTCGGAATGATAACGAGATGATAGCCGAGCTGTTCGAGACGTGCGGCCGGCAACAACGGCGTCTTGCCGCCTTCAAACATATTGATCAGCTTCCAGCCTGAGACCAGCTTGGCAATCCTGGCAATCTCGTCTTCAGACGTGGGCGCCTCGACGAAAAGCATATCAGCGCCAGCCTCGCGATAGGCGCCGGCACGATCGATCGCGGCATTAAAGCCTTCCACAGCTATGGCATCGGTGCGGGCGATGACGATGAAATCGGGATCGAGCAGCGCATCGCGTACTGCTTTCAGTTTCTGCACCATCTCAGCGACCGGGACGAGACTCTTGTCGTCGTAATGGCCGCATTTTTTGGGAAACGTCTGATCCTCGAGATGGAACGCCGCAACACCCGCGCGCTCGAATGCTCGCGCCGCAGCTTGCGCGTTAAGTGCATTGCCGTAACCGGTATCGGCATCGGCGACGATTGGCACCTCGACCACATCGACCATCGATGCGAGGCGCTCGACGATGGCGCTGACCGGCATCAGGCCGAGATCGGGGATCCCGGTCGAGCGGGCGATGGCGCCGCCGCTCGCATAAATCGCCTGGAATCCAGCCTGCTCGACCAGCCGCGCCGTAAGCCCGTCATAAGCCCCGGGTGCAACCGCGATACGGCCAGAGGCGAAAAGATTTCTCAATCTTGTTGTGGCGCGCACAGTTGTTCTCCTCTTCGCCTGCCATCTTCACCGTGGTAGGTCTGGTTACATCTAGCGAAGCCGTGACAACGAGGGAAGCGGAGGAAAACGCGATGACGCGCAGCGCTGTGGCGGCATTTGCTATCCTGCTTGCTACGCTGCCTGCGTCGGCGCAGGATTGGCCGACTAAGCCTGTCCGCATCATTGTCCCGTTTGCGGCCGGCGCCACCCCTGATCTGGTTGGGCGCCTGATCGCCGAAAATCTGCAAGACAAGACCGGACAGACTTTCATTGTCGAAAACAAGCCCGGTGCAAGCGGTAACACCGGCACGGACGCAGTCGCCAAGGCCGATCCCGATGGCACGACCATCGGCGTGAGCATCGGCGGCCCGCTGGCGATCAATACGTTGCTGTTCAGCAGTCTGCCTTACGATCCGAAGAAAGACCTTTCGCTGATCACGATGCTGGTGGCGCAGCCGAGCGCGCTGGCCGTCAATTCGAGCCTCGGCGTCAACAGCACTGCCGAACTCGTTGACCTCATCAAGCGCAATCCCGGCAAATACACCTATGGCTCGATCGGCACAGGCTCGCTATCGCAGCTTGCCATGGAAGCAATCGCACTCAAGAGCGACACCAAATTGGTGCACGTCCCCTACCCGTCGTCACCGCAAGCGATCCAGGCGTTGATCCGCAACGACGTGCAGATGGTCTGCCTACCGGCCATCTCCATCACGCCGCAGCTCGGCGGCGCGGCGATCAAACTGCTGGCGGTATCGACGGCACAGCGCTCGGCGCTGCTGCCCGGCGTGCCTACGCTAAGGGAGGCTGGCATCGACGTTGAAGCCGACGCCTGGAGCGGACTGGTTGGCCCGGCGGGCCTTTCGGACGCGATAGTCAAGCGGATCGGCGAACTCGTCGGCGATGCAATCACTTCGCGCACCGTGCGCGAGAAGCTCACCACGCAATTAATGGAGCCGATCCCGGATACACCAGCAGACTTCCGCGCTCATATCGACGCCGATATCGCGCGCTGGACGCCGGTGATCAACGCAGCCAACATCAAGATCAATTAGCTGCGCCGCGACGGCTTAAGTCGGCACTGACGCTTCGTAAGTTTCCGGCTTGAAGCCGACGACGAGCTTGCCGCCACCGAGATCGAGCACCGGCCGCTTGATCATTGACGGCTGCTTGAGCATCAGCGCAATCGCTTTCTTCTCGTCGATCTTGGCTTTGTCCTTATCGGGCAGCTTGCGGAACGTCATGCCGGCGCGGTTGAGCAATGTCTCCCAACCGACTTTCTTGCTCCATTTCTCAAGGTGATCCTGATCGATGCCGACGACCTTGTAGTCGTGAAATTCATAAGCAACGCCATGCTTCTCGAGCCACGCGCGAGCCTTGATCATCGTGTCGCAATTCTTGATGCCGTAGATGGTGATCGATTTCGCCATAATGTCCTCTGCCCGCGTGCCGTTTTACGGCTGCATGTGCATGTCCATCATATTACCGGGCACCATCATGTTGGCGTTGAGGTGGTACATAATCCACAGCGATCCTGCGATCACGATGCCGATGATCAAGGCGCCGAACGCCAGCGCCAATGCGTTGTTGGTATTGTCCGGTCCGGTCGTGATGTGCAGGAAAAACGCAAGATGCACCCCCATTTGCGCGATCGGCGAACGCCGCCAGCGCCATCGGCACGCCCGGCGTGTAGACAAGGCTGGTCCCGCTCGCAACCCAGAATGAGCCGACAGTCAGCGCGGTAGCGAGACCGAGCCCGATCAGATAATTGCGAACGCCAGCTGCGATCTGATGCGGCCCTGCATCCTGATCGCCGGGGGCGGCGTCAGCGCCGAATTCGTGCGTCATGTCCTGATCGCTCATGATCTTGCTCGCTTAGGGACTTGTCCCGAGAAGATAGACGTTGGTGAAGATGCCGACCCAGATGATATCGAGGGCATGCCAGAACAGGCCGAAACACATCCCGCGCCGCAGGATGTCCGGCCGGAAGCCCTTGGCCCAGAACTGCGCCATCATGGTGCCGAGCCACAGCAGCCCGACCGTGACGTGCAGGCCGTGGCAACCGACCAGCGTGAAGAAGGCGGACAGAAAAGCGCTACGCTGCGGGCCGGCGCCTTCCGCCAGCATCTTGATGAACTCGCTTCCTTCCAGAAACAGAAAGCCGACGCCGAGCAGTCCCGTGATCACGTAAGCAAACTTGCGTCCACAGCATGTTGCGCGCGTTGCTGGCGATCGTTGCCATGCCGCAGACAAAACTCGAGAGCAGCAGGAACGCAGTTTCGAGCGCTACCGTCGGTAAATGAAAGAGTTGTTGCGGGCCCGGACCGCCTGCCGTGGCGTGCGAGAGCACCGCGTAAGACGCATAGAAACCGGAAAACATCACAAAGTCGGACAACAGGAAAATCCAGAAGCCGTAGCCGGTGACGATGCGCTTCGGTGCGGGTCCTGTATGGCCGCCGTCCGGATCGAGCCCGCGCAGCCGGTGCGGGTCATGCTCCGGCGGCTTTGTTGTGATCGCCGGCGCTATGCCCGGCTCGCGGCCTTCGACCAAGCGCAACCCGCGCTTCGCGCCGTTGACGGTCCGCTTCAGCAACTTCGGCGGCGGACAGGTCATATTCGGCGACGTCACGCCAGGCGAACACAACGAAAGTCGCGAACGCGCCGACGAGCCCGACAATGACCATCCACCAGATGTGCCAGATCAGCGCGAAGCCGGTGACGACCGCAAAGAACGCGGTGACAAATCCGGTCGGACTGTTGCGCGGCATTTCGATCGGCTTGTAGTCCGGCAGTTCCGAAAGCTGGCGCTGCTCAAGAGCTTTCTGCTTAATGCCCCAATAAGCTTCCTCGCCTGTGACATTGGGCATGACCGCGAAATTGAAAGCTGGCGGCGGTGACGTCGTAACCCATTCCAGCGTCCGGCCATCCCACGGATCGCCGGTGGTATCGCGCAGCGCCTCGCGATTGCGGATCGAAACGACAAGCTGCGCCACCTGACAGCCGATGCCGGCGAGGATCAGCGCAGCACCACCCGCCGCAACCAGAAGCCAAGGATGCCAAGCCGCAACGTCGTAATGCTGCATCCGCCGCGTCATGCCTTCGAGGCCGAGCACGTAGAGCGGCATGAAGGCGACGTAGAAGCCGATTGTCCAAAGCCAGAAAGCGGCTTTACCCCACCGCTCATCGAGCCTGAAACCGAAGGCCTTCGGAAACCAATAGGTGTAGCCGGCAAAGACGCCGAACAGCACGCCGCCGATAATGACGTTGTGGAAATGCGCGACCAGGAACAGCGAGTTGTGCAGCACAAAGTCCGCCGGCGGCACCGCAAGCAAAACACCCGTCATGCCGCCGATGACGAATGTCACCATGAACGACAGCGACCACAGCATGGGCGTCGCGAAGCGGATGCGGCCGCCCCACATCGTGAACAGCCAGTTGAAGATCTTCACGCCGGTCGGCACCGCGATGATCATCGTCATGATGCCGAAGAAGCCGTTGACGTCGGCGCCCGCACCCATCGTGAAGAAGTGATGCAGCCAGACCAGGAATGAGAGGATGCAAATCGCCATCGTAGCGATGATCATCGAGCGGTAGCCGAACAACGGCTTGCCGGAGAAAGTCGAGAACACTTCCGAGAAAATGCCGAACGCCGGCAGGATGAGGATGTAAACTTCCGGGTGGCCCCACGCCCAGATGAGGTTGATGTACATCATCGCGTTGCCGCCGGCGTCCGTCGTGAAAAAATGGAAGCCGAGATAGCGGTCGAGCAGCAGCATCGCGAACGTCGCGGTGAGGATCGGGAATGCGGCGACGATCAGCAGGTTCGAGGCCAGCGCCGTCCAGCAGAAGATCGGCATGCGCGTGTAGATCATGCCCGACGCGCGCACTTTCAGAATCGTGGTGACGAAATTGATTCCGGTCAGCAGCGTGCCGATGCCGGATATTTGCAAGGACCAGAGGTAATAATCGACACCGACGCCCGGCGAGAACTTGAGCTCGGACAGCGGCGGATAGGCGAGCCAGCCGGTCTTGGCGAATTCGCCGATCACCAGCGAGACATTGACGAGCAAAATGCCGGATGCAGTAAGCCAGAGGCTTACCGAATTGAACGTTGGAAATGCGACGTCGCGGACGCCGAGCTGCAACGGTACCGCAAAATTCATCAGACCCGATCACAACCGGCATCGCCACGAAAAAGATCATGATCGTGCCGTGGGCGGAGAAAATCTGGTCGTAGTGCTCCGGCGGCAGATAACCTTGCGCGTGGAACGCAAGCGCCTGCTGCGATCGCATCATGATGGCGTCGATGAAACCGCGCAGCAGCATGATCAGCCCCAGCGTGCAGTACATGACGCCGATGCGCTTGTGATCGACCGAGGTGATCCACTCGTGCCACAGATACGGCCAATGGCCTTTGATCGTCACCCAGGCCAGAACGCCGAGAACGACGACGATCATCAATCCCGAGGCCGCAAGCGGGATCGGCTGATCGAACGGAATGGCGGCCCAGGTGAGCTTGCCGAGCATCAGCCCCCTCCTCCAGCCGCCGAGCGTAGCTTTGGCCGCCCGGTTGCTCTTGCGCCCCTCCCGAAGGCGGCGCGGTCTCATCCACGATTGAATCGAACAGCTTTGGATCGACGCCGTGATAGGTCGCCGGCTTGACGTCGGACGATTGCTGAGCGAGCGCCGCGTAGGTTGCGGTGTCGAGGACAGCACCACGGTCCTTCGCGCTAGTCGAGCCATCTGGCGTAATCGTCAGCCGACATGGCGTGCACGACAAACCGCATGTCCGAGAAGCCGTCGCCGCTGAACTGCGCTGAAATTCCCGGATAGTCACCCGGCTCGTCAGCCTGCAGGCTGAGCTGCGATGTCATACCCGCCATTGCGTAGATTTGGCTGCCGAGCTGCGGCACGAAGAAGCTGTTCATGACGCCGGACGACGTCAGCGTGAAGTGCACCGGCGCACCGGCTGGAATGATCAGTTGATTGACGCTTGCGACGCCGTCGTTGGGATAGATGAACAGCCATTTCCAATCGAGCGAGACGACCTGGATCTCGACGGGCGGTGTCTTCGAGGGCAGTGGCTCAAACGGGTCAAGCGCGTGCGAACCGAACCAGGCGATGCCGCCGAGGAATGTGATCACCAGCGCCGGTATCGCCCACACGATCAATTCGAGCTGACCCGAGAAGGACCAGTACGGCAAATACGTCGCGCGGTCATTGGACGCACGAAACCACCAGGCAAAACCGAGAGTCGCGACGATGACCGGAATGACGATCACCAGCATGATCGCCACGGAGTCGATCAGGATGAGACGCTCGGAAGCACCAATGGGACCGTGCGGGTCAAGCACGCCGCCGCATCCCGCGAGCGGCAGCGCGAGCGCAAGCACTCCAGCCGACGTTCGATTGATAAAGGTCACGATCCGGTTTTGACCTCTTTCATCGACAGTGAGATGACGAATTTAGCGCCATTTGAGGCCCACTGTCTCGCCAATCAAGAGCGCGCTGAGGCGGTTTTGTCCACGGATAGCCCAGGTCCGACAAATCAGGCGCAGCGCTTTGCTTAGGCGCTTATTGCCGTGGCGATGAACGCCACGCATCCCACCAGCGATAGAGCTGACCGAGAAGCCGCAACGTTACACGACGAACCGGCGGGATGTCCTCGCCGATCAGCAGCGCCCCGAACGGCACCATCCAGAAACCCAGAACCGGCAGGAAACCGAACACACCGCCGACGATGAGCGCGAGGCCGAGCGGCCATCGCATCCACCTCGCCTCAGGCCGCATCAGCCATGCGTAGGAACGCCTGACGCGAAGCGGCAAGGCATCGAGCAGGCGTTGCAGGTGAGGATCGTCTTGCAAGATCTCCTCGGATGCCGACGACGTACCTACATATAGTCCTTGGTTATGCGCTCGCTTCTGAGCACTGATTAGACCCGACCGCTGCCTATGCGACGTCCCCGTGAGATCAGCTTCAGCCACGGCCCCGAATGAAAGGCAGTCATCAGCAAATACATCGCAACCATTCCGCCAAACGGCGACGCATGTTGCATGGCCGCGCAGAGCATATCCTGCTGACTGCCATCGAAAGCGGTCAGCAGCGCCATCACCGCGAATGTCGGCGCGGCCGCGAAGCATAGCCACTCCGCCGCGACGCGGCTCGCCGATCCGAAACTTTTTCCGAACGTCTGCTTCGAACCGGCCAGGTGTGACATCATGAGAATATCAGACATGACCGTCCCTCAACGCCCGCTGGTGCCGAGATCGTCCGAATGCCCGGCGTTTACACGAGGCCATTGGACGATGGGGCGTCCATCGGTACGGTAATTGTGCTTGCCTTTCGGTTGTTTCGGCCAACCGGCGGGCGAGTCCTCCCACCTCTCCTGCCGCCCGTAGACGGTCAAGTCGAGCAACCGGTAGCTGTTGTCCATCGCTTCGACGCCACGCCGCGTCGTCCAGTAAGTCTCGAAGACACGCGAGCCCTGCCGTAGATAGCAAACGATGTGCATCATGCCCACACGGCGTCCAACCAGGAGAGTGTCGAGCGACGCGCCCTGGATCGCATACCAAGGCATCTCCCAGCCCATGAAGTCGCGGTACCGGGAACTCTCTTCATACGGACCTTGGCAGAACGTGGCGTAGGTGACGTCGCGTGAATGAATGAAGGACAGCTCGCGGACCTGCGATGTATAGAAAGTGCACCCCTCGCATTGCTCCGGAGCGGGTTTGCCGGCGTGCCACATGAAATAGTAGGCGATGAGCATCCGGCGTTCCTCGAACGCGTCCAATAGCGTCACCGCGCCGCGTTCGCTGATGATTGCTGTCGTGCCATCCACCTCGACCATCGGGAGCCGCCGGCGTGCAGCCGCAATCGCGTCACCCGCCCGCATGTGCGCCTTCTCCTGAACCCGCAGTGTATCCACCTCGGCCTGGAAGGTGCCGCGATCGGCTATTTTCGGCGCTCCAAGTTCATCTTTCATAATGTTGTTCATCGTTCTCTCCGTCACATTGACTGATGGTGATCGAGCTCCTGCTATTCCCAACTGTCGAGCTTGATCTCGTTTGGCCAGGGCGAGCCTTTGCCGGTTTCGAGAAGCGACTTGAGGCTCAACAGAAAGACCGCCCATTTGGTGCTGCAGTGGTGCATGAACTCCACTGGCTCCTTCCAGCCCTGATGTTTGAAGAGAACAACGGCCCAGTCACCGTTCTGTGCCAGATCGAAGCTGATCTTGGTGCCGAGCCATTCTTCCGGGCCGTCAACCACCTGCCACAGAACGCGCTTGCCGGGCTGCAGTTCGAGAACCTTCATGTCGAAGCCGCCTTCGCCAAAGCGGAATTGCAGCTCGCCGCCGACCTTGCTTTCTCCCTGAGTGTCGCGCGTCCACCAGCGGGAAAGCCCCGCAACGGTGGTCAATGCGTTATAGACATCGTCCAGCGACGACGATTTGATTCCAACCTTATGCAGAATGTCAGGCATGTCCGTTTCTCCGTTCCATGTTGTTGATCGTGAGACAGACCTAATGCCGGATGAGGAGATGGTGGGAGTTACAAGTTTGGCGGGATTCCGATGGACTCGCTGATTGCTGCCGCAGCGCATGCACTCGCGGCGGGCGACCCCCTGGGGGCATTGAAGCGAGTCTCCTTGCGCAACGACGCGCCGGCTCTGGCGCTTCGGGGCGTCGCGATGGCTCAGCTCGGCGATCTCGTTCGGGCGAAAGCCCTGCTGCGAAGGGCGGCGCGCGCCTTTGGCCCGAAGGAGGCGGTGGCCCGCGCGAGATGCATCGTCGCCGAGGCCGAAATCGCACTCGTGTCGCGCGACTTGAACTGGCCCGCCAAGGCGCTCGATACGGCGCGGGTGGTGCTTGAGCGGCGCGGTGACCGGACGAACGCCGCGCACGCGCGGCATCTCGAAGTACGGCGTCTTCTTTTGATCGGACGCCTCGACGAAGCTGAACGCGAGCTGGCGAAGTTCGATGCCGGACTCCTGCCGCCGGCATTGCGGGCCGCTCACGAGTTGGTGGTCGCGGGAATCGCGATGCGGCGCCTGCGGATGAAGACAGCGCGCGCCGCGCTTGCCGAGGCAGAGCGCGCGGCTCGTCTTGCGAATATTCCGGCGTTGATGGCGGAGGTTGAAAGCACGGCTCTTATTCTGAACACCCCCGCTGCGCGGCTGATTGCGCCCGGTGAGGAGCGGCTCCTCCTGCTTGATGAGGTTGAGGCGCTGCTGACTTCGGGAGCGCTCGTCGTGGACGCATGCCGCCATGTCGTGCGCAACGCCGACACTGTGATCTCGCTCACGACGCGCCCGGTCTTGTTCGCATTGGCGCGCGCGCTGGGTGAAGCCTGGCCCGCTGACGTTCCAAGGAGCACGCTCCTCGCACGCGCTTTCCGCGCCAAGCACGCCGATGAATCGCATCGCGCGCGACTGCGCGTCGAAATCGGGCGGCTTCGCGTCAAGCTTGAAACTCTTGCGGATATCAGCGCGACGACGCTGGGCTTCGCATTGGTGCCGCGGCGCGCACGCAAAGTCGTCGTGCTCGCACCGCCGGTTGAAGATCAACATGCATCGGTGCTGGCCTTCCTCGCGGACGGCGAATCTTGGTCGAGTTCGGCGCTGGCGCTTGCGCTCGGAGCCAGCGCGCGGACCGTGCAGCGCGCGCTCGACTCGCTCGCGGCAGCAGGCAAGGTCCAGTCGTATGGCCGCGGGCGTGCGCGTCGCTGGACAACCCGGCCAGTGCCGGGTTTCGCGACAACCTTGTTACTCCCGGGCCCGCTCCCGAGCGGATAGGGTTGGCGCATGAAAAAATCTCAAGCCGAAATTCTTCGCGAATATGGCCCCTTTCCCGGCGTCGAACAGGTCGCAGGCGTCACCTACGACGGCCAGCACGTCTGGTTTGCGTCGGGAGACAAGCTGAACGCGTTTGATCCCGAGAGTGGAGAAACAGTCCGCACGATCGATGCCGCTGCGCACGCGGGAACGGCCTTCGACGGTCATCACCTGTTCCAGCTTTCCGGCGAGCACATCCAGAAGATCGATCCGAAGACCGGCCGCGTGCTCAACACTATCCCTGCCCCCGGAGGCGCCGGATCGGGGCTGGCGTGGGCTGAAGGAACGCTCTGGATGGGTCAATATCGGAACCGGAAGATACACCAGATCGATCCCAATACCGGGGCAGTTCTTCGTACCATCGAGTCCAACCGCTTCGTTACTGGAGTGACTTGGGTCGATGGGGAACTCTGGCACGCCACTTTGGAAGACGAGAAGAGCGATTTGCGCCGCATCGATCCGCAAACGGGAAAGGTTCTGGAGACGCTCGACATGCCGCCCGGAACAGGCGTGTCGGGACTCGAGTTCGACGGGAGCGACCGGTTTTTCTGCGGCGGCGGAAGCAGCGGCAGGGTCAGGGCGGTTCGCCGGCCGAAGCGCGGCGCGGCGCGAAAGCCACCGCTTAGACTACGTTAGCTGATCAGGTTTCAAGTCAGGATATTTCGCGACAATTGGATGTATGATTTCGAACAGCATGGCTCCCATAGACTTTCCGATCATTCGTCGGTACTCATTAAATTCATCTTCGGTACACAGCGACCGGATTTTTGTCAGAGCAGCATCCTGCTCTGCAGCGTTTCTTGTAACAACCTCCATTATGATCTTGGCTGCGTCCTTTGACATCCTGTCCTCCATTCCATCCACCCGCCCCGGCTACGAACTGACGGCAAATGGGTCGTACCGTGTCTCCTCAGACAATCATTTGCACAGTTGAAGAACTTCCAGCCATAGTTATGCGTTGGAAGACTAAATTCCGAACATTCAGCAATGCATGCGTTTTTAACAATGCTTCGCATAATGTCATCCACCATCGTGACTTGCACCGACCCTAAGTTGTCGTAGTTCCCTTCGACCGGCTGTTTGAGAGGCGTGGGCCCCTCGGAGCCATCGCCACCGCCCGATAGCAGTGCAGAGTCGGTGGATGACGGGTCGTCAGGAACGCGTCGCTGATCAAAGACCCGCACGTCAACTGCTTGATCGCTTACGATTCCAGGCGACCCAACATTGGCCTGGCCGACAACTCCGTCCGTGGTCCAGCGACCATGCGAGTCTCGCGGTTCATAAGGATTGTAATTGTATTTTATTAGCTCTTGCTCGGCGTTCGCGAGCCGCAGGGCGGCCTCCGGGCTCATCTCCGGCGTCAGCGTATGGACGGCAGCAATCATCGCCGCGGCGAAATCACCACGATTGAGCGCATTCGCAATCGCATCGAGGGTTGACCGGAGTCTGGTTGGATCTTCCTCATACGCCGCCCTTAGCAACGAAGTGACCTCGGAAGTCGATCGCGGGACAAATCCCGTTTGTGTCCTCCGCAGAAGCGGCACACCCGCCAGCGACAAGCCACCAGGCGTACAACTGAGCCCCAATCCACCGGGCTCGTTCGTCAAACGAAACGTTCGCACCACGCCACGAGCAAGGAGCTGTGTCATTGCATGTTTCCGTTATTCTGTGAGTTAAATGGAAATGGGCGACGCGCGCCAATGATTCGCGCCTCGCCGAGCGACCTATCGGTCATTTAAAGGGGAAAGTGGCTGTAAGAGATACGCTTCAGGAAAGTTGAGCGACCGACGGTACCTTCACGGCGCGCAATTTCGACCGCGGGGCAGTGCTCCATCTGGGCTCAGTTGACTACACCAGAGCGTTCATCTCACTCCCACTCGATCGTACCCGGCGGCTTAGACGTCACATCATAGACGACGCGGTTGACGCCTTTGACTTCGTTGATGATGCGGGTCGCGACCGCGCCAATGAATTTCATGTCGAACGGATAGAAGTCCGCGGTCATGCCGTCGGTCGAGGTCACAGCGCGAAGCCCGACCACATAATCGTAGGTGCGATAATCGCCCATCACGCCGACGGTGCGCACTGGCAGCAGCACCGCGAACGCCTGCCAGATATCGTCATAGAGGCCGGCGCGGCGGATTTCCTCGATGAACACATCGTCGGCGAGGCGGAGGATTTCGAGCTTGTCCCTGGTGATGGCACCTGGGCAGCGGATGGCGAGGCCGGGACCGGGGAATGGATGGCGGCCGACAAACACCTCGGGCAAGCCGAGCTCACGGCCGAGCGCGCGCACTTCGTCCTTGAACAGTTCGCGCAGCGGCTCGACCAGCTTCATGTGCATGCGCTCAGGCAGGCCGCCGACATTGTGGTGCGACTTGATCGTGACCGACGGGCCGCCGGTGAACGACACGCTCTCGATCACGTCGGGATAAAGCGTGCCCTGGGCGAGGAAATCGGCGCCGCCGATCTTCGTGGCCTCAGCCTCGAACACATCGATGAACAGCTTGCCGATGGCTTTGCGTTTCTGTTCGGGGTCCTCGATGCCCGTGAGCGCGCTCAGGAAAGTCTCGGACGCATCAACATGAACGAGCGGAATGTTGTAGTGGCCGCGAAACAGCGCGACGACCTTTTCGGCCTCGGCAAGACGCAGCAGCCCGTGATCGACGAATACACAGGTGAGCTGATCGCCGATCGCTTCGTGGATCAGAACGGCGGCAACGGAAGAATCGACGCCGCCGGATAGTCCGCAGATCACCTTGCCCTTGCCGACCTGGCGGCGAATTTTCTCGATCGCCTCTTCCTTGAACGCGCGCATCGTCCAGTCGCCGGTGCAGCCCGCGATTCTGCGCACGAAATTGCGTAACAGCGCCGCGCCGTGCGGCGTGTGCACAACTTCAAGATGGAATTGCGTGGCGTAGAACTTGCGCTTCTCGTCAGCGATGATAGCGATCGGCGCGTTGGGCGAGGTGCCGATGGCGGTGAAGCCTTCGGGCAGCTTCGTAACGCGGTCGCCGTGACTCATCCACACCGGGTAGCGTTGACCGACTTCCCAGACGCCATCGGTGAGCGCCGACGGTTTTGTTAACTCGACTTCGGCACGGCCAAATTCCCGGTGATGCCCAGCCTCGACCTTGCCGCCGAGCTGGTGCGCCATGGCCTGCTCGCCATAGCAGATGCCAAGCACCGGCACTCCGGCCTGATAGATCGCCATCGGCGCAAGCGGCGCATCCTTGTCGAGCACGCCAGCCGGCCCGCCGGAGAGGATCACGCCTTTCGGCTTCATCTCACGGAACGCACTATCGGCCTTCTGAAACGGCACGACCTCGCAATAGACCCGCTCCTCGCGCACGCGCCGCGCAATAAGCTGCGTGACCTGCGATCCGAAATCTACAATCAGGATTTTGTCGTGGGAAGGTTCCATAGCGGGTTCTACGGGAGCCACATCGATTCGTCGAGCATTGGCCGCTGGTGTCATCATGATGAGCGCCGTAAGAGGCTGACGAAGAACCCGTCGGTATCGGTCCGGCGCGGGGTCATCAGCAAGCCCTGTTCCGAGATAAGCGCCGCGCGGCCAAAAAGATAGGCGCGCTCACCCAGCGCCTGCGCTGTATCGACAGGCTTTTCCACGGAAAAATCGCCGTGCCGACCGATGAAAGCATTGATCTGGTCGCCATTCTCCTCAACCAGCACCGAGCAGGTGATGTAGGCGATGCGGCCGCCGGGCTTGACCAACGGCACGGCACGGTCGAGCAGCGTGGCTTGCTGCTTTTGCCGCTCAGCAAGCGCTCCGGGACGAATACGCCACTTGGCGTCGGGATTACGGCGCCAGGTTCCGGTTCCGGTGCATGGTGCGTCGATCAAAACGAGGTCGGCGCGGCTGACCATATCATCGAGGATGTCGATCTCGCCACGCGGCGTGCGGACCTGAATGTTGCGCGCGCCGGCCCGCGCGATGCGTTCGTGAATTGGCGCGAGCTGGCGCTTGTCGATGTCGGTCGCATAAATCTGGCCGTGATTTTCCATCGCCGCCGACAAGGCCAACGTCTTGCCGCCGGCACCCGCGGCAAGATCAATCACCTGTTCGCCAGGTTTCGCGCCGGCCAGTAACGCCGCGAGCTGCGAGCCTTCGTCCTGAATTTCGGCGAAGCCTTTGATGAACGTCGGCTCCGCATGCAGCCCCGGATTCCTGGCATCGGCGCTCAAGTGAATGCGAAGTCCGACTGGCGACCAGCGCGTCGGTTCGGCTTTCAGATGTTCAAGCTTGGGCAGCAATTCCTCACGCTGGGCCTTGAGCGTATTCACCCGCATGTCGAGCGGCGCGCGATTGGCCAGCGCCGCCCCCTCCTCGCCGCGTTCATCTCCAAACACGCGGGCGAAATGCGCATCGAGCCATTCCGGATATTCGCCCTGCACGTAGGGCGGCGCATTGGTAATCGCGTCGGCAGTCAGCGCCGCGCTTTCTCCCGATGCCAGCGGCGCAGGTGCATAGCGTTCGCCGTTGCACAGCGCGGCGATCGCCGCTGTATCAAGCCCACGCTCACGATGAAGCATGCCGACCAGCGCCGCCCGCGCCGTTGTTTCACCCATCAACCACGCCGATGAAGCCTTGCGGCGGAGCGCGTCGTAGACGAGCCCGGCAATTGCGGCGCGGTCGGAGGACCCGGCGAAGCGGTGCGACAGTCCCCAATCCTTGAGCGCGTCCGCCGCCGGGCGGCGACGCGTTTCAATATCGGCAAAGACTTCGATGGCGGCGGAGAGCCGGGCCGATGGTGTCATTTCGCTCTAGTGTCCCGATTCCAAAGTTCGCGTCATTGTGTGGCACCCCCGTTTGCGAACTTCGGAATCAAAGGGATACTAGCAACTTATAGATACAGTGTGGCTTTGGTTCAGAAGTCCGCATTTCGGACTCGCGGCAAGAACGATGCGGACTTCTGACCGCCATACTGATCACAGAACAGGCCGTGGCAGCGTCAGCACTTCGAAAATGTAGATTGCCCAGTTGATCGCAAGCGCAATCGCGGCAATGCCGAAGAAGGTTCCGCGAACGCGCACCTTATTACTGGTGACATGTACCACGGCCTGTAGAATGCGAAAGATGACAAAAATCCAGGCGAGAATGACGAACGCAAAACCCGCAAGATGGGTGATGTATGCCAGGATCGTCAGAACATAGAACAGCACCGGCAATTCAAACTGGTTCGAAAAGGAATAGGCGACTTGCTGTGAACGCTTCGACCAGTTCGGCTCTCGCAGCGCAATATTGCCGTCGGTGGCCACGCCGGATTTGTAATCGCCAGCGCGCAGCGGCAACAGGGCGAACAACAACAAGAACGTCAGGATCACTTCGACGAATAGCGGCAGCAGGATTTCCTGGACGGTCATTGGTTTCCCCGGAATTGGCTCACTTCAGTTTTACGCTGATGGCTGTTTCGCCATCCTCGTCAAGCAATGCGCTGCGCCAAATCTTGCTGTCGGACAAAGCCTTGCGAACGGTGTCCGCGGTGCCGCCGTGGTTCAGATTAGCGGTGATCAGGGTGCCGCCGATCCGCAAAAGCCCACGCAGCGTCTTATGCAGCGCCGGCGTCGGCGTGTTGCCGTCAAAAAAGGCGACGTCGTAGCCGGGATCAAGCGTCGGTAGGACGGTGGCGAAATCGCCTTCATGCACTGTGATGCGATGATCCATCCCGGCCGCCGTGATGTTGTCACGGGCAAGCTGGGCATGATCCGGATCGCGTTCAACCGTATCGACGGTGGCGCCGGAAGCACCCGAAGCAAACGACAACGCCGTGTACCCGAGCGCCGTTCCTAATTCCAGGATGCGCCGCGCATTGGCGGACGCCGCCATCGCCGCCAACAGAGGACCGTTATCATAAGGATACGCGCCGCAGCCATGCGCAGCCCGGTGCGCGTCGGTTGCTGCACGTATCTTTGCAAACGGATCGTTGGCCGGAACGGCCATTCGTTCACCTATCCTCGACTGGGATAATTCGGGCTTTCTCGGGTTATCGTGACATCGTGCACGTGGCTTTCGCGCAAGCCCGCAGAAGAGATGCGCACGAACTGCGCTTTATCGTGGAATTCGGAAATGTCGGCAGCGCCGACATAACCCATCGCGGCGCGCAATCCGCCAGCAAGCTGATGCAGCACCGTTGCGACCGGGCCCTTGTATCCGACCTGGCCTTCAATGCCTTCCGGCACCAGCTTTAGCGTGTCGTTGATGTCCTGCTGAAAGTACCGATCGGCTGAGCCGCGGGCCATAGCAGTAACCGAACCCATGCCCCGATAGGATTTGTAGGAGCGTCCCTGATAAAGGAACACCTCGCCGGGCGTTTCATCGGTACCCGCCAACAGTGAACCGACCATGGCGCAGTCCGCGCCGGCCGCGAGCGCCTTGGCGAGATCACCGGAATATTTGATGCCGCCGTCGGCAATGACCGGCGTGTCGGTTTTATGCGCTACCTCGACGGCATCTATGATGGCAGTGAGCTGCGGCACGCCGACACCGGCAACGATCCGTGTGGTGCAAATCGAGCCTGGCCCAATGCCGACCTTGATCGAGTCGGCGCCGAAATCGATCAGCGCCTTGGCACCCTCGCCGGTCGCGACATTGCCGGCGACCACCTGCACGGCGTTCGACAACCGTTTGATCCGGTTGACCGCTTCCAGAACGCGTTTGGAATGACCATGCGCCGTATCGACCACGACAAGATCGACACCGGCCTCGATCAGGCGTTCGCTGCGGCTGAAACCCGCGTCCCCGACCGAAGTCGCGGCGGCAACACGCAACCGGCCTTGTTCATCCTTGCAGGCGTTCGGATTGGCGACCGCCTTTTCGATGTCCTTCACCGTGATCAGGCCGACGCAGCGATAGTCGCTATCGACCACAAGAAGCTTCTCGATGCGGTGCTGGTGCAGCAGCCGCTTGGCCTCCTCCTGGCCGACACTTTCCCGAACCGTAACCAGTCCATCCTTGGTCATCAGCTCGGAGATTTTTTGCCGCTTGTCGGTAGCGAAGCGGACGTCACGGTTGGTGAGAATACCGACGAGCTTGCCGGCGCGGCCATTGCCACCGCCCTCGACAACCGGAATTCCCGAAATGCGGTTCTCGTGCATCAGCGCGAGCGCCTCCGCCAGCGTCGCATCGGGATGAATGGTCACCGGATTGACCACCATGCCGGACTCGAACTTCTTGACCTGCCGGACCTGCGTCGCCTGCACTTCCGGATCGAGGTTGCGATGAATGACGCCGATGCCGCCGGCTTGCGCCATGGCGATCGCCATATGGGCCTCGGTCACCGTATCCATAGCCGAAGCGATGATGGGGATATTCAATGAGACACTGCGCGTAATGCGCGAACGAATATCGACTTCCGACGGCATCACGTCGGACAGACCCGGTTTCAACAGCACGTCGTCGAAGGTGTAAGCTTCGCGTAATATGTCTTCGGAAGTTACCGCCATTGCCAACTCCGCATCGCCCGAAGTAGCGAGCCGGCGCATCGGGTTGACGCCTCGCGAACGAGAGGACTTAAGTCTCTCGCCCAACTCGATGGCCCGCTTTTGGGTTGGCGGCGGTCGATAGCACGCATTGTCTATAAATAATAGGCCCGTGGCCTGAAAACAGGTGGAAACGCCATGAAAGCGCTGATTACCCGCCGTGAACTCAATATCGGGGCGCTGACCTCAGCCGCAACGATGGCCATCCCAAAGCGTCCGGCGCGCGCGGCCGAGCCGGTGAAGATCCGTGTCGGCTGGGTCGTCGTGCCGGCATCGACGGCGCCGCTGGTCCTGGCAAAGAAGGATATCCTCAAGCATTTCGGCCGGTCCTATGTCGCCGAAGCGACACACTTCGAAGGCACGCCGCCGGTAATCACGGCGCTGGCGGCCGGTGAGCTCGATATCGGCCCGCTTGCCTTCTCGTCGTTTGCGCTCGCGATCGAGAACGCCGGCATGGACGATCTGCGGGTTATCTGTGACGAAATCCAGGACGGCGTCGCCGGCCACGGCAGCAACGAATTCATGGTGCTCAAAGACGGACCGATCAAAACCGTCACGGATTTGAAGGGCAAAGTGCTCGCCACCAACTCCATGGGCAGTGCGGTAGACATCGCGATGCGCGCCATGCTGCGCAAAAGCGGCCTTGAGCCCAACAAGGATTACACCATCGTCGAGGCGCCCTTCCCCGCGATGCGCGCGATGCTGGCGGACAAGAAAGCCGACCTCATCAGCGCGGTGCCGCCGTTCTCGCTGGATCGCGGATTTGCGCGCTATCGCCAATACCCTGTTCACGCAGAAAGACGCCTTCGGTATTACCGAACTCACGATGTGGACGGCGCGCACCGGCTTCATCGAGCAAAATCGCGCGGCAGTTGTCGATTTTCTTGAAGATACCGTGCGCGCGATCCGCTGGTACACCGATCCGAAGAACCACGACGAGGCCGTCAATGTGGTCGCCAGCATCAACAAAGCGCCGCCGGCCCGCATGGGCTGGGCGTTCGGCGAACACGACCAGTATCGCGACCCGAACGGGATGCCGAACCTCGCCGCATTACAAAGCAACGTGCAACTGCAAAAAGAGGTTGGCTTCATCAAGAACGATATCGACGTGAAGAAGTATTCCGACGTAAGCATGGTCGCCGAGGCGTCCAAGCGGCTGACATGAATTCGACTTAAATCGACGCCGATTGTCGCAGGTTATTCAGGTGCCCTTGTATCCTTGCTGGCTCCCTATGAGGGTGCTGAGTAGATTCAGCCCATGCACGATTTGACCTACTTCTGGACAGCTCCGTTACGACGGCTCCCGCTCGCGGCCATATTGTTCGGCGCATTATTGGCCGCGGTGCTGCCGGTGCGCGCGCAAGACCAGAAGTCAGGATCCGACCAACGAGCGCCGCTGCACCGGTCAGCTTCGCGCGTCGGTCGACGAGCGCATCGCGGCCTGCACGACCCTCATCAACTCCGGCCGCTACCAGCCGGTCAATCTCGCCATCCTGCACGACAATCGCGGCAGCGCTTATCGAGTCAAAGGCGACCTCACCAGCGCGCGCAAGGATTTCGACGACGCCGTCACGCTCAATCCGGGTTACGCGCGGGCGTTTGCCAACCGCGGAAGCCTGCTGCTCGCGCAACACGATCTCGACGGCGCTATCACCGATCTCAATCAGGCGATCAGTCTCGACGCCAATGATGCCGGCATGTTCATGACACGCGGCAACGCCTACGACGAGAAAAACGATTTCGATCACGCCATCGCCGACTACAACGAGGCGATCCGGCTTTCGCCAAATTATGGTGCGGCCTATTTCAATCGCGGCCTGGCATTCCGCCGCAAAGGCAATCTCGACAGCGCCATTGCCGACTACGACCAGGCGGTCAAGCTCGACCCGAAGAATACATCCGCGATCAACAACCGCGGCATCGCGTGGTTTGCCAAAGGCGATTACGACCACGCCATCGCTGACTACAGCCAGGCCATCAGGATCGATCCCAAGTTTGCAGCGGCTTACAGCAATCGTGGCGACGCATGGCGCGCCAAAGGCGATTTTGTCCGCGCCACCGCCGACTTCGATCAGGCCATCAAGCTGTCGCCTCAGTTTGCGCTGGCCTACGATAATCGCGGCCTCGTCTCCTATCAGAAGCAGGACTACGACCGCGCCATTGCGGATTTCAGCGCTGCGATCCAGATCGATCCCAAGAACGCGCAAGCCTACAATAATCGCGGCAACGCTTATGCCGATAAAGGCGACAGCAAATCGGCCTTGGCGGATTACGATCAAGCCGTGCAGCTCGATCCCAACAACGCCGGCATTCGTTATGACCGCGGTATCGCACGCCGCCGCAACGGCGATCTCGACGGCGCCATTGCCGACTTGAGTGAGGCGGTTCGCCTCGATCCGCAGCTGGCGAACGCGTTCAATGAGCGCGGTTTTGCCTTTTATCAGAGGCATGATCTCGATCGCGCCATTGCCGACTACGACGCGGCGGTCCGGCTTAATCCGCAATTCGCGGTGGCCTTCAACAACCGCGGCAACGCTTACGACGATAAAGGCGACACCGATCACGCCATCGCTGATTACAATGCGGCTATTCAGATCGACGCCAATTATGCCGCCGCCTTCTACAATCGCGGCATTGCCTGGCGGCGCAAGGGCGACCTTGATCGGGCCATCGCGGACTACGATCAGGCGATCAAACTGAATCCGACGGCAACGGCTTACAACAACCGCGGCAGCGCATGGGACGCCAAGGGCGAAATCGATCGTGCCCTGACCGACCTCGATCAGGCCGTCAAGCTCGATCCGCAACTGCCGGACGCCTACATCAATCGCGGCAACGCCAAGCGCGAACGCCTCGACCTATCCGCCGCGATTTCGGATTACACGCTGGCGATCTCGCTCGCGCCGAATGCGCCGCTGGCTTATTACAACCGCGCCTGGGCGCATTACCTCGCCGGTGATACCAACGATGCGCTGACCGACATCAACCGTGCGGTCGATCTTGATGGTCATTCCGCGAGCGCCTTTTCGAACTCGCGGCCTGATCCGCGAGCGGCTTGGGGACACAACTGGCGCCGTCGGCGACTTCCGCCAGGCACTCAAACTCGATCCCGGCTTTCAACAGCCGGCTGAAGCGTTGCAACGGCTCAATGCCGGACCACCAAAGAGCCAATAGCAGGACCCATGCAGTCGAACCTCAACGACCGCGTGGTGCCGATGATCGTCGCCGTATCGCTATTCATGGATAACATGGATTCGACGGTGATTTCGACGTCGCTTCCCGCCATCGCGCGCGCGCTCGGCACCAACCCGCTGGCGTTGAAGCTCGCCGTAACCTCTTATCTGCTCTCGCTGGCGATCTGCATCCCGGCGAGTGGCTGGACCGCCGATCGCTTCGGGCCGCGCAATGTGTTTCGCCTTGCGATCGGAGTCTTCGTTCTCGGCTCGATCGGCTGCGCCGCTTCGCATTCACTCGAGCAATTCGTCTTCGCGCGCATCGTGCAGGGCTTGGGCGGGGCGATGATGACGCCGGTCGGCCGGCTGATCCTGGTGCGCAGTATCGACAAGTCGCTCTTGCTCAACGCGATGTCGCTGGTCACCGTGCCGGCGCTGATCGGTCCGATTTGCGGCCCACCACTCGGCGGTTTCATCACCACTTACGCCTCGTGGCATTGGATATTCCTGATCAACGTCCCGATCGGGCTGCTCGGTATCGGGCTCGCATCGCGCTTCATTCCAAATGTGCGCGTCGAGCATCATGACCCGTTCGATTTTCTCGGGTTTATCCTGTCCGGCCTCGGCATTGGCGGACTGGCGTTCGGTCTTTCGGTGCTGGGTCTCGATTTCCTGCCGTTTAGCATCGTCGCAGCGCTACTGATCGTCGGCACCGTTTCGACGGCGGCCTATATCATCCACAGCCGGCGTTGTGCGGCGCCAATTCTCGATCTCACTCTTTTAAAACTGCCGACATTCCGTGCCAGTGTGATCGGCGGTTTTCTGTTCCGGCTCGGCGTCGGCGCATTGCCGTTCCTGCTGCCGCTGCTGCTGCAAATCGGATTCGACCTGACGCCGTTCCAGTCCGGCTTGATTACGTTCACCAGCGCGCTCGGCTCGATGTTCATGAAGGCAGCCGTCGCAAGAGTCGTGCGGCGCTTCGGCTACCGGGACGTGCTGCTCTATAACGCCCTCATCAGCAGCCTGTTTCTGGCCGCCTGCGCGACCTTCGTGCCGGGCGTGCCGTTCAGCGTGATGATTGCGATCCTGCTCTCCGGCGGCTTCTTCCGCTCACTGCAGTTCACCAGCATCAACACCATCGCTTACGCCGAGATCCCGCCGGAAAAAATGAGCCGGGCGACAACAATGGTTGCCGTGGCGCAGCAGCTATCATTATCGACGGGTGTCGCGGTGGGCGCCCTGGTGGTCGAAATCACATTGCGGCTGAAAGGTTCGACGAAGCATGGGCGCGGCGGATTTTCCGCCGGCATTCATCGTGATCAGCCTGCTTGCCGCAAGCGCCGCGTTGGTATTCTTCCGGCTCAAACCCGATGCCGGCGAGGAGCTCACCGGGCGCAAGCAGATGCAGGC
The DNA here is from genome assembly GCA_963742215.1 of uncultured Alphaproteobacteria bacterium. GTDB lineage: Bacteria > Pseudomonadota > Alphaproteobacteria > Rhizobiales > Xanthobacteraceae > BOG-931. The sequence goes on from CAVULJ010000004.1 coordinate 325,678, forward strand.
GAAAGAAGCGACGTTAAGAACCCCGGAACCCGCGAGCGAGCAAGTATAGCTCCGCGGAATCGGTGCGGCTCGCCGGCGGCTTCACGTGCTTGACGCTTTCGAAGTCGCGCTTCAGCTCGGCCAGCAAGTTGGCTTCCGTTCCGCCTTGCAGCACCTTGCAGAGAAACACACCGCCCGGCGCGAGCACCTCACGCGCAAACTGCACCGCAGCTTCGGCGAGCGCCATGATCCGCAAATGATCGGTCTGGCGGTGACCGGTCGTGTTCGCCGCCATATCGGATAGCACCACGTCGGCAGGACCGCCGAGCAGCTCTTTGAGCCGGTTCGGCGCCGCGTTGTCGAGAAAATCGAGATGCAGAAATTCGACACCGGGGATCGGCTTCATGTCGAGGATATCGAGCGCAATAATCCGGCCCTTGGCGCCGACGCGCTTGGTCGCGATCTCGCTCCAGCCGCCAGGCGCGGCGCCAAGATCGACAACGCGCGAACCTGACTTGAACACCTTATACTTGTCGTCGATCTCCGTGAGCTTGTAGGCAGCGCGCGAGCGAAGGCCGTCGCGTTTGGCGCGCGCCACGTAGGGATCGCTGAGCTGACGCTCGAGCCACGCCCGCGACGACAGCTTGCGGCGACTTTTGGTCTTTGAGCCGCGCCATCCGGGACTACGCCTCACCCCAGACGCGGTCTTCACGCATCATCTCGACCAGCATGCCTTCGCGAAGGCCGCGGTCGGCAACCCGCAGTCGCGGACACGGAAATGAGCGGCGGATTGCATCGAGGATCGCGCAGCCGGCGAGCACCAAATCGGCGCGTTCTGCACCGATGCAGGGATTGGCCGCGCGTTCATCGAAGCTCATCGCCATCAATTCGGCTACCACACCTGAAATCTCTTCGTCCGACAGCCAGCAGCCGTCGACGCGGCGGCGATCGTATCGTCTGAGCCGCAGGAATACGCCAGCGATCGTCGTGACCGTACCTGACGTGCCGAGCATGTGGAAACCGCTGCCGTACGGGTAACGTGTTGCGAAATCCTGGACCAGAGCCGCAACCTCTTCGATCATGGCCTCGTAAGTTTCGGCTGAGACCACGTGGCCGCCGTAACGCTCGGCAAGGGTGACGACGCCGACCGGCAAGGAGGCCCAACCGACAATCTCGGGCTTCGGCGGACCGCCACAGCTAGCACCCGAGCGCCCGAGCCGGACGAGTTCCGACGAGCCGCCGCCGATATCGAACAGGATGACACCCGATGCCGATGGATCGAACAATTCGGTGCAGCCTGTCGCCGCAAGCCGCGCTTCGGTCGCTGAATCGATGATCTCAAGTTCAAGCCCGGCCTGTTCAGCGACGCGGCTGCGGAACGCCTCACCGTTCTCGGCGGCGCGGCAGGCTTCCGTCGCGATCAGCCGTGCGCGCATCACGCCGCGTGCGTTCATTTTATCGCGGCAGACCATAAGCGCATCGACCGCGCGCGCTATCGCCGCTTCACCGATTTGGCGCGACGCAGCGACGCCCTCGCCCAAGCGGATAATGCGGGAAAATGCGTCGACGACCCGGAAGCCGTCTGCGGTCGGCCGCGCAATCAGCAAACGGCAATTGTTGGTGCCGAGGTCGAGCGCTGCGTAGGTGGCCTCGGACCGCTCGGGTGAAAGCGCCCGCCACCCGTCGCGATGGGGATCGCGGCGGATGCCATACGGCGTGCGACGTCCCCAACGGGACCGGCGCGGCGCGTCGAGGCCGCCGGCCGGCGGGCCCTCGTCCTTCATCCAAACCCTTCCTGTCGCGCCGGAGCTTTCCAGCTCGACAGCGCGGCTATTGTTCATGTCCAAATCGGGGAAACTGTAGCAAGGTGGCCCGGAAGGGCAAATACGGCCGTTTTGGCGCTTACGAGCCATGCCTAATGGCCTTCTTGTGGGGTTCGGCCAACTCAATTATGTCACGCAGACCGTGCTTTGCGGCCGAATTTTACAGGATTGAATGGTCATGAATTTGCAGCAGTCCGTGAAGGACCGGGCGGATGAATTGGTCGCCGACCGGCTGGCGGTGGAGAAGTTTGCCGTCGGACAATCGGTGCCACGCAAAGAGGACCCCACCCTGCTCCGCGGCCGGGGCCGTTATACCGATGATGTCAGCCTGCCTGGCCAGGCCTATGCGGTGATGGTCCGCAGCCAGAATGCTCATGGAGTCATCCGCTCCATCGACACCGAAGCGGCCCGCAAGATGCCGGGCGTGCTTGGCGTCTATACCGCCGCGGACCTGAAAGGTTACGGCCCGCTCAAGTGTGTCGTGCCGTTCAACAATCGCGACGGCTCGCCGATGAAGAAGCCGCTGCGCGAAGCGCTCGCCGTCGGCAAGGTTCGTTATGTCGGCGATCCGGTGGCCTTCGTCGTCGCCGAAACGGTCAACGCCGCCAAGGATGCGGCCGAAGCGGTGGTTATCGATGTCGAGGCGCTACCGGCGGTCACTACGGCGGAAGAATCCGCAAAAGCCGGCGCGCCGCAAATCTACGACGACGTGCCCGGCAATGTCGCGCTCGATTATCATTATGGCGACGCCGAAGCGGTCAAAGCCGCGTTCGACAAGGCGGCCCACGTCACCAAGGTTAAAATGCTCAACAGCCGGCTCGTGGTGGCGCCGATGGAGCCGCGCGCCGCGCTTGCGGCCTACGATGGGCAACGATTCACGTTCTACGTCGGCTCGCAGGGCGTATTCGGAATGCGAGCCAACATTTCCGAGGCGATGGGCGTTCCAGCGAAAGAAGTGCGCGTGTTGACCGGCCAGGTCGGCGGCTCGTTCGGCATGAAGGCCGCGGTCTTCCCCGAATACATTTGCATCTTGCACGCTGCCCGCGCGCTCGGCCGTCCGGTGAAATGGACTGATGAACGCTCCGGAAGTTTCGTGTCGGACAGCCATGGCCGCGATCACGAAGTGACCGGCGAACTGGCGCTCGATGCCGACGGCAAGTTCCTCGCCGTGCGGTTGACGAGCCACGCCAATGTCGGCGCGTTCCTGTCGCCGGTTGCGCCGATGCCAGGCACGCTCAATGCGGTAAAAAATGTGCAGGGTATGTACCGCACGCCGCTGCTCGAAGTGTCGACCAAGGTGATGTTCACCAACACATCGCACGTGTCCGCCTATCGTGGCGCCGGCCGTCCCGAAGGCAACTACTATATGGAGCGCCTGATCGATGCCGCCGCGGCCGAGATGGGCGTTGATCGTCTCGCGTTGCGCAAGAAAAATCTGATCAGCCAGCGTGACATTCCCTATAAGGCCGCGTCCGGCAGTCTCTACGACAGCGGTGATTTCGCCGCGCTGTCCAAACAGGCAATTGAGTTTGCGGACGTCAAAGGCTTTACCAAACGCAAACGCGAAAGCACCAAGCGCGGCAAGCTGCGCGGCATCGGCGTTGGCAATTTTCTCGAAGTAACGGCGCCGCCGTCAAAGGAATTGGCAGACGTCAAATTCAATCCTGACGGCACCGTGACGCTCGCAACCGGCACGATGGATTTCGGTATGGGCCATGCGACACCGTTCGCACAGGTGCTGAGCGATCGGCTTGGCATTCCATTCGAGAAAATCTCGCTGTTGCAGGGCGACAGCGACAAACTCGCCGCAGGCGGCGGCTCAGGCGGTTCGAAATCGCTGATGCATACCGGTACCGCCATCGTCGAAGCGGCTGCCAAGGTGATCGAGAAAGGCAAACAGCTTGCAGCAAATGCGCTGGAAGCCTCGCCCTCCGACATCGACTTCGACCACGGCAATTTCACTATCGTCGGCACCGACCGGACGATCTCGATCATGGAGCTCGCCGACAAACTTCATAAGGAAACGAAGCCGCCGGCCGACGGGCCACAGTCCCTCGACGTCACCCACATCAGCGACGGACCAAGCGCATCGACCTACCCCAACGGCTGTCACGTCTGCGAAGTCGAGGTCGATCCCGACACCGGCACGGTCAATATCGTTCGCTATTCATGCGTCAACGATTTCGGCAACGTCATCAATCCCTTGATCGTCGAAGGCCAGCTTCACGGCGGTGTCGTGCAGGGCATTGGTCAGGCGCTGATGGAACACACGGTCTATGACAACGACGGCCAGCTTCTGACGGGCTCGTTCATGGATTACGCGATGCCGCGCGCAGCGGACGTACCGTCGTTCGAGCTCGCCGACCATCCGGCGCCGGCGACTACAAATCCGCTCGGCGTGAAAGGTTGCGGCGAGGCTGGCTGCGCCGGCGCACTGACCTCGGTCGTGAACTCCGTGATCGATGCGCTCTCCGACCACGGCATCCGTCACGTCGATATGCCGCTGACGCCATCGCAAATCTGGCGGGCGCTGCAAGACGCGAAAGCAAATCGCGCGCAATGACCGAGGCGATTTCCGTACTGTCGTTCCGCCCGGCGCGGTCACGGCTCATTGCCGCCGTCTGCACGGCGCACATGATGAGTCATTATTACATGCTGATGCTGGCGCCATTGTTCGCCTTCATCCGCGCCGACTTCAATGTCAGCTATACCGAGCTTGCGCTGGCGCTTACGGTGTTCAATGTGGTTTCCGGCGTGCTGCAAACGCCGGTCGGATTCCTGGTCGATCGCATCGGTGCGCGCGTCGTGCTGATTGCCGGACTGGCGCTGAGCAGCATCGCCTATGCCGTTGCCGGCATCGTCAATTCCTATTGGGTCTTCCTCGCGATGTACGGCGTTGCCGGCCTGGGCAACACCGTGTTTCACCCGTCCGACTATTCCCTCTTGTCGCATCATACAGTGCCGGAGCGGCTAAGCCAGGTTTTCTCCTTCCACACCTTTGCCGGCATGGTCGGCTCCGCCATAGCGCCGATTACGCTCCTCTACATGCAAAGCATGTTCGGCTGGCGCGGCGCCTATCTTGGCGCGGCGAGTTTCGGCTTGCTGGTGCTGCTGGTGCTGATCCTGCAATCCGAACCACCAGCCGAGCCGCACGCGCCAAAGCCCAGCGCAAAGAAGCGGGCCGAACCGGTCGATACCGGCTGGCGGCTTCTGATGACGCCGCCGATCCTGCTCAATTTCGGCTTCTTCGTGCTGACCTCGATCATGAATGGCGGGCTCAATACATATCTTGTTGTCGCACTCGGCGCGCTGCACGGCACGCCCGCGGCCATCGGCAACACGGCGCTCACCGTCCTGCTCACCATGAATGCGATCGGTGTACTCGCCGGCGGCGCAATGTCGGGGCGCACCAGCCAGCATGCGGCGGTGGTCGCTGCTTCGGGCCTGACGGTTGGCGGCATCGTGACCGCAATCGTCGGATTAGTTAACCTGCCGACGGTGCTACTGATCCTGCTGTTGGGCTTTAGCGGTTTTTGCGTCGGTATCACCTATCCTTCGCGCGACATGCTGGTGCGCTCGGTGACGCCGCCCAACGCCTACGGCAAGGTGTTCGGCTTTGTGAGCACCGGCTTCAATGTCGGCGCCAGCATCGCGCCGATCATCTATGGCATGCTGATGGATCACGGCGCGCCGCGCGAGGTGTTCCTGCTTTCGGCAGCGGTGTGCGTAATCTGCGTCTCGACCGTGACGTTCGGATTCTCACGCCGCGAAATTCTCTGACGCGCCCGGCCCTTTGCCGTGACCCGGGCAAATTGCTAGTCTTTTCGCATAAACTCGAAAACCCTTAAGGGACGGGAGAAACCAATGAAGCTCTGCCGCTACGATGACGATCGCATGGGTGTGGTGCGCGGTAATCTGGTGCACGACGTCACCGAAGCGCAGACCGAAATCCGCAAAGCCGCGCCTTATGCGATGAAGGGCGACGCGGTGATCGCGGCGCTGCCGCAGTGGCGCGAGCGCATCGAGCGCATGGCCGACAAGGCGCCCGGCAAGCCGATCGGCGGCCTCAAATTGCTGCCGCCCGTGGCGCGGCCGACCAAGCTGACCTGCGCGCCGACCAATTATCAGGCGCATATCGCCGAGATGGACAAGGCGGCGCAGGATCCAACCACGCAGATCGTCGCGCCACCAGTCGCCGAACATTCTCGAAGCCGGAATGTTTCTGAAGGCCAACTCCGCGCTGGTCGGCCCGTCGGAAGGAATCCCGATCCGCTTCCCGGACCGCCGCAACGATCACGAAGCCGAAGTGGTGATGGTCATCGGCAAAGCCGGCAGCGACATCAAGCAGCCGAATGCGCTCGACTATGTCGCCGGCTACTGCCTCGGCCTCGACATGACCGTGCGCGGCAAAGAGGACCGCAGCTTCCGCAAATCGGTCGACGGCTATGCCGTGCTCGGCCCCTGGTTCGTCACCGCCGACGAAATTCCCGATCCGGATGCATTGCCGATCAGCCTCGACGTCAACGGCGAGGTCCGGCAGAACAGCAATACCAGCCAGTTGATCTATAGTTGCCGCCGCCTGATCGAATTCGCTTCGGAATTCTACACGCTCTATCCGGGCGACCTGCTCTATACCGGCACGCCCGACGGCGTGAACCGCGTGAAGCCCGGCGACGTCATCACCTGCAAATCGGCGCCGGCGCTCGGCGAACTGAAAATCACCGTGCGGGCGCACCAGGACGGCAGAAGTGCGGCGAGCTGATCCAGTGCTTCCGGTCCGAAAAGCATGCCAGAGGGAGGCATCCATGTTACAGGTCAAACGCGCCGGCCATTCGACGATAACCACGCCGGATATCGAGCGCGCGGTGGACTACTTCACCGGACTGCTCGGCTTGAGCCTCGCGGCGCGCGAGAAGAACCGCGCCGTCCTCGCCACCAAATCCGGCGTCGAGGCGTCGTGCTTGAGCGCGGCGACGCGGTCGAGGTGCCGCGGCTGTCGTTCCAGATCGCACCCGGGCAGCGATCTCGACGAAGTCGCCTCGCGGGTGAAGAAAGCCGGGCATCAAAAGCGAGCGGCGCAGCGACATCACGCCCGGCATCGGCAGCGCGCTGACCTTTCACGGATCCCAAGGGCACCACGCTCGAAATCTTTTCCGATTTCGAGTTCGCCGGCCCGGACAACACCTTCACCGGCGTCATGCCGCTGAAGTTCGGCCACATCGCCTATCAATGCCCGGACGTTCAGGGCGTCGTGAAGTTCTATTGCGACATGCTGGGCTTCAAGCGTGTCGGACTGGCGCGGCGATTTCTTCGCCTTCCTGCGCTGCAGCCGCGACCATCACACCGTGAATTTCCTGCGCGATCCGAAGACCGCGATCCATCACATCGCGTTCGAAGTGCGCGACTGGTCCGACGATCAAGCGCGCCAGCGACATGCTGGCGCAATCCGGCATCAAGCTCGCCTGGGGGCCGCTCCGCCACATCATCGGCCACAACATCGCGATCTATCACAAGAACCCCGACGGCGTGGCCATCGAGTTGTTCTGCGAGATCGACCAGATGCACGACGAAGAGCTCGGCTTCTTCGAGCCGCGGCCCTGGCACCAGGACCGCCCGCAGCGGCCGAAGGTGTGGGGCGACGGCACCCTGTCGAACTGGTGGGGGCCGATGTCGCACAATCCGGGCCGCGAGCCGCAGATTTCGTCAACGGGCCACACCCAGGCGCCAGGCTGGGCCGCGGGGTCGAAGCCGCCGGCAGCAGCAAACCGGTAACGGCCATGGCGCGGGGGCCGAAGGCGCCGACCCGGAAGAGCGCCGCGCCAAAGAAACGGCCTCAGCCGAAAAAGCCGAAGCGATAGCTGCGGTTGGGGCGGCGTTTCCGCGGGAACGCACGAGAAGCTTGGAAAATCGGCCAAATTGCCCTAGATGAAGGCCTTCCTGCTTCGGCGAGGTGTCGTCCGGCCGCAAGCCGCTTCGTCCCAAGGCCTTGAAGGATCGAAGCATTGGGGAATAGTTCAACGGTAGAACTGCGGACTCTGACTCCGTCAATCTAGGTTCAAATCCTAGTTCCCCAGCCAGCAAAAACTCCCATTTTATCGGCATAAATCGCAAATTTGGGCGCGTGGCCATTGCCATTTTTCTATCGCGTATATCGCGTCAGCCCGCGTGCGATGCTCGGAAGTTACTTAATATTCCGGGATTAGAATGTTCGACCGCATTGTGCGATTGTAGGGACATGCCAAGCGTCAATCCTGAAATACTGGTTTGGGCACGTAAATCAGCCGGTCTTTCGCTTGGGCGCGCGGCGGCTCTGCTGGGCCTTAAAGATGGACGGAGGCAGCGCGCAATTGAGCGTCTTGCTGCGCTCGAAACCGGCGAAGCTCAGCCAAGTCGACCACTTCTCCTCAAAATGTCGCAGAAGTATCGACGCCCTCTTTTAACGTTCTACCTGCAGTCGCCGCCAAAACGTGGCGATCGCGGTGAAGATTTTCGCAGCGTTCCAGAGCGAGAGACGGATTCCGAGGCTTTGGTTGATGCCTTAGTGAGAGACATACGTTCAAGGCAAGCCGCAGTTCGCGACATTCTGTTGGACGATGACTCTCATCGGCCACTAGCCTTCATTGGCTCACGGCAGATGAGCGATGGCGTTGATGCTCTCCGATCAAGCATTCTGGAGATAATCCGGTTCAACGTCGCGGACTATCGATCTCAAAACTCGGCGGAAAGCGCATTCATGCTCTTACGCAGCAAGGTTGAGGCAGTCGGCATCTTTGTCTTATTGATTGGGAATCTCGGAAGCCACCACACAGCGATAAGCGTGGAGGCTTTTCGCGGCTTCGCTCTCGCGGACACCGTTGCGCCTTTTATTGTTATCAACGATCAGGACGCTGCCGTGGCGTGGTCGTTTACGCTGCTGCACGAACTTGCGCATTTGTGGTTAGGCAAAACAGGTGTAAGTGGCCGACGACCCGACGCACAAATTGAAAAGTTCTGCAACGATGTTGCGGCATTGATCCTTCTGCCGCAACACGAGCTTCCTGCCATCGGCATCACTAACAGTATGGATAAATCCGAAGTAGTCGACAAGAATCGATAAATTCGCTACGGATCATAATTTGAGCCGAACCATGGTTGCCTATCGGCTTTATCGAGAATCTATGATTTCCGAAAGGACTTGGCAGACGATAACGGCTTGGTTCCTGGCACAATGGCGCAAAAGCAGGGATGCTAAACGCGACCGCGAGAAAGACAAAAACGGTCCAAATTATTACGTAGTCCGACGCCATCGGCTTGGACCTGCGCTTCTGAATCTTACAGCACGTAGTGTTGCCGACGGCACGTTGACGCCTACGCGAGCAAGTAAAGTTTTGGGTGTCAAACCCAGGAGCGTCGCGCCGTTATTGAGCACAATTTCGGTTTCCGGCGGAAAAGCCGCGTAGGAGATATTAATTGTGCTTTATCTCCTCGACGCCAACGTTCTAATTACCGCGCATAATACGTACTATCCGATAGATGGAGTTCCTGAGTTTTGGGAGTGGATCGCGCATCAAGCAACTGCTGGCGTTATTAAAATTCCATTGGAGATTTATGAAGAGATTAAGGACGGCGGAACCGACGAAGAAAAAGACTTGTTGTACGGATGGGTAGCGGACCGCGATATAAAATCTTGCTTGTTACTGGATGAAGAGGTCAATCAAGCGCACGTTGCTCGATGCACTTCGACTGGCTACGCGCCTGACCTTACAGATGATGAATTGTTGCAGATCGGACGCGATCCGTTCCTAATAGCTTATGCTATGGTCTCTATTGCTGACCGGTGTGTAGTCACAAATGAGGTTTCCGCGCCGTCCAAACAGCGTCAAAATAAACGGGTACCAGACGTATGCGCGACAATGGGCGTCGATTGCTGCAACACATTTCAGATGTTGAAGGCGCTTGGGTTTAAGACCGATTGGAAAAAGAAATAGCGAGCTAATCAAAAGCGACGAGACGTGGCGAGCGTGGAAGCTCGGCATCATTCCCTGTAAAGCCCGGCAATGTCGGCAGAAACTCCCCGACCCGCTCCTCGTGAAGATCGACCTGCACGGCTATCGGCCGCGCGACTTTGTTGGGCAGCCGATGGCGACCGTCGTCCAGCAAGCATGGGAGATGGGCGCTGAGCGGCTGCGCTTCGTTCACGGGCATGGCCGCACTCGCGGCAAGTCGCCAGGATTTTACAACACCCGTACCGGCTGGCTTGGCCTGCGTATCCGCCGCGCCCTGCGGCACGATCGGGTGCTGCGCCAGTGGATCAAGTACTCGACCGTCGAGTGCACCAAATGGGGCGTCACCACGGTCGGCCTGAAAGCAAATCCTAACCCGACACGAAGCGCGCTCGACCTCACCATGCTGCCGCCGCCGAGCTATCCGGACGAAGCGCGAGCTCGGTGATGGAGCATTAATTTGCGGCTACGCCCGCCGGGTGCAGAGCTGCTTTCATGGCGCCGCATGCGCAAGATCATCGCCAACGCGCGCGAAAAGTAGTTCACTTTACGGCGTTATTGAAAGCTCCTGGAGAATGTGAATGAGCGGCGCCGATGTCTTCCCCGTGGTCGAGGCCACGATTGCCGACATTCATGCCGCGTACCGGAACGGCACGCTGACGGCGCGACAGTTGGTGCAGATGTATCTGGACCGCATCGCGGCTTACGATAGAGGCCGGCCCGGCCATCAATTCCGTCATCTCGCTTAATCCAAAAGCGCTCGACGAAGCCGATCGCCTGGATGCCGCCTTCAAGACATCCGGCCCGGTCGGGCCGCTGCACGGCATTCCCGTGCTGATGAAGGACCAGGCTGACGTGGCAGGGATGCCGACCACGTTGGGATCGCTGTTGTTCAAGGACTTTATGCCGAGGCAGGATTGCTTCGTGGCCGCAAAGCTGAAGAGCGCCGGCGTGATTTTTCTGGGCAAGGCCACGCTCGGTGAACTCGGCGGCGGCGACACCCACGGCTCGCTGTTTGGTTCGACCCGGAACGTCTACGATCTGGAACGCACCGCCGGCGGCTCCTCCGGCGGATCGGGCGCAAGCGTATCGGCCAATTTTTGCACGGTCGCGGTGGGCCAGGAGGGCTTTGCATCGATCCGGCGGCCGTCGATCTGGAATGGCGTCGCCGGCATGCGGCCGACGATGGGACTGGTGAGCCGCTGCGGCGTCTATGGCGGATGGCCCACCATCAACGGATCGCTCGGTCCGATGGCGCGAACTGTGACGGACCTGGCAAAACTCCTCGACGGCATGGTCGGTTACGATCCGGCGGATCCAGTGACCGCTCATGGCTTTGACAAAGCCGCAACGAGTTATTCGAACGCGCTTGATCCCGGCGCGCTAAAAACCGTGCGTCTCGGAATCCTCCGCGAGCCCATGGGGCATAACAGCGAGCCAAACTCCGACGACTTCGCCAAGATCACCGAGGTCTTCGACAAAGCCGTCGGCGACCTGCGCCGGGCGGGCGCTGAAATCGTCGATCCTGTCGTGCTTCCCGGCTTGAAAGAATTGCTGGCGCAGCGGGCGCGGAATGTGCAGGCCGACGACGAGATGTTCGAGCAATACTTCGCCGGAGGCAACGCACCGTTCGCGACCCGCAAGGAAGCGATGGCCTCGCCGCTTTTCGCCAAGGTTTCAAACAGTGCGCACCGGCGATGGTCGAATGCGGATACGCCACAGCAGTATCACGCCTCGATGGTCGCGCGGGAAACCTTGATGACCAACATGCTCAAGCTCATGGCCGACCACCGGCTTGATGCTATAGTTCACAAGGCCGTCGAACACCAGCCGACGCTGATCAAGGACGGCACGAACCCGCCCTTTGTCGATCAAAAAGGCGCGCCGCACATCAACACGTTCCTGATCTTCGTTCCATCAATCGTCGTTCCGGCCGGATTCACGGCAGACAACCTGCCCGCCGGCATCACGTTTCTTGGGCCGCCCCTATGACGATGCGAAAATGATCCAGTTCGCATATGCCTACGAGCAGGCCACGAAGCACCGGCGTGCACCGGCGTTTACGCCTTAACAAGAAGGTTCTAAACGTATCGAAGAACGCCAGCCATATTACCGCGCCGCGTCCGATGCACGATGTTAGTGGCGTCAATAAGAAGGAGAACAAGCGTGTCGATCGTCGCCATTAATCTCGGTTCCTCCGCCGCCGCCATCCCCGGCATCGATCCCAACAACATCGTCGAGCTCGATCCCGGCAGCGCGGAGTTCAAGGCGAACGCGCACCGGCATATGGCGGAATGGGCGCGGCGGCCGCCGTTTTATGCGGTGGCGCCTGGACAAATGCCGCAGGTGATCGTCGGCCGCTATCACGATGCGCGGCAGGTGTTTTCCGACACCGCGACCTTCGCCTCGCAGATGCCGCGCGGTCCGGGCTGGGAGCAGTTCAACAAAATCATGGACGCGCAGTTCGTCACGCAGATGGACGGCGAACAGCACGCCCGCGTCCGCCGGCTGCTGATGCCGGCGTTTTCATCGCGCCGCATCGCGCAGCTTGAAGAAAGCATCGGCAAGGTCGTGGACCGCATGCTCGACGGGATCGAAGCGAACGGTCCCGGACTTCGACGCCATGGGCGACTACGGCGCTCATCTCGTCGTCGATGCCTTGCTCGAAGCGATGATCGACATGGACGAGCGGCGCAAGGCGGTGTTCGTCGCGTTTCACGATCTCATCCCCGGCACCACCTATGTGAAGCCGGGCGAGTCCTGGGCGCCGGAGCTGCGGCAGGCGTTCGACCGCGCCATGGACGAGATCAGGGTCATCATCGAGGAGCGCCGGGTCAGCCCGCACCCCGACTTCATCAGTGACCTGGTCAATGCGCGCGACCAGGGCGACAAGCTCTCCGACCGCGAACTGTTCGACCAGATTTTCGGCATCTGCGGCGCATCGCTGTCGGCCACCAGCCGCGCCGCCGGCGGCGCGCTTTATCTGCTGTACACCCACGACGACCAGCGCCGCGAACTGATCGCAAATCCGGATTTGATCGAAGACGCGCTCGAAGAGTGCCTTCGCCTCGGCAGCAACGGCTACTTCACGTTTCCGCGGATCGCGACCAAGGACACCGAAGTCGGCGGCACGCCGAATTCCGAAGGGAACGGTGGTGCGCCCCTCACCGCTTTCGCCGAATTACGATCCCGACGCGTTTCCCGATCCGCTGCGTTTCGACATTCACCGCAAGCCGCAGCGCATCATGTCGTTCGGCGCGGGGCCTCACCATTGCATCGGCAATATCCTCGGGCGCTCGACGCTCACTATTGCACTGAAGCAGCTTTTGACCCGGTTTCCGCAAGCGCACATCCGCGAGCCGAATTTCAAGCCGGTGTATGGCGGCGCCGTCGGCGAATTGCGGCTGCAAAGCCTGCCGATGCGAATTCACTAAAAATTTGGCTGTCGCGATGACCAGGCCGACGCTGAGTTTCGCCTGCGGCCCCTACGATCGGATGCAGGCGCTCTACGACGGCTCGGTCGTTGTCGACGGCGCCGATCTCGCGCCGAAGATCATCCAGCGGCCGCTCGAAATCTTCAGCCGCATGCTAAAAGATGGCGAATTCGATGTCGCCGAAATGTCGCTCACCCATTGTTTTGTTCTCGGCGCCGCAGGCACGGCGCGCTTCGTGACACTGCCGGTGTTTCCGTCACGCATGTTCAGGCACGGATTCATTTTTGTGAACCGGGCGTCCGGCATCCGCTCGCCACAGGATCTCGCCGGGCGCCGGATCGGGGTTCAGGGCTATCAGATGACGGCGGCAGTCTGGATCCGCGGCCATCTTCGCAGCAGCTACGGAGTCGATCTCGATTCAGTCAGCTGGTTTGAGGGCGGCGTGAACAGCCCTGGCGTTGCCGGTGGGCACGCCACCAGCTTTCGCCCGTCGCGGCCGCTCAACATCCGCTCGATCGGCGCGGCTGATACGCTGAGCGCCATGCTGGCGCGCGGCGACATCGACGCGCTGATTGGCGCTGATGCAGCCCAACTCGCTTGGCAGCGAGCAGGTCGTGCGGCTGTTTCCGGATTATCACGCGGTCGAGCGCGCCTATTATCGGCAAAGCGGCGTGTTCCCGATCATGCATGCCCTGGTGCTTCGCGAAGACCTGCACCGCCAGCATCCCCGGCTCGCCGACGCGCTGTTTCAGGCCTGCACCGCTGCCAAGACGGCCGCGCAAACCGGGATGAAATATACCGCGGCGCTGCGCTTCATGCTGCCGTGGCTTTTCGATCATCTGGCCGAACTCGAACAGGTGTTCGGTCCCGATCCGTGGCCTTACGGCCTTGAGGCGAACCGCACCACGCTGAACACGTTCTCGCGCTTCCTGTGCGACGATGGCTTTGTCGCGCAGCCGCCGCAACTCGAAGACATCTTTGTCGCGGTGCACGAAATCGCTTGAATCCAAGATTAACGGCCAGGATTGGACCGGGCGCGGAGCCATCGAAATAGCGTAGCGTCTCGATCATAATTAAAAGGCCCGGCATCCCTGCCGGGCCTTCCCGATCATCTCCGAGAGCATTCATGCCCGTCTGCGACTGTGAGGCTCAGTATTCCCCAATTCGAGTATTTCTCACAAACCGCATTCATCTTTGCGCCCTTGTCGGTCTCGGAGAATTTCGCCAGGTCTCCATGAAATTATCAGCGTCTCATTCCACATGCAGGTGCACCATGCCTGCGCTTTGGTCTGACCGTGAATGGGGCTCGAAATCTCGCCGCCGTCATACTTGTTCATCGAAAATTTCATGCCAGGCCGCGACTGCGAGTCGCCGGCGGGCACGTCATTATACTCATCGGCGGCGAATGCTACGCCGGCGGACCATAACGTCAAGATCGAAACAACAGTGAGAACACGACTTTTCATTTTATATTCTTCCTATTATTGAACTTACGCAAATGCCGCAGGCACAAGCGATAAGTGGCTAAATCGATTTCGGAATCTGAAACCGCGCCCCGCACCCGATGACAGCAAAGCCGAGAGAAGACAAGAGCAAATGATTTTGGAACTTTCTGCAGCTACGCTTTCATCGGGCCGGCGAGCAGCCAATCGTCGGTATCCAATGCGCGCTGCCACAGCTGGATTGGCGGCTGGGGTTCTGCGCGGGCGGCCAGACTTCTCTCTGACGAGGCTGCCGCGGATTGATGGCCAGGTGGATGTCCTGGCTGGCGGCTTCGGTCTTTCCGGTCTCGAGACTGAGTTCGAGTTTTTCAAACAGTTCGGTCAGAATCGAAATCCGCTGTTCGGCATCCGCCAGGGCCTGATCGCGCGACTTGGTTGTCGCGAGCAGCTTGCCGGTGTCCAGCTGCATCTTTTTGCGCGCCTGATCGAGCTTTTGCAGCCGCGTCTCCTTCACCCGAACGAGGTTTTGCAGCAGTTCGATTTTGCGCTCGGCTGCTACGGCCGCCAGCTCATATTCTGAGCGCGTCATTTCGGAGCTTTGCAGCTTCGAGCGCACCTCATCGTCTCTGGTTTCGATTTCGGCCACGCGCCTGGCGAGGTCCAGATTTTCGTCGACGGTCAGGTCGAGGGAATTCTGAAGCGACTGATTTTCGTTTTCCAGAAAAACCACGCGCGCAAACGTAGCTTCAAGACTGGCCTCAAGTTCGGCAATCCGCTCGTCCGCTGCCCTCGCCCGCTCAACGCGGACCGTGAGCACTGCCTTTCGCGTATTCCGAATCCATTCCAGTGTTTCTTCCCTGGAGAACGGTTGAGCAGCGGTCGTCCCGACGTGGTCGCGGCTCTCATCGAGGGGCCGCGCAATCGAAGGGCGATCGGCGTCCGCTGCCAATGAAGTGGGCCGTGGCGCCGCGTCGGGCACCTGATGACGCGAGGACGGCGCGGTTGGGATCCGGGGCAATTTGGGAATGGCGGTGTGTTTAAGCGTCAGCTGTTTGGCCTGATGCTGCCAGCCATCCAGATGAGAATGCTTGCCACCGATCGCCATGACCAAAATCGCTGCCCGATAAGGGGCAACGTGGAGTTCAAAGGGTTAACAGAAGGTTACTCGACAGCAGGATCAGGTCAATTCCCCTGATTTGCCGGCGGCGCTGCCGTCTGCGGCAAAAGCAGCCTGGCCGCCACGGACCAGACGTCGTTTTTCAAGTCTATGAGAGGGGGATTGGCGAGTTGGGAGACGGTGGCGCTGTGCTGGTTGCAGCCTTCGACCAGCACCGAAATCTTGATTTCGCCGTCGGTGAAATAGGGATCGCCCTCGCCGTTGCGGCCGTTCAGGATCGGACCGGTGCCGGTGACCTCATAAATCGTCGTCACGACTTTCGCGGCCTCAAGATCGTCAGTCAGCAGGTCGCGCTCGCTGTCGACATCCGGCGCGATGTGATGGGTGATCCTGCCGTCGTCATGACTTATTCCGACGCCGCGATCGAAGGTGATGGCGCCGAGCCACACCGCCCGCCCCTCCTCGCCGCGGTCGAGCGCTTCCCAAAACCGCACGTGGTGCCGGCGGTCGGCGCTTTTGCCCACGGGCTTTTCAAACGCCAGATCCTCGCGTTTGTTCTGGAACATCAGAGTGCTAACCGGCGCATCGCGATACGGCCGGTCGAGCAGCACGCTGCCGACAATCTCAATGCTTGAGCGCAGCGTGACCGGATCGGCCGGATACCAGCCAGCCGAATTCATCGCGCACAACACATCTTCCTTCGATCCGACCAGGCCGACATTGATCGGATCGCCGGGGACGCCAGCGCGGGTGTACGTCACCATGGTCAGGCCGGCGAGGCCGCGCTGGTGCTCAAAATGCCGCCAGACGAACGGTGCCAGCCCGTAGGCGCAGGTCGCCCAGAGGGCGACAATGAGGAGAATAATAAAAGACGCATGCCGCGTGTCGCGTTCGAGGGACTGAAGCATCGGGGCAGCATAGCAAAGCTGTGGCCGCGCGTGACGGTATCGGGCTCACGAAAATCCGAACGCGTCGCATCATTGAAAATGCGAAAATACCCTCTCGAAAATCCACTTGAAAAAGGCTTCAACGAACCATCCGGCCACGATCGCCACGGTAAAACCCACGGTCGCCCAAGTAGCGAGCTTCGAACGCGAAAGCTCCAAAGCCGCGACCGTAGGCCTGATCATCTCGACGGAGGCGGCATGCAGGTCGATCTTGGCCGCGAGATCGCGAAACGCGGCCGAGTTGTCTTCATGCCGCCTGAGCTGAAGCTCCCGGTTCTCCGCAATCTGCCGCTGCAACTCACGCACACTGGTTTCGAGCGAACCTATGGCACGGCTGATCTCATCCAGCTTACCGGGCATGCCGTTCTCCGTTGCTCCTGCCGAAAATCTTTACGGCAATACGCCGGCGGTCGCGGCCTTCACCGCTACGCCGGCCAGCACGGTGCTGACGAAGGTGAGCACATCCTGCTTCGCCGCGTTGGCGGCCGGCGCGCACGCCACCATGACCGGCGCGGTCGACTGCAACTCGTCGAGCACTTCGGCGCCCTGCTCCAGCGTAGTGATGACGGCGGGATTGGGTTTTGTCAGTGGCGTCTTGCCCTTGGCCTCGTTATAGAATTTCACGGTTCCACGTACATTGGTGAATTCGCTGTCTGCCATCGCGCAACGCTTTCCAATAAATGCGCTGCGCGCAATCACGGATCCGTCATTGCGGAACGCATCGATGAAGCAATCCAGGGGCGGCATGCACAAGCGCTGGATTGCTTCGTGCGTCGCAATGACGGTACTCCCCGAGTGCGGAATTCTTTGATTTTTTGGAAGCGCGGGACGCTCGACGCAATGCGCCACAGCGCGCCCGCACGCGAGGCAATGCCGCAAAAACCGCACGGGTGTCAACAGCGCGAATTAAATTCGCATCAGCAAATCTGAAGCATCGTATTGAAAACTCGTCACTAAAAATTTTTCTGCAATGCGACGGTAAAATTTCTTGTCGAAAGTGCAAGCGCGCTTCCTATGCGCGATTTCGCAAACAAAGATTCGCAAGAAAGAAGATTTCATAGATATTTGAGTGTGTTAGCGGAAAGATATCACAACGTAAACGCCTCATAGATATCGCAGCGTAACCGCTGCCATGCGGTATGGGTCAGTGTTACTGGAGTAAGGGTTCCCGAAATCGTGACGGGAGTACCGGCAGTGGCTTGGAATAAAATCCCATCGCCGGTGAAAGAAACGGAACGAACAGTTCCAGTTCCACCGCCCCCACCTCGCCAAGCCAATACTCTGTCCGAGAATGATTGCGCTAGGTGCAGTTAACATTTTTCTCTCTATCTAAGATTTCGAAAAGTCTTGTTCCAAACCTGCAGTACAAAATTTTCATCAAAACACCGACATAACCGGAGGTTTGAAGCGTGTGCGGTTCTCCCGGTCATTTGCTTCGGTTCCTTGCTCATCCTACTGTGACGCTGCGCCGCTCTGAATCTTTTTTGTTTCGTGTGCGGCATCGGATAACGCTACTCGATGCGCTCTACCGTCGCGTGTTGATCGTAAGTCCACATCCCAGTCATGCAGGCAACGTAGGTATCCGTAACTGTTATAGCAGAGGAGGCAGCAGCCCATATATCGTTTGATTGATTCACAAAACTTCCAGTTCCGGTAGCTGCTGTTCCTGGTGTAAGAGTAAGGGTTGCACTAACTCTTCCGTGCGTAGCATCCGTCCAATTCAGAACTACTGTGAGTGCTCCTGATCCTACTGTAGTACAGCCTGCTGATTCATCTGCATAGACGCTAACCCTGTACTTTCCGGCAGCAGAAGTAGATGCAAGAATGTTTTGAGCACTTCCAGAATTAGCGGTAGATACTCCCGTTTGATCCAACATGGCTACGGTGCCATAAATCGGAGAAACGCTAAAGCAAGAGTATAATCCATTTGGACCCATACTAGGACAACCATCAGAAGGACCGCTAATTCCAGTAGAGCCTAATCCCGTTCCAGAACCATCGTCTACGCAAGTAGTGGAAGTTATAAGATGACAACTACTAAGTGCTCCTGAGGGCCTCCAAACAGTGTAACTCGATGCGCCTGAGTAGCAGCCCAAGTAATCGAAACCGTTTGATTCCCCGATGTAGGTGACGCTCTATTGCTCGGCCCAATTAACGAACTAGTTCCACCATTTGGAAAATTCGCATTCACTTTATAAGTAATCGGTGTTCCAATTGTTAAAGCCCCCGATTGCAACGTGGAAACTGGAGTTCCAGGTTCCTGCTTCTAAGAAAGAAAGAACCGGGATTAGGTTGAGGAGAATAGAATCTAGCAGCAGAGCATAATTGACCATATTGCCCAGATACTCCGGCAGACCAATTCGTATTAGGTTGTCCAGTGCTACATGAAAAAGTATTTGTCTTTTGACCTGGAATATTATCAAAAGATACCAAATTTCCAATTGGAGCACCCGTTATTGATGCCGTACTATCTACGGCAGGCGCATTTAACTGAACAGTACCTTCAAATATCTTCCCACAAAGGTTCCCAAACACAGCTTGAGAAGAAGAGTCCATAGTCACACCGTTTAACGTAACTCCAGTTAAACCAGCAGCACATAATCCATCATCGGGACTTGCAGTTACGAGAAATGGTGTTATGGGTCCTTGATCCCAAATATTTTCAGCATACAACGCAGTAGCTTCATCTGCGAATACAATGCCTCGACGGTTAAAACTACTTTTACCTGGCATTGATGTCCAACCACCACTATTTCCCATGAATTGAATCAATCCGGTAGTAGAAGTAGTCGGTCCCCCCGATTGGGCCGGTCCTCCCTCGAACGGATGACTTCCTAGTGTTATCGAACCTACACCATTAAACAGTAATGCTCTCCCCATATAATCCGTGTTATCATTGTTTGTTGTAAAATAACTATCATTCCAAGTAAGATAATCTCCCCCATTAAAGTATACGCCAAGCATGTTATTATAAGTGTTTCAAACTTGGACCTACTTTAAGTTTGTCAAAAAAGAGAGCACTGGCGCTATTTACCGTACAAACCAGGATAGGCAGTATTTACAGTAATTCTTCCACCATCTGCTATTCCCTGTGAGGGAACCCCAGTTGAGCCGGAGCAACTACCACCTATATCAGCCCCGCCATCTATCTCCATGGGGTCATCTAGATAAAGGATACCACAGAGATCAAATGCTTGGCTATAGCCGTACATAGCCGAAGTAGAGAAATAGGAACCAATTACATAGGTATAGTTCTATGTTGCAACCGGAAAATAAACTCTTGAAGATGAATTTAGAGCCACTACCATAGCAGCCCTAATTGCTGGTACATCATCAAAGGTAACAAACGATCCACTCGTAGAATTAGAAGCAGCCGTTACGAGAGTTAGAGCAGTTGTTCCTCCTCCAGAACTGATAGTTGTGGTTAGAACTCCATTCTGTGCTGCTGCTGGTGCTGTAAAAGGGAGCCAACCGTAAGGATTCAATTCATCAACAAGAGGGCTTCCAAAATCATCCCAAGTATTAGAACCGGGGATAGTCTGTCCAATTAAATCATACGCAGCAGAAGTACGCCCATATATGGCGTAACCCCAACCACCACTTGGAACCGAAGGGCATGTTACTCGATTCTCATTATAATAATTGAGTGTTCCTCCCGTAGCAGTAGCAGCGGTAGGTGTATTTACTGGGAGAGGTAAGTAAAAGTATTTGCATCTATAACTGAATTGACTATAAAGGAACCACCAAAATTTCCGTCATTTGATGTCCCACTAAGTTGTATTTCAACTCCAGACTACTAATCCATGCCCCGTGGCTTGACAGCTCCACTCCAGCAGTTTCTGATTCGCTTGTAATTGTTATAGCTTGCAGTCCTAAAGTATTCCGAGTTGAAATAGATTACCCACAGTACTAGCTATAGTATCAACGCCCCGCCAGATTACTTCCTGCTGATGCTGACCAAGTTCCCAAAGCCACACACTTATAACTATATGATGTACTTCCAGGAAGGACATTCTTCACAAGAGCAGAACCAGTAGGCCCGGCTGCTTGACTGGGGGTTACAGTGGGTGCTGAAGGGGTGGAAAGTGTATTCGTTGCTCCCGCACCATAAATTGAAATACCGTCCCCATTGTGGAATTGAACGGCTGCCACAACGGATAAGGAATAAGAACTTGAGGAAATTGTTCCAGTTGTAGTATAACTTTGAGGATTGATTTGTCTTGCGCCGTAACAATCTACATCTACCCCAGGGTGAAGGCCCACACAAGATTTGGGGTTGTGTAAAGGTATTTATAACATTCGTTTGAGCAACATTCGCTGCAACAATGGGGGAAAACACTGTTCCCGTTGTGGGACCATTCGCCACTACTAAATTACCATTGATGCAAGATGAAATTCCGCCACCTGCTCCGCCAACAACTGTCCAAGTATTGATAGGACCACAGACATAGACTGTCGCAGTATCATTAGTAGTATACACATC